>JBGAPQ010000002.1:0-362634 GCA_044221225.1 Chitinophagaceae bacterium
TTTGTAATTATCCACCACACTGTGAAAACCCTTGCTTCTTGCCCAAGTGTTATTGTCACCCACCAAACCAAGTATCTCCACATAATTCCCTTTCTTGTTCAGCGTTTGTGTAAAATATTTTCCAATAGCAACAGCGCCGGAATAACTGTCGCGTAAAATTTGTGAAGTAGCAGTGTTGAGTGAATTAATTTCCCTGTCCATGCAAAACACTGGAATGCCTGCATCTTTTGCTTTCTGCACATTGGCAATAGAACCATCTGCATCGGTGGAGTTAAACAATATTGCATCAAAACCTGCCACCACAATATTTTCAAAATGGTCGCTTTCCAGTGCGGTGTTATTCTGCGAATCAAAAATTTTTGCTTCGTAGCCCAATGCTTTTGCTTTGGCTGCAGCGGTTTCTGCTAAAAACACAAACCATGGATTGTTGAGGGTGGACACCACCACGGCAATTTTACCCGTTGATTTTTTTTGTTGCGTTTTATTGTTGCAGCCAGTAAGTACCACCGCAATCAACAGTAAAGAAGAAATTATTTTTTTCATCAGCAAGAATGTTTTTTATGTTACCAGCAGTAGTGATACTATCATCATCATTGCGTCGCACCCTTCAACGTTCTGATCTTTATTCAGCAATTGTCTGAACAGGATTTAAAAGATCCAAAAATTTAGAAATTAACCCCTGTTGATCTGTTTAATCAAGGTTCAGACTATGTTCTTTCAAAATACTTTTCACCTTCACCGGCACTCCGGTTTGCAAAGCTTTATCCATAGCCTGCAATAAAGCCACAGTTCCTATTCCTTCTTTCATATCAGGATATGCAGTAAACCCCTGTTCAATACTATCCACAAAGTATTCTAAGTAATTCTGGTATTCACCGGCGTGGTGACTTTGCCCTTCAAAACGGAAATAATGTTTTAAATACTTATCACCCCATGTAATAATTTTTTCTTCTCCTGTTTTATCGGTAATTGCATAACGCAGTTCATGATAATCGGCCTGCGATGCACCTTCTGTACCCCTTAAAATACAGGTCATACCGCTGTCTCTTTGTACGGGCTGTGTTGGGCTGGTGTATGTACCGCTTACTCTTGCAATACATCCATCAGCGGCTTTAAAAATAAAGTGCATGCTATCTTCATTTTTCAGTCCGGCTTTTCTCCCATTGCTGCTTATCATGCCATAGCCCATCACTTCTTCTATGTTGGGTAAATAGAAACGTATAAAATCAACCGGGTGACTCAAGCCTCCGTATAACCATTTAAATGACTTTTCCAATGCCCAAGGCTTTTCTAAAAACCAGCGGTGATCGGCATTATAATGGCTTTCAATTGTTATCAGTTCCCCGATCAAACCCGCCTCGAAGTCTTTACGCTGCCTTTTATAAGGTTCAAAAAAACGGGAACTTTGTCCTACAAAAACTTTCTTGCCTGTTTGTTGCTGCAATGCAAGCAATTCTTTTGCCTTGCCTAAATCATCAATAAAAGGTTTGGTACAGACAACATGTTTGCCATGCCTTAATGCTTTTGCAATATGTTCGGTATGCAAATGGTCAGGCGTATAAATAGCGATGAAGTCAATCTCAGCATCATTCAGCATCTCCTCATACGAAGTGGTGTATTCGTACATTTTAAATTCATCTGCCCGCTGTCGGCACAGTTCCATGCTTTGGTCGCAAATCACTCTAAGGTGCAGCTTGTTACTGTTAATGGCGGCACTCATGGCGCTGCGGCCTTCGCCCAAACCTAGTATTCCAATATTTAACATACTTATTAGTTATGAATTATGAGTCATGAATTATGAGTTGCAAGCCAGCTGATGCAAAAACTTATCACTCATCATTCATAACTTATAACTGTTTAAAAAAGACCCAGGTTTCATTTGGCTTCGTTCCCTCAATTCCTTCCTGGTATTTGCCCATTATTTTATTCCATTCATTCATCTTGGGATTGTTCTCTGTAGTTTTCGGATTCAGTTCATCCAATACTTTTCCTTTTGGAATACTGATGGTTAAAACCAGTTGCCGCCCGTTTTTAAAAATCAGCAACTGCTGAAAGCCCGCATTGCAAAAACCTTTAGCTATATCCGGCCATTTCTCAAACTGTGTGGCATGATAATTCAGATATTTTTTCTGCAGTTCTTCATCACTAACAAGATTGGCCGTTAAAATAATATGCGTCCATTCTGTTGCTGTTGTTTTTTCATCACAATGTTTCTTCTTACTATATTCATAAAACATATTGTGGTAAGCTTTCACTGTCGCCTCCGGAAAATTATTCTGCAGCCTTCCTTCCATCACTCCCAAATCCTGCACCTTATCAAAAATTACGTAATGGTTTTGCCATTTGTAAACAGCGGTGCTGTCCATGTTATTTTTCGCCAGCAGCAATTTTAGTTTTTGCAAATCCAGTTGCTTGCCCTCCTTCACCACCAGTTCAATTACTTCGTTGTGCTCCTCATTAATTGGTTGATTAGTTACAGCGGTTTTGTTAGCCAATAAATAGCGATACATTTCCTCTAATCCTGCATTTTTTTTTACAGTTTCGTCCACATCCGGGCCATTATCATACCACCAAGTACTTTTATCTTTTGTATTTTGAAGGAATTTGGTTGAAGGTGTCCAATTATGGGTAAACTTTATATCAGTACTGCCTTCGTCTGCATACAGGTAAAACCAGTGGCTGGGAAGATGTGCATACGGTGCCTTAGCAGCACTGTCAATATAGTTCTCTGTTACTTCTGTGTTCGATTGAAAACTCTGCGTATAAATACCGGCACAATCATAATTTTTCATTCCGAAATGATGGATTTTGTTTGCCTTCACAAGGTTTCCATCCATTATGATACTTGCATAAGTCCATCCCCAACCAAGACTAATGCCTGTGTAAGGGACATAGACAATTTCATTATGTTGAATAGAAATATTTTTTGCAAACCCAACTCCAATGGCAACACTGCCCCAGTCTTCTGTTCCAATATTAGTTATAAGATTATTATTAATCCATGCTAATCCCACTGCTTCGTTTTCGTTGTCAGGGTCATATGGCAAATGTATTTCCCTGCCTTTTTCACCAAAGCTTCCCACCAGCAATCCATTTCCTCCAATATCTTTAAATAGATTTCCTTTTACATGCAAGGCCTTGGTTCCATCTGCTACATCCAAGCCTATTGATGCTAAATGCTCGAACTTGCAACCTGTTATTTTTATTCCCCATGCATACTTCAAAAATAAAGCCCCGGGTGGTCGGCCAACCCATGCCTGATTATCCAACTCAGGTTTTTCTTTGGTTCCTGAGGGGTGAAGCTTATAGGCTTCCGTCATAAATAAGCCTATCTGATGCGGCACATGCCCTTGTAACGAAGGCCGCAACCAGCCTGTATGCTGAAATGAAATCCCTTCAATTACTAAATTTTTAACAGGCACATCAATCGTTCCTTCCACACTGATTAATGTTTCAGTAAAGGGAGCAACCGCTTTCGCCGCTGTTAAATTTTCATTGCTTCGTGGCCAGTAATAAATTTTATGCTTTGCATTATCCAGGTACCACTCACCGGGCTCGTCTAAAAATTGTATGCCGTTGTTCAGATAAAAAGCTGAATTACCTGTCTCCTTACTCAGCCACGGCGCCGGCCAGGGATGTTCGTTTTGTATTTTACTTTCCGGCTGATGAAAAAATAACCTGGTACTGTCACCCATCACCTCCACTTTCTTCACCCGCAGATTGGCAATCTCCCACCATTGGTGAATAAAAAATTCCAATCCGTTGGTCTTATCTAAATTTTGAAATGCCAATGTTGGTATCACACAAGCTGCTTCTGCTTTGTTCCAGTTTAAAATGCGCTGCATTGCATTTCCGTTAGATGATTTTGCTCTCACTGCTTTCACATCATTCACCCACAGTTGACGGAAATTAATATCCAACCCATTCACCATTGGCACATCCGCTACCCAAATTTGATGTTGATATTTTTTTTGCAAGCCTGTAACAGGAGCCAGTAATTTTTTCCAGCCACCAATTGTAACACCACCACTAATCACCGGCTTTTCGTTAGATGCCGCCTCTATCCATGTTGGGCTATCTTTCGTGCCGCTATCTTCCGGCCGCAACACCACCGTTTCCAAAACAGCATAAACACCACCCCCCAAAATAATATGAATACCGCCCCGAATGCTTTCATCGTTCAGCCTTCGTAAATTTCTTGCTTTGCGAATGGCAGCCTGTAATGTGGCCAACGGTTTCTCTTTGGTTCCGGCATTGCTGTCGTTGCCATTGGGAGAAACATATATTTCTGCTGCGCCGGCCGCAACGGCAAACAGTAAAAAATATACCGGTAACACTTGGAGCAATCGTTTCATTCACCAATCCGTAATGCTTATAAACTTGCCTGTGAAGCAATCCATTACAACACTAAATGTACCCCCAATAGCACCTCTGAAAAATGTATCTAATCCCTGAAATGATGGAAAATATTACTATTTTTTGCCTGCCTTAAAAGCATGAAGGCAATTAATTTTTTTTTTGCATTTCTCTTAAAAAAGAAACTCGCCTGAGAGAGGAGGAGCTTCCGTTATTATTATTTTACTTATTCACCCCAAATATTATCCTTGCCGTTCAACCATAGTTTTACAAGATCAGTGGTAACAGATTTCGGCCTTTCAATTGGTAAACCAAGAGCCCTGTCCCAGCAAAGACTTGCAAGAACACCTAAGGCACGGCTTACTGCAAACAACACGGTGTAAAACTCGTATTCCACCATACCATAATGCACCAGCAAAGCCCCGCTATGTGCATCCACATTAGGCCAGGGGTTTTTAATTTTTCCCAATGATTGCAATATAGGAGGTACTGTGTCGTAAATGTTCCAAACAGTATTGACCAGCTTATCATCAGGCATATGTTTTTTCCCAAATTCCATTTGTGCGGTATACCGTGGATCTGTTTTTCTGAGAACAGCATGCCCATATCCGGGGACCACTTTCCCTTCACTCAGTGTTTTTTTAACATAGTCAGCTATTTGTTCTTTGGTTGGCAAATCAGTGTGCAATTCTTCCTGCATATCATAAATCCATTTAATCACCTCCTGATTAGCTAAACCATGCAAAGGGCCAGCTAATCCATTCATACCTGCTGCATAACTTAAATAAGGATCACTTAAGGCAGAGCCTACCAGATGAGTGGTATGTGCTGATACATTACCTCCTTCATGATCTGCATGAATAGTCATGTACAATCGCATCAGCTCTTTGAAGCTTTCATCATCATACCCCAGCATATGAGCAAAATTTCCTGCCCAATCCAACAAACCATTAGGTTGAATATCATCACCATTTTTGTACTTCCGACGATATATGTAAGCTGCTATTCTTGGCAAACGGGCCAGCAAAACAACACTATCATCAAATGTTGGCAGCCAATAGTCTTTTTTACTGAGACCCTCAGCATATTTTTTCTGGAAATAGCTTTCTGTCTGTAATGCCATTACCCCAACCACAAACATTGTCATCGGGTGTGTAGTAATTGGTAATGCATCAATTGCTTCAAATACATATTTTGGTACATGACTCCGGCGCTGAAGAATATTTGTAATGTGGCCGGCTTCTTCATCTGATGGTAAATCACCAATGAGCATCAGATAAAATAAACCTTCGGGTAATGGTTCGGTACCACCGGGAGCTTTAGGCAGTTTTTGCTGCAATTCAGGAATGGAATAGCCCCGGAAACGGATACCTTCCCGGGCATCTAATAGTGATGTTTCCGTTACTAACCCTGTAATCCCCCTCATACCCTGGTATATCTGGGACAACTGAACTTCGCCAATAACTTTATTTCCGTGTTCCTTTAGCATTTCCTTAATCTCGGCTGCAACAGCATCTGCTTTCGTCTTAAACCGGTCTTTGATTATTCCCATGATACCTTATTTTTCGGGGATTGTTACAAAAAATTGAGGGCCTAAAATTAGTCATTGCCACCTGCTGGAACAAAAATTAAGCATGAAAGTTTGAATGCTAATCGAAGAAACTGGGTTCAGTTAGTTTATTTGGGGGTACGACGGTATAACCACCAGCCCACTGCTGTAAAAACAATATTTGGAAGCCAGGCGGCTACAAACGCCGGTAGATTGCTTTTGGTGGCAAATACAGTAGAAAACCGGTCAGAAATAATAAACAATGCGGCGATAATAATCCCAAATGCAAGGTGCAGACCGCTTCCACCCCTTGTTTTACGACTTGCAATTACGACCCCGATCATGGTTAGTAATAAAACAGTTGCCGGAGTGGCGGTTCGCCGGTAGCGTTCCACTTTTAATGTACTCAATCCCTCGGTGCCTCTCAGTTCCTCCCTTTTGATATAACGAGCCAGTTCAGGTGTAGTCAGCTTATCCTTCAAATAATCATCCTTTTTGAGTTCATCGGGAGAAAGTTGTAATGGAATAAGTAAGGTATCATGATTGTTTACCCTTTCCCCCATACTGTCAATATATCTTTCAGCAACCCGAAACAATTTCCATTTTTTTGAAACCGTATCCCAACTTATCGTTTCCGCACGGAGATTATATATCACCCTGTTGTCCTTTATTTTCTCCATGAAGAAACCTCTTGCTGATTTAATCGAAGTATCATAATCCCTGATACCAACAAATGTGTTGGTATCTGTACGCAAATAATAACAACGGGCACAGCTCCCGTACGAACGGTTTTTGGTGGGGTCGTTCTTATCTATATAAGTAGACTGAAAATTACTTTTGATAATATTGGCCTTTGGTATCCAGTAGCTGTTGCCTATCCAAAGTACAACTGCGAGTGCAATACCTCCAATTAAATAAGGCCTTAGAAACCGGTTGTAACTGGTGCCGCTGGCAAGTATGGCGATTATTTCTGACCGGGTAGCCATGCGACTGGTGAAGAAGATAACTGCTATAAAAACAAACAAAGGGAAAAGCAGGCCCCATATCCAGGGGACAAAACCCAGGTAATACTTTTCTATAATTTCATTCGTACTGAATCCGGCTTTTACAAAATCATCTGTCTTTTCACTGATATCCACAGCCACTGCAATAGCAGTAAACAAAAACATACAAAAAATAAATGTAACCAGAAATTTCTTCAATATATACCAATCAAGTTTCTGCATCGGCTCAAAAATAGCTTAAAAACTGTTGCCGGATTGTGAAAGGATCAATTCCTTATACATAGTGTCAGGCAAAAAGAGATTCATAATTTTTGTTTCAGCCTCACCTGCATTTCGTTCTTCCAGTTGTTAAAACTCCCCTGCTGAATTTGCTTCCTCGCCTCCCCTACCAACCAGAGGTAAAATGCAAGGTTATGTATGCTGGCAATGGTATATCCCAAAAACTCTTTTGCCTTCATCAGGTGGCGCAGGTATGCTTTGCTGTAGTAATTACTCACTTCGCAATCAAATCCATCATCGATAGGAGAAAAGTCATGCTCCCATTTCTTATTATCTATATTGATCACACCATTAGTGGTAAAAAGCATCGCATTTCGTCCGTTGCGGGTGGGCATCACACAGTCAAACATATCAATGCCCATACCAATACATTCCAGGATATTCCAGGGAGTGCCCACCCCCATCAGGTATCTTGGTTTATCAGTTGGTAAATGATCGCAGCACCAGTCGCATATTTCATACATCACCGGTTCGGGTTCTCCTACGCTTAATCCGCCGATGGCATTACCGGCAGCTTTTTTGGCAGCAATAAATTCACAGGATTGTTTGCGCAGGTCTTTAAAGGTTCCTCCCTGTACTATCGGAAAAAGATTTTGTGTGTAACCATACCTTGGTTGTGTTGAGTTGAACTGTGTAAAGCATCTGTCGAGCCAGCGATGTGTCATCTCCATCGACTTTTTAGCATAGTTGAATTCACTTCCACCGGGGGGGCACTCGTCAAAAGCCATAATGATATCACCACCAATACTCCGCTGGATGTCCATTACATTTTCGGGAGTGAACAAATGCTTACTTCCATCTATATGCGACTGAAAGGTCACTCCCTCCTCTTTAATCTTCCTGGTACCTGCCAGTGAAAAAACCTGGTAGCCTCCGCTATCAGTCAATATTGGTTTGTTCCAGCCGTTGAATTTATGTAGCCCTCCTGCAGCTTCCAGCACTTCCAGCCCGGGCCGCAGGTATAAATGGTATGTGTTGCCCAAAATGATCTGTGCTTTTACATCATTCACCAATTGTTGCTGCGTTACAGCTTTTACACTTCCCGCTGTTCCCACCGGCATAAAGATGGGCGTCAGAATATCACCATGGTCTGTGGTTATTTTACCTGCTCTTGCTTTAGAGCTGGTATCCGTATGTTGTAATTGAAATTGCAATGCCGGCATAATGCCCGCAAGATAAACCGAAACTGTTTTCCACAACCTGTGAAATATATGCATCGTAACAACAACTGCTTGTCGTTATCTTCGCCGCTATGCCACCAATTAACTGGGGAGAGGTTCTCTTTTATCTTTTTATCGCCGTAACCGTCATACAGCTCTTTTATTATGGCAGGTTTTTCAGCCGCATTGCTTTTTATAAACCTCAACCAAAGACAAAAACACAACATCACCCGGTATCAGTTATCATTTGTGCAAGAGATGAAGATGAGAACCTGGCCCGCAACCTGCCGGGAGTACTGGTACAATCTTACCCCAGTACCTATGAAGTGGTAGCTGTAAACGACAACTCACTGGATGATTCCAAATACATTTTGCAGGAGCTAAAAAAAACATTCAGATCACTGAATGTGGTGGAACTGACACAGGAAGCTGTTCATATTTCCGGAAAAAAATATCCCTTATCTATCGGAATAAGAGAAGCTAAACATGAAGTGTTATTGCTTACCGATGCTGATTGTGTGCCTGCCAGCGAACATTGGGTAGAAAAAATGCAGAATGCCTACGATGAGGGAATTGAAATTGTATTGAGCTATGGCGCCTATCATAAGAAACGGGGATTACTGAATAAACTAATACGTTTCGAGACTTTTCATACCGCATTACAATATTTATCGTATGCCCTTGCCGGTATTCCGTATATGGGTGTGGGCAGGAACCTATCGTATAAGAAAAGTATATTTTTCCGCAACAAAGGTTTCACTTCCATTAATCATATTCCAAGCGGAGATGACGACTTGTTCATAAATAAAGTAGCTACTAAACATAATACAGCGGTTGTTATCGATCCGGATGCTATTACCCGTTCAATCCCAAAAACCACCTGGGGCGGCTGGCTGAGGCAGAAGTCAAGACATTATACTACCGCCAAATTTTACAAACCCAAACACAAATTTTTACTGGGCCTTTATTTTGCCACCCAGTTTATGTATTATCCTTTATTAGCCGCAGCAATTATTTTTTTCGATTGGAGATTTGTGTTGCCGGTATTTGGTGTCCGGTTGATTATACAATCTGTAATATTGTATAAATCCATGAAAAAAATGGGGGAAAAAGACCTCTGGCCATGGTTCCTCTTCCTTGATATGTGGATGTTCTTTTATTATATCATTTTTGCCCCGGCATTATGGAGAAGGCCGAGAAGAAGCTGGAACTGAAAATTCGACTACTATTATGCCACAGGGAATAGATATTATTAAAAAATATTTTTCAGATTTTACTCCGCAGCAAATTGAACAGCTCAAATTGCTGGATGGTTTGTACAAAGAATGGAATGAAAAGATAAATGTCATTTCCCGAAAAGACATTGACAGTCTATATGAAAAACATGTATTGCATTCGCTAAGTATTGCTGCTGCATTTGAATTTGAACCCGGTACAGATGTCATAGACATTGGTACCGGAGGTGGTTTTCCAGGAATACCTCTTGCCATTTTTTTTCCTGAAGTAAAATTTCACCTGGTGGATAGCATCGCCAAAAAACTGAAAGTGGTGGAAGCTGTAGCCGCCGGGACAAACCTGAAAAATCTAACGACTCAGCATATAAGGGTCGAGGAAATAAAAGACCGAAAATTTGATTTTGCCGTTTCTAGGGCCGTTGCACCTTTGAAAGAGTTATGGAAATGGAGTAAACCCTTACTGCAAACCAAACCGGTTACTCTTAGCTCCAATATTAAGCCCGGACTAATTTGCTTGAAAGGTGGTGATTTGGGCAAAGAGATTCAGGAAAGCAGCACAAGGCCACATATGATAGAAATCACAGAATTATTCCGGGAAGAATTCTTTAAAGAGAAGTATCTCCTTTATGTCCACCGGTAAAAATTACCAGTTTGTGGTATTGGTGATACTGTTTTTATTGATGAACTTTAAGTAATGAGACAAATTTCTGTTTTCATAGTTGATGATAATAAAGAGCTGCGGAATGCCCTGGAAGAGATCGTAACCATGTCTGAAGGATACAAGTGTGCAGGAGCCGTTGGTTCAGCAGAAGACGCAATATCCCAGATACCTTTTTTGAATCCTGATGTTGTGCTGATGGACATAAACCTCGGAACAGAAGAAAGCGGTATTGATGTGGTAAGAGTATTAAAGCCCCGCATACCTGATACAAACTTTATGATTTGTACGGTATATGAAGAAGATGAAAAAATATTTGAAGCACTGAGTGCCGGAGCCAGTGGTTATATATTGAAAAAAACTCCTCCCGGCAGAATGCTGGAAGCCATCCGGGAACTTTATGAAGGCGGTGCCCCGATGAGCAGCCAGATTGCCCGTAAAGTGGTAGCAGCTTTTCAACTGCAGCAAAACCAGTTTATCACTACAGAAACTGATAAACTTCATGCACTTACTAACAGGGAAATGGAAATCCTGGAGTTGCTTTCAAAAGGCTTAATGTATAAGGAAATCGCTTCACAAACCTTTCTCAGCCCGGAAACTGTAAGAAAACATGTATACCATATATACGAAAAACTACATGTTACTAACCGGGTAGCCGCAGTGAATAAATTCTATGGAAGGTAATATTTGCAGGTTTTTGCGGAAAAAATCATTGATTTTGTAAAAAAATACCACAAAAGTGGTATTTGACTGCTTTGTTAACCCCCCTATTTTTGACAAGTAAAGCCTGATCAAAAACAATTAACCTTAAAACTTATCCGTCGCAAGTCTGAAAATCGGGCCTTGATCAAAACCATTAAGAAAGCCTCTATAAACAGAGGCTTTCTTGCATTATTAGGCTACCAGTATTTTACCACTTTAATTCAAGTTTATTGTTCTTTCTGTCAACATCTGCCATTCGTAAAGTGGGGTCAATTTCAACAACCGAAAAATCTGCCAGTTTACGCCCTGTTTCAATTACATAAGTGCTGTGTGTCCATTTCCATGGATCATATACTTTACGTGATATTGTTGAGTCCTCAACTGGTTTAATGCCATACATAAGATTAAGCGGAACATAATGCAATTCCCTTGAGCCATCCCTGAATGTTAGCTGAAGATCAACAGGCATCGGCATTAGTCCACTCCGGTTTAGCCTTACTTTTGTTTTTCCACCCTCCTCCCATAAGCTATCAATAGTGTAATCAATAGTTTTTGTGGAATTAACCCAGTATTGTTTGTACCAGTCCAGCTTGCTATCACTTACTTTTTCTGCAATCCGGATGAAGTCTGCGACATTAGGATGTTTAAATTTCCATTGCTTATAATATTCCAGCAATATTTTATCTCTAACCTGTGCTCCGGTGATATATCCTAACTGCTCCACAAATACAGCTCCTTTTGAATAAACTGCAGTTCCATAGGCAGCGTTTGTATTGTAATGATCTGCATGTGTAGACAGTGGTTCTTCCCTTCCGCTCTTTGCCAATGCATAGTACCCCCGGTAATTTCCATCAAACGGAAATACAGAATTACTATCCAGAAAAGCTGTCACAAGGTCTTCTGCGTAAGAAGTAAATCCTTCGTCCATCCATCCGTATAATGATTCATTGGTGCCAAGGATGCCATAGTACCAATTATGCAGCCATTCATGAAGCCAGGCGCCCGGACCAATCAGCAATGTGGACATGGGATACTCCATGCCCCCGTCACCACCATGTATAAATGAAAATTGTTTGTAAGGATAAATACCAAATTTTTTTTCAATAAATGGCAGTGCTTTTTCTGCATCATTTAAAACTTTTTCCCATTCAGCTGCCGGGGCATTTGTAATCTTATATAATAAATGAAAAGTCAGACTGTCCCGTACCGTTTTTGCTTTATGTATGAAATCAGGATCTGCTGCCCACATAAAATCATGCACATTCGGAGCAACAAACCGCCATGTTAATTTATCACCAGCTGGCCGGCTCACTTTTGCACCAGGCGCCTCATATCCATAGCCGATCTGATTGGGATTTTGCAGATACCCGGTACCGCCAAGTATATATTTCTTATCAATTGAAATACTCACATCAAAATCGCCCCATACGCCGTAGAATTCCCGGCCAACATACGGAGTAGGATGCCAGCCCTCATAATCATATTCACACATTTTAGGATACCACTGGCTCATTGAGTAACGAACTTTTGAAGCAGGATTGTCTCTTCCGCTCCTGCGTATCTGCAATGGTACCTGTGCTTCAAACTCCATATCAAATACCACTTTTGATTTGGGGGGTATGGCCTTATCCAGCTTTACTTCGAGGATCGTTTCAAGTACTTTGAAAGTTTGCGGACGACCATTCATCTTTAATGAAATGATCTTCTGGTATCCGATTTCATCGGGTTTCAGATTCAGTATTCTGTCTTTTACCCGCTGATCCCAGTCCGGGCCACGACCAGCTACAATCGTTCCTTGCCGCCTGCTCCGGGTATCCATCATGCTGCCCGGTTGAAAGGCATTGAAATAAAGATGATAAAACACTCTTGTGAGGGTATCGGGAGAATTATTCCAGTATTCCAGTTTTTGTTTACCGGTGAATTGATTGGTCTGCACATTCATATCAATACTCATCACATACTTTACTTTCTGCTGCCAGCGGTCAGGTTGGGCTATTAATGCAGAAAAATAAAAAAAACTACTCAGTAAAAGATGACTTCTTTTTATCATTTGATACAATTTCAGTTTAGACGGTAAATTTCGGGAAAAGCTGTATTGAGAAAAAGCGAAAATGACAGATGGCAGCCTACTTTACTCCTTACCATGAAGAATTAACACTATCTCTCCTTTCACTCCTTTTTCTTTATAATAATCGCAAACCTCTTTCAAAGTACCCCGTTTATTTTCTTCAAACACTTTACTGAGTTCACGGCTTACACTGCACATTCTTTCTTCTCCGAAATAGGTAATAAATTCCTCCAGCGTTTTTACCAATCGCATTGGCGACTCATAGAAAATCATTGTTCTTTCCTCTTCAGACAATTGTTTTAATAAAGTTTGCCTGCCTTTTTTTACAGGCAGAAAGCCTTCAAAACAAAACCTGTTAGCGGGAATACCACTATTGACCAATGCAGGAACAAAAGCAGTTGCCCCTGGCAGGCATTCTACTTTTACTCCCACCTTAATACATTCCCTCACCAATAAAAAAGCAGGATCAGAAATACCGGGAGTACCTGCATCTGTAACAACAGCCATTTTTTTCCCTTCCAGTAACTGGCTTACCAAATGATGTAATACTTTATGCTCATTATGCTGATGATAGGGAGAAAGAGGTTTCGTAACCTGATAATGATTCAGCAGGTGTGAAGTTGTTCTGGTATCCTCAGCCAGGATAATATCCACTTCCTTCAGCACTTCCAGTGCCCGGAGTGTGATGTCTTTAAGATTGCCTATCGGGGTGGGAACGAGGTAAAGCATGGTTGATAAGTTGATATGTTCAAAAGTTGATAAGTAGTGTGGTTCCTGTCAACTTACCAACTTGTCAACTAGTTAACTGATACCTCAAAGTACTCCATCACCGGGTTACTCAATAATTTTTTGCTGGCTTCTTCGGCAATAGCTTTTGCTTTCTCGGGAGAATCAGCAGTTACCTGCAGGGTGATATTTTTTCCTACTCTCACATCTTCCACACCACTGAGGCCAAGGTTTTCCAGTCCACCCATTACTGCTTTCCCTTGCGGGTCAAGTAATTCTTTCAGCGGCATTACTTTTATCTGAACTGTATAGGTCATGCTATTTTATTTTTGAAAAGCAAAGATAAGAGAACATACACCATCACGATTACCGGCACTGCCAGCCATTTCAATAAAACAACTGAGAGTACCGCAATGATAATAAGCAAATAACGGGGTAAATTATTCTTTACACTATAGTCTTTGAATTTCATCGCCATCAGCGGAAGTGTGGATACCATCAGGAAGGAAAGAACAAACACCATTGCATAAAGAAACCATTTATTCAGCAACAAGCTGAATACCCATGCTTCATTTACATTCCAGTATATTAATGGTAATGATGCTACAAACAACCCAACAGCCGGTACAGGCATTCCTTTGAATGAGTAGGACTGGCTCTTATCTAAATTAAATCTTGCTAAACGCCACGCTGCTGCACAAGGCAATACAAAAGCCGGTAACAACCACAAAAAAGATACATCCAGTCCACCTTCTTCCTGTGCAAAACTCAAACGGAGAAACTGGTAAATGATCATCGCAGGAGCCACTCCAAAACTTACTACATCAGCAAGAGAATCCAATTGCTTACCCATTTCAGATGTGGCATTGAAAAGTCTTGCCACAAAGCCATCGAGGAAATCAACAACAGCAGCAATACCAATGAACAAAGAGGCCATCCATATTTTCTCAGGAATGTCAAGTAATTCGGTTCCTTCGGCACTTACATTTATCAAAATGCCGTTTTGCATCGTAAATACAATGGCCATACAACCGAAGAAAAGATTCAGTAAAGTGAAGAGATTAGGAATTTGCTTCATGCCGGCAAGATAAATTTATTTTTTCATGAGAGCTTCTATCTCTTCTGCAGTAATGGGGATATTCTTCATCAGGTCCTTACTTCCATTTCGGGTTATCCAAAGATTATTCTCAATGCGGATACCCATTTGCTCTTCTTCAATATAAATACCCGGCTCTACCGTAAACACCATTCCTGCTTTTATAGGTTCGGTTCTTGTACCCAGGTCATGTACATCCACACCCAGGTGATGCGAAATACCATGATATAAATATTTTCGGTAAGCCCTGTTTTCCGGATCCTCATTTTTTACATCAGATTTTCTGAGCAATCCTATTTTGAGAAATTGTTGTGTTGCTTCCTCTCCCACTTTTTCTGTATAGTCAACTATGCTGATGCCCGGCTTCAAAATACTTTTTGCATAATCATGCAAATGCAGGCAGGCATTATAGACTGTTCTCTGCCGTCGGGTGAATTTTCCATTTACTGGTACTGTCCTCGTAAGGTCAGCACAATAACCACCGTATTCTGCCCCAAAATCCATTAATATCAGCTCGCCATCTTTACATTCCTCGTTATTACTTACATAATGCAGTGTTCGGGCCCTGTCACCACTGGCAATGATACTCCCGTATGCCGGACCTGTTGCCCGCTGGCTAAAAAATGAATGAAATATCTCCGCCTCAATTTCATACTCCATCACTCCAGGCTTAATGAACTGCAGCAAGCGGCGGAATGTACTGTCGGTAATATCTATTGCCTTCTGCATCACTTCTACTTCCAAGGCCGTTTTGATACCTCTCAGTTCTTTCATGATTCGGGCAGCCCTCAAATAATTATGCAGCGGATACCGGCTTTTCATTTCATCAATAAAACGATAATCCCGGCTTCTCACTAAACTGGCCTTGCGATCATTTTCATTACTGTCAAGGTAAATACTATCTGCCAGGTGAATCCATGGTTGCAGCAAGCCATCAATACTGTCCAGCCAAACAATTGTTTTCATGCCGCTGATCGACTGTGCTTCTTTCACCCGTAGTCTTTTTCCATCCCATTTTTCTTTTAATTCATTGGGTCGAACAAGCACCAGCACTTCCCTGTATTTTGGATCAGGGTTATCAGGAAATAAGATCACCATACTATCTTCCTGGGTAATACCGCTCAACCAGAACAGGTCGCTGTTTTGTTTGAAAGAATAGATCGCATCACCATTGCTGGGCACTTCATCATTACTTACAAAAATGGCGATGGAATTTTTCTGCATCTGGCGAACAAACCGCTCCCGGTTTTGTGTAAAGATTTTGGGGTTTAAAAGTAGGTATTTCATAAATAAATATGCTTTTTTGCAAAAAAAAATTACAGCCTGCCTAAAATCTGCTACCTCGAATTAAAATATTTTGGGTAAACCAGCTTACGCCATCGTATATCCTTACTATGTACATGTCATTTTGCAAATGATTGACATCTATTGAAACAACAAATGTATTGTGACCATATTTTCTATCCAATTTTAGAGCTCCAAATTTATCAATAAATTGAACTTCTCTAATTTCACCATGGTATGTATTAATAACTCCACTCTTAGTTACCAATTCTGACTCAATTTTAATATTATCAAATGCTGGAATAGGTGAAATTATATATAGCGAGCTTGAAGTACAATTGGGATTAATTGAATATACACTAAATGGCAAAAATGAACTGCTTCCACATGAATTACCAACACTTAACCCAACACTCAATGTCGGGTTAGATCCATTAACACTATAAGGGATTTTCAAAGCCAACACCCTTGTACCTTGGCCCGAAACATAAGTTGCGCCAGACCAAACCCAATTATAAGAACTTGCATCATTCACCATCCACCATCCCAATCCAAATTGTACAATTTGGTTCTTACAATATGGCGGACTAGTAGAAGGGATTATATAATAATCGGTGTTGGTAAATAATCCAACTCTTACTTGCTTAGAACTACTTGAAACACCTAAACATCTGTTTCCTGGAACAGTTATAGTTGCCGTAATTGTAACAGTTCCATTTCCAACCTTTGTTAACAAACCAGCAGCTGATATTGTAGCAACGGAACTATTTGAACAAGACCAAACAATATTACTTCCTGGGATTGTATTTGCAACTGAGTAAGATGCTGTGCCCGTGCATAAACTATTAAGGCCATTAATACTGTAGCTATTTGGCGTCCGTGCAAGTGCAGCACACGCATTTAATCTTCCAAATCCAAGCTCATTCGACCACCCATCTTGATCATAGGTATATCCTCCTACATGATCGGCACTTTGTGTAATTATGTTAAACACTTCCTGTTGTGTTAATGCATTATTAAGAGATAAAATTAAAGCAGCTACCCCAGCAACTTGAGGGCAAGCTGCCGATGTGCCCCCAAAACGTCCAGTATAAGCTAAGTTATTTGTACCCCCACTGGGTAAAACTTCACCTAGCGCAGGTGAAACAATAGGATAAGATGCATCATGCCAAGAATTATTTCCGTTATCACCAGGAATATCAATTGTCCAAACCTCTAACCCTTCTCCAGAAATTCCCCCCTGTTTTCCGCTACTTAAATAAAATTCTGGTGGCAGGGCTCTATTTGAGGGAGCAACTACATCGATTCTTTGGTTTCCAAAAACAGTAGGATTACTCATTGGACTATAATCAGCTTGCAAATCCATTCTATCGGATGCCCCGACAGTCAATACACCATTAATTTGAACATTTGATGGAAAAGTTACTGTCCCTTGATCTCCAATTGATCTTCTCGCATTATTACCCGAAGAAAATACTACTACTGATCCTAACCCACCTCGACCTTGAGTGACAGCCCTATTAATAGCTTCAACTACAACTGGGCTTGCATTTGGGTCACTTGTTAATGTACTCCAACTATTTGAAATAACATGTGCCCCATTTTGCCAAGCAAAATCAATTGCATCTGCAATTTTTTCCATATAAGCACTAGCACTAGTGCCATATATTTTAATTGGCATAATTTTTACTCCTGGCGCAATTCCAGAAATGCCTTCCCCATTATTTTGTGTAGCAGCAATAATACCTGCACATGAATTACCATGATTCATGTTACTTCCAGGTGTCGGGTCGTTTACATTTTCATTCGGTACAAAATTTGATCCATTTAACCTTAGTTGTCTAAACGATGGAAGATCAGGGTGATCGGGAGAAACACCTTGATCAATTACGGCAACAATAATATTATTTGAACCAGTTGTTTTATACCAAGCAAATGTTGCGTTAATGTCAGCATTTGAGTTACCTGAATGATTCTCGGCTGGATTAAAAATTTGACCAGTATTTCTTAAATAAAATTGATTATTAAAATAAGTATCATTGGGAATTAGCTGACATGGTTCTATTGAAAAATTAAAATTAGGATGGCAAAACTTAACCATTCCTGTTTCATAGACCCTATTAGAAATTTCAATTGCGTCCACGTTTTTAGGCAACTTAACTATACTATAAAAGGTTTTATTATGTATAATAGTTGTATTTAAATTTAAATCTAGTTTTTTTAATATGTCAATAGCTTTGTACCCGTTTAGTGATTCAAATATGACTTCATCTCCAAAACTCAATTCTTGCTTATCTGTATAAATAAACAGGTTTTAAAAACTCTATACTATCAGAAAATGTATCAAAAAAATTACTACTTTTTTCAAAATTTTCTTTTGAAATTATAATAAAATCTAGCCCATCCAACTCTTTAATGTCAAGTTCACTCTTATATTTACCAATAAGATCAATTAATCCTTGCTTATTCAAAATACTTTTAGCCCTTACTATGAATTTATTAGGAACAATTTCCAAGTAATTTTTTTTATTATACGCATAATAAAATTTTCTATTATCAACCCATTTATAAGACATTCATGTGATAATAATTAAAGATATTCCGATAACACATAGAAAACACAAAATGATCTTTTTCATATTAAAGGTTTTAGAGTTTATCAATACAGAATATATCAATTTCCTTCTCCCTTACTGCTCTCAAAAAATCAGCGGTATTTTGATTGAAACAAAGTACGATAGTCTTTTGGTTCGAAATTTCATAATTAAACTTTATCTTAAACAAATTTTGCACTTCTGGTCTAAATAAAAAAGATGAATAAGAGTTATCAATATAAGAAGGTAAAAAAACAAATTGGCCTTCAGATATATCATAAGTTACAGATGTATCTTTGGATAATCCATTATCAATTTCAATTACAAAACCAGCACCAGAAACTTTGTTGAAAGTAGTATAATTCAAACAAGGATTATATCCTATAATTCTTCCAGTTGAAACTATATTTTCACATTTTAGTTTACTTTTATCACAACCCGAAATAGTTATTAAAAGTGCCGAAATAATCAAATAATAATATCTGAACATTTTCATAAAATAAGTATTAAAGTACTCCTACAATGTAGAAATAAATTTTCAAAAACTTATTGATCATAGCCTTAAATAAAGGTAGATTGTTTTACTACAACCTATTGATTTTTAATCTTTTAAACATTAAGTACTAACGTTAGTTTATCTATTTAATTTTATTTATCTTTGCCGCATTCACCAAATGCGATTGCTATTTATGTCAGTACCAACGATTACTATCCCTACCCAATATTTGCTTAAACTCGGATTTAAAAACACAGATTCCATTCATTATCAATTGTCACCAGAGGAACTAGTACAAGATACCCTCCGAATCGGAGAGGGTGTTTTGAATGATACGGGAGCCTTAGTAATTAACACCGGAGAGTTCACCGGGCGGTCCCCAAAAGACAAGTTTACTATTAAAGATGAGACAACTGTCGGCTCTGTGCACTGGAACGATTTCAACATTCCGATGGAGCCCCGGCATTTCGATATTATTTTTGACAAGATTACTCAATATATCAACCAACTTCCTGAGATATGGGTTCGTGATTGCTATGCCTGTGCTGATCCCCGCTACCGGCTGAATGTCAGGGTGGTGAATGAGAAGCCATGGAACAATCTTTTTGCTTACAATATGTTTCTTCGGCCGGATGATGATGAACTGGAAAATTTCAAGCCCGACTGGCATGTAATATCTGCTCCTGGCTTGCAACTGAATCCTGCAGAGTGCGGCACCCGTCAACATAATGCTGCTGTTGTCTCTTTTAAACATAAAATGATTTTAATAGCAGGAACCGGCTACACTGGTGAAACAAAAAAGGGTATTTTTACCATTCTCAACTATATTTTGCCCCATGAAAAAAATGTATTGAGTATGCACTGCAGCGCTAATATGGGGGCTGATGGAGATACAGCCGTTTTCTTTGGATTAAGCGGTACAGGTAAAACAACATTGAGTGCTGACCCCAACCGCAAATTAATTGGCGATGATGAACATGCATGGACATCTGATAATATCTTCAACTTTGAAGGCGGGTGCTATGCAAAAACGATCAATCTGACCGAAGAAAAAGAACCGGAGATATTTAACGCCATCCGACCCGGTGCTTTGGTGGAAAATGTTACTTTTTATCCCGGTACTAATAGAATAAATTTTGATGATGATGCAATTACTGAAAATACAAGGGTATCTTATCCGTTGAGTTTTATCAGCAATGCTCAGGAACCATCAATAGGTAGTTTGCCTAAAAATATTTTCTTTTTAACCTGTGATGCATTCGGAGTATTACCTCCGGTTTCCAAACTCACACCGGGGCAAGCCATGTACCAGTTCATTTCAGGATATACAGCAAAAGTAGCCGGAACAGAGGCTGGAGTTACTGAACCAAAACCTACTTTTAGTGCTTGTTTTGGTGCTCCTTTTCTTCCATTGCACCCGGGAAAATATGCGGAGATGCTGGGAAAGAAGATGCAGGAAAACAATGTAAATGTATGGATGATCAATACCGGTTGGACAGGCGGCCCTTATGGTACAGGCAGCCGGATGAAATTAAAGTATACCCGTGCGATGATAACGGCCGCATTGGAAGGAAAGCTAAAAAATGCAGAGTTTGATACCGACCCCATCTTTGGTGTGGCCATTCCGAAAGAATGCCCTGATGTACCGTCTGAAGTACTTCACCCTAGAAATACCTGGACCGACAAAAACGCCTATGATGAAAAAGCAAAATACCTGGCTGGTTTGTTTGTAAAGAACTTTGCCAAATATGCGGATGGTGTGACAGCAGAAATCCTGGCTGCCGCCCCAAAGGCATAAACTATTTTTATACTGGACGGTTATTTGATATTTCGCCCCGTTTCATTCAAAGTGAGACGGGGTTTTTATTTTATTTAACGACCACCTACATAGCTGGTAAAATTTTTGATACAACTTTACGTTGAAGTTATCATGATTAAACCCTGGTTATATCATCTTCTTTTTCTGCTACCCTTATTTGCTTCTGCACAAGAAGCAAATGAAGAACTGCTGGAATGGAGCACTTTCCGGAAATTAACCTGGAACGATTATAAAGCAAAGCCCAATCCGCTCAGTGATGCAGCTGCCACCACGACCACATATCTCAGCATTGAATACAAAATTTCAAGTTCAAATTTCAGTTTTAAAATAAAATCCCTTTTTTCCAAGGATCGTTCCTGGGGAAGGCATAAAGACAATTATATTCTCAGCCATGAACAGGGCCATTTTGATATTGCCGAAATATTTGCCCGCAAACTGCACAAAAAGATGAGTGAGTATACTTTCAGCAAAAGAACTTACCAGAAAGACCTGAAAAAGATCTATGAAGAAGTAACGAATGAAAAGGAACAAATGCAGAACGATTATGACAGGGAAACACGGCACAGTATTGATAAAGAAAAACAGTCGGAATGGCTGAAGAAAATTGCAGCCTTGCTGCAGCAACATGAAAGTTGGGCCGATTATTAAAACAAACCGTACAATTCTGCATCTACTTTACGGATGATGTCACCAAAATCCTCATCCCGTTCTGCAAATTTGTTTTTATCTACATCAATAATAAGCAGTTTACCTTCCTTATACTCGCCTATCCATTTGTTATAATATTCGTTCAGCTTTTTAAGGTAGTCGAGGCGAATATTTTCTTCATACTCTCTCCCTCTTTTTTGAATTTGCCCAACTAATGTTGGCACTGAAGCATTCAGGTAGATGAGTAAATCTGGTGGCTGCACCAGTGTTTTTAAAGTCTGAAAGAAGTGGAAATAATTATCAAAATCCCTTTTGCTCATAAGCCCCATCTCATGGAGATTGGGAGCAAAGATGTTGGCATCTTCGTAAATTGTTCTGTCCTGAATAACGGTCTCCGTTCCTTTTTGTATTTCTACTAACTGCCGCAGGCGGCTGTTCAAAAAGAATATCTGGAGATTAAAACTCCAGCGGGGCATATCTTCATAAAAATCCATGAGATAAGGATTATGGTCCACATCTTCAAAATTGGGTATCCACTTATAATGCTTGCTAAGCATTTCGGTCAATGTCGTTTTACCGGCGCCGATATTTCCTGCAACCGCGATGTGTTTCGGTTTTTTTGCTTTTGCCATGCCCCTGATCCGCCAGAAAGCGGAGATTTTTATAGTTCAAAAAAATGAATAGGCGTTAAAAGTATTGAATTCTCACTATCCAAATACCCGTAAAAAAAATAAATCAAAAATATTTTAACCCGATAGCCTCTCTCACCAGTTCCATCGTAGCCCGGGCACTTTTGCGGGCCTTCTCAGCGCCTTTTTCCATCACTTCTTTAAGGTAGGTTTCATTGTTGCGGATTGATTCGGCTTTTTCCCGAATGGGAGTAATAAATTTAACCATGTCCTCCCCCAATTGCTTTTTCATATCGCCGTACCGAATAGTACACTTATTGTAGTCTTCCTCAAACTTCGTTATAACATCTTCCTGGCTAACAAGCTTCATCAAAAGGAAGATATTTTCCACTTCAGGAGATTTGGCTGAATTTAGCTCTTTTGGGCCTGCATCCATCTTTGCCTTCTTTATCTTATCAACTATTAATTTATCATCATCAGACAAGTACAAAGTAGCATATTGGTTTTCACTCTTGCTCATCTTTCCGGCTCCATCAAGGCTTGGTACTTTCACCAGTTCACTGCCATAATTGAAGGCTTGAGGTTCCGGAAAAACTTCTCCGTACCGATGATTGAACCGATTAGCAAAATTGCGGGCCATTTCCAGGTGCTGTTCCTGGTCTTTACCAACCGGAACATATACTGCACGGTGTAGAATAATATCAGCTGTTTGTAAAACAGGATAGGTCAATAAACCTGCATTTACATTGTCAGGATGCTGCCTTGCCTTCTCCTTAAATGTTACTGTTTTTTCCAGTTCACCTTTATACGCCAGCATATTCAGATACAGGTATAACTCTGAGGTTTCGTGAATATGGCTCTGGCAATACAAGGCCACTTTATCCGGATCCAAACCGCAGGCGATATTTTCCGACAGTACCCGGTGAACGTTTGCTTTAAGCTCTTTTGTATCAGGATGTGTTGTCAAAGAATGCAGGTCAGCCACCATAAAATAGCATTCAAATTCCTCCTGCATTTTTACATAATTTCTAACCGCACCAAAATAGTTGCCCAGGTGCAAAAAACCAGTAGGGCGGATGCCACTCATTACTATCTGCTTGCCGCCAGGCAAGGTTTCTCTTTTATCTGCCATTGGGCGGCGAATATACTAATAAGTAGGGAGTCTCTGTGCCTGATTACGGTTCGTGCCGTTAATAAAACTCATAGCCACTGACTAGCGTCTCCTGACTATCTTTGCCAAATGGAAGTGAACGATAAACTGGTGGAAAAACTGGCCCATCTTTCCCGCCTGCAGTTTAATGAATCAGAAAAAGCCGAAATTAAAAATGATCTTCAGCGGATGATTGGTTTTGTAGAAAAACTGAATGAACTGAACCTGGATGGGGTCGAACCGTTGTTGCACATGAGCGATGAAATAAATGTGTTGAGGGAAGATGAAATTAAAGGCTCCATAAGCAGGGAAGATGCATTAAAGAATGCCCCCCTTCATGATGATCAATTTTTCAAAGTTCCTAAAGTGATAAAAAAATAATATGACACAGGGTATTATTCATCTGGAAGATATTCAGAAGAGTTATTTCATGGGAAAGAACGAACTACAGGTTTTGAAAGGTATATCACTGGATATTTTTAAGAATGAATACGTGGCGTTGATGGGGCCATCCGGTTCCGGCAAGAGTACCCTTATGAATATTATTGGCTGCCTTGACACACCCACCGCCGGCAAATATGTGCTGAATAATCATGATGTAAGTGAAATGGAAGATAATGCCCTGGCCGAAGTACGAAATAAAGAAATCGGTTTTGTCTTTCAGCAGTTCAACCTGTTACCCCGTTTAACAGCAACAGAAAATGTAGCCCTGCCATTGGTATATGCAGGTATGAATCGCAAAATGAGAAACGAAAAAGCCATGCAGGTGCTTGAAATGGTAAACCTGACTGACAGAAGCCATCACAAACCCAATGAAATGTCGGGAGGCCAATGCCAGAGAGTGGCTATTGCAAGGGCACTTGTTAATAATCCTTCCATTATACTTGCAGACGAGCCCACCGGAAACCTCGATACCAAAACATCGTACGAAATCATGGAAATCTTCAATAAAATCCATGAAAAAGGAAATACCATTGTGCTGGTTACCCATGAAGAAGATATTGCCAATCATGCACACCGTATTGTAAGATTAAGGGATGGTGTGGTAGAAACAGATAAAAAAAATGAACATGCCGGCCAGTATATCCACCAATAATCACTGAAAAAAATACTTTCCGGCAGAATTTTTCATTGCTGAATTTTTATTTATATGAATTGTCTGAACAATCATGGCAGCTAAAATATATACCAAAACAGGAGACAAAGGAATCACTTCACTCATAGGCGGCACCAAAGTTCCTAAATCACACCTGCGCATTGAAGCTTACGGTACTATTGATGAACTGAATTCCTATACTGGCCTTTGCCGGGATTTATTGACAGATGATAACAGCCGCAACGTTTTGCATAAAGTTCAGGACCGGCTGTTTATCATAGGGTCTTCGCTGGCCTGTGATCCTGTCAGGGAACCAAAGATGAGGATTCCAGACCTTATAGAGGCTGATGTAGAATTGCTGGAAAAAGAAATAGACAAAATGAATGAGGCCATTCCTGAAATGAAAAATTTTATTCTTCCCGGCGGGCATATTACTGTTTCTAATCTGCATATTGCCCGTTGTGTGTGCAGAAGAGCAGAACGTTGTTGTGTAAGATTAGAGTCAGAAAACCTGGAAGTGGAGCATATCATACTGAAATACTTGAACCGCCTGAGTGATTATCTGTTTGTATTGAGCCGGTATACCGGTTATCAGTTAAATATTGCAGAAATTCCCTGGAAGCCAAGAGTGTGATTTGATGAATTGGTAATGGAATAATTTAGGAACTGCTTTCATTACAAAATTGTACATCATTAAATTATTTTCCCGTCTTTCATATGTAAAACTCTATCGCTTAATTGAGCCAATTCCTCATTATGTGTTACAATAAGAAAAGTTTGCCGGAATTTTTCCCGAAGGTCGAAAAATAGCTGGTGTAACTCTTTCGCATTCGCAGAGTCAAGGTTGCCAGTGGGCTCGTCCGCAAAAATGATATCCGGTTTATTGATCAATGCCCTTGCCACTGCCACCCGTTGTTGCTCACCGCCTGACAACTGGTTAGGTTTATTTTCCATACGTTGAGTCAACCCAAGCATTGTTAATAACCTTTCAGCTTCCGCCTTCACCTCAGACTTCTTTCGGCCAGCCAGCCAGCCGGGAATACAAACATTCTCCAATGCTGTAAACTCAGGCAATAAATGATGAAACTGAAAAACAAAGCCAATATGCTTATTCCGGAAAGCAGCCAGTTTTTTCCCTGTTAAAGAGCTAATAAGAACATTATTCATACTCACATCTCCCATATCTGCTTTATCCAGAGTACCAAGTATGTGTAATAGTGTACTTTTCCCTGATCCTGACGGCCCTACAATTGCAACAACTTCTCCCCTGGTAATTTGTACATCCACTCCTTTCAATACCTCCACTGTTCCGTATCGTTTGTAAATATTTTTTCCGGTTATCATTCCCCAAATATCTGCAAATGAAGCCCACGGTCAAAACTGAGAAAGTCAGTAAACCTGAATTTTTAAGAAATCCTTCAAAAAACCGTGTACAACTAAGGATTTGGAAAATTCGTTAATACAGCTACATTTGCGGAAAATTAGGGGGTACCCCGGTAATAATGGAGTACCAAAAACCTTATTCAAAACAAACAAAAACCCTGAGAAAAGATGTTTTGGACTTTAGAATTAGCCTCGTACCTGGAAGATGCACCATGGCCTGCCACCAAAGATGAACTGATAGACTATTCTATCCGCTCCGGGGCTCCAATTGAAGTAGTGGAAAACCTGCAGGAACTGGAAGATGAAGGAGATGTGTACGAAACCATTGAAGACATCTGGCCGGATTATCCGACACAGGATGACTTTTTGTTTAATGAGGACGAATACTAAGCAATGAATACTTTAATAGAAAAGCTGCCTGGTAAGGGCAGTTTTTTCTTTTTCCAGGGGTATAATTTTAAAAGAGTATTGATTAATCAATTTTGTACTTACCCATATCCGCAGGATTGGTAATGTTGATAAACTCAAGTTTACCCTTGTTTTCTCCCTGTGCAATTTTCAGGAATATATCCAATGATTTCCAGTAGCCGTGTTCCCTGTTGGCATCCAGCACCAGCAAATGCGCCATAATGATATTGCCGGCCATTTCCACTAAACGACGGGCATGAAAATCAGTGTACTCGTTATTATTCACTTCTGTTACTTTCCTCACTACCTCTTCGTAGTCGTTAGCCATCTCAACAATATAGTTGCGGTAACCAAGCAGTTCAGGTTTTACTTCCATTTGTTCATATGCCCTCATCTGTGCCAGATAGCCGCCGGTGGTTACGCCTCGAACAGCAGCTACCACCTGTAATTGTGTTGTTCCTTCATATATGCTGGTAATACGGGCATCCCGGTAAATTCTTTCAATGGGATAATCTTTCATAAAACCAGAACCACCATGTATCTGTAACGAGTCGTAAGCTATCTGGTTACATATCTCTGAAGACAAGCCTTTTGACATAGGTGTATATATATCAGCCAGTTTTTGATAACCCTTCATTTCATTCCTTTCTTCAGGTGTAAGTGTTCTTTCTTTCGAAATATGCTCATAGGCCTTATACACATCCACAAAACGGGCTGTCTCATACAACAACGTACGAATAGCATCTACCTTTGCCTTCATTTTCGATATCATCTCATACACAGCCGGAAACTTGCTGATAGAACTTCCAAACTGCACTCTTTCTTTTGCATAAGCCACTGCTTCACGATAGGCCGCATCAGCAATACCTACTGATTGTGCAGCAATACCCAGTCTTGCCCCATTCATCAGGGCCATCACATATTTAATCAATCCAAACTTACGTTGACCAACGAGTTCAGCAGGTGCATTTTTAAACACCAGTTCGCAGGTTGGTGAGCCAATGATACCCAACTTATGTTCAATTCTTCTTACCGTAACAGCATTGCTGTTACGATCGTAAATAAACATGGATAAGCCACGGCCATCCGAGGTGCCTTCTTCCGACCTTGCCAGTACTAGTGAAATATTACCATCACCATTTGTAATAAATCTTTTTACACCGTTCAGGTACCATTTACCATCCACTAATGCAGCCCTCAGTTGTACTGCCTGCAAATCACTTCCGGCATCCGGTTCTGTTAAATCCATCGCAGCAGTTTCACCTGCTGAAATTCGGGGCAGGTATCTTGCCTGCTGATCTTCATCCGCAAATTCATGAATAGTTTCAGCGCAATCCTGCAAGCCCCATATATTCACAAAGCCTGCATCTGCCCTTGACACCATATCTGCTGCCATAATGTATGGCACTATCGGGAAATTCAATCCACTATAATTCCGAGGAAGCGTAATGCCCATCAGCCCGGCCTTTACAATTGCATCCAAATTCTTTTGGGTGCCTGCTGCATATTGCACATGCCCGTCTATCAGTTGCGGGCCTTCCGCATCAACGCCTTCGGCATTTGGTGCAACCGTATTGGCACAAATATCACCTACTATTTCCAGTACCTTATCATAATTGTCCATCGCATCTTCAAAATCGACAGGAGCATAATCAAACCTTTCATGCTCCGTATAATTTCTTTCTTTCAATCCCACAATTTTCTGCATTAGTGGATGCGTAAGATGAAACTTCAGCTCAACGGTATCCAGATAAAAATTACCCATGTGGATTATTTTAAATTTTTTTAACCAGCTTCAGTACTACTATTATCACCTGTTGTGTCACTCACTTCATCGTTCCGAACAATACTCATCAATAATGTCACCCTCCGCTTGAGCGGGGCAGGCTCTACCGGGTTCAACACATCATCAATTCATTTCTCCGGGTTGAAACCCGGGCCACCAACATATCGCCCCTTTGGGGCTTTGTCTTATTATGTTATTCACAAAAATCAATTAATTCAGTTAAGTCAAAGAAACTTATCATAAGTAAACCCATAAGCCCCTTCTGTGGAGGGGTTTGGGAAGGCTGCGGCTATTTAATATTCTTCCTGTAATATTTTATCATCTTCGGAATAATATTTTCAAGGTTGCCCTGTATCACATAATCCGCCAGTTTATTAATAGGTGCATTCGGGTCGTTGTTGATAGAAATAACCATTGCCGAATCCTGCATGCCGGCAATATGCTGTATCTGTCCGGAAATACCGCAGGCTATATACAGTTTTGGCCTTACTGTAATCCCGGTTTGTCCTATCTGCCTTTCTTTATCTGCAAATCCTGCATCTATTGCAGCTCTTGATGCTCCTACTTCTGCACCAATAGCATGAGCCAGGTCGTACAATAAACCAAAGTTCTCTTTAGATCCAACTCCATATCCACCTGCAATAACGATTGAAGAGTTTTTCAGGTTAATCTTTGATGACTCAATCTGTCTTTCAATAATTTTCACAACAAAATCTGCCTCGTTCAGGTATTTGTTTACATCAAGGGTTACCACTTTGGCTTTGTGCGACTCTGTAAGAATTTCTTTTTTCATTACCCCTTCCCGCACAGTAGCCATCTGGGGACGGTTATCTGGATTCACAATTGTAGCAACAATATTTCCGCCAAATGCAGGACGAATCTGGTACAACAGGTTCTCATAGTTCTTGCCTGTTTTTTTATCTTCATACTCGCCTATCTGCAGGTCGGTACAGTCTGCTGTTAATCCACTGGTAAGTGAGGATGAAATACGAGGCCCCAAATCCCTCCCAATAGAAGTGGCTCCCATCAGCACAATCTGCGGCTGCGTTTCTTTAAACAAGCCAACGGCAATGGCCGTATGCGGCAAAGTTTTAAAGGGATAAAGCCTTCTATCATTGGCGACATAAACAATATCCACGCCGTATTTGCTTATTTCTTTCTCCATACCTGTAAGATTCTCTCCTATTACCAGTGCTTCTAATTGCACATTCAACTGATTGGCAAGCGTACGGCCTTTTGTCAGCAACTCGAAACTTACATCCTGTATCTTTCCTTCCTCTATTTCGCAGTAAACACAAACATTGTTCATTGTCCTGTTTTTATTTTTCAAAAATAATTTCTGCGGTTTAACCAATTGTATGGTTTGTAATCAACTCTTGCATCAACCACTCAATATCTGTATCACCCGTCGTCAGCACTTTAGATTCCTTAGCCTGGAAAACGATATTCTCTACCTGGCGGACTTTGGTTGGTGAACCTCCCAATCCCAGTTGTACCAGGTCGCTGTTTACATCTTTTGCACACCATTCTGTAATATGCAGATAAGGTCTGTCGTTATGTGCAGCAAGGTAATCGTCGGATGCATTATGTCTTTCGGAAAGAGTGGTAGCTAATTTATATTTCATCAGCCTCTTTGCATTTCTGGGTCTGCAATCAGGCGCAGTACTGTGTGCAGTTATCAGTAAAGGTAGCCGGCTTTCCACTATTTCAAAACCCCTCTCGAGCCTCCGCTTGATGCGAATCGTTTTTTCTTTTAAAAAAATAACCTCTTCGGCATATGTAACCTGGGGAATACCGAGTTTATCCGCTACCTGTGGGCCTACTTGAGCGGTATCTCCATCAATAGCCTGGCGGCCGGCGAAGATTAAATCAAAATCACCAATTTTCCTGATTGCACATGACAGTGCATAAGAAGTAGCCAGTGTATCGGATCCGGCAAATGCTTTATCCGTCAGTAACACTCCCGCATCGGCACCGCGGTACATTCCTTCCCGCAAAATTTCAGCAGCCCTGACTGGCCCCATTGTAAGTAAAGTGATGACAGTATCGGGATAAACATCTTTGATCTCAAGAGCCATTTCAAGTGCATTCAGATCTTCCGGATTGAAAATAGCAGGTAAGGCTGCCCGGTTTACTGTACCGTCTGCCTTCATTGCGTCCTTGCCCACATTCCGGGTATCCGGAACCTGTTTGGCTAATACAATGATTTTATACATTTCCCAATAAGATTGTTGAAGAAGATATACAAACCTTGGAAAAGTATTACTGACAAATACTGATAAAAATCAGCCTCTCAAATGTTTTACAACAACTTGAAAGGCCTGTAGGGTTATAAAACTGTTCAACAAACTTATTTTCAGCGGGATCACATCTTGTCAATTACACCCTGTGTAACGCCGGTGAAACTGAATCCGCCATCATGAAAGAGGTTTTGCATGGTAACATACCTGCTAAGATCGCTGAAGAGAGTTACACAATAATTAGCACAATCTTCAGCTGATGCATTACCTAAAGGGCTCATTTCCTCGGCAAAGGTGATAAAGCCATCAAAGCCTTTTACACCGCTGCCGGCAGTAGTTCTTGTAGGTGATTGAGAAACAGTGTTGATCCTTACTTTATTTCTAACTCCGTAGTGATACCCAAAATTCCTGGTGATACTTTCGAGCAGTGCTTTTGCATCAGCCATTTCATTGTAATCCGGAAAAACTCTTTGGGCTGCGATGTATGTAAGAGCTACCACACTACCCCAGTCACTAATGGCATTTAAATTCCAGGCCGTATGCAGTACTTTATGCAGACTTATTGCAGAAATATCGAGTGTTTTGTGATTCCATGTATAACTGATACCTGTATAATGATGACCTTTCCGCATATTCATACTCATCCCCACAGAATGAAGAATAAAATCTATCTTACCGTCAAAATGATTCATTGACTCCTGAAACAGGTGCTTCAATTCTTCGAGGTGGGTTATATCGGCACCTATTACAGGTGCATTTCCGCACAATTCTGACAGCTTATTGATCTCTCCCATGCGCAGAGCAACCGGTGCATTTGTTAATACAAGCTGTGCTCCGGCTTCATAACATTTTAAAGCTGTTTTCCAGGCAATGGATTTTTCATCCAATGCACCGAAGATGATTCCTTTTTTCCCTTTTAGTAAATTATTCGGCATATCAGTTGATTTTGTTGCGGTAAAAATAAGGAGATATGCCGATTAGCATGTAAAATAATGATCCCTGCCCGGTTGCATACACTTCGAGTGTTAAGTGCCGGTAAAAAAAATTTTAGGAAAAAGGCCGGCAAAATACTGCCAACAAAATGTCATATTACGAGCAGCAAAAATTTCTTAGTAAGCCTTTTGGGCTGCAGTGCTTTTGCAGTGTATTTATATAAAAGATATACCGGCAAGAGGGGAGCAATGGTAACTCCCCCGTACAAAGATGTTTTTACTTTCACTTGCAGGAATTATTCCAGATTTTCAAATTGGTGTTATGCAATATAGAAATGCTCCTGATTCCTTCCGGGCTTGTGTAGTATAGAGAAAAAAATTCCACTTATATTTTAAATACACAAGAATATTACCTTTACAAGCAAAGGCACGACTACGGCCTATTCAAACCAAATAGTATGAGTTTCAGAACGATCATTACCGGAACCGGCTGCTACATTCCCCCCGTTATTAAAACAAACCAGGATTTTGCAGTGCAAACTTTTTATGGTGAAGATGCAAACCGCATAGATACGCCTACGAAGGAAATAGTTGAAAAATTCCAGGAAATAACTGGTATTGAAGAAAGACGCTACGCTTCAGAAGAAATGAATTCATCTGATATGGCTGCCATAGCAGCAAAAATTGCTATTGAAGACAGTGGCATCAATCCGGAAGAACTAGACCAGATTATTGTTGCGCAGAACTTTGGCAATGTTATTAAGCATACTATTCAAACAGATGTTTTACCTGCTCTGGCATCAAGGGTAAAACATGACCTGGGCATAAAAAATCCAAATTGTGTGGCCTACGATATTTTATTTGGTTGCCCGGGATGGGTACAGGGAGTAATACAGGCAGATACTTTTTTCAAGGCAGGCATTGCCAAAAAAGCACTGGTAGTAGGAACAGAAACATTAAGCCGAGTAATAGATACCTATGACAGGGATAGTATGATCTTTTCTGATGGTGCCGGAGCGGTTATCCTGGAAGCCAACCATACAAAAGAAACCAGCAGCGGAATTCTTTCCTGGAGTGCGCAAAGCCACTGCATTGATGAGGCCTATTATTTGTATCTCGGGAAAAGCAATTTTCCAGGATCTGATCCCCGCATACGCTACATAAAAATGAAAGGGAGAAAAGTATATGAATATGCAATGCTGCATGTTCCGGCAGCCATGAAAGATTGTTTGGATAAAGCGGGCATATCTATCACCGGCCTGAAAAAAGTTTTCATTCATCAGGCCAATGAAAAAATGGATGAAGGTATTATCAGGCGTCTATTCAAATTGTATGGCATAAAAGAAATTCCTGAACATATCATGCCAATGAGCATCCATAAACTGGGCAACAGTTCAGTAGCCACTATTCCCACTTTATTTGATATGGTTAAGAGAGGGCTGTGGGATAATCATGACCTGAATGAAGGTGATATTGTATTATTCGCCTCCGTGGGTGCAGGAATGAACATTAATGCTATTTGCTACCGGATGTAAGGTCAGCAGCCACTTCCCCTCTTTCCTTTATCTTCGCAGCTATTAAAAGAAGTAATCGAACATGACGATTTCTTATAAATGGCTGAGTGAATACCTGCCTATTACTGTTGATCCTGAAAGACTATCCCGCATTTTGACTTCTATTGGTCTTGAAGTGGAAAGCATGCATACATATGAAGAAGTAAAAGGAGGTTTGAAAGGGCTTGTAATTGGCCAGGTTATAAGCGCCGAAAAACATCCCAATGCAGATAAACTTACATTGACCAAAGTAAATACAGGAAATGGAGAGCCCCTGCAGATTGTGTGTGGCGCACCAAATGTCGCAACTGGTCAAAAAGTAGTTGTAGCCACAACAGGTACTACCATTTATCCAATTACTGGTGAACCATTAACTATGAAGGTTGCCAAAATTCGCAGTGTGGAAAGTCATGGAATGATCTGTGCTGAAGATGAAATTGGCCTGGGAACTTCTCATGCGGGAATAATGGTGCTGCCCGAAGATACAAAAGTGGGTACTGCTGCTGCTGATTATTTTCGGCCGTACGAAGACATTATCTATGAGATAGGGCTCACTCCCAACCGGATGGATGCTATGAGCCACTGGGGAGTAGCCAGAGATGTTTGCGCCTACCTGAACCACCATGATAAAAAAGATATTAAACCAAAAATACCTAACAGTAATAGCTATAAGATTGACAATATTTCTTTTCCCATTGAAGTAAGAGTGGAAAATGACGTTGCCTGCCCCCGTTATTCAGGCGTGAGTATTGACAATGTTACTATTGGGCAATCACCAGTATGGCTTCAGCAAAAATTAAAAGCTATTGGCCTGAGGCCAATAAATAACATCGTTGATATTACAAACTATATCCAGCATGAAACGGGTCAGCCATTGCATGCATTTGATGCAGATCTTATTGGCGGAAGAAGGGTGATTGTTAAAAACCTCCCGGAAGGAACAAAATTCATTACCCTTGACGAAAAAGAAAGAAAACTGAGTGCTGAAGACCTGATGATCTGTGATGACAGAGAGGGTATATGTATTGCCGGTGTGTTTGGCGGATTACACAGCGGAGTAACAGAAAAAACAAAAACCATTTTTCTGGAGAGTGCATTCTTCGATGGAATCACATTGCGAAAAACGTCTTTTCGTCACGGGCTAAGAACCGATGCAGCCAGCCGTTTTGAAAAAGGAACTGATATATCCGCTACTGTCAATGTGTTAAAAAGGACTGCAAATCTTATAAAAGAAATTTGCGGAGGGGAGATTTCTTCTGAAATAATTGATGTATATCCAAAGAAAAAAGACAAAACTGAAGTTGCTGTAAAATGGCATTATATAAAAAAGCTGAGTGGCAAGAGTTATCATCCTGACACAGTAAAAGATATTCTTACTAGTCTCGGTTTTGAGATCATCAAAGAAGGTGTTGATGAACTTAGAGTGGCAGTTCCTTATCATAAACCCGATATCAGTTTGCCGGCAGATATTGTAGAAGAAATAGTACGGATTGATGGTCTCGATAATATTGAAATACCAGAAGCTATTACAATCACCCCCGCCGTGGAGGACAATTATGACAGGGAAGTGTACCGTGAAAAAACTGCTAATTACCTGACTGGTCTTGGTTTCAATGAAATGATGACCAACTCTATCACGAATGCTGCTTATTACTCAGAAGAAGAATTGCAGAATATGGTAACTATGAAGAACAGCCTGAGTGCAGAACTAAACATACTACGGAATTCACTTTTTGAGACAGCCCTTGAAGTGGTTGCACGCAATTTGAATCACAAAAATAATTCGCTTCGTTTATTTGAATTTGGCAAAGCGTACAGCACCTCAGGCCCTCAGCTGTATAGTGAAAATGAAAAACTTTGTATCGTAATTTCAGGCAATAAAAATGAAGATAGTTGGAAACAAAAAAGAACTTCTTCCGATTTATACTTACTGAAAGGAGCTGCAGAGGCTGTCCTTAAATCGCTTGGTATCATTCCAGAATCAATTGAAGTATTGGCTGTTCCAAAACTGGACAATCATATCGTGTATAAAATCAATGGCGGGATTATAGCCGGAGCAGGTGAAGTTAAGAAGGCAATACTGGAGAAATTTGGCATCAAACAACCTGTATTCTTTGCCGGATTTAACTGGGAACTAATTTCATCGCTTGCTGCCGGACAAACAACATCGATCAGGGAAATACCGAAATATCCGTCAGTACATAGGGATCTGGCAATAATCGTTTCAAAAGAACTACCCTGGGAAGAGGTGCAAAAAACCGTGCAAAAGATTAAGCTTAGTAAACTGCAGGATATCAAACTCTTTGATATATTCGAAAGCGAAAAACTGGGAGCAAATAAAAAATCAATAGCTGTCAATTTTACTTTTCTGGATGAAGAAAAAACACTGACAGATAAAGAAATTGATAGCTGGATGAGTAAGATAATGACAACTTTGGAAAAAGATTTACAGGCTGAAATAAGAAAATGAACACTACAGAGCAACATCTGAAACGGATACAGGATAAACTTCAGCAATTGCTAAAGCAATATGCTGTTATGCAGAAGGAGAATGTCCGGCTAAAAGATGAGTTGCAAGTGGCATGGGAAAAGTTTTCAATACAGCAAAAAAATACAGAAGAACTAAAACAACAGGTAAGTGTATTGAAATTAAATGCCGGAGAAATGAATGAGGCTGATAAGAAAGAGTTTGAAAAAAGAATCAATAGTTACCTGAAAGAGATTGACCGTTGTATTGCTTTACTTGGAGAATAATTTACACTCTTTTTACAAGGTTCATTTTCATTTGATCCTCACCTTGCGAAAGCTCCAGTGTATATCGGCCATAAGGCAAATCATTAAGACCGGCCCATGTAAGTTCTTCCTTGTCTTTGGCAATATTTTTTTCCAGTGTGCGGCAAACGCAACCGGTGTCATCTTTTAAAACACCACGGAGGTAATTACCTTTAGGTGCAGTCAGTTGAAGTTGTAACGCATCAATAAAAATTGATGACTTGATTTTAGCAAACATGCTGGCAAACGTTTTGGTTCGAAAATCGTTTCCCACGGTGGTGGACCTTAATCTCTTAGCTTTCAATCAGGTAACAGGATTTTTATTAGAGCTTACTAAAGTAGTAAAAGTAATTTGAAAATGCAAGTACAATGAATGAATTAATTCCCATTTCGGCCCTTATCGGCGACAGAACCTACCGGATCAAAATTGACCCAAAGGATGAGGAACTGGTCAGAAAAACCCTAAAAACAATAAACGAAAAGATTTTAGAGTTTAAAACTCAGTTTGCTGGTAAGGATATGCAGGATTATATTGCCATGGTGATGATTTGGTATGCTACAGAATTACAAGCAGGAAAGAAAACAGATGTAGAAATAGGCAACATCACTGATAAACTGGCCACCATGGAAAAGCTATTAGATAACCAATTAAATGGATAAAATAAAAGTCCATTTTTTGAATTATAATTTATTTATTTACAATTAGTTGTCATATTTTTACCTTTGATACCCTCTTCTACTTTCTTTTCCAGATCCTCCCCCGAATATTTTTAGCAATAATCTTTCCTTCCGGATCCAGCAGGACGTTTTGGGGAATTGCTTTTATGTCATATAGTTTTGCCACTTCATATATTCCAAAACTTTAAGTTACTTACATGGGTCCAGTTTATCATCATGAATAGCTTTCATCCATTTTTTTTTGCCCAGGCCTATCGGGTGAAACACCAATAATATGAAAATTTCTGCCCTTGTACTTTTGAAAAACCCTTACCATGTTGGGGTTCTCAACTCTGCAGAGGCCGCACTAACTGGCCAAAAATCAATTGTTAAATAACGGCCATTCAAAGAAGATAACAATACGGGGGAGTCCAGTGTATTATTCTGAGTAAAATCCATGGCTATTTTACCAATACCTGTTCTTTTAGCAATCTCCATTTTTTCCCTGAACTCAGCAGCAGAAGGATAATTTTTATTTGCTGCAGATAAAGAGTTAAACAATAGTTCCACTTTACCGGCACTTTTTTCCAAGCCTGCAAACTGTTGCAAAGCATACAACGCAAGTGGTGAATAGGAATTGTTTTTCACATATTCCCGTATACTTTTTCCCTCTTTTCATTTTCGATCACTTCCAGTTGTTGTTCCACTTTCGATTGATTGGCCAAATCCTTTACTTTGGCATACCCCTGTATTTCACAATCAGCTGCTTTATCTTTTCTTCGTAAGGCTTTCCATATTCCTTCATCTTTCTATATTCAATATGTGCTGCCGATCCTTTTACCTTTATGTTACTTAAAGAATCTATAGCAGAGGTTTTATATTTTGCCAGCTTGCAAAAAAAAAGTCACCATGTCCCTTCCCGAAACCATAGCGATTTTATTTCCAGCCCCATCTGCTTTGAATTTAATTCGGAGTGCTCCTAAAACCGGGTCAGCAACTATTCCACTAAACCTATACTTCCCGTTCATTACCCTCACACTATCAGTTTTTCGCTCTTCGTCTGGCCGGTATTGCAAATAAACCAAATCAAGTTGATGCTGTGTTCCTTCGATTTTACCCTCCAGCCTGAAGGTTTTACTTTTTTCCCGGGTATCCAAAAGTGAAGTCAGAAAAGCATCAAAAACGGCCATTTTCTCATATTGATTTTTAAGGCAGTCAATATACAGAAATACAATACTTACTGATTCCTAAAAGTGCCGGAGGCACAAAAAGATATTAAATGGGAATGCTAATTCCCGATTTTATCCATTACGTCCAGTTTTGTATCTTCGCTGATTACGTAAACTTCTGCAATCCTGAAAGATGTACAAAAAGTTTACACATTAAAAATAGCATTGTGCAACATTTAAACAAAAACATTAATGGATCCGAATATATTATCCGTCATCATAGGCGCAGTTGCCCTTATTGCGGGCATCATACTGGGTAAGCTTATTTTTTCGAAAAATACCCGCAAACAAATAGTAGAAGCTGAACTGCAATCGCAAACTATTCTGAAAGAAGCTGAATTAAGGGCTGAAACTACCCGCAAAGAAAAAGAACTGGAAGCTAAGGAAAAGTTTGTGCAGATGAAATCTGCACATGACAAGGAAGTATTTGAAAAAAATAAAAAAATCAGCGATAGCGAAAACCGAATTCGTCAGAAAGAACAATCTATCAATCAAAAAGAAGGAAACCTTGATAAGCAGATGAAGGAAAATGAGGTCATAAAGGAAAACCTCAACCGCCAGATCGAATTAATCAATATCAAAAGAACGGAACTGGAAAAACATCAGGAAGAACATATCCGTCGACTGGAAAAAATTGCCGGTCTTTCTGCAGATGAAGCTAAAGCTCAGTTAGTGGAAAGCCTGAAACATGAAGCCCAAACACAAGCACTGGTAGCACAGCAAGAAATAATTGAAGATGCCAGGCAAAAGGCAAATAAAGAAGCCCGGAAAATCATTATTCAAACTATTCAGCGTACTGCTGCTGAACAGGCAATAGAAAATTCCATTACTGTTTTCAATCTAGAAAGTGATGAAATAAAAGGTCAGATCATCGGTCGTGAAGGCCGGAATATTAGGGCTATTGAAGCTGCTACCGGGGTTGACCTGATTGTAGATGACACTCCTGAAGCCATATTATTATCAAGTTTTGATCCGCTACGTCGTGAGATTGCCCGTTTGAGCTTACAGCGACTGGTAGCAGATGGTCGTATTCACCCTGCCCGTATTGAGGAGATAGTGGAAAAAACAAAGAAGCAGATCGAAGAACAAGTAATTGAAATCGGTGAACGGACAGTTATTGAATTAGGTATTCATGGTTTACACAAAGAGTTGGTGAGAATGGTGGGACGTATGCGTTTCCGTTCTTCTTATGGTCAAAACCTGCTGATGCATAGCCGTGAAACGGCTAATCTCTGCGCCACCATGGCTGCAGAACTGGGACTTAACCCTAAACTGGCAAAAAGAGCTGGTTTGCTTCACGATATTGGAAAAGTACCGGATGAAGAAAGTGAACTTAGCCATGCCTTGCTAGGTGCAAAACTGGCCGAAAAATATGGTGAAAACCCTGCAGTAGTTAATGCAATTGGCGCCCACCATGATGAAATGGAAATGCAATATGTGATATCCCCCATCATACAAGCCTGTGATGCCATCAGTGGAGCCCGTCCTGGAGCCCGCAGGGAAATCATGCAGCAATACCTGCAACGCATCAAGGATCTTGAAAATCTGGCCATGAGTTACAATGGGGTGGAAAAAGCCTATGCTATCCAGGCAGGCCGTGAACTTAGGGTCATTGTTGAAGCCGATAAAGTAACCGACCAGGAATCTGACAAACTCTCGTTTGAAATTGCACAAAAAATACAAACGGAAATGACTTTTCCCGGGCAAATAAAAGTGACGGTAATCAGGGAAAAAAGAGCAATAAATGTTGCCCGCTAAGAATAAAATGGGTATTGGGTATTAGATAATTAGGGCTTTAGTCGGAGAAATTGAAATTTCCTTTATAATTAGCCGGTTAACTAATTAACTTTTTAACCGAATTCCCTTACCTTTGCCCTCCTTAAAAATCAGGATTATGAACGCCATCGCATACATACATGAGCAATTATCAGGGAAAAAAGAGTTTCCCGCTTTTAAGCCGGGTGATAACATTACCGTAAATTATAAGATTATAGAAGGTAATAAAGAAAGGATACAGTCTTTTAAAGGCGATGTAATCAAAAAACAGGGAAATGGCCATACTGCCAGTTTTACTGTTCGTAAAATCTCTGATGGTGTGGGTGTTGAAAGGGTTTTTCCTTTCTATTCTCCTAATATTGAATCCATTGAAGTAAATAAAACAGGCCATGTTCGCCGTGCAAAATTATTCTACCAGCGCAGCCGTAGTGGTAAGAGTGCCAGAATCCGTGAAAAGCGAATGGCTGTTGCTGAATCAGCACAGTAAAAACTACAAATAATTCTGAAAAGCCCTGATATCTGTCGGGCTTTTTGGTTTTGTATCTTGTTTTACAGAATTAAACTTCCTTTATTTTTCTGTACTTAGTATCTTTGATGTCTAATTTTTTCAGACTATGATACAACCTACATTACTGGGCATGCTGGGCACTAATGAAATCATCATCATCCTGGTTATAGTTTTATTGTTATTTGGTGGCCGTAAAATCCCTGAACTTATGCGTGGTCTGGGTAAAGGCGTTCGTGAATTTAATGATGCTAAAAGCAACGTAAAGAAGGAAATTGAAGAAAGCACCAATGATGTTAAAAACTCTGTAAAGGATTAATCCCTGTTTCTGTCACTGTAATTTTTTCAAACACCAAAGACTATAACTTTTGTTTCAATTCACTTCCATTGAGCAATATCATGCCCAATTACAGGAAGGAAAGGTAACCTGTTTGCAGGCGGTTGAGTTCTACCTTCAGCAAATTCACTCTTCCCGTCATCTGAATGCATATATTGAGGTATATGCGGATGAAGCCTTACAAAAAGCCAGAATGCTTGATGAAAAAAGAAAAAAAGGAGCTACTCCAGGTAAACTTCATGGTGTTGTTATAGGGATAAAAGATGTTATCTGTTATAAAGACCATAACATCTCTGCGGCATCCGGTATATTAAAAAAATTCACTTCTATTTATTCAGCTACTGCAATTGAAAGATTGCTCGCTGAGGAAGCCATCATCATTGGCAACCTGAATTGCGATGAGTTTGCAATGGGCTCCACAAATGAAAATTCAGTTTATGGTAAAGTGTTAAATGCCCTGGATGAAACAAGAGTTCCAGGTGGTTCTTCGGGAGGTTCAGCAGTAGCGGTTCAGGCCGGACTTTGTATGACATCATTGGGTAGTGATACTGGCGGATCAGTTCGTCAACCCGCTGATTTTTGCGGCATTATTGGCCTCAAGCCTACTTATGGAAGAATCTCCCGGTATGGATTGATTGCTTATGCCTCCTCCTTCGATCAGATAGGAATTTTTGGAACTACAATTCCAGATGTCGCTTTGTTACTTCAGGTGATGGCCGGGGCAGACGAATTTGATAGTACTATTTCTCACAGAAATATTCCAGATTATATATCCGGTTTAAAGCAAAACAGAAAGTTTCGCATCGCTTGGTTTGATGAGGCGCTAAATCACCCAAGCCTCGACAATGAAATTTCGAATGCTATCAGAATAAATATTAAAGATTTAAAGAAAAGCGGCCACACAGCAGAGGCAGTAGAATTTGATATGCTTGATTATATTGTTCCGGCATATTATGTCCTTACAACTGCTGAAGCATCTTCAAACCTTTCCAGATATGATGGTGTCAAATTCGGTCATCGTACTTCAAAAAAAGAAGTTGAGCTTACCGAATTTTATAAATTGACAAGGTCTGAGGGTTTTGGTAGGGAAGTGAAACGTCGCATTATGTTGGGAACTTTTGTGCTCAGCGCCGGATATTATGATGCTTATTTTGCCCGTGCCCAAAAAATACGGCAGGCATTATGTGATAAAATATCCGCCATTTTCAAATCTTATGATTTTATTATAATGCCCACTTCTCCGGTTACTGCTTTCAAAGCAGAAGAGAAAATGAATGACCCTATAGCAATGTATCTCGCTGATATTTATACGGTAATGGCAAATCTTGTGGGTTGTCCGGCCATTTCGCTTCCTCTTTTCAAACATAGTAATGGTATGCCGTTCGGTTTGCAGGTCATGGCGAACCGTTTTGATGAGGTATCTTTACTTCAGTTTTCGAACATGCTGAAGCCTTAAACGGTATTTAACCCTCAGTCAGAATGGGTTTGCAGAAACAGACATTATGATCATTCTCGAAAAAATATTGCTGGGTATTCTTGTGTTTAATTTAGCTCTATTCACATTGGGTAATAAGCAACCACCACAATCAGTTAATGGAATTTCGCCTGCAAAAGACACCCTGATAAAAGACACTGCTTCACCAAAAATCCAATTTCAGAACGATCTTAAAGGATTTAAAAACTTATTTGAAACTACTAACGTTGGCGGCATCACTGGCACAAGGTTGAACCCGATGGCAATAAGTTTTGTAGAAAGTTATATAGCAAAATATGGTAAGGGGCTCAGGAACATGAAAAAATGGGCTATTCCATATTTTGACCTGATTGACAGGATACTTACACAACATGGGCTACCAAAGGAGTTAAAATACCTGGCTGTTATTGAATCTGGTTTAAGATATAATGCTATCTCCTGGACCGGTGCTGTAGGCCCTTGGGCTTTTATGCCCGCAGCAGCCAGGCAATATGGTCTGATAGTTATGAATGGATATGATGAAAGATTAGATTACTATAAAAGCACTCATGCTGCTGCCCGAATGCTTACTACATTGTATTTAAAATACCAGGACTGGCTGCTGGTCATTGCGGCCTATAATTGCGGCCCCGGAAACGTAGACAAAGCCATCAGGCGAAGTGGTAGCAAAGATTTCTGGAGATTACAATACTACCTACCAACCGAATCCATGAACCATGTAAAAAAATTTATTTCTACTCATTATATTTTTGAAGGTGAAGGCGGGATAACAACAGTAACAAAAGAAGAGACAAAGGAACTGGTATTAAATAATCTTTCAACATTAAAAGAAGAAGAACTGAGAAACAGTACAACCTTTAAAATTACCGGACGTTTTAATTCGGCAGTAATTATAAAACATATTGACATGGACCCCCTACAGTTCAACAGGTATAATCCCGGTTTTGACGATTCCATTTCTCTAAATGGAACTTATGAATTAAGACTGCCACTTCAACAAATGAACGTATTTATCGGAAAAAGGTACCAAATATTAGAAGAAAGCATGCAGATACTTTTGAAACCAACAGGCAGTGCCTCACAATAATACTTTTATTCTTCCAGTACTTTTTTTATCGCTTCGCCCTTTAATAAACACTCATCCCATTCAGATGCCGGATCGCTGTAATAGGTAATGCCAGAACCTGCCTGGTAAGACAAGTACTTCTTCCCGGAATTATACATGATACTTCTTATTACCACATTGAAATCAAAATCTCCATCTGGTGATATATAGCCAACAGCTCCTGAAAAAATTCCCCTTTTCGATTTTTCATATTGTTCTATCAGTTGCATCACTCTTTTCTTCGGAGCTCCTGTCATGGACCCCATGGGAAATGTTGCCCTTATGATTTCAGAAAATTTTATTTCATCCTTCAACTCTCCGCTAACAGTGGAAATCATCTGGTGTACCTGCGGAAATGAATATACCCCATACAGTTCATCTGCTTTTACTGTTCCCTCCACACAAATCTTTGCAAGGTCATTTCTTACCAGATCTACCACCATTACATTTTCAGCCCGGTCTTTCTTGCTATTCAGAAGTAACTCTTTGCTTTTTTCATCATCAGCATCATCACTGGTAATTCTCTTTGAAGTTCCTTTGATTGGCTGTGAAAGGATTTTTTTTCCGATCTTTTTCAAAAATCGTTCAGGACTGGCACATATCAGCCATTTATCATCCATTCTGTATAATGCAGAAAATGGATTGGGAGAAACCTCACTGAGCTTTTTATATATCACTAAAGGGTCAACACAAGCTTCATCCGAAAAAAATTCCTGACAGAAATTTATTTCATAACTATCCCCTCTTAAAATATGATGTTTAAGTTTTCCAACGGTTGAAATGTACTTTTCTTTATTAAAGCGGTTTCTTATACGGAAAGAATCTCCCGCATCTCTTCCTGCCTGTTTCCCGTTTTGTATCAAAGCAGCATATACTAGATCCGGTTGACTGGATTCAATCAGCATCTCCTGGGCTGAAAGTTTGATTACAATCTCCGGTTCAAAGAAAAAAAGATCAGGAAATTCCAGATGATCCGGGTTGTGTGAAGAAAGCTCTTCAATTTCATTTTTAAGATCGTATCCAAGATGTCCGAAAAACCAACTTTTGCTTTTCTTTTCATCAATGAAAGATTGCAGCCGTTGTAGTGCTGTTCCTGTATTACATGATAGTTTTCGTTTTGTACCGGCAGCCAGCAAACATTCAACAGCATGCGGCTCTATATGGTACTGATGGTTATCCAAAAAACAAAAAGTGTTGAACTGTTGCGCCCAGTTCAACACTTTTGCTTTCATCAGTTCAAAATCATTTACAGTATAAATACAACTACCGGTTTTATTTTTATCCAATGTTTTTGAACGTATACGATCTGTTAATAATCATCATCTTCATCGTCATCATAGTCCTTATCGTCAAAAAGATCCTTGAATTCATCATCTTCAAATTTAAAGTCATCATCATCAGTCTTTTTACCCGCACCTGCACCACCGCTGCCAGCACCTGCTTTTTTACCTTTTGACTTTGGGATATCAAATTCATCAAAATCGGGATCCCATTCTTCTTCCTCTTCTGGTTTTTCCCAGTCATCTGCCTCATTGTCTTCATCTCCATCGTCATCATCGTCATCATCATCTTCCTTTCCTTTTTTAGGGGCGGCAGCTTTACCCCCTTTTTTTGAAGGTCTCACATCCTCCTCTTCATCAAGGTCATCATTATCATCATTATCATCATCTTCTTCATTTTTCCTGGGTTTCGGTGCAGATTTCTTTGCAGCCTCTTTTTCAGATGCCGCCTTCGTTTGTCCGGTTGTCTTTTTTTCCTTTGCTGGTTTTATAGCCATAGTTTAACAGGATTAATGCTGTAAAATTTCAGCGAAGTTTTTAATTAGCCAAATTTTTAAAAAAATATTTTTTCATTTTGTCAAATAGGGGTAATAATCTTTGGTGCTACCTGAAATATCAGGCTCATTTTACCCTGATTATCTGCTCCCTTCCCGGGCCATTAGAAATAAAATGAATGTCCACACCCAGGTACTCATTGATAAAATTTACATAAGATTTCATTGTACCCGGTAATTCATTATATATTTTAACGGTACTGGAGTCCATATTCCATCCGGTAAAACGCTTATATACAGGCTCAGGTTTTTGCCTGTCCATTTGAAAAGGTATTTCCCTAGTTTCTTTACCATTCAATTTATAAGCCGTACAAACGTCCAGTTCTTTAAAGGCATCCAGCACATCTGCCTTGGTCATTACTATTTTAGTTACACCGTTTATCATACAGGCAAAATTCAATGCGACAAGGTCAATCCAGCCACAGCGGCGTGGCCGGCCCGTTGTAGCGCCAAATTCATTTCCAACTTTTCGTAATTCTTCACCTGTTTCATTTTCCAGTTCTGTAGGAAATGGTCCGCCACCAACCCGGGTGCAATAGGCTTTGGTAACACCTATAACATCGCCAATATGCTGTGGCGCCACACCTAATCCGCTGCATACACCTGCCGATATTGTATTAGATGAAGTAACATAAGGGAAAGTACCGAAGTCTATATCCAGCATACTGCCTTGTGCACCTTCAGCCAGTATTCTTTTACCTGCTTTTATCTGGCTATTGATAAAATATTCACCATTTACTATGTTCAGCTGTTTTAAAAACTCTACGGCCTCAAAAAATTCTTCTTCCCATACGGTAATATCTTCCTGAAAATTATAATTATCAAGCAACCGCTGGTGCTTCATTCTGAGCTTTATGTATTGCGTCGTAAAATTCCTGTCTAATAAGTCTCCCACCCGTAACCCATTACGTCCTGTTTTATCCATATAAGTGGGGCCAATACCCTTTAGAGTAGAACCAATTTTCTGATTACCTTTTGACAACTCAGCTGCCTTATCTAAGGCCCGGTGCGTAGGAAGGATAAGATGGGTACGTTCCGCAATAAAAAGATTTTTTGTAAGATCAATTCCAAAAGAAGCAACAGTGTCACATTCTCTTTTTAATGTTACCGGATCCAGCACCACACCATTGCCAATCAAATTAATAATACCAGGATGAAAAACCCCGGAAGGTATCTGGTGCAACACCACTTTCTTATCATTTACGTACAAGGTATGTCCTGCATTCGGGCCTCCCTGAAAACGGGCCACTACATCATAATCTTTGGCAAAAAAATCAACAATCTTTCCTTTTCCTTCATCGCCCCACTGGAGGCCAAGTATAACATCTACCATGATTCGTTTATCAGTTATTTTTTATTACCTCTTTGAAATTGGCGGGCTTGCCTGCCGTAGCATTTGCGAAGGCATGGCAAAAATACGGGTTCATGAAAAAGCCACCGAATTAAATGCGGTGGCCTTTAGTTTATTTTATTCCCACAAAAGTAAAACTTATCAACTAAGGGTATAATTGTTTGCTTTATTACCGTATCAGCATTACTGTTCCCTTTTTGGATATCACCCGGCTATCCTTTGTCAATCCTTCAATCATCCATACATAAACGCCGCTACCCTGCTCCACTCCGCCAAAACGGCCATCCCATCCGTCATTCAGTTTAGTGGTTGAAAACAAAAGCTGACCCCACCGGTTAAATACCCTGAAGTAGTTATAACTCTTCATACCTACAGGAAATGGCGTAAACTTATCATTTTTCCCATCATTATTGGGGGAGAACCCGGTTGGAACATAAATATCAGGCCCTTTGTATATTCTTACTTTAATATAACCTTCTCCCCGGCAACCAGCGATAGTAGAAGCGATTACCTGGTATTGTATATCTTCTCCAATAGCTCCCACTGTAACAACCGGATTGGGAATATTAAGACTGCCCGCTCCTGTGGTTGAGTTAGGATTGCTTAATCCGATTGTCGGATTCCATGAATAATTGATAACATCACTATCTGAAGGAACAGCCAGCAACTGGAACTGATCACCCGGGTAGCCGATCGTATCGTACGGGTAGGTTTTTACCTTAATCGGTGGCGTCACATCTATCCGCATATCATCCGTAACCAGCGAAGCGCAACCATTTGCATCAGACATAATGGACAAAGTGTACACAATGTCTTTGGGCGGTGTCGACAGCGGATTTCCTACAGCTGTATTATCCAGATAAGTTGAGGGTGACCAGGTATATTGCGTTCCTCCTGAAGCTTGCAGGCGGTAATTCTGTCCATAACAGATAAAACCATCGGGGCCTGCGTTGGGTACTGGTGCCGTATTTACATTTACCAATACAGTATCATCATGAGAGCAACGGCCGAGAGTGCCTGTTACGATGTATTGCGTGGTTACCACTGGATTAGCCACGGGATTATAGATCGTTGCATTACTAAGTCCTGTGGCTGGTGACCATGCATACTGAGTGGCATTAGAGTTCAGTTGCAATTGAACAGATTTGCTCTCGCAAATGGTAGGATCTGTTTGAGGCGTCCAGGTCATGTTATCCGTAAGCCCAACTACTGTCGGGAAACTGGTTGTACAGCCCAGGTTATCTTTCACTGTTACCGTGTAATTACCGGGCGCAACATTGAATTGATTAGCTGACTGGAAATTTATTCCATCAATGGAGTAAGTATAGCTACTGTTACCCCCGTTTGCAGTTACTACAATGGTTCCATCATTCCCTCCATTACAACTTGCAGTTGTGTTAACAGAGTTAGCCATTAAAACAGCTGGTTCGGTTACTGCAATATTTTGAGTACTAGTACAGCCATTGAAATCCCTGATATGGATGGTATAGACACCTGCCGGCACATTAAATATATTGCTGCTCTGCCAGGTGGTTCCATTAATGGAATATTCGTAAGGGGAAACTCCCCCGCTTGCTGAAGCTGTAATTATGCCGTTGCTTTGTGCATTACAAACTACCGGTACAGTTGAGGCGGCAGAGGCAAGCACTGTTGGCTCCGCAACTGTTATGGAAAGGTCTCCATTACAACCGCTGCTTTCTCTGAAATAAACAGTATATATACCAGCAACAAGACCTGTAAAAACATTACTAGTTTGCCAGTTGGTCCCATCCAGCGAATATTCAAATGGAGGGGACCCTACTGTTGGCTGAGCAACTGTGATAGTACCAGTAGCTCCTCCATTACACAAAGCATCAGTTTTTGATGCAGTTGTTGTGATTGGCGGGCCTGCAACAACAGAAGCCTGCAAAGGCATACTGGCGCATCCTGATGCATCAAATACAACAATACTATGTAACCCTGATGATACATTTGTAAAGGTATAAGGAGCAGGTCCGGCAACTGCCGGAGCACCGTCTATTGAATACGTGTAAGGGGCTGTGCCATTTGTGGGAGTAACTGTGATACTTCCATTATTAGCTCCGCTACAAGAAGTGCCTGATGATAAAATATTTGCCTGCTGAAAAGCATCTCTGGTTATCCGCACAGTATCTGTTCCAAATATTTCAGTTGCGGGATCATCAATCTTTTGATATACAGATTTAATAATGTAGGAATTTGTCCCGCCGGCAGCAGGACAAAAATTTGGGAAAGAAGCTTCAAGCCTGCCATTACCCAAATTTGTAACTGTTCCGGGCATGATAAGAGTTCCTGCTAAATCATATAACTCAACCCTTCTGAACAAAGATGGGCCGCTTCCTGGCACAAAACGCCAACTTTCGTTCATACCAATAGAACCCCATGGAGCATTAGCAATGCCGGCTCTTCCGGGAGCCATCATTCCCTGTGTTCTATTCCAATCCTGGATTCCAACAATTGCTCTTCCACTATTCCAGCCTGTACAAATTTGTTTGCTAAAAATTGCTACTTCGATTATACCGGTTGATTCATATAATATAATCTGGTGAGTGTTTTCTATAAGTCCAGTACATGCGGAACCGAACAATGGAACTTTGTAAAAACTTAAAATCCATCTCCGGTGAGGAGACAAACCAAACACCTGGTATTGAATTCTTTGAGTTGGTTGAGATACATTTGGATTAAGATCATGCATTGGCCCCATGATCATTGCTCTGTCATACGCCGTACTCGGAAGATCGTTGTTAATACTCCAGTCTGCAAAACCTCCTGCATTAGAAATGTCGAAGCTTAGAAATCCATTTGTACTAGCGATTAAGCTGTTATAAATCGTTCCATAAAAAGGAAAAGGGAAACCCATTGTAATCGGAGAGCTGTATGTATCATCTATGCTTAACGCAGTTGGCGTTCCGGCAGGATCATTCGGTTGGCCATAAACAGGAAAACAGCCAGCAATTGAACTGGTTGGATTTATAGTATAGGTATTAGATAAACCATGCAGATCAGGAATAACCCCTTTCAATGTAAAACAAATATTTATTCCACAACCAGGAATAATTGTATCCCGAGTACAGTTAAAAGAAAAACTTTGCGCAGTAATCTTTCCGGAAAAAAGGAAAACAAATCCCGTCAGGGCAAAAACTTTCGGCAGTTTTAGTCTCATAAAAACAGATGCAGTTGGTATGGAAAAATCAGACTCTCAAAAGGCATCAAGATAGGGAAAATATTGCTCTCCGGCTGGATTTTGCTATATGATCCTAAAGAAAATACAATAGGAAAAATACTATTTGCGCAGAATCAATGATTGTCAGCCCTCAAGATGGAATATCTTCCATATCGTACCGTTCCACTGATTCAATACCCGGCAATTTTAATAAATTCTGAACCAGCACATCCAGTTCTTCTTTATCATGCACATACAGGCGGATATTACCTTTAAAGAGCCCTTCATTGGCTTCAATGGTCAGTGCTGCAATATTGATTTTTAACTCGCCGGAGATCAGGTTTGTTATCTTATTAACCACTCCTACGTCATCCATTCCTACAATCTTGATACCGGTAAGGAATGAAATCTCCTTGTTCTTGGCCCATTTAGTTTTTACCACTCTGTGGCCATAATTGGCCAGCAGCTTGGCAGCATTGGGGCAGTTAGTGCGGTGAATAGTCAATCCCTTTCCGGTCGTTACGAAACCAAACACATCATCACCTGGAATGGGTTTGCAGCAGTTGGCTAGATTATATACAATTTTATCGCTGCTTTCTCCGAATATAACCAGTTCTGCATCCTTTTTGCCTGTCGCATGATGAGGTAAAAAATCATGTTTTTCGGTGTGGATTTTTACTGGTTTGGGCGCTTCAATTTTGTCGCCTGTTACTTTGAACTCCTTTAATTCTTTGAGGTCAATATTCCTCACCGCTACCTGGTAAAACAAGTCGAGGTTGGAGGCCAGCTTGTACCATTGCACCAGTTCGTCCAGGTTGTGCTGAGACATAGAAGCCCCCATTCCCTCCAGTTTTCTTTGCACTGCATATTTTCCTTCATCAGCCACATTTCTTTTCTCTTCTTTAAGGGCATCTCTTATCCTTCCTTTTGCTTTGGAGGTTACTACAAATCCCAGCCAGTCCTCAGATGCTTTTTGTTTATTACTGGTGATGATCTCCACCTGGTCGCCACTATGCAGTTTATGACTAATGGGTACCAGTTTGTGGTTCACTTTAGCCCCAATTGTTTTTACGCCAATGGCACTATGTATGGCAAAAGCAAAGTCCAGAGCAGTGGAACCAACAGGCAGCATTTTTACATCTCCTTTCGGAGTGTACACATAAATTTCCTCGGCAAGAAAACTTGTTTTAAAATCCTGTAAAAAATCTATACTGTCAGTTTCCTGATTGGAAATTACTTCCCTTATTTGCTGAAACCATTTGTCGAAACGGCTTTCATCCGTAGCGCCTTCTTTATATTTCCAATGTGCGGCTAATCCTTTCTCGGCAATTTCATTCATCCGTTTGGTACGAATTTGTACTTCTACCCATTTCCCCTGGGGACCCATAACCGTGGTGTGCAACGCTTCATAACCATTTGCTTTGGGATTACTCAGCCAATCCCTTAGCCGTTCTGGTGAAGGATTATATTCGTCGGTGATCATAGAATAAACCTTCCAGCAATCTTCTTTTTCCTTTTCAGGTGGTGAATCGAGTATAGCACGGATAGCAAACAAATCATATACTTCTTCAAACTCCACTCCTTTCTTTTTCATTTTGTTCCAGATAGAATGGATACTTTTAGGACGACCGAATATTTCAGCATTAAGGCTGGCTTTTCCCAGTTTATCTTTTATGGGTTTGATAAACTCGTTGATATACTTGGTTCTCTCCTTCTTAGTTTCAGCAAGCTTCCGGGCTATTTCTTTATATGTGTCCGGCTCCATATACTTCATAGCCAGGTCTTCCATTTCGGTCTTAATCGTATACAAACCCATGCGATGGGCCAATGGTGCATAGATGTATACTGTTTCGGAAGAAATCTTTAATTGTTTTTCCCGCTTCATACTGTCCAGCGTTCGCATATTATGAAGGCGGTCAGCCAACTTAATAAGTATGACACGGGGGTCATCTGTAAGTGTCAGTAATATTTTTTTGAAATTTTCTGCCTGCTGAGATGCATTCACATCAATTACATTGGCAATTTTGGTCAGGCCATCCACAATTTTTGTAATCTCTTCTCCAAATTCCCTTTTGATGTCTTCGAGTGAAATATCTGTGTCTTCAACTGTATCGTGCAGCAAAGCACAAATAGTGGAGCGGATACCCAGGCCAATTTCTTCTGCACAAATTTTAGCAACAGCTATCGGATGAAGAATATAAGGCTCACCGCTTTTCCGGCGCATGGTTTTATGCGCTTCGACAGCTATCTCAAAAGCAGTACGTACAAGTGCTTTGTCACCTGGTTTCAGTTTAGTCTTAATCACCTTCATAAGGGAACGGTACTCTCTTAGAATGAGTTTTTTCTCTTCCTCCTCGTTCAGGTTATATTTTGGCAGCTGCGCTACGGTTTCCATGGTCTACGAATTTAGTGAAAAACAGGCATTTTCTTAGCCTGAAATGTGCTACATTTGCAACCCCAAATGAAAAATACCGAAATTCAAACCGCAGGAAACTTTGAATTGGAATTTGGAATTTGTTTCTTGGAATTTTCCTCCGGATGTGGTGAAATTGGTAGACACGTCAGACTTAGGATCTGATGCCGTAAGGTGTGGGGGTTCGAGTCCCTCCATCCGGACAAACACCAGTTCAAGGTTTGAAGTTTGAAGTTCAATGTTAACCTCAAGCTTCAAATTTCGAACTTCAAACAAATAACATGGCTACAGTAACTAAAGAAAACATCGGCCTGCTGCATGAAAAGCTGACAGTGAAACTGGAAAAAACCGATTACCTGCCTTCTTTTGAAAAGGCCCTGAAGGAATATAGTAAAAAAGCAAATATCCCCGGCTTCAGAAAAGGAATGGTACCCTCTGGCCTGATCAAGAAAATGTATGGCCCTTCTTTATTTACAGATGAAGTATTGAAATCTGTAGACCGTGAACTGATCGGTTACCTGCAAAATGATAAACTGGACATTTTTGCTCAGCCACTTCCGCTGGAATCAGATTTCCGTCAGCTGGATGTAAACAACCCTGCTGATTATACTTTTCATTTTGAGATCGGCATGAAACCTGAATTTCAATTGCCTGACCTGGCCAAAGCCAAAACAACCCGTTATGTGGTGACAGTGACTGACGAAATGGTGGAGAACGAGATCACCCGTTTGCAGAATCGGTATGGCAATATGAAGGATGAAGAAACAGTGACCACAGAAGATAATGTGCTCAATGTACTTTTCACTGAAACAGATGCTGAAGGAAATGAAGTGGAAGCTGGTATAAAAAAGGATAACTCTATCCTTGTAAAATACTTTGCAGAAAAATTCCGCAAAAACTGGATGGGTAAAAAGACTGGTGATAGTGAGAATACCCAACTGAAAAATGCTTTTGATGAAAAAGAAAGAGAGTGGATCATTGGCGATCTCGGGTTAAATAAAGACGATGCTTCTTCTGCTGAAAGATATTTCAAGATTGAGATCACAAAGGTGGGCCTGATGGAGAAAAGAGAATTGAATGAAGAATTCTTCAACCAGCTTTATCCTAACCAGGAAGTAAAAACAGAAGACGATTTCCGTAATAAGATCAAAGAAGAGATACAAGCCTATTGGAACGGACAGGCTACCAACCAGATCCACGACCAGGTATTTCATCAACTGGTTGATCATACTAAGATTGAATTTCCGGAAGGATTTTTGAAAAAATGGGTGAAGTCACAGGGCGAAACTCCAAAAACAGATGAAGAAGTAGAAGCGGAATTTCCCAAGTTCATCAGCCAGCTTAAATGGACACTGATCTCTGATAAGATCGTTCAGGATAACGCCATACAGGTAAGTCCGGATGAGATCAGGGCTTTCGCCAAACAACAACTTTTCAGCTATATGGGTGGCGCTAATCTTAGTGATGATCAGCCATGGGTGGCAGACTATGTAGAAAAGATGATGAAAGACAGGAAATATGTAGAAGATGCTTATAGCCGTCTGCAAACACAGAAAATATTTGAATGGGCTGCCACTCAAGTAAAACCAGCTGACAAAGACATCACAGCAGACGATTTTACCAAAATGGCGGAAGAGCATCAGCACCATCACCATTAATAGTTGAAAGTTTAAAGTATAAGGTTAAAGGTTCTGCTGATGCGGAACCTTTTATTATTTATGCCAATTCGTCTTATTTCAGATAATTCATGTCACTGATTTTGTGGTTTTGGCATTTGGACGGATATTTGATGCACTGAACCTGTTCAGAACTAAATAATTATCTATGACCTTTAATTCGGAATTTGAAAAATATGCGGTGAAACACCGCGGTATCTCCAGCAATACCCTTCACAGCTATGCTTCTCATTTGGTAACGGCGATGACCCCAAACATCATTGAAGAACGTTCGCTGAACGTGGCAGTGATGGATGTGTACAGCCGTTTGATGATGGATCGTATCATTTTTTTAGGTTATCCTATCAATGACGAAATAGCCAACATCGTAACAGCACAGTTATTATTCCTTGATTCTTCTGACAGGTCAAGGGATATTAATATGTATATCAACAGCCCGGGGGGCAGTGTATACTCCGGGCTTGGTGTGTATGATACTATGCAATACGTTAGTCCTGATATCGCCACTATTTGTATAGGAGTGGCCGCTTCTATGGCCTGTGTATTATTAGGTGCCGGTACAAAAGGCAAAAGGGCAGCTTTAAAACATTCCCGCATCATGATGCATCAACCAAGTGGTGCCATTGGCGGGCAGGCAAGCGATATTGAAATTACCGTGAATGAGATCCGTAAATTAAAAAGGGAACTGTATGAGGTAGTGAATGTACATACCGGTAAATCTATCGAACAGATCGAAAAAGATTTTGACAGGGATAACTGGATGACAGCAGCTGAAGCCAAAGAATACGGACTGGTAGATGAAGTATTGCTGATAAATCCCAGGAAACAGAAGAAAGATTAACGACTAATCAATCACAAACTTTTAAATTGCTTTCATGAACCGCAAACAATTTATATACTCCGACTGGAGAATGGACGAAGAAGAGGAAAAAGAAGAACAGCCTAAGAGTGACCTTGGTATGTTCAGTAAAAAATTAGAAAGATATTTCTTCGAAAAAAGAGCCGTTTACCTCTGGGGTGTGGTGGACGATAAAAGTGCCAAGGATGTAGTAAGTAAATTATTGCTCCTTGATGCGGACAAACCGGGGGAAGAAATAAAACTCTATATCAACAGCCCCGGTGGTGTGGTTACAAGCGGCATGGTAATGTATGACACTATGCAAATGATCAAGAGCCCGGTCAGTACCATTTGTATGGGTCTGGCAGCCTCTATGGGCAGCATATTATTAAGTGGTGGTAAAAAAGGCAGCCGTTATATCTTCCCGCATGGTGAGGTTATGATACACCAACCATCCTTAGGCGGATATATACAAGGTGTAAGTGCCGATCTGGAGATACAGGCAGAACAAACCAGAAGAGTAAAAGAAATCGGAGCTGGTATCCTGGGAAAAAATTGTGGAAAATCAGTTGAACAGATTATGAGAGACTTTGACCGAGATTACTGGATGAATGCTAACCAGGCGATGGAATACGGAATAGTTGATAAATTAGTCGACAAATTATAAACTATTGATTATTAGCTACTTCATTTTTAGAAACTGATACTCAGCGCATAAAGTTTATTAGTTTTAAAAGTTTTATCCTAAAAAACCTCCCTTATCAGGGTGGTTTTTTACTTTTGTGAGTTACGAATTGGCAATTAGATCGTTACAGGTTAAGTTAAGGTTAAGAAACTATGGCAAAAAACCCATTACATTGCTCATTTTGTGGCCGCAGCCGCGATGAAGTTAAAATTCTTATTGCAGGTCAGGAGGGACATATATGCGAAAACTGTGTCGAGCATGCCCGTGAGATTATTGAACAGGAATTGACTGTAAAAGACGAAAGAACCAGTTCTTCTTTCAAGCTTTCAGTAAAGAAACCTGTTGAGATCAAAAAATTCCTGGATGAGTATGCAATAGGTCAGGATGAAGCCAAAAAAGTACTGGCAGTAGCTGTATACAACCACTATAAACGATTACAACAAAAAATATCAGACTTAAATACCGGCAATGATGTTGAAATTGAAAAAAGTAACATCATTATGGTGGGAGAAACGGGTACTGGTAAGACACTACTGGCCAAAAGTATTGCCCGCATGCTGAATGTTCCTTTTGCCATTGTGGACGCCACCGTATTTACTGAAGCGGGTTATGTGGGTGAGGATGTTGAAAGTATTTTGACGAGATTATTACAGGTTTGCAATTACGATGTCGCAGCTGCTGAACGTGGCATTGTTTATATAGATGAGATTGATAAGATTGCCCGAAAAGGAGATAACCCTTCCATCACCCGTGATGTAAGTGGTGAAGGTGTGCAGCAGGGAATGCTTAAACTGCTGGAAGGAACTGATGTACTTGTTCCCCCGCAGGGAGGAAGAAAACATCCGGAGCAAAAACTGATAAAAATAAATACTCAGAATATCCTCTTTATATGTGGTGGAGCATTTGATGGTATCGACAAGATCATTGCCCGTCGTGTTCAAACCAACACAATCGGCTTTAATGTTGACAAAGAACTGCAGGACAATATGAAGAAAAACCTGTTAAGCTATGTAAATGCTACTGACTTAAAATCTTTTGGACTTATCCCTGAATTGCTGGGACGTTTACCAGTTGTAACACATCTTGACCCACTGGATGCAAAAACATTGAGAGCTATTCTTACTGAACCTAAAAATGCACTTATTAAACAGTATACAAAACTGTTTGAACTGGAAGGTATAGAACTGATTATTGAAGATGATGTGCTCGACTTTATGGTAGAAAAAGCCATGGAATATAAATTAGGTGCCAGGGGTCTCAGGAGCATTTGTGAAGGCATTCTGACAGATGCCATGTATGAACTCCCTTCTTCTAAGGAAACTCAATTCTCTCTTGACCTGGAATATGCCAAACGTAATTTTGATAAGAGTAAATTAAGCCTGCTGAAAGTAGCTTAACAAATGAATTAATTTTTGAGATATTTGCATCCCCCGATTATTACGTCGGGGGCTTTTATTAAAAAAAAACTATGCAAGAACTGATTGACAAACTGAAAGCAGAAGCTGGCCTTACAGACGAACAGGCACACAAAGCCATATCTGCAATCAAAAATTTTGTTATTGAAAAATTTCCGATGCTGGAAGGTGCTGTGAATAATGTTTTCGGCGAAGGATAACTCACCAATCTGCTACAAGCTGCTAATTAAAATCCTATTTAATAGTAGCACATTTTCTCCCTCTCGGGTGGTTCGCAGCATCGTAAGGCGTCATCGCCCTGCTGCATGATTCAAATACAATACTTGCAATAATAAGGAGGAAAAGGGTTCTGTTTCTCATAGATATGAATTAAGCCGTGAAAATAATGGCTGATCATGAAAATTCAAATAGAGAATCCCTCCTGAAATATGCTTAACAAAAAAAGGATAATTCCTGAAATTTTCAGCAACTAATAAGGAAAAATACCATCACTCGCTTCCCTCTGTATACTTCTCTAAAAACTCCTTCACAATTTTGCCCCATTCTTTTATTACACTATCCTTCCATTTCCCCTTTGATAATGCTGCAGATTCCAAAACAGAGCAAGTTTCCTTTTTATCAGAAACAGACCATGCTACCCAGTTCAGTTTTTTTGCATCCATCCAATCCACAAAGGTTTTCCATTCCGAATGGTCAATAGGCCCATCACCACTGGCTTCCATACCCGCACATTCAGAAATAAAAACAGGCAACCCATTTTTTATGGCTTCGTCAGTACGGTCTCTTAACCACTGTTTGTGTGTGCCGGCATAAAAATGCATGGTGTACATCAGGTTGTTGTATCCTTTTATCGGATCGGCAGCCGGCAGATGTATATCCTGATCCCAGCGTGGTGAACCTACCAATATAATATTATCCGGGTCATTTGCCCGAATAGCTTTTATTAAAGCTTCTGAATAGGCTTTTACTTCAGGCCATGTTTCATAATCGGGTTCATTAAAAATCTCATAAATAATATTGGGATGATGCCCGTACTTTTTCGACATCATTTCGAAAAAATCCATTGCCTCCCTTTGATGGATATTATGATCATGCCAGTCAATAATCACATACACCCCTGCTTTAATACAGGCATCAATAACATTTTTCATTAACCGTACTGACTCTTTTGGTTTTTTTAAATACCCGCTGTCGTTCAGTTCAATCCCCATAGATGCACGGATAACAGTACAGTTCCATTTCTTAACCAGTTCCTGTACTGCTTTTTTATTGTAAAAACGGGGCCACAGGTTATGCCAGCCGAAACTCATCCCGTGCAATGCAACAAGTTTTCCCTTTTCATCCACCAGATTTGTCCATTCTACTCTTAATTGTCCATGCTCTTTAACGGGTTGTGCGGCTATAAGTGCTGCCGTTAACAGGCAAACAACTACACTGGTCAATTTTTTACTATTCGCAGTAATCATATTTATCTGTTCCGTGTATATACGTCCTGGTGAAAAAACAGTCAATACTAGTTTAAAATAAATTCTATCGCCTTCAATTCATCAGCAGAAAATGAGAGGTTCGCCATCGCATCAATACTATTGCTCAACTGCCTTAACGAACTTGCTCCTACCAGTACAGATGTCACTCTCTCATCCTTCATCAACCATGCAATTGCCAGTTGTGCTAATGTCTGATTACGCTGCAGCGCTATTGCGTTCAATCGCCTGATTTTACCAATGATTTCCTCAGCCAAGTCTTTTGGCTGTATGGCTCCGTTCGGCAAGTTTCTTCCTACTCTTGAATCAGCCGGTATACCATTGAGGTATTTATCTGTTAACCGTCCTTGTGCCAATGGAGAAAAAACAATACACCCCAACCCTCCTTCGCCAACAATATCAAGCAATGATTTACTATCCTCAGTTGTGGCTTTTTCCACCCACCGGTCGAGCATTGAGTACCGGGGCTGGTGAATTAAACAAGGAGTTCCCAATTCTTTTAAAATAGCTGAAGCCTTTTTTGTTTGTATTGCATTGTAATTGGAGATGCCTGCATATAATGCCTTACCGCTTCTTACAATATGATCTAATGCAACCATCGTTTCTTCCACTGGTGTATCAGGATCGGGCCGATGAGAATAAAATATATCAACATACTCCAATCCCATCCTTTTTAAACTCTGGTCAAGGCTAGCGATTAGATATTTTCTTGAACCAAAATCTCCATAAGGACCGGGCCACATATAATAACCCGCCTTTGTGGAAATAATCAACTCATCACGATAAGAGTATAAACTATCTTTCAGTATTTTACCAAAATTCTTTTCAGCTTCTCCGGGAGGAGGTCCATAGTTATTAGCTAAATCAAAGTGAGTTATCCCTTTGTCAAAAGCTCCGAGAATAATTTCCTTCATCTTAGAAAGTTCATCGGCATCTCCGAAATTTTGCCATAGCCCTAAGGAAATTGCCGGAAGCAGTAAACCGCTTTTCCCTGTTCGGTTATATTTCATGCTTTCATACCTGCCTGAGGATGCTGCGTACATATTATTCATTTTTTAGACGAAGCAATACTACATCATGCGGAGGAACTTCTGCCAAAAATGTTTTCCTGGTTGAGCCTGCATGTATTTTCTTCCACACATCGGTGATGCGGTAATTTGTTTTTGCAAAATCAATTACTGTATTTGATACTGTATCGTTTACCGGGTGTTGTTGAAAATCGTAACTGATAGTAACCGGTTTTTGAGATCGGTTCATAAAACAGATAGCCAGTTCATTACTGGTTAATGGCTTTATCCAGGTATCCACACTGTCTTTCTGTTGTTCTAAATATGCCTGCACTCCTTTTGCATCCTGATTAATGGCAATGACATCTTTATCCGTTAGAATGGAAATTGTTTCTTTTGTCATATGGCGTAAATCGTTTCCTGCAATTAACGGAGATGCCAGCATGCACCACATAGTGAAATGTGCCCTGTCCTCACTTACACTCATACCATGTCCTACTTCCATCATATCAAAATCATTCCAGTGGCCAGGGCCCGCATATTGCCTGATATTCTTATGTACATCAATAATATGTGTTACTCCAAGGCTTTTCCAGGTACCCCAGTCCTTAATACAATCAAAACAATTATAAATATCGCCGCTAATGCGCCAAAGCTGCCCAAGAGGTTCAGCCCATTCCCAGGGATTATTGGATCCCCATTCACACAGGCTGAAAATAATAGGCCGGTTAGTTGCCTTCAATGCTTTACTCATTGTTGTATAAGCTTCCTTTGCATTAATGCCATCTGTATAACACCAGTCATATTTGAGATAATCAATTTCCCATGCTGCATACTGGCGGGCATCCTGATATTCATATCCCCTTGTTCCGGGATAGCCGGCACATGTTTTTGTGCCTGCACAATTGTATAGCCCGAATTTCAATCCCTTTGCATGTACATAGTCCACTACTTTTTTGATCCCATTCGGAAATTTTACCGGGTCGGGAACTAAATTGCCTGTCACACTATCTCTTTGCATAGCCATCCAGCCATCATCGAGTACAATATAAGTATAGCCGGCGTCTTTCATCCCGCTCTTCACCATATTATCCGCTATTTCAACAACTAATTTTTCGTTGATGTTGGTAGCGAAAGTGTTCCAACTGTTCCAGCCCATGGGCGGAGTTAGAGCAAGCCCCTGAAATTTTTGTGCACTTATTGACACAGAATACAGAAGCACAAAAAGAAATACTGGCTTTTTCATAATTAACATTTTACCATTTCATAACCTGCCTAACAAACAATGTTAACTCATCCGCAATTTGTTTGTGCTCCTCCTTTGAAGGATGTGCATCGCAGCCGGCTATGTATTGTTTTTCAAAAATATGTGCATATAACTTATTGCCATCACCCGGATTAAGCCGAAGGAGAACAGCCTTGATAGATTGCCGGAGAAAATTTCTCAGTTTGTCATCTGCCATCGGGCTTGACAAGAGGATAAAAGTTGCTTGAGGATAGTATTTACGAAGGTCTTTCATAAATGTAATGTAGTTATTACAGAATGAAGCAGAATCCTGTACCCCATCATTCTGCCCCAGGCAAACAGTCACTATATCCGGCTGGAATTTCGCAAAATTCCATTGAACGGCATTATTGCGCATACTTACTTTATCAAACACCTGCGGCATGATGATGTCCATATTGCAGCAACTATGCATCAATCCAATACCGGATACAGATGAAAGATGAAATTGTGCCTTCACATTTCTTGCAGTAATAGCGCCATAGCTCAGCCATGCATTGTGCTGATCGTACCAGTTTCTTGTTTTGCAGGGTATTTCACTGTCGTCATTTCCCATCCCGCAGGTTATTGAGTTGCCAATAAATTCAATCTTACGCTTTGGTTTTGGCAACGGTTTCATTAACTTCCCGCAACGTATTCCTGCGAGTTCGAGGTAGCCGATATTTGCCTCCGTGTTTTTACAAACAATAACCGAATGAACTCCTTTGCCGGAAAGATAAGATGAAAGTGAAATGGTATCACATTGGGTCTTAGCCTGCATACGATACTCTTTGCCATCCACAATCAGCTCAATGTAATTATGGCTGGTTCCCCAGAGTACTTCGTCATTCAATATTACTTCGCATTTATCACCTTTAAACCGGAAAGCAAAATACACACCCGGCTGCCAGAAGCGGGGTAACTGCGGGTTTGAGAAATCAATGCGGCCAGTGTACTGGATAAACGAATTATCTGGCTTATACAAAACCAGTTTTTGATTTTGCCGGGATACTCCCGGCAACGTTGCCAGTATGCATACGGTTAAAAAAAACAATTTGTGCTTCATAAACTACTTGTATGAAAATGTAGCTTGCCTGCCACCAATCATAATTTCAAATTCTCCTGGTTCGGTAACTGTTTTTAATTCAGCATTCACAAACGCAAGGTCATCTTTAGTAAGAGTGAATGTTACTGTTTTTACTTCACCCGGCCGGAGGTGTATTTTATTAAATGCCCTGAGTCGTTTCATATTAGGTGTGATGCTGGCGAATAAATCCCTGGTATAAAGCTCAACAGTGTGTTTACCTGCCATATTGCCGGTATTTTTTACTGTAATGGTTACAGTAAGTTTTTCATTAGCGTCTATCATGCCGCTGCTAAGAACAATATCTCCGTATTCAAATGTTGTATAGCTGAGGCCATGGCCAAATGCGAATAACGGATCGTAACCTGCTCCCACATTATCATTAAACACTTCCCTTACTTCCTCAGTTGGTTTACGGTCATACAAGACAATTTCACCCATGCTTTTATGATAAGTGAATGGCAATCTTCCATCGGGGTTATAATCACCAAATAATACATCGGCAATAGCTTCAGCCGTTTTCTTTCCACTCCAGTAAGCCATCAGAATTCCTTTAGCAGACGGCTCAATATTGGTAATAAACCGTGGGCGGCCTTCTGTTAACACCAGGATAACCGGCTTACCGGTAAGTGCCGCTGCTATCGCCAACTCCTCCTGTTCCTTCGGTAAAGCAAGGTCACGGATGTTACCAGGGCTTTCGGCATATGCATTTTCTCCTATACATAATACAATTACATCTGCATTAACGGCTGCTTTTTTAATGGCATTTGCATCCAGGTTTTTCGGATCATCAAACCCTTTTCCTGTAGTAGTAATTACATTAGCTGCACCTGTTTTTTCAATTATAGCCTGCAAAATTGTTTTACTGTCCGCAGGATACCATTGCTCATCTTTTCCCTGCCATGTATAACTCCAGCAACCATTCAAAGCGCTGATGCTTTGAGCCGAAGGGCCTGCAACAAGAATTTTCCTGTTCTTTGTCAAAGGCAGTACATTGTCTTTGTTCTTCAACAATGTCATCGCTTCATGTGCTGCATTAAGTGCATATTGCTGATAAACCGGTTTTCCGAAATTTGCAATAGCTTCCTTTTCAGGATATGGGTTATCAAATAAACCCAGTTTGTATTTCAAAACCAGTATTCTTTTCACAGCATCATCAATACGCTTAATTGGCACTTTCCCTTTTTTTGCTGCATCAATCAGTAAATCATAAAACGAATAATCTGACGGAACCATACTCATATCAATTCCCGCATTCACAGCCATCACTACAGCTTCTCCCGGCGTAGCGGCCACATTATGTCTGTCGTGTAATCTTTTTATATCCTCCCAGTCGGTTACCACTACTCCATCAAAACCCAGTTCAGTTTTTAATACATCTGTAAGCAAATATTTACTGGCATGAACAGGCACACCGTTAATTTCACCTGAGTTAACCATTACGGATGCGGAGCCTGTTTTTATTGCCTCACGAAACTGAGGCAGGTAATATTCTCTTAACTCAACTTCAGGAAGATAAATCGGGGTTCTGTCTTTACCGGAACGGGAAGCAGAATATCCGAGGTAATGCTTAAGACTGGTGGCTACAGCTGTAGGATTTTGCAAACCACCTTCTTCGTATGCTTTTACTGCTGCAGCGCCTAATGTTTTTACAATATATACATCTTCGCCATAAGTTTCAGGTACACGACTCCACAATGGTTGACGGGCAATGTCCAGCACCGGTGCAAAGTTCCATCTTACACCGGATGCACGGAGTTCCATTGCGGTAACTTTTGCAGCTATTTTTACCAGTTCAGGATTTCTGGTGGCCCCCATAGCAATATTCTGTGGAAACAATGTTGCGTTCAGAGTATATGTCTGACCATGTATTCCATCAAGTCCATACACCACAGGGATTTTCAATCTTGTATTGTTTACTTCATCCTGAATTTGTGTCATAATACTACGCCATTTCTCAGCAGTTAATGCATGGGCGGTTGTATTTAATAAAGAGCCTACTTTATAGTCGGACACAGCTTTTTTCAATGCAACCGGATCAAGGCTGCCGTCTTCATTTGACCAGCCATCCTTTGCTACTACCGCATGGGTGATCTGCGTCATTTGTCCCACTTTTTCTTCCAGTGTCATTTTTTTCAGCAAGGCTGCCGCTTTTATTTCCGGAGAGTTATTGTTCTGCCCTATCAGATTTATTGAACTAATTACTGTGAACAACGGGATCATTATATGTTTCATAACCTGGTGTTTTTTATTTTCTATACAAAATGAGGTCTTCTGATTTCTGTTGAATGGTAATATTTGCCGGTGCTAATCCATCAGCCCCGGCGGTTAATTTTATTTCTCCACTTCTATTTTCAGTTTGAATAATAACCTGGGCATATCCATTAAATAATTTCCTTTTCCATCTGGCCTCGGGTGTAAAAATCTGAATAAGGCCAGGGTTAGTATTAACAGCATCCCACTGTTGCTTTTTCAAAAGCGGAGAAGCTATGATGATAATACTATTCTTTCCCTGGAGAAGAAGCTTGTCATCAATAGTAATATTCTTATCAGCCTTAAGATTTTCAGCAAGCAAAAATCCATTTATATAAACAGATTGTTCCACCCCTATGTTCTTGCTGAAATAAGTAACAGTTGAACCTGTGTCACAGGCAGGCATATGGAATTCGCCTCTATAGAGAAGTCTTTTCACCCGTTTACCAAACTCTTCGTTACGTTCTTCTTTGAAAGCATCGTTCCATTGCTTGTCATCATAAATATTTGCAGTGGCTGCTGCAAAATTTTCTTGGGGCTCAATAACCCTTTCCTTTTTTATTTGAATTCCAACTGTTGATATTGTTTCTGTAAAACGGTCCCTTTCCAATGAAACCGTGTTTCCGTTACCCACTCCAATTATTTTTGCCGGCCCTGTCAGCGAAAAATTTATTTCGTTGTCTGCAACAGGCATCAATAATCCATTTTTATCAGCTGCTGAAACATTTATTACCACAGTACCAATTCCCTCTTTATTACTGCTGCTTTTGAACATTTCCAAATTCAAAACCGAAGCATCTCCAGTAGTTTTTACTTTTTCAACTGCTACTTTCTTTCCCTTCTTATATCCAGTGGCTTCTATTATCCCAGGCTGATAATTTACTATCCACTGCAAATGCCCGTTTGGCAGCATTGCTTTTCTACCCAACGACTTTTTATTCAGGAATAATTCCACTTCATCACAGTTACTATAGACCCAAACATTAACCGGCTTTCCTTCTTTCCCTCTCCAATTCCAATGAGGTAGTATATGCAAGATTGTATCTTTCGTCCACCAGCTTTTCAAATACCAGATATTGTCTTTTGGAAAGCCGCACAAATCCATCATTCCGAAATAAGAAGTAACAGATGGCCATCCATAGGGAGTAGGTTCTCCGCGGTAGTCAAATCCGGTCCAGATAAACATACCTGCGAGGTAGTCACGGCTTATATAATGTTTCCATCCGTCTTCAATAGAAACAAAATTGGGCCAGGGTTTTTTATCATAAGCTGCTATAACATGTAATTTTTCATCATCAGTATATTCACCTCTTGTAGCCCTGGTACTGCCTTCCTCAGTACCCCACATGGGTTGCTGAGGAAAATCTTTATGATGTTCATCTGTATTGATCTGGCCGATATAGTTCACACCCATGATGTCAATTACATTCGAGATTCCCTTTTGCCAACCACCGCTGATCGCTGCTGTAATTCCTCTTGTACTATCCAGCGATCGTACATATTCCTGCATGGTTATGGCGATCTTTGCCCCTTTCTGGTTGCCTTCGATACCCCATTCTTCATTCCCAATACTCCAGCTGATGATGGAAGGATGGTTCCTGTCTCTCAATATAAAACGTTTCAGGTAGTTAAGATGCATGCTGCTAACTCCCATCAGCCTGTTCTCATCAATAATAAGCATACCCATCCTGTCGCAGGCCTCCAAAAGTTCTGGCGCAGGAGGATTATGTGCACAACGCCAGGCATTGAATCCTGCATCCTTCATCTTCTGTATCCGGTATTCATACAAACCATCGGGCATCGCCGTTCCTACACCTGCATGATCCTGGTGATTATTAGCTCCTTTAATTTTAATGAACTTTCCATTTAAGAAAAATCCTTTCTCCGCATCAAACCGGATAGTGCGGATACCAAAAGTTGTCGTATAAATATCCGTGACTGTATTTTCACAGATCACTTCGGTCAGCATGGTATATAAATAAGGGTCCTCCAATGACCAAAGCTTCGGAGATATAACAAGCAGAGGACTGGATATATCTTTTTGCCCCATTCCTCCCAGCATAAAAAAGGCTGTACTTCCTGATACTATTTTTTCTCCTTTTGCATTTACTATCGTTTGCCTGACCTGGACTTCCTTATTGCGATGGGTCTCATTGATAATAGTAACTGCTGCAGTAATAGTAGCCATTTCTGCTTTCACAGCAGAAGTAATAAATGTACCATCTGAAACCACATGCACAGGAGATGTTTTATTCAGCCACACATGCCGGTAAATACCCGCCCCTTCATAAAACCAACCTTCTTCCATCGTAGCGTCAGCCCTTATTGCGATAAAATTATCTCCCTCATAATTCAAATACTCAGAAATATTATACTCAAATCCTGTGTACCCGCTAGGTTCTGTTCCAAGATAGAATCCATTTATCCATACAGCAGCATTCCTGAATACTCCATCAAAAGTCAGGCTGATCCGTTTTCCTTCATCTGATTGTGGTATAAAAAATTTCTTCCGGTACCAACCAATACTTGTCGCTGGAAAATTTCTTCCGACAGCTTTAAAACCGTGACTTAAACTTGCTGTACTGTCAAAGGGAAGTTCAACTACCCAATCATGGGGCAAATCAATTTTTCTCCAGGAACGGTCATCAAAATCAGCTGCCGAGGCTCCATCGCCATAAGCAGCCTTTGCCAAATAAGAAAAATAGCCCGTTGCGGTGTTGAAATCTTTTTTGGTATCCGTTGCGTGGCCAAATGAAAATCTCCAGGCGGCATCAAAATTCAAGTGCTCTCTTGCAGAGTTATTTGTCTGTGAGTACCCTGTTGTAATGAAAGACAATACTATCACTGTCAAACAACAGTGTTTCCCATATAAAAAAGAAGTAACCATCTTATTTCATCAATTAATTCAGTCTAACAACAACCTCCTTACCCGCATATTTTATCGCCTTCATTGGTTTTTGGCCAAACTCTAATCCAGCTGGTTTGTCCTTGCTTATCACTTTTATATGAATTGTTCTTGCTTTCAGCATCCCTGCAAAGTTGCCTTTTCTTTCACCAATAATAATTGTCTTTGCAGCCTCGTTGTAGCTAAAAGGAATTTCAGAAAAACTTCCTTTTTCATAATTATAATTCACTCCTTCGTCCTCATACAAAAGAAACGAAGCATCTCTACCGGTGTATACAAATAAAGTAATGGGGTCTGCCGGTTTTTCTGCCACATACTGCAGTTCAGGCCCTGTTGGAATAATGGAGCCTTCTTTTACAAATACCGGCACTCTTTCATAAGGAGCATCAGCAGTAATATTTTGACCACCATTATAATATTTACCGGAATATAAATCATACCATCCCTGGCCAGCTGGTAAATAAACAGTGCGGCTTATCGCCTTATAAGAATAAACAGGATTGATAAGTAATGACGGGCCAAACATAAACTGGTCTCCCACTTTCCATGTACTTCTGTCTGACGAAAAATCCATGAGCAATCCACGCATAATCGTATAATCGTTATGATAAGCTGCACCGGCCAGTGAATAGATATAGGGCATCAGCCGGTAACGGAGCCGGTTATAAAACAACATGCTTTTATAAGCCGGGTGACCTTCCGGTGCAATATTGTAAAGCTCTCTCACCGGGAATTGTCCGTGAGAACGAAACAATGGCAGGAAACTTCCCCATTGATACCAGCGGGTTTGTAATTCTCTCCATTCCTCCTGGTCCTTTTCCAGCATGGGAACCTTATTATACCGGGTCTCTGTTGCAAATCCACCAATATCCATTGTCCAGTACGGCAACCCGGATAAAGAATAATTCAGCCCCGCACTGATTTGTGTACGCATATCCTCCCATCTTGCTCCAATATCACCGCTCCAAACACTTGCGGCATACCTCTGTGAGCCGGCAAAAGCAGACCGGGTCAATAGAAAAACTCTTTTATTGTTATCTGTACCCCGTTGTCCCTCGTAAATACCTTTTGCGTTCATCAGCGGGTAAGCATTCATAAATTCAGCTGCTGTTCCCAATGCCAGCGGAAGCATTTGCTCTTTTCTTTTTGCCGGCGACACGTTGGATTGAATATCCGGTTCACTGGCATCCATCCACCAGGCATCCACCTTTCTTTTGAATAAATTCTCATGGAGCAGGTTCCAAAATCCCTTCCTGGCACTATCATTAAATACATCGTAAAAAGTGGATACATAACCAGGACCCACCCAATCTTTTTGCCGGTCGGCTATATTTCTTGTGTACAGCCATCCATTCTGATTAAACTGGTTATACGTCTTAATTCCTTCATAAAACTTAGGCCACACCGAAATCATGAATTGTACATAGTGCTTTTTATGCAGCTCATCAATCATACTATCCGCATTAGGGAAACGGCTCTTATCAAATTCCTGGCTTCCCCATTCATTTTCTTTCCAGTAAAACCAGTCCAGCACAATATTATCCAAAGGAATTTTTCGCTTTCTGAATTCAGCCACGGTATTTAAAATTTCGTCTTGCGACTTATACCGTTCCCTGCTTTGCCAAAAACCCATGGCCCATTTGGGCACAATCGGCGCCTTGCCTGTAAGCCAGCGATAGCCGCTTACTACTTCGTCCATATTTTGCCCGTAAACAAAATAGTAATCAATCTGCCGGCCAGCTTCTGACTCAAAAGAGAATGTGTTTTTTTCCTCCTGTGAAACGGGTGGCAAAAAAGATGCTGAAATGTATGATTCACCTCCATCAGGTATCCACTCTATTTTCATCTGGTACTTTTTTCCCTTTTGCACAGGCAAATCAAATAATGCTGTGCCCGGGTTCCATGACTGACGCCATTTTTCAAACATCAGTTTCCCTTCCACCCAGCATTTTAAATATCCCCCATAAGTGAATTTGAAATGATACTCGCCTGCCTCATCTGCAGCGATGCTTCCCCGCCAGGTGATACTTCCTTTTTCAATAGCAAACTCCTTAGGCAATTTTTGCCTTGTATCATTCATAAAAGGGTACCAGATTTCAGACTCTGCTTTCTCAAAAAGAATTTCATTGGGTTTATTCCTGTCATTAACATACGAAGCAGTAAGCCAGCCCGGGTTATCATTTTTATCAAACAATTGCAAAGACGAAAATTGCTGATAATCCCTGATATCTCCGGCTTTACTGTAAGAATAATTATCCCACAGAATACCATAATTTTTTACTGACACCAGAAATGGAATGGCGACTTCAGTGTTGTTTTGAAAAAAGATAATTTGTTTTCCTTTATAGTTCCAGTTATCATCCTGGTGTTGCCCCAGGCCGTAATATGCATCTTCTTCAGTTGTTTTAAAAATCTGTTTTAGTGAATAAAGCTTTTCGCCTTCAAGCATTACCTGTTTAATATCTCTTCCTGCCAGTAGTTTTTCTTCAAGGAGTGCTTTATCGTTTTTATCGTAAAAAGAAACCGCCCCGGATGCAAGATTAATAGTCGCCTTTACAGATGATGTTATTAATTCAACCGACTCCTTGTTTTCCTTCACCTGCCATTGCGCTACTGAAGGTTGCTTTATTACAAGGAGGCTCTTATCAGACAGTAATTCTTCTTGTGATGATGCTATTACCCTGATAATTTTGTCGCTCATCACCCTGAGGCAAACCGATTTTATATTTCCGGAAAAGCGGCTATCCGGGTATACTATTATTCCATTATCCGTTTGCCTGAAGTTTTTCTGCTGTGCTGACACAGCTATTGAAAAAAGCAGCGCTGCTAATAGACCAGACAAGCAGGTAACCCTGGTATGTAACATAAGAATTAAGTTATTTTATTTCCAAAGACTTTATCATTTCATCAGCAACCAACCGGTTACCTTTATCATTCAGGTGTACGCGGTCGGTAGTCAGTACTCCTTTTTCGGCGTCATCCTTATTATTGCTGTTTTCATACTCTGCAAACACTTTATGCAACTCAATCAATATGCAATGGTACTCATCCGCCAATTTTCGGATAACACCGCTGTATGCATTCAGGTCAGCATCCTGAGGATTGGAATTGTTCTTCTTTTCGCCAATTACAGTTGGAGTGCAAACGGCCACTTTTATTTTTTTTGCCTGCAATTTTTTAATAATAGCGGTATAAAATCGTTCGTACTTTTCAATATCGGTTCCGACACCGGAAGTTTTGTGCCAGACATCATTAATACCAACATATATCACAACAACAGATGGCTTTTTGGCAAGAACATCCTCCTCCAATCGTAAATAAAGATCGTACACCTTGTTACCACCAACTCCTGATCCAATTAATTCATACTGACCGGAAATACCTTTATCATTAATAGTAGTTTGAATCCGGTTAATATAACCTCCTTTATTTACTCCCATTTGTGTGATGCTGTCGCCGAAGAAAATAATTCTTGTTTTTTTGACTGTATCCATTGATAATAATGTAAGCAAGCAAAGAAGCCCTGTAATTCTTTTCATCGTCTTTTTTATTTTTTTGTTACCACCAGAAATACAGAAGCCCTGCCGGGTACAATAACCCTGACTCCATTAGTGGTGGAAGCAGAGTTAGGAGCAATGTTTTTATAGTTTTCCGGACCACCGGCAGCAAAGGATGAAGCGATACCATTAACTAGTGTTTTTCGGGAGAATTCTCCATTATCCCCGCCACCTGTCAATGTGTACCAGTAAAACTTAGCACCCTTCCTGAAATTCTTAAATGTAATCTCCACTGATTTAGAATCTGCAGCTTTGTTAACCAACGCAACCCCCGTTTCCCCTGAAGTGAAGGAAGAAGCATAGCTGACAACATCGGTTGAAGTGGAAGTAGAGGAAACCAACCTGTCGCCAAGGTATTTTTGAAAAAAGTACATGTGATAAAATGCAGGACGTGGGTTCCACTTAGGCACTCCGTCTGGCTCATCTCCGCTATTAAACATTCCATGATCATTCCCATTATCCCAGCCATTTGCAAAATCCCATCTTGCTGTCATACCAAATTTATTATTTAATGCTTCTCCTAATACCATTACTGCATGTAACCCGTTTATATGAGAAACAGCCTGCCTGGAGCCAGCTGAAAAAATATTCCATTCATCAAGTACAACTGGTTTTTGAGTTAATCCGGCATTTGCTATAGACTGTTTTACATAATCCATCATCGTAGATGTTACCGGTTGCGGAGTTGCCAGTATTTCCGCAGCATTTGCATTTGTCTGGAAACTGGTATAGTAGTTATGAACAATGTAATAATCAGGATAACTTCCAGCTCCTGTAAATAACCCGGAGTTCCAGGTTTTAGCAGTATTGGTCCACCACGTTTGTGGAGCCGACTCAGATGTTACCGCACCGATATATATGGTTTTACCTATTTCCAGAGATGCTTTCCTCATGGAATCAGCAAATACCTTAAAATGCTGTCCATAAAGCTGTCCTGTTACAAATTCAGGCTGACTGTCATGATTATTAGCTGTATTGATTCGGTACCCGGCTTCCCAATCACCGAAATTTTCATTACCAATTTCCCAATATTTGGTACGGCCATTATCATACCGAACCCAATCAGCTGCAAGATGTGCCGCGGCTGCAACGGGGTTCGCCGCAGTACTATACCTGGCATATCCATAATTGATAGTAATCATTCCCTGGTTACCTGTTTGTTGCAGCATATTGTAGTAATTATCCACAGAAAAGGTCCAGTTGGCTGTATTCTTTCCATACCAGTACCCTGCATTTACAGAAGTACCATCTGCCTGCATTAATTGAGCCGGTGCATCAGCAGGAGGTGTATTGGGTTGCGCATTCCAAAAGAAAACATCGCTGATGCTTCCGCCAGGAAAACGGATAATGTGCGGATGTAATGTTGTTATATGGTCCATTAATGAAGCCTCTGTAACAATCTGCGTCATCCAGAGGTTCGAATTATTACCAGCGATTGATTTTGGAATTTTGGTTAGTACATTACTCCTGTCAATTGTTACTGTTACACCTGATGCAGTTGGTGCAACAACATTGGTAAACGAAGAGGGGGTTGTAAAATTTACAGGCGCCCAGTCGTCCATAAAAAAACCTATTGTAGCAGCCAGTGGCGGATCTACCTGTGGATTAACCGTTGTAGTGTCAGTTGGAGGATCTGCCGGATCTGCACCAGAATTCTTTTTGCAGGACATTAATATGCCTGCCTTCATCACAAATACTACACACAATACAACCAATAATCCCTGTCTCATATAATCGTTTAATTATTAAACAATACGTTTTATCAGCTCAATAAATGCCCGGGTATTATGATAAGGACATTTCCAGAAACCGGCCTTATCCCTCTGCATTACTGAATAATCTTTATTTACCCCCCAAAACCATTCCCCGTTTATCTTGTCCACAATATATTTTTTGACAAACTCCCAGCTATGTAATGACTGCTGCATGTATTTATCATCCTGGGTAAGCTGATAGGCATTATAAAAACCAATCATGGCCTCGGCCTGCGGCCAGGAATGTTTTTCATGAATTAGATTTCCGCTTGCCGGCTCATATTCATACCACAGGCCACCATCCGCATCCAATCCTTCTGCTGCAGCTTCCGTTATTGAAACAGCTAACTGCCGGAACCGTTCAGTCCATTTTTCGCTTTTAATACTTTCTGCACACTGCTGTAATAACCATGCAGCTTCGATATCATGCCCAAAAGACTGCAACGAGGATTTCAAATTCCAGTCATCATCAAAAAATAAATGAAGATGATGAGTCTGCTTGTTGATGAAATGCCAGTCAAAAAGTTGCAGCAGGTTAGTAATCCTCTCCCGTAATCCCTTATCCGGCCAAACTAAATACAAATTTGAATACGCCTCAACAATATGCAGGTGAGTATTCATTGTCTTTCTTTCATTATTATCTTTTTCACTCAGCCTTAGATCATCAAGTTCAGTCCACTCTCTTGTAAAAGCTTCGATGTATCCATTTTTTTCTGAATCAAAGCCAACATTTTCAATGTAGCGGTATAAATCAGATGCCCTGTCAAGTGCGGTCTGATCCTTTGCTATTTTATAATATTCCGCTAGCCCGTAAATACAGAAAGCCTGGCCATAAATCTGCTTTTTACTATCCAGCATTCTCCCTTTTGCATCAACAGACCAATAAACACCACCATATTCCTCATCACTAAAAAAATTGATAAGATATGAATATGCCCGCCCCGCCATGTTGAAATGTGCTTCATCATGAGTTATGCTACAGGCTGCAGAAAATGTCCAGAGTATACGACTGTGCATAACAACTCCTTTGGGTGCAGTTTTATCAGGAATATTTTCATTATTGACACTGCCATAGAAACCACCAAGGTCATTGTCAACTGGGTAATTCATCCAGTAAGAAAGAACAGCATTTAATTGCTCTTTCAACTCTGCTTTATACCGAAGTAAGAGTTCAGGCCGTATGTCTTGCTGCACAAGATTCATTTTCTTACAGATACATTTGTATTACCAGCAGGCACTGTTGCCTGTCTTGCTAAATTTTTGTTTATCAGTTTCGTCAGTGTTTTAGCGGTTTCTGCTGACGAAAAGCCGTCAGGAGGAGTATTGAATATATAATCAAGCAGTTTATCGATACTTGTTACTGCCACATGTAATCTTGTATCGGATGATGCGTAGTAAATAAAAACAGTTCCGTCATCATCCACTATCCATCCGTTACTGAATGCGACATTTGAAACATCTCCAATTCTCTCTTCCCCTTCAGGGGCCAGGAAATAACCGGCAGGTTTGTAAATCACTTTTGTGATATCTTTCAGATCTGTCATAAACATATAAAGTACATAACGCAATCCGGCAGCGGTGTTTCTTACACCATGAGCCAGGTGCAGCCAGCCTTTTTCCGTTTTGACAGGCGCCGGTCCAAGACCATTTTTCATTTCATAAACAGTATGATAAATTTTGGGATCAATTACCGTTTCTTTTTCAATTACTGCATCTTCTATACAGTGGCTCAATCCAAAGCCAATGCCACCACCTTTCCCGGCTTCAATAAATTTATCCTGCGGTCTCGTATAAAATGCATAGCGGCCGTTAAAAAATTCCGGATGCAGCACCACATTACGCTGCTGAGGAGAGGGTGTTCTCAGGTCATTCAGCCTTTCCCACACTTTCAAATCTTTGGTGCGGGCAATGCCGCATTGTGCAATAGCTGCCGACTGATCTGTTAGCGGTGCTGAAGGATCTCTCCGTTCAGTACAAAACAGACCGTAAATCCAGCCATCCTCGTGCTGTACCAAACGCATATCATAAATATTAGTATCCGGCTCTTCAGTTTCAGGCATATTTACAGGATAATCCCAAAAACGAAAATTGTCAACCCCATTGGGGCTTTCTGCAACTGCAAAAAAAGATTTTCGGTCGGCGCTTTCCACTCTGGCTACTACAATGTACTTGTCGTTCCATTTCATTGCACCCGCATTCAGCACAGCATTAATACCAAATCGTTGCATAAAATGGGGGTTAGATCCGATATCCAGATCATAACGCCAGAACAAAGGCGTATGTGCCGCTGTAAGTACAGGAAATTTATAGCGGTCGAAAATTCCATTTCCGTCTTCAGCTTTCTCATTGTGCCGTCTCAGCAGTTGTTCATGTGCCTGTTCCATTTTTTCTAACCGGCTGTAAAATTGATTACGCATGATAATCGTGTTATTGTGATCAATCCTCTAATTTTTCCCACCATGTTTTTTTCAATATGAGAATAATCAGAATTAGTATTGTTATTGTGATAAGTAAAGGTAAATGCATGGACAAAACAATGTACATTGGCAACACAGTCATGCACAACTGTGCTATAATACCCAGCACTACATTAAACATATCAAGCCTAAACCGCTTATTGGGTTCAAATGCCGGATCGTCTTTTACAACCATTGTATAAACTGGTTTCCAAAAACCCCATGGACGCACTGATTTGTAAAATTTCTTCAATGTTTCCTTTTCTGTTGGCGGGGCTGTATATGTACCAATTAAGCATCCGGCAAAAGACAGTGCAAACAAAACAGGGAAATAATACAGGAATTCAATACCAGTAAAGAATTTTGAGAAAACCAATGCGCCTGCAACGCCAGTTAACATACCCATATAAAAACCATTAGCATTAAACCTCCACCAATACCACTTTAATACATTTGCTGCAATGTATCCGCCGTATAAGCCAGATACAATCCATTGCAGAATACTGTTAACATCCTTTGCGAAAAAACCAAGTACAACTCCGGTAGCAACCACTACTATTCCCACCAGGTAATTCATGGTCATAATCTTTTTGGTGGAAGCTTTTTTATTTACATACTTGAGGTAAATGTCATTTACAATATAAGCCTGCGCAGCATTTAAAGTACCGGAAAAAGTTCCCATAAAAGCGCCCAGTAATCCGGTAAGCACTAAGCCTAATATACCAACCGGTAAAAAACTATTGATCGCCCCTGGCAATATCCTTTCAAAATCTATTCCACCATTTCCATCATTCAACTGCAACTGGTTATAGTATAACAAGCCAAGGACGGTTAACCCAACTACCATTGAATAGCGCACCGGTAACAGGATAATAGAAACAAAGCCGGTCATCTTAGAAGCTTCTTTTGGTGATCTTGTTGAAAGGATCTTTTGCATATCATAGTTGGGTGCAGGGCCTGCCGCTGCTGCAAACACACCCTTGAACAGCATCATCATAAAGAAAAGGCCGAACAGACTATATCCATCATCTGCAATCTTTTTGTTTGCATCATTAATGATCCCTGTCCAGTCGAGGTTTAAATTCCATCCAAAGAAAGGATCACTCCATCCTGGCGGAACAGGAAGTGTATGACCGTTCAGATGTATCATCGCAATTACTGCAATAGCAATACAGCCAATTGTCATAATTGCGTATTTGATAAGATCCCCCAATACGATACTATGCATTCCCCCGAGGATAGAATAAAACATGGCAAACAACGTAAACACAATGCCATAAAAGTGGGCTACATATTGCGGAGCAATATCAAACGGAATATAGCCTTTCACCATTTCCCAGGGAACAAATATTTCAATAAACTTGCCCAACCCGACAAACCCATAAGCCAGAAAGCCCAAACAACCGATTAATGCAAAAGCCACCACTATGCTGTGTGATCCCTTCACTCCCTTCCCTGCCAGTCCAAATCTTGTTCCCAGCCATTCTGCACCAGTATTGGCATTTGATCGCCTGAGCCACTTACTCAGGTACATCATATTAAAAACCTGGTTAAACACCGGCCATAACCAGGGTATCCAGATGCTCTTGATGCCGTAGACAAAACAAAGTGCTACCATCCACATAGTACCACTGATGTCAAACATATCAGATGCATCACTCATACCCAGCATATACCAGGGAAGTTTTTTGCCCCCCATGAGATAACTTTCTTTATTCTGTCTTGCCTTTTTACGGAGAAACCAGCCAAGCATGACCATCGTGATGAGGTACAGAATTACAATACTTATATCAATCAATGTCAGCTTCATCAAGTGTGAGTTTTTTTATTATCCGGCTTCGCCAGCCAAAAAAGAGGTTGCAGGCTGAAGAATCAACCCGCAACCATTGTTTAACGACTGCTCTGCTTTGCTTCGTTCAAAAAATTATTGATACAGTTTCTCATTATTTACATCCTTTTCAAATAAAGTTCTTTCCATGCTATAAAATTTTATAAAATCCTGCTCAGATACCTGCCCTTTATACGGGGCGTAGTAATGCATTTTCTTCATGTCATTATTATAGCCATGATTTCGCCATACCAACACATAAGAAATTTTATGACTGCCAATTGCATTTAGTAATGTTTCTGTCCACCAACTGGCATAGGGTATTGCCTCAAAGCCGGTCTCTGCCAGGGAGAACAGTTTGTTTTTTTCTTTTGCAATTTGCCCAACCAGGCTCAGTGTTTTATTAGTATTTATTTCAAACCATTTGTCTTTTGCAGGGTCACCATACTGGTAAGTATCAAAGCTCAGCACATCCACTATGTCATCCCCAGGATAACCTTCCAGGTATTCTTCTTTAGTTTTAAAGTCTCCGCCTGTATTATACACCCACAATATATTATGCAGTTTTTTTTCTTTTTGCAGGTAATAAACAGTAAAACGCCAAAGGGTTTTGTATTCGAACTCTGTAGCAGCATTCTTACACCACCAGAACCAATTGCCCGTATGTTCATGAAACGGCCTGAATAAAACAGGAATTGCTTCTCCCTTGCTTCCTTTTAATGAAGCAATAAATACGGCCACTTTATCCAGCCATTCTTTATACAATGTGTGATTGGAACCGCCCGGATTAACAGAAGCTACAGTGCCATGTGTAGTATCCCACGCATTTTTATAATTGCCTAATGGGCTATCCAGGTGCCAGCTGATAGTAATTACTCCTCCCCGTTCATATCCTTGCTTAATAAATTGTTTCATCTTTCTAAAAGGAATTCCATCGATGTTCAACTCATTACTCTGCCTCTCTATACCTCCCAAATCCCATCCATAAACAGCAGGATAATCACCCGCAACTTCCTTCACATCACTCCTGCCTTCCTTATATTTCCATTCCACCCCATATGCAAGGTCATCCTGGTGACCAAACATAAACCCCTTCTCCGCCAGTTTCTTTAAATTGTTATACAGGTTTACTGTCTCCTTAGTAGCATCTTTATCCGAAGGAAGTTCCTGTTGCGCCATTGCTTTGCAGGAAACAAGCTGTAAAGTATACGCTGCAATGACTATTGTATTATACATTACTTTTTTCATCAGATACCCTCCAGTTTTTGGGCGAAGAAAGTTACTATTTCCCATGTACTGGCATCACTATCGAAAACCGAATTCAATCCCTGCTCTTCAACCGGCGGATCACCGAGAATATCATCCCCCTTTTTCCAAAGTAATTGATTGTACGAAGGGCGGCCACATCCGCTAAATGTCCAGAAATTAACCCCGGCGATCACCCCATTTTTTTCAGCATGTGTGAGTAATGCTGTAAAAATGAAAACAAAGTACTTATCTCTGTAAGAAGTGGATGAAGACAAAGAAAAAGAATGACTGTCTCTTGGCAGGCCAAACTCTTCTATTACCAGTGGTTTCCCCAGCAACCGGGATACCTCAGCGTGTTTATTTATATATTCACCCGTTTTATTAACTACTGTATCAAAACTCTTTGCTATGGCTGTATCCCGAAACCAACTCCAGTTTTTTGGCCAGATATGTATAGTGGCATAATCTATATTCCTATCTGCATGAATACTTTTAAACACATCCATATTCTCGCTTCCCATTTCTCCTTCACACCCGATAGTTACCAAGTGCTGTTTATCAAATGACCGGATGAAAAAAGCCGTGCCACTGATAAATTTTTTATAGTCTTCAATCGCCGAAGGTCTCATTGGTCTTGGCTCATTGGCTATTTCCCATGACATGATAACCGGATCTTCTTTGTACTTCTTTTTGGTTATACTGTTTACCCTGTTTATAATAAGTTTTACCTGATTGTTATATTGATTTATACAACTCTGGCAACTGTAAAAATTTTTAACATAATCCCGCATTTCATCCCAGCTCAATTTACGGCGCAGTACAGAATCCGCTATTAATCCATTCCAGTTCAGGTATTGCAAAAATCCGCCACTCCATTCCCAGTTATTACTTAAAAAGATAACTGCTTTCATTTCTCTTGTCCCCATTTCGGCCAGGAGGAAATCAAGCCCGGTTAAAAGTTCCTTCCTGAATATACCGGGTTTTGTTTGCAAAGCCGGTTCCACCCTTGAAACACCGTTTATTTGTCCCTCACCTTCTGCTCCGGCCATCACTCTCAGATTTTTAACCCCATTTGCATTTAGGAAATCCAGTTCTTTCCTGATTCTTTCTTTTCCTTTTGTATCATTGGGAACAAGACCGCCATACCAGTAATTCGCCCCTATATAATAGTAGGGTTTACCTTTCAGGCGAAAATGTCCGTTCTGTACTGATACAAATGGATCACCGGCATACATCAGGTGACAATAGCAGAGAAATGTTATTATTAAAATCTGTATGTGCCTGTTGCGTCGCATCTGGTTACAAAAAAGTCGTTTCTGCAGATTTTCCGGACCCAGAAACGACTTAATTTATTAGCTACAAAAACCTTCTGTTGATATTCTTCAGAAATAAACTGGTCCGTGTTTAAGTTTATTTAATAAACATTATGTTGTCAAAATATACAGTCTTCCCAGCTTCAACAATCTGGAAGGTAACATTATTCACAGATGTTACACCCGGATAGTTAGTGGCGAGTTCATACCTGAAATAAGTCCATTTATTAGCAGGAACTGTAATCACTTTCTGGTTGCCCCAGTTTAACCAAAACTGGAAGTTTTTATCAACATCTGCTCCCTTTACCCAGAAAGAAAAGTATTTGTATGGCGCAATGTTGATTGAACCACCATTACCTAATTGCATACCGCCCCATGACCCTCCCGGATCAAAAGCAGCTTTCATTGAAGCTGAACCTGTTATTTTATCATCAGTTGAAGAAGCAAATGTGCCTCCCCATCCCCAGTTTTCAAAGCCATTATTCAACTGCTCTGTAAATACTGTTAATGCTACGCTTACATTCACAAATTCCATATCAGTAATCCTGATACCTGATGAATTAGTCAATTTTAACTTGGCCCTGTTTGCAGCACTTGCAGGCATGCTGATAACCATTTGTTTCCTTGTTTGCGAAACAATTGTGCAGGCATCTGTTGTTCCCTCAAGTACCACGGCAGTTACATCATCAAGGTTATTACCTGTCAGGGTGACCTGTGTGCCAGCTTCAAAGTCAGTCGGGAAAGCTGCGGTTACATTGGGCAGTGCAATAACACTAAACGGTACGCTTAATGATTTACCATCCGCATTTGTAAAAATGACATTTTGCGGACCCCCAAATGCAGTATCAGGTACTCTGAATACTAAATCTGTTTCAGTATTAAGGGTAGAAGTAAATGGCGCTGGTACATTGTTCTTATCAAAAACAATTGTCCTTATCTGGCCAATACCCGAGCCTGTTAATGTGATTACTTCGCCGCCGGCCGCTGACGCAGGGTTAATAGTTCCGGATGACATAGCACCGGTTTTTACATCCGGGCTGCCATCACTGTCTTTTTCACACCCCGTCATTATCACAGAAACAATACCCAGCAGTAAGAACAACCTCGCAAACAGATTTATAATTACTTTTTTCATGATAAGTATCTTTAATTATTTAAATGAATTATTAATAATACGCTACTGGTGGTTGTGCCAAAGCAGGATCCTGTAATACCTCACCCGCCGGAATAGGCAGGTGCATATAGTTTTGTGAAAATGTTACATGTACCGGGTTACCAAAAGTGCCCCTGTCCTGTGCTTCAATTATTTGCTTGGCTTTTGCGAATCCCTGTCTTTGTATATCAAACCAGTAATCACCTTCGAAAGCGAATTCCACTCTGCGTTCTTTCAGGATGTCGTCCGGTGTGATGGATGATTTGGTATTCAACCCGGCTCTTGTTCTTACTTTATTGAAAGCAGCAAGAGCGGCAGCATCAGATGTGGAAGAACTTGTTCCTAAAACAGCTTCTGCATAGATCAACAAAACATCAGCATAGCGGAGCATCATCGTATTAATGCCAGTGTTCATTCCCAATACAGACTCACCACCAAAAGCTGAACCCGGGCCGACCACATATTTAGCAATATTTGCACGGACTGAATTTTTCTGCCCACCATCCCCAACTGGTTGCAGCGTATCATACTTATATCCATTCGCCATAAAAGCATTATAAGTAGCATTACTGTTTTGGGGCTTCCATTGCGGATAGTTCCAGCCATGTTCCATCATTGAGCCTTTACGACGGAGATCACCAGACTCAAATGCATTCTTTATATCCATGCTGGGTATATAGAGTTCCCACATATTAGCTTCAGAAGTTTGAAGGTTAGCAGGGCCCCTGTCGGGGTTTTTCTGATTACCTGAACCCCATGGGTTACCGGTAAGCTGGTGCTGTATAGAGAATAAAGATTCAATATTATTATTATTAGCACTGGAATTGAACATGGCTCCATAATTAGGAAACAGGTCAAACTTGTTGGAATTTATTACCTCAAGCGCTTTAGCCTTTGCACTGTCATAATCCTTTCGGTATAAATAAAGCTTGGACATCATGCCTTTGGCAGAATACTTTGTAACTCTTCCGGCAGCATCTGATTCAGGTAAGCCGGCTTCTGCCTTTTTTAATTCTTCTAAGGCAAACCGAAGAACATCTGCTTTGAAATACCTGGGGATATTAAAATCACCAGATAGAATAGTGCCACCCGGATCGTTAACAATTGGCGCATCGCCCCAAATACGGGCTATATAGAAATATACAGTGCCTTTGAAAAAATGGCATTCTGCAATGGCAGGATCAAGGAAAGTAGCATTTCCTCCTTTCGATTTTTTCAACTCCAGTGCATTCATATACTCACTTGTCCATCCGCCTATTTTATAGAAAACTTTCCATGCATCGGCTATGCGCACAGATGTGGAAGCAAAAGAAAAATTTAAAAATGGAGGATCATCACTGCCACCAGTGTATTCATTACCCGCCATTACATCACCAATAGCATCCATGGCACGGTTCTCATAACCCGCCCATGGCAGGCCGTACAAAGTACTTGTAAGCCCTCTGACCTCTTCAGCTGTATTATAATAGTTATCAAGAGTGGTTGCATCAAGAGCCGGTTTATCGAGGAATGCTTTTTTACAGGAGAATAAAGCAAGTACCGGAACTAACAGTATTGCAGTATATCGGAATATATTTTTCATATCAATAATGTTTAAAGATTATAATTCAATATTTACACCTACTGTAAATGTTCTCGGGTTTGGATAGTGCCCGGCATCCACATTAGTCAGTCGTATATTATTATTAAACACACCTACTTCAGGATCATATCCGCTGTATTTTGTAAATGTGTGCAGGTTCTGAATAGTGAAATATAACCTGGCGTTGCTGATCCTCGCTTTTGAAATCAGCCCGGAAGGCAGTCTGTATCCCAATGATACATTCTGAATTCGCAGGTAAGACCCATTCTCCACATAGCGGTCTGACATGTACACATTGTTTACGTTAGTATTAGTAAACCTTGGCAATTTCCCGCCTGTATTGGTACTGGTGTACCTGTCTGTCACACTTCTTAACTGGTTGTAATAGGGGTTATCCATTTTTTCGAGCTGCCAACGGAGGAAGTTGAAGATTTTGGCTCCATAGCTTCCTTGCAGGAAAACAGAAGCATCAAAATTCTTATAGGTAAATGAATTGGTAAATCCATAAGTGAATTTAGGCAGAGGGCTTCCTATGAAAGTAATATCCTTTTCGTCAATTATTCCATCAGGTTTACCATCCGTGCCGCTTACATCTTTAAACCGTACATCACCCAGCCAGGTATGTGTCTGATCTACAGAATAACCAAACTGCGGCAAACTGTTATCCAGGTCCTCCTGTGTCCGGAATAAGCCATCTGTTTGCAATCCAAAAAAAGAACCAACGGCATACCCAGGAATAGTCCGGGTAATCAGGTAGTTGTCATAATATATTCTTCCATATAGTGCAGCAAGGTCGCCGGCTACTTTTTCAAGTTTATTTTTGAAATGAGAGAATATAAAATTGGTTTTCCAGGTAAAATCTTTTGATTTGATATTGTTAGAAGTGAGACTGATGTCAATACCTGTGTTAGACATTTTACCGGTATTGATAACGGGGCCTTTCAGGTCATCCCATTGATCTCCCACACCAATAAGTCTTGGTCCCGTTCCAATCAACAGCATAGCTGTTGTTGTTTTTTTATACACATCCACAGCTAAGTCAATCTTACCATTCAGGAAGGAAGCATCCACACCTGCGTTCTTTGTTTCCACAGATTCCCAGGTAAGATCAGGATTGGCAACACCATATAAGTAGTTTGAACTTCCGAATCCAACCGGCCCTGGCCAGAATGAAACAACGGAAGTATATGGAGGATTAGGTGCATTATTAGGCATATTCGTATTACCTACTTCTCCATAACCAATTCTCAGCTTCAGGAAGTTGACTGTTTTCTTAATTTTTTCGGCAAAGTTTTCATTGGTAATGGTCCAAGCAAAAGATGCACCGGGGAAATTGCCCCATTTATCCTTACCAAAGAATTTGGACGAACCATCTCTTCTCAAACTAAGATTAAGTGCATACTTGTTATCATAAGTATAAGTAGCCCTGCCAAAATATGATTCGATTGTTCCATCATTTTTCCCTCCACCAAGCTCCCAGGTATCCCTGTCGCTGCTACCAGCGTTTAAATCCAGGATATTATTCTGCAGGTCAACTTTCTTACCATTGAGGCTCTCCCAATAGTTGTACTGCGCTTCATGACCTAATGTACCACTGATAGAATGTTTGCCATAATTTTTATTATAGTTGAGATAGTTTCTCACCGCATAGTAATATCCATTGCCCCTGTATTCAAATAACTGGCTTCGCAAACTTGTATTTCCTATATACCCGGATTTCTGATGAGCCAGGTTATTGTATAAACTAAGGGAATATGCAAATTCATTTCTTAAGGAAAGTCCTTTCATAAATTCAACTTCGGCATAAAGGTTTCCAAATACCTGAGAGCTGGTTGATTTGTTGCCCCTGTAATAACTCCGGGCAATAGGATTATCCTGACCATACTGGAAACCACCAATTGTTTGGCCGCCACCCCATGTTCCATCCAGATTCTTCACCGGTATCAACGGGCTTTGTACAGAACCCCACCAGATAGTACCTTCAGCAGCATCTGCAAGTGTAACGTTCTGAATACTGCGTGATGCATTAGCGCTTACTCCTACTTTCATCCAGCTTTTCAGTTGATGATCCAAACTGAACCGGGTAGAATAACGTTTGAAATCAGACCCTATCAAAATACCTTTTTGTGTAAAGTAGTTAGCGGAGAGATAATAATTTGTCTTGTCTTTACCCCCTGAAAAGTTCAACTGATGGCTTTGAACAGTACCTGTTCTGAACATGGCATCCTGCCAGTCTGTACCCTCACCTAATATAGAAGGGTTCTGGAATTCTGCACTGGGTGTCATTCCAAGGAGCGGAGCTACCTCGTTCTGGTATTGAGCAAACTCCCGCAGATTCATAATATCAAGTTTCTTTTGTACCTGCTGGTTACCAAAATACATTTCATAGTTTATTTTGCCCTCACCGGTTTTTCCTTTCTTAGTTGTAATCAGGATAACACCATTGGCAGCCTGTGAGCCATAAATGGCCTGGGCAGATGCATCTTTCAATATGTCAATTGACTCAATATCATTGGGGTTTAGTGTGGCCAGGAAACTGTTTCCCGTCTGACCATCAGAACCACCTAATCCTGCATAACCTGCATTATATTTTGTATTGCTGGTAAAGATCACACCATCGATAACGATGAGCGGATCGTTAGCATTGATAGTAGTTACACCGCGGATGCGCAGTGAAACACCGCCGCCGGGCTGACCACTGTTATTAATTACTGTAACCCCGGCTACTTTGCCTTGTATGGCCTGATCAATACCTGCCACGGGCAAATCTTTAAGGTCCTTTGCCTTTACTGAGGAAATAGCAGAAGACACATCTGATCTTCTGGATGTACCATAACCAATTACCACCACTTCGCTCAGTTTGGTATCAGTTACTTCCAGGCTCGCAATGATGTTGGATTTCCCCTCAAGCGAGAACTCTTTTGATTTTGCGCCAACATAGGAAATAAGTAAGGCCGTGGCATTGGAAGGAACGGTAATTTTAAAAGCACCGTAATTATCTGTTATTACGGTGGTTTTACTGCCTTTTACAGAAACAGTTGCATTAACAAGCGGTACTCCGTTCTGATCGGAAACAACACCTGACACAATTCTGTTTTGGGAAAATACAGTAAGGGAAAAAAGAACAAACACAATGATCATTGTGGTTGCACGGGAGAGTCGTGACTTTCTCATACAGCAAGTAAATTTAGCCCCAAAAGTATGAAGCTATCCCTATCAGCACATAATACTATTTTATCTAAATATTATACTAATTATTCCCTTGTTTGGACAAAAAGATTCAAAACTATTGATATTAGTGGATGTCAGGGGATTAATTATTTCAAAAAGTATTTAAAATAATAATACTTTTTTATCTTCTGAGTGATAATTTTGTATCAAACGGTTTGCGATGAGAAAAGATATACTCCGGGAAATCACACCACTTACCAGCAGTGATTGCTTTACCATATTCACCCGTGTAAAATCTGAATTTGATTTTCCCCTGCATTACCACGAAGAATTTGAATTGAATTTTATCAGCAATGCTAAAGGTGCAAAGCGGGTCATTGGTGATCATATAGCAGAGATTGAAGAGCTTGAACTGGTGCTGGTCGGCTCTAACCTGCCCCATGTATGGCAAACGCATAAATGCAAGAACAAAAAAATTACTGAAGTCACCATTCAGTTTCATAAAGATTTATTCGACGAAAAATTATTGCGGAGAAACCAGTTAAGTTTTATCCGCAATATGCTGGAACGATCTGCTAAAGGCATTTTGTTTTCCAGGCAAACAACAGAACAATTAATGCCCAGGTTACTGGTGCTGGGACAAAAACAGGGTTTTGATTCTGTACTCGAACTGCTTTCCATTTTACATGACCTCTCTGTATCAAGGAATATGCATACCCTCTCTGATGCCACATTCAGTAATGCCGAACCTTCCTATAACAGCCGGAGAATTGAAAAGGCTTTTGAATACATGAACCAGAATTTTCACAAAAATATTACGCTGACAGAAGTTTCAAAGCTGGTGAGTATGACAGATGTTTCTTTCAGCCGCTTCTTTAAAACAAGAACGGGCATTACTTTTATTGACAGCCTACTTGAATTAAGATTAGGTCATGCTTCGAGGCTGCTGATTGACACCACAGAATCAGTATCGGAAATTGCTTACGATTGTGGCTTTAATAATATTTCCAACTTCAACCGCCTCTTCAAAAAGAAAAAGGGCTGCACTCCAAAAGAGTTCAGGGATAATTATAGTTATGGAAACAGGGTGTTTATCTAGAAGGAAACAACACATCTTTATTTCGCTGCCAGATAGCCCTATCCAGGTTCTCTGTGTACAGCATCCGATACCTCCCTCCGGTCAGGCTTAGTACTATTTGCCCCCCGATCAGTATATACATTGTGTTACGATTGCCGTTACCGGAAATAGTACTCATGGCTGCCAGTCCGGCAAAAATGGAGGCAAAGCTAAAAATTTGTGAAATTGTTTTGTACTTCTTTGCCTTTGCATAAAGCTCCAGGCCCAGAGACGAGCCATCAAACTCATATTTAAGGGCATTGAATGTGATGCGGTCGTTGCCCTTTTTAAACCCACTTCCAAAACGGTAAATGGTATTGGATAAATACCTTTCCCTTAATGAGTCTGTTTTCTGAGAAAATGTATTCACAGAACACAGGAACAGATAAAAAAACATATAAATGCTAATCCTCTTCATTGAACTAATTTTTCGGTTGTTAAAATATATTCCAAAATCCGTTTAGACTCTTTTATTTTCAACAAAGATGTTTTGTTGAAAATACTCCTTAAGCAGGTTAAATCCTGAAGTCGTTTTAGTTAAATCCGAAATTTGAGATGCCGAGGTAATAAAAAACTGGAAATCATTATCTGCCGCAATCTTTCAGATAAATCATTTGCAGAAGATACACAAATTGAAGTTTCAGGGTAGCTTTTAGCAGTAGCAGATGAAGTGAATAAGGAGAGAATTAATAATACCCCCCCCGATTGATAAGAGTTTACGCATAACAGGAAAAGTTTAAGGTTAAAAATATAAAGACATTTAAAAGTAAACCAATTTGAAACTCCTTCCAATACCACTTTTAGGGTATACCCGGTAATAAAAACATCCCGCTTCATTAGAAAACGAGGCGGGATGCAGAATTAATGGGTACACTATTTGGTTTTCCGTCCTTGGTCAAATTTTTCCTGTCCTTCTCAGGGAAATGCATCAGCCACATCCTCCCTGGTTGCCGCAGTTCAGGCATTTATAGCAGGCGCCGCTTCGCATCATAATATTGCCGCACACATTACAGGCCGGTGCATCACTCTGCATATTCTTAGCCACTGCATTCATGGCATCCATGGCTGACTCTGTTTTTACCGGCTGTGCCGCCCTTTGGTTCCGGGCAGGCTGCGGTGCCACACTACCCGAAGAGGGAATTACCCTTACACTTGACAACTCAGGATCTTTTGCATACTCCAGCGGATTGGAAGGCACTTCATCCCAGTCATCACCTCCCGTATTCATCACTTCCGGTTTATCGAGCACATGAACGAGGTCAGTACGTCCGAGGTATTCATACCCTAATACACGGAAGATGAAATCAACTATGGAAGTGGTTGTTTTAATATTCGGATGTTCTACAAAACCAGATGGGTCAAACCGGGTGAAGGCAAATTTATCAACAAATTCTTCCAGCGGCACGCCATACTGCAAGCCGATAGAAACGGAGATAGCAAAACAGTTCATCATGCTGCGCATAGTAGCGCCTTCTTTGGCCATGTCCACAAATATTTCTCCTAATGTGCCATCCGCATATTCTCCCGTACGAAGGAATACAGCCTGCCCGCTTATCTTAGCTTTTTGTGTAAAGCCTCTGCGTTTTGCCGGTAATGTGCGGCGTTCAACAATACTGGCCAGTTTTCTTTTCAGTTTTGTATCAGGAGAAGCCTGTACCCTTTTCTGTACTTCCTCCAGCAATTCTTCAACTGTCAATTTTCCTAAGTCAACAATGTTGCTGCTATTGTCAACGGTTGACAGACCACTATCCACTGTTTCTTTACTGTCGACTGCTGACTGTTGACTGTCGTCTGACTTTTTCTTCTTATCAGATTTATTACTGAGTGGCTGCGACAGTTTAGACCCATCACGGTAGAGGGCATTTGCTTTCAAGCCCAATTTCCAGCTCAGGTAATATGCATCAGCGATCTCTTCCACTTTAGCTTCATGGGGCAGGTTGATAGTTTTAGAGATGGCACCACTGATAAACGGCTGAGTGGCTCCCATCATGCGGATATGGCCATGTGCATGGATATAGCGTTGGCCTTTTTGTCCGCATTTGTTGGCACAGTCAAAAACGGGCAGGTGTTCTTCTTTCAGTCCCGGTGCACCTTCCAGCATCATAGTACCGCACACATAATCATTGGCGGCTTCGATCTGCTCGTCAGTGAATCCAAGAGCTTCCAGGAGGCTCCATTCAAAATTGTTATACTGCTCAGGTGTGAAGCCCAGACGTTGCAGGCATTCTTCACCCAATGTATATTTATTGAAAATAAATCCAATTTCAAAGGCTGTGGCAGCAGCAGCATCCAGTCTTTTTATTTCGTCTGCAATAAATCCTTTTTCACTCAATACCTGGTGATTGATAAAAGGAGCTCCGGCAAAAGAGGCAGTACCTGTTGCATACTTAATGATAGCTTCTGATTCTTTTTCCGAATAACCTAAATTCTTTAACGCTGCGGGTACTGATTGGTTGATGATCTTGAAATACCCGCCACCGGAAAGTTTTTTGAATTTCACCAACGCAAAATCAGGCTCTACACCAGTAGTATCACAATCCATCACAAGACCAATAGTTCCTGTGGGAGCAATTACAGTAGCCTGCGCATTTCTGTAGCCGTATTTCTCTCCGAATTCCACTGCATCATCCCATGCTTTGCAAGCCGCTTTTAACAGATAGTCAGGACAATATTTTGAATGGATACCCTGTGGCTTCAGGCTGAGGTTTTCGTATTCATCAGCATCGTATGCAGCAAGACGGTGATTACGCATCACCCGCATCATGTGCTGCTTATTTTCTTCATATCTCGGGAATGCACCCAGTACTTTCGCCATCTCTGCAGATGTTTTGTAAGATGTACCGGTCATGATAGCAGTGATAGCTCCGGCAATAGCCCTTGCCTCCTCGCTGTCATATGGAATACCGCTCACCATCAGCATAGTGCCAAGGTTGGCATATCCTAATCCCAATGTTCTGTATTCATAACTCAATTGTGCTACTTCTTTAGAAGGGAACTGCGCCATCAATACAGATACTTCCAGTACCACTGTCCACAAGCGGCAATTATATTCATATCCTTCCACATCAAACTGGTTCTTGTCGGCATCGAAGAACTTCATCAAGTTGGCAGAAGCCAGGTTACAAGCTGTATTGTCAAGGAACATATACTCAGAGCAGGGATTGGAAGCCCTGATCTCGCCACCCTCCGGGCAAGTATGCCATTCGTTGATAGTGGTATTATATTGTGTGCCTGGGTCAGCGCAACGCCATGCAGCATATGCGATCTGGTTCCAAAGTTCCCGGGCCGGGATCTTTTTCATCACCCTTCCATCCATGCGGCCTGTTAATTCCCAGTCTTCATTATTATCCAGTTTTTCAAAAAATGAGTTAGGAATACGGATAGAGTTATTGGAGTTTTGTCCGCTCACAGTTCTGTATGCTTCATCTTCGTAGCCAGAAGGATAACCGGCAGCAATCAATGCACCTACTTTTTTCTCTTCCTCTACTTTCCAGTTGATGAAGTCAACAATCTCAGGATGGTCTAAATCCAGACAAACCATCTTGGCAGCACGACGGGTGGTACCACCTGATTTAATAGCTCCTGCTGCACGGTCACCAATCTTTAAAAAACTCATCAGGCCGGAAGAACTTCCGCCGCCACTCAATTTTTCGCCAGAACCACGCAGGTTGGAATAATTAGTTCCTACGCCAGAACCATATTTGAATATCCTTGCTTCACGAACCCAGAGATCCATGATACCCCCTTCATTCACCAGATCATCATCCACACTTAATATAAAGCAGGCATGCGGCTGTGGTCGCTCATATGCATTCTGAGATTTCTTTAGTTCACCATCAACTGAGTCTACATAGTAGTGTCCCTGTGGCTTACCGGTTATGCCATAACTTTCATACAACCCGGTATTGAACCATTGCGGGCTGTTAGGCACACACATCTGGTTTAATATAGAATATACCAGTTCCTCATAAAATACCTGTGCATCTTTCTCCGAAGCAAAATATCCATAGCGCTCACCCCATACTCTCCAGCAGTTGGCCATACGATGCGCTACCTGTTTGGCAGAAGTTTCTCTGCCCAGACTTCCATCGGGTTGTGGCACTCCTGCTTTCCGAAAATATTTTTGGGCTAAAATGTCTGTGGCAATCTGACTCCATTGTTTGGGTACTTCCACATTATTCATCTCAAACACTACTTCACCTGAGGGGTTACGGATTACAGAGGTACGATAATCATATTCAAACATATCATACACACTCACATCTTCACGGGTGAAGCGACGACTAAACTGCAAACCGCTTTTGGCGGATGCCTGCTTCTTATTTGCCATAACTCGAAAGAATTTACTGGGTTTTTGGTCCTGGTTTCTAACTTAACCTATCTGGAGAGAGGTCTGTTACGAAAGTATTTTTATTAACAGGAAGTTCAAACCTTCAAATATCAACATTATGTGGAAAATCGGATCGTAAAATCCCGAAAGGCTTACCTGTATTGGATTAGCTGATTTTTACACACCAGACCCTTTTTTTATGGCTAAATTTTTTTTGGAAAATTCAGCCTCAACTATTAAAAAAAATTTAACAGTATTCAGTTGCCCTGAAACCCAAAACAGGTAAGGTTTTTTTTATACTATTCTGCCGAAAGTGCTGACAGTACTGCATTACAGAAAATCAATCTGCTGAAAGCCTTGACAGTGGCTTAACTCAGCCTTTACGTAATCATAAAGATTTAATAACATCGGAATTCGGGAATTTTGCATAATTGAATAATTTTTTCCCCCTTCCTTATTATTTTGATCTGTCCCTTTTTTTATCACTGCCGGGGCACAAATACAACATATCACCCCGCTGCCATCGTTCACTATCATTAAGCTGAATTAAAAACAATTCCAACCGCAGGATAAAACTATAAAGGCTTTTAGCAAATCATCGTTTCCGGCTGGAAAAACGGTTTATGGCAAAAAGTTTAGTGCTGGATTTTGAATTAGAAAAATGAAGGACCAGTTTATGTCAATCGCTGGCGATATTTTATATGCACTATTTTTTCTTTTATAAACGAAGTGATTTTTAATAAGGGAATGTTTGCTGCTTTTCAAAATAGAGTATTTGGCAATATTTGAAACACATCGAATGTAAATGGAAAATTCTTTGATCAAACCTGACTTTATTTTTTGCTAGGTTATTGTCTTCATTCATCCCTTGATATTGAAGCAGGTTATATGAATTAATATGGGGCTGAAAAGTGATGCGCCTACGAATAATCATGTAGTACAGGCAGTGGGGTGTGAGATCGTAGATCAGTTTTCTTTGTTTAACAACTTATCAAAAACAGGATAGGCTTTATTGATAAACTCTGTTTTACCCTTATTTGGCTCGGTAACCCCTCTTAAAATGTAATGCCACATTAGCATTTTTATCACTAATGATTGCAGTAAGAAATCCGCCATTGAAATTTATAATACAGCAGGAATCACGACTTATAGATGTCAGTGGGTACCCTAAATTGTATTCGTTTTTAATTGTAAGTGCCCCTAAACGTCGGCATTGAACGACCCAATAATGTAACTGCAGGCTCTTTAATCTTCCAATTATTTGTCAATTTTTTGTGGGTTTGGTTGCTGAGAAAAACAGAAACTACTAAAGTAGGATCAGGCCATAAGCTTCATTACTCATTTATTTGCGAAATTATTGGGAGGGTACGCATATCTTTCAAAATCAACGCAGTACCTTTTTCTGCATCAAGTCATTTTATATTATTTGCAAATAATAGTAAAATCACTCCGTCTTGCTACCTCCTTCTATTTATCTTTCCCAAATCTCCTTCAATTGCCCGGTCAGCCGGTGAAACAATTTCCTATCATCGGTAATAATTTCAGCCTGACCCATCAATCCATTTCTGAAAAAGATGTTTTTTCTATAACTGGTTTGTAAGCCTAGCAGTAATTCTGCTTTTATCAAAAAACTATCATTACTACCGGGCGTACCGGCTATATAATTAATCCTAGCGGTTAAATAACCAAACTCGTCGCTTGGATAACCATCTATTCTTATCATCACCTTTTGCCCTACTTTTATTTTTCCTACTCCTTTTTGTCCTGCCATTATCTCGGAATAAAAAGTTGATTGTGGGGGCTGAACATAAAACAAACTCTGCCCGTTTTCGACCCACTCGTTTTCTTGCAAAGTGGAAACAAACAAAATTTTTCCACCTTCCGGCGCTACCAACACATATTGCTGCATCCATTTCTCAACTTCGCTTTTTAATTGCAGCAATGACGAGTGAAATTGCTGCTGCTGATCTGCCATTTGCTTCTGAATTTCCAGGATTTCTTTCTGCTTTCCGAGACTGCTGATCTCAGTACCGGTAATCTGGGCATTTAACTGTTTTAGGCTTTGCTCCTTTATTATCAGTTTGCTTTTATACTGATTCAATTCCATCGGAGCTATCACTTTGTCTTTGGCCAACGACTCATAGGCTATATATTCTTTTTGCTGTAATTGCTGATCCTGCACCTGCAAATGTTTTTGTTGTTCTGAATTGTTTTTTAATGATAATAGGTATACTAAATCTTTTTCCAATGTGCTTTTTTTACGTTGATAATACCCTCCCTGCAGCGTCTGCTTTTCAATTTCCAGTTGATTTTGAAATTGCTGATATGGGATCTGCAACTCTCCAAGTTGAATGAGAGCGGGTAGTGGATTATTTATTAAACACTCATAGCTTTTATTCGCAGTAGCTTTTATTATTGTATCAATCCATTGATACAATTTTATCACATGGGCGTAATCTGCCGTGCTTTCCATGTAGCCGAGGTGCTGTCCTTTTTTTACAGCCTGCTCATTGATTACAAAGAGCTTCAATATTTTTCCTTGTGTTTTAGCATTAATCAATTTTGGTGGATTCAGTGAGACCAGTCTTGCTCCGGAATTTATTATATCCGGATACTTAATTATCCAGGTAAGTGCCAGCAATAATAAAATGATAAAAAGAAAAACAATGTTTCCCTTTCTTACTATCCAATGGGGCCGGTAACTTATAACTTCTTGCACTTCTTCGGTGAGTAAAGCCATATTCCGGTTCTCTTCCAAGGGGGAAGCAACCACCTCAATAACTTCATCTGTTGAATATCCCTTTTGATTATAATTTTCCATCGTATATGAACTATAAAAAAAATTTCATCCTATACTCCCAGTTCCAATTGATTTTTTACTAATTGATAATATTCTCCTCTCAGGCTCACCAGTTGCTGATGGGTCCCTTTTTCAGAAATCACTCCCATGTTCAGCACCACTATCTGGTCTGCATGTTTCACTGTGCTCAGTCGATGAGCCACCACCACTACAGTTCTTCCTTTGAAAAAAGACTCCAGGTTTTGAATGATCTGCATTTCATTGTTAGCATCAAGGCTATTGGTAGCTTCGTCAAAAAAGATAAAATCAGGATCACGATAAACAGATCTTGCAATCAAGATACGTTGCTTTTGCCCCATGCTGATTCCTGATCCTTCCGCGCCAATTTTCGTATTGTATCCCAACGGAAGGCTTTCAATAAACATTTTAATATTGGCCACTTCTGCCGCATAGCGAAGCTTTTCCATATCTATTTTTTCCTGACCTACGGAGATGTTTTTGGCGATTGTATCAGAAAAAATAAAACTTTCTTGCATCACTACTCCACAGTGACTCCGCCACACCCGGTGACTGATGTTATTCAGTGATGTATCACCTAATTTTATTTCTCCTTTTTGCGGCTCGTAAAATTTTAGCAGTAGCTTCAGTAATGTTGTTTTACCGCTGCCGCTTGTGCCAACAATGGCGGTCGTTTTCCCCTTTGGAATACAAAGATTGATATGGTGAAGCACCGGCTCATTGCCTGCCCCGGGATAAGAGAATGAAACGTTTTGGAACGTCACCCCGAACTCCGTTCCCAACTGCAACTCTGCTTTGTTGGCCCTAAACGGGGAGGAGTCTGCTGCACAATTCTTGCTTTTCAAAAAAACATTATGCTTATTGAAATCTTCTCTTGGCAGTGTTTCTTCAATAAGCTGCCTTTGGATGAAAAGCCCCCCCTTTGGCGGGGTTGGGGAGGCTGGACTGCCTCCAACAATCTTTCGTTGAAAGGGTGCCGGTAATTCCTGCAGCAGATATTTATCTACAGGTTCCTCATCATCAATATTGTGTATTTCATTCAGCCTGTCCATACTAATTTTTGCATTTTGCCAGCTTTGTACAAAGCCTATCATTTGTTCAATAGGGCTGTTAAGCTGACCGATGATATATTGCACAGCCAGCATGGAGCCTAACGTCATGTGACCATTAATCACCGCCTTTGCAGATAAGAATGTGATAAAAATATTTTTCCCCTCGTTGATGAAAAATGCTCCGACCTGCTGCCATTGGTTAAGTGACAGCCCTTTCATGCTCAACCCGAATAATTTGGTCTGCAATCTTTCCCATGTCCAGCGCATAGGTCTTTCTGCCCCATTTAGTTTTATCTCCTGCATGCCCTGCACCAACTGAATAGTGATACTTTGCTCCTTTGCAGCTATTTCAAATTTTTTATAGTCCAGAGTTTTTCTTCTCTTTAGGAAGAAGATCACCCACAGGGCATATAGCACACTGGCAACAGCAAATACGGCAAAAATACCAACATTGAAAATGGCCAACGCAACGGAGAAAATAACCAGATTAACAAGAGAGAACAAAACATTCAGCGACGACCCTGTAAGAAACGATTCTATCCTGTTATGATCATTCATCCGTTGAAGGATATCACCTGTGTGCTTACTGTCAAAAAAAGCTACAGGCAGCTTCATCAACTTGATCAAAAAATCGGTAAGAATGGAAATATTTATCCGGGTGCTGATATGCAGCAATATCCACCCTCTTACAAACTCAATAGCCAGCCTACCTGCAAATAGCGCCAACTGTGCAAGCAGTACTATATACACGAAGTGAATATTGGCTGTATTAACACCGGAGTCAACAATGCTTTGTGTAAGAAAAGGTAAGAACAATTGCAATAAGCTGGCAACACCCAATCCAATAAAAAGCTGAACGATTAATTTCCGATAAGGAAGGATATAACTAAAAATATTTCTGAATCGAAGACTAGTTTTCTGTTCATCCTCCTTATCTTCCTTACTTTCATAAAAAGAGGGTGAGGGCTCCAATAAAAGAGCGACACCAAATTCTTGTTCATCCTCCTTATCGCTAATCCATTTGTTTTTAAACTCTTTAAGGCTATATGTTAAAAGATCTTTTGCAGGGTCCGCAATGTAGAGTCTATTTTTCCTTATTTTATATAGAATTACAAAGTGATTTTGATCCCAATGTAGTATGGCTGGTAGCTGTACCTCTGTTACTAATGTCTTATACGTTAGCTTTAATGAGTGAGTACGAAAGCCAATTGATTCTGCTGCATCGCTTATGCCCAAGAGATTTACGCCTTCTTTACTCAATTGTGCTTTTTCTCTAAGTCTCTGCAAAGAAATACTTCTCTTGTAATATCTTGCTATCATGCGCAGACATGCAGGTCCACAATCCATTGTGTCTGATTGCTTATAGAAGGGAAAACTCATTTAAAAAAATTATTTGAAACAACTTTATTAATCAAATAAACCTGTCCTATTTAGGTTTTTCAATTACTATCAGCCTGTGATTTTTCATTTGCTGATATTTTGCATAATAAGATTTTTTAGTTGTTCTTCCTGATTAGGATCATATCCCGAAAACCTGCCCAGCTCCAAACCGCGCCTGTCTGTGAAAACAATTAATGGAATGGCCGAAAAATTATAACTATCCTTAAGTTTCTCAATTAGCTCAGAACTGTCAGCAATTAACTGTTGCCATTCCATTTTTTCTTTATTTAAAGCAGTTTCCCAAAGTTTATTGTTTTCATCTATCGAGATACTGACCATGCGTAACCCTTTGTGCTTAAACTCATCGTTTAACTCTTTTAGCTCTGGAATTTCTTGTCGGCATGGCCCACACCAGCTGGCCCAGAATATCAGCATATTAAGGCTATATGAATCTTCAATCATTTTAAATTCATTATTTAATGAATCTTTTAAAAGATAGTTGGGTAAGGGACGACCATCTTGTGGCTTTAAGCTGAAATAAGAAATAATTTTATTCCCATAAGTAGAATTTCTCACACTCCTATCAAAAAGGTCGATGAGGCTATTCAACTCCATTTCGGAATATTGAGTTCTGTAATTATGCAACTGCTTAATAAAATAATATGAATCGGGATATTCATTTATTAAGTCTTTGTAACTATTGATAATTGCCCCTCTTTTGTTCTCATTTTTTTCACTAATTAATCCAAAATTTGTCAGATCAGTTTTAAAAAATGGATCATTTTGCTTGCCGGCTTCAATTTTCAAATTATTTGTGGCATTATATGTAATACTTTCCACAGTGCCGGTAATCATTGTAATACCATAATCTAAAACAAATGCAGTAGCACCATATTTCTTATTGTCATTTGACAATATATAATTGTCAAAAGCCAACAGTTGCCTTTTCCCTTCTTTATTAAAAAAACGAATGCTCACTACAAGTGGTTCATAATTGGTTGGATTAATACGAAAAGAAAAAGTATCGTTTACATAATTGGCCGAGTCGATAATTATGTCAGGATAATATGCGTCTGTTAAATAGACTTTATTAGCAGGAAGGTTTTTAATTGTGCCCTTGATAATAATAGCTTCATCATTTGTCTTTTGAGCACAGGCAGAAAGAGATATACAGATCATAAAACAAAAAAATTTCATAAAAAATTTTTAAAAAAGTTAGAGCCAAAAAAAAATTAGCTCTAACCCAATACGAAATAAATGATGCTACGCTGTCCAGCAGGCACTTACACCCCCTTGAGGATTGTAGAACCCCAATTCAGTTATACATTCACAGAATTGAAGACCACCTCCCATGTCATAAAAACCACAAGATCCCTTGTAAGTTTTGCCACTGTTTGAATCATACACACTACATGGACTTGAGCTGCATTGACCGCCACCAGGGTCCACATATCCTCCCATAATCTTTTTTTGTTCCTGCTTGCTTAGGCTTTTGCCCAAGCTTTCAAACTTTTTCATGTTTTAAATTTAATTTTGAATAATCGGCCCGGGTTCAGGTACCAGGCTCTTTTACCTTGTTTGCGCAAACAAAGAGTTAACGCCCACCCAGGCTTTATATCAATATGTCATTAATTTTTGCTACAACAGCTTCATGTGTTTCAGCAATTCTTCCCGTGCTTCTTATTATTCTTTTTAAATCAGCCGCTCTGTATTGTTTGGGTAGTTCATAGCCATTAATAAAAATAGTTGGAGTAGCTGTTATCTTTGCTTTTTCTGTCCATTGCTCTTGCTGTCTCAATAAAACAATCATATCTCTTTTATCATCCAATAGATACTGCTGTTTAAATTTTTCCATATTCATCGTTATATACCAATCAGATAATACTTGCTTTTTGTAAGCCACGCTTTTATCAATCAATAATTGCAGTAGGTATTCAACTATCTCTGTTTTCCCATCTCCTTTTTTATCCGCTTTTACAGAAAATCTCACTGTTAGCCCCATATCATTTTTTTCTATTAATTCATGTAAATCTTTATGTGTTTTGGCACATGGGCCACAATAAGGGTTACATGCCACGATTATTTGTATAGCAGCTCCAGAATTACCTATCTGCAGGTCATCTTCAAAAGAAGCTGTATCTATTTTTCTTTGCTGCATTAATAAGGCATTGAAAACATCCGGGTTATTTTTAAACCGTAGTATAGAAAAGTTTTTGGCTCCTAATTCTTTATTCTTTTGTAACACCGGTTTCACTGCCAGCAGCCAGGTAGTAGCAATAGTTAAAAAAATGAACCCGGCAACAGTAAATGCAGAAGAAAAAAACATGTTACTATTAAACTGAAAAAGGAACGGCAGTAATAGAAAGAATTGAATAATCAATATAGCCACTGTCAATAAGCAAAGTATACACCACTTTTTTACTACCTGCCACTGATAATAAATTGAAAAGAAAACAAAAGGAATGGCAGAGGCTGAAAACAATGAAAACAGTGGAATATCAGGCGATACAACGAGGAGCAATAAGAAAGAAGCAAAATAAATAATACCAGCATCTGACCAGCTAAACCAACCTGCCAGTTTAGTGCCTTTTGAGCTGATCACGGCGTTGCAATCCGTTTCCATTCCAGCGCTTCTGCATAAGTGTTCTGTTATTTCATTGCTGATGCCCAGTTCCTCTCGTACAATTAAAACAGTTATCGCTATTCCTGCTAAAACAGTAAGCAGCAACCCGGCGGTTTGAAAATTTAGTATTTCAGATAAAGAAAGAATCGCTGATATAACTATGGCAGCTATGCCAAAAAAAGTATATCCCTTTACCTTTTTTTCTTTTGCTAATGTCGTTTCATTCTCCTCATGTTTCCAATTATCCGGTTTTTCCGCCAACACAACAATGCCATCCCAGTCCCTTTCAAAATTTTTGTTTTGTTTGATCTGTCGCAGCATATCATTAATTACGATAAAGCTTCCGCCGTTTACAGGGCTATGTGCCAGAAAAGGAGCAGACAATTCATCCATTTTTTCCTTATCTACCACCAGTGACATATTATCAACACCCAAATCATCTAACGTATCGGTGATGCTTGCTAGTGAAGGATAGTCAGGATGCGATTGTAGTTGCTGATCAAGATAACGGCGGGACACTCTGATACCTGACTGCTTAAGCCAATTGTAAACAGCAGCGCAGAGCTTTTCAGACATGTGAACGGGTTTAATGAAAACGGAATTTCAGAAATTATCCGATACGAACCTTATCATTCAGGTTGTAAGTTACAACGTGAGTGAAAAGTGTTTAAACTTAATTTTTGAGCTTTACCTTGCTCTCAGCATCAATCCAAGTCGCCTTCATCTCAAGTAAATCGTGAAAAAAAAATTGCTTTTTTTGCAAAAAAACCCTTTCTTTATCTATCAAATTATAGCTCCGGATTAGTAGGCTCAGCTTAATGCAGTTTCTCTAAAGTGTTTAATTCATTTATCACTACCAAGCTTATTAATTATGTACAATGGAGGACTCTTAAAAAAGATCCGGCTGCTTAAAGGACTCAATCAAAAAGGTATTGCTAAAAAATTAGGCATGACGCAGCAGGCGTATTCTAAAAAGGAAAACAACGGCGCATTGAGCGAAAAAGAATTTATGCATATAATGAAGTTCATCGGTTGTTCTACCAAGGAACTTGAATTTGTAAGGAATTACCCCCCCCCGAAAAATAGCTATTGAATTTATCTCTCTTTTACCTGTTCAACTTGAAATACTGCAAGGATTCAAATAGAGTAAATCCTTTGTAAATTAACTGTTTAAAAGCCAAAAACTTTTCGCATTTTTGCAAGAACCAACCGGTACCGGATGAAGTCAACTATCTATAACACATTGGCAGAGAAGAAAAAGCAGGGAAGAAAATCCTTTGCAGTGCTTATCGATCCTGATAAAGTGAATACTTTGGTGCTGGATGAACTGATGGAACTATCACTGGCTGCAAAAGTTGATTATTTTCTCGTAGGCGGTAGCCTGGTGATCTCCAACCATCTTGACGAATGTGTACAGCATATCAAACAGAACTGCAGCATCCCGGTCATCTTATTCCCTGGCAGCCCGTCACAGGTAAGCCGTTATGCTGATGCTTTGTTGTACCTCTCTCTTATATCCGGTCGTAATCCTGAATTATTAATCGGCCAGCATGTGGTCTCCGCTCCTTTTGTAAAACAAAGCGGCCTGGAGATAATGCCAACTGGTTATATAGTAGTAGATGGCGGAGCCCCTACCACGGTATCTTATATCAGCAATGCAGCACCTGTACCTGCTGATAAAAATGAAATAGCCATGTGTACAGCTATGGCCGGCGAAATGCTTGGTATGAAACTGATCTACATGGATGCTGGCAGCGGTGCAAAAAGACCCATTACAGAAAGCATGATAAAGGCTGTGGCTGACCATATAGAAGCTCCTTTAATCGTCGGTGGCGGTATTATACAGCCTGAAAAAGCTTATCTGAACTGTAAAGCCGGTGCTGATGTGATTGTGGTAGGCAATGCAATTGAAAAAGATGCATCCTTGATTAAGGAAATGAGTGATGCAGTGCATTCAGTTCCGGTAAAAGCTTAGTGCAACAATTCTTAAATAAGTTTTCTCTCTACCGCCAATCGTATCAAACTTGCCGTATTTTTTACACCCAGTTTTGCAAGTAAGTTTTTCCGGTGACTATCAACTGTAAAAGAACTAAGAAATATCTTTTCGGCAATTTGGGGATTAGTATATCCTTCTGCTATCAGTTCTAATATCTCTTTTTCCCTTGCTGATAGTACCGGCAATTCCTGCATGGAGGATCTCTGATACTCTTGTAAAGCTTCTCCGGCTTCCCCACTAAAAAATATACCGCCACCATTTACAGTATGGATTGCTTTTATCAATTCCTCTTTGGAAGAATTTTTTAATATATAACCGGAAGCTCCGTTTTCCATCATTTTTTTAATGTATAGCCCCTGGTTAAATGTACTTAAACCCAGTACCATGATACCCGGATACTTTTCTTTCACAACACTACATAATTCCACTCCATCCATTCCTGGCATGCTGATATCCATTAAAACCACATCAGCTGTATTGTTTACAAAGTATCCCAGGCAAGACTGAGCATTCATAGCCTGCCCGGCCCATTCAATACCTTTTTCGTTTTGCAGTAAAGAGTGGATGCCCTCTATTACAACCGGATGGTCATCCACAATAAATACACGAATCATAATAATACATTGAATTCGATATTTACCAAAGTTCCCTTGTCCTTTTCTGAATGAATGTCTAACTGCCCCTTCAAATAATCTACTCTTGATTGGATACTTGTAAGCCCCGCACCTTTATTATTTTTTAGCAAAGCGGTGTCAAAGCCTTTTCCATTGTCTTCCACCACTACATTCAGCCTGCTGTCTTCTCTTATCAGTTGCACAAACGCTTCTGTTGCGCCAGCATGCTTTAGAATATTATTCAGCAATTCCTGTATAATACGATAAATAATTATCTCCGTTGATTTATCTATTCTTCCTTCCATTCCATGCGACTGGTATTTCACGTTAATCAGTTTTGTCGAATTAATAGTATTGCAGTATTCTTTCAAAGCCTCATCCAATCCGAATTTAGTAAGCATTTCCGGCATCATATTGTGGGCCACCCGTCGCAGTTCTTTAATAGAAGCATCAATCATGTCTAATGACCGTTCAAACACAGTCATATTATCCGGGGTTATAATTAAATTGTCTTTCATATTGCTTAGTGAAAATTTTACGCCTGATAATAATCCGCCCAGGCCGTCATGCAGGTCTTTGGCCAGCCGGCTCCGTTCTTCTTCCTGCCCTTTCAGCATTGAATCTACTGCCACTAATTGTTTATCTTTTTCCAGTTCCCGGATGCGCTGTTGCTGCAGTTCATCCTGTTGTTTTGCCAGAAGGTTGCGGTGGCGAAGATTCCTGTAAACCAAAAGGCTAACGAGCAGTAATGCAGCGACTGATGCAATCAGGAAATAATTCAGGGTTGATTTTTGTTTAATAGTAAGCGACTTTATCTGTGTATCCTTCTCCAGCCGTACAATTTCCTGTTGCTTTTTTTCATTCTGATACCGGGCCTCTGCCTCAGCAACCTTTTCACTGGTCTCCGTTTTAAATAATGAGTCGCTAACAGTAAGTGTTTTTGAATAATACTCGCTGGCCAGTTTATAATTACCCGCCTTTTGTTCTATCTCCGCCCTTGTAAGGTATATCTCTTTCAGCTTGGTTCTTACCCCCACCTCATCTGCTAATTGCTCCGCCTGTTGAATATACTGCAGTGCCTTGCTGTCTTGATTGAGTTTATGATAAGCCAGTGCAAGCACAGTACTTATTTCGCACAAATGATATTTGTTGCCCATTTGCTTTACATAACTAAGAGATTCCAGGTATTTTTCCAGGGCAGATGAAAATTTTTCCTGCTTGAAAAAATAATCTCCCATATTGTGATAGGTCGTTGCAATCTGGTCAAGGTCTTCATTTTTTTTTGCGAGCGGCAGAGCCTGCTCCAGCAGTTCATATTCTTTTTCATGCTGACCAAGATGGCTGTATGTAGTAGAGAGATTAACCAGACCGTTCACCAATGAATAATTATCACCAATCTTTTTGGCGAGGGCTATAGCCTTGTTCCCAAATTCCAGCGCCCTGTTGTGTTCCTTCTGCTCATCCAATAATGCATTGATATTGGAATAGAGCATGGTCAGGTATCGCTGGTCACTGCAGGTTTCCCAGATTCTTGCTGACCGTAAATAGTATTCAATAGCCGTGACCCGGTCTTTTTTATGCAGCCATGCATTTCCAATATTTCCCAAAAGCTTTGCTTCACCTAACGTATCATTCAATAACTGTGCAAAAGGAATAGCTGCTTCCAGAAAGTTGATAGCACTGTCCATTTTGTTCAGGTTGATATAGCAAACTCCAATATCATAATAAGCGGATTGAATAACCTTATTATTTTTTATCCGTTGGCCGGTTGCCAATGCCTGCCTGTAATAATCCATACTTTTTTCCGGTGTTGTTTGTTCAATAGATTCACCAATTTCCAGCAGGATAATTCCTTTGGCAGAATCATTGGATGAGGTGGCAAGTTTTTGAAGCAAACTATCCGGAATGTTCTGCGCCCGCAGACAATTGGCTACAAACAACATCAGCAGACCCGAAGCAATTAAATATGGTTTAAATGAAATCATGGATAGTATTCCTTATAAAGGTTCACATTCTCTTGCAAAAAATCAAACAATCCTTTTAAAATACCAGTTTCGGGTGATTCCTGCCAGTTCTTTACTGAATCACTGTTTCGGGTGATAGACAGCATTTTTGGTACAGCTACATTTGAATCAACAAACTGACGGCTAAGTTTTAAAAAAAATTAAACAATATGAAACAGTTTATTAAACATTCAGCAATGGCAGTTAAACTAATTGCACTTATTTGTTTTTTTATTGCAGGTTTTACCAGTAATTCCCTTGCACAAATACCCAAACAACAAGGCAGGTGCAAAGCCACCGCCGACCAGATTTATTTCGTTGCCTCAGGACAAATGGTAATAGATGTTTTTCCAGGAAGCAATGGCGGAAATGGCTTTCAACTGAATATTATAGGAGCAGGTGCCGACAATTTTGAAGTAGTACAAGAAGCGTATATGACAACGCTGAATGTAATACCCGGCTACACCAACAGCACCGCAGCTAAATGGCAGGTCTTTTTTAACGCTGGTATGGAAAGGATTATTTGCAGCATTAAGATGAAAAACAAATGCACCGGGGAAACACTGACTTATCCATTGACGGTGGGGGTAAAACTTTTAAACCAGTAAAAATTCCTTAAATGAAACACTATATGCTTTATAAGAGAACATTGCTTGCCTTATTTATGATAATTGTATTAAGCAGCTTTGGCCAGCAGCAGCTCACCCATGTTGCTACAAAAGAAAATATTTCCTGCAACTATGATTGTACGATACTTGATGTTGCTGAGTTAAATAATAATGGCGCTGCTGTCATTTTTGTAATTCCCGTTTCAGAGAAAGGGGGAACCATTAACCAGCATCCAATCGGCGCTTACTATTTCAAAGAAAAGTGGCACATCTTCAATATGGATAGCAGGCCTATACCGGTTGGTTCAAAATTTACAGTTACCTATTTTACAAACCCTGATGAAAAGCATTTTCTATACTCTTTCAGAAAAGAGGATATACAGGCAGATGGTTCAGCGTTGATTGATCACCCTTCATTGAATAATAACCCCGGCGCAAAGTTCTCTTCTTTTCCCAGATGGGACCCCAATTCACAGGGAGGAATCACCAACCGGGATGAAATAAAGACAGAGTATAATGCTGCAGCAGGAAAATGGTCATTCAGTAACAAGAATCAAAAACCATTATTTTCAAGGGTGACATATAATATTTCTCTCGAAGGGAGCGGCATTGTCAATCCGCAAATAACACCGCCCCGCACTTCAATGCAGATTCCGGAATTGTTAGCAACTCAAAACACAAATGCAGTATATGGCGATATAGTTTTCATGTGGATGTCTGTTTGGGCAGATGGTGTAAAATTACCCGGCGATAATAAAATAAACACTAACCTGGAGGAGACCGAATTATATAAACTGGAAATGGGCGCCAATAACCTCCTCGGCAGAAAAAACAGTTACGACCCCATTACCATCCAGTTTCATTCCGGGTGCCCGATGTTTATCCCGCTGTTAAATGCTTTTATTAACAAACAAAACATGGTTTTTAGTATCACTGCCTGGTCTCATAATACTATTGGTACGAGCAGTACTGGCAAAGCTGCCTTAAACTACACCCTCAAACTCAGCGGTGCATCTATCATCAGTTACAAACAGGTATTTGACCCGGTGGAAGAAAACGATAAAGCCAAGGTAATTATTAGTAGAAATGGATACGATGAGATAAAAATCAAGTTTGCTAACATTGAATTTCTCAATAGTGCCGGAACAAAAGCAACAGATACACAATAATAATTCAATATGAAAAAAATATTCTTCATCATCTTCCTGTTTTTTATTTCGGCGCAATTTTTATTTGCCCAGGCACCTACCCAGGCAGAAATAGATAAGATGATGAAAGATGCTAATGATATTATAAAAAAATATGGTGGTGATACGATGGTGAATAAAGCGCTGAAGAATGCAGAACAGCAACAAAAACAGATTGGCGGAGCCACAAAAAATAGTTCCTCCAAGCTGGGTGTATCTTCTTATACTGACCCCGGCGCTTATGGCAATGTTGACAACTGGAAATTTCCTCCAAAGAATAAGGCATTGCTTGCATTGCTTCCAAAAAAAATATTTACAAAAGCTGAGCTGGTTAGTTTCCTAAATAATCTATATAATGAGTTATCAAAAAAATTACCTGCAACTACTGCTTCATCTGTTCAGGCGATGACGGCGCAATATAAAAACGATGGAAATAAAATGGGTGATGTGGCGATGATGGGTTGGTACAGTTCACATCCCGAAGAATCTATATTGTTAATAGTAAAAGCTGCCACTATTAACCCGGATAATGAAGTATTACTTAACAATTGCGCCGCATTGCTGAACCTGGGTGGCATTGAACAAAAAGCCATTCCAATTTTAAAATATGTTTTGCAATCATATCCCAACAACGGCATGTTGTTAAATAATATTGGGCAGGCTTATGCAGGCCTGGGGGAACTGGATACTGCAATGGTTTACTTTGGCCGTTGCTTAAGAATTACTCCCGAACATGCGGAAGCTTGCGGTACCGCAGGGTTCATCGAAGAATCAAAAGGGCATACAGAAAAAGCAGTTGAGTATTTTGAAAAATCAATTAAAAGCCGTTTCAGCAAAACGATTTATTTAAAACTCCGGAAATTAAAAAAAGGTTCAAGGATAAGACCCTTAATAAGACCAAGAATTAAACTTCCTGAATACTTTAATCAATTTAAATATGATTTGCCCCCTCAATGTATAAGTACAAGCAATGCAGTAATGGCAGAAGCAGAACACAATGCTTTTAGAAAAATGATCACACAACAGGTACAAAAATTTGGCGCCATGTACCAGGAACTTGCCCAAAAGCAAATGCAGAAGGGAATGGCGACAATGAATGCCGGTGGTATTGGTCGCAAACTAAATCCAAATGAATTTATAGCGCAGCCTTTTTATGAGTTATGTCAAATAATGGCGGACCAGGTATTGAGTGATTATAAAAAAGAACTAGGCGAGTTTCATACCATAACTATAAAAACATTCGCCTCAGATATGGCGGCGATTGATAAAGAATACAAGCAGAAATATGATGAAATGATGGGTGCTTTTGCTTTAAGATGTCCGAGTGGTGAAGGAGCTTCACATGCCAACTGTGCCACTGAAGAAGAAATTTGTACAGCAAAAAATGAATTGGCAAATACTTACCTGCCAAAATTTGCCTACCTCACCCAGGAAATGCAGGAAAAAGGGAAACGAATTTTCAGAACCTATTTTGATGAACTGGTTTACTGGCATTATCTCAGCATTAATCCCATAAGCAAAGATGATTTCAGGATGCAGTATTACTATTTTATTGAACAGTACCTAACCACGATAGGCGGGATCTGCACAACGAAAATTATTAAGCCCTGCATTACTACAACTACTACTACAACCAAAGCAAGTAATAACATCAAAGAAATGGATTGTCCATTGGATTTCGGTATTTCTTTTATCGTGGGAAGTATTGAACTGGATTGCGATAAGTTTTCAATTGAAGGTGGCGAGCTATTGATATTTAAATACGAAAGGGATTTTAAGACCAAGGAATCAACGCTGAATGTTGGAATTGGTGTCAATATAGATTTAGGAAAAGGTTTTGACGTGGGTATGCATGAATATGCATTTATAAAATTTGATGGTAATGGCAGATATTCTGATGGTGGTATAAAGATGGATGCCTTTGTTCAGGCAACTGGCGGTGATTTCGGAGCAAAATCAGAAGTTGGCTATACCCTTGGCATAGAGTCCGGTTGGAATTTTAATGAAGGTCCTTTTAAAAATTTGCTTGCACCCGCACCCGAAGTGCCGCTAAAAAAGAATATGAAAATTTATAACCCCGGCTAATAGTCTATATATGAAAAAAATATTTTTCTCCCTTGTTTCTGCTTTAGCATTTATTCAATTCATAAATGCACAAACACCCAAACTCACCGGTGCATTTGCCGCATCCAAAGGAATTGTTGTTGATAGTAAAGGCAATGTTTTTGTAACAGGTCTGAATAATAAAATAATAAAGATCTCACCTGAAGGAAAAGCAGAATTGTTTGCAGGAGGCGGCCGGAATCGTAAAGATGGAAAAGGAAAAGAAGCGAGGTTTAGTAATACGAACGGGATCGCCATAGATTCATCTGACAATTTATATTTAGCAGATGGTACAATGATCAGAAGGATCACGGCGGATGGTTCTGTTACTACCATTGCCGGTACTAATATTTCAGGGTACAAAGACGGAGACAAGTTAACTGCGGCATTTGTCGATCTTGAAAGCATTGCAATAGATAATAAAGGAAACATTTATGTTACTGATCATGAATGGACCAATAACAGAGGCAGCAGCGGATATTATGTTATCCGGAAAATCAGCGCCGGGGGTATTGTCAGCACAATAAAAAATGGAAATGAAGGCGAACTCAAGTTACATTACCCTAGAGGTCTTGCCTGCGATGCAGCTGGCAACCTGTATGTATGTGCCAGTGTCAGCCATTGTATCAAAAAAATTTCTCCAACAGGTGTCATTACTACTGTAGCAGGTCAATGCGATAAAACAAAATTTAATTCTGTTTACAAAGAAGGCCCCGTTTCTACAGCGGTACTTACTGATCCGAATGGTATCGCAATTGCTCCAAACGGAGAAATCTATTTCACCGATTCAAGACTGAATCGAATTATAAAAATCACCAGCAATAAAGTAACCACAGTAGCGGGCACCGGTAAATTTAATTTTTTAGGTAACCCGGCAGGCGCTGCAGAGCCCGGTTATGCCGATGGCAAAGCATTAGTGGCCCGTTTTGATTCGCCAAGAGGAATTGCTTTCGACAGGAAGGGAAACTTATACATTATCGATCGCAGCATTTCCAATAATAGTTATATACGTAAACTTTCTCCTGACGGAATGGTAACTACTTTTTGTAAACATGAATGGAATCCTAAAACAAGTCAATATGAAGAAGCTGAATAATACAAATAGTCTGAGATTTTTATTTGCCAATTGCGGTATTTCATGGCATCGTCTGTTGCTACGCTCAGTTTATCTTTCTGTTTTCATGGCATCAGTTTCAATACAGGCATTCACTCAAACAGAAACATTTGACATTGTAACCTATACTCCTCCCAAAAACTGGAGCAAAGATGCCAAACCAGGTGTGATGAATTATATGAATGTAAACAAAAGCAATGGTGGTTTTTGTGTTATAGCCATGTTTGCAAGCAAGGTAAGTACCGGTGATGCTCAGAAGGATTTTATCCGTGAATGGGATGATTTAGTAGCATCACCATATAAAGTTGAAGAAACACCAAAACCAGAAACACAAAGCACAGAAGACGGTTGGGAAATTGTGGCCGCAGCAGCACCTGCCAAAGTGGATGGTGCCGATGTATATATTTTTTTAACAGTCATCAGCGGCCATGGAAAATCAGTAAGCATACGCAGCAGCCTGAATGACGAAGCTTACTTGCCGCAAATGACCACTTTTTTAGAATCAATTGATTTGGATAAAACAAAATCGCCAACAGTGAGCAGCAATACCATTAACAATGTTCCGGTGAAGGCAAATAATGCCGGCTCAGCGAAATTTGGGTTGATGACATATACTCCACCTGCGGGATGGAGCCATCAGCAATTCCAGGATGGCGTAGTTTTTAAACCATTAGACTTACCACAAGGTGAACACCTCGCCATGCAAATAATGCAGCCATTAAATTTTTCCGGCACTCTGGAACAGGCCCTTCAGCAAAGCTTTGATGAAGCAGCGGCCATGTACAACGGTACAAAAATGAATTACCTCGGAGAAGGCAATTATAAAAAAGAACAGGCAAAACAATCATTCCAGGGCTGGGAGTATATCCGCTGCAATGGCGGCATACGAATCGGGTCGCCTGAATATGGTTTGGATTTATTTGTAATAAAAATAAACAACCGCTTTGAACGCATTGCCATTTTAAAATCAAGAACTATTATGCGGAACTGCAGCATGTCTTCTCTTTATGCCGATGAAAGGCAGCAATACAGGATTGCCATTGATAATTTTTTATTCTCGTTACAATTTACTGATGGGCCTGAGCCGCTCCTGCAGCCCGGCACTACTGATGGCGGCGGCATCATGGGTGTGTGGCAGGGTATTTCCATGCAGGCGTCTGCATCATCCGGTTTCAGGTATAATGTTTATACACCTGTTTTCTTATCCAATGGCCAGGCATACTTCGGGCCTAAATTTTATTATGAAGGGTTGAATGATGCGGATACAAGGGTGCTCGCAGAATTATACCGCCGTGACTGGGGCACATATACTTTCAGCAACGGGAGAGGCGTATTGAAAATGCCTTATGGAAATATTCCTTTAAGGATGGAAGGAAATAAACTCATCATCACAGCAAATAATACTGACCATCGCTTTTACAATTTGCCTTCCGTGGATGGTGCGAAGTTTAATGGTACTTATGTAATGGCAGAAGCTTACGGAAAAATCCCTGCTATTAGTTTTACAGCAGACGGAAGATTCATTGATAACGGAGCAGTAAGGGTTTTATGCCATGAATACAATGATTGCATTAATCCGGGGTTTGCACCAGGCTCCGGTACTTACGAGGTAAAAGATTATACCATCACATTTAATTATAGCGACGGAAGAAAAATAAACATTGCTTTCCTGGGAACGGAGTATGATAAAAGCAATCAAAGCCCGGCAGTGCTGAGGATGAGTAATAATGAAGACCCGATGATGAGGCAATAAAAGCTACCTCAGCTCCTCCACCTTCACTCTCGTAGGAGTTTCTTTTCCTGCAATAATACTTTTTGAACTGAGTGCAATAGCTTTTATTACTTCCGTCATATTCACTAAGTCAAGTGTTTCTACATGATCGGTAAGCTTGTGGTAATGCGGTTCCACATCCATCTTAGAAGTAGAGATAGTATGCGCCGGCACACCCAGTCTTGCTAACGTAGCATTATCAGACCGGTAAAATAATTGCTGCTGCGGATAAGGATCAGGATAAAAAGTAAAAGCAGTTCCTTTTAGATCCTTCGCTATTATTTCACCCATATTTGTCTTTTCGTAACCGGTTATGTATGCTGAATTCTTGCCCCACTTGCTTTCAGTACCGATCATCTCAATATTGAACATAGCCATCACCTTGTCGGGATTCATTTGCCTGGAAAAATATTGAGAGCCAAAGCCCCCCACTTCTTCTGCTGTAAAGGCTGCAAAAACAATTGTTCTCTCATTATCCTTTGCTTTTTTAAAATAGTTAGCCAGCATGATCACTCCAGTTATCCCTGCCGCATCATCGTTTGCACCATTATATATGGAATCACCATCCACCGGTTTACCAATTCCTAAATGATCATAATGCCCGGAAAAAATAACATACTCATCTTTTTTACTTTTTCCCGGCAACACTCCCACCACATTGGCCATTTTTTGTTCTGCAATTTCATGCACTGCTTCAATGGAATAAATGGCAGGGTCAGTATCCGTAAGTACAAACACCACGCTGGTATTCATTTTGAACATAGATGACTTTAACCGGGCCAGGTTTCCAAAACTATTCGCAAAACTTTTATCTACCAGCACCAGCAAATTTTTATTACTTCGGACGAATTTTCTGGCCTCCGTTTGCAAATTGACTCCCGGCTTTATAAATGCCTTCTCATACCCGGAAGACTGATCAAATCTTAATTGTGGTTGGCCGGTGATAACGATGATGCTTCTACTATCAACGATGGCTCCGTCCAATGTTCCCGTCACACTGACAAACCGGGGACGCACCATTGCAAATTCCTGGCGGTAAGAACCGGAATTGTTCAGTGTTTGTAAACCGATTGCTTTAAACTCCGCAGCAATAAAATCTGCGGCTTTATCAATATCGGGAGTAAAAGTTCTACGCCCCCGCATGGCATCAGAAGCCAGTGTTTTTTCAATCCGCTCCACCTCATTGGCGCTGATTACATCAATTCCTTTTTGCGCCCATAAAAAAGAGGTTGTTGTCAGCAACAACCCCGACAGAAAAATTTTTCTCATTCTAAACTATTTGCATGATAATTCTATACTGAAATATCGTTCCCGCTACTAACGGCTAACCTATAAGCTCATCATCTCTTTAAATTTCACCGTTTGCCTTCTGCTTACTTCAATTTTCTCGCCACCTTTTAAATCCAGCAATAAACCTCCGTTAAAGTAGGGTTCAATTTTGTCGATCATCCGCAGGTTGACGATATGTTTACGGTTTGCTCTGAAAAATACTTTTTCATCAAGACGTTCCTCCAGTGCATTCAGTGATTTTAATATTAAGGGTTTGTTTTGCCCGAAATATACTTTGGCATAATTGCCTACACTTTCAAATAACCGGATATCACTGAGTTTTACAAACCAGCAGCGTTCCCCATCTTTTACAAAAACCTGATCATTCTCAGAAAGGATGCTGTTATTGGTGTATTCGGCTTCTGTCCTCATTTCTTTGCCTTCTGCAAGGTGCAGTTTCTGGATGGCATCGGCCAGCCTTTTGGGCTCTACTGGTTTCATCAGGTAGTCCAGCGCATTTACTTCAAATGCCTTTAGCGCAAACTCATGATGAGCCGTAGTGAATATCACATGAGGCGCCCTGTCCAGTTCTGCCAGCATGTCAAAGCCTGTTTTACCCGGCATCTGTATATCCAGGAAAATAAGATCAGGCTGCTGTGATTCAATTTTCGTTAATGCCTCTTCTGCATTAACCGCTTCATCTATCACTTCCACTTCAGGAAAATCCTGTAATAATTTTCGTAACTCAAGCCTGGCAAGGCGTTCATCGTCTATAATAATCGCTTTCATGAACCAATGTTTTTGTGTGTTTCAACAGGTAATAAAATCCTGGCTTCTACCAGGGAACCGTTTACCTGTTTTATTTCGAAACGGGCTTTTTCCCCGTATAATAAGTTTAACCGGTTAGTGGTGCTGGACAAACCAAAGCCTTCCTTGTTTATATCCCCGTTTAGCTGCCCGGTATTTTGCACCGCCAGTTCATGATAATCTCCTTTAAAATCAGAAATCACTTTTACCACCCCTCCGTTTATTTGTCTGCTTATTCCGTGTTTAATTGCATTTTCCACCAGTGTCTGCAGCATCATAGGCGGAATGGGTTGATTCAATGTATCCTCATCAATAGCATACTCTACTTTCAGCCTGTCTTCAAACCGCATACTCTCCAGTGCGAGATAATCTTTAATAATACGCAATTCATTTTCCAGCGGCACTGTTTCCATTTTCTCTGTTTGCATACTGCTGCGCAGAATATTACTAAGCTCAGTAATGGCTTTCCTTGCCCGTTGGGGATTTTCATCCACCAATGCCCGGATGCTGTTGAGTGAATTAAAAATAAAATGCGGGTTGATATGAGCTTTTATAGTCTTTAATTCCAGTTCCTTTACGAGAGATTCAAGCTTCAAAGTATCCAATTGCTGACGCCGGCTCTTATTGTAATAATGATAAAAGTAATAAATCATCAGCCAGGGAAAAATGAACAACCCATAATCAAAAGCCGAACCCAATACTTTAAGCAGGAAAGAAATATTTTTTTTAGAATCAGTAACAAGGTCAAAGACTTCAATGGCGCCCCTTATTAAAAAACTAAAAACGACAGATGTAATTAATACCGCAACAAGCAGGCGTAAAATTGCTCTTTCAACGGGCAATAACATCCACCCGCTGAATTTAATGACAGCCCTAAGTCCATGTGTCGTGATAATACCTGCTATAAAAACTATAATTACCCTCTTCGAAAGAACAGCCGAAGAAATCGGAACATCATAAAGATGGGCAAATAAAAGCATCACCAGGCCCACCAGCCCCCAACCTCCTACCTGGAGAATCCAGTATAGTTTATTTCTTGACATCGCAGCCATAAATATAGGGGCAAATTAATAATTTACCTTTGCTCCATAACCCTTGTCTTACATTAGTGGTAAATAAGGGCTGTAAAAGGAAAAGTTGTAATAAAAAACCTTTTTTCTTCGTTTTTGTTAAATAGTGTCTTGTGCTTTTGCCATCAACTTAAAACACTAATTTTGCACCCATAAAGATCCAGCATGCAGATCACACCAGGACCGCTTTTACAAACGATTGATTCTCCGGCTGATTTGAAAAAATTATCCCGTGAAAAGTTGCACCAGCTTTGTGATGAACTCCGGCAGTATATTATTGATGTGGTAAGTGTGCATGGGGGGCATTTTGGCGCCAGTCTTGGGGTGGTAGAACTAACCACCGCATTACATTACGTATACAATACTCCTTATGACCAGTTGGTTTGGGATGTGGGTCATCAGGCATACGGACATAAAATACTCACCGGAAGAAGGGATATTTTTCCGACCAACAGAAAATATAAAGGTATCAGTGGTTTTCCCAAAAGAAGTGAAAGTGAATATGACACTTTTGGGGTAGGACATTCTTCCACTTCTATTTCTGCCGCTTTGGGCATGGCAATGGCTGCCAAGTACAAAGGTGAGAAAGACAGGAAGGTTGTCGCCGTAATTGGCGATGGTTCTATGACTGCAGGCCTTGCATTTGAAGGAATGAACCATGCAGGAGTGGCAGATGCCGATATGCTGATCATTCTGAATGATAATGGCATTGGTATTGATCCCAATGCAGGAGCTTTGAAAGAGTACCTGACAGATATCACAACCTCTCCGGCATATAACAAAGTGAAGGATGATGTGTGGAAGCTGATGGGAAAATTGCCCGTTGGTAAAAATTTTACCCGTGCTATGGCCCACAAGCTGGCAGAAGGAATGAAAGGCATGGTGAGCAGCAGCGCTAATTTATTTGAAGCACTGAAGCTTCGTTATTTCGGGCCGATTGATGGACATAATGTAGCCAAACTGGTGGATACACTCCGTGACCTTCGTGAAATACCCGGCCCTAAAATTCTGCATATAATTACCACAAAAGGCAAAGGCTATGCACTGGCAGAAAAGGATCAAACCAAATGGCATGCACCGGGATTGTTTGATAAAATGACCGGTGAAATTCAAAAAAAGAGATATGATTTGCCACAGCCGCCTAAATACCAGGATGTGTTCGGACATACCATTATAGAACTGGCAGAGAAGAATGATAAGATATTTGGCATAACACCTGCTATGGCTTCTGGTTCATCTTTAAAGTTAATGATGGATCAAATGCCAGACAGGGCATTCGATGTGGGTATTGCTGAACAACATGCCGTTACGGTTAGCGCAGGAATGGCTACACAAGGATTGAAGGTGTTCTGTAATATCTATTCATCTTTCATGCAACGGGCTTACGATCAGGTGGTGCATGATGTGGCTATCCAAAAATTACCCGTCATATTTTGTCTTGACAGGGCCGGTGTGGTAGGTGATGATGGGCCAACCCATCACGGTTGTTATGATATTGCTTATTTCCGCTGCATTCCCAACATGGTAATCAGTGCCCCGATGAATGAAAGTGAGTTGAGAAACCTGATGTACACGGCACAATTGGAATCCACTACAGTTCCTTTTGTGATTCGCTACCCGAGAGGAGAAGGTGTAATGCCGGAATGGAGAACCGAAATGAAGGAAGTAGAGATTGGTAAAGGAAGAAAATTAAAAGAAGGAAAAGGTATTGCCATTCTTTCATTAGGTCACCCGGGAAATTTTGCAGCAGCAGCTATCCGTGAATTAAGAAATGATGGCCTGAATCCCGGTCATTATGATATGCGGTTTGCCAAACCATTAGATGAAGCTTTACTGCATGAGGTTTGTCGGCAATATCCTAAACTGATAACAGTTGAGGACGGCACTGTCGAAGGTGGTTTTGGCAGCGCAATACTTGAGTTTATGGCAGAACATGGCTATAAGAACGATGTAAGAATCCTTGGCATTCCTGATAAATTAGTAGAACATGGTACACCAAAGGAATTGCATAAAGAATGCGGGTATGATTCTCAGTCAATAAAAACTATTGTGCTTGAAATGATGAAGGGGAAAGTGAATGTTACCCCTCAGGTTTTAGGATAAAAATATTTCTGACTACATTTAAACATGCAAAAAAAGGGATTCCTGATTGCATGTCTTTTTATTTGTGCAGGTTGCATTGCACAGCAATACCCCTTTGTACATTATTCTCCCAAAGACGGTCTTATCAGCAACAACATACGGGGTGTTTTCCAGGATAGCAGGGGCCGTATATATTTCAGTTCTTTAAATGGATTAAGTGTCTATGATGGCGCAAGGTTTGTCAATTACAATTCAAAAAACGGGCTTGAAAATGATATTGTCAATTGTATAATGGAAATGGGAAAAGATTCTCTATGGGTGATTCCGAATTTTAAAAAAATATACTGCCTTGTAAATAATAAATTAAAATCAGTAACGCTTAAAGAACCTCCGCCAATTATTGACAATCTAATCCGTGATGAGAAAGGAAATTTGTACGCCGCCTCAGAACAAGGTCTTTATCTTTTTGAACAAAATAAGTTTATACAACTCCCTTTTGCTGACGTAAACGGAAAAGATATAAACTCATATATCAGCAATATATACCCGGCAGGTAATTACCTGTTGGTGGTAAGAGATAATTCCATGCTGAATTCAGATGAAAAAAATATGTTATACCTCTATGATAAAAGCAGCAAAAAAATTATTGCTCAAACACAAGGCGAAAAAATACGTTTTGTCGCCAAAGCTCCTGATGGCAGGATTTGGGCAAGTACCGGCAAGGGTACGCTATCATTAGATACATCAGCATTAAGAGATGGAAACCTCGTTTTCCAGCAAATTCTGCATGGGTTTGATCTACAGGAAAACAAGAATACAGCATTTAGCAGCTTTGATGAAGAAGGAAATTTCTGGCTGTCAGACAAGGTTTTTTTCTTAAAAAAAATAAGTGTTGATGGAAAGATTACTTCTTTTAATAAAGTATCAGGTCTGAGCTCTATGGACATCAGTCATGTTTTCAAGGACAGGGAAGGTACTACATGGATAACCACTCATGACGCCGGGGTTGATAAACTGGTTAACAGTAATTTTTCTATGGCAGCAGATGTGTCCGGGATTTCCGCAATAAACAGTATTTCTTTTAACGCAGATAAAAACGAAATGCTTTTATACAGCCCAAACAATGCAAAAGCCATAACACTCGGAGAAGACAGCAAAACCAGGGTTTTTGAAGTTAAAGAGGCAAATAAATTTCAAAAACTGCTTACTACCTCAAAAGGTCTTTTAGGATTTTCTGAAATGTATACCTACAATATAGGCATTTCAGACAACAGAATTTATCCTAAAAGTATACTGACCGATACAAGTGATATTCTTACAAGTAATGTCCTTGAAGACAAGAATAATAATCTTGTACTATGCGGTAAGGATTATCTTGCTGTCATATTTGATAACAAAACGATTTACCGGAAAAAAATAAGCTACTATTCTGACAACGCAGCTCTTGATACATCGGGTAATATATGGATTGCCACCCGTACCGGTGTATTAGCCATGTATCGCCCCCGCCCTGATGAACCTTCCCGGTATCTTGAAGATGAAATTATTGTTTCAAAACAGCTCCCGGTTATTTCTCCCCGATCAATAATTATTGATAAGAATAATACTATCTGGATTGGTTCAAGAACCAATGGAATACATGTATTCAGGATGGAGAAGAAGACATTAAAACCTTTGTTTTATATCAACCAGGAGATGGGGCTTACTGATAACTTTATCACAAAACTTGCTTGTGATGCTGAAAATAATATCTGGGCCTGCAGCCCCTCGGGTCTTGATAAAATCCGGATACGGAATGGAATTCCTGTTATCGAAAATCTCACGAAACAAAATAATATTTACCAGAAAGTTTCTGACTTAATTATTGACAATAATAATACAGCCTGGGTTTTGCTTCATACAAGCATTATCAAAATTACGCCTGAAAATAAAAGACCTTCAGGGTATTCACCTTCACTATTTGTAAACATTGTTAAAGCCGGAAAGGATACCATTTCTGATATAAACGATGCAATATTATCATACAGGCAGAATACGTTGAACTTTTATTTTGCTGCTACTTCTTTTCTTAATGAAAAACAAGTGCTGTACAGTTACCAGCTGCTGGGAGGAAGTAATAATCATTGGTCAGAACCATCCAATAATTCATCTGTATCATTTATTGACCTGCATCCCGGTGATTATATATTAAATATTAAAGCCACGTTTCCGGGAGGCAACTACCCCGAACAGGTGATCAGCTATAAATTTTCAATCGCACCCCCCTGGTGGCAGAAATGGTGGTTCAGGGCATTAGTCGGGCTATTGATTACCGGGTTATTAATTACCGGTATTCGTTTATATTACCGGAGAAAATTGGAAAAAGAAAGATCCCTATTGGAAAAACAACAGGCTATCGAAAAAGAAAGAACCCGTATTGCCACAGATATGCATGATGAGTTGGGTGCCGGTTTATCAAGAATAAAGTTTTTAAGCCAGTCTCTCAGTGACAAGGAAATCAATAATGAAATGGTGAAAGCCGACCTTGAAAAAATTACCGGCTATTCAGATGAAATGACTGAGAAGATGGGTGAAATTGTGTGGGCATTGAATGAGAAAAACGATACCCTTGCTGACCTTGTTGCCTATACAAGATCATATGCTGTTGAATATCTTTCCGGCCACGACATTCAGTGTAAAGCCGATACTCCCTTGCACTTGCCAGGTACTTTTATAGCGGGAGAAATAAGACGAAATATTTTTTTAACAGTTAAAGAATGCCTGCACAATATTGTAAAACATGCAAACGCCACACAGGTATTTTTTTCAGTAGAATTAAATGGAGCCATCCGGATTGTTATCCATGATAATGGAAAAGGAATTGACTGGAACAATCAACGGGCTTTCAGCAACGGTATACAGAATATTAAAAAGAGGATGAGCGAAATAAAGGGCAGTGCCGATTTTTTAAATGACCGGGGCACAAGAGTGCTGCTTGTTGTTCCTCTGGTTCTATAACGTTTGTACTATTGATAAAACAATTAACTACCGGTATTTTTATTCTTCGTGGCCATTAAAGTTTCCATAGTAGAAGACCTTCCTGAAGTGAGAGAAGGTTTATCCGAGCTGATAAAATCGGATAAAGAACTGCTACTGCTTGAAAATTTTGATAATGCTGAATCGGCAATGGAAAAACTTCCGCTGCTTTATCCTGATATTGTTATTATGGATATTAATCTGCCGGGCATAAGCGGTATTGATTGCATCAGGCAAATAAAAGAAAAATGTCCCGGTACACAGTTTATGATGTTTACGGTGTATGAAAATGATGAAAAAGTATTGCAGGCCCTGCAGGCCGGTGCCACCGGCTATTTATTAAAAAGAACAAACCCGCAGCGCATTCTTGAAAGTATTAAAGAACTGAACCAGGGCGGCTCGCCCATGAGCAGCAATATTGCCCGCAAGCTGCTAAATGTTTTTCTTAACGATAAAAAAGCTACACGGAAACAAATCCTTTCTGACCGGGAAAATGAAGTGCTGCAGTTACTGGCCGATGGCCTGCTCTATAAAGAGATTGCCGAACGTCTTCATATTGTTCACGGAACAGTCCGCCAGCATATCCATAATATTTATGAAAAGCTGCATGTACAAAACCGTACCGAAGCGGTAAATAAATATTTCGAGCGGGGCTGACTCCTCTTATCTCTATAACATTCGTTATACCCGGTTCTTACTTTTCTTCTATTGCCTTCGCACCTGAAGCTTAATAATTTCATCCTGACGATGCTTCTTTCATTTCTCAGAAAATGTAAAAACCTGTTCTGCTCAAATTACGGTATTATGAAAAAAATAATTCTGCTGGCAAGTCTCCTTATCATCTGTTCAACGGCACAAAACCAGATATTAAAAAAGATGGCTGAAAAAGCAAAACAAAAAGCGGAGGAAAAAGCCAATGAAAAAATGGATAAAAAGACAGATCCACCCGCAGATGAGAATAAAGATGCCGGAGATAAAAACAATGCTGACACAACGATCAAAGATCCAAATACCCCGGGTTCCTCTGCATCCATAAAAGCCTACAGTAAATATGATTTTGTTCCCGGCGAAAAAGTAATAGGCTTTGAAGATTTCTCAACCGGAAGTATCGGCGACTTTCCAGCAGGCTGGAATACTAATGGCGCCGGCGAAATTGTAACCATTGAAGGCAAGCCCGGTCGCTGGCTTTGGATCACCAAACCGGGTGTGTTTGTTCCTGAATTTACAAAGAGCTTTCCCGAAGATTTCACTTTTGAATTTGATTTATTGCATGGCGTTCCGATCAAAGGGGCTGACTTTAAATTTGCATTCGCAGAACTGCCAGACATTGAACAGCCTCAGAACTGGACTTTGTCGCCCAACAGGCTTACCATTGGTCTGTACACATCAAATTCTGACCAGATTAACGGCTCCACTAATTCAGATATTAGAAAGAACTCGGTAAGCCACGGAGGCAACCAGACTTATACAGACATGCTTGGCGATAAATTCAATCCTATTCATGTATCTGTCTGGAGGCAAAAGGAAAGAGTAAGAGTCTATATAAACCAGGAGAAATTCTGGGATATTCCCAAAGCCATTGCACCTGATGCAAAATTTAATGCACTACTTTTTGTCGCTCTGTATGCTGATGCAAGTGTCCAACATTATATCGGCAATCTTCGTCTTGCCGTCGGTGCACCGGATACACGGAAGAAAATACTTGAGCAAAACAAATGGGTGACTCATGGAATATTGTTCGATGTAAACAGCGCCAATATCAAACCAGAATCTTACGGCACACTCAAAGAAATGGCCAATGTGCTCAAAGAATACACAGATTTAAAAGTAAAAATTGTCGGTCATACCGATGCCGATGGTGCAGATGCCAGCAATCTTGATTTGTCAAAAAGAAGAGCCGCATCCGTAAAAACAGCATTGGCAAAAGAATTCGGCATTGATGAAAGCAGAATGGAGACAGATGGCAAGGGAGAAAGTGAGCCGATTGATAAGAATGATAATCCGGCGGGTAAAGCAAATAACAGGAGGGTGGAATTTATTAAACTCTAATTACCAACAATAAGAGCTATGCGTATCATACTTCTTTCCTTTTTAATTATACTATCTGTCCCTTTGACATCGGCTGGGCAAATTCCAAAAAATATGCAGGATGAAATGCAGCAGGGAATTAATGATCTGAATAAACAGATCGCTGACCTGGAAAAGGAAATTGCTGAAGCAAAAGCAAAAAAAGAAGATCCTGAAACGATAAATGACATGGAACAACAATTGACCATGTTGAAACAACAACTTAGCCTCATTCAAAACATAACCCGTACCACTTCACGCATTCCTGCAAAAAAGCTGCAGCAGGCAATTGAAGATGAAAACCCTGAAGCCGCAAAAAAATTTCCAAAAAGAAACCCTGCGTTACTTGAGTCACTTCCTAAACTTTCATCGAAAGCAGCAGTGACAGGTTATGTGAATGACCTGCATAATCAGTTTCTGAAAAAAGTAAACCCTGAATTAACCGCTTCCTTCAGGCAAATAGAAACACAATTAGAAAAAGATATTTTGAAAATGGAAGCTTCAGCGCTTGCAGCCTGGTACAATGAAGCGCCATCTCAATCTATCTTATTAATAACAAAAGCCGCCGCAAATCCCAAAGTGTCATATCTGACTTTAAATAATCTTGCTGCTTTGCTGAACATGGGCAGCCTTGAGAACAAATCACTTCCTATCTTAAAGTACCTCGAAGTGATTCAACCAAACAATGCCATGGTCTTGAATAATCTTGGGCAGGCTTATACAGGTCTTGGAGAGTTAAATACGGCCATGATGTATTTCGGTCGCTGCATACAGTTGGAGCCTAATCATCCACAGGCAAATTATACGGCAGGAGAAATTGAATTGTCAAGAGGAAATACAGCAGCCGCCACCCAGCACTTTAAAAATTCACTGAAAGGAGCTTTTAACGATGAAGCAGACCGGCGAGTCAGGTTTGTAGAACCTGAGATGGACATTGACGATTATGTACGTCACAACATGCACATGCCAGAGTATTTTAATGAAAACAAATACAATGTTCCCCGGCAATGTCAAAGCGTCAATGAAGCTGAAGAGTTGTGGGCTGTTTACAATGGTTACCAGGAGATGGTTGGTACACTTTACCAGAAATACCATGAGCTGAGTAATGAATACTCGGAAAAAACAAAGCGAAATCTGCAAAAAAGAGCGGAAGATGCATTCGCCATGAAAAAATTGAGCCAGCCTCCTTTTTTTAAAAAAGCCGGCTATGCCTGGGATGCGTTGATGAAAAAATATAAGTCCGATGGAGAATGGCTTGGAGTTATGGACGAGAATTATCGAACAAGATGTAAAGAAATTCTTGAAAGTTACAAGGCAAGAAATACCGGTTCAGATTGCGCTGCCCAAACTGCCAGTATCAATCAGTACCTGCGTGATATGGCAGATGCTACAAGGAATTGGCAGTTAAAACATATGGCATTCAACAAGAAATATATCAACCAGGTCATTTACTGGTCATTCCTGTATTCATTCAGCAGTGATGAATTCAAATGGAAATTTTATCTGTGGGTAAAAAACTATTTAAGCGAAATGCAAAGTATTGCAAAAACAGAATTGTGGGGTCCACCCTGTAAGCAAATGGAACAACGCAACACTCCCGCAGAAGAAATCCTGATCGAAGAACCGAAATGTCCGATTGACTTCGAATTGAAACTTATTGTAGGTAAGATCGGTTTGAATTGTCAAAAATTTTCATTCAGTGGTGGTGAAGTAATAAGATTTAAGTACGAAAAAAATTTTAAATCAAAACAATCAACAATGGAATTGGGTATTGGTTTTGGGCTTGATATAGGAGCTGGGTTTGGTGGTTTTAATGCAAGTGCCAGTATGAGTGCCACGGAATCTGTTTTTATAACATGGGACGGCAACAATAATATTTCTGATGTTGGTTTAAGTATGGCAGCTAAAGTTGCCGCAGGAGCAGAGGTTGGTGCTTCAAAAAACGTTGGCGAGATCGTAAAGGAAATTGGCGCTACGAAGCAAATTGGTGGCGTCGAAGCCGGTATAGAAGCAACTGTTGGTGTTGATTCGGGTTGGAGTTTTGATGAAGGCCCTCTAAAATCTGTACTGAATCCTCCGGCACCCAAACAAATCAATCCAAATGTGAACATATATAGACCTAATTAATGAAAAACCAAATCACCATACTGTATCTGTTGTTTGCATGCATACATTCTTATAGCCAGGCAAATATTACTACTAAGGCTCCCTGCACCAATGTAATGGCACGGGAGGCCAATGGAAAATGGATCAAATCAACAGATCTTGGTTCTGTCAATTCAAAAGAATGCTATAACCGGTTAGATGCAATTCATGAATTGGTATTAAAAATCTATCCTGAACCAAAAGGAGTAGATGCAGCATGGCACCGATCAGCAGGAGTAGGCTATTTTGGATCAAAACGTAAATACTATAAAACCAGCGATGACCAGCTCACATTCGATTATTTAAATACTCCGCAGCTTTTACAATTCTCTTATACGGCTGGTTTTTTTGCTTACCGCTGCGATGCTTATGAAAAAAATATTCTGCATCCGGGTTATCCGGGTGAAACCGGCACATGGCTTAACATTATTGCGAATAAAAATATCGGAGGAACCGGTGTAGATGATGATTGGACAATAAACGGCTTACCGGTCATGACCAAAAAACCAGCCCAATATAAAGAAGATGGTTATGAGTTTTATTATCCCGAACCTGATGTGAATGTCCGCGGAGCCCTTGTTTATCGTAAAGGAGGAATACTACCCTATATACCGGTAACAAGAAAACAATACCTGGATTACTGTATTATATATCATACCAAACTATGGGATGAGGCAATCAGGGGTGCTGAACAAATGCCTGTCCGCCCGGCAGAAGAACAGAAAAAAGAAAAAAATGCAAAGCTGGACAAGTTTAAAAAACAATTTGCCAACAATGCGAAACAATTACAGGCAAATATTGATTACTATCTATCCGGTTATAAAACTGATCAGCAGATAAGAGATGAAAAAATAAGAGAAGCAAAAAAATTAAAGGAAGATATTTTAAAAAAATTCACAGATGAAACAGAGAAATCAAAAAACGAAGGTTTGCTGAACTCTCCTGCTATGGTAAGGGTAATGTATTATGCAGAGCCAGTATTTGAAACCGACCCCGCATTGGGAGTGCAGGTAATAACTGAAAATCCTGATTATATCCGAAAAGATTTTCCCAAACATGTGCCACAGCTTTTCGAGATCAACCTGGTATGGAATGATTGGGCGCCGCAGAAAAACTTTGCAACGATCTTTCAGGAGAAATTCCCTACGGATAAACTGCAGGCAATGATTGATAAATAAGAATGAAAAATTATACAATAATTCTGCTGTTACTTATTGCTCCTTTTCTTCTCTCAACAGAAAGCAGGCAAAATGAAAAACAGGAGATGAAAACCGCTGACAACTGGAGCGGCACCGTCACCTGGACTAAAACTTCAACAAGCAAAGGAAAAAGAAAATGGGAAAGCAATGGCAAGGAATGCGTTTACAAATGGAATTTCTCTTTTGAGTTTAAGATCAATGTAACTTTCAGAAATGGTAAGGGTACAGTGGTACGTCTTGACAAAACCTCCAACTGGGATAATGACAGTATCATCTTTGTACATAAGGACAATACATACATGACTGAAGAAAGAACGAAAATGATTGATTGCAGCGGGCAGGGTGAATCCGAATTATCAGTTGAATTTTCTGAAGACAAAAAATATTATTGGATCAGCTTTTTTACTCCCGACTGCCCCGAAAAGCTTACCTACGAAGTAAGAAATAATATTCATGGTAACATAAATAATTCATCAGTAAATGATCACCAGGGCATTCAAATAACTCTTCCTGCAAATTTTACCGGAGAGCCGGTTGGCAATAATCCTGATGTGCTATCAGGAACATTTACAGAAACTATTCCTGCTCCCAATGATGAGGGAGGTGGTGAAATTATTACAACGGCCACATGGAACCTTACAAGAGGAGCAAGTAAGCCGGAATTAATCATTACTCCATACAGTGAAGATGCCGATTATGACAACTGGATGCCCGAGCCCGACGCTGATGAATTAACGAAAGGCAATGATCTGAATATTGAGTTACACCTGCAGGATATAGGAGGTGGCAGTTCAACTGCAAAGGCTAAATCATTTGAGCTGCGTTTAGTAAATACTTCCAAACAACCGGGCATCTGTTTAAATGCACCGTTAATTCCGTCTGCTTCAAAACATGACCTGCGTTTTCTTCCCCAGGATGGAGCAACCCTGAGCCCTGACGGGCAATTTATTAAAATTCCCTGTGAAGATGGCGAGAACGGCGAAGCAGTTATTGGTTCTTATGATGGTGGCGGCTGGACAATTCTGAATGCAGAAGCCATACTTGAAAACAATACCCGTATAAAAGGAGTGTTGATGCAGGACAAATCGAAAAAAGATATACCTATACCAAAAAATAATGCGGGTGGAAAGATCGCTCAACGATGGCTGGATGACAACGGAAATCCCGGAGAAATGGATGATGAGGAAACATCACCCGGTAACTCAAACAACGGCGATGGTTTATCAGCTTATGAAGAATACCGTGGCTTTATGTCCGAAGGAAGGTACAAACGACTTGATCCAAATGTAAAGGAACTAGGAGTAAAATTTAAAAAATCAGAACTCTCTTTATTCAGCGATGGGCTTGGAAAGTTTGAAAATGTAACAGGGTTCAAAGTAATTCGTTTTTTTGAAAATGAAATTCCAACAAACAGGAGAATCAATCAAAACGGAGCTCATGCGAATATTTATAAACAATTTGTTTTAAACCTCGAAACAGGGTCGCTGCCTGCCGGGCAAATGGCCAAAGCATTTGGAAGCCCCGGCATTCCTTCAGTTGTAAATCCGGTGAAGGTTGATTTTGCCGGCATTCACCAGGCATACCAGGACAATGTGGCCGATGCCAGAAGCATGAACACTAATCTCCCTTATACAGAAAAAGAGTTTATTACTCACATTGTTGCACATGAACTGGCGCATGGAATTAATGCTGCACATCATGGATCAATCGATCCGGTGGATTTGGCAACAAATACTATTGATACTAATCTCATCCCCCGGCCCTCTCCTTTTGTCCGTGTATTTAGCTACAATGGCACAGAATTTACATATCCATGTGTTATCGGCGGAACGACAGGAGTACCGGGTAACGCTGAAAGTGGTGATCTTTCCTGTATCATGGCTGAAATTACACTTTGTTCCTGGGTAGCACACGAATCTCTAACGGTTACTTATTTTTTTGAAGTTCCTATTATTCCATTAGGTAATCATTTATGCACTTCATCATCCGGAACGGGAATAAATGCCAGCGGCAAATACTTTGGTGACGCACCGAGAGGTAAATGTTTGGAGCAGTTAAAATTAAAATGATATTACGATTTTATACTCCAGCGGTTTTTTTTGTCTCACGAAAGTTGAAAATTTATTAACCTCAGCAAAAGACTCGCTAATACACAAAACCAGTCTGGAACTGACGAAGGTATAAGGCCCTGTCTTAAATACTTATTCTTTACAACTCTAAGTATGTAACGAATAAGCTTCTTTCTTGCATACTTTTTTATCCTCCCGATATTCATCGGCGCTATCGGGAGTGTACAATGTTTATCAGCGATACCCCTTTTTCATTACCCCCAAAGACGGGCTGGTATTTGTTATCGGTTTCTATGGAATTTATATCTCTCCTAAAGGGTAATATGAAAAAATGCCCGGGCAAGGAAAAAGAAGCAGTTCTAAAAATATTACAATTGATGTATGACCGGATGCCTGCATTGCTCCGAAATATCACTTATAAATCTATTTCACTGCATTATTTAAATGCACAAACAATTCAATAAGTTTACTCTCTTTTTTTAGCTTAATTTTTTCTTTTTTAAGAATTTCTCCTATAGACTCTGCATATTCAGGAAGAGCTTTCTTTATTTCGTCTGCATCTAACAAAAGCAATACAATTTTTTTTCCGGGAATGCAGGCAAAGTATAACTGTTGTATTTCCTTTCTTCTCTCCTCTGGTATGTCAGGGTTTTTAAAAAGGAGGATACTTTTGGCTTTACATTTAAGCAGTTCTATTTTCCCTTCAACCAATACTTCATAGAAGGTTTCGACTGAATTGGATTGGATTGCCGGATAATGATTCCTGTATTTAAAAGTAAGGCTGTCTTTTTTAAAAGGAAGTTTTAAGGAGAACTCTGCCACGGTATCCACAAACTCCATAATTATATTTCCTTGCAGGTAGTAGGGAATATTATTGTAAACATCAAAAATCAGCGGTACCTGCATAGGCAGCCTGCTGCTTTTGAACTTCACAATGCCGGGCATCCACAGCTGTTCTAAAAACAATTTCTGGATATCCGGTTCTGCATTTTCTTCCGGACGTTCAGCCCAACTGTACACTTCCATACGCTTTTGCACTGAAGAACTTGAAAGACCAGTGCCGGTAGCCTGAGCGAACAATATTGTATTACATACCAGCAGGGCGGCCATTAACAGGATTTTCATAACAGTTATTTGAAGGTTTAAAACTGGCTTTACATCCCTGCACCTGTCGTAATCAATTTCATCAGGCCAGGCTGGCTTCCATAGTAATTTCTGTGTTCAGCAACTTACTTATAGGACAATTCGCTTTCGCATCTGCTGCACACTCTGCAAATTTTGCTGCATCAATCCCGGGTACAGAAGCTTTTAATTCGAGGTGGCTTGAAATAATTGCACCTGCTTCAAGGGTTATGGTACATTTTGTATCAATACTGGCTGGAGTAAATCCGGATGCACCCAATATAAAACTAAGTTTCATGGAAAAACAACCGGCATGGGCAGCCGCTACCAGTTCTTCCGGGTTGGTGTACGTTCCTTCTTCAAAACGGCTCCTGAAATCATAAGAAGTATTCTCCAGCACTTTTGATTTAGAAGATAAAGTACCGCTTCCTTCTTTACCTGTACCTTGCCAGTTGGCAGTTGCATAACTTTTCATGTGTAATTTTTTTCAGAGAGTGGTTAAAAATTATTGTTGGTTTTGTTCTTCTAATTCTGCAAGACGGTTTTCTGGTTCATTGAATTCAATGATAAAGTTATTCTTTCCCTCACCTATCATTATTTTCAGGAATTTTTGTTGCACCAGTTCCAGTAATGATAAAAAAAGAAAAATAGCATGTACCCTGTTCTCGCAACGATCAAAAATCTTTTCAAACGATACCGTTTTTTCTTCCCTTGCAAGATTGAGCATCTGGTCACGACTTTGTTCCATCGTGTAGTTGTACTGTACTACCGTATGCACCGGTTTGTTCAACCGGTCGCTATACTTCTGCATGGCCTTTTCAAAGGCCCGCATTAATTTGAATAATGTAATATTCTGAATCTCTGTTCCCTCGCTGTCTTCTTCGCCAATCTGTGCCAGTTCTTTCTGGATATTTCCCCGCTTTACCATCAGCATCCGCATGGCTTCCATTTCGGCCATTTGTGCCGATGCCTCTTTGAATCTTTTGTATTCAAGTATTTTACTGACAAGTTCCTCCCTTGGATCTATTTCATTTCCCTGAGCATCCAGTTCCTTCCGCGGCAGCAGCATCTTGGCTTTAATACGCATAAGAGTAGAGATGAACAGAATAAACTCGCTGCTGAGTTCAATGTTCAGTTCCTCACTTTTGTGAATATATTCAAGAAAATCAGTTATAATCCTTGTAATCGGAATATTGTAAATATCCAGTTCATCTCTTTCGATGAAGAATAATAAAAGATCGAAAGGTCCTTCAAATTGAGGCAATTTAATCTGGTACGACGAATTCTGCACTTTGACGATTTAAAATTCAAAAATAAAGTCCTGTTGTGGACAGGACTTTACAAAAATAAGGGAATCGGCCGGGAGAGAATCCCCCTGTTTTCCCCAAATTTATTTCTTCAGCGCATCCCTGATTTCACGCAACAGCGTAATGTCTTCCGGTGGTGCGGCCGGTGCGGCTTCCTCCTTCTTCTTCAAACTATTCAGTGCTTTAATAATTAAAAACATTACAAAAGCAACAATAATAAAATCAATTATAGCAGTAACGAAGGCTCCCCATTTGAGGGCCACTTCAGACTGGGCTTCTGTAACTACAGTACCGGCAGAATCCTTTACCTCCGTAACTGCTTTTTTAAGCACAATCATGTTTTTGCTTAAATCTTTTCCTGTAAGCATCCCTACAAGCGGAGCTACAAGGCCCTCTGTAAACGATGTAACTACTTTGCCAAAAGCACCCCCCATGACAAAAGCCACAGCTATGTCTACAAGGTTGCCTTTCATGGCAAATTCTTTGAATTCTTTGAGCATTCCCATAATAAATGGTTTTAAGGTTTAAAAAAAAAATCAGGAGCTGAGAGGTAAAGAATATGATTAAATATAGTTATTAATTTAATTACTTTTTCAATCCGGGAAATTGCATATTCAGGCTCTTTAGTAACTCATGCAGTTTGGAAGCTATAATATACTCCTTGTACCAGTTCTGGTCAGACGGCACAATCGTCCATTCCGGATTATTACAGTTATTAAAACAATCTTCATACATCTGCATATAAACATCCCACAATTTGGCTTCTTCAAAGTCCTTTTCATTATATTTCCACATTTTGGCCGGGTCTTTCATTCTTTCACTCAGCCGCTCATGCTGCTCTTCCGGAGAAACATGCAGGTAAAATTTTAAAATATGGGTGTTGTTATGCTTTTGCAGTAATTTTTCAAAATCATTAATCGCCTGCATTCGTTTTTTGGCTGTTTCATCATCACACCATTTATGTACTCTTGTTACGAGTATATCTTCATAATGTGACCTGTTAAATACCTGAATCATTCCTTTGGCAGGTGCATAGTGATGTATCCGCCATAAAAAATCATGAGATAACTCTTCCGGAGTAGGCGCCTTATAGGACTTTACTGTAACTCCCTGTGGATTCATATTCCCCAGCACATTCCTTATCACACCATCCTTACCACTTCCATCCATGCCCTGTATAACTATTAAAATCGAATTTTTTCCCTCCGCAAACAGAAGGTTCTGCAATTCATCCAGTTCAACCAGCATCTTTTCAGTCTCTCCCTGTATTTCTTTTTTATCGAGTTTTCCAGGTGCCCGGGTGTTTATTTTACTCAATTCAACTTTACTCATATATGTTTGTTTTATGAATTACTGCAATATAAAAAAATTGCCATTGTATGAAGCTGATTTCTGAACTTAGCCCCTTTTATGAATAGCAAAATAGTCAGCTGGAGTTTATTTATTATTCTTTGCATCATCTGGGGCAGTTCGTTTATCCTGATGAAATGGGGGATGTATGATGCCAACCAACAGCCCGTATTATCTCCGTATCATGTTGCAGCCCTCCGGATGCTTTCTTCAGGACTTGTCATGTTACCGTTTCTTTTCAGCTCACTCAAAAATCTCCCCCGTAAAAAAATCTACCCAGTTTTGTTAAGCGGATGGCTGGGCAGTTTTTTCCCTGCCTTTCTGTTTTGTATTGCCGAGACAAAAATTGATGGCGCCCTAACAGGCAGCCTGAATTCTCTTACTCCACTGTTCGTAATTATTACGGGGTCACTTTTTTTTAGCATGAGGACCAGCTCTCCAAAAATACTGGGAGTTATTGTAGGCCTGTTAGGCAGTGCTGTTTTATTGTATGCGAATATTGGAAAGCCGCAGGGCTATCTGGCCTACACCGGTTTTGTAGTACTGGCCACAATACTTTATGGCATTAATGTAAACATGGTGCATGGTAAACTTTCAGGTGTTAGTTCGGTACAAATTGCAACAATTGCTTTCACCGGATTAATACCTCCCTCCTTCGCTGTACTGTTGATTTCAGATTTTTTTAAACAACCTCTTACAGAACATGCATTTGCCATGAGTACGCTGGCCAGCTGTATCCTGGGAATACTAGGGACAGCGCTGGCTTCTGTTTTGTTTTACGTTCTCGTAAAAAAAGCGGGTGGCCTTTTTGCATCACTTGTTACCTACGGCATACCCTTTATTGCAATTCTTTGGGGAGTGTATTACGGAGAAAAAGTTACTTACATGCAGGTGATAGCATTGTGTGTCATCCTGCTTGGAGTTTACCTTGCAAACCGTCCGGAAAAAAAGAAAGCAACATCACAGGATGTTGCTTAACACAAACATAAAAATTTTATTACACTGACATGATTTCTTTTTCTTTCAATTCCAGGTGTTTTTCCACAGCAGAAATAAATTTATCAGTTACTTGCTGAACATCCTCCTCAGCATCCTTGGCGGCATCTTCACTCAACCCGTTTTTTTGCAGCCGTTTGATATGCTCAATCGCATCGCGGCGTATATTACGGATAGCCACTTTGGAATGTTCTCCTTCTCCCTGGCACCTTTTAACTAATTCTTTCCTCCTTTCTTCTGTCAGCGGTGGCAAAAATAAGCGGATTAATGACCCGTCATTCTGTGGGTTGATTCCAATATTAGCTGCTATGATTGCCCTTTCTATCGGCTGAAGCATGTTCTTTTCCCATGGCTGTATGCTCAATGTCCGGGCATCCATCACATTAATATTGGCAACCTGGTTTATCGGCATAGGCGAACCATAATAATCAACCACAATGCCATCCAGCATCTGAGGATTTGCCTTTCCGGCTCTTATTTTCACCAGCTCCGTTTCCAGATGACTGATGGCCTTTTTCATATGATCTTCGGCGCCGTTCCTGATCGATAAAATATCTTCTGCCATAAACTTTATTTTTAAAACAAATCCCGCCCTGAGATAATCGGACACAGGCCGGGACGCAAATCTAACGAAAGACCTGAATTCAAAAAAAAGGCCGGCAGAACTTTATCAGTTTTATGCCGGCTTTCTGAATGATTTATATACGTCAGTCTGCAACAGACTGAGCTGCTTCTTTTGTGAGTGCAACCACTTTGGTAGAAGTCTTTATAGAAGGTATTGCTTCTCCTCTTTTTGCAATAAGTATAGTACGTCTTGGCCGTTTGTAATAGTATAAAACCCCTAAACCCGAAAAAGCCAGTATAAGCATAATCAATAACAGGTAGTTAGGTCCTATTGATCTGCCAAACCAGGCAAGCAGGATAAAACCAATATTCACACTTACGCAGGTAAGTGTTACTGCCGCATGATCAAGTCCCCGGTCTAATAATAAATGATGCACATGGTTCCTGTCCGGGGTAAAAGGAGAAACGCCATTTAATATGCGGATACTGAAAACCCGGAGTGTATCGAGCAATGGAACAATCAGAATAGATATTCCTATTGTCACAGCCGAAGAAATGGGAATAGCCACCACGGGATCATTTGCTACATTAATAAACTTAATAACCAATATAGCATTGATGAGCCCGATCATCAACGAACCAGAATCTCCCATAAATATTTTGGCGGGGTGGTGATTAAAAATCATAAATGCCCCCAGGCTTCCCGCCATAGCAAAAGCCAGCAAAGCATAAGCCTGGTGGCTTATTGCAAAAAAATAGCTCCCAAAAACAAGCATGGTAAGAATACCGAGGCTTGCAGCAAGACCATCCACACCATCTATAAGGTTAAATGAATTTATAACAAGAATAATTGTCAGGTATGAAAGGGCAAGTGCAAAACCTTCAGGCAGTTTTTCGAAACCCAGCAAACCATACATACTATCCAGCCTGACACCCCCCAGATGAATCAGAATAGAAGCAGCAATAATCTGGCCTATAAATTTTTTACTCGCTGATAGTATAATAAGATCATCCTTAAGACCCAGGAAGAAAATCACTAATGATGCTGCAAAAAAACTCTGAAACTCGGGGTTGAGATGCCCCTGAATAGACAAAAGCGAAGCTAGAATAAATCCTCCAAAAATGCCAACACCACCTAATGAAGCCACCAAACGGGTATGTATTTTTCTTTCGTTTGGTAAATCATACAACTTCTTTTTTTCGGCCACCTCCAGCACTACAGGAACTGCGAGGAATGTAATAATGAAAGAAACTGAAGCCGTCAATAAAATATCAAGCATCTAAGCAGTTTTATATGGTACAAAAATTGGATTTAAAACTCATGGTCTTTATGCTACATAAATTTTTAATGCCTCCAGCACTAATTTCTCTGTAACCGACAGGATATGATGAATTTATTGCCAGATTAATTTAATTCAAATGGTTTTTGAATCAAAAAAGAATGCACTTTTGCAACTAACCCAGCCCTTTGAGGCGGCAAGATACAAAAAGTTTAATAATAACACATTTAATTAAATATGAACGAACTAACCGCCGTAGCCAGCCAGATAAGAAGAGATATAGTAAGAATGGTACACGGAGCCAGTAGCGGGCATCCTGGCGGCTCATTAGGCTGTGCCGATTTTTTGACCGCTTTATATTTCAGGATAATGAAACACAATCCCTCTTTTGACATGAATGCAAAGGACGAGGATGTTTTCATTTTGTCCAATGGCCATATTTCACCATTATTTTATTCTACGCTGGCCCGTTCAGGCTATTTTGATATTAAAGAACTTGCCACATTCCGGAAATTAAACTCCCGCCTGCAGGGCCACCCGGCCACTCATGAGCATTTACCAGGTGTGCGGATGGCTTCTGGCTCATTAGGCCAGGGCATGAGTGTGGCGATTGGCGTTGCATTGACCAAAAAACTGAATGGCGAAAAAAATCTTGTTTTCTCCTTACATGGCGATGGTGAACTGGATGAAGGACAAATATGGGAAGCTGTTATGTTTGCCGCCCACCACAAAATGGACAACCTGATCTCTACTATTGACTGGAACGGTCAGCAAATTGATGGCCCTACTTCAAAAGTGATGAACCTTGGAAATATCCGTGAAAAATTTGATGCCTTTGGATGGACCACCCTTGAGATGAATGGTAATGATATGGATGACGTAGTGGCTACACTTGAAAAGGCTAAGTCTTTAACCGGCCAGGGCAAACCGATTGCCATTATGATGCATACAGCTATGGGAAAAGGCATTGATTTTATGGAAGGCACGCATGAATGGCATGGCATTGCCCCGAATGATGAACAATTAGCCAAAGCTTTGGCCCAATTACCCGAGACACTCGGAGATTATTGATAAAAACTATTTCGTTAAAAAGGTCAATGAATCTAAACGCTGACCTTTTTTTATTTTGGAACCAGGTCTTGCAAAGACAAGATTGGTTTTTAAAAGATAATTCTGCTATTCACTTCTGAGAGAAAAATCCTGACGGGCAGCTTTCCGGGAGGGTATCCAGGATGCAACAAATGCTATTACAAAAATGGTTGCTCCTACCAAAAGAAAATCAGATAGTCTTAACTTAACAGGATAATAATCTATCAGGAAAGAGCCTCCCCGGAGAGGAATAATATGAAATTTTAGTTGCAACAAAACAACAGTTAGTGCCAGCAGCATCCCAATTCCACCACCAATTATTGCCAGCAACATACCCTCACTTACAAAAACTTTCTGAATGAAACTTCTGCCCCCCCCCAAGGCATGAAGCACACTGATATCCTTTTGTTTTTCCAGCACCAGCATTGTCAAAGCACCAATCATGGTAAAAGCAGCCACAATAAGAATCAGCGAGAGAACACCATAGACAATCCATCTTTCCACATTCATTATTGAATAAAGACTCCTGTTTTGCTCATACCTGTTTTGGATAAGATAGTCTTTCCCAAAAATCTTTTCCAGTTCCTTTTTGACCGTATTTGCAGCTGAAGGGTCCTTTACTGTAATTTCAACCCCGCTGTACTGGTCTCCGGCAAGACGCAATGATTTTCTCACAAAGTCAATATTGGTAATGCCATACTTATTATCAAAGTCTTGCTGGATAAGAAAGGCAGCTGCAGACTGAATGGTATCATTACTGATGTCCTCCGTCAGGTCTATTTGCTTCGAACTGCTTTTTCTCGGCAGGTAGATATTTAAGGTAAAAATGTTCCTGTCAGCATAAATTCCAAGTGCATCTTCCACTCCTGCGCCTAATACCAGCCTGGGAGCTTCTTCATCGCCAATATTATACTCTCCGTTTATCAAATGATCAGCGACACCGGTTACATACCTGTAGTTCTCATCTACACCCTTCAGGTAAATCACTGTCTGATTATTGCCATTTTGTATCATGGCTTTTTCTTCCAGTATCATAGAAAAATTCCTGATATTACTGTTCATTTTCAGTTGTTGAACCTGAGTCTGGGAAATTGTTATTGTCTTTCCGGTAGCAGGAGAGATTTTAAGATCGGTATAAAAGGAGGAGTACAGTGATTTCACCAGTCCTTCAAATCCATTGAAGACACTTAATACAAGAATCAATGCTGCGGCGCCGATTATTATTGCAGAAATGCTTGTCCACGCAATAATATTAATTGCATTGGTGGACTTTTTTGCTTTAAAATACCGCCAGGCGAAAAGAAAATGCAAAGTGTCAGGTTATTTGGTTATCAGGTATAAAAAAACTATTGACCAGGCTGGCCCTTTCGTTCTTCGCTTATTTTTTTAAATATTTCTTCCATCTTAAACACATGATCCAGCGTTTCATCCTGGAAAAATTTTAAAACAGGTATACTACGCAACTGATGCCGCACTTTGGCAGCCAGTTCCTTTTTAATTTCATGGTGCCGGTCTTCTATTTTGTGTAATGCAGCTTTTACATCCTTTACCTGGAAAAAGCTGAGGTAAAACCTTGCCTCAAGCAGATCAGGTGTCACTTTTACCGAAGAAATAGACACCATTCCCCCGTCAATCATATTCAAGCCCAACCGCTGAAAAATCCCATTCATCTCTTCGTTCAGCAATCCGGCTATTTGTTTTTGTCTTTTACTTTCCTCCATACACATTATTTTAAGTAACTACTCAACCCAAGTTTGGCAAAGGTAAGCTTGTTGGCCATGGTTTTTTCCAGCATCATTTCGTTGTTGGCCATATTATCTTTTGGTGCTTCCCGGTGAAATAAATGCCAGATAATACCTCCAAATTTCAAAAACCGTATAGCCACTCCTGCATTTATCAGTCTTGCGGCCAGCTCATTATCTTCTTTACCCCAGCCACTGAACGCTTCGTCATAGCCATTTACCTTTAATAAATCAGTTTGCCAAAAAGCCATGTTGGCTCCTAATACATATTTATAATTATTCCTGCCCCGCTGCATCCAATAGTTAATAGCCGTTAACGGATAAGCATGAAATGCGTTATACTTTTTATCCAAATCTCCGGAAAAAAAACCAGGCAAACTGAATAGCTGCCGGTCAATTACTTTTTGGGTAAAACTCTCCGAAAGCAGGCTGCGGGCACCACATACAAAAGTGCCGGGTTTCGCCCATCGCAAATGATCCTGCACAAATTTTCTATGCAAAACCAGATCACCATCAATTTGTATAATATAATCCCCTTGGGCTTTTGCGAAAGATTTGTTGCGGATGGTTGCCAGCCGAAACCCATCATCAGGCTGCCACACATGAATAACAGACACTGGCGATTTTTTTGCAAGTTCAGCAATCACCTCCCGGGTGTCTTCTGCTGAACCATCATCACCGATTACAATTTCGTCCGGCAGCACTGTTTGTAAAAACACACTTTGCAGGCAAAGGCGCAATGCATCCGGCCTGTTATAGGTAGAAATACAAAGTGTACAGCTGATGGACCTCATATGCTAAAGGCAAATTTAGCATTGAAAAGTCATAAAGCCGGACCACAAAGCCTATTCACCGAAATATTCAGGCTGCATCTTATACAAAATTTATTTAGCTGCATTTAGTATTTTGCACTGTTAAATTCAGCTAATGAAAGTACTAAAGCGGCTTCTTCCCTTTGCCCGCCCCTTACACCATTTTATTCCCGAGTACCTTGTTTATACTTTTTTGGCTATCCTTTTTGGGCTGCTGAATTTTACATTGCTCATCCCGATCATGCAGTTATTGTTTCAAAAGGAGCCCATCGTGATAACAGCCAAACCTGCATTTAATTTTTCAATCAGTTTCTTTACTGATTATTTTCATTATTATTTAAACAGCATTATTATTGATAATGGAAAATTTTCTGCCCTTGTTTTTGTTTGCATCGGCATTGGTATCAGCATTTTGTTAGCCAATGTTTTACGCTACATGGCCGTTCGGGTTATATTGCGCCTTCGGCTCAAACTGATGCAGGGCCTGCGGAATGCTTTATATGACAAGTACCTTCAACAATCTATTCAGTACCATCATAACCATTCCAAAGGAGAATCTATAATGGTAATGACCACAGAAGTGCAGGAAATAGAAAGCTCCGTTATTAACTCCCTGCAGATTTTACTCAGGGATCCTTTTATGGTGATGGCCGCTTTTGCTGTCTTATTTTATTTATCTCCGCAACTTACTTTGTTTACCCTGATTTTTCTGCCCATTACCGGCGTGGCCATTTCCATGCTTACGAGGCGACTGAAAAAAATGAACTATTTCAGCCAGGAGATGATGGGCAAAATATTAAGCCAGACAGAAGAAAGTATCAGCGGAATTAAGCAAATACAAAGTTTTGCCGCCGAAAAAGGAATGATGGAGCGGTTCAACGAAACAAATTCGCTTTTCTCCAGAACAAGCAAAAAACTTTTTGGGCAAAAAGAATTAGCCTCCCCTATTTCAGAAGTACTGGGTGTAATAGCTGCACTAACGCTGGTAACTTACGGAGGTTATTTAATTCTGAACGGGAAAAGCGGTTTAACGGGTGAGCAGTTCATTTCTTATCTTGCTATTTACACACAAATCATTCAGCCCCTTAAAAATATTTCTCAAACATCTTCTAATATCCAGAGAGGAATAGTAGCCTGCGAAAAAATATTTTCTGTCCTGGATAAACCGGTTAAAATCAAAAATGCTGAAAACGCTTTAGCCAAAAAAGGGTTTTCCGAAAAAATAAGCATTAATAATGTAAGCTTTCGTTACGAACAGAAAGAAGTATTAAAAAATATTCAGCTGGAAATTGAAAAAGGAAAAACAATAGCGCTGGTTGGCCAAAGCGGCAGCGGCAAATCAACACTGGTAGATCTGATAGCCCGGTTTTATGATGTGCAGGAAGGTGAAATTCTTTTTGACAACAAAAATATCAAGCATATTGAACTATCCGATTTGCGCAATTTAATTGGCATTGTGACCCAGGACAATTTCCTGTTTAATGACACTGTTTACAACAACATTGCCTTTGGACAAAGAAATGCCACTAAAGAACAAGTAGAAACAGCAGCAAAAATTGCTAATGCCCACGATTTCATTTTACAAATGGAAAATGGCTATAATACTATAACGGGTGAAAGAGGTGTAAAACTGAGCGGAGGGCAACGGCAGCGTATTACAATTGCAAGGGCTATTTTGAAAAATGCACCTGTTCTTATTTTAGATGAAGCCACTTCATCTCTTGACACAGAAAGCGAACGGCTGGTACAGGATGCCATTAATAATATGATGCAAAATCGCACCAGTATAGTAATTGCTCACCGCCTCAGCACCATCCGGCATGCCGATGAAATTATTGTATTACACAATGGCGAAATTGCAGAAAGAGGAAACCATAACCAATTGTTGGCTCAAAATGGTTTTTATAAAAAGCTGGTGGAAATGCAGGAGGTGAGGTAGCCTATAGTTTATGCAGCCCGATTTTGACAGCATAGAGAGCCAAAGCTACTCTTGTTTTTACCCCAAGTTTTTCAAATAATGAATCCCGGTAACTTTCCACCGTGCGGGCACTGCAAAACATTTTTTCTCCTATTTCCTTATAGGTAAGTTCTGTGCAAGACCATACCAGGAATTCTGTTTCTCTTTCGGTTAATTTAATCCTGCTGTTTACAATTTCTTCGTTGGCAAGTGCATGCAACACACGGCTGGTTGCCCAGTCGGGGTAGTAAAACCCTTTAGATGTAATAGCATCCAATGCCTTTTGCAGTTCTGCCGGATGAACGTTTTTATGTAAATAACCGGTAGCGCCTGCTTTAATCATTTTTATCAAGGATTCATCATCACCCTGCATGGTAAGGGCCATTACTTTTACTGCCGGGTGGTTTTCTTTCAGCCACCGGGCTGTTTCAAACCCGTCCATTACCGGCATGGAGATATCAAGCAATATGATATCGGGTATATTGTTTTTAACTGCGAACCTTTCAGTCAGCGTTTTACCATTCTCTGTTTCGTACAATACTTCATATCCGCCCAGCTCATGAATGATGCTGCTGATAGCTTTCGCTATCAGCATATGATCATCCACTATAACAATCTTTTGGTTCATTTTTTATCTGTTTGCAGAGGAATAGTTATTTCCAATCTTGTTCCTTTTTCCGCTTCGCTGTGCAAGCTATGTATGCCACCTAATTGCTGTACCCTCCTGCGTATATTATCCAACCCGATGCCATTATGCCCTGCAACTGCTGTATTAAAGCCTTTTCCATCATCTTCCAGTTTCATTTTTATTGAATCGCCTTCCATATCCACAGATATAGCAATGTTTTTGCAGGCAGCATGTTTCAGGCTGTTTTGTATAAACTCCTGCGCTATGCGCAGCAAAGAATTTTTTACTGAAATATCCAATGGCGGCAGAGAGCCTGCTGCAAGCATTGCAGAACAGGCACCCGTTGTATTTACTTTATCACATTCTTCTTTTATCAGTTCATCCAGTGTGGCGTTTAGTATTGCATCGTTGGTCAGATCTTGGGAGAGCTGGCGCAGTTCCAGTAAAGCGTCGTTGATAATCTTACTAATGCTGCTCAGGCTTTCAGTATCACCGGCCTGTTTACTCTCAAACTGCATCCGCTGGGTGTAGATAGACGCAAGGGTAAGTTTTTGTGCCACACTATCATGTATTTCCTGACCGATGTGTTGCATGGTTTGGCGCTGACTGCGAAGCTGGGTGTTTAAAAGATCGAGTTGATGTTGCTCTTCTATTGCATGCTTTTCATTTCTATAAATAATCTGCCTTCTCCTGAACTCAAACCCAAACAGGATAGTGCCGATTATAAATACAAGCACAATGATCCCCAATAGAAGGATAAATATTTCTACCTTGGTTTGCCCCATATAAATGCGACCGTAAAAAGCAAGTACATTAAATAGTTTAAGCCAAACTGCACATACCAATACACGTAAAAGAAAGCCGTGTTCTCTTTATATAGCTTCGACCGAAAAGCAAAAAATGGGGTAGCCCCTATGTAGAAAATCAACAACCCGATACAAACCCAAAACATCATACTTTTTTTATAGTTGACAATTTCCTCCTCGTTTGTAAAACCAAAAAGAAATATCAGCAACAGGATCAGCATAAAAAGGCAACCAATTACATACGAAAAAGACTCAAAATAGAATTCATGCTTACTTATATATGTAAGGTCCGCTATTAAAGCAACTAAGTAAATGGCCGTCGAAATCAACGACCATTTACGATTGCTTTTTTTAATCTTGAAATACTGATAGAACAGCCAATAAAAGAAAAAAAACTGGGCTGGTATGCCGAAATAACTATACAGGAAAATATTAGCAGAAAGATCTCTTTTTACAAACAGCAAGTATTCACCGGTCATTTCAGTCAGAAAAATCACACCGAGATAAACAGGAAACCATTGCCAAAAACTATTCCTTATTTTTCTCCAGTAAAATAAACCAGTGACACAAGCCAGCAATTCAAATATATTTAATAGGATTATATACCATTTCATATGTCTGCGTTAAAAAAGTAACTATTTCTTCGTTACTCAACGGTCGGAAAAGTACCTGGTGCCGGAGGAGGTCCAATACCGCCATGATTATCTCCACCGTTTCCATTCGTCCCTGTTAAACCTATATGAAGACTATCAGCGCTCGTTTTAGGCGGAAATTTCGGGTAACAATCTTTAGACCTTTCCCAAACGTTATAATCACGCCAAACTCTATCTTGCTCATCCCACCAAACAGGCACCATTGCTAATGCATGTTTATTTTTTTCTGTCGCCACTATTCCATCCAGGCAATCAGGTGCACCTGGTGTTCCTACATTAGGAGGGTATTTTATATAATAATACCTTATCCCCAGTTTAAGCTTTTTGCATTTCAATGAACACTGCCTGTGTTCCATTTCCCATATTATCGTTTTGATCTTGTTAAGGTCAAATACCATGGAAAGCGCATCTGTATTTTCTGTACCTGTAATTGTATTTTTTCCGGGATCTGATGCATATGCCCTGGACATATTAACAAGTGAAGTATAATCAATCATGCCTTCTAGGTCCCCCTCCGGAGCGGTTAAGCAAATGACATTACATGAATCGGCCGGTTTATCTGAGCCCTTGCCTGTAGTACATTTTTTTCTGCAATTACAATAAATAAGCAAGAAAATAATTACCAGCAGTAAGATTATTATTGCAATCAGCATCTTTTTCATAAAAAGTGTTTTAAGTGAGGAGGTGTTTGACTTTGTAAAGCTATTCCGTAAGTTAAAAAATCTTACCCGTTAATTAACGGAAAACATTTCCGCTGAAAAGCTGCGAGGTTTTGTTTGTTCGGCCATTGTCTTACGAATTACTTGTTTCCATCTTTGGTATTCCAACTTAAAAAACAGGGAATGCCGAAAACCTGGAAAAGAGTAGGCAAATCATTAAACCATTATTTATGCCAAGCATTTCAAATGTTAAACTTGACATCGCCAAACGAACAGGCGACAGCAAACGTAAAGTGACGGTTACGTACACATTATGTTTCAGCCCCTGCGAAATCCTCGATGGAACTGTTTTTACTGAAAAAGTAGTTCTCAGGGGTGATGATCCGATTTGGGATGATAACCTCACTACATTAAGAACCGCCTGTGTACGGGCCAGTAAGGACTGCATTGACAGAAAGGTGGTGGCAAATGTTTCTCGCCGAACGCTTGATGAAGATGGAGATACAGTGATTTTCGGTATCCCCGTTTTTGCAGACAGAGATGAGATTTATGCAAGGGTATCACTTACGCCTTATGCACCGTCATCCAGAAGCGTTGACTCCAACAATGTATATGGACAGTTTGGAGCCGCAGGCAGCGACTAAAAAAATAAGAACAGGAAGTTGTACTTCCTGTTCTTATTCCAGGGAATGCCGAAAACCTGAAAGAGAGTAGGCTAATTAAAAAAAATAAAAATGAAAACAACAGCCAAATCCCAAAGGGAAAAAGTTTCAACCGGAGCATCCTTATTTTCTTCGAATAGTAGTTCAACAGTAGCTGAATTGCAGAACCATAAAGAAGATAAGCTGCTCGCTTTATCAGCTGGCAGTCTTCGAAGTGTAGTTACAGAACAGGTATTACAACTTGTAGTGGCTAAAAAAAGAAATTTTCTTGCCATCGCAAAAGAAGGCCTTTCAAGGTTGTTAAGCGACAAACTAATCAGCAAAAGCGACTTTCAAAACCTTTCATTAATAATTACCCTTGTTGCCCAAACACAAAAAAATAAGGATAATAATGATGAAAAAATAAAAAGAGTATTCACAACCATGTCTCTGAATAATAGCACCAGCCATGTGGCATTAGCAATAGCTGGTCTTGCAACTTCCCCTGTACGTTATTCTCTGCCCGGTGATGATGTAACACCAAAAGCAGTAGCCAAAATGAGCCGGAGTAATGCAGCAGATACAGGCATGGTTGCTGGGGCATTGGCAGGGGCGGTAATTGGTGGTGTCATTGGCGGATTTGGCGGAGCAGTAGCAGGTGCCGTAATCGGAGGAATAGTAGGCGGAGTTGCTGGCTTATGCGCCGATTAATTCTCTGAAAGTATTCTACACAAATAACCATAAAACCATTTATATGTATAAAAATAATTTAACTGTAAAAGAAAGCTCCCCAATAAAAACCCTGGAGCAAATCCGTGAGATAGAAAAATTTCTTCATACACTATCTGACAAAATCGGAAACAGGAAACTAAAAAATGGAGCCAACCTCTCTGCTTTCCTGAAAAAAAACAAGATGACTGTTCCTGTTATTTTTGATACCGATAAGGCAGTGTATCATGAATACAACTCCCAAACAGAAAATTCAAAACGAAAGATTGTAATTGTTACCAAGCCAGACAAAAACTATCAGGAAGTAATGGCCAGGAAAATATTCTGTATTCGTACAAGATGGGGTACTGCGTGTCTTGAATGCGGCTGGATATGGTGCAGAATTGTAATTTATTATTAACTATTCTATGTTATATTGGCAAGTCCTCTGGTTACTGCTGTCAAGTAGTTTCCGGGGGATTTTTTTTGAACTGCCATTATTCTAAACAAGTATCAAATTCCCTGCGATGTCAATTAAACAAAATCCTCTTTATATCATAAGTGCTGGCATGTAAGAAAGTTATTTGAGAGGAAAGTTTTTACTTCAACACCTCCCTGCTTATAACAATCTTCTGTATCTCACTTGTTCCCTCACCAATCGTACAAAGCTTTGCATCACGATAATGTTTTTCTACCGGAAAATCTTTGGTGTAGCCATAGCCGCCAAAAATTTGCACTGCATCGTTCGCTACTTTCACCGCCGCTTCACTGGCATAATATTTTGCCATTGCTGCCTCTTTGGTTACTGGCAGGTGGCGGTTTTTTAAGTCGCAAGCCTGCAAAATGAGCAATTCTGCCGCAGCAACCTCGGTAGCCATATCGGCTAACTTAAATGATATACCCTGGAAACTTGAGATAGGTTTATCAAATTGGTATCGCTCCTGCGAATATTGTAAGGCTGCTTCGTAAGCGCCTTTGGCAATACCAAGCGAAAGCGATGCAATAGATATCCTTCCGCCATCCAATACTTTCATGGCTTGTTTAAACCCGTCGCCCACTTCACCCAGGCGGTTGGCATCGGGTATACGACAGTTATCAAAAACCATCTCGGCTGTTTCGCTGGCCCGCATACCTAACTTGTTTTCTTTTTTTCCTGCACTGAAACCTGCTGTCCCTCTCTCTACAACAAAAGTGGTGGAATTGTTTTTTGTTCTAGGTTCGCCGGTACGGCAGATCACCACTGCCACATCGCCGCTTTTACCATGGGTGATCCAGTTCTTTGTTCCATTAATGATCCAGTCATTTCCGTCTTTCACCGCAGTGCATTTCATATTCCCCGCATCACTGCCGGTATTAGCCTCTGTCAATCCCCATGCACCTATCCATTCTGCAGTGGCCAATTTAGGCAGCCATTTTTTCTTTTGGTCTTCATTCCCAAATGTCATGATATGACCGGTACATAATGAATTGTGTGCGGCCACACTCAATCCTATCGAACCGCATACTTTCGCTATCTCTTCAATAATCGTTTTGTATTCAAAATAAGAAAGGCCTGCCCCACCATACTCATGCGGCACCATCACCCCCATCATACCCAACTTCCCCATTTCCTTAAAAACATGTACAGGAAACTCCTGGCTTTCATCCCACTGCATTACATATGGTTTGATATGCTGCTGTGCAAACTCCCTGGCGGTTTGAGCTATATGCTGTGTGAGTTCGTCGGACTGAAAATTCATAGATTGTTAAATCGTTAGTATTATTAATAACTGTGCCACTCCAATTGAGGGGTGGCACAGCCTCTAAGCATTGAGATTAAAGCAAGCATTCGATAAAGGCAGGTGCAAGATAATGGAATTTTCAGATAACTAACAAGTGTTAGCTAAAAAGATTTTTACCCCCCCCTTATTTAAAATCAAGCGCTAATCCATCATATGCCAGGTGGATATTATCCGGCAACTCTGCTTCTACTTCTGCATGTAACCCAATCTGGTGCGACATATGGGTGAAATAAGCAGTAGGTGTTTTCATATCCTGCACCACTTCAATAGCTTCTTCCAAAGTAAAATGTGAGATATGTTTTTGTTTCCGCAGAGCATTTAATACCAGCACTTCGCTTCCTTTTATTTTTTCTCTTTCGTCTTCGTCAATCCTATTGGCATCAGTGATATAAGTAAACTTCCCAAAACGAAATCCCAGTACCGGCATTTTCAGATGCCATACGGAAACAGGAGTAACAGGTATATCACCCACAACAAATGGTTCGGTGGAAATAGTATTCAGGTTCAGCTCTGGCAATCCGGGATACTTTGTATCGGTGAAGGCGTAATAGAAATCTCGTCTTACTGCTTCTTCCGTCAGCGAATCAGCAAAAATATTTATATGATTTTTTGTAAAAAAATTATAGGCTCTCACATCATCCAGCCCTGCCATATGGTCTTTATGAGGATGTGTGAACAAAACTGCATCCAGGTGTTTTACGTTTTGCCGTAACATCTGGTAACGAAAGTCGGGGCCTGTATCCACAACGATTGTTGTGTTAGGAGATTGTACCAATATACTCGAACGAAGGCGTTTGTCTTTTTTGTCTGTTGATAAGCAAACTGCGCAGTCACAGGCAATCATAGGTACGCCGCTGCTTGTTCCGGTACCGAGAAAAGTTATTTTGAGAGGAGGACAGGTCACAGGGTAAAGATAATTAGTTATACGAAACCTGTCGCCTGATTGATTGAGAATAAGGGTAATCCTGAATTGATTTAATCAACCCAATAACTAATTCCCATTTTCTTCCGTTTCAAGCTTTGAAATAATTCTGTGATACAACTTTCCTGACTCTTCAGTCAGGGATTCCGGATTAATTTCTAATTGAGGGATAAGATCGAGGAGTGTATTAATACGTCCTTCTGTTTGCAGGAATTTATTGAGCACCACCACTTTTTTTTGTTCCAGTATGCAGTATCCGCTCTGAAAAGTCCCCCTTTCATATCGCAGTACATACCCGGCTTCTTCAGGAATGGCTTCTAATTTATCAAGAGTAGATTGTGTGTATTTCATGCCTCATGCCCCTAAAGGGGATGTTTAGAGTTTGATAATTGAAATTTCCTTACAGTTACAAAACTACATTATGAGCTTCTTTCTTCTTTAATACATTATCCACATGTCAAGCTAAACATCAATATTAATTCCCCTTTAGGGTACAGGAGCTTTACTTGCTCTGCATTTTAATTACCGGCACTATCATTTCTTCCATACTCAAGCCTCCATGCTGAAAAGTGTTTCGATAATAGTTTACGTAGTAGTTATAATTATTGGGATAGCAAAGGAAGCTGTCTTCCTTTGCAAAAATGAAAGATGAATTGATAGTGGGTACAGGTAATCCCGCCTCTCTCGGATCACGGAAAGCCAATACTTCTTTAGGTTCATAATTCAGGTTGCGGCCATGCTTATAACGAAGGTTGGTGGTGGTTTGTTTGTCCCCCACTACTTTATAAGGCGTTTTTACCCTCACACTGCCATGATCGGTAGCTAATACAATCTTGATATTCTTATCTGCAATTTTCTTCAATGCCTGGTGCAGGGGCGAATGCTCAAACCAACTGGTAGTTATACTTCGATAACTCATTTCGTCACCAGCCAGTTCTTTAAGTACTTCCATTTCTGTACGGGCATGGCTGAGCATATCCACGAAATTGTACACAATTACATTCAGGTCATTGTTCAACAGGTTATGAATGTTATTTACGAGATCAAGCCCGGCCTGGTTATTCACTACTTTGGTGTAAGAAACTTTTAAATCAGCCTTGCCAAGCTTTTTCAGTTGTGCCCGGGAAAATTCTTCTTCATGCAGGTTCTTACCTCCTTCCTCATCGTCATTCTTCCATTGTACCGGAAAATGTTTTTCAATATCTATCGGCAGCATACCGGCAAAAATGGCATTACGGGCATATTGAGTAGCCGTTGGCAAAATACTATAAAAACTATCTTCTTCCAGAATTCTGAAACTTTCAGCAAAAATGGGCTGGATGGCTTTCCACTGATCGAAACGAAGATTATCAATCAATATAAAGAACAAAGGAGTTCCTTTTTCCAGATGAGGCAATACTTTAAACTTCATCAGTGTATGACTCATCACAGGGCCATCAGTACTTTTGGGAGACACCCAACCTGCATAATTCCTTGAAACGAATTTGAAAAACTCAGTATTGGCTTCATTCTTCTGGCTTTGTAATATTTCCTGCATTTCAGGGCTATCACTCTTCTCCATCTCCAGTTCCCAAAAAACCAATTTCTTATAAATATCCATCCATTCGTTGTAATCAGGATTACTGTTTAAAGCAGTAAATAAATGCCTGAACTGCTGCTGATAGGCAGAAGTTGTTTTTTCTGCTACCAATCTGCGGTTATCTATTATTTTTTTTAAACTCAGCCATACCTGGTTAGGATTTACCGGCTTGATAAGGTAATCACTTATCTGCGACCCAATGGCATCATCCATCAGGTTCTCAGTTTCATTTTTGGTAATTAAAACTACCGGTAGTGATTGATTGATTTCTTTGATCTTGGCTAATGTCTCCAGCCCGGTAATGCCGGGCATACTTTCATCGATCAGGACCACATCCACCGGGTTTTCTTTTACATAATCGATCGCATCAAATCCATTCGTAAAAGTTTGCACTTCATACCCTTTATTTTCTAAAAACAATTTCTGTGATTGCAAGCTTTCAATTTCATCATCCACCCAGATAATTTTTGCAACTGCCATTCTGATAATTTATATGTTTATATCTGCTGCGATTGCAGCAGGATATGGTAAAAATAGCTTTTTAATTTCTGCCGTTGTACTTTTGCCGCCAGCCCTTTGGGGGCCTTTAACAAAATCCCAACAATGACGCAAATCCGCAAAATCATCAACGACCCGGTATATGGTTTTATTACCATAGACCACCCGTTGATATTACAAATTATTTCTCACCCCGTATACCAGCGGTTGCGTAATATACATCAGATGGCTTTTGCACACCTGGTGTACCCGGGGGCAGTACATTCAAGATTGCATCATTCTCTCGGGGCTTATCACCTGATGTGTATGGCATTAGGAGAATTAAAAAGCAAAGGAGTTGATATATCTGCAGAAGAAGAACTGGGAGCCAAAGTAGCGATCCTGCTGCATGATGTGGGTCATGGCCCCTTCTCTCATGCACTGGAAAATGAACTGATAAAAGATGTGCATCATGAAACCATTTCCTTATTGCTGATGCAAAAACTCAATGATGAATTAAACGGTCAGTTAACTACTGCTATTGCTATTTTCACTAATAAGCATCCCAAGAAATTTTTACACCAGTTGGTTTCCGGTCAACTGGATGTGGACCGGATGGACTACCTGAACAGGGATAGTTTCTTTACTGGTGTGGCAGAAGGTGTAATTGGTTATGACCGTATCATTAAAATGCTGACAGTAAAAGACGGTAACCTGATGGTGGAAGAAAAAGCCATCTACTCCATTGAAAAATTTTTAATAAGCCGCCGCCTGATGTACTGGCAGGTGTACCTACACAAAACGGTGGTAAGCGCTGAAATGATGCTGGTAAAGATTATCCGCCGTGCCCATGAACTGATTGCAAAAGGTGAAAAAACAGCTGCGGCATCTCATGAACTTGATTTCTTTTTACAACATTCTGGAAAAGATACAGCTATTGAGCAGCATTTAGACACATTTTGCCGTCTTGATGACCATGATGTAATGGCCACAATAAAAAACTGGTGCCATCACCCGGATAAAATATTAGCTTCTCTTTGTCGCTATTTAGTGGAACGGAAATTGCTGAAAGTAAAATTGCAGGCTGAACCTTTTGACGAATCCTTCATAACCGAAAAAAGAAAAGAGGTCTGCGAAAAACTTGGCATCAGTGAAAAAGAGGCGGACTATTTTGTATTTACAGGTGAAGCTATTAATACAACTTACAATCCTGGCGATGAACGAATCAATATTTTATTCAAGGACGGCACAATAAAAGATATTTCACAAGTGGATAGTGCACTAATAAGCGTAAAGAGCGGTCTTGCCTATGGCGAGATCAAAAAGCACTACATTTGTTATATGAGATAGTTGTGAGTTCTGAGAGACGGGCAGCAAGGCCAGTAACAGGCTGTTTACCGAAACCAGTAACTCATAACTCAAAGTTAAATATCATGCAATTCCCCGCAGCACAAATAGCCCTTATCGTAAATGGCAGGATTGAAGGCGACCCAAATGCGGTTGTTAATTCATTTGGAAAAATAGAAGAGGCCAAAGAAGGTCAGCTTAGTTTTTTTGCCAATCCCAAATATGAAGAATATTTATACAGGACAAAGGCTTCTGTAATTATTGTTAATGAAAATTTTGAAGCCAAACAACCTGTTGCCGCTACCCTAATCCGTGTGCATGATGCATATACGGCATTTGCCACCTTACTGAGCAAATACCAGGAAATAAAACAACAACAACTGGCAGGAGTGCAGCAGCCGGTATTTATTGCCAAAACAGCTATTTACGGAACCAACGTTTTTATTGGTGCTTTTGCCTATTTAGGAGAAAATGTAACAGTAGGCAATAACACCAAGATTTATCCAAACGCATATATTGGAGACAATGTAAGCATTGGAGATAATTGCATTATTCATCCTGGTGTGAAGATTTATAATGAATGTAAGGTGGGTAATAATGTCATCATCCACGGTGGTACTATTATCGGAAGTGATGGCTTTGGGTTTGCACCCCAGGCAGACGGCAGTTTCAAAAAAGTGCCGCAAATTGGTAATGTTATAGTAGAAGATGATGTGGAAATTGGTTCCAATACAACCATTGACCGTGCCACTATCGGATCTACCATAATAAAAAGCGGTGCCAAACTTGACAACCTGATACAGATAGCCCACAATGTGGAAATTGGTCACCGTACTGTTATTGCAGCGCAAGCCGGCATAAGTGGCAGCTCAAAAATTGGCAATGGTGTAATGATTGGCGGACAGGCTGGCATTGTCGGACATATACAATTAGGCGATGGATCTAAAGTGAATGCACAGAGCGGTGTAAGCAAATCCATTGAACCGGGTAAAGCAGTTACCGGATCACCAGCGTATGATTACACCGCGGCCTTGAGAAGCCAGGCCGTAAGCCGAAAACTTCCTGAACTGGAGAAAAGAATAAAGGAACTGGAAGCCATTATCAAACAACTGATGGCTGAAAAAGTGGAATAACCTGTTCTTAAAACTCTTCATCGTTTCTTTACCGTTATTTCCTAATTTTCCTTTATGAAAAAATTTATACTGGCAATGGTATTGCCTTTAATCGCTCTGTCTGTTTTGGCACAGCAAAAGCCAGCTTACATATTATACAACTCCAAAGGCAAAAAAGTCTCTTATAAGAAGATGCTGAAAGTACTTACACAAAAAGACATTGTGCTGTTTGGTGAGTTTCATAATAATGCTATAGCCCACTGGCTGCAATTGGAAGTAACCAAAGACTGCGATAAAAACCGTGACCTTGTTCTCGGTGCTGAAATGTTTGAACAGGATAACCAGCAGGCACTTGATTTGTACTTACAGGGAAAGATTACTACCAAACAATTAGACTCCATGGCAAGACTCTGGAAAAACTATCCGACAGATTATGCTCCGCTGGTAAACTATGCTAAAGAAAACAAAATACCTTTTGCCGCTACTAATATTCCAAGAAGATATGCTTCTCTGGTTGCCAAAGGCGGATTTCAAACATTAGATACATTGCCTGCACAGGCAAAAGCCTGGATGGCACCATTACCAATGGCATATGATGCAGAATTGCCAGGCTATAAAAAAATGAAAGAAATGATGGGAGGTCATGGAGGTGATAACCTGCCCAAAGCACAGGCAAGTAAAGATGCTACGATGGCACATTTTATTTTGCAGTATTACAAGCCAGGTAGTTTATTTATTCATTATAACGGCGCTTATCACTCAGAAAACTATGAAGGCATTTTGTGGTATTTAAAAAAACAAAAACCTGAACTGGATTATGCCACTATTACTACAATATCACAAAAAGATGTTCATTCATTATTGACAGAAAACAAAGGAAAAGCTGATTTTATTATTTGTGTAGATGAGGATATGACAAACACTTACTAATGAAAGCATGAGAAACCAAAACTTGGCGGCCCTGTATATAATCTTATCTTTGCCCCGCTTAATTTTTTTGCATGAATCCAAACTTCAATCCTGATAAACAGCATACTCTCAAATCTTCTGTCAGCATCTCTGGAACAGGTCTGCATACCGGCGTTATGGCTGATTTAACATTGAATCCGGCTAATCCCGGGTTTGGCTTGCAGTTCAAACGAATTGATATGCCCAATCAGCCTGTTATCAAAGCTGATTGCGACCTTGTAACAGATGTAAGCCGCGGCACAACGCTTGAATACAACGGAGCTAAAGTGAGTACAGTTGAACATGTTCTGGCAGCATTAACAGGCATGGGTATAGATAATTGTTTACTTGAGATAAACGGCCCTGAAATGCCGATTATGGACGGAAGTTCTCAGCCTTTTGTAGAACTGATTGAAGAAGCAGGTGTGCTGGAACAAGATGCTGCCAAAGTATGGTATAGCATTGATGAAAATATTTACCACTACGATGAAGAAAAAAGAGTGGAAATGGTAGCCATGCCTGCTATGGAGTACCAGGTCACCACACTGATCGATTTTAATTCCCCCGTACTGGGAACGCAGCATGCCGGGCTGAAACATATCCGGGATTTTAAAGAAGAAATTGCACCCTGCCGTACTTTTTGTTTTTTACATGAGTTAGAAATGCTGATTGACCACAACCTGATTAAAGGTGGTGATGTCAATAATGCCATCGTAATTGTTGACAAACTGGTGGATGAAAAAGAAATGGACAGACTGAAAAAAATATTCAAAAAAGATAAAATCGAAGTAAAGAGTGAAGGTTATCTCAATAACCTTGAACTGCGTTTCCCCAATGAACCAGCCCGCCATAAACTATTAGATGTAATAGGCGATCTGGCATTGATTGGTTATCCTATCAAAGGCCGCATTATTGCCAATCGCCCCGGGCACAGCAGCAATGTGGACTTTGCCAAAAAGATCAAGCAATACATCAAGAAAAATAAACACATTAAAGATATTCCTGTTTACAACCCGGCACAACCACCTGTGTTTGACCAGCAGTATATCGAAAAAAAACTGCCGCATCGCTTTCCATTTGCATTTGTAGACAAAGTCATTGAACTGAGCGATACACATATTGTGGGGGTGAAGAATGTTACATTCAATGAATGGTTTTTCCAGGGGCATTTTCCGGGCAATCCGGTTATGCCGGGAGTTTTACAAATAGAAGCTTTAGCGCAGTGTGGTGGTATTTTGGCCATTAACCTGAGCGGGGAAGGGCAATACGATACTTACTTTCTGAAAATAGATAACTGCAAGTTTAAACAGATGGTACGACCCGGTGATACACTTATCCTGAAGATGGAATTAGTAGCACCAATCCGCCGTGGCATTTGCGAAATGAAAGGTACCACTTATGTAGGTACTAAGGTTTGCGCAGAGGCTGATTTGGTGGCGCAAATTGTAAAAAGATAAGAAGCGTTTTGTACCTTAAAATGGACAACTCCGGTTTTCCGAAAATCTTCAGAAATGCCTGATATACGGGCATTTTCTTTTATCCACAACAGCAAAAAATAAGTGTAAAAAATAGCCTTTTATTTCCTGCTGCCCGCCCCTGATTTCGTACATTTGTGAGTTATATTTTTTCACTCTTTACCGACAGATTTTTATACAAAATATGAGCCCGGAAGCACAAGAAAAAGCGGCCAGAATTTCGGCCAGTTACAGCGCAGACAGCATACAGGTATTGGAAGGTTTGGAAGCCGTCCGTAAGCGTCCGGCAATGTACATCGGTGATATTAGCATAAAAGGTTTGCACCATCTTGTTTACGAAGTGGTGGACAACTCTATTGATGAGGCATTGGCGGGCTATTGCAAAAACATTACTGTATCCATTTATGAGGATAATTCTGTTTCTGTGGAGGATGATGGCCGTGGTATTCCTACTGCCATGCACAGCAAAGAAAAAAAATCTGCATTGGAAGTTGTTATGACCGTATTGCATGCAGGTGGTAAGTTTGATAAAGATTCTTACAAAGTATCCGGCGGTTTACATGGTGTGGGTGTCAGTTGTGTAAATGCACTCAGTACCCGTCTGCATGTTACTGTAAACAGGGAAGGAAAAAAATTCGAACAGGAATATCATATCGGAATACCTCAGTATCCTGTTCGTGAAATTGGTACCAGTGAAACAACTGGCACCAGGGTTCATTTCTGGCCCGATGACAGTATATTCATCACAACCATCTATAACAAAGATATTTTAGAGAGCCGCCTCCGTGAGCTGGCTTATCTCAACAGGGGTGTACGTATTATTCTGAATGACCTGCGGGAAAAAAATGAAGATGGCAGTACTTACTCAAAAAGTTTTTACAGCGAAGGCGGGATTGTGGAGTTTGTTGAAATGCTTGATAAAAATGCGGGTCGTACTTCTCTTATTCCAAAAATCATTTCCGTTGAGGGAAAAGATGAAAATACCAATGTGGCTGTAGAAGTGGCATTGAGCTATAATGACAGTTACAATGAGCATATTTATTCTTACGTCAATAATATTAATACCATTGAAGGTGGTACCCATGTATCCGGTTTCCGCCGTGCACTGACAAGGGTATTTAAAAGCTATGGCGATAAAAATGGGTTGTTTGAAAAAGCCAAGGTGGAAATTGAAGGTGATGATTTCAGGGAAGGTTTGAGTGCTATTATTTCCGTAAAAGTGCCGGAACCACAGTTTGAAGGACAAACTAAAACCAAACTCGGTAATAACGAAGTAATGGGAGTGGTTGATTCCACAGTATCCAAAGTATTAGAAGCTTACCTGGAAGAAAATCCAAGAGAAGCTAAGAATATCGTTTCCAAAGTTATATTGGCGGCACAGGCAAGAGCAGCAGCCCGTAAAGCCAGAGAACTGGTTCAGCGGAAAACGGTACTAACCGGAAGCGGAATGCCGGGTAAGCTGGCTGATTGCTCTGACCGTGATCCGGATCGTTGCGAATTGTTCTTGGTTGAGGGTGATTCTGCCGGGGGTACTGCTAAACAAGGCCGTGACAGAAGTTTCCAGGCGATTCTCCCGCTAAGAGGTAAGATCCTGAACGTAGAAAAAGCAATGGAGCATAAGATCTACGATAACGAAGAAATCAGGAATATGTTTACTGCGCTTGGTGTAAAGATGGGAACACCTGAAGACCCTAAGGCGCTTGACCTTAGTAAACTTCGTTATCACAAGCTTATCATCATGACCGATGCTGATGTAGATGGTTCTCACATTGCCACTTTGATCCTGACTTTTGTGTACCGCTACATGACAGAGTTGGTAGAGCAGGGTTATGTCTATATTGCCCAGCCTCCATTATACTTAGTGAAAAAAGGCAAGGAGCAGGCTTATGCCTATAACGAAGTTCAGCGAAAGACCTTGGTGGAAAAACTGGGTGCTGGTAAAGATGACTCCGTTAATATTCAGCGGTATAAAGGTTTGGGTGAAATGAATGCCTCCCAACTTTGGGAAACTACGATGAACCCGGCCACCCGTACACTAAAGAGGGTAACTATTGAAAGTGCAGCAGAAGCTGACCGTATTTTTAGTATGCTGATGGGTGATGAAGTAGCTCCAAGAAGAGAATTTATCGAGAGCCATGCCAAGTATGCGAAATTGGATATTTAACAAACCCCCATCCGAAGTTCAATTCTTAACCCTGCTGCTATCTAATATTTAACTAATTATAAATAAATTATTTAGCTCCTGAAACAGGGAGCTTTTTTTATTTAGTCTCCAAATTTCTAGCCCTTAAACCCTCCAGATTGCTTAATTTCAGCCTTTACTAACGCAAAAACTTAAACCATGTCTGATGTAAAAATTACAGCCTACAATGTAAAAACCAAAGAAAAAGGGGTGGAAATGCTGGATGCCGTTATTACAAAAACAGCTAAAGGTGCTTATATGGCCCAGGGCAATGACGGCAAAGGAAATAAACTCACCACGCTGATGGGTGAAGAAAAAGCAATGGCCGCCATAAAAGCAGGAATAGCTAAACAAGGCTGGTAAAACAAGCTTTTAAAATATCCCCGGTCCGGACTATACGCCGGATCGGGTTTTTTATTGCTTCAATAATCTGAAAGAATGTGTCTTTTCTCCTGTTTTCGCTTCCAGCATATACAAGCCTGCCGGATATTTGATTCCACTTAAATTAATTGTCAGCTTCTGCACAAATCCGCTGGAAGTATTATAGAAACGATACACCATTCTGCCATTCAGATCATATACTTTAATCGAAATTCCCTCTCCATCATTGGCCTGGCAGGTGAGATTGAAAATTCCTGAGGAAGGATTGGGTGTAATGACCCACTTTATTTCCTCATTGAACACCACCGGGCGGATGACCGAATAATTGAAGCTTCCGTCATTCTCAACAATTTTCAGGCGATAATAGCGGACTCCGGTCTTATTGTTCTCTGTATCTGTAAAGTCATACTGCTGCTCCATGTCCGAATTGCCCCGGCTCTTTACTTCACCGATTTTCGTATATCGGCTTTGTTGAAAATCCACAATTCCCTTTGCTACCTCTATCTCAAAATGGCTGACGTTGTATTCTGAAGCCGTTATCCACCCTGCCAGCACATCTTTAGCATTTGCTTTTCTTGCAGTAAAACTTACTAACTGAACCGGCAAAGGCTGGCTGCCATTAAATCCTCCGTTGTTGAGCCAAAACTCTGAGAAGTTATTCACTTTGAATTCTGCATAATAGCCTTTATCAAAAGGGACCTTCGTTGCTCTTGCCGATGTGATGTATGTCCAGACTCCCTGGTTATCGTCCGCCACTGTTCCGTTCTCAAAATTGTTATCCGGATCGCTGTATTTGGAAACGCCAAGATCGTATGCGGTGGATGGTTTATGACAATGGCTGCAACCTGTTGCATTAAGCAATGCCTCTGTTTCTGAATCAAGAAAGTAAAAACGGACCAGCACTGAATCCGTTAATGAAAGGAATGAATTAGCCGGTTGAATAGTGATATTTCTGTTATGGTAATACTGATCACTATTTACCCTTACCGAACCGGTATGAATATAAGCCTGCACATTCGTAGCCCCCATTTCCTGCCCCGCCGGATGAACAGATGCTACCAGTTTGCCCCCTTCCAGGAAATCAACCCAGTTATTTACACCAGCGTTGATAGTTTGTGTAACAGGTGCCGCCATTGTAGCTCCATCATAAATACCGTTTACGTTATCATAGATATGTATGTCATCAACGGCCATACCGTCTTTATTTAATGATTCATCTGAGTCAAAAACAAATCGTAACCTGAGCTTACTGTTATTGGTAGTGGGCAAAGCTGTGGTGGCCACATGCCATCGGGTATAATCCTGCTGGCTCCAGAGCTGGTTGCCGGAATAGTTTTTATTATACCAGTTGGTACCCTGTCCTGTACTGCCCAGTTTGGTCCAGGTAATTCCATCAGTTGAATATTCCACCCATGCTCCATCACATAAAACAGCGCCGCAATCTTCAATATCCATTGCAATGCTCAGGCTCAGGGTCGGATTGGTCATGGATGACAAGTTATAGCAGGGTGAATAGAGGTAAGAATACTCATCATCATTATAATAACCGGCGATCTTTGTTTTCCATGCTTTACTGCCGCTGGCAGCCCGGTTTATTTTAGGCGAAACGGGAGTACCATATTCCCATGAATTGCCTGAGCCCCCAGCATACCATGAACCATTGCCGGATTCAAAATTTTGTAAATAGGGGAATGATGTGATCAGCGGCAGATTGCTTAAAGTACTGCTTGCCGTATCATTTTCTTTGTATGTATCGGTGGCAAGTGCCGTCCATACTTCCAGGTTGTGATCGCCTGCTGCAGAAAGATCTGCCGTGGCAGTAAATGTATATTGAACAGCAGAACTGGCAGGAATGACTGCAATTGTTTCTGTAGCGATTACAGTTCCATCTACTTTTAAAATAACAGGTATATTATTGATAGCCGCATTTGATGTATTTCGCACTGTTACTTTCACCGGCACTGTTGTGTTCAAACCACAACTGACTGCGTAAGGTGTATCAATACTGACCAGTTGAATATCATCCACCGCTTTGTAAATCCTGATATCATCAAATGTATAGCCGGCAGCTGTCAGATCATCGGCAGCAATATACTCCCCCCACTGACCCCAGCGAATCTGGAAACTTGTAGAAAAAGCTTGTGAATGCGCCGCCAGAGAATCACTTACTTCAATGCTGCCAGAAAGTTTGTAAGAACCATCAGCGGGGTTTTGATTTGCAAAAAGATCATATACTTCAATCCAGTTGTCTGATTCTGCTCCCCTGATCCATACTTTATTAGCGGCATTTGATTTTTGCCCATGATTCTTATACCTGAAATCAAGCCGGATATCATCTGTTACAGTATTGAAGGTAGCCAGATTAAAAGTTCCTGTCAGTGAATCCACATTTCCCCCCGTCACATACCTGTCCTGGTCAAGTGTTATAGCCTTTGTACCGGAATAAGCAATGCCTGTATTAATAAAAGTTCGGACCTGTCCGTTAATTGTGCCATTAATAAAATCATACCTGTCTCTACCGTTCAGTCCCATCTGGTCTTTGAGAATAGTTTGTACTGCAGCAGATTCAAAGTTGTCGAGCCAGGGAAGCTGGACATTAAGAATTGGTTGATTACTCAATTGCTTAAACTCTTTTGTAAGGCTGTTGTTTGCTGTAACCGGATCAGCAACTTTGATAGCAGTTACATGTATGCTATATGTTCCAACTGATGAAAGATTGGCTGTTGTTGCAAATGTATGATCAATAGTTCCTCCGGCAGTAATATCAGCAGCAGGAGATGTAATAACTTCGTTGACAGCCGCCCCCCCGTTAATTGAATAACTCACATTGATATTACCTGAAGAGACGGCATCATCCAGATTTTTGATACGGATTGTAACAGCAGCTGTATTTGATAAAGCTGATGAAGTAAACTCTCTGCCTGAGGCAGCAGGAGAAACAATAACATCCAGTTTTAAATCATTATCAGAAATTGTTCCTGCACAGGTTCCGTTATCTGGCTGACGGGAAACCGCCACCGCCCTTCTCCCGGGATTACCATTTATTCTTGGCCTTACAGTAACCCAGTAAAGGGTGTCTTTTGATAAACCACTAAAAGAATAGGTTAATGCGGTTGTCGTAGCAACAGCTACCATTTCATCGCCCTGCAGCATCATTACTTCATAATCAGTGGCGCCTGTTACTGCCGTCCAGTTTATTTTGATATACCCTTCGCATTGCACTGCATCTAACGATACAGTACTCATTGCAGTGATTGTGAATGTGGCACTTGTTTGGGTAAACGCTGTACTGTTCTCTGAAATTCTGATTCTGGCCTGATCAGTTGGGGTATTGGGTACTCCCCAGCTATAAATACGGCTTGAAGCAGGGACACTATTGCTTAATGTAGTCCAGTTGCTTCCGTTATCACTGGAAAATTCCAATGTAAAACTGTTAGCTGGATCGCCATAAGAATCCCATTGTATATAACAAGTATCGTAGGCAGATACAGAAGGCACCAGCCTTTCTCCGCCAACAGGATTTGTGAGTACAAGACTTTCGGGTATAATATCGTATATCAGGAAATATGCTTGTGATGGATTTTGTGTGATAGCTGTTCCTTTCACTTTCAGATCATAATTGCCAGAAACAGGATTATTAATTACAATCTGCTCTATATTATTAATATGATCGGCGCCGCTTGTAGCTGTATTATTCACATTGACCGCTACAGTATCTAATATAGCAGGCAAAACCGTTGAACTGGATGGAGTAACCACTTCAAGATCTACATCATTTACCAGTGTATTAGCGGCCATCACAGCAGCTGGCGGATCCTGCCAGTACACCAATACTTTTAACTGTGCAGTATTAGCAGGAACAGTAACCGTATGTGTATTAGTAACAGCATTTGCCACTGTTGAATTAAAATAAGTGCTGTTTTCCATCATTGCAACAGAACGCAGCAGGTTCATTCTTCCAAAACCGTAACTAAAGTCGGGTCCCGTATTTCCCCTGTCATCGCCACCGTTACAAAGCAATGCTTTTATCAATCCACTTGGGGGATTTGCCCCGGAATGCAGTTGTCTGTATTTTTGAATCAGTAAAGCTAATCCTCCAGTAACGCCGGGTGCAGCCATACTGGTACCATTATTATAGCTATACATATTGCTTACCCAGGTGGAAGCCACCAACTGTCCCTGCGACATAATTTCCGGTTTTACTCTTCCATCTCTTACAGGTCCTTTACTGGAAAAACCGCTGACATCACTTTTATAGTCAGTGCTTCCTACTGTCAATACATTCTTCGCAGATTGATAGCCGCCCAGTACTGTTTTGAATCCGGCCGGATAAGGAGTACAAGTCAGAGCCCCGTCATTACCCGCTGCAAATACCTGCTGCAGTTCAGGCAGATCAATAGCTTGCTGATCAAGTATGCGGGAAGTAAGATCATACAAACCATTATAATAGCAGTCACTCACCACTGAGCCGTATGAGTTATTCGTGATAACCATTCCATAATCCTGCACATAAGCGGTGGCATTGGAAAAGATTCCGGAATATACCTGGCTGAGTATAGTAGCCTTAGGAGCATACCCCGCATATAATTCCTGTATAATTCCGGCTCCGGCTACTGTTCCTGCCACATGCGAAGCATGAGCCTTCATTACTTCACCGGCACGATTAATCAGTCTCCCCGCAAAATCAAGATGTGATTGTACATCGCCATTATCACCAATACCTATCACCACCCCCTGCCCGTTCAGGTTATCTCCACCTGCAGCCAATGGAGCTTTTAATACAGTAGCTCTCGAAGCCGCCATACTATTATAATTCAGTTCCTGGTCTTCTTTAGGAGCAGCCTGTACATATTCAATAAAAGGAAACGAAGCTAATTCTTCCAGCCTGCCGGTGGCGATACGCAATGCAATAACATGGTAATTTTTGTAATCTGCATTAAGGATATCAATGTTTTTTTTGTGCAGTTCCTGTTGCACCCATTCATAAGAAAATGAACGGGGAAAACTGATCCATACATCTGTAGTGCCTTTTACTTTAATTGCATGTGGTGGAATAATGCCACTGGCAAGCTCCGGCTGCATTTTTTGCTGCGCCGTCAGTTCTATTATTGACCTTGTTTTCACCTGTTGTAGTAAAGCAATATCAGGCAATTGTGAGATGCTTGCTGTATAGGCATTATTCGGTATGTAATCCAGAAGTTCTATACCCGCTTGTTTTAGCTGCTGTCTCTGTTGTTCTGCAGGAACCTGCTCAAACTGGATAATGGCGAAAGTTTTGCCTGAAACTCTGGTCGCTTTCCGGCCGAATTGATTTATTTTATCCGCTGTGATATTTTTGGGAGGAATAAAGGCACCACTGTTCAACTGAAGAGAATATCGGGAATCATCCTGCGTTTTCAGTGAAGAGGACAGGCAAAGCAAAGCAGCAATCAAAGGAACTGGATTGGGCCTCATAGCGTAACTTAGTAATAATAAAAATAGAACAAATAACTGAGAAAGATAGTAGAAGTTGTCTGATTTTTTGCCTGTTTCGCTATTGAATCAATTATTTCTTGATTGTCCATATTTATTAACTATCAAACCCTTCACTGAAAAATTCGGCCAGTGTCATATCAAATGCCTTTACAATTTTCAGCAAGTTATCAAACCGGAGGTTTTCTCCTTTTTCATATCTGCCAAACTGTGTGCGGGGAAAATTATGTTCATAAGCAAAAAACTCATAACTGGAATATCCTTTTTCTATGCGCAATGATTTAATCCTTTCCCCAAGCATAATAAGTTCCTTAGGCTTTTTTTTGGAGGGGTTAGATTTAGCTGATTTCATATAATAAAGTAAAAACAAGCTCACATATATGAAACCACTAAGTAGAAACCTCTAAAAAGAAACCATTTTTTTGTGGCCTAAATTATTTCTCTTAGATTACCCTTATGGAAAAAAGTTAACTTATTTACCTCTTTGCATTTAATATCATTTCCCTGTCATAAATAATTGCTTATGAAAATAAATCGTTTATTGCTGCTCGGGATGGTTCTTGCAGGCCTGGCTGTTTATGCTTCCTGTCGGAAAATTGACTACCATCCTCATGAAGAAAAAAAGAAAGTGAATTCCAATGAAAAGTTTTTTACCTCGCATCCTTCTTCAAACCCGGTTGTGCAGTCAGTAGTGTCTTTTATGGCAAGCAAAAATGAGAAAGAACATTTTGTGAAGCTACAATAAGGAGAATAGGTTATCCACGATGGGATAAGGCGTTGCTGCTGAATGGCCCTGGTACAGCCACAGGCCGGGGAGCCTCCGATTCAGTAACTTTAGTTTACGTTCCTTTTGTAAGAGAAAATGAGAATTTTGTAAACGCCTCCCTGATTGCAGAAATTTCACCAACCGACACCGCTATTGATTATATCTGCGACTGGCAGTATCATGTAAAAGAGCATGGAAGCCCGGCCATTGACAGCACAGCAGAGGCATGGGCAACTACCCTGATGATATTGGACAAGCAGGTTTTCGGGCATGCTGTTTTTATTATTACCGACACTACTTTGTTTTCATCCGGGCCTGTAAACAGCAATTTAGACAGCATTAAAAGGAAGGTTTTTCTTACTGATACTGTTGTTTCTGGCAGGTATGGCAGACAGTCAGACTATTATCAATGTACTGCTGAGACTATACAAGAAATCGAATACCACTGTACGGGATGCACAGGAGCCTGCGATTATTGCCCGATTTGCATTTCAGTCACACTTTCTACTCATTTAGTTTGTACGTTAGTGACAGGAGGGAGCTCTGGCGGTTCCGGTAATAACAATGGTGGGGGCGGAGGCAATAATGGTGGGGCAGCCCTCCGGAATGTGAGTCTGTGCTAGTAAGAAGCGCCACGGTCACTGAACAATGCGAAGCAGGATGGGAACCAGAACCGCCACCACCACCGCCACCGGCGACCGATACATTATTAAATCCCTGTGCAGATGCAGCGGCTCTTCAAAACAGTGCGTCCTTTATAAGTTATATGCAGGAGTTAAAAGACTCTGCAAACAGTAACAAAGAGTATGCTTATTGCTTGTTTAAAGATGCTGCGGAAGTTTTTGGCAATACACCAATAGGTTTGATTCACGGATCGGAAAACAGGCTGGGTATTAACGATTTTGTAAACAACTATATGCTTGATGCGATAGTGCATAGCCATTTTAATACTAATACAGATTCTACCCGGGGACTATCCGTATTTAGCCCTGATGATCTTTGGTCGATGTGCCTGACATTTAATGATGGTAATATGAACAATACTGCAACATTTTCTCTGGGTTTGGTTACCCAGAATGGCACAAAATACTTATTGAAAGTTGAAAACCTAACCAAATTCAGAATTTGGGCGGACAAATTTGTAAGAGAGAAAATGATTAATCACAAAACTGCTTATCTTGTTGAATACAAAATTAATAGCACCAACTCTAATGATTTAAACGAGAAAAATTTTTTGTTATACCTCAGAGATAATGCTTCGGGTTTAAAACTGTTTAAGGGCAATGACGATTTTACACAATGGACTTCTCTTGGTCTGGACACTAATAATAATGTTGCAATCGTTCCGTGTCAGTAAACTTCACTAACACAAAAATGAAAAAAATATTCTTTCTGCTTATTATATGGGCTTTTACTACAAAGGCAGATGCTCAACCCCCCACTCCCGGAAGTTACTATATTAATAACACCATGGTGCCTTTTCACGGAACATGGATGTGGGTAAGCGGGACTGATACTGTAAAAATATTTCTTGCAACTAAGAAAGTATACAAGGATATCATTGCTGGGGGGTACTATACCGACCTTTTAGTTGGCTGGCATATTTATAAAAGGGGAAATGCAACTGTTGAAACTTCATATGCTAATATTAATATCGTAAACGGTAGTACATTAATGGGGTCAAACTCGAATGACGCTCCTGATGTAGTAATTGCTTATATCACAGATATTTCGAAGAATAAAGAGGGAGAAGTTAAACTCACACTTAATGCTGCGCAAAATGAAATTATTTGGCGTTCTTCAGAACACCAAGGAATGAGAATTTACAGCAGGCCGCAAGATGTACCACCAGCTGGGCTTACACTTCCCAGGAATATGGTACTAGTTAAGCAGTAATGAAAAAGATATTTTCTTTCCTGATTGTAGCATTCACAGCTTCTAAGTTAAACGCACAGCAAATACCGGCAACTGGAAGCTGCCAGGTCAACAATACAATGTCTGCTTATCACGGCACCTGGCAATGGGTAAATGGAACTGACACAGTAAGATTTTATTTGGCACAAAAAAAAGTTTATATTAATATAAATGGCGGGTATCATAAAGATCTGTTAATCGGCTGGCATATTTATAAAAGGGGGAATGCTGTGATTGAAAGCTCTTATCCAAATATAAATATTGTGAATAAAAAGATATTTTTGGGCTCAAATGTAGATGAGCCCCCAGGAGTCGCAACTGGAACCTTAAAAGACTTATCAAAAAATAAGTGCTGCGAACTTAGCTTAACACTAGACCCGACTAATACTCAGATGACATGGAAATCGGAAAGAACCCCGGGAATAAGACTCCGGGTGTCCGGCGACCCGCAACATCAGCCTGGATTCACATTACCTGAAAATACGGTGCTGATAAAACAGTAGAGTAAATTTATTACCATTTTTACCTTTTTACAAAGTAGTATGAAACTTTACTAAATAGGCGTTTCAGAAATTGAAAAACAGTATGTGTGCATACCCTGCAGAAAACTGTGCACAGAACTCATGTCTTTCATCTCCGTTGCAATCAGCATGAAGAGCCTGCCCGTTTGCTTCAATTTTGCTTTATTGGTTTCCGTTTGCAGGTATTGTATAATTTTCTGAAAAATGCCCGATTCAAAATATGGAGAATCCGGCCGGTTGATAAAGAAGCAGCGAAGCGTATTGTCTTTCAAACTCATTTTCTCAAATCCAAGGTCAACAGCAAGTTTGCGGCAGCGAACAGTGATGAACAGGTCTTCCACCTGTTGTGGAAGGTTACCAAAACGGTCTTCTATTTCTGTCTTCATGCCAGCAAGGTCTTCTTCAGTTTCACAACTATCTAAGCGTTGATACAGGGATAACCGTTCAGTGATGCTTTCCACATAATCGTCCGGTATTAAGATCTCCAGGTCTGTATCAATAGTACAGTCCGATACAAAATCATCCTGCTTTGCAATTTCTTCTTTGAATAATTCTTTAAACTCTGTCCTCTTTAATTCCTTTATGGCTTCATCCAGTATCTTCTGGTACATCTCAAAACCGATCTCTGCCATAAAGCCACTTTGTTCACCACCCAGCATATTACCGGCACCTCTTATATCAAGATCCCTCATAGCAATTTGAAAGCCGCTTCCCAGTTCGCTGTGCTGTTCCAGTGTTTGCAATCTTTTCCTTGAATCGTTTGGCAGGGTACTCATCGGCGGAGCCAGTAAATAACAGAATGCTTTCTTATTACTTCTGCCCACCCTTCCTCTCAACTGGTGCAGATCACTTAGCCCAAACTGGTGTGCATTATTAACAATGATGGTATTCACATTTGGGATATCTACCCCGCTTTCAACGATGTTGGTACAGATCAGCACATCATATTTTTTGTCAATGAAATCAAAAATTCTTTCTTCGAGTATATGACCTTCCATCTGTCCGTGAGCATAGCCAATACTTAAGTCGGGGCATAGGGCCTGGATAATGGCTGCCATTTCTGCCAACCCTGCAATACGATTGTAAATAAAGAAAACCTGTCCTCCTCTTTCTGTTTCAAAATAAATGGCTTCACGGATAAAATCCTCATTATACACCTGCACTTCCGTTTGGATCGGTTGACGGTTCGGCGGCGGTGTATTCATAATACTCAGATCCCTGGCTCCCATCAAAGAGAATTGTAATGTTCGTGGAATCGGAGTAGCTGTTAATGTCAGGCAATCAACAGCCGTACGAAGAGTTTTAATTTTTTCTTTATGTCCTACTCCAAACTTCTGTTCTTCATCTATCACCAGCAGACCAAGGTCTTTAAACTTTACTTCTTTACCCAGCAAACCATGTGTGCCAATGATAATATCAATTTTCCCCTCTTCTAACCGCTTCAATGTTTCCTTTTTTTCTTTCGCCGATTTGAAACGATTAATATAATCAACTGTAACAGGAAAATCCTTCAATCTTTCCTTGAAAGTCTGATAGTGTTGAAAAGCCAGGATCGTTGTTGGCACCAATACAGCGGCCTGCTTACCATCCACACAGGTTTTGAAGGCAGCCCGGATGGCTACTTCTGTTTTACCAAAACCCACATCACCGCACACTAACCTGTCCATCGGAGCAGGAGATTCCATGTCCTTTTTTACATCGGCAGTCGCTTTGCTTTGGTCGGGAGTATCTTCATAAATAAAAGAAGCTTCCAGTTCCGTTTGCATATAATTATCCGGTGTATGCTGAAAGCCCTGCTGTGCTTTTCTTTTGGCGTAGAGTTTTATCAGGTCAAAAGCAATTTCCTTGACCTTGGTCTTTGTTTTTTCTTTCAGTTTATTCCAAACGTCACTGCCGAGCTTATTCACTTTTGGCACACTGCCATCCTTACCGGTGTACTTGGCAATCTTGTGCAGGCTGTTGATATTGACATATAAAATATCTGTATCCTTATAAATCAATCTTACAGCCTCTTGTAATCGTCCGTTTACTTCGAGCTTCTGCAAACCACTGAAAATTCCAACTCCATGATCGATATGTGTAACAAAATCACCCGGTTGTAATTCCCGGAGTGTTCTTAATGTTAAGGCCTTGTTCTTATTATAAGCCTGCTTGACTTTGTATTTATGATACCGCTGAAAAACCTGGTGATCAGTATAGCAAACAATTTTCTGATCTTCATCAATGAAGCCCTCATGAATGGAAGTGGCGATAGGATTAAAAGCAATCTCAGCCTTCAGGTCATCAAAAATACTTTGCAGCCGTTCCAGTTGCATTGGGTTTTCTGCAAAAATGTATAACTGGAATTTTTTTGCTTCCCAGCTTTTTAAATCTTTTATCAGCAGATCAAACTTCCGGTTAAATGCAGGTTGTTCCTTTGTATTGAATTCAATCTCAAAATCAGCAAGATGAGACTGATAGCCAAATTCAACTAAATGCTTCTTGCTAAGCTCATCTCTTAAACTATCCGCATTTATGAAATCATCCGCTGTTACATTCTTTTTTTCTATTTTATCGGTATCTGCTTCCCTTGTTGTCACACCTGATTCATTCATTATCCTCAGGAAGCTGTGGAGATCCTCTTCACTGTCAGCAAGATGTTCTTTACAGAGTTCATAATCCTGTATCCAGACAATTGTATTCTCCGGTAAAAAATCAAAGAGAGAAACCCGGTCTTCGCTTTCAAACTGCGTATCAACATTCGGAATGATACTTACCTTCAATAACTTTCTTTCACTCAACTGTGTTTCCGGGTCAACAATACGGATGGAATCAACGTCGTTGCCAAACAACTCAACCCTATAAGGTTTTTCATTACCAAAAGAATAAATATCAAGAATACCCCCCCTTATTGCAAACTGTCCCGGCTCGTACACAAAATCGGTTCTCTCAAATCCATAGTCTGCCAGTTTCAACAACAGCTCCTCTACCTTCAGATTATCTCCTGACTTTATATGAATTATATTGGAAGACAGTGTTGACGGTAACACCACTTTTTCAAACAGAGCTTCAGGATATGTTACCAACACCTTTTTATTACCCCCAGCTGCGATCTTTGTCAACGCCTCTGTACGAAGCATCACATGTGAAGAATTGAGCAACTGGTAGTTCTTCCTGTTTTTGAAAGAAGAAGGGAAATAAAAAATATCCAGTGCTTCTGTCAGATTTTCCAGTGTATTATGGAAATATGCCGCCTCTTCAGCATCATTCAAAACAATGAGATGGTTAAGCTGCGAACAGGAAGGATGCAAAAAAGCAGCCGCTACCACAAATTGCGATGAGCTTCCCTGAAGGTTTTTTAGATATATCTTTTGTGATTGAGCAAAGGATAACCTGTCCGTCAGTTGAAAAAGGCGGGGGGTGTTTTGATACTGTTCCAGCAAATCCTTTACACTCATGAGAGTTGCAAAGATAGATCATCCGGGAAAAAGGAGAATAAATTCTCTTAATTATAAAAGATACCCTTATTGGTTTTATCTTTATCAAAATTATTTATAAATGGCCCTGCAACCCTGGAAAAAAGGCATTGTAACAAAAATTGATGACCACACCCATAACACAAGAAGGTTCTGGGTTAAAGTACCAGAACTGGAAGCCTTTGATTTTTTACCCGGCCAGTTTGTAACACTTGACCTCCCGATTGATGAAAAACCCAACAAAAGACTGCGCAGTTATTCCATCGCTTCCTGGCCGGACGGAACCAATGTTTTCGAATTGCTAATAGTACATGCCGAAAGTGGCACAGGCACGACATATCTTTTTAATGAAATTAAAGTGGGCAGCGAAGTGACTTTCAGGGGTGCACAAGGAGTTTTTACTCTGCCTGAAAAAATTGAAAAAGATCTTTTCCTGATCTGTACCGGTACTGGTATTGCGCCGTTCAGGAGCATGGCTAATTACATACATCTTCAAAAAATTCTGGCTAAAAATATTCATATGATATTTGGCTGCCGGAATAAAGCGGACCTTCTTTATTATGAAGAGCTGAGTGAGTTAGAAAGTAAATTACCCGGTTTCTATTATCATCCTGTTTTATCCCGGGAACATTGGGAAGGACATAACGGATATGTTCATGAAGTATATAAAGACCTTTGTGAAAATAAACAGGATGCCTATTTTTTCCTCTGTGGATGGAAGCATATGATTGACGAAGCCAAAAAAACAATCCTCGAAATGGGATATGATAAAAAAACAATCCACCAGGAATTATATGGATAATACCCTCTCATGCTGTATGAAATTTAAGATGATATTCAGCAAGTATTTCGTTGATAACTGTCATGTTTCATTTTAACGCATAGTTCCTATATTCGTGCAAATCTATCTGCGTATGGGAGCGTCGTCGCTTATTGTACTTATTATTGCAGCTGTTGCTTTTTCGGGCATTGCGATTCTTCTGTCCAAATTTGTTCTCAAAGCTTCCACCAATAAACAAAAAGGTGAGCCTTACGAATGTGGCATACCTACTAAAGGCAAAACATGGATACAATTAAATGTAGGCTACTATCTTTTTGCTCTGATATTTCTGATTTTTGATGTGGAACTTGTTTTCCTATACCCCTGGGCCGTGGTCGCAAAAAATATGGGATGGGTAGCATTGATTGAAATTGTCATTTTCTTTTTCATTTTATTCATGGGCTTTTTATATGCCCATAAGAAAGGTGCGTTGAAATGGATGTAAAGCCTCCCCAAACCCCTCCGTTAGAGGGGCTTTGCATCACACAAAGCTTGCTTATTTAAAGAGTAAAAACATTTTTGGAAAATCTGAATGAGTGAGAAAACAAACATATCTAAAGACTCTTCTCTGATCCCCCCTTCGGTGGGCGGGGGGGCTGCTTTCCCCGGAAAAATACATGAAACGCCGGGTGGCGGCATTGTCCTCAGTAAACTGGATGATGTCATCAACTGGGCAAGATCAAATTCTTTATGGCCGTTGACCTTTGCTACCAGCTGTTGTGGTATAGAATACATGGCTGTAGCTGGTGCGAAATACGATTTTTCCCGTTTTGGTTTTGAGGTGGCGAGAGCTACACCCCGCCAGGCCGATGTTATCATCATTGCCGGTACTATAGTAAATAAAATGGCCCCGGTATTAAAAAGACTGTACGACCAGATGGCTGATCCGAAATATGTAATTGCCATGGGAGCCTGTGCCATCAGTGGCGGTCCCTTTTTCTATAATACTTATTCTGTTGTAAAAGGTGCTGATCATGTGATACCGGTGGATGTGTATGTAGCTGGTTGCCCGCCAAGGCCTGAAGCTTTGCTTCATGCATTGATAAAATTGCAGGAAAAAATCAAAAGCGGACTAACAAGGGAACAGATAAGAAAGGACAAAGATTAGTTATGTCTAACGAAGAATTGAAAACCAAAATAACCGAATTGCTGCCAACAGCCGCTTTTGAAGAAGGTGGCGAATGGCTCACTATTAATATTGAGCCGAAAGACTGGTTACCGCTGGCGCAACAGCTTCGCAATAACGATTCCTTATACTTTGATTATCTCTATTGCCTGACCTGTATTGACTGGAAGACACATCTCACCATGGTGTATCATTTATCTTCTACCAAATACAGGCATAATATAGTTATCAAATCAAAACTGGACAGAAGTAACCCTGAAATTGAAACAGTTTCCCAAATCTGGAGGACTGCTGAATTTCATGAAAGAGAAGTATATGAAATGTTTGGAGTGAATTTCCTCAACCATCCCGATCTGAGACTACTGATATTACCGGATGGATGGGAAGGAAAGAACCCCTTAAGAAAAGATTTTGAAGACCCTATTAATATGATCAAACTCTGATATGTTTGAAGAAGTAGGCACAACGACTGAAGGCGACATCATTGTAAATGTAGGACCACAACATCCTGCCACACATGGTGTACTTCATCTTGTCATTACACTCAACGGGGAAACTATAAAAAAAGTAGAGCCTCACTTGGGATATATACACCGTTCTATCGAAAAAATGTGTGAGAGCCTCAGCTACCGGCAATTTATCTATGTCACCAGCCGGATGGATTATCTCTCTTCTCATATTAATAACCATGCCTGTGCTTTATGTGTCGAGAAAGGGTTGCAGGTAGAAGTTCCGCCAAGAGCACAAGTGATAAGGGTACTGATGGATGAGCTCACAAGAATTGCTTCACATGAATTGTGGTGGGGTGCTATGGCGATGGATCTTGGGGCATTCACTCCGTTCTTCCATGCCTTCAGGGAAAGAGAGAGCATCAATGATATAATGGAAGAAACCTGTGGTGCAAGATTGACCATGAATTATATGGTGCCCGGTGGTGTAATGCAGGATCTGCATCCTAATTTCCAGAAGAAGGTGAAAGAATTTATGCAATTATACAAACGTAAGATCCATGAATATGATGAGCTGGTAACTGGTAATGTTATTTTTCAGAACAGGATGAAGAATGTTGGTTATTTGTCTGCAGAAGATGCTGTTTCTTACGGATGTTCAGGCCCCACGGCCAGAGGAAGTGGTATAAATTGTGATATAAGGAAATTATATCCTTACGAAATATATGATAAGCTGGAATTTGATGAAGTACTGGAAACAGGCGGCGATTCATTTGCCCGTTATATGGTTCGAATCCGGGAGATGCAGCAATCTATCCGCATCATTGAGCAACTAATCGATAATATTCCTGAAGGAGATTTCCAGGCGAAGACAAAAGCCGTATTGAAATTACCCAAAGGAGAGTTTTATACAAAAGTGGAAACGGCCCGTGGCGAACTGGGTGTATATATTGTAAGCGAAGGTGGCACTACTCCTTACAGAATAAAATTCCGTTCACCCGGATTCTCGAACCTTTCTGTATTGGATCATATTGCCCGTGGCAGTAAGATCGGAGACCTTGTAGCGATGATGGGAACATTAGATTTGGTGATCCCGGATATTGACAGGTAAAGGCGTAATTGATATGTTGAATAGAATTACAGAACGATGACCCCAATAGCTATCGGGAGTGCGAAACGAAGATGATAGTAGTACAGACGATGACAATAAAAAATGAAGTACAGAATCTTTAAATTTTGAACGACCTGAAACCCCTCCTTCGGAGGGGCTTGGGAGGCTTTATGTGGAGTTTTTCAAACATAGCAAACAACCTGCATGAATGGTTAAGCAAGACCTTCAACCCAACATGGACCTTAATCTTTGAAATGGTTTTTGCTGGAGTTGCTGTTATCAGTTTGTTTGCAGCGCTTGGGCTGGTATTAGTCATTATGGAAAGAAAAGTGTCCGCCTGGATGCAGATTCGCCTTGGACCCAACCGTGTAGGGCCTAAAGGAATGCTGCAATCATTAGCTGATACATTGAAATTACTGGTAAAGGAAGGCATTACACCGACCGGCGCAGATAAAGTTATGTTCAATATTGCTCCTATTATTGCTATGATTGTAGCCATGCTGCTGATGGCGCCGATTGCCTTTGCTGAAAAATTTCAACTTTGGGACTTAAACATTGGCGTGTTATACATATCATCAGTTTCCTCTATTATGGTTATCAGCATTCTGATGGCCGGGTGGTCAAGTAACAACAAATATTCGCTGATGGGTGCTATGAGAAGCGGCGCCCAGATTGTTAGCTATGAATTATCTGCCGGTCTATCTGTTTTATCCATTATAGTACTGACAGGAAGTCTACAGATATCACACATCATAGAATCACAAAGAGACGGCTGGTGGATTTTTAAAGGGCATATCCCTGCAATAATCGCTTTTATCACTTTCATTATTGCAGCCACTGCAGAAACTAACCGGGCACCATTTGACCTGGCAGAAGCAGAATCGGAACTGACTGCAGGCTTTCATACCGAATATTCAGGAATGAAATTCGCCTTGTTTTTCCTGGCGGAGTATATTAATGTATTTATTGTATGTGGAATCGGCGCTACATTGTTCCTGGGTGGCTGGATGCCCTTACATTTTGGCAGTAAGAATATGTTTAACAACGCAATGGATTACATTCCATCCAGTATTTGGTTTTTTGGAAAAACGTTCTTCCTCATATTTGTAATTATGTGGTTCAGGTGGACTTTCCCCCGGTTAAGGATTGACCAGTTGCTTAACCTCGAATGGAAATACCTGTTACCAATCAGTATGATTAATCTCCTGCTGATAACATTAATGGCAATTATGGGATGGCATTTTTAGCCCCAACCCCGAAAGGAGAGTATGTGGGCTGGCAGAAAAAAAATTAATAGAACTTAAATTCCCTTTTAGGGATTAGGGACATGTTCATAATAAAGTACACAAAGGATGTTTGGGGAGCAGTAAAATCTCTGGTTACAGGGATGAAACGAACGCTTTATTATTTCACTCACCATAAAGAAATCATCACCCAACAATATCCTGATAACCGGGATACGCTGGTTTTACCAGAACGGTTTAAAGGTGAAGTGGTGATGCCGCATAATGAGAACAATGAACACCGCTGCACCGGGTGCCAGGCTTGTGAACTGGCCTGTCCAAATGGTACCATCAAAGTGATCTTTAAAAATGAACTGACACCCGAAGGAAAAAAGAAAAAAGCGATTGATAAACTTGTCTATCACCTGGAGCTGTGCACCATGTGCAACCTCTGCGTGGAAGCCTGTCCTTCTGATGCTATAAAAATGGCACAGACATTTGAACACAGTGTGTTTGACAGAAATGAACTGACTAAAATTTTAAATAACCCCGGATCTAAAATCATGGAAGGGGTGGAATAAATTCAAAAGTGAGACCCTTTTTTAAGTTTTTACTTTTGAATTTTAACTTATAAAATGAGTGGCTCAACAATCATATTTTATTTATTAGCAGCTTTAACGCTGACTTGCGGCTTATTATCTGTTTCCACCAGGCAGATATTCCGTGCAGCAATTTATTTATTGTTTTCCCTGATCGGTATTGCTGGTATTTATTTCTGGCTGCAATATGAGTTTATTGCTGCAGTACAAATAGTAGTGTATGTGGGGGGCATTGTGGTATTGATCATCTTCTCCATATTTCTTACCCAACAGGCCGGGGAGAAATTACCAAAACAAAAACTTGACAGAAGAATATTTGCCATCCTGGCTGCATTTTGCGGGTTTGCTTTAACAATGATACAGGTTTATCAGCATAGCTTCGCTGAAGTTGACACAGGCAAAAAACCGGTAACTGTAGCCTCCATTGGTGAAAAAATGCTTAGTGTAAAAGACGGCGGTTATGCATTACCATTTGAAATAATTTCCATGCTGCTGCTGGCTGCGATGGTAGGATGCATTGTAATTGCTTTACGCAGTAAACCAGAAACAAAATGATAGCCCCGGGACTATACCATATTTTATTTATCAGCATAGCGCTTTTTTTTATCGGCGTATACGGTTTCTTAACCCGCAGAAACCTCATCAATATGCTGATGAGTATTGAACTGATACTAAACAGTGTGAACCTGAATTTTATTGCATTCAATAAATACCTGTGGCCCGGAAAACTGGACGGATTGTTCTTTACCTTATTCATCATCGCTATTGCTGCGGCTGAAGCTGCTGTAGCCATAGCCATCATTATTAATTTATACCGCAGTCACCAGTCCATTGATGTGGAGAATGCTGAAGACTTAAAGTATTAAACCAATATGCCCAACGCAATTATTATAGCACTGATTCCTTTGTTGCCGCTTGCCGGGTTCTTATTGCTGGGCCTATTCGGCAGAAAATACCTTAAAAAAAGTGCAGGCATTATCGGCACCTTACTATTACTGGCCTCCGCTATACTCGCTGTCTATACCGTCTTCGATTATTTTTCTCAAACAGGGGTTGTCCGCCCCCGTCAAATCCCGTTCACTTGCACATGGTTGCAGTTTTCTGATAGCCTGTCAATTGACATTGGTTTAATGATTGACCCTATTTCTGTCATGATGCTGGTAGTGGTCACTTTTGTTTCGCTGATGGTGCATATATATAGTCTTGGTTACATGAAAGGGGAAGAAAGATTCTCTACTTACTATGCTTTTCTTGGCTTGTTTTCCTTCTCAATGCTTGGACTGGTACTCTCAAGCAATATCTTCCAGATATATATTTTCTGGGAGTTGGTGGGTGTTTCTTCTTTCCTGCTAATTGGTTTTTACTACGACAAACCAAGTGCTGTAGCAGCCAGCAAAAAGGCATTTATTGTAACCCGTTTTGCAGACCTTGGCTTCCTGGTTGGTATATTAATCCTCTCTAACTCATCAGGCACACTTGATTTTAATACGATGATCGCCACACTTACATCCCCTGATTCGGATGCAGTGAAAACGGCAGCCACTTCATCTTTCCTTGGTGCATCAGCATTGACATGGGGTGCCGCATTAGTTTTTATCGGTGGTGCCGGTAAGAGTGCCATGTTCCCGCTGCATATCTGGTTGCCTGATGCGATGGAAGGCCCCACTCCTGTTTCGGCTTTGATACATGCTGCTACCATGGTAGTTGCCGGTGTTTACCTGGTAGCAAGGCTATTCCCTATATATGCAATTACTGTACCTGCCGTATTGGAAATTATCGGTTGGGTTGGTGCTATATCAGCTATCATTGCTGCCATCATTGCCTGTACGCAAACAGATATTAAAAGAGTACTGGCCTATTCTACCATGTCGCAGATCGGGTATATGATGTTTGCGTTGGGTGTTTCAAAATATGGTGGCGAATCTGGATTAGGATATACTGCTTCCATGTTCCATTTGTTTACTCATGCAATGTTCAAAGCATTGTTATTCCTTGGTGCAGGTGCAGTAATACATTATGTACATAGCAATGAAATGAAAGACATGGGCGGATTAAGAAAGTATATGCCAATTACGCATCTTACATTTCTGATTGCCTGCCTGGCCATTGCAGGTATTCCTCCTTTTGCCGGTTTTTTCAGCAAAGAAGAAATTTTATTGGCAGCTTATCAGAATAATACAGCGATTTATTGGGTTGCTTTGATCACATCTGGCCTCACTGCATTCTATATGTTCCGTTTATACTTTTCAATTTTCTGGAACAAGTCTCATCATACTCATGGAGAAAGCCATGGTGAAGGAAGTTTTGTAATGATGTTACCATTGGTACTTTTAGGCATTGGTGCGGCGGCGGCCGGGTTCATACCTTTTGGAGAATTTGTAAGTTCTGATGGTAATCCACTGAAATCTCATTTTCATTTACAGTTTTCCATAGCACCTGTAGCATTAGGACTTGCAGGTATTCTTGCTGCTTTATGGCTGTATGCAAAACAAAATGACAAACCGGCAAAGCTTGCTGCTTCATTGGGCAGTTTGTACAAAGTAGCTTACCATAAATTTTATATTGACGAGATATACTTGTTCGTTACAAAAAAAGTACTGTTTAACCTTGTAGGAAGACCCGCCGCCTGGTTCGACAGGAATGTAGTGGATGGGCTGATAAACCTGACTGGCAATACTACCCAGGCAGTTTCAGAAGGAATTAAAAAATTGCAGTCGGGAAAAGTGCAACTATATGCTGCTTACTTTCTGAGTGCTGCAATTGTATTGGTAGTATTTTTCATTTATATCTGGAAACAGGCCATTTGATAAATAAGAATTGATGAACCTTTTATTACTCATAGGAGCCCCATTGCTGACTGCTGTTGCGGTATTATTGTCACGCAACAAAGAGCAGGTGAAATGGGTTTCGCTGGCAGGTTCTGTTATTCAGTTAGCACTTGCATTTGCATTGCTTTTTGCTTTTCGCCAGGAAAGAACTGTAAATAACACTGCCCTGATGCTGTTCGAACAGCAATATAAATTATTTGAATCTTTTAATATCAGCTTACATTTTGGAGTAGATGGTATTTCAGTAGCCATGATACTGCTTACTTCATTTGTACTGATTGCCGGTGTGCTGGTATCATGGAATGTAGAAAAGATGACCAAAGAATTCTACTTCCTGCTTATCCTGCTGGCATTGGGAGCTTATGGATTTTTCATTTCTCTTGATTTATTTATCCTTTTCTTTTTCCTCGAAATTTCCGTAATACCCAAATACTTACTGATTGGTATATGGGGAAGCGGGAAAAAAGAATACAGCGCCAATAAACTGGCCCTGATGCTGATGGGTGGTTCTGCTTTAATATTGGTAGGTATGCTGGGATTGTATTTTTCTTCCGGCCATAGTTTTGATATACTGACCTTATCAAAAGCAACGATTCCAGGTAATATACAAAGCCTCCTGTTTCCATTGCTCTTTGCTGGCTTTGGGGTATTTACTGCCTTATTTCCTTTACACACATGGGTACCCGATGGTCACTCTTCTGCACCAACAGCCGGTTCTATGTTCCTGGCCGGTATCTCTATGAAACTGGGTGGCTATGGATGTTTACGGGTTGCAACTTATTTATTACCGGAAGGGGCAAAAGAATATGCTAATATTATTATTGTTCTTTCTGCCATAGCTATTTTATACGGTGCTTTCGCTACCATGATGCAGAAGGACCTGAAATACATCAATGCTTACTCTTCGGTAAGCCATGTTGGTTTTAGCTTATTGGGAATCGGCATGCTAACGCAAACAGCTATTACAGGCGCCCTGATGCAAATGGTATCGCATGGTGTAATGACAGCCCTTTTCTTTGCTGTGATCGGGATGATCTACGACAGAACGCATACCCGTATGGTAACAGAGATGGGTGGGTTGATGAAAATGATGCCTTTTATCACAACAGTTTTTTTTATTGTTGGCCTTTGCTCACTGGGTCTTCCTGGATTGAGCGGTTTTGTGGCCGAAATGACTGTATTTATTGGTTCCTGGCAAAATGCTGACTCATTCCACCGGATCGCCACTATTGCGGCTGCAATGTCAATTGTAGTGACGGCAGTTTATATATTAAGAGCGATAGGGCAAACAGCCATGGGGCCTGTAACAACTGAAAGTCATCTGCAATTGAAAGATGCAACATGGAATGAGAGATTAGCAGCGATAATACTGGTGGCTGGTATATTAGCAATTGGTATTGCCCCTGGCTGGTTAAATGATTTGCTGAGACCCGCCGCTGAAGAAATAATAAACAGGATTGCTGGAAAATAAAACCTGACCGGATGAATGAATTTCTCACATTAATGAAAAGTGAACTGGTGCTGACCGGCATCATATTCCTGCTGCTGTTTATTAAAATTGGTAAAGGAATAAAGAATGAATCACTGCTGGCGTTAATCCAGGTACTGTTGCTGCTGAATTTTATTACTGGTTTTTTATTTAACAGGGAAGGCTGGCTTTTTGGTGATATGTACTACACCACTCCACTTATTATTTTTCAAAAAAACATTCTGAACCTTGGCGTTTACATGATTTCCTTATTGTGTGCAGACTGGCTGAAAAAAACAGCGCATCTTCCGGAATTCTTTTTGTTGATGCTTTCTGCGCTGCTGGGTATGTTTTTCATGATCTCCAGTGCAAACCTGCTGATTTTCTACCTGTCGCTTGAACTGGCAACTATCCCTGTAGCAGCAATGGCCAACTTTGATCTGGAGAAAAAAGGTTCCTCCGAAGGCGCCATGAAGATGATATTATCTTCTGCCTTTTCTTCTGGTATCCTCCTTTTTGGTATCTCACTGATCTATGGCACAACAGGCACTATCAGCTTGCCGGAAATTTCACAACATCTTAATGGTTCATCACTGCAGATACTTGCTTTTGTTTTTTTCTTCACAGCTTTTGCATTTAAACTGTCAATTGTTCCCTTCCACTTATGGACAGCCGATGTATATGAAGGTTCGCCGATAGCTGTTACCTCATTTCTTTCCGTCGTATCAAAAGGAGCAGTAGCATTTATTTTTATGACGATGCTGTTCCGGGTATTTCAGCCAATGTTTGAAACCTGGTACACCATGCTGGTGATACTGGCAATTGCCACCATGGTTATTGGTAATCTGTTTGCTTTAAGGCAACAAAATATCAAGCGGTTCCTTGCTTTCTCTTCGATAGCACAGGTAGGTTTTATATTAGTAGGAATCAGCAGCAATGACCGTATGGGTATTGCAGCTGTAGTTTTCTTTATCCTGGTATATGTTTTCTCCAATCTTGCGGCATTTGGAGTAGCATCTGCTCTATCAGAACAAACAGGCAAAGAAAACATTGATGATTATAAAGGGCTTTACAAAACCAATCCTTTCCTGAGTTGGGTGATGGCATTAGCATTATTCTCACTGGCGGGTGTGCCGCCAACAGCTGGTTTTTTTGGTAAACTGTTTTTATTAACCTCCGGAGGTTCTAATGCAGCTTACTGGTTTATCACGGTGGCAGCTTTAAATATGATAATTTCTCTTTACTACTATCTCAGGGTAGTGAGGGCTATTTTTATGGATAAGAATGAGAACCCGGTTTCGGCAATCAAAACAACGCCATCTGTTAAACTGGCCCTTATTCTTTGCAGCGCTGGTATCATTTTAACAGGATTACTGAGCTGGATATATGAATACATTCACTCATTAAGCTAATAATGTATGGCTATCAATAAAAATCATGAGTTTGAAGAACTCGATGGCGTGAAATGCGGCATAGTGGAGAAGAATGTAAAGTCGGAGAGACTGGTTTTCCTGAGAGCATTGCTAGAGTACAATGGTTATACCGTTATAGCTGTACCCAGCCCCTTACCGAAAGCAGCACCTGTTCCCAAACCTGCTGAAGGGGAAGTTGCGGCCCCCGAACCTCCACCAGCACCGGAAACATTTACAGTTGGTGTAACTGATTATACGTTCAATCCCATCAATGCTATATTTGGCAGGGTGCTTAAAAGCAAAGATGGCCACATCGTTACACCGGCTTACTGGCAACAGAAAGAAACTGTAAGCCATGATGAAATCCCATATTATGAGCAGGGATAATTTTCCTTTCCCCTCTGGTTAATCGGCATTTATCGGGCCGTCTTCATTTTTTATACTTTATACTTGATAAGAATCAGGATTTCCGCTGACCTGTGTTTCCGTATTTGCCGGGCTGAAGCCCTAACTATGCAGGGCATAAAAGCTTACTAAATATGGCAACAAAAACAAAAACCGGAAAGTATGTGTACTTCTTCGGTGGCGGTAAAGCAGATGGAAATGAATCAATGAAAAACCTGCTGGGTGGCAAAGGAGCCAACCTTGCAGAAATGGCTGGTCATCCAAAACTGAAACTACCCGTTCCTCCCGGATTCACGGTTACTACTGAAGTCTGCACTTATTACTATGCCAATAAAAAATCATACCCCAAAGCTTTAAAAGCCCAGATAGAAGAAGCATTGGGTAAAATGGAAAAAATCACCGGCAAGAAGTTTGGCGATCCTGTCAACCCGTTGCTGGTTTCAGTACGTTCAGGCGCCCGTCGTTCCATGCCGGGAATGATGGAAACCGTATTAAATGTAGGACTGAACGAAAACACTATCAAGGGAATTATAGCACAAAGTGGCGATGAACGTTTTGCTTATGATGCTTACCGCCGTTTAATTATGATGTATGCTGATGTAGTAATGGAAAAAGCAGCTGGTATCGAACCAAAGGGCGGTAAAGGCATCCGCAAACAACTTGATGAAAAACTGGAACATATCAAACACCAGAAAGGATATAAATCTGATACTGAACTTTCAGTGGAAGAACTAAAAGATCTGGTGAAAGATTATAAAAAAACAGTAAAGAAAGTACTGGGTTCGGAGTTTCCGGATGACCCATGGCAGCAAATGTGGGGTGGTATCGGCGCCGTATTCGCCAGTTGGAATGGCAAAAGAGCCATTGAATACCGTCGTATAGAAAAGATACCACATGAGTGGGGAACTGCGGTGAATGTGCAGGCTATGGTATTTGGTAATATGGGCGATGACAGTTGTACTGGTGTGGCCTTTACAAGAAACCCAGGTAATGGAGAAAATAAATTCTATGGCGAATATCTTGTAAATGCACAGGGTGAAGACGTGGTTGCCGGTATCAGAACTCCGGCTCCCGTAAATGAATATTCTATGAATGATCAGAGCAAGCATTATACATCACTGGAAAAATTAATGCCCTCATTGTATAAAGAATTATTCAGCTACCAGAGAAGACTTGAGCAGCACTATAAAGACATGCAGGATATTGAGTTCACCATTGAAAAGGGAAAACTCTTTATGTTACAATGCCGGGTTGGTAAAAGAAATGGTGTAGCTGCTGTACGTATGGCCACAGAGATGTACAAAGAAAAACTCATTGATGCAAAAAAAGCTATTACGAGAGTTGGCCCGAATCAGTTAGTTGAATTATTGTTACCCATGCTTGATCCTAAAGCAGAGCTAACTGCTCCTGTTATTGCCAAAGGTTTGCCGGCAGGACCAGGTGGCGCCAAAGGCCGTGTAGTATTTTCTTCCGCTGATGCCGTAGCATGGGCTGCCAAAGGAGAAAAAGTAATTCTTGTAAGAGAAGAAACTTCACCGGAAGATGTCGATGGTATGCACAAATCACAGGCTATACTCACTACCAAAGGTGGTATGACATCGCATGCTGCACTGGTAGCAAGAGGATGGGGTAAATGTTGTATTGTCGGTTGTGGCGATATTGAAATACACAGTGATGTAAAAAATTTCCATGCAAAAAATGGTGTTATTATCAAAGAAGGCGACTGGATAAGTCTGAATGGAACAAAGGGATTGGTATATGAGGGAAGCATGGCCTTAGTAGACATTGATATAGACAAGAACCAATCGTATAAAGACCTGATGAAACTGGTGGATAAAACAAAACAGATCGGTGTCCGTGCCAATGCAGAAACTCCTGAAGATGCCACTCATGCCGTGAAGTTTGGAGCAGAAGGTATTGGTTTGTTCCGAACAGAACATATGTTCTATGGAGAGGGAAGCGAAGAACCTTTGTTCCAGCTTCGCAAAATGATCGTCAGTAAAACAGAAAAAGAAAGAAGAGAGGCACTGAATGGCTTATTCAAATACGTAAAGAAAGATGTGAAGGATACTTTGAGTGTAATGAATGGACACCCGGTTACAATCCGCCTGCTTGATCCGCCGCTGCATGAATTTGTTCCGCATGATAAAGAAAAGTTGAAACAACTCAGCAAAGAACTGGGCATCAGTATGGGTATGCTGAACAGACGGGTACTGGCCCTGCATGAAAACAACCCGATGCTGGGTCATCGTGGTGTTCGCCTCGGTATCAGCTATCCTGAAATAACCGAGATGCAGGTAAGAGCCATCTTTGAGGCCACTGCAGAGCTGATAAAAGCGGGTAAAAAAGCATTCCCTGAGATCATGGTTCCTGTTACAGTGATTGCTCATGAGCTGCGTCATCAGAAAGAGATAGTAGACCGTGTATATAAAGAAGTATGCGAAAAAATGGGAATGAAAAAAATCCCTTATTTGTATGGCACCATGATAGAAACACCAAGAGCAGCACTCCGGGCTGAGTACATGGCTAATGTAGCCGACTTTTTCAGCTTTGGGACTAATGACCTTACTCAAATGAGTTTTGGCTTCAGCCGGGATGATATCGGTGGTTTCTTACCCAAATATCTTGACCTGAAGATACTGCCCGATGATCCATTCCAGACAATCGACCAGGAAGGCATTGGACAATTAATAAAAGTAGGAACCGAGAGGGGTCGTCAAAGAAAGCCTCATCTGAAAGTAGGTATCTGCGGCGAACATGGCGGTGATCCGGAAAGTGTAAAATTCTGCCATCGTATCGGAATGAATTATGTTAGTTGTTCACCATTCCGTGTTCCAATAGCCAGGCTGGCAGCAGCACAGGCTGCTATTGAAAGTCCACGAAAGAAGAAGTAGTTAATAAAATCCAATGCCAAAAAAAATAGCCTGGAAATTTTGATTCAGGCTATTTTTTATTTTCACAGGTAAAAATCTATACTGGTATGGCTCCGTTTTCAGGAATTAAATCCCATACAAGATTGACGATTTGCCCGATTAATTCAGGCAGTATGGCTTCAATCTCATTTGATAATTCTATTCCCTGCTGCTGCACCGTGTCTACACTAATCACAAAAAGGTATATATCCGGAGTTTTTCCCTGCAACTGAAAAGCAGTCATAATATCTTTCAATCCAATATCATGAATACTCTTTTCGTTAGAAAAATCATTGATTGATTCTGGCTCAATAAGCCTTATTGTTCCTGGCTTATTTCCATCCAGTGCGGCATCCACCAGGATTACAGTTTTATATTTTTCAAAATATTCCAGGAGGTGAAGCCCGTCTGTTCCACCATCCACTATTACTATATTATCCTGCACCGGTAGTTCTGATAACTGTTGCACAGCATGTATACCTGCTCCTTCATCACCCATCAGGTAATTACCAATACCCACTACCAGTATTTTGCTATTTATTTCATTTAACTGTTCCATTTGGTTATCTTTTTTATTAGTTTCCGTCCATTTATACTGTGAAATTTAAATCTGTTTTCAAGGATTAGTAAAAAATCTGAGCGTACTAACAGAATAATAAACCCTGCTATAACATTTGTAACTTGCTGACACATCAATCGTGTATACCAGTGTTAACATTTGCCATTAATCATCCCTTATAATCTTCAGAAATTTGTTTAAAGTAAAAGCCGTTTGAACATCCAGATTTTCCTGTAACCTGTTTGGTTTCAGCATTCCTGAAGAAAACGAGGAATCTGTGGAGCAAGGTAAATGATTTAACAACCAGCCTTCATTGACTACTGTCACACTTTTCAATGACACAGGTCAGCCCCCGGTCAAAAGATGATTTCTAATATTGGTTTCCTGAAAAAAACCAATTATGAAAAGGTATTTACTATTGCTTACTGGGCTGGCAGCCAGTTTTAGTTCATTTGCCCATGAAGGGCATGGCCATACTCATGATTTCACCATAACGCATTATTTTGTGGAACCAGAGCATGCATTCCCTTTACTGGCAGCGGTGGCAATAGTAATGTTGCTTGTAAAACGCTACCGTAATGCGGCAGCAAAAAAATGATGAATGCATGACCCCTCACTAACAGGGTTCAGTACCGGTAATGCTGGCTGAATTGAATAATGAGGGCCGGGTGAAATTCCCGGAAACAAAAAAGAAACACTAACCAAAATTCAATTTTATGTGTGCTACCTGCGGATGTGATGCAAATGCTTCTTCTTCGGCCAGACTGCCAGGTGAACATCACCACCATAGTCATGAACATGATCATCAGCATAACCATTCACATACTCACAGCAAGACGATCATTGATGTTGAAAAGGATGTGTTGTATGAAAACAATCTGCTGGCCGAACGAAACAGGGGCTACTTTGAAGCTAAAAATATCCTTGCTATTAATTTGGTTAGTTCCCCGGGATCCGGTAAAACATCACTACTGGAAAAAACACTGACAGATTTGAAAGGACAGTTTCCGTTTTATGTTATAGAAGGTGATCAGCAAACTTCGAGGGATGCAGACCGCATCCACGCAACCGGCACCAAAGTAGTACAAATCAATACCGGCAAAGGCTGCCACCTGGATGCACATATGATCCTTCATGCCCTGCAGGGTATGAACCCCGCCGGAGATGCCGTCTTCTTTATAGAAAATGTCGGCAACCTGGTTTGTCCGGCGATGTTTGATTTAGGGGAAAAAGAAAGAGTCGTTATCATCAGTGTTACTGAAGGTGACGACAAACCTGCAAAGTACCCCGACATGTTCCATACATCCACCCTTTGCATCATCAACAAAACCGATTTGCTTCCTTATGTTCCATTCAGCATGGACAAAGTAAAGGAATACGCAAGGCAGGTTAATCCCAAACTGGAGTTTATAGAAGTAAGCTGTACCAGTGGCGAAGGCTTGACCAACTGGTACCAGTGGCTAAAAGAAAAAATACAGGTTCCTGAAACTGTTTAAAGGTGACTGGTATTTATAATATCAATAATAATGGACACTTATCACATCCATATCGGCGGATTGGTGCAGGGAGTGGGCTTCCGTCCCTTTGTATGCCGTCTTGCTGAACAAATGCAAATCAACGGATGGGTAAGTAACGGGAATAATGGAGTGCATATTGAATTTAATGCTGAAAAAAGAAAAGCTGAAAGTTTTTACAGGGCAATCATCAGCCGCCCTCCCCCCAATGCAATTATTAGTTCACACTATTTATCTGCATCTCCAGCAAAAAAATATAACAGCTTTAGGATTAATCCCAGCGACAACTCGTTAAAACCAGATTTATTATTAACGCCTGACATTGCTATTTGTAAAAATTGCCTGCAGGAAATTAAAGACGAACCCAATAAACGCTATCAATACCCTTTTATCACCTGCCTGGAATGCGGCCCCCGCTATTCCATTACTACAGCTTTGCCCTACGACCGGGAGAATACAACAATGGCTGATCTGAAAATGTGCCGTCATTGTGAAGCAGAATATACAGACATTCATAACCGCCGGCATTATAGTCAAACTAACTCCTGCCCGGATTGCAGCATCCCCATTCATTTAATGGACAATAATGGAATAAAAATTTCGAACGACTCCGAAAGTATTCTCCTCATCGTTAATGAATCTTTGAAACATGGCCACATCATAGCCGTTAAAGGAATTGGCGGTTATTTATTAATATGTGATGCCACCAAAGCTCTCTCTATAGAAACACTTCGTGACCGGAAGCACCGTCCATCCAAACCTTTTGCAGTGATGTATCCATCACTTTCCATGATGAAGAAAGACCTGATTATTACTCCAATAGAAGAAGAAGCTTTATGCAGCAAGACTGCCCCGATAGTTCTTTGCGGGCTGAAAAATGAATTGTCAACCGGCTTATGTGCAGATGCTATTGCTCCGGGATTAGATAAAATTGGCGCAATGCTGCCTTACACTCCTTTGCTGGCGCTGATAATGGAGCAATGGAACAAACCCCTAGTCGCTACCAGTGGCAACCTTAGCGGCTCTCCTATTATTTATACCGATGAAGATGCATTGCTATGGCTTACAGGCTATGCTGATTTTATAGTAAGTTTTGAAAGAGGCATTGTAACCCCACAGGATGACAGTGTGATACAGTTTGCTGAAAAAAGTCAGCAACCTATTATTCTCCGTAGATCAAGAGGACTGGCACCGAATTATTTTCCCGATCCTTTTACAAGTTCAGGGAACATACTGGCAATGGGTGCTGAGTTAAAAAGTGCTTTTGCCATTACAGCTAACAAAAATCTTTACGTCAGCCAGTTTCTTGGCGATCAGGTAAATTTTGAATCACAGGTAAGTTTTAATGATACATTGTCGCATCTGCTTCGCTTGCTGCAAACAAAGCCGGAGCAAATACTTATTGACAGCCATCCCAATTATTTTGTATCTCAAAGAGGAAAAGAATTATCAGCCAAGTGGAATATCCCGGTAACGGAAATACAGCATCATAAAGCACATTTTGCAGCAGTGCTGGCAGAAAATAACCTGCTGAATGCAAATGAAAAAGTATTGGGTGTGGTATGGGATGGCGCTGGTTACGGTGATGATGAACAAATATGGGGCGGAGAATTTTTTACACTGGAAAGCGGAGAAATTGACCGGTACATGCATCTTGATTACTTCCCGCAATTGTTGGGTGATAAAATGAGTAAAGAACCCAGAGTGAGTGCTGTTTCATTGCTGCGAAACAATATGGATCAGTTAATAATGATCCGTGATTTATTTTCAACCCAGGAGAGAGAATACTATTTAAAACTGTTGCAGCAAAAACAGGCATTGCTTACTTCCAGTATGGGGCGCCTGCTTGACGGCATCACTGCCATTCTCAAATTACAGTCATTTAATACCTATGAAGGAGAGGCCGCTATGAAACTGGAAGTATCTGCTAGAAGTTCAGGAAAAGATTTTACGGGTTATTACCCTGTACCTATCAATAAAAACCGGCTGGAGTGGTCAGCAATGATTGAAGAAATAATGGCTGATCTCAGGAACAGTACCGAAATTCCGGTTATCGCAAAAAAAGTATTTACATCTCTGGCTATACTCATTAAGAATGTGGCGGTCCGTTCAGGATTTAAAAAAATTGCTTTTAGCGGAGGGGTATTCCAGAATGCATTACTGGTTGACATGATTGTGGGAATGCTGCAGAATGAGTATGAACTGTATTTTCACCGAAAGTTAAGCCCTAATGACGAGTGCATCAGTTTTGGGCAGATAGCTGTTACAGCATTAACTTCGGCTAACAAACAAACGGTACAGGAACATTTACAAATAATTAGTCACTGAATTAAAAACTAACGATATGTGCTTGGCTATTCCGGGGAAATTAATATCTATTTCGGGCAATCCAGATGAAACTTTCCGGCAGGGAAAAGTATCATTTGGCGGTATTATAAAAGAAGTAAACCTTTCCATGGTGCCCGACGCACAGGTAGGTGATTATGTACTGGTGCATGTAGGTGTGGCTATAGGTAAGGTAGATGAAGGAGAAGCGATAAAAACGTTTGAATACCTGAAGATGATGGGAGAAGTGGATGAAATTACCCATGCCGAAAAAAATGACCAATGAAGTATTTATCTGAATACAGGGATCCCGAGCTGGTAAAGAAATATCTTGAAGAAATACACAGAATAACAACCCGTCCGTGGAAACTGATGGAGATTTGTGGGGGGCAAACACACGGTCTCGTTAAAAATGGCATACTGGATATGCTCCCAGATAAGATTATGATGGTACATGGCCCAGGCTGCCCGGTTTGTGTTACTCCCGTAAGTATAATAGATGAAGCCATTTACCTGGCGCAACAGCCCGATATTATCATCTGTTCCTTTGGTGATATGCTGAGGGTACCCGGTTCACAAAAAAGCCTACTGGAGGCAAAAGCAAAAGGCGCCGATGTACGGATTTTATATTCTCCTTTAGAAGCTGTACAATTAGCAAAAGAAAATCCGGATAAAGAAGTAGTGTTTTTTGCAGTAGGTTTTGAAACCACTGCACCCGCCAATGCATTAAGCATCGTACAGGCTGATAAAAGCTTTGTGACCAACTATAGTATTCTTGCATCGCATGTATTAGTACCCCCTGCTATGGAGGCCATTTTAAGCGATAAAGAAAACCAGATTGATGCATTCCTGGCTGCTGGTCATGTGTGTACCATAATGGGCATGGAAGAATATTATCCGGTGGTTGAGAAATATAAAACCCCGGTTGTCATTACCGGTTTTGAACCAGTTGATTTATTACAGGGTATTTTAATGGCAGTGCGGCAACTGGAAAAAGGTGAATACAAACTGGAAAACCAATACACCCGGTATGTACTGCGGGAAGGTAACCGTATGGCCAAACAAACTATGGAAGAAGTATTTACGGTGAGTGACAGGATGTGGAGAGGCATCGGGACAATCCCGCAAAGCGGGTATGAAGTAAACGACAGATATAAACAATATAATGCAAGAGTAAAATTCAAAGTAGATCTGCCAGTAGCCCAGGAAAACCCTTCCTGCATCAGCGGCGATATTATGAAAGGCTTGAAAAAACCATTTCAATGTCCGAATTTTGGCTCTCAGTGTAAACCGGAGCATCCGCTTGGAGCGCCGATGGTAAGCAGCGAAGGAGCCTGTGCAGCTTATTATCATTATGCTTCTGCTGCACAACAAACTATCTGACAGTATGAAAAAAAAAATCAACCTGTTACTTTCAATTTTATTCTCACAAGCAATTATTGCACAAGTAACCGTAAAAGGCATTACAGTTATTAATGAAACCAGCAAAGCACCTGTCCCGGATGTCGCCGTTTATACTGTCGATTTTTCGTTTAACGAAATTTCTGATGAAAACGGTTTTGTTTCTTTTAAAACCCTTCCTGCTGATACCAAAACCATAATTATTACCGGGATTGGTTATGAGACGAAAACGATATTTATTTCGGAAATAACATCACCCGTAATTTACCTGCAAACAAAGATTACCACATTAAATGACGTTGTGGTCAGAGCCTCCTCTAAAACAGGTATTTTCAAAACCATCAGCGATCTGGATATTCATATCCGCCCTATCATTAATTCGCAGGAGGTATTGCGCCTTGTTCCCGGTTTATTTATAGGGCAACATGCCGGAGGAGGGAAAGCTGAACAGATATTTCTGCGTGGTTTTGACCTTGACCATGGTACAGATATTAATTTAACGGTAGATGGACTACCGGTTAACATGGTGAGCCATGCACATGGCCAGGGGTATGCAGACCTCCATTTTGTTATCCCGGAAATGATTGATAAAGCAAACTTCAACAAAGGCCCTTATTATTCAGATAAAGGAAATTTTGCCACCGCAGGATATGTTGCTTTTAAAACAAAAAATTTCTTAGAGAACAACTTCTTTAAACTGGAAGGCGGACAGTACAATACAATAAGAGCTATAACAGGTATCAACCTGCTATCAAATGCAGGCAGCGAAAAAAAACAGAGCCTATATTTTGCCGGTGAAGGCTCTTTTACCAAAGGATATTTTGAAAGCCCGCAGAATTTCTCCCGTTACAATGGGATGTTAAAATATCATGGTAAAACAGGAACAAACAGCACATTAACAGCATTGATTAGTGGTCTTACCAGTAAATGGAATGCAAGCGGACAAATTCCTGACCGTGCGGTTGCAGAAGGCATTATTGGCTTCTTCGGGGCCATAGATAATAACGAAGGTGGAAACACCAGCAGGTATAATGGTTCCGCAGAATTACTGCATAATTTGGATAATGGCGCTATTCTTCGTAACCAGTTTTTTTATTCCCGTTACCTGTTTGAACTCTACTCCAATTTCACTTTCTTCAAGGAAGACCCTGTAAATGGCGATCAGATAAGGCAAAAAGAAAAAAGAAATATTATAGGTTATAACCTTTCTTATCAGCAGGACCATAAAATAGGCACAAAAAAAGCGCAGTTCATTGCTGGCCTGCAGGCAAGATATGATGACATTAATGACATAGAGTTATCAAGAACTAAAAATAGAAATATCACCACCAGTCCGGTAATGCTTGGTGATATTAATGAACTCAATGCAGGTTTCTATACTCAGGAAAAAATTACACTTAATTCAAAATGGGACATTACTGCTGGTTTAAGGGCTGATTATTTTAGTAATAAATACAACGACAGGTTAGCTACAACAAAACAGTCTTCTCATTCAGCCATCATCAGCCCCAAATTGAGTCTCAATTACGGGGTTAATGACAAAGTACAGTTGTACTGGTATTATGGGCAAGGATTTCACAGTAACGATACAAGAGTAGCTGTTGTACAAAATGGGCGAGAAGTAGTAACCCCCGCATGGGGAAGTGATTTCGGCAGCATATTTAAGCTAGGCAAAAGGACAATGTTTCAAACCGCCGTCTGGTATTTATGGATGAAACAGGAGTTTGTATATGTGGGTGATGAAGGTGTGGTAGAACCCGGAGGAAAAACACAGCGTATTGGATGGGATCTGTCATTTCGTTATGAACTGGCAAAAAGTTTTTACGCCGACGCTGATATAAGTATAGTAAACCCAAGGGCATTAAATGTTCCTAAAGAAGAAAATTATTTACCCTTAGCCCCTTGGTTTACCAGTGTTGGGGGGATTACTTACAGAAAAGAAAAAGGATTAAACGGAAGCATACGCTATCGTTATATGGCCAACAGACCTGCTAATGAAGACAACAGTGTGGTGGCTAAAGGATATTTTGTAACGGATGCAGCACTAAACTACACATCGAAAAAGTGGGAAGTTGGTTTATCTGTTCAAAACCTGTTCAACGTAAAATGGAAAGAAACACAGTTTGATACAGAGAGCAGGTTACAAAGCGAACCCATCCCAGTTTCGGAAATTCATTTTACACCTGGAACACCTTTCTTTGCAAGATTGAGTTTTAGTTTGTATTTATAAACAGTAGTATGCAATTGAGCTGCCCCATGCCCAAATTTGATTTTGATGTGATAACACTTGGTCACGGCAGTGGTGGATTGCTTACACATAAGTTGTTGCAAAGCGGCGTGTTTGCTATTTTAAAAAATGAGTTACTCGACCAGCAACACGACGGTGCCAGCTTCTCATTGAATGGACGGGTGGCTTTCAGTACTGACAGCTATGTTATCACACCGGCTTTCTTCCCCGGAAGTAATATTGGCGAACTGGCTATAAACGGAACGGTGAATGACTTAGCCATGTGTGGAGCTATTCCTCAATATCTTTCTCTTTCTTTCATCATTGAAGAGGGGCTTACAATGAAAGAATTCTGGGAAATACTGGCGAGTATAAAAGAAGCAGCACAAAAAGCTACTATTAAAATTGTGACTGGTGATACAAAAGTGGTGGAAAAAGGTAAAGGCGATAAGATTTTCATCAATACCTCGGGAGTTGGTTTGATTCACCCCCGGGCTGATATTCATCACTGCAATATCCGGCCCGGCGATAAAATCATTATCAGCGGCAATATCGCCACACATGGTATTGCCATCATGAGTGTAAGAAAAGGACTGGAATTTGAAACAACGATTGAAAGTGATACAGCTAACCTCAATCACACTGTTGAAAAACTGCTTGACAGGTATGGCAACAACATAAAGTTTCTCCGTGACCCCACAAGGGGTGGCGTAGCTTCAGTACTCAACGAGATTGCAGAACTCACCTCTCTTGGGTTTGAACTGGATCAGAAGACCATTCCTGTTGATGAACAAGTAGAAAGTGCCTGTGAGATGCTGGGCCTTGACCCGCTGTATGTAGCCAACGAAGGATTATTTGTTGCTATTGTAGCAAAAGAAGCCGCTGATGCTTTTTTATCATTGCTGCGCAATGATGAAAACGGAGCAAACGCAGCCATCATTGGTGACGTAAATACTGAACATCCGGGTAAAGTAGTTATGAAAAGCCGGATCGGGGGCAGAAGGGTAGTTAGCTATCTTACCGGTGAACAATTGCCCCGTATTTGCTGATCTGTAAAATGTATTCTGAAAAAACCCGATCTTTCCTCTTCAATTTTTCACCATGGAAATCAAGAATCTTTTTGACATGGCCGTAAAGCAGGAAATCACTAAGAGAATTAACACCTTAAGCCCCCAATCACTTCGCCAGTGGGGTAAAATGGATGTGGCACAGATGCTGGCACATTTGCAGGTACCTATTGGAGTAGCACTGGGTACACATATTGTAAAAGGCAACTGGCTGATGAAATTAATTCTCCCTTTTTTTAAGAAAATGCTGTACGATGAGAGGCCGTGGAAACAGGGTTTACCAACTGATAAAACATTTATCATGACCAGCGAAGCAAAAGATTTTGAACTAGAAAGAAATAAACTGCTGGATATGATAAACCGTTTTACCGAAGCAAATATGGTAAATGAGAAGCATCCTATTTTTGGCAGGTTGACCAAAGAACAATGGAGCAAAGCCTCCTGGAAACACATTGACCATCATCTGAAACAGTTCAGCGCCTGATTAAAGTCATAGCTATAAAAACCTGCCTCTCCTACTTTTGAGCAGGTTTTTTTGTATTCATGAACATCTGGAAAAATATCATTCGCAGACCTACCTGAGGTTTCTTACAATTTCCACGTAAGACAACAATTTTTCCATAGCAGCACAGACTGATTAAAACTTCATGAATGAAAACGATTATTGAACCCTTCCGGATTAAATCGGTAGAACCAATCTATTTTACAACCAAAGAAGATCGAAAGTTAATTTTAGAGAAAGCAGATTATAATTCCTTTCGCATAAAAGCAACGGATATATTGATTGACTTGCTGACAGACAGCGGCACCAGCGCCATGAGCAGCAATCAGTGGGCAGGCATCATGCAGGGCGATGAATCCTATGCAGGCAGCAGCAGCTTTTTTAAATTTGAAGAATCTGTAAGAAGCATCACGGGTATGCCTTATATCATTCCCACTCACCAGGGAAGAGCTGCAGAAAAAATAATCTTTACTATCCTCGGTGGCAAAGGAAAGTATTTCATCAGCAATACTTTATTTGATACCACCCGGGCCAATATTGAATTCTCAGGAGCCGAGGGCATTGATTGTATATGTAAAGAAGGCAAACATCCCACTGTACCTGCACCTTTCAAAGGAAATATGGATGTAGCAAAACTGAGAAAAGTGATCATCGAAAAAGGCGCTACCAATATCCCGATGGTGATTATTACGGTGACCAATAATTCGGGCGGCGGGCAACCGGTAAGTATGCAGAATATCAGGGATGTGAGAACAGTTTGTGATGAGTATAAAATTCCATTGTTCATTGATGCCTGCCGTTTTGCAGAAAACTCTTATTTTATCAAATTAAGAGAGAAGGGTTATGCTGATAAAACGATTCCTGAAATTGCCCGTGAACTGTTTTCCTATGCTGATGGCTGTACCATGAGTGCCAAAAAAGATGCATTTGCAAATATTGGTGGTTTTCTTGCCATGAAAGATCTTGATCTGGCTATACGATGCAGGAACCTGCTCATCATCACAGAAGGTTTTACAACATACGGAGGCCTGGCTGGTCGTGACCTGGAAGCAATTGCGATAGGTTTGCAGGAAGTGATGGAAGAGAATTACCTGCAATACAGGATAAGAAGTATTGAATATCTCACCAACAAATTAATAGATGCAGGTGTCCCCGTAATGCAACCCGCCGGAGGACATGCCGTATACCTTGATGCCAAAGCATTCCTTCCTCATATTCCCGTGGAGCAATATCCCGGTCAGTCACTGGTATGTGCCTTATATGAAGAAGGTGGCATCCGCGCAGTTGAAATCGGTTCCCTGATGTTTGGAAAATATGATGCTGGCAAAAAACTGGTTCCTGCACAAATGGAACTGGTAAGATTAGCCATACCAAGAAGAGTGTATACACAAAGTCATATTGACTATGTAGCTGAAGTAATTATTGAAGTGTTCACTAAAAGAAAAAACCTGAAGGGACTGTCAATAGTTGAAGAGGCGCCATTGCTCAGGCATTTTACGGTTAAACTAAAGCCAATCAATTAAAATCATTCAAAATGAAACATATAATTAAAAGAAGCTGGGCCGAACCCTATAAAATAAAAATGGTGGAGTTACTTAAAATGACAACTCCTGCCCATCGCAGAAAAGCCATGCAGGAAGCCGGCTTCAATACCTTCCTGCTGAAGTCTGAAGATGTATATATTGATTTGTTAACAGACAGCGGTACATCTGCCATGAGCGACCATCAATGGGCTGGTATGATGCTGGGTGATGAAGCTTATGCAGGCAGCCGCAACTTCTATCATTTAGAGGAAACAGTGAAAGAGTATTATGGTTACAACTACTTAGTTCCCACACACCAGGGCCGCGGTGCAGAAAATATTATATCAAAAATCCTGATAAAGAAAGGTGATATTATTCCGGGCAATATGTATTTCACTACAACGAGGCTTCATCAGGAACTGGCTGGAGGCAAGTTTGAAGATATCATCATAGATGAAGCCCATGATTCTGAAAATGAATTCCCCTTTAAAGGCAATGTGGATCTGAATAAACTGGAAGTTCTTATAAAAAAACATGGCGCAAACAAGATTCCCTATGTAAGTATAGCCACCAGTGTAAACATGGCCGGCGGTCAGCCCATTAGTATCAAAAACCTGAAAGAACTAAGGGCCCTAACAAAAAAACATGGCATCCGCATCATTCACGACATGACAAGAGTGGCGGAAAATGCTCATTTCATTCAGCGAAGAGAAAAAGGGTATGAAAAAAAATCAATCCGCCAGATTGTAAAAGAAATTTGCTCCTATACAGACGGCGCCACTATGAGTGCAAAGAAAGATGCACTGGTAAACATTGGTGGCTTCCTCGCCATCAACGACTGGGATGTATTTGAAGAAGCAAGAAATATGGTAGTCGTGTATGAAGGATTACACACCTATGGGGGCCTTGCGGGCCGCGATATGGAAGCGATGGCCATCGGAATAAGAGAAAGTGTGAATGACAACCATATTCATGCAAGAGTGGGGCAAGTTATTTACCTCGGCGAAAAAATGATTGAATATGGTGTCCCGATTGTAAAGCCGATCGGCGGACATGGCATATTTGTCGATGCTAAAAAGTTTTTACCCCATATCCCACAGGATGAATTTCCGGCTCAAACATTAGCTGCTGAAGTATACCTTGATTCCGGAGTAAGAACTATGGAAAGAGGTGTTGTATCAGCCGGAAGGAAAGCAAACGGAGAAAATTACTATCCAAAATTAGAATTGGTTCGCTTCACTATTCCCCGTCGTGTGTACACACAAGCCCATATGGATGTAATAGCAGAATCAACAGCAAGAGTTTTTGAACGCAGGAGCAAGATTAAAGGGTTAAAGATGGTGTATGAACCAAAGTATTTGAGGTTTTTTCAGGCAAGGTTCGAAAAATTATAGTTCGTTAACCAAACAAATAAGCTAATCCATTATTAACCGGTTCGCATAAATCACTCATTTTTTATTCCTGTATAGTTTTTTAAATAAATATCTTATTTCTTTATAATCATTATGTATTACCAGGGATGTGTAGAAGAGCATTTTCTCAAACCTAATCCGCATTGCGTAAATTGGTCCACTAATGTTTGGAAAATATGATGAGACCGGAAAACTAATTTCGCCACAAATAGAACTGATAAAACTGGCGATTCCACGCAGGGTGTATACTCAAAGCTATATTGATTAAGTAGCTGAGATGATCATTGAGGTTTTCAACAAAAGAAATCAACTGAAGGGGTTAATCATCACCGAAGAAACACCAATGCTGCGGCTTTTCACCGCTAAACTTAAATCCCTTAATTAAAATGTCTTTACAATGAAACATGTCATCAGAAGACGATTCTATTGACTTGTTAACCGATGATGGAACAAATACTTCTGCCTACATTAATTAAATCATACAATCAGTGCATAGTCGGAAATTGAGGCTACATCATGATAAAAATCAGCTAACACCCTGTTTGTAGTCAAATATTTCCCCAAAACCGGTACTTTTTTTTTGCTATTCCATAAAAGACATTAAGGTCTTTGATGGAAAATGGGTGGCCGCTGAACTCCACAGATCACTTTTTAAAGAAATAAAACAGAGTTTTATTGACAAGTCTTTTGCCAGCCAATATCCTCCTTCGTCTTACTTAAAACTTCCTTCAGGATCCCTTTTTCAGGTAACCGCAAACCAAAATAGAAAAAACATACCTGAGCGAATTATGTCCAGTCAGTACAACGTGGAAAATTCATCAGGCAAAGTTTTGCCAATTAATAAAACCAAAAACAACAACTATGCTTTCAAAATCACAAGCAAGAGTGTTCTTCCTGGGTGGAACAATTCTTACTTTTCTTATTTTTCTGGGATTGACCTGGACAACATTGTCCAAAGAAGTACCCAAAAACACCCACACCGAAAATCTTACACCACAGGTTATATCAGGTAAACATTTATGGGAATCGAACAACTGTATGGGTTGTCACACTATTTTGGGTGAAGGAGCATATTACGCACCTGAACTTACAAAGGTGGTAGAACGCAGAGGCCCGGAGTATATTAAAGTAATACTGACCTCTAAAACTCCCTGGCAGCCCAGAGGCCGTAAAATGGTTGCTTATGGTTTCAGTGAAAAGCAGGCTGATGATTTAATTGCCTTCCTAAAATGGATTGGAGAAACTAACCTGAATGGTTTCCCACCAAAACCCGACTACAAACCAACCCCTAACACCAAATAAAATTATCATGAAATATAAATCACAAAAAGTAGCCTACTGGTTTTTTGCTCTTTCAATGCTGCTGTTAGTGCTGCAACTGGTATATGGCATTATCATGGGCTTTGCCCGTATTGGTTTCGACAATCTGCATGATTTCATCCCTTTTAATACGGCAAGAGCGGTTCACACCAATCTTTTAGTTGTTTGGCTTTTATCTGGATTTATGGGGGCTGCTTATTATATCATTCCCGAAGAAGCAGAAAATGAACTGGTAAGTGTAAAGCTGGCCTACATTCAATTGATTTCACTGGCTGTTGTGGGTGTTATTGCTATTGCGGGCTATCACCTCAACTATTGGGAAGGACGTAAGTTTCTTGAAATTCCCCGTCCGCTGGACTATTTAGTTGTTGTTAATGTGCTCACCTTTCTGGGTATTATTCTTGCCACCCTTTTTAAAGGAAAGAAAAGAACAACTACAGCTATGGTACTAACAATGGGTCTTGTTTTTGCTGCATTGTTATATCTGCCTGGTATGATTTGGTTCGACAATCAGACTCTCGATTCATTTTTCCGTTGGTGGGTAGTACACCTGTGGGTTGAAGGTGTTTGGGAACTTATAATGGGTGGTATTCTTGCATTCCTGCTAATAAAAATTACAGGTGTCGACAGGGAAGTTATTGAAAAATGGCTTTATGTAATTGTGGGTCTTACTTTCATTTCTGGTATTTTAGGAACAGGTCACCATTATTATTATATCGGTGCGGGCAAAGTATGGCTTATTGTGGGAGGAATTTTCTCAGCTTTGGAGCCTCTTGCTTTTTTAGGAATGGCGCTATTCGCTGTTGCCATGTACCGAAAAGGAGAAAAAAGACATCCCAACAAAATAGCATTAAACTGGACATTGGGTACAGCTATCGTCTCTTTTGTCGGAGCCGGTTTATTAGGTCTTGCACATACAATACCACAGGTAAATCTTTATACACATGGTACATTAGTTACTGCGATGCACGGTCACCTTGCTTTTTGGGGTGCATATGCAATGATTGTTCTTGCAATCATCAGCTATACCATGCCCAATCTTACAGGAAGAAAACTGTATGACAGCAGCAGGGGTACTTTCGCATTCTGGCTTTCCAATATCGGGATGCTTGGAATGACAGTTGCCTTTGGCGTGGCGGGTGTGGCCCAGGTATACCTTGAAAGAAAAATGGGAATGGAATTTGGCGATGTGCAAAAAGAAATACAGGTGCATTTTGTTATTCTGCTGCTTTGTTCTACCATGTTTATAACTGGTATTGGCTTATATATTTATGAGTTTATCAAATATGGAAGACCAAATGACGAAGCACTGGCCAAAACAGTCGGCTAATTTCATTCATTAAATCTTTACAAGGCGTTGGGGTTTTCTCAACGCTTTGTAATAAAGAACAATCATGGATATAGCACCATATTATCATATCATCGACAAGGAAGTGGATATTTTTGAACACACCTTCCAGAATAAAATTCCATTACTGTTAAAAGGCCCGACAGGTACAGGAAAATCCCGATTTGTGGAGTATATGGCCCACAAATTAAATAAACAACTTTTGACCGTCAGCTGCCATGAAGAAACCTCTTCCACTGACCTGATAGGGCGTTTTGTTATTAAAGGCGCTGAAACCATCTGGCTGGACGGCCCATTAACAACTGCCATCAAAAAAGGATACATTATTTATCTTGATGAAATTGCAGAAGCAAGACCCGATGTTATTGTTGCCATACATCCACTAACAGACCATCGGAGAGAGTTATATATTGACAAACTCGGCGAAACAATTAAAGCTCATAACGACTTTTTACTTGTTGCCTCCTTCAATCCTGGTTATCAAAAAGGTTTCAAGGAATTAAAACCGTCAACAAGGCAGCGTTTTGTTGCTGTATCATTCAACTATCCCGACCCGAAAATTGAAACTGAAATCTTAGTAAAGGAAACAGGTATAGATACTATTAATGCAAGAAATTTAGTAACGATTGGAAATAAAATCAGAAACCTGAAAGAACTAGGACTTACAGAAACTGTATCTACCCGTCTGCTTGTGGATGCTGCTAAACTTATTAATTCCGGGCTGCCAAAAAGACTTTCTGTTAGGACAGCTGTATTGGAACCGCTTACGGATGATGATGAAGTAATACAGGCTCTCGCAGATTTAAGCAACCTCATTATTTAAAAGTGAATAATAATGTCTCTTGACGAATTCCTGTTTGGCAAAGCCGCAAATTACTTCAAGAAAAAAAAATTGAAGGCGCAGGACTTAAAGGACAGAACTGTTCACCTCAATAATATAAAAGATAAACTCACCCTGGTTGCCCGTGCCGTAACCGGTCACCCAATTGATATCTATCCGGCAGAAAGAGAAGGCGGATATAAGAATAATAGTTTTTTTCTTCCGCAAACATTCTCCATATTCAATACGGCTGAAGAAAATACTTCCTTCTACCTGTACCGCACATTATACCTGAGCATACAGAAGCAGCTCTGCATAAACTGGCTAAATCCTGAAGAACCATCTGCTGAAGCTGCACAAGCAGAAGCTTACTTGTACAAAGACATCATCCTCACCCGGCTGTTTGATGAATTTCCGAATACCAAAGAACTACAGACAAACATTACATCACTTTTTCTTGCAGCAGCACCAGGTAAAGCAATAGACTATAGCTGGATGTATGGTAAACTGATGCGCAATGCCCCTGAAGAAGAATCTGCCGGCAAACTCAATAATATTTCTAAAAAAATAAAAGCAGCCAGCGATAAAAAACCTGTTACTACCATAAAATCGAAAGCGGTTGAAGAAATAATTTCAATAGAAGTAGATAAAAAACAGCAGGAAGATTATGTGCTTACCCACAATTTTGAGAAAGTTGAAACTGCCGAGGAATTTAGTGGTGTTTGGAGAGACTTTGACGGTGATGATGCCCTGAAAGAACATCAAAATGCATTGGATGAGTTAAGCCTGAAATACACGGTTCGGGTTGATGATACTGCACACAGCGTTTACCAGGCTGATTTTATTGAAAACACATCTGTCTCAGAGAGCAACGAAACAGAAAGTGAGGATAATTTTATTCTCTATGATGAATGGGATTACAATAAAAAAACATACAAAGAAGGTTTCTGTAAACTATACCCCAAAAAACAAACCACTTCTGACAACGAATACTATCATAATACAATAAAGCAATACAGAAGCATTCTTAATGGTTTACGAAAACTGCTTACAAATGTTGATAATAAACGAAAACAACATCCCCGTCAACCTCAGGGTGATGAATTTGATATTGATAGTGTAACTGACTTATTTGCAGATGTACATTCTGGACACACCCCATCAGAAAAAATTTACATTGAGAATAAGAAAAAAGAAAAAGACATTTCCATTCTTCTGTTACTCGACATTAGTCTTTCAAGCGATAGCTATGCTGCCGGTAACAGGATAATCGATGTAGAAAAACAGGTTTCCATATTATTTGGTGAGATTTTGAATGAATTTGATATTGATTTTTCCATTAACTGTTTTTACTCGAAGACAAGAAATTACTGTACTTATATTTCGCTAAAAGGTTTTGATGAAAAATGGAATAAATGCAAGCTCAATATTGGCGCAGCAGAACCCGGCGGATATACAAGAATAGGTTCTGCTATTCGCCACTCTGGCGAATTACTGAATGAAAGAGAGACAAAAAACAAATGGTTAATTCTTTTGTCTGACGGAAAACCAAATGATTATGATAAGTATGAAGGCAAATATGGCATCAATGATATTAAGCAGTCCTTAAGAGAGCTTAGCCAAAAAAACATCAATTCATATGCTCTGGCAATAGAAGCAAGCGCCAAATATTATCTTCCCCAAATGTTTGGTCATAATCATTACCAGATTTTGTCATCCCCCACGGAATTGCTCTCATCACTGGTAAAACTGTATGAGAAAATAAAACATCACTCCTGAATAGCAGCGTATGTCACACACTGAATCAACTACAAAGAACTTCTTTTACCCCCCGGGTGGGATTCTATTGTGGATAATTGTTTTTCTTGAGCTGATTACTTTTGGCGCTGCCCTTGTTAGTGCAACAGTATATGCCAGTCGTGAACCGGAGTTGTTTCACTTTTCACGGATGCAATTGAGTACTTTTTCCGGTACACTTAACACAGTACTCCTGCTATGCAGTGGTTTTTTTATGGCTTCTGCTGTTCACAAACTAAAAGAAGCGGAAAGGAAAAAAACAACATTCTTCCTGCAGTTAACCATTCTATTCGGGTTATTTTTTGTACTATCGAAAAGCGTTGAATATTACATAAAAATAGAAGCTGGTATCTCTTTCTCCTCTAATTTATTTTTCTCATTTTACTGGTCACTAACCATTTTTCACCTTGCCCATGTTATTGCAGGATTAGTAATTCTCTTATTTTTTTTAATCAAACTCAAAGAAAACAAAATGCCTGCTGTAGATGATTTTGAAGCAGGGGCTACATTCTGGCATCTTTGCGATTTGATCTGGCTGCTGATTTTTCCAACCCTTTACCTGTTATTTTGATATGACAAGAAGCAGTATCATCCTGATAGTACTATTAACACTTACCATCTTTGTCGTTTTCATTTCAGGCAGTACCATAATGATTCAGGCTATACTTCCGATTTCAGGCATCAAATTTCTTTTAGTAGCCTTCCAGTTTATGGAGATGCGCAAAGCTCATCCCTTCTGGAAAGCCGCACTGACTTTATTTGCCATACTACTATTGGGATGTATCTATATCATATACCAGTAGCGCCTGGCAACTAAGCTTTGTCAGAATCCCGGTTCCATATCAGTTTTTTTCCAAAACCCAGTGAGTTATCAGTAAACTTAAACCGGTTTACCTGTACTATCCAGATATCACCGGGCATAGCAATTGCCACCGGATGTTTTTTATGATAATGTGATGATGCAATTTTTGTCAGTGGGTGGCCGGAAGGCAATATCACTCCTTCAAATTGTATTCCTTTTATCTGTAATAAATTCAGCTTATCTGGCAGGATAGTTCCTGCAACTTTATTATTATGATGCAGGATTTCCGAATGCATGGTTTCATCTGACGATTTATAATAGAGCATTTTCTCTTTTTCGTCAAACGAATAAAAAAAGCTAAAACAATAAGGGTTGCCCTGCTCGTCCACACAACAAAGATTTCCGCAGGTTTGTTTCCGGATAAAATCAATAATTCTTTGGCTCATGATACTTTAATAATTCTTACAGGACAAACAGCAGCCACTTCCCGGGATTTTATCACCTCCAAATTAGCGATGTCCCGGATGAAGACATCCTTCTTTCCAATCCCGTTCAGTAATGTTGCCTTACCATCTTTTTTTGACATACGCCACAATTCCGGTTGCTGTTCATAACAAACACCACAGCCTATGCATTTGTTTCTGTAATGAATTATTTTATGCATAGGCTGCTTCAACAATTTTATACAACTTATCAGCCGGGGTCACTTTAGTAGCAAAAGGAAAAGTTATTTTATCGCCTTTTGAAGCTATATTACCTGGCTCTCCATTTACTATTAATTTCTCCGCTTTTTCTTTCACCATACCACATTTAGGCCCGGTTACCATCAATGTATCTCCAATTTTCAGTATACCTGCTTCAATGATAAATTCACCCACACCTATTTTGGGGTAGTACTTGCTTCCTTTGCCAATGTATAATTTTTTTTCTGTTGCAACTGAACCGGGTTGTGGAGTCCACTCACCCAACTTTCTGCCGAGGTAATAACCTTCCCAGAAGCCGCGGTTGTACACTTTCTCTAACTCCCCCTTCCATTCAGCTACTTTCTTTTGTGAAAAAGTTCCATCCTTTACTGAATCCATTGCTTCCCTATAACACTTTGTAACCACCTGTACATAATCAGCACCCTTAGTTCTTCCTTCAATCTTTAAAACATCAACCCCGCTTTTCAATACCTCATCCAGTATATCGATAGTACAGAGATCTTTGGGAGACATAATGTACTGATTATCTATCAACAGTTCTTCACCCGTCTCCGCATCTTTTACCGTATATGGCCTTCGGCAGTTCTGTACACAGGCTCCGCGGTTGGCTGAAGCATTCTGTGTATGCAGGCTCATATAGCATTTGCCTGAAACAGCCATGCACAATGCACCATGAACAAAAACTTCCACTTTAATCAGGTCACCCGAAGGCCCCTTTATTTTTTTTCTTTTAATCTCATTGGTTATATTCTCAACCTGTTTTAAGGTAAGTTCCCTGGCAAGCACTATTACATCTGCATACCGGGAGAAGAATTGAACCGATTCCAGATTGCTCACATTGGCCTGTGTGGAAATATGCAAAGGAATTCCCATCTGGTTACAATAATCTATCACTGCAAAATCTGAAGCAATTACTGCATCTATCTTTTGCTTCTTTACTTCTTTCAGAACTGTTTTCAGTAACTGCATATCATGTTCATACATCACCGTGTTCAGGGTGATGTATGCTTTAATCCTGTTTTTTTGGCAAACAGCTCTTATGCCGTGAATATCTGATATATGAAATGAATGAGAGGACCGGGTACGCATATTCAGCTGTTCTACTCCGAAATAGATTGCATCTGCACCTGCATTAATAGCTGCTTGTAAGCTGTCAAATGATCCGGCCGGAGCCAGAAGTTCAACTTTCTTTTTTTCCATTCACAGTTTTTATTTCACCCCTTCCAGTATCCTGATATAGTTAGCCCTTTCATAAGCTGTCGGATCAGAAATATGCTGTTGGCTCATACTCCCTTTGAAAGAATCAATACTTTCAAATCCCATCATATACATCCAGTCTTGAAGTTCTTTATTCATAGTTTTCAGATAAGGAATGCCGTTCTTGTATAAGGAAGAAGCTGTCATTACCACATCAGCACCTGCCAGCAGGTATTTCACCACTTCCACAGCACTTTGCACCCCGGTGGTAGCTGCTAATGATAATTTTACTTTCCCGTACAACAAAGCAATCCACAACAAAGGCAACCGTATTTCAGTAGATTCACTGTAATGAAGGTCAGTTTTAATCACCAGTTCGTTGATATCAAAATCCGGCTGATAAAACCTGTTGAATAATACAAGACCATCTGCACCGGAATTTTTCATCCTCATGGCCATATTTCCAGTAGCGCTGAAATAAGGGTTCAGTTTTACAGCAACAGGTATTTTCACTGCTTGCTTAATACCTTCAATGATATTAAGATAGCGATGTTCCACTTCTGAAGAAGACATTGCTATATCCGCCGGAATAAAAAAGATATTTATTTCAAGTGCATCAGCACCAGCTTGCTCTATCCATTTTGAATAATCAATCCAGCCTTCGGTAGTTATACCATTAAGACTGCCGATGACAGGTATCTTTGTTCTTTCTTTCGCTTTGCGGATATTCTCCAGGTAATCATCCACCCCCACATTAAAATCATCCAGGTCGGGGAAATAATCCAACGCCTCCGGAAAAGCATAGCTTGTTTCTGACATCACTCCTTTAAACCTTGCCTCCTCCTTTCGTATCTGTTCTTCAAACAAAGAAGACATAACTACAGCACCAGCACCATTGTCTTCCATCTTTACAATATTATCTGTTTGCTCAGACAAAGTGCAGGCAGATACAATAATGGGGGAATCCAATTGCATCCCCATGTAGGTGGAATGTAGTTTCATATCAGATAGTTTAAATACGGGTTAACCGGTAAATATCCAGCAACCCTGATTAACAATCTATTTATGCTACCGGCACAAAATCACTTGCTTTTTTGGTAGCCAGTTCTTCGTATGTTTTCCACTTCAGGTTCACCAGTTCCTGAGCATGTTTCATCAGTTCATCAGCCGCTTCAGGATTTGTCATGGTCAGCACTTTGTAACGCAATTCATTATATGCATAATCTTTCAATGCCACCGATGGCCTTGTGGAATCAAGTACAAACGGATTCTGGTTTTTCTTCCGCAGTACGGGGTTGTACCTGAGCAATGGCCAGTGACCACTTGCTACTGCTTTATGCTGCTGGCTCAATCCATCCTTTAGATCAAATCCGTGTGCTATACAATGACTGTATGCAAGTATCAATGATGGGCCATCATAAGCCTCGGCTTCTCTCATAGCAAGCAATGCCTGTTGCGGATTGGCGCCAAAAGCCACTCTTGCCACATATACATTTCCATAAGAAATAGCCTGCATGGCAAGGTCTTTTTTCCCAACTGTTTTACCGCCTGCAGCAAATTTGGCAGTAGCTGCTGTGGGTGTTGATTTAGAAGACTGACCACCAGTATTAGAATAAACTTCAGTATCAAGAACCAGTACGTTTACATTTCTTCCGGATGCCAGCGCATGGTCTAATCCACCATAGCCAATATCATAGGCCCAGCCATCACCACCCACCAACCATACACTACGGCGAACCAACTGATCAGCAACGGATAATAAATGTGTCGCAGCGGGTGATACCATTGTTTTCAACTTCGCTTTCAATCTGTCTACTCTCTGATGCTGCTCTACTAATTCAGATTCCAGGGTTTGCGGCGCATCCAGTATTTCTTTTGTATAGGTTTCACCAAGTTCGTTTTTAAGCTCCAGTAATAACTGTCTTGCAACAGCCAGTTGCTTATCTGCAGTAATCCGCATACCTAACCCAAACTCTGCATTATCTTCAAATAAAGAATTACTCCAGGCCGGACCACGGCCTTCTTTATTCATAGACCAGGGTGTGGTTGGCAGGTTCCCGCCATAAATGGATGAACAACCTGTTGCATTTGCAATCAATAATCTGTCACCAAATAATTGTGACAATAGTTTTAAATAAGGTGTTTCTCCGCAGCCGGCACAAGCCCCGGAGAATTCAAATAAGGGTTCCAGGAACTGTGCACCATGAACAGTAGAGAAATCAATTTTTGAACGATCGTTCCAGGGTATATTTTCAAAGAATTCTATATTCTTTTGTTCTGCTTTTAAAATAGGCTCCTTTTCCCCCAGGTTGATCGCTTTCTTTGAACGGTTTGCCAGGTCTGTAGCCGGGCAAACTTCCACACATAAATTGCATCCGGTGCAATCTTCCAGGTAAACCTGCAGTGAATATTGTGTTTCAGGAAAACCTCTTGCATTAATCGGTGCAGATTTGAAATCCCCGGGAGACTTTTTCAAATGATCCTTGTGATAGAACTTAGCCCTGATAACACTATGGGGGCATACATAAGCACAGTTACCACACTGAATACATATATCCGGCTCCCAAATGGGAACTAAGTCAGAAATGTTTCTCTTCTCCCATTGTGTGGTGCCGCTTGGATACGTACCATCCACAGTCATTTTACTAACAGGAATAGTATCCCCATGTCCGGCCATCATCATCGCAGTCACATCTTTTACAAAACCAGGGGCTTTGTCGGATACGGTAAGAAAATCAACCTCCGCTGATGAAACTTTCTTTGGATAACTGACTTCTTCGAGATGAGCCAGTGTGGCATCTACTGCTTTAAAGTTCTGCTCAATTACTGTTGGTCCTTTCTTAAAGTATGTTTTTTCAATTGCCTTTTTAATTTGCCTGATAGCATCGTCTTTGGGCAATACTCCTGATAAAGCAAAGTAACAGGTCTGCATAATAGTATTGATACGTCCGCTCATACCAGTGTCTCTTGCTACCGTTGTTGCATCAATTACATATACTTTAATGTTCTTTTCAATAATTTGCTTTTGTACCTGACCGGGAAGTTTTTCCCATACTTCATCTTTGTTGTAGGGGCTGTTAAGCAGGAAAGTAGCTCCCTGACTGGCGAAATCCAGCATTTCTACTTTCTCAGTAAAGTTGAACTGGTGGCAGGCAATAAAATCTGCTCTTGAAATTAAATAAGGAGCTCTGATCGGTTTAGGCCCGAAACGCAAATGCGAAACGGTTCTTGCACCTGATTTTTTGGAATCATATACAAAATAACCCTGGGCAAACAGATCTGTATTTTCACCGATAATCTTAATTGTATTCTTATTAGCCCCGACTGTACCATCAGCACCAAGGCCAAAGAATAGTCCTTGTCTCCATTCCGATTCATCTAATTTGAATTCGGAATCGTATTCCAGGCTGGTAAAGGTGACATCATCATTAATACCAACAGTAAATCCATTTTTGGGGTTCGGTTTTTTTAATTCATCATAGACAGCTTTCACCATAGCCGGTGTAAATTCTTTCGATGAAAGCCCATAACGGCCACCAACTATATTGGGTAATTTTTTCAGTTTACCTTGCTGTAATGCTTCCACCAGTGTAGCCAGTACATCCTGGTACATGGGTTCTCCTGCTGCACCGGATTCTTTCGTTCTGTCTAATACAGCAATTGATTTTACCGTAGAAGGTAAAACATTTACAAAATGCTCCAATGAGAACGGTCTGTACAAACGTACCATTACCATACCCACTTTTCTGCCGGCAGTATTCAGTGCCTTTACTGTTTCTTCCACCGTTTCACCCCCGGAACCCATAATTACAGTTACTTCTTCTGCATCTTTTGCGCCGGTATATTCAAACAACTGATATTTTCTTCCGGTCAATTTTTCAAAATCCTTCATCACTCCTTCCATAATACCAGGCATGTTATTGTAGAAGGCATTTACAGTTTCCCTTCCCTGAAAGTACACATCTGGATTTTGAGCTGTGCCCCTGATAAACGGACTATCCGGATTCAATCCTCTCTTACGGTGAGCAATTACCAGTTCATCGGGCACCATGGCTTTAATCTGTTCTTCACTCAACAGTTCCAGTTTGTTTACTTCATGCGATGTACGAAAACCATCGAAGAAATGCACAATAGGGATTCTAGACTTAAGCGTAGCAACCTGTGAAATGAGTGCAAAGTCGTGTGCTTCCTGCACACTTGCAGAACCAAGCATGGCAAAGCCAGTAGTTCTTGCTGCCATCACATCCTGGTGATCGCCAAAGATGGATAAGCCCTGTGCAGCTAATGAACGGGCTGCCACATGGAATACAGCAGGTGTCAGTTCGCCGGCAATCTTATACATGTTGGGCAGCATCAGCATCAGGCCCTGGGAAGCAGTGAAAGTGGTAGTTAGTGCCCCTGTTTGCAATGCACCATGTACAGTACCGGCTGCACCTCCTTCGCTTTGCATCTCTATTACATCTGGCACATTGCCCCAGATATTTTTTATTCCTTTTGCAGCCCATTCATCAGCCAGTTCGGCCATATTGGACGAAGGAGTGATCGGATAGATGGCACAAACTTCATTTACACGATAGGCTACATACGCTGCTGCTTCGTTTCCATCTATGGTTGCGACTAATTTATTTTTACTTGACATCTGTAGTTGAATTAACAGGTTCAGAAATCATTTCTATGGCGTGGCAGGGGCATTGCTCATAACAAACTGCACAACCTGTGCAGGCATTGTAATTAAACTTATACCGGTTACCCTTTCCTAATTTAATAATTGCATCTTCGGGGCAGGCGCCAAAGCAGCCATCACATTCAAAACAGTTACCACAACTTAAACAACGCTGAGCTTCAAATCTTGCTTCGGGTTCAGACAAACCGGCAATTACCTCTTCAAAACTTTTTACTGCTACTGCCGGTGCCAGTTTATCCTGCTCCTTTTGTGGTGCATCTGTTTTATACCACATATGCAACTTCCTGTAACTGGCTGTAGGATGCTTATCCGGTTTTTGATAGGGCTGTTGCAGTAAATATCCATTGATATATTTTGCAGCCTTCTTACCATGACCAATGGCAATGGTCGAGCTTCTGTTTTCGCCGGGCAGCATATCACCTCCGGCAAAAATTCCATCGTGGCCGGTCATGCGCTGTGCATCGATCACTATCGTACCATCTTCATTCACTTTAATATCAGAAACAGAACGTAAAAAGCCGGAATCAGACTCCTGCTTATTGGCATTTATCAAAACGTCTGCTTCTATTGTTTCAAATTCCCCGGTACCCACTGCTTTACTCTTCTCCACTTTCATTTTCTCCAAGGTAATCTTCTTGTTTTCGATTTTGCTGATACTTCTGAACAACTGAACATCCACCCCCTCTGCCAATGCATCTTCTGTTTCATAATCATAAGCAGGCATCATCTTTTTATCTCCATAGAAATAAACAGCTGCTTCTGAACCAAACCGTTTAATAATTCTTGAAATATATAATGCTAGTTTACCGCCACCATATATCACCACTTTTTTTCTTATGTAAGGGGATGAGTTTGATTTTACCTGGTTAAAAAAAGAAAAAGCATCCGTGATAAATACTGAATCATCATTCGGAAAATCTTCCTTGTGTATCATCTGCGCCCCGATGGACAAATAGACAGCATCAAAATTACCCACTTGTTTTTCTGTCAGCACATCCTGTACTTTGTAATTGAGGCGAAGCTTAACTCCCATTTTTAATATACGGTCAACCTCTGCATTCAGAATTTCTCTGGGCATACGGTATTCAGGAATTCCCGTCCATAGCAGACCTCCGGGATGATTGCCAGCATCAACCACTTCCACTGTATGCCCTAGCCTGGCCAGGTGATAGGCTGCTGACAGGCCGCCGGGACCGGCACCCACTACCAGCACTTTTTTGCCTGTTGGCTTTTCAGCAAAACGGATTTCCCACTTTTGTTTGATTGCCTCATCGCCAATATATCTTTCTACTGCATGTATATTAACGGTGCTTTCAATGTGGTTGCGGTTACATCCTGTTTCGCAGGGCTTCACACAAACACGGCCCATGATTGCAGGAAAGGGGCAATCTTCCATCAATGTTTGAAACGCTTCAAAATAATTGCCCGACTGTGCATGTGCCATCCATTCCTGTATGTTTTCTCCCGCAGGGCAGGCACTGTTACAGGGAGGCATAAAATCAACGTACACTGGTCGGCGGGATCTCTTGGGACCGGTACCTTCAGCATGTGTAAGAAGGTCGACCGCTTTCGTTATATCTGTTGCAGCCATGATTAAAGTTTTGACGGACAGGTTGTTTACCCGCCCATGAATAGGCTAATTAAACAACAGCAAAGTAGAACCAATGTACAAAGTGGAAGGTGACGTAATTCAAGGAAAAAAATGATTCCTATCATGTTATTCAACAATTACTTACTGAGGGTTTTTGTAAGTATATAATATAAAAGCCGGTTCAATGAACCGGCAACTGATAGCTCTGATACTGAAGAAGTAATTAGAAACTGTACCCGACACTTAACGCCCCGGATGGCTGAATATAGCCCCTGGCAATCAACGGCGTGAATCCGGCCCTCCAGGTAAAACCTCCCTTCAATGGCTGACGACGGTACATGAATGAAGCTGTGCCAAAAAAATTGCTCCTGTTTTCATTATAATAGTTCATAATGTCAATTTTTTTACCTGCGATAGTAAATCCGGCACCTACCTCAAATGTGTGTGGCGAATCTGTTTTGCCAAAAATATAATTAACCTGTACCGGTAATGTAACGACAGATTGAGGGTCATAATAATAAGTACCTGATATGTAATTGCTTTCTTCTCCCGTATAAAAACCCAAACCGATTCTGCCACCCCAACCAAGAGATGATTTATTAAAACGGGTATCTATATTAGCCGAAAACAAAATTCCAGGTCCTCCCACTTCTGCAAAAAATTGTGTTCTTCCGGGAACTTTGCCGACTGTATTGTTCTGTGCAAACAAAATGGTGCTGCTTAAAAGAGTCAGGCTTACTACAATGATTCTTCTCATAAAATGGTTTAGCAGAAAAGACAAGTAAATTATCCTTCTGCTGCATAACATATTACAAAGAATTGTTAAGGCTGATTTATTAAAGACTTGCCAGTATTATGTCCTTAATTTTTTCAATAGGCACTCTTTCCTGTTCCATAGAGTCCCGATGACGTATAGTAACCGTATCATCCTGCAATGTCTGATGATCCACCGTTACACAAAAAGGAGTACCCAAAGCGTCCATGCGGCGGTAACGTTTACCAATTGAATCCTTCTCTTCATAGAAACAGCGGAAATGCGGGCGGCTATCGCTCATGATCCGTTCAGCAACTTCCGGCAAGCCATCTTTTTTGGTAAGTGGTAATACGGCTAATTTGATTGGAGCCAGTTTAGCCGGCAGTTTTAATACAGCACGGCTGTCCTGTTTATCTGCAGTACTTAGGTCTTGCTCCTCGTAGGCATGACTGATTACCGCGAGGAACATACGATCAAGGCCAATAGATGTTTCAATAACATATGGAATGTAGTTGCCATAAGGTTTGCCGGTGGCAGGGTCAATATCGTTATCAAAATACTGCTGTTTTTTCTTGCTGTAATCCTGGTGCTGCTTCAGATCAAAATCCGTACGGCTGTGAATACCTTCCAGTTCTTTGAATCCCATCGGGAATTCAAATTCAATATCACAGGCAGCATCTGCATAATGCGCCAGTTTTACGTGGTCATGGTAACGATATTTCCCGGCAGGCATCCCCAGACTTAAATGCCATTTCAATCTTTCCTCTTTCCAGAATTCATACCACTCTTTTTGTGAGCCGGGACGAATAAAAAATTGCATCTCCATTTGTTCAAACTCTCTCATCCGGAAGATAAACTGCCTTGCAACGATCTCATTGCGAAATGCTTTACCAATTTGGGCTATACCGAAAGGCACTTTCATTCGACCGGTCTTTTGCACATTCAGGAAATTAACGAAGATACCCTGCGCTGTTTCTGGTCGTAAATAAACTTTGCTATTCTCCTCATCCGAAGAAACCGTAGAACCAAACTCGGTAGAAAACATCAGGTTGAACTGGCGGATATCTGTCCAGTTGCAGGTGTCACTGATGGCACATTTCATTTTATTATCCTCAATCAGTTTTTTCAAACCGGTAAAATCATCTTTGGCTAATAATGCATCCATTTGCTGAAGCACATCATTTGCCAGTTGCTCATTGCCTGCCGTTTTTTGCTCCTCCGCAAAACCTTCTATCAAATGATCCACCCGGTATCTCTTCTTGCTGTCCTTATTGTCAATCATTGGGTCGTTGAAATTATCAACATGTCCTGAAGCCTTCCATGTTGTAGGATGCATGAAAATAGCCGCATCAATGCCCACAATATTGCCCTGCAACTGGGTCATGCTTTGCCACCAGTAGTCTTTGATATTCTTTTTTAGTTCAGCCCCCATCTGCCCATAGTCATAAACCGCCTGCAGGCCATCATATATTTCACTGCTGGGAAAAATAAAACCATATTCTTTGCAATGTGATATGATCGCCTGGAACCTGTTTGTTTCGTTTGCCATAGGCGGCAAAAATAAGTCCAAATGACGACTTAATCTTTTCCTACCTTTACAAAAGAAAAATTTTAGGTATGAAGAATTCCATTATGTTCATGGCATTCCCTGCATTTCTAATTGCAGCTTTTTTAATGATGAACAAACCTTCCGGCAATTCTTGCCAAACGCAGCAGGATATAACCGACTATACAAATAAGTGTATGAAGTTATGCAGCAGCCAGTGCGGGGATATGAACCTTGCACCAGATACTCTTCGCCCTGACCCTATTTGTAATATGAAAGTGGATGATAAGAAAGGAGACACTATCCACTATAAAGGCCACATTTTTGGTTTCTGTTCCAAATATTGCAAAACGGAGTTTTTGAAAAGCCCGGATAAATATTTGCCGAAGAAGGAAGTAAACTAATAACCCTTTTTTGGCAACCCTGATTTTGCTCAGTAGATTGTATGCGTTTTATCGTATTAAAGTAGTAGTACCCTTTAGAAAAACTTGTTTATTATCTGCGTCAGTATAAGATAGTGTCCATAGATAAACACCAGTATTTTGTGGCACTCCCTGAATTGTGCCATCCCATTTTTTTATCCAGTCCTTAGTTTCAAATACTAGTTTTCCCCATCTGTCAAAAACACTGAACAAAAGATTTTTTGCTTTATAAGCATTTAACGGAGATAGAAAGTCATTCAGCCCATCGTTATTCGGTGTAAATCCTGATGGTACTGCTATATAGCAATTTGAAACTGTTTTTATGTATTTATATACTTTTTTTATGCACCCTGCTGTATCTGTGATAGTGAGCTGCACCGGGAACAGTGCCCCGTTATACACGGGATAGTGCTGCACCGCAGGTGTTTTGTCATTACTTGTAATGCCGTTTCCAAAATCCCAATACCAGCTAATGACCTCGCCAATACTGTTATCTTTAAACAGAACGTCTTCCGAAGGACAAGCTATATCCGGCCCGTCCACTATTGCTTTCAGAACAGCATTGCGAAGAGAGATAGTGGTTTCACCATAAGCATTGCAGCCCGCATTATCAGTTGCTTTTATTGTATAGGTAGTCGTCTTTTCCGGGCTTGCAATTGGATTAGCTATATGAGCATTACTAAGCCCTGTTGCAGGAATCCATTCATATTTCACCCCTCCGCTTGCATGCAGATGTACTGTATCGCCATAGCACACTGTCCTGTCTCTGCTTAGGCTTACGTCGGGGCCTACTACCTTAATAAAAACACTGTCAGTCGCCTTACATCCTCCAAACGTTCTGATTTCAGTGTAATACCACCCACTATCCGCCAATACAGGGTGATATATATGAGGAAAAGGGGAGTCATCAAAAAAGCCATTTGGACCAAACGTGTTGTACTGTACTCCTCCTGCCAATGCAAACTTCAGGTCACTATCGGTGCAAACGGGAGAATTTGCTGTAATGCTGAAATCTTTCGGCTTTTTTTCAACCTGCACTTGTATCATATTGGATACGTTGCTGCAATTAAGATTATTAATATCTTCTGCTTCTGAAACCCGTAACCGCATCCAAAAAGTGTCAGGGATACTAAAGTTGTGCGAAATAGTTAATCCTGTTTCCCCGGGAATATCGGTCCAGTTAAACCCGTCATCAAGGCTTTGCTGCCATTGAAAAGACGGGGTTGAATAACTCTGTAAGACATAATTATAACTGAGTGTTCCGAAATCAATATAACCGTTTTCTATTCTTCCGTTTAAATCGAGTGGAACTGTTCCGTCGCTGCAACTGGCAGTTATCCACCCGTTCGGATATCTGGGTGAATTGATCCTCACATCTGGCCCTACCGGCATTAGATTTATATTATCAATTTCAAAAGAAGCGGCACATTGATAATAAGCAGAAGATGGATTATTAACTATTTTCAATACAACTGATGTTTCCCCGGGTGGCAGCTGAAATATCATTCCGTAAAACGGAACTTTTGGATAGCTGCGTGGGTCCCGGTCATAATACCCATAATACCAGGAATAATTGTCATTTGCCACACCAGCTCCTATCCATCCGGTATTAAAAGAGGCTACGATTGCACCCGAAGCCGTCTCTGCACTAAAAGTAAAACTCGGGTATATACAAGTGTTAGGCAAGGCATTATTTATTCCGGACCAGAATAAATATTTTGTTCTGGAACACAGCCCTTTAACCGTATCCCTAAAAACTATCTTTGACGTAAATGAAGGGCTATATTTTCCTTTCATTTTATAACCACTTGTATATTTACTTATCGCTTGTGGCCCAAAAAAAATGTGACCTGCATCATTAGTAGATTGTAACACCGTGTATTCGCCACTCGATAAAAAAGGAGCTGTTGTATATAAAAAATCTGTATACCCCCGTGGCAAGGGAGGACCCGGGTTTATAGCACCATTACCAAATGTGATATGTAAAGAAGTACTCCAGGGAATTGAAACAAAAGTCTGTGCAGATACGGGCACAACAAATAAGAAAGCTAAATATGTGATAAGGCATTTCCTCATTTCAGCTACACCAATTAACACTTGATGGTTTGCGGCTTTTACGTCACAATTAAATACACATGTAAATTACACTATTACTATTACTTCAACTTCTCATTATTCTGATGCCTGGCTGCATCCCGGATATTTTTTTTCTCAAAATTCTTTTGTAAAGCATCGGTCAGATCAACACCGGTCTGATTAGCCAGGCAGATCAATACCCAGAGTACATCGGCCATTTCATCTGCCATGTTTTTCTCCTTATCGGATTCTTTGAATGACTGGTCACCATAGGTCCGGGCCATGATGCGGGCCAACTCTCCCACCTCTTCGGTCAGGATAGCCATATTGGTCAGTTCGCTGAAGTAGCGGACACCTGTTGTTCTTATCCATTCATCTACCTGTTGCTGGGCATTTTGAAGTGTCATAACAAAGAATTTTGAGTGACTACTGCAATATAGCATGATTCTTGCCGTTTAGAACTTCCCGTCAGATTTCAAGGCGGCCCTATCCGTATAATTCCATGCAATTACTGCCTGGACCAACCCTCTGGAAACGGTAAACCAATTCCTTTAAAAGATTATTGTATCCCATGATGAAGTCCTTCCTCAGGCTTTTGGCCATTGTATCTCTGTCTCTCTTCAGCATTGCTTTACCGGCACAACCGGCAAATAATTCTTTTGATACTCCCGTAAAAAAAGAGAGCAAACCCTTTAAAGTACTTGCATCCGGTAAACAGATAACTGTAAAAAGCTCAAAAGATATCAAAACCATCATGGTATGGACGGCCAGCGGTCATCGTATTGTAGAACAAACTAATGTAAACGCTTCTTCCTATTCTTTCAATGTCTCAGGCTCAAGAGAAAAAATATTTTTTATCATGGTGCAGTACCAGGACGGAAAACCGATTACTGAAAAGATCGGGGTGCAATAAGGTACAGAAAATAGTTAGCAGGCTTACTCCTTGTTTTTGGAGTCAATTACTATCGTTACCGGGCCATCATTCAGTAGTTCCACTTTCATATCTGCACCAAATGAGCCGGTACCAACCTGTTTTCCCAGATTGGTCGACAATTGCTGTATCATTTTTTCATATAAAGGAATAGCTATATCCGGTTTACTGGCCTTACTATAAGAAGGCCGGTTTCCTTTTTTGGTGGAAGCATGCAGCGTAAACTGGCTCACCAGTATAATATCAGCATTTTTATCCTTTACCGATTCATTCATTACCCCGTCAGCATCATCAAAAATGCGAAGGTGTACAATTTTGCTGCTCAGCCATTGAACGTCATCTTCTGTATCGGCATCTTCAATACCTAACAGCACCATCAAGCCACACCCGATCTTCGAATGAACTTTTCCTTCAATAGTTACACTGGCTTTAGAAACCCGCTGAATAACTGCCCGCATTGTCCGTAATTTTGTTTTGCAAATGTAATGGCTGCAAAATGATTGATGTAACCAAAGAAATAGAATTTCAGACCACCCGCAGCGGAGGCAAAGGCGGACAAAACGTAAACAAAGTGGAAACCGCTGTTATTGCTTCTTTTCATATCGAATCATCGGCTTTGCTCTCCTTAGAACAAAAAGCTATGCTAAAGGAAAAACTTAGCAACCGGATTACTGCAGATGGGGTTCTGCAAGTAAAATCACAAACCCATCGTACCCAGCTTGCGAATAAAGAAGAAGCCGTTAAAAAAATTCATGAGTTGATCAAAAAAGCCCTGGAAAAAAAGAAACCCCGGATAGCCACTAAAATCAGCAAAGCAGCAAAAGAAAGGAGAATAGAATCTAAGAAAAGGAAAGCAGACATCAAAACAGGCCGGCAAAAGTTCAGACTGGATGATTACTAAGCCGGTTTTGTCCATGTAAACCAGATACCCAATTTTTTCACTTGCAGAAAAGCCTGTTGACTATATTACTCTTATTGGTTGCCGCCATGTTATTTTCCTGGTTATTGGGTGCCTGCAAAAAAAACCAGAACACAAAAGGCATTGACCTTGTACAACAGGAAATTCCGGAAGGTTTTCCTGATCCAACTTACAAATATGAAGATAATCCCCTGAGCGAAGAAGGTTTTGAACTGGGCCGCAAACTCTTTTATGATCCCCGGCTGTCGGCCGACAATCTTACACCTTGCTCCTCTTGTCACCAGCAGATTGCAGGTTTTGGCACTTTTGAGCATGACCGCAGTCATGGAGTTTTTGGTTCGCATACACTTCGCAATGCACCAGTATTGTTTAACCTGACCTGGAGTCCTTCTTTTCACTGGGATGGAGAATTTACTTCTTTACAGGATGAAGCGGTTCATCCATTGACAGGGCCTGTTGAAATGGGAGAAACATTTCAAAACATCATTTCCAAACTGGAGAAAAATAAAGAGTATAAAGATCTGTTTAAAAAAGTTTTCAGGTATCCTTTTATTAAACCGGAATTTATTACAAAAGCATTAGCCCAGTTTACTGGTTCGATGATCTCTGCTGATTCAAAATATGACCGATACAAAAAAGGCACTGCTTCTTTTACTACACAGGAAGAAAATGGCTACCAGTTGTATAAAATAAATTGTGCAGGCTGCCACCCGGAACCGTTGTTTACAGATTATACTTATCGCAATACCGGTTTGCCTGTTGATAATATATTGAATGATTATGGCAGAATGAGAATTACAGGCAGATCTGCTGATTCACTGAAATTTAAAGTACCAACCCTTCGCAATACATATATTTCTTCCAACTATATGCATGACGGAAGGTTCAACACTTTGCAGCAATGTCTTAACCATTACCGTAACAATGTGCAGCAAAGCCCTACACTTGACCCGCAATTACTAAATGGGATTGCACTGACAAACACCCAGGCATCTGATATTGTTGTCTTTCTACGCACCTTAACGGATTCCAGCTTGCTGAAAGACACCCGTTTCTCAAAACCCGATTAGGTTTTATCAACTATTCTTTTTGCTTTTAACGCATCAAGCGCCTGCTTCTTAGCTTCTATTTCTCTCTCCGTATCCTTTTGGTCTTCCTGGTTCTTTCTCAGTTTCTTTTCCAGGTCGTTTTGATCTTCTTTCAGCCCCCTGAGTTTCTTTTCTGCCTTACCCACGGCATCTTCCTGAGCTTTAATATCCAGTTCAAGGTTTTCAGCTACCACATCCGGCTGAAGACCGCTAAGAAATGTTTTTGCCTTTTCCACCTGTAATGCTTCAAAAGCCGATTTGGCATTGTTACCATCTTTCTGAAGGATCATATACATTACAGATTCATCTTTGCTCTTTCTGCTTTTGGATTCTACTTTAATGATGTAGTCCATTCTTTCATCATTCACTTCCGTTACAAAAGCATCCCTAAAAATCAAAAAGCCTTTATCCTTATTAAAAAGACCTTTTTCTTCTTTGACCTTATACCCAAGTTTTGACATTCTCTTTATAATGGCATTCTCCACCGCTTCGGGAGGATAAGGGTAATCAATCATAAAAGCCTCCTGCTTTTTCTTGTCATATTCTATTGTGCCTTCGTATGCCTGTGCTGAAACAATGTTTTCAAAAACCAGGACAACTAATAAGGATAAGAGTAACTTCTTCATAACTGGTAAATTTTGTTGATAAAGATACAGCAAGGAACAAAAGCGTTGCAATTGTCTTAAATAAATTATCTGCTATTCGCCGGAATTCGTTTTTTGCCTGCCTAACAACTATTTTTGTCCGGTTATTGCCTTCCGGAATTACCCGGAAAGGCAATAACTCTTAAATTTCCAATCCTTTGAGCGGAATAAAAAAACTGGCAGGACAAACTTTGTGGTATGGCGTCAGCAATGTGGCTGGACGTTTTCTTAACTATTTGCTCACTTTTCTTCATGTAAGCCTCTTTAAAAGTGCAGAGTACGGCGACGTTTCTATCTTTTATGCCAATGCAGCCTTATTAAGCATTTTTTTTACATATGGAATGGAAACAGCCTACTTCCGGTTTGTGCAGCAAAATGATTCTCGCAAAGTATATTCAACCTCTTTTATTTCGTTACTGGTATCAACAGTCTTTCTATCAGCTATCATAATTTTATTCAGGGAGCCGATTGCTGTTTTCATGAAAACACCCAATAATCCTGAATGGATTACCTGGCTAACCTTGATTATTGCTGCCGACACATTAGCCGCTTTACCTTTTGCTTTACTAAGACAACAGAATCGCCCTAAAAAATATGCTTTCATAAAGCTGGCTAACATATTCCTGACTATCGGTTTACAAATTTTTTTCTTTTGGGTATATCCAAGATGGTTTGGTAAGCCAGCGGATATTGGCTTTGTTTTTCTCTCTAACCTGATTGCAAGTGCTGCAACTATATTATTACTTGGAAAAGAATTGACGCTAATCGATTGGAAGTTTGATTCCAGTCTCTGGAAAAAAATGATTCCTTATGCCCTTCCCTTAATCATTGTTGGTTTTGGCGGCATGGTGAATGAAACGATTGACAGGCAATTATTACTTCGTTTATATGATGGTACAATTCAGGAAACCAAATCTGCTATAGGTATTTATTCTGCTAATTATAAACTGGCCATACTCATAGTACTTTTTATCCAGGCTTTCAGGATGGGTGCAGAACCCTTCTTTTTTCAGCAAGCTGGTAAGGAAAATGCACAGAAGACATATGCCCGGGTAATGAAGTTTTTCGTAATAGCCTGTTGCTTTTGTTTTTTATTCATCGTTATGTTTTTGAGCGACTGGAAAAATCTGATTTCTTTTAAATTTCCTGAATATGCACAAGGAATAGCGGTTGTACCTTTACTTGCTCTTGCAAAGATCTTTTTGGGTATATATTATAATTTATCCATCTGGTATAAACTGAAAGATAAAAACCTGACCGGCGCCTGGATCACTCTTGGTGGCGCTGCCATTACTGTTGCTTTCAACTGGATATTTATTCCTATTCTTGGGTATATGGCCTGCGCCATTGCCACTATTCTTTGTTATGGGTTTATGATGGTGGTAAGTTACACGCTGGGGCAAAAACATTATCCCATCCCCTATGCATGGAAAAAACTGCTGGCTTATATTGTCATCTGTCTGCTTTTATTTGGCCTGCACCAGGCATTTCTCCTTATAGGTCTTAATCCGTGGATCAACCGGGGAGTGGCTGTTATCTTCATTGGTTTATTTACATTACTGGTATTGAATGTAGAAAGGAAAGAGTTTGAGAGAATGCCATTTATCGGAAAATTCTTGAAGCCAAGAATTGTTTAATACATCTTCACAAAAGGATTATTCATTTTCTCAAAGCCTACTGTTGTTACCGGCCCATGACCCGAATATACTTTAGTCTCATCCGGGAGAGTGAAGAATTGTGTTTGTATGCTTTGTATCAGTGTCTCCATGCTGCCACCCGGCAGATCGGTTCGGCCAATACTGCGGTTAAACAGCACATCGCCCCCGATGATAAAACCACCGGCTTCATGATAAAAGGATACACTTCCAGGAGAATGACCGGGTGTGAACCGAATCTCCAACTCATCCCCCCCGATTTTTATTTTATTTCTTTCTTTTAAGTAAACCAGGGGGCCGTCGTAATTGTCAAAAGGCAGCTGCCACATGAGGCCGGATTGGGGGGCAAAGTCTAAAACAGGTTTTTCATTTCGATGAATGTGGAGGTCAAGACCCCAGGTATCATGAACGAATTTGTTGCCAAAAACATGGTCCAGGTGGCAATGTGTATTAAGCAGCAAAACCGGCCTGAGGCCGGTCTTTTCAATGCCCGCTTTTAATTCGTCCCTTTCCTCCGGAAAATAACAGCCGGGGTCTATAATGCAGCACTGCTTTTGTTCGTTATACAAAACATAAGTATTCTCCTGAACGGGACTAAAAGTGAAGGACTTAACAGCTAACATGGATGGTTTTTTCGTACTTTTAAAATCCGGACGGTAACTACCGGCAAAGATAGTTTCAATTGTTACTCCCGGCACTTTAACTTGCTTATCAGAAATAGTACCTCGCCCCAGGCGAGACTGGCTGCCAAATCAAATAAACGAACGATTAAACATTATCGAAACAGTAAGTAATAGTCTATGAAGAAGTCATTAAGCCTGATTGCCTGTCTTTCCTTTTTCCTGTCCATGGAAACTGCAGCACAAGTGAACACCGTGGAATTTGGAAAGAACCGGATCCAGTATCAGAAATTTAAGTGGAAATATTACCAGACAGAAAATTTTAACAGCTATTTCAGCCAGGATGGTTTGGGACTGGGAAAATATGTGGCCCAGATAGCGGAAGCAGAATTGCCTTCGATAGAGGAGTTCGTGGAATATGGGCTCCAGCGCCGTATCAATATTGTCATCTATAACAATTACGATGAAATGCAGCAATCCAATATTGGTATCGGTATTGACTGGCAAAATACCGGCGGTGTCACCAAACTGGTGAACAACAAAATGATTGTGTATTATGATGGCAATCATGATAACCTGCGCCGCCAGATTCGCCAGGGCATTGCCCGCAATCTTGTTGAGAACCTTCTCTTCGGTGACGACCTCGGAGAATTTGCTGCCAACCAGGCCCTGCTCGACCTTCCCAAATGGCTGACCGACGGATACATTTCCTATGCTGCAGAAAACTGGAGTACTATATTAGACGATGATCTCAGGGGGGTGATGCTGGCTGGCAGTTATAAGAATTTCTACCAGTTCGCTTTTGAAAAACCCTTACTGGCCGGGCACTCTTTCTGGAAATATATTGCAGATAAATATGGCAAGAGCAAGACCACTTACTTTCTGTACCTGGCCCGCATCTACCGTAACCTGAACAATGCTTCCTACAAAATTGCAAAGAAGAAATTTAAAGTGATCCTTCGGGATTTTATGACGGATGTGCAAAACCAGTATTTTAAGGATATCCGCGGCAGGCGCAACACACCAAGAGGGCAGCTTTCCGTAAGTGAATACATTGGTAAGAAAGATTATATCCGTTTTAATGCAAACCCCGTTCCCCGAAGCTTTACTTATGCAGTTGTTGAGTTTAACCAGGGCCGCTACCAGGTAGTGCTGATGGAAAACTTTGTCAATAAAAAAATATTACTGAAGCTGGGTGTACGTTCGAGAGAAGATGATAAGCATCCCAATTATCCTATCCTCGCATGGGATGGCAAGGGTACAAGGTTAGCTGTATTATACAATGAAGAAGGAAAAACAAAATTCTTTGTATACGATTTGGTGAACAGGGTGAAATTATGGAAACAGGAGATCGACAAATTTGACCAGGTGCAGGATATGAAATATATGCTTGATAACAATACACTGTTGTTAAGCGCTGTAAGAAGCGGGCAATCTGATGTGTTTGTGTATAAAATCGACAAGCAAACAATCGAACAAATTACTAATGATGTGTATGATGACCTGGATCCTTCTTTTGTGGCTTTCCCAAATAAAACCGGTATCATTTACTCCAGTAATCGTCCGTCAGCTGCCGCAGCCAGCAGTGATGACTCGTTACCGGGCAGGCATTTCAATATATACCTTGTTGACAACTGGAATAAATCAGAAGCCAAGCAAATATCCAGGCTTACTGACCTGAAACTGGGCAATGCAAGATTTCCTTCACAATACAATACTTCTCACTTCACTTTTATCAGTGATGAGAATGGCATCAACAACCGTTATGCCGGTTTCTTTAAAACAGAAAGGGCTGGGTTGGATACATTAGTATTTATTGGTGATGAAATGCTGCGCAATCCGCCACAATCAGATGTGGACAGCCTACTGAAAGAATGGAGCAAAACAGATATAGATTCTGTTGGGTTCGTTTCTGTCACTAACGATTCTTCTTATGTTTTCCCGCTGACCAATTACCAGAGCAGTATGTTGGAAACAAGAACCGCCGGTGACAACCAGCAGGTAAGTGAAGTGGTAAAACTCGGCGATGTTAAATTATTATATCGCCTGAAAGTGGATGAAAATACGCTGCGCCGCCGTAATGTAAACGCAAGACCTACCGAATATATCCGTAAAGTAATTGAAGAAGAAAAGAAGGCAGCCCGTAAAGAAGCTGTGCAAACTGCCAAAACAGATACTTTAAGCAAAAAGCAGCAGGATTTTTTTAATACCGGATTTGAAGAAGATAAAACAGACAGTACCAAAAAAGTAGGTGATATAGTAAAAGCTGATGAGATTATAAAAGAATCTGTATTGAAAAAGGCAAAAGTGTTTGAATACAGACCTCCTAAATTTTTTAATGATTATCTCGTAAGCGGATTTAACAATAATGTACTTGTTACCCGTTTTCAACCCTACCAGGGAGGAAGCGGCCCGATACAGCTGAGTAATAACGATCCGTTCAATGGTATTATACGGTTAGGAACTTCTGATCTTTTTGAAGACTGGAAGATTGCCGGTGGTTTCCGGATCAGTCCGGACCTGACCAATAATGAATATGTATTCACCACCCAATACCTGAAAAAGAGAATTGATTATGGTTTTACGTATTACCGCAATACTGCGCTGTACGGCAGTAATGTGGGAGATGTGAAATTGTTTTCCAATCTTTACCAGGGAACGGTTACTTATCCGTTCAACAAAATAAGGAGCCTGCGTTTCAATGCTGGTTATCGCAGTGATAAATATGTATTCAAAGGAAATAAAGATTTTCCTGTGACACTGGATATTGAAGACGAAAAACAAACCTATGCATTGGCGCATATCGAATTTGTACATGACGATGCTATCAGCCCTGTGCTGAATATATGGAATGGTCTGCGCTGGAAAGTATATTTTGATTACAATGCTCAGATAGGTCAGAATAATGTAACAGGCTCCGGTGATTTTCCATACATCATGAATGCAGGTTTTGATGCCCGTCATTATTTGCCTGTTTACAGAAATATTACATGGGCAGTAAGGGCTGCCGGCGATTTCTCCTGGGGTACTCAAAAAATCATTTATTACCTCGGCGGAGTGGACAACTGGCTGATGTTTGGTAATAACCAGAAAGATGATGGCTCCTACCGCTATTTTGATCCATCAAATACACCTGATAATGACGCCGAATATGCATTCCAGTCATTGGCGGTAAACCTGAGAGGTTTCAAGCAGAATGTAGCAAATGGTAATAATGCTTTGGTAATTAATAGTGAAGTAAGAGTACCGGTATTTACTTCTTTCTTTAACAAACCGATCAATAATGCATTCCTGCGGAATTTCCAGATTGTACAATTTTTCGATTTAGGAACTGCCTGGAATGGCGCTTATGATAAAATAGAAAGGCCTTCTGTAACCTATATAGCACAACCCATAACCTTGAAAGTAAAAGCTGGTGGCATTGGTCCATTTGCGGGTGGGTATGGTTTTGGTGCAAGAAGTACATTACTGGGTTATTTCCTTCGCTTCGATGCAGCCTGGCAGATGAATGGTTTCTTCCAGGGAAAACCGCAGTTTTATGTGGCGATGGGATTGGATTTTTAAATACACTGCTTCAATATAAGAGGCTGTCTCAAAAGATCGAGGCAGCCTCTTTGTTCTACACAAGAAATGGGTCGTTTAGTTTTTTTAGTGATAAATAAAGGATGGACATAAAAACGCCATACAGTAATGTCATTCCCCATGCAAAACCGTTTTCTACAGGGTTACATATCAAATAAGCAATTTCAGCAGCCAATGAGAAGGGGTCAGTTATAATGTCCCAGCTGTTGAACCGCAAAAAACGTCCGATATAAATGCCCAGCGCATTCAACCACATCACCACAAAAACCAGCAGGACTGAAAAATTTCTTCCATTGCTGAGACCAGCCAGGAACTCCATTCTTCGCAAAGAGGTTATTCCGCATAACATACCATTCCAGGCAAAAGAAAAAATCAGTAAAAGGTCAAACCATTTTGGCGCTGTGCGAACATTCGCAAAATGAAAAAGATCTGTTATGATATAGAATGAATTGGGAATAAAGAGCAACCAGGCTGCCATAAACAGAAAACGCTTCAGCTTGTTTTCTATACTATCCGGATGAGCAGACATCCATAGAGTAATCCAATACGGAACAAATGCCAGAACGAGATTCCATGGCAGAAAAATGTACTCTATTGTTTGGGTAACAATCATTCTTGCAATCAACAGACAACAGTTAAACCCTGCTGATAACAATAACCATTGATTTAAATTAAAAGAACCGGAGTTAATTTGCCTTACCCTGTAAATAAATTTTCGCATACTTAAAATTTTGGGATGAATACGAGACAACCCGTGATTAAAGCGGTGATAGCTGCCACCAATACAGCCGCTGCTGCCACATCCTTAATAAATTTTATCTCTGGATACCTTTCGGTTGTAATAAAGTCAACCAGCTTTTCTATGGCCGTATTAATCAGCTCGGCTATCCAGACAAATCCGGTAACAATTGTCAGCACTATTATCTCAGAAATTGAAACCGGGAAAACAATACAACCAGCAATAATAGCCACTGTTCCCAAAAAATGAATTACAGCATTATGTTCAGCACTCAGGAAGGAAATTATTCCCTTCACGGCATAAGTAATACTTCCTGCTCGGGCCTTCAGACTGAATTTTGTCGCCGCAGTTTTACTGAAATTTTTTACCATTCTAATTTTCTTGAGAAGTACATAATAATGCCCAATGCCACAAACAAACCTATGCTGCCCATCAGCAGGGCATAATCCTGCAATTGTATAATGCTGAAAATATAACCGTACACCACTACCAATACAAAGCTGATAAAAATGGCCAGCTTGGAAGATTTCAGAATGCTTCCCACATACCATCCCACCAGCCCTATAGTGGCAGCACCCGCCATAAGGTAGGCCAGGTTAAACCCGGTGTATTCAGATATTGAAAGCAATAATGTGTAGAAAAGCACCAGTGCAAGGCCCGCCAATCCATACTGCACAAGATGCAATGATTTCTTATAAATTGTTTCCACCAGGAAAAAAGCTGCAAAGGTTAGCATAATGCAAAGCAGGGCATACTTAACAGAACGTTCAGTTTTATCATAACTATCTACTGGTATCAGCAGGTCGGCCCCGATTTGTGAGGATGAAAAACTGTGAAAATTATTTTTCCAAACTTGTGGTAATGCCCTGTTCATATATTTCCATCGGGCGGTAAAACCACTATCCCTCACTTCTCTTGTATCCGGAAGTTTAATACCAGTAAATCCCGGATCAGGCCAAACAGAATTCATTTCCATTTTATTTTCCCTGGCGGATGCAGAAAATAGAAGCTGCTCTGAACCATTAAGTGAAAATTTCATTTTATAATTACCTCCTTTAGCAGCTGCCCCGGGAGATAAAGGAACAGCAGTAACAAAAGCGTCATCCATTGGCGACTGGCCTGGCGATTGCGGCATTAAAACAAGGTTGCTGTCATTCCAGTTGATAGATAAATCTTCATTTATTCCCTTCAGGGGATCCTGTACTTTAAATAAAAAAAGAGCCTCTTCCCATAAAATATTTTCTGCTGGCATATCCAGTTTTTCCCATGGAATTGAATTAAACCTCCCCGTAAGCATCAGGTCAGTTTTATAAACTGCTACTTCATAAATTCCCCGTTTTCTTTTTTCCGGAATTACAGTTGATTTAATATCAAGTTTGTCGGGCATGAAATAAGCATTTTGCCTTTGCCATGTCTGATTACCCTTATCATCAGTCTGTACCACTCTGTAAGGAAGCATTAATAAGGGACCTGTAACCGTTTGCTTCCCGGCCCATTTACTGCTGATATCTGCAATGGCTTCTTTTTGCCGGCCCTCCCGTTCTTTCACTACTCCCATAATGAAGTAAGTGGGTATCCACAGTACCATGGCCATCAGGAAAATAATAACACATTTAATAAACAGTTTCCCTTTATCCCAAAGTGGTGATGAGCCTTTAATAGTTTCAAACGTTTCCATGATTAGTTATTTATTAGGTTTAAAAATCGTTTATGCAATGGCCGGAAATGGAGATAAACTTTCCTTTTTTCCCCTGTTATTTGTCTTCGAAAGGATACCCTCCAGCAAAGGCAGCATTTTATTCAGCCCTTTTGTTTTAATGATAAAATTCCAGAGTGGCTCAAATTTTTTCCAGCCGCCGGCATATGTAAAATGCTTTATCATGTGTTTTACTGAATCATGCTGCAGGCTTGCTTTCATAATATTCGGCCAGGAATAAAAATCTTTATATGCCTGATTGTATCCCTCCTTTAATTCCTCAGCAGTAAGGCCGGCAGTTTTATAGACCACCTGTCTGGTATCATACTTATCCCACTGGCGATGCAGAATTCTGCCCTGTTTTTCCATCGATTCAAATAGTCTTGTTCCTGGATAGGGTGTCAGGATATGAAAAGTGGATGTTGTTAATCCTTCCCTAACTGCCCAGTCAACTGTTTTCTTAAACACATCTTTGTTATCATCATCCAGGCCAAAAACAAAACTTCCGTTAATCATTATTCCCAGCGAATGCAGACGCCTTATTGCCGCGGCATAATCTTTCCCGAGGTTTTGTTTCTTATTACTTTGCAACAGGTTATTGTTATTGAGTGTTTCAAAACCGATGAATACACTCCTCAGGCCTGCTGCTGCTGCTTTTTCAATCAGATCGCCACGCAGAATAGCCTCCACGGTGGAAGCTCCCTGAAATACACGGTTCATCCCTTTCATCCCTTCAAATAATGATTCAGAAAATTTTTGATTGCCGAGTAAATGATCATCAAGAAAATAAAGGTGTTTACCGGGAAGGCGATCTATCTCTGTAAGGGCAGTATCCACCTTTTGGGTGTAAAAAGATTTCCCGCCTTTGAAGAAGGCATCCTTATAACAGAAATCACAATGGTGCGGACAGCCTCTTGAAACAACAATAGAATTAGGTACCAGGTATAGGTGGCGTTTAATCAAATCCCGCCTTACAGGAGGTATGAATTCAATGTCTCTTTTTATATTGGTATAAATTTTTTTAGCACATTTATTTCTGTAATCGCTGAGAAACTGTGGAAAGGTATCTTCACCCGGTCCTATGAAAATACTGTCAGCATGATGCATAGCTTCTTCCGGTAAGGAGGTAACATGCAAACCTCCCAGACAAACATAAGCTCCTTTCTTCCTGTAATAATCAGCCAGTGCATAGGATCGAAATGAATTGGTAATGTAAACCTGGATTATAACAAGATCAGGAGAATCATCTTTTTTTAATTCTTCCACATGTTCATCCTGTAATTCAATTTCATCATCCGGAAAACAATAAGCAGCTAATGTGGCTAAACCCAACGGTGGAAAAAGTGAATATTTAACAGGGCGCCAGAAAGGGCTTTTGGCTTCCATTAATGCCGGCAGTATCATTTTAACTTTCATGCTAATTCATTATCAGTTAAGGATTCGATTAACCTGATTTTTTTCCAAATTATGATCAATGGGATCAGCCCGGCAATACCGAATGAGCAATCAATAAGTCTCCACCACAAAGGAATTTCCCGGAAATGCCCGGCAATGAGTGCAAAAGGGATAACCATCACGCAGGTAATCATACCAAACTCAATCACCCATTTATTCCTTACCGGGTCCCGCAGGGGACCAATAAAAAGAACAGCAAGTACAAAGTGAGCAAAAGCAAGCCAGTCGTAACCATAGCCAAGAAAAGGATACAATTTGTGGCTGTTTGCAAAACCGGGATACACTTTATCAAGCCAGTCGCCAATCAATGTACCGACAGGAAAAAGCCGGCATAGAAAAGACAACTCACTTTCAACTGGTATGGCGGTGGCACCGCTGATAATAAGAGCCACGATAAAAACAATGACCCAGCGTTTGATTATAATTCTGTGTTTCATGTTAGAAAGTGCTTTGTAATTCAAAGTATGTATATAAAAAAATTTATTTTACCCCCTTAATCATGCTTTCCAAAGCCGCTATATGATCTGAAAATGCTTTTTCCCCTTGCTTGGTAATCGCATAGGTTGTGTTCGTTTTTCTGCCAATAAACCCTTTGTGCACTTTAATAAACCCATTCTCTTCCAGGTTCACCAGGTGAGTGGCAAGGTTTCCATCTGTAACCTCCAGCATTTGTTTCAGGTCGTTGAAGCTGATCTCCTCATTCACCATCAGCACACTCATTACCCCCAGGCGAATGCGGTTATCAAAAACTTTATTTAATCCTGTAATTGGATTTTTCATATTACCTCCTCCTTAACAAATTTCAATTACCTCTTTCATATTTACTCCACATAATTATTCCATAAAAAATGTGCAGTATACCAAACCCTATTGCCCAAAACCATAATCCATAGCCGATATAAAACATATTAATTATTCCAAGGACAATTTCACAATAACCCAGGAAGCGAATGTCCGACAAAGTATATTTACTGGCATTTACCAATGCAAGCCCATAAAAAATCAAGCTCGCAGGCGATACAAAAGCCCATATATCATACCGCAGCATCCCGACAATAAATGCACCTCCCGCTATCAGTGGTACCAGCATATTCCAGGCCAGGCGCCTTGATGTATGGTCCCACACAGGCAGTCCTTGTTTACTGGCTTTGCGCCAGGTGAAATAATAGGAAGAGGTAAAAGCCACAATAAAAACGGCTGCTGCTACTGCCAATAATTTTATCTTCAGCCTGCTGAAATCATCTCCTGAAAAAAATCCGCTACTGTTGTAGCTTCCGTAATAATTGTTCAGGATACTATGAGCAATAAAGGCCCCCGCTAATGCACACACTCCTGCTGCCACCCCGCTTAATCCACTGAGAGAAACAAAACGACTTGACCTTTCCATAATCCTGCGGATATCTTTTATATCCTGTAAAGTATTGGCTGGTTGGTTTTTTTCTTCCATAAAAAGCACTTTGAGATACAAAGTAGATGATTTTTTTGCAGCTTTCCAAATATTTTTCTCCTGCTATTTACTTTATCCGAATTTAACATTCCAGTTTTGCTATCCCTGATGTATTTTTACCTTTCAATGAACCGACCGAAACTCTATGCAAAGATTTTCATTCTGATCCCGCTGATAATTGTATCTGCGCAGGTTTTTTCCCAGTCAAAGACTATTGCCGGTATTGTAAAAGATGCACATAGTGAGGAAATCATCCCCTTTGCCTCTGTAACTTTTAAAAATACCACTGTCGGAAAATTAACCGACTCGGCCGGCTTTTTCTCTTTTTATCTTTCTCACTGGCTTTCTGATACACTGGAAATTAGCTGTGTCGGTTACCAGCCTTACCGTATTGCATTGGATAAGTCAAAGGATTCACTTACTCTTGGCATTTTGCTGCAGCGGGGAACTTTCAATGAGGGGGCTCAGGTAAAAGTGAAAGTAAATAAGGGGCTACTTGTATGGAGAAAAATAGTACAACACAAACCGGAAAATGACCGCTATCGTTTTGCGAATTTTTCTTACGAGCTGTATAACAAAATGGAACTCGACCTGAAAAATATCAATTTTGAAAAATTCGGAAAATTCAAACCCTTAAAACCAATCAGCAATCTTATCAATCAGAACATAGATACAGCTGATGGATTAAAATACCTACCCACTTACCTGACAGAAGCCCTGTCCGATTATTATTACCAGAAAAGTCCGAAGAAAAGAAGGGAAATCATAAAAGCCGCAAATACTAATGGTGTAAAAAATGAAAGTGTGTTGAAGTTACTGGGGGGGATGGATCAGGTGGTGAATGTGTACAATAATTTTATCCCTGTTTTTGACAAACAGTTTGTAAGCCCGGTCAGTGATAACGGTGATTATTATTATAACTACCGGGTGGTGGATACTCAGATTATTGCCAGGGACCGTTATTATCATCTTGTATTTACCCCCCGACGCAAAGGAGGTGATACTTTTGAAGGCGACTGCTGGGTGCATGCTGGCACCTTTGCTATTCAGAAAATAAACCTGCGGCTGGGTAAAGAAGCTAATGTGAATTTTGTAGAAACCCTGAGCCTGATACAGGAATACAAGCTGATTAATGACAGTACCTGGTTTTTGTCTAAAGATAAGTTCGTTGCAGACGTCTCCCCTGCCGGAAAAGAAAGGCCAGGATTCATTGGCCGCAAAACAACTACTTATAAAAACATAGTAGTAAACGATACATCTGTAGTAAATGAATTAAAGAAGAATAAAATCCTGGAAGAGATAATAACACTGCCAAGAGCAGATGAAAAGGATAAAGCATTCTGGAATGAAGCCCGGCATGAGTCCTTAACTAAAACTGAAAGCGGCATCATAAAAATGATTGATACGCTGACCAATGCCCCGGTATTTCAGCGGTTCACTAAAACGCTGGCTTTTATCGGTACCGGCTATAAAGACATTGGTAATTTCCAGATTGGTCCCTGGTACAACTGGATAACTTCAAATGGCTGGGAAGGTTTCCGGATGCGGTTTGACCTGGGGACTAATAAATATTTTGATAAAAAGATTAAGCTGCATGGTTATCTGGCTTATGGTTTTGGTGATCAGAAGCTGAAAGGCATGGGAGAAATATTTTACTTACCTGACAAAGATCCGAGAATGTATTTGTATGCATCATTTACAAATGATCTGGACTGGGGACAGAATTATTACGGTGAAGTATCTCAGGATAACATATTTGCACTTGCTATCCGAAAGAAAGGAATCCCGGTCAAGAATATCAAGGTGACTGAAAAACGTCTTGAGTTTTTTAAGGAAACCCTCCCCTGGATGTCAAACCGGCTTACACTCACACATAAATCTTCTTTACCATTACGTAACCTAGTTCCGCTTGATTCCTTCAGGGCAGCAGCAAGCGGCAAGCCCCTTACAAGTTTTGAAGTATCACTTCGCCTCCGCTTTGCCTATCTCGAACGCTTTTTAGAAAGTCATTTTTACCGCAGCAGCCTTGGCAGCATTTATCCAATCGGAGAGATATACATTTCACATGGTTTTCCCGGAGTTTTAAAAAGCAGTTATAAGTACACCAAGATCTCCATTAGTGTATCTGACTATTTTAAAATCCCCCCTTTCGGAAGTATCTCCTGGTATGTATATGGCGGAAAAACATTTGGTACACTTCCATATACCCTGCTGGATATTGCACCCGGCAACGAATTGTATTACTATAATAAGTATGCCTTTAATATGATGAACCGATGGGAATTTATACATGATGAATTTGCAGGCATTAACATAGAACACAATATTGGAAACGGCATCTTCCGTTTACTGCCCAAACTCCGCTGGCGCCAGTTCTGGACCGCCAAGACACTCTGGGGGAGCTTGTCTGTTGCTAATAAAGCTCTCAACTTTAAGCAGGGACACAACTTCCTGTCACTCGATGGAAAAACTTATTTAGAGCTGGGTACAGGTATTGATAATATCCTGAAAGTATTCCGCATCGATTTTGTATGGAGGGTTTCCCCTTCATCACTGAATAAAGAAGGAGATAAAACTTTTGGCATTTTTGGAAGTTTCAGGGTATCCTTTTAAGGTCTTTTTTTTATTTTTCTCTATTTCTATTGTATTCTTCCCCTTTTTTTATTAACTCTTTGAACTGCCTGTCAATTGATTTTTTACTGAATTCTTCCTCATAAAAAATTTCGGTAGCGTCATTATTTGTCTCCAGGTATTGCGGATCCAGTGTATAAGGACCCGCAATCCCTAAATATGATTCCTGCTCTTTTTCTTCATCATTCTTAAACCCGAGCCGGAAAAGAAAGAAGCGCTTCTTTTCTCCATCAAAAAATACTTCCCTTTCTTCTACAAACTCTACGGAAGAAGGTGTATAATCTTCATCGCCATATCCATATATGGCCGCTTCAGCAAAATAGCGCTGCGTTCTGTATTTAGCCGTAAAGAATGATTCCTTTTTAATCTTTTTTAATTCCTCATAAAATTCAATTCTATAATCATTGCTGGCCGCTATTTTTTCAATTTCTTTCGCATCAGCATTCTGGTTATTGTTCAGTAATTGTACCATTGCCGCTTTCTTAAGAAATAAATCTTGCAGGAGTACAAACCGCTGTAATACAGAATTTGATTCTGTTGAATTTAAAGAACCCAGCAGAAAAGCCAGGTCTTTATAAGGCCAGCTCCAAATGTCCTCTTCTTTTAGTGTATTACCCTTCAGCAGTGTATCAGCAATAAAAAGAATAGTAGCTGCATAAGGTTTTATAATATCGGGCTGCAGGATATTGCTGTCAATTAGTGTAGCAGTATAGTCAGTTATATCCTGCCAGAAATCCGTATTCTTTAATAATATCAGTACTTGCGGGAATAAAATCTTTGCAAGTAACAACGAATCCGTAATCTCATATCCAAATGAAACCCGGTTTCCCAGGTTTTTGGGAGTACTGTTTATAAACAACTCTTTCAGGGCATTGTAAGAGTAAACAGTTTTATATTCTGCCAGGATATTCAGTAAAGCCACCTGGTCGCTTCCTCTATCATTAAGTGTGTGATAATTTGCCTTTATAAAGTCAACAGTAGTGCTGTCTGCCAGTTCCTCAAAAATATCTATCAGTTTATTTCGTACAGAGCCATAATTAATAGTGTCATCCAGGTATTTCTCTAAAAGGGCCTTATGTAATAATGGAAGATCCTCCTTTTTAAACTCTACCACACTTAAAAGTGAAGCAGCATTTGCAAACCGGGCCGAATCCCTGGTGAGAAGCTCCTCCATCAATTTCCCGGTTTTACTGGTAAAAATTGTCGGCTGAAGTTTATCATTCCTGATACTGAATTTATTAAAAAAAACAGAATGCCGTTCCTCATTAATATACTGTGAAGGAGCAAATACCATAAGCGTATATAGTGTATCGCCGTGAAGCAGGTAACGCATCCGCTTCAGATTATTACTGCCGGGTGACTGGATTATCTGTTCTACACCTGTTATGCTTCCATTCTTTACTACCGAATAGCTGAGCAACGAATCATTATACTCTTTGGCCTGGTTTGCCCTCATTCTGTAAAACCCTGTATCTGTGTCTGTCCAGTAGAATGCAGGCAACTGATCTTTTATCACCTCATATGATATAGCTTCATTGGGATTATAACTGGTGTAATGCACCCGGGTACTGTCTTCGTCTTCATCAGACTTTACTCGTTCAAATTTTGCCGGTACCCAACTGCTGAAAGTATTATCATCCGCAAACTGTAAAACAGTTTCAACAGGTTTATATGGCCGAAGCACAAGAGAATTAAAAAAATGGTCGGGGCCAGGATCATCCATTTTCGATTTATTTCCAAATACCATCAGTGTATACACTCTGTTGCCTCTTATCACATTCATTGTCTTATAAAATAGTGCTTCTTTTTCAACTTCCGCATCAAAACGCAGAGAAGGATACCCGCTATAATAATTCGTTTCAGCTCTCAGTTTTTTTACCTTATCGCTTAAAAGGTTCTCTTTAAATGATTCAAAAAAAGCGGAATCCCCATCCAGGAAATGGCCTGCATTGATATCCCTTACCTGGAAAACATAATAGAGCCCTGCGGACAGATCCGTACAATCAAATACCGAAAAATTCCACCCGCTGCCTTCAGCCTGCTTTTCAAACCCTTTATTTCGCTTGGGCAAAGCCGGCATCATAACAGACACCGCTTTATTTTCCAGCATAAATTCCTTCCAGTTGTTATGCTTTGTATCTGTTTGTGTATTCCCTGCTTTAAACGAATAGAAAAATTTATTTGCATCTGCCGTGTTCAGTGTTACCCCTTTTTCGCCTCCCAGCATTAAAAAGAAAACTGCATTATTTTTCTTCAATAACTGGATACGGAAACTCACTGTTGGGCTATTCACAAATCCTTCCACTCCTCTCAGACCATTTCTGTCAACTTTCCTGTTATTCTCCAACTTGCCTCCTTTACTCATAGAACCGGCCATTTTTTTCAAAGCATCCATAAGCTTTTCATCAGAATATTGTGCAATGGTATGGCCCGTCATATAGAAAGTCATGGTGGTGATATCAACAAACACTTTCATTTTAAGTAACTCTCCAAATAGATTGTATTCAGAAGGAATGCCCGGCATATCAATAGAATACAAACCATCAGCCTGTCCCACTTCATACCAGGATAAGGCGGGCAATTTTTCAGCATATTTTTCTGCAGCTATTTTGTTTTTTGAAATTACTGGTGTTACTGTATATCCCCGGTCTCTCAGCAACTTTATCACACCTGAATCCCCCGGCAGGTGAGCAGCACCCACAGCATAAAACATTGTCCGCAAATGACTCAGGCTGTCAATGCTCTCAGACATTTTAAGGTTGCGGTTATTAAACATGATCGTTTTTGCCCTGGCTGTTCCATAGTTATTAATGTATTCTTCCATTTTGTTCATATCCTGATCCAGGTAAATCTTTATCATATTTTCAAGAGAAAACATCATTTTAGATTCCGGCAACTTTATTTCATCAAATTCAATATCCTTTCCCAGTTCATCCCTCAGATACAACTGATCCTTCACCTCCTCTACTGCGCCCAGCCATTTACCCTGTTTAATGGCCATTCCATAGATATACGCATCAAGTATGGTTGGCATCTGGCCGTAAATAAGCAATTTCTTTAACCGTTCATTCCTTAGTTTCCGGAAATATTTTTTCATGGACTTCGTCACTTCGGCTGAAGGCGGATTTTCTTTTAATGAATCTGCAACAGCAATAGCGGAATCTTTTGCGGCTCCTTCTTTGTCAAATTCTTCCTCGTCATTGTTCAGCTCCTGTTCTTCAAGTGTTTGAAAAGCTTTTGTCAAAACAGAATCCATGTATTCTTTAAAATCTATTTCAATAGCAAACCCTTCCGCTTTTTCAAAAAAGTGGTAGAATGAATCGCTGAGGTTAAATACCCGTTTATCCTGCAGGTGCATCGTTCCGAAAAGAAAAGACGGTTCTTTAAGGCCTCTGCCACTTATCTTCCATAACAAAGTATTTGGCCATTCTGTTTTTTGTGAAAAACCGGCAGATCCCGTAAAAAGAATAAGTAATAGAGGGAGAAGTAGTCTGACTATTTTTTTCATAGCGTAGAGATCATTATCTGAATAAAGTTTATTGAAGGCAAATGCCTGAGCCCCATTACCGGATAAAGATATAATTGTAAATGTTTTTCACTTAACTTACCAGCATAATTTTTTGCTATGCCATCTCACTACATTCTTGCTCTTGACCAGGGCACTACCAGCAGTCGCAGCCTGGTATTTGATAAACAAGGTAATATCATCAGCCAGGCTCAAAAAGAATTCAGGCAACTATTTCCTCAACCCGGTTGGGTAGAGCATGACGCCAATGAAATATGGAGTACCCAATATGGCACCATGGCCGAAGCACTTGCAAAAGCCGGCATTACGATGAAACAAATTGCGGGTATTGGCATTACTAACCAGCGGGAAACAACCGTAGTCTGGGACAAGATTTCAGGACAGCCCGTTTACAATGCTATTGTGTGGCAGGACAGGAGAACAGCAGCCTATTGTGATGAACTCCGGTCGGCTGGTCTCGCTGGTACAATACAACAAAAAACAGGATTAATTATTGATGCCTACTTCTCGGCCACCAAACTCAAATGGATACTGGATAATATAAGCGGTACAAGAGAAAAAGCGGTAAAGGGAGAACTGGCGTTCGGTACCATTGATACCTGGCTTACCTGGAAGCTCACCAATGGAGATGTACATGTAACCGATGTTTCCAATGCATCCAGAACAATGCTGTTCAATATTCATACTCTGCAATGGGATGAAGAACTGCTTAAGATATTTGATATTCCAGCTTCCGTGTTACCAGAAGTAAAACCCAGCAGTAAAATTTATGGTGTTACCGGGAGCATCATTCCTGACTCAAGGATTCCGATTGCGGGTATTGCCGGTGATCAGCAGGCTGCTTTGTTCGGACAACTTTGTACACAACCTGGTATGGTAAAGAATACATACGGGACCGGTTGCTTCATGTTGATGAACACCGGTGATAAAGCTATTGCTTCCAAAAATAATTTGCTGACAACTATTGCCTGGCAAATTGACAATAAAACTGAATATGCATTGGAAGGCAGTGTATTTATTGCGGGTGCTGTAGTGCAATGGTTACGGGATGAATTAAAGATCATCCGCAAATCTGCTGATGTGGAAAAACTGGCCGGACAAGTAAAAGATACAGATGGTGTTTATATCGTTCCTGCTTTTGCAGGCCTGGGAGCGCCTCATTGGAACCAATATGCGAGAGGCAGCATTTTTGGACTTACAAGAGGAAGCAGTAATGCCCATATTGCAAGAGCTGCTCTTGACAGTATTGCTTATCAAACTTATGATGTGCTAAAAGCAATGGAAGCAGATGCTGGTATACACATCATGGAATTGAGAGTAGATGGCGGAGCCACTGTCAATAACCAGCTAATGCAGTTTCAAAGCGATATACTAAATACAAAAGTTGTAAGGCCAAAGATCACAGAGACCACTGCCCTAGGTGCTGCATATCTTGCAGGCCTTGCCGTCGGTTATTGGAAAAATGTTGAAGAAATACAACAACAATGGCAAGCGGATAAAGCTTTTACCCCTGGCATGAACGGTGATAAAAGAAATGAACTGGTGAACGGATGGCAAAGAGCAGTGAAAGCAGCGGTGAGCTGGGCTACTGATTAGTTATCCAACATGGAAAGAAAAGCTAACTCCGATAAATTACCCATTTAAATATCTGAAATAATAACTCCCCGCTTTATAAAATGAACAGGCAACAACTTACTGAACAACTAAAAACAACACCTGAATTCGATGTCTGCATTATTGGAGGTGGCGCTACAGGTTTGGGTATTGCGGTAGATGCAGCATCCAGGGGATATAAAACTGCTTTGTTTGAGCAATATGATTTTGCCGCTGGAACTTCCTCCCGCAGCACCAAACTGGTGCATGGCGGAGTAAGATACCTGCAGCAGGGTAATATTAAATTAGTAATGGAAGCATTGAAAGAAAGAGGATTACTTTTAAAAAATGCACCGCAGCTTGTACACAATCAAAAATTCATCGTACCTAATTATAAATGGTGGGAAAAACCATATTATGGAATCGGGCTGAAGATATATGACTGGATGGCGGGCAGTCTTGGTATCGGCCCTTCTGAATTGTTATCTAAAGAAGAAACCCTTGCTCTCACTCCCACCCTCGACCCGGTAGATCTGACCGGGGCTGTATTATATCACGACGGCCAGTTTGATGATGCAAGACTGGCCATAAGCCTGGCACAAACGGCTGCCACACAAGGAGCTGTTCTGTTGAATTATTTTCCGGTAACAGCTCTGTTAAAACTACAGCAGCAGGTTTGTGGTGTATGGGTAAAAGATAGTATAACCGGAAAAGAGTATGAAGTTAAAAGCAAAGTAGTGATCAACGCCACCGGTGTGTTTACAGACGCCATTTTAAGAATGGATGAAGCAAAACATCAAAACCTTATTAGCCCCAGCCAGGGCATACACCTTGTGGTTGACAAAGAATTTCTGCCGGGTGATACTGCCATTATGATCCCGAGAACAGATGATGGCCGGGTACTTTTTGCTGTGCCCTGGCATAATAAAATTGTGCTGGGAACAACGGACACCCCTGTTGATATCATTTCTGCAGAACCTGTTCCTCTAAAAGAAGAAATTGAATTTATTCTGACACATATTGGCCGCTATCTCACTAAAGACCCGCAACTGAGTGATGTGCGGAGCATGTTTGCCGGACTGCGGCCCCTGGTAAAAGGAAAGTCAAAAATTACATCTGCTTTATCAAGAGACCACCTGATTACTATTACTGAATCAGAAATGATCACCATAACCGGTGGCAAATGGACTACTTACCGGAAAATGGCGGAAGACACGATAAACCTTGCTGCCGAAAAATTGCAATCACAAATAACCTGTGTTACCCGTGAGTTAAAACTGGCAGTACCTGCTAAAACCATTCCTCCGGAAATTGGCCATTGCAGTAATGATGAGCTAAAAACTTTAATAAAGTTTGCCGTGGAAAATGAAATGTGTATGACAGTAGCAGATTTTTTGGCGAGAAGAACAAGACAACTGTTACTGGATGCAAGGATAGCTATGGAAAAAACCCCTCTGGTGACAGAACTGATGGCAGATATTCTGCATAAAGATGAAATATGGATAAAAGAACAAATCAATAACTTTAATGCGATTGCAAAAAATTACCTGCCATAATAAATAAACTAACATGGAATTATTGACACCTGAATTTTTTTTCTGGAACCATTTTATAGGTGAATTTATCGGCACGGCATTACTTATCCTCATGGGAGGCGGAGTAGTAGCCAATGTTGTATTGAACAAAACTTATGGTCAGAACAGTGGCTGGATCGTTATCACCTTTGGATGGGCCATGGCTGTTTTCTTAGGCGTTTACACTTCGTTGAAGTTTGGAGGCAGCGGCCACCTGAACCCGGCAGTTACTATTGCACTGGCAGCTACCGGAAAGCTAAACGAATTATTAGTTTTCCCTTATATATTGGCACAACTGGCCGGAGCTTTTACCGGTTCGGTACTTGCATGGCTTACTTATCAGAAACATTTTGCTGTGTCCGATGATGCAGATTCAAAGAAGGCGATCTTCTGTACGGCGCCGGCAGTCCGCAGCCCCATCAATAACTTTTTCACAGAATGTATCGGCACTTTTGTATTGATGTTTGGCGCATTGGCATTTACAGATCCGGCCTCCTCATTAGGAACATTGAATGCACTTCCTGTTGCTTTGTTAGTATTAGGCATTGGCTTATCACTGGGAGGGGCCACCGGATATGCCATTAACCCTGCAAGAGACCTGGGACCAAGGATTGCCCATTTTCTTTTACCCATACCCGGAAAGAGAGATAGTGACTGGAGTTATAGCTGGGTACCAATCGTTGGACCGATAGCAGGTGCCTTGTTAGCTGCACACCTGTTTAAATTTATCAGTAATTGAGAACTGACACGGTTTTCGCTTGATAACAAGTAGAAAACTGTAACAGATATGGCGTAAGTTTATGAGTTGATGCCCACCTGTTATAGGGCCCGATAATTCATAGATATTTTTAATCAAAATATTTGACTAAGTGACAATAGAAATACGTAAAGCAATTGAAACGGAAATTGATATATTGTTAAGTTTTGAAAAAGGAATAATAGATGCTGAAAGGCCCTTTGATAATACTTTAAAGGAAGGCGAAATTCACTATTACGACTTAATCGAACTTATTAACGCTAAGAAAGCCGAAGTATTAGTAGCTGTAATTAATAAAGAAATCGTGGGTTCTGGTTACGCAAAAATTTTAACAGCTGAACCATATCAAAGGTATAGAGAATACGCATATTTAGGCTTCATGTATGTAAAACCTGCATTTCGTGGGCAAGGCATAAATCAAAAAATTTTACTAGGACTTATTGATTGGGCAAAAAGTCAGAACTTAACAGAAGTGCGATTAGAAGTCTATGACGAAAATATAATAGCTAAAAGTTCATATTTGAAAGCAGGCTTTAAGCCAAATTTGTTAGAAATGCGATTAGAAATTTAGATATAGCACTGAAAAGAGGAACAAGAATATATACACAGAGACTAAGAATAACGGCGCACAACATGAATAAAAAAGCTCTGGCAAATTTCATTCACAAGCCGCTACAATCACTGCACAGGCTTTTACAAATGCATCAAGCGGCATTGCCCTCGAACCGCTGAATTGAATTCAATGCATTTTTCAAATGGCGGGATCCTTCTTCGATATCAAAGTCATCCTGCAAACCCAACCAAAACTTTGCTGACACACCAAAATACTTTGCCAAACGCAATGCAGTATCAGCTGTTACAGACCGGTTGCCCTTTATTATCGCTGATATACGGGTTTGTGGAATACTAGTGTCCTTGGACAATTTGTAGGCTGATACTCCCATCGGTTTCAAAAACTCCTCCAACAGAACTTCTCCGGGATGAATATTTTTTAAGCTTTTCATATATTCTATTTAATGATAGTCAATTATTTCTACTTCAAATGCATTACCGTTTTTCCATTTAAATATAATACGCCATTGGTCGTTTATCCTTATGGAATAATATTCCTTCAAATTATCTTTTAGCTTCTCCAGTTTATTAGATGGTGGTATTGTCAAATCCATAATGTTCTGAGAGTTGTTAAGCATTCTTAGTTTCCTCCGCCCTGTTTCCTGAACCTCATTCGGAAGCTTTCTGGCTCTCTCGCCCATCCATACTTTTTCAGTCTCTTTGTTACCAAATGATACTAGCATTTACTCAATACTTACGTCAAAGGTAAGTATTTGCCGGTAATCAGCAAAACCTGGCAAAAGCAACAATTACTTAAAGAGTGCAGGAAGTAAACTAAAAACCTGTTCTGTAAAATATCCCGCTGCGCAGCCGTTATTATCTTCACCTGAGCGAATTTCACTCACAAGCCGTTAAAATCACCGCACAGGCTTTTTTAATTTGCTGTTCTGAAATGATCAACGGCGGAGAAATGCGCAGACAACCGGAAACAAACAAAAACCAGTCCGTCAATACTCCGTTAGCAATACAGGCATCTATCACTTTCTTATTTGTTTCAAAAGAATCAAACTCCACGGCCATCCATAAACCAAAAGACCGGATGGCCTTAATCTTTGGGTGAACCAAAAGTTTCTTAAACAATTCTTCTTTACTTTTCACCTTGCTGATCCACTCTTCTTCCAACAATGCTTTCATACCTGCCATACCTGCTGCGCAACAAACAGGATGGCCGCCGAACGTAGTGATATGCCCAAGTACCGGGTTATCCGTAAAAGCATCCATCAGTTTTTTATCCGCAATAAAAGCGCCGAGAGGCATACCGGCGCCCAACGCTTTTCCCAGAAGTAATATCTCAGGTACGATATCAAAGTGCTCAAAACCCCATAGTTTACCGGTTCTTCCAAAACCGGACTGTATCTCATCCAGTATTAAAAACGTTCCGGTATCGGTGCATTTTTTCCGCAAGGCCTGTATCCATTCTTTTGCCGGGGCTAAGATTCCGGCTTCCGCCTGCACCGTTTCTGCAACTACACAGGCAGTTTGTCCAGTTATCTCATTAAGTGAGTCAAAATTATTATAAGCCAGATGCAATACATCCGGCAATAAAGGCCGGAAGGCATTGCGCCAGTATTCATCACCAATAATGCTTAATGCACCCTGTGTGCTGCCATGATACGATTGATTAAAAGCAATGATCTGTGTACGGTTGGTGACCCGCTTTGCTAATTTCATTGCCCCTTCCACGGCCTCCGCCCCTGAATTGGTAAAATAAACAGCGTTGAGAGATGAAGGCAGGTGCTCTGTCAGCAGTTTGGCATACTGTACCTGCGGGGCTTCTACAAATTCGCCATACACCATGATGTGGAGATAGGCATCCAGTTGCTGTTGTATGGCTGCGATCACTTTTGGGTGCCGGTGGCCTATATTTGCCACACTGATACCCCCGATAAGATCAATATATTCCTTACCAGCGGCATCATACAAAGTGGCACAATCAGCTTTTACAATTTCCAGGGCAAGCGGGGCCGGTGAAGTCTGGCTCACATGCCGTAAAAAAAGTTCCCTCTGGTTCATTAAAGCAAATATCGTATTTCGCAGCAAACCTGTCCCGTTATTAGCGGGAAGACGCAAAGGAGGTGCAAATAATTTCTCAATTTTACAGCACTTTAAACTTTAAACTTGCAACATTAAACAATCATCAATGCCTGTAATACTTCCCGTAGAAGACAAACACCCCCAATTCGGCAACAATTGTTTTATCGCACCCAATGCTACTATTGTAGGTAATGTAGTAATGGGTGATGATTGCAGCGCCTGGTTCAATACGGTTATCCGGGGCGATGTGAATTTTATTAAAATGGGTAACAAAGTGAATGTGCAGGACGGGGCCTGCATCCATTGTACTTTTCAGAAATACGGGACAACCATCGGCAATAATGTTTCGATTGGACATAATGCCATTGTGCATGGCTGCACCCTGCATGACAATGTGCTGGTGGGTATGGGAGCCATCGTAATGGACAATTGTGTGGTGCATAGTAATACGATCATAGCAGCCGGGGCGGTAGTATTAGAGAATACTATATGTGAGGCCGGAAGTATTTATGCAGGTGTGCCTGCCAAAAAAGTAAAAGATATTTCACAGGAACTGATACATGGCGAAATAGACCGGATCGCCAATAATTATATCCGGTATGCGGACTGGTTCAGGAATAAAGTTTAGTTTATTTTTTGCTCAGCAATTGACAATCAGGCCAGTTGAAATACTGATATCTTTTACTGTTACCAAGTCGTAGGTTTACTATAGTAATAACAATTAATTCTGTCTATTTTCGTTAGGAAAGAAACCGGAATACATGAAAAACCTTCGCTATTTTATAATTGGATTGAGTATTGTTATGTTGTTATCCTCCTGTGGAATGTTCAGCAACCTGTTTAAGCGTAAAACGGGCTGTCCGACAAACGGAAAGAACGTAGGTGCCGAGAAGATTCTGAGCGGGGATCCTGATGCGGAGAAAAGTGCAAGAAAGGCCAAAAAATTCCGAAGTTAATTTACTGTTTCGTGCAGCGAAAAATTATCCGTTCCGGTCTTGTAGTATATAAACCTTTAAACACATCATACTATGAGCCTTACCCTACGAACCTCGCTTGGCTGTACAGAAGCTGTAATTGCGGATGATGGCGGATTGAAACAATTCTATCATGTAGCAAATGTCCTTAGCCAGGATTTCAAAGTAAAATTTTCCAACAAAGAAGATGATTTTGACACTATAAACTGGGAGTTCCGGTTTAAAGGTCATGATATGACACTGCACTATAATATCTACAATGGTGTTTCAATTTTCCCTACCAAGACCCGTGATGCTTTAAACAAGGATAACAAGGCTGTTGTGGAACTGGCAGGGGTGCTGGAAGGAAAACTCATTAGTTTAGATCAAAGGCATATTGCCTGAGACTAATAACTTTTTTCTTCGATGGAGTCAAGTATACCGGCATAGCTTATATACCTGTCTTCATTTATTTCCCCATTAGCCACCGCTTCCTTTATTGCACATCCCGGTTCATTTATGTGCAAGCAATTATTAAACTGGCAGCCCCCTAATCTATCCCGCATTTCAGGGAAATAATGGGACAATTCAGCTTTTGCAATATCAACCAGTCCAAATTCCCTCATACCGGGTGTATCAATGATCTTACCGCCAAAAGGCATGTCAAACATTTCGGCAAACGTAGTCGTATGCTGCCCTTTGCCACTCCAGCCACTTACATCCTGGGTTTTTTGGTTCATACCCGGAAAGAGTGCATTCAATAACGAGGACTTTCCCACCCCGCTGTGTCCGCTGATAAGGGTTGTCTTGTCTTTGAGTAATTCTTTTAACTCTTCAAGCCCTTCTTCTTTCTCCGCACTTACAAGCAATACCTTATACCCAACTGCTTCATACATAGCTTTCCATTGCTCATACCTGTCCATCTCCTTACTCTTGTATAGATCCGATTTATTAAAAGCAATGATCGCCGGTACATGATACATTTCTGAAGCCGCCAGGAAACGGTCAATAAAACCCTGCGATGTTTTGGGCTCTTTTAATGTAGCAACAAGCAGTGATTGATCAAGATTAGCCGCTACAATATGATGCTGGTGTTTATGACGGGGAGATTGCCTGTTGATATAATTATGCCGGTCAAGTATCTCATTGATAGTAGCCGTACTGCTCCCCTCGTTTTCTATTTCAGCCTGTACCCAGTCACCCACAGCTACAGGATTGGTACTGGTAATGTCATCCAGTTTCATCACACCTTTCATCCTGCCGTTCCAGAATTTGCCTTTCTCATCTTTCAGGGTGTACCAGCTACCGGTAGACTTATATACTAACGCTTTCATATGCTGCAAGATAGTGGATAAAAAATCAGGGGAATTTTCTGAATACAGTAAACTTTAATATTACTTCGAGGAAAAGAAAGGCCAATGCAGCCAACATAAACGGAAGAAATTTTTCTTCATACCGTTTAAAAGATTGTATCTCCACTTTTGACTTTTCCATTTGGTCAATCTGGCTGTAGATACTCTTTAGGCCATTTTTATCTTTCGCCCTGAAATACTTCCCCCCTGTTTCTGCTGCTATTCTGTTTAATAATTCCACATCAATATAATCTGCCATCGGGTTTTTCTTGCCTTTCGGTTGCTGTCCTGTATTCTCCACAATGGTTGACGGTGCTGCGCTCATAGCAATAGTGTACACTTTTACCTTGTTGGTCTTTGCAATCTCCAGAGCTGTTAATGGATCGATCAGTCTTGTTTCCGGCGGATCTTCTTTGCCATCTGTAAGCAGGATGATCACTTTACTTTTCCCTTCGCTTTTGGAAAGCCTTGCAACGGCAGTGGCCAATCCTTCGCCTATCACAGTTCCATCGATCAGGTGCCGCCTGCTTTCCAGTGTTTGTATCTGGGTTATCAATGTATTTCTGTCGGTAGTGATCGGGCACTGCGTAAAACTCTCACCGGAAAAAATCACCAACCCGATCCTGTCAACAGGTCTGCTTCTTACAAATTCTTCGGCCACTTCTTTTGCTACTTCCATTCTGGATGGTAAAATATCTCTTGATCCCATGCTACCGCTCACATCCATACAAAGAACTATATCAATACCCTCCCCTTCTGTTCGCTGCTGATCATTTCTTTTTTGCGGCCTTGCCAGTGCAACAATAAGGCAGCTCAATGCCAGTAATCGCAAAACAAAAGGCAGGTGCCTGAACCTGTTCTTCCACGATGAAGCACTAAAAGAATGAATAGTTGAAACTTTAAATGTTGGCTGATTGCTGCTGTATCTTCTTATATACCACCATACCAGCAGCGGCAATAATACAAACAGCCCAAACATCTGAGGGTAAGTAAAGTCCATATGTTTTATCCATTCGTATAACATCAGCTTATCCTTTCTATTTCTTCAATTGATTTTTTTACAGCTTCAAAAGCTAACCTGTTATCCTCTTCAACAGGGACATATTTGGCAAACTTCACAAAATCACCCAGCCGGAGTGACTGTACTAATTGATCGTAATCTTTCTTTTCAATTGCCAGTACTTTCAATTGTATTACCAGGTCATCAGTTGTTTCTTGTAACGACAATATTCCTTTCTTTCTGAATATGTATAACCTGAAAATATCAGCCAGGCGGGCATAATACTCTTTAGCATCCGTAGTGTTACCTTTTAGTACCTGCAGGCTTTTCATCGCTTCATCATAAGGATCGGCTACTGAAGCCGGGGCTGCAGTAACAACCGGGGGCTGTTTTTTGCGAAGCAGCCAGACCAGGAGCAATAAGAGCAATACTCCCCCGCCAATTGCATACCACCACCATTCTTTTTTCTTTGCAGGAGTAATTTCAATAATGTCCTTAATATCATGATAATCCTGTTCAGGATTAAAGTCAGAAAAAACCACATCTACCGGGATAGTATCCGTTTTGATCGCTCCGGAAAGAACAAAAGCGGGAATAACCCAATGCCCTGAATCAAAACTTGTGATCTTATAAATTCCTTTTATAGAGGTTCCCGAACTGGTATTGGCTGTATCGATTACTGGTTTATCCACCAATTCAAAATGCTCAATTGAATCAATGGTAATAAAACGGATGGCTTCATTATCCGGTACCTTCACTTCTACAATAAGCTGCAGGGGTTCACCGATCAAAATCCTGGATTTATCAACAGAGGCCCTGATAGTAGTAGCAGATTGAGCAATCAGGGTGTTTGTTGCGATCAGTAAAAAAAAGGGAAATATTATTCTTTGACAACTCATTCTAATCATTGATCGTTGAATCAGCGGTTACGACTCAGGAAAAACCTTTGCAGCACTTTTACATAATCATCGCCTGTTCTTACATGCAACAAATCGCAACTTGCCTTTTTGAAAACTTGTGTGGCATACTCAGTCACCCTGAAGAATTCCTGCTCATAACTATAACGAACAAAAGAATTACTGCTGTCCACCCACTTTGTAGTGTCTGTCTCTGCATCCTGCACCTGTAACAGGCCTGCATCGGGCAACTGCATATCCATTTTATCATAGAGCTTTATACCTATCACATCATGCTTCTTTCCGGCTATACGTAATGCATCTTCATAACTGGCATCCAGGAAATCACTCAATACAAAAGCAATACTTTTTTGCTTGGTGGAATTATTAAAGTAACGGAGAGCTTTGCTTACAGCAGTTCCCTTTCCCTTTGGCTCTTTACTCAATAACTCCCTTACAATATATAATGCATGTTGCCTCCCTTTCTTGGGTGGTATATAAGCCTCTACCACATCACTGTAAAAGATAACACCGATCTTATCGGCATTATTTACAGCTGAAAAGCTAAGCACCGCCCCTATTTCTGTAATAACATCTCTTTTTCTTGCATAAGTGGTACCAAACAATGAACTGTTACTGATATCAACAAGCAACATTACTGTCAACTCTCTTTCTTCCTCGAATACCTTACTGAAGGGATGACCGAACCTTGCAGACACATTCCAGTCAATAAAACGTATATCATCACCGGCAGCATATTCTCTCACTTCTTTGAACGACATTCCCTTACCTTTAAATGCACTGTGGTACTCACCGGTGAACAGATCGGTGGTGATCTTCTTGCTTTTGATCTCCAACTCCCGGACCTTCTTTATTATTTCTTTAGTAGTAAGCATTAAGGGACATTAATTTGCCTCAGTACATCTTCAATCACATCCTCCACTTTTACATTCTCCGCTTCTGCTTCGTAAGTGAGGCCGATACGATGGCGAAGTACATCCTTACAAATGCTCTTTACATCCTCAGGTATAACAAATCCCCTTTTATTTAAAAAAGCCTGTGCTTTGGACGCTAATCCTAAATTGATACTTCCTCTTGGAGAGGCACCGTAAGAAATCAGGGGTTTTAATTTTTCAAGTTTGTATTCGCCCGGCCGACGGGTGGCAAACACAATATCCAGAATATATTTTTCAATCTTTTCGTCCATGTAAATCTGTTTTGTCAGGTCTCTTGCATTCAGCACTTCTCTTACAGACACTACTTGTTTAACAGAGGGAAAACTTCCTTGTATACTCTGCCGCAAAATGATTTGTTCTTCATGCATTTTGGGATAATCCACTATTACTTTCATGATAAACCGGTCTACCTGTGCCTCCGGAAGCGGATAAGTACCTTCCTGCTCTAATGGGTTTTGTGTGGCAAGCACTAAAAATGGCTCATCCAGTTTGTAGGTTGACTCTCCTATGGTCACCTGCCTTTCCTGCATTGCTTCTAACAAGGCACTCTGAACTTTTGCCGGGGCCCTGTTTATTTCATCTGCCAGAATAAAATTGGCAAAGATGGGCCCCTTTCGTACGATGAATTCATTTTGTTGCTGGTTATAGATCATTGTACCAATCACATCAGCCGGCAGCAGATCCGGAGTAAACTGAATCCGGCTGAATTTAGCATGAATAGCCTGTGCCAGTGATTTAATGGTAAGTGTTTTAGCAAGGCCCGGCACACCTTCTAACAACACATGGCCATTGCTTAACAACCCTATAAGCAGCCTATCGAGCATATGGCTTTGTCCTACAATAACATGGCCAATTTCTTCTTTTAGCGTATCGGTAAACTGTCCGGCGTGGCTGATCTTCTCGTTCAGTTGGCGGATATCTTCGGCGGTTTTGAACATGCTGGATATTTAATTGAGTCACAAAATACGAACTTGCTGTATGCAAATAATTTGCCGTTATTTAAATGGGGGTAAATCCGGCACTATTTTGGAGTATTTTTACCTTGTTTGTCAAGACAGGAATACTAATTTTATCAACTAATCCCTTAGAATATGAAAAAACAGTTTTTTGCAATAATTACCGCTTCCCTGATTTTCATTCTGTTTTCCTGCAAAAAAGATGATAATAAAAGTAAAACTGAGTTACTCACACAGGCAAGCTGGAAATTCAGCACTGCTACTGCTGCCGGTATTGATATCACTGGTAATGCAGCCATAACCTGTATTAAAGATGATGTGGTAACTTTTGCTTCCGATGGAACCGGAACTGTCACAGAAGGCACAGTTGTTTGTAGCCCCACCACAGCCGGTAATATCACCTGGGCTTTTCAAGATAGTGAATCTAAACTGATGATGTCTGCCGGGCTCTTTCCAGCCGGATCGGGTCTTTTCACTATTGTAGCTTTAACTGAAACAACGCTGACCTTGTCTCAGGATGTGATTATACCGCCATCATCTACTGCAGTACCCGTTTCTGCCACCTATATACATTAATTAACTTATTATTCAGGAAAGGTACTTCCCCACAATAGGAACCCTTCGTCCTACTCCAAATGCTTTAGGTGAAATACGGATGATGGGGCAAAACTGGTTTCGTTTGTATTCATTGATGTTTACCAATCGTAAAACTCTGTCTACAAGCGCAGATTCAAAGCCCTGTGCCTTTATTTCTTTTGGTCCCTGTCTTTTTTCTATATACTGGTATAATATCTTGTCGAGAATAGCATAATCAGGTAAAGAATCTGAATCCTTTTGACCAGGACGCAACTCTGCAGAAGGAGGTTTGGATATAATATTTTCAGGAATGATCTCTTTATCCCTGTTTATGTATTTAGCCAAAGCATATACCTGCATTTTGTAACAATCGCCCAGAACTCCTAACCCTCCCGCCATGTCTCCATATAAAGTGCCATAGCCGGTAGCCAGTTCACTTTTGTTGGATGTATTCAGTAGGATGTAGCCGAACTTGTTGGCAATAGCCATTAACAGGTTTCCCCTGGTACGGCTTTGAATATTCTCTTCAGCAACACTGAATGGCAAATCTTTGAAGATCGGTTTTAGTTCATTCAGAAACGAATCATAAATGTTTCTGATAGGTACGATATCATAAGGGTTTCCGAGGTTCTTACTCAGTTGCTCAGCATCACTTACACTATGCCCTGTTGAATACTGTGAAGGCATCAATATAGCTCTTACATTCTCTTTACCTAAGGCTTCACAGGCTAATACCAGTGTAACAGCACTATCTATGCCCCCACTGCTGCCAAGAATGGCTTTGGTAAAACCCATTTTTGTAAAATAATCTCTGATACCAATAATAATTGCACTGTATATTTCAGCAGTACATAAATTATGATCCAGTTCTGAAGGATTGAATTCTGCATCTGGCAGATCCTTTCCAAAAGCTATCACAGGTAAAGAAAAAGTTCCGTCATCTTGCAAGTCAAAGACCTCCATCGCTTCCTCAAAAAGTGGTAATTGTCTGATAAGGTTTGCATTTTTATCAAATACCAATGATGCCCCGTCAAAAACAATCTCAGTTTGACTGCCCACACAATTACAATACAGCATTGGCAGTTTATACTTTGTCGTGTTTAGTTTTACGATGGCCTTTCTGTCTTCCACATGAGTGTAGTCAAATGGTGAAGCAGACAAATTCAGCATAATGTCCGGTTGCTGTTTCATCAGTTCATCCATCGGGCAATTGCGGTAAAGAGGATTATCTCCAAGATTCCAGATGTCTTCGCAGATTGTAACTGCCAGTCGTTTTCCCAAAAACTCTATAACACTCCAGTCATATGCTGGTTCAAAATAGCGGTATTCATCAAATACATCGTAGTTAGGAAGACAGGTTTTATGTGCAATTCCTTTTATCTCTTTGTTATGTAACAGGTAGGCAGCATTAAACAGATCCTTTCCCTCACGGACAGGATTTCTGTCAGGGGCACCTATTAAAACACCTATAGTGTCAGCATGTTGTTTTATTTCGTCGATTGCCTGGTAACATTTGCTAATAAAATCTTCAAATTCGAGAAAATCACGGGGAGGGTAACCACAAACACATAATTCGGAGAATACCACCAGATCAGCCCTTTGCTCTTTGGCCCAATTAATCCCTTCGATGATCTTTCGGATATTGCTTTCAAAATTGCCGATATGATAATTTTGCTGGGCTAATGCTATTCTCATTTGGCAAATTTATGCTAATGTTTTTGTAGCTACATTCGCAGCACAACAATTTTAAACTGAATACGTTTTCACCAGCTATGAAAAAAACCGGATTTCTATTAATAGCAGCCTTCTCCCTGTTTGCCTGTAACAATAAAGAAGGTATTCCTGATGTATCAGCAATTGAAGTTGATATTCCGATAGAGAGATTTGACAATAGTTTCTTTAGTATTGACTCTAATGATATCAGTAACGGGTTGCGGAAAGTTCAGCAACAGCACCCCGATTTCTACACTGATTTCATGCAAAATATCCTGGGAGTGAGCGGAGTTGACACTAACCAGAATACAATCCAGGTAACTAAAGAATTTCTTCGTGGATACCTGCCTGTTCATGATTCTCTGCAACTGAAGTATAAAAAAACTGACTGGCTGCAAAAGGAACTTGAAAAAGCATTTCAGTATGTGAAATACTATTTCCCCAACTATAAAACAGGGAAAGCTGTTTTATTTACCGGCCCATTTGATGCTCCCGGGGTGGCGTCGGTTAATGCAGGAATTGCTATCGGACTTCAACAATTTGCCGGTAAAGATTTTTCTGTCTATCAGTCCCCGATGGGCCAGGAGCTTTTTCCCACCTACATTTCAAAACGTTTTGCCCCCGAGTATATTACGGCAAATTGTATGAAAGCAGTAGTAGAGGAGCTTTTCCCGGATAAAAGTGGTGATAAGCCATTGATCGACCAAATGATAGAAAAAGGAAAACGGTGGTATTTACTTGATAAATTTCTTCCCACAACTCCTGATTCCATCAAAACAGGTTATACTGAGAAACAATTGAACTGGTGCAGTGAAAATGAAGGGTTGATCTGGAGTTACCTGTTTAAAAATGAAAACCTGAATTCACTTAGCCCTGCAGTGCTTCAAACCTATATCGGGGAGGCACCATTCACACAAGGCTTTTCACAAGAATTTTCCCCGGGGAATATCGGCCAATGGATTGGCTGGCAAATCGTAAAAAAATTTGTTACAAAAAACCCTGATATGATACCCCAGGATATAATGAGGACAGAAGCTAAAAAAATACTGGACGAAGCAAAGTATAAGCCAAAATAAACAGCTGGTCTGCAACTGTTTCAAACAGCAACTATCTTTTGCGGAAATAACCTGTACAGTAATAATATCCGGAATATAAATTCCATACATTTACTGCTATCATGAAATCTCTTTCCACCACACTTACTGATCCTGTCTATACGCCAAAGCTTTCATTAAGTGCTTATGACAAACTTTGGTTGCGTATCATGAATGATAAGAGGGATCTTCCTTTTATTTATTTACTTACAAAAATTCATCTGCTTGTAGTACCGGTTGCTGTTTTGTTATTCACACCTGTTTTAACCGGATGGTGGTGGTGGATGGTAGCAGTTCCCTATTTCTATGTCTCACAATTATATTTTAAAGGCCGTTTTGGGCTGATGTTTCACTGTCTATGTCACCGAAAAACTTTTAAAGCCCCTTACCAGCAACTATTTCATACATATGTAACCTGGATCATCTGCCCTTTGTTTGGTCATGCACCGGAAGGATATTTTAGTCATCATATGGGTATGCATCATATAGAAAATAATATGCCTGATGATACCAGCAGTACCATGGCTTACCAGCGGGATAGTGCTAAGGATTTTCTGGCCTATTTCTTTAAATTCATATTCAGAGGTGTAATTGACACGATCCGTTATTTGTTTGCCAGGAAAAGGAAAAAATTGTACCAACGCCTGACAGCAGGAGAATATATCTATATGGCGTTTTGCATCGCTATGTGCTTTGTAAACCTGAAAGCTACATTGATTGTTTTTATTATCCCTCTTCTATTTGCCAGGCTGGTAATGATGCTTGGCAACTGGGCTCAACATTCTTTTGTTGACAGTCATGATCCGGGAAATTTATATACCAATTCTATCAACTGTATAAATACAGTTTACAATAAGACCTGCTGGAATGATGGCTATCACATTATTCACCATCTCCGTCCGGGAATGCACTATACTGAAATGCCAGGCGAGTTTTTAAAAAGAAAAGATGAGTTTGCAGCCAATAAAGCCATTGTTTTTGATGGCATTCATTATCTCCACATATTTACCTGGTTGCTGACCAAACGATATGATAAACTGGCTGATAACTTAGTAAACATCAATGGTAATATGTTTCAGTCAAAAGAAGAGGCGATTGAATTGATGAAACAGAGAACGAAGAAAATAACCATTTAGTTGTACTTCATCGGCACAATCATCTCAAAAGAAGGGATACTTACGTCAAACATTTTTTTGTTGTGCAAGTTTTCCATCTGGTAGGTACCATACATCTTCCCCATTTCTGTCCGCAGGTTACAACCACTTACATACTGGTAATTTTCACCGGGTTGTAACGTAGGTTGAACGCCTACTACACCTTCTCCTTCTACCTCCCGGTGACTGCCATTGCTATCAAAAATATACCAATGACGACGATGGAGTTTTACCGGGAATGAATTATGATTCTCAAGAGTAATCCGGTAAGCAAACATAAACTCGGATTGCAACGGATTACTGTAATCAGATTGGTAGAATGTTTCCACACTTACCTGTACTCCTTCAGAGATCATACTGGTCATGTAGTAAAAATAACTAAAAACAGCCATGAATCAAATCTTGCTGATATTTAACCGGTAAATACCCTATCAGGGCTTAATTTTGCGCCTGATTCAAATAAAATATATATGAAAATAGCAGTAGCAAAAGGGGACGGAATTGGGCCGGAGATCATGGATGCGGTGCTTAAGATATTCAAAGCCAATAATGTGCCGCTGGAATATGATTTTGTAGATATGGGTAAGTGGGTGTTTGACAAAGGTTTTAATAATGGAATGACCCCTGAAGCAAGGCAAACAATTGAGGCTCTTGGCCTCCTTTTCAAAGGACCAATGGAAACACCCAAAGGAAAAGGAGTGAAAAGTATAAATGTAACTGCCCGTAAAACCTGGAACACTTTTGCTAATAAAAGAGATTTCAGAACGCTGCATGGAGTTGATACAGTCTTCAGCAAAGCAGGAATTCCGATTGACATTACTGTTGTCAGAGAAAATATTGAAGACACTTATGGCGGGATTGAACATATGCTCACACATGATGTGGCCCTGAGTCGTCGTTTTATTACCCGTCCGGGTAGTATGCAGGTAATTCGTTATGCTTTCGAAATGGCCAGGCAAAAAAAGGCCAGAAGGATCACCTGTGTGCACAAGGCGAACATCATGAAAATAACGGATGGTTTATTCCTTGAGTGCTTCCAGGAAGTAGCTAAAGAGTTTCCAGACCTGAAAGCAGATGACATCATTGTAGATGATCTCTGTATGAAGCTGGTTACGAGACCCGATATGTTTGATGTACTGGTACTCACAAACCTGCAAGGAGATATTGTCTCTGATCTTTGTGCAGGACTTGTTGGTGGTCTGGGCTTTGCCCCTTCTGCAAATATTGGTGATCATATCTCTATATTCGAAGCTGTGCATGGCACTGCACCGGATATCGCCGGTAAAAATATTGCTAATCCAACAGCATTGTTATTAAGCGGTTTGGCCATGCTGCGTCATGTGGGACTTACAGAAAATGCTGCGTTAATTGAAAATGCCTTGTTATATACACTGGAAACCGGTGTTCATACCGGTGACTTTGGAGATAAAGCAAAAGCATCAGTTAACACTACACAATTTGCCGATGCTATTATCAGCAATTTTGGTAAAAACCCGGAGATTGGTGCAAGAGAAATAATTCCGAACAAACCCGGCACTCCAACCCCGTTGAAATTAGAAACAAATCCAATGATGATCTCAAAAGAAGGTGAAAGTGAAACAATAGTTGGAGTAGATTTATTTATTGAAAGCGGAGAACAACCAACTGCAATAGCTGAAAAATGTAAACGACATGCCGGAGTAAAATTCAATCTTATTAATATTAGTAATCGTGGCACACAAGTTTGGCCTACAGGCTCAGTATATACTAATCTTGTGAATCAATATAATGTACGATTTGAGAGCATAAATGATGAGCCACTGAACCAGCAAGATGTAATTGGTCTCTATGTAAGTATGAGCGGTAATTTCAAGATTTGCTCATTTGAACTGCTGAATAAATGGGCCGACAAAAAAGCATATAGTTTAGCACAGGGACAGTAATAGGAGTGGCTTTATTAAAATAACATGTTTTAAAAGGAAGCGATATCAGTTATAGAAAGATTGCCTTTGAGGGAAAACATCATTCAATTAGACGCAACTTTCTGGCTATTCCAATGGATATAAGAATAATACCAGCAAGTATTACTATAACCGGCATTAGTAATTTTTTATTTTCTTCAAATGCATTGCGTTGAAAAAGATACACTCCTGCCAGGCAAAAAATAATTCCAGTGATGATTAGTGACCACGGATGTTGCATCAGAGTTTTTTAACATTTTTATACCCGTTCTTCGATAACCACTGCACTACTTTTTCCCGCTGGTCTCCTTGCACAATAATCTCACCATCCTTTGCTGAGCCACCTGTTCCGCAAAACGATTTCAGTTTTTTACCCAGTTCTTCTATATCTTCTGTTTTTCCTACAAACCCCTCCACTAGTGTAACTGCTTTCCCGGCACGATGCTTCGTATCAAGCTTCACTTTTAATTTTTGCTGTGCTGGTTCAAGTGTTTCCTGCTGGTTATTTTCTTCTTCGAAAGAAAAATCAGGATCAGTGCTGTACACGAATCCTCTTGTATCGGGTTTATTCTTCCTGGCCATATTAAACTATAACGGCTTTTAGGCTTAAATCAAGGCTCTTTGCCTGATGTATCAATGCCCCCACACTTACAAAATCGACTCCGGTTCTGGCATATTCTTCTATATTGTCAAGGTTAATTCCTCCACTGGCTTCTGTCTCAAAATCATCCCTGATCAATAGTACGGCCTCGCTAATTTGTTCAGGCCTGAAATTATCAAGCATGATGCGAAATACTTTTCCTTTACCAACAGCAACAACCCTTTTTACATCTTCCACACTTCTTGTTTCCACTTCTATTTTAAGCCCCGGCTTTTTGTTCATTACATATTCCGCCGCCCGATCAATTGCTTTTTCAAGCCCCCCACAGTAATCAATGTGGTTGTCTTTCAGCATTATCATATCATACAACCCAAACCTATGATTTAACCCTCCCCCAATTCTTACCGCCTCTTTTTCAAGCAACCTGAAATTAGGAGTTGTTTTTCTTGTATCCAGCAGCCTTGTTTTGTATCCTTTTAATTTATCAGTGTATTGCTTTGTCAAAGTGGCAATACCACTCATCCGCTGCATACAATTAAGTACAAGTCGTTCACACTGCAGGATGGTATGCACAGAGGCTTCTACCTCAAATGCTTTTTCGCCAAACTGCATCGTATCCCCATCTCTTTTAAAACTGGAAAAAGTTGAACCTGGCTCTTTATAGATGAATATTTTTTCTGCTACTTCCATCCCTGCCAGTATTCCATCCTGTTTTATTTTCAAAACAGCCTTGCCCATAGCATCTGCCGGAATACAGGATAAAGCAGAATGATCGCCGTCCCCGATGTCTTCTTTTAATGCCTCATCAATGAGATGGTACAGTTTCTCTTCAAAATTCATATATGCAAAAATACTGTTTCGCTACATGAAAGAAACAGGTAAAAAAACCCCGGTACAAAATTGTACCGGGGTTTTAAAATATCTTTTTTACTCTGATTAATCTATTGACTGAAACCTTATTTCTTTCACCACATCCTTTCCGTTTTTAGTTTTCATAAAAACATTAGTTCGGAAATTACCGGAGCTAGTTTGTAATGTACCAATAGCAAAATAACCACCGGGAGAAGTTCCTTTATGTTTTAGTTCGAATCCTTTTATACCGTTATTTGAAAAAAAATCCTTTATGATTAACTGTGCCTGAGCCCTGCTATAACTATCACTTTTATCCGGCAAAGTGAGTTCAACTGTGTCATCAAAATATCTGGCCAACTCTGTGGCATTCCCGGATCTTAAAGCACTAATAACTTCATCAATACCATCCTGTGCTTTAAAAGAAGAAAGCAATAAGGCCGCAGAAAGAAGTAAAGAAGTAAAAATCTGTTTCATATCTGGTCAAATGTTGGTTTTCACAGAAGTACTAAACTAAAAACATGCCACGTTATTCAACAACTACGACAGTACTAAAATACTAAAAATCAGCATCTTTTGACAGACCCGGATGGTAAATAGCTGATTAGGGTGTAGTTTTACAGGGTACGGAAGGGATTTGTTCCCTGAAAATGAATGTGTTTATACCATACTAATTTTAAATAAAATGTCATCTAAGAAAGTAATTCTGGTCATTATGGACGGCTGGGGACTGGGTAAAGTTGCATCATCCGATGCCATCAAACATGCTAAAGTCCCGTTCACGAATAGTTTATATTCAAAATATCCCAACTCTACTCTCATTACCTGCGGCGAAGTGGTTGGTCTTCCGGACGGACAAATGGGTAATTCTGAAGTAGGTCACCTAAACCTTGGAGCTGGCAGGATTGTATACCAGGAACTGCAGCGAATCAACGTAGCTGTAAGAGATGGTTCTTTTACTCAGAATGAAAAACTGCTTCATGCGATTCGTATTGCCAAAACAAATAATAAAGCTTTGCATCTGCTCGGGTTGGTAAGCAATGGAGGCGTACACTCACACATCAATCATCTTAAGGCAATTGTTGATGTATGCAAAACAGAAGGATTGCAAAAAGTATTTATTCATGCTTTTACGGATGGCAGGGATTGCGATCCCAAAAGTGGATTAGCTTTTATCATTGAATTGCAACAGCATCTAAACTATAGTGTTGGAAAAATTGCATCTGTTAGTGGCCGCTACTATGCCATGGATCGGGATAAAAGATGGGAACGGGTGAAACTGGCCTTTGATGCTCTTGTAAATGGAGAAGGTGCCAAAGCCACAGATGCTGTAGCAGCAGTTGAAAGTTCCTATAAAGACAATATAACCGACGAATTTATTAAGCCGACCGTTATTGTTGACGAAACCCAGCAACCACTGGCAACTATACAAAACGGCGATGTGGCTATTTGCTTCAATTTCAGAACAGACCGTTGCCGGGAAATAACACAAGTGCTCACACAAATGGATTTGCCGGAGTTTGGTATGAATAAGTTATCGCTGCATTACACCACTATGACAGAGTATGATAAAACTTATAGCAATGTGGAAGTAATTTTCGAAAACGACAATTTGAATAATACACTTGGAGAAGTGCTGGAGCAAAACGGATTAAAACAAATCCGTATTGCAGAAACAGAAAAATATCCTCATGTAAGTTTTTTCTTTAGCGGAGGCCGTGAAAAACCTTTTGAAGGAGAAAAAAGAATAATGATCCCTTCCCCTAAAGTAGCCACCTACGACCTGCAACCGGAAATGAGTGCATACGAAGTAACCGATGCTATTGTAACTGAAATTGAAAACAAATCAGCTGATTTTATTTGCCTGAATTTTGCTAATGCCGATATGGTGGGTCATACCGGCATTTGGGAAGCGGCTATAAAAGCTGTTGAAACTGTTGATAAATGTGTAGAAAAAGTAGTTACAGCGGGACTTGCAAACGGTTATACCATTTTCCTGACAGCAGACCATGGTAATTCAGATTATATGATCAATGAAGATGGTTCTCCCAATACAGCTCATACATTAAATCCTGTTCCCTTGTTTATAATAGATAATGAGTGGAAAGGACTTATAAAATCGGGTAAACTTGGAGACATAGCGCCAACGATTCTTACACTAATGCAGCTACCGATACCAAAAGAAATGACAGGCAATGTCCTGATTAACTAATTTTAAACCTAAATTGAGAAATATGTTTAAGAAAATTATGGTGGCCCTATTAGTAGCCCTGATAATAATACAATTTATACATCCAAAAAAGAATAAAGCTGAAGGGCCGCAGCCTAATTATATTGGAAACAATTTTGCAGTTCCGGCAGATGTAAAAACAATACTTGCTAAAGCCTGCAACGACTGTCATAGTAATAATAGCAACTATCCCTGGTATGCCAATCTGCAACCTGTTCATTGGTGGATGGAAAAACATATAAAGGATGGCAAAAAACATATAAATTATGACGAGTACACTAATCGTCCGCTCCGTTATCAATACCATAAAATGGAAGAAACAATTGAAATGATAAAAGAAGGAGAGATGCCATTAAATTCTTACACCTGGACACATAAAGATGCAAAACTCACCGAGGAAGAAAAAACAAAATTAATCAGCTGGGCTGAGTCCATTATGGACAATATGAAATCGAAATATCCGATTGATAGCCTGGTACGGAAAAAAAATTAGTACCTTACACTACCAATTCAATGTGAAAACCAATTCTAAAAAAACAGTCAGTCTTTTTTTTATCCTGCTTGGGGCAACCCCCTTATTGTTCATTCTTTCATCTGATATCAGAAAATGGGATATTAAGGTCCGCATGAAAGAAAAAACTGCCCAAAAACAGGAATTACAGACCATTGTACTTCCTGAAAATGAAGTTGTCTGGATGGACAAACATGAGATATATGTAAAGGACAAAATGTTTGATATCAGCACTGCTAAACTTGAAAAAGGAATTTACACTTTTAAAGGATTATATGATGAAGAGGAAACAGAGCTGGTAAAACAACAACAAAAACCTGCCTCCCAAAGCACAGAAAACATGAAGCTTTTATCCCGGTTGTTTAAGTTTCTGCAAAATTTTTATTATGATCAGCCTGTGTTTTGTTTTGATCTAATGCAGCAACAAAACAAGTATCCATCATTACAATCATCTGCAATAGTTTCTCAATACTTGAAAATACCTACTCCGCCTCCACAGTTTATTTGCTAAACATACATAGCAAACCATATAAGTAACTAAACTTATTGTTAATGAGCAAAAAATACTTGCTTATTCTGTTATGCATTATATGCATGACTGAAGCTGGCAATACTCAGGAAGATACAACAACTGAAAAAACGTTGGGCGAAATCATCGTGTCTGTAAACAAATGGGAACAAAAACTGAATGAAGTGCCTAACAAAATTGTAAAAGTCAATAGATATGATATCTTAAAAAACAATCCCCAGACAGCGGCAGATTTATTAGGACAGACTGGTGCCGTGTTCATTCAAAAAAGTCAGTTGGGTGGTGGAAGCCCGATGATCCGTGGTTTCGCTACAAACCGTGTACTGTTGGTCATTGATGGGGTTCGTATGAATAATGCTATTTACCGCAGCGGCAACCTGCAAAATGTAATTAGTATTGATGCGCTGAGTACTGAAACAGCCGAAGTAATATTTGGCCCGGGGTCTCTTATCTATGGCAGCGATGCCATTGGTGGTGTAATGGATTTTCATACCCTGGATGCCAGGTTTTCAAAAGATGAAAAGATGCAGATGAAAGGAAGTGTGCTGGGCCGGTATTCAACAGCCAATAAAGAAAACACTTTTCATGCTGATATTAACCTAGGTTGGAAAAAATGGTCGCTGTTATCATCTCTTTCTTACAGCAAGTTTGATGATTTAAAAATGGGAAAAAATGGTGGACAGGACAGTTATCTGCGGCCAGAGTACGTTGAAAGGCTCAACAACAAGGATAGTATCGTCAAAAACAGCGACCCTCGCATTCAACGTTTCAGTGGATATGACCAATTAAATTTTTTACAAAAAATACGGTTCCGGCCAAATGAGCATTGGGATTTACAATACAGCTTTACTTATGCAAAAACAGGCGATGCCCCGAGGTACGACCGGTTGATTCAATACCGGAACGGAGCGCTGCGTTTTGCAGAATGGTATTATGGACCAATGCGCTGGAATATGCATACGCTGCAGGTTTTACATTCAAAGAAAACAAGTTTGTATGATGATGCCCGGTTAACAGTGGCCTACCAGGATTATGAAGAAAGCCGTATAGACCGCACAAGAGCTAATAATAATCGTAACCGGCAGGTAGAATTCGTTGATGCCATCAGTGTCAACTGGGATGCAACAAAGAATGTTGGCAAAGGTCAGCTGTTTTATGGACTTGAATATGTGCACAACAAGGTCGGTTCATTTGGTGAAAGAACCAATATCAGCACTAATGCTGTAACACCAATGGTAAGCCGTTATCCGGATGGTAGTACCTGGAGTACTACTGGTATCTATGGTAGTTATAAAATAAATCTGCATCCCAAAGTAACATTGACGACAGGTTTGCGATACAGCTATAATACATTAGATGCCACTTTCGATACTACATTTATCAAATTTCCGTACAAGAATGCAGAACTGAGAGACGGGGCTCTGACTGGCAATGCCGGTCTTGTATTTCGACCATCAGAAGGCTGGCAATTGAATGGAAATATTTCTAGTGGTTATCGTATGCCCAACGTAGATGATATTGGAAAGCTGTTTGAAAGTGTACCAGGAAATATCACCGTACCTAACCCGGACCTGGCACCTGAATATGCCTGGAATTTTGAAGTGGGTATCATAAAAAATATTCCTAATAAACTTCGCATTGAGCTAAATGGTTTTCACACCATTTTAAATAATGCTATTGTTCGTCGTCCAACCACATTCAATGGCGCTGACAGTATTTTGTTCAATGGAATTTTAAGTCAGGTAGAAGCTTTGCAAAATGTGGCGAAAGCAACTGTTTCTGGCTTTCAGGCAATTGCAGAATTTTATTTTACCAAATCCTTGTCATTGCAGACTCATGCAAACTGGATAAGCGGAAAAGAAACAGACGATGTAAAAAACGAGCAAGTACCACTTCGTCATGCGCCGCCTTTTTATGGAAGCACATTACTGCGTTACCGCTTGAAAAAACTATTTGCAGAAGCATCTGTACAGTATAATAGTGAAATAAAAAATGCTGACCTGGCACCTTCGGAACAGGCTAAAACAGATATTTATGCAAAAGATGCAAATGGCAAACCTTACTCACCGGGATGGTACACTTTGAGCATTAAAGCATCTTACCAGGTAATAAAGAACTTACAGATAACAACAGGTTGGGAAAATATAACTAATCAACGTTATCGTCCTTATTCATCCGGCATAGTGGCTGCTGGTTCTAATTTTATTATTTCCCTGAGACCTTCTTTTTAATTTACAAGGGCCTGCATAAAGACAGGCCATTTCTTTCTAACAGATATCTTCTAAACCTGAGGCTCTTGTAAAACTCCGAAAAAGCTTAGAAAAGTGATTGTTGCCGGTATCTCTGTACAGGAAATTGCGTAAAAACACTGAAAACCGTGATTGCTGTCTATTACTTTGCCCTAAATTTTACAATTTGGTGCAGCAATCGTACGGAAAAAATGTCTAATTTACAGGCAACCAAAGGGTAGTTATGACCGAGGAAGCCATATTACAAGGTTGTTTGAAGAATGATGCTACAGCCCAAAGGGAATTGTACAATAGGTACAGTTCCAAAATGCTGGCTGTGTGTTATCGGTTTGCTCACAACCGGGAAGATGCTGAAGATATGTTGCAGGAAGGTTTTATCAAGGTTTTTTTACAAATGCACACTTTTGAAAATCGGGGTGCATTTGAGGGTTGGGTACGTCGGATAATTGTTCATACCTGTATCAATATCCTCAAAAAGAATAAGAAGTTTAATGAAAGTGTAGATATAATACATGCAACCGGAATTCAGGTAAGAGAAGAAAGTGTACCGGCGATCATACAGGCAAAACAAGTGATAGAATGTATCAGGCTTTTGCCAATTGGCTACAGAACAGTACTAAACCTGTATGCAGTAGAAGGTTATAGTCACAGGGAAATTGCTAATATGCTGGATATTGAAGAAAGCACCAGCCGCAGCCAGTACACCAGGGCAAAAGCTATGCTGGAAGATATTTTGATAAGAAAAAGAATATTACAAAAACCCAAACAGGAGTTTAATTGGCTTGCTGCCGTTAGCCAAAGATAATTCTTAAAGTACCCAAAATGCTGACTGGTTATGGAGAGTAATTATAACAATAGAGATTTTGAGCGGTTCATGAAGCAGAATGCTGACCAGTACCGGATGTTTCCCTCAGAAAATGTGTGGAAAGGCATTCATAATTCCCTTCACACCCGGAGAAGATGGCATGGTTTGGGTCTTGTTTTATTATTGCTTACTTCCGCTACTGTAACTTGGGTAATGCTGATGACCCCTTCATCTAAAAAGAACGATAGTGCAACTACTGTGATAACAACACAGAAAAAAGCTGAAAAAGAACAACCCGTTATCATCGCCCCTTTGAAAATAGATGGTATAAAAAAACAGGTATTAATAGCATCTCCGGATAATCAGCAGAGAAACCCATTCCTTGCAAACCCTGTATTGGAATATTCGGATAACGGTGAGCTGAATATTCCGGAATTTCAACAACACAATCTCGAGCCGCTTGCCACTATTGCTTCAGCTAATCTGAACCTGTCCGTCAATACTGTTACAGAACAAATTCCTGTATCAAAAATTAATCCTTCAGCCAGTAAAGTTGCGGTAGAAAAAAATGGCTCCGTAGAAAAAAATGGCTCCACTGAAATTAATGTAAGTCCGGCTATTAATACTACTATTGATAACTTTATTGCAAAAGCCGATCTGCCAGAAACAAAAGGATCTGTTGAAGAAGAGAGCAGCAGTAAAGAGCAAGATATATACCCCATGACTATCGAAAGCGTTATAAATTCTTTTAAGAGTGGTAAGAAATTTAGAAAATCAAAATGGCAGATTTTTCTGACACCCACGGTTACATACCGTGAACTAAACGAGAATAAACGTTTTATCAATGCTGCCCGTACTAATTTAACTCCCCCTTCTGTTGTTTATTCTCCGGATCTAAACAGTGTTGTAACGCACCGACCGGATGTCGGTTTTCAGTTAGGTCTTTCCGGAAGTCATCCCATTTCAAAAAGATTTTCAGTCATTACCGGCCTGCAGTTTAATGTTAGCAAATATGATATCAGGGCCTATAATTCACCAACTGAAGTAGCAACCATAGCACTTAGTACTGCCAGCGGAGGTACAAGCACCGTTTCAACAGCAACAAATTACCGGAGTGTAGGAGTAAACAGAGCTAATCTGGCCGATTGGCTCCGTAATTTATATTTTTCCGCTTCTTTACCTATTGGAATAGAACTCAAATTAGCCGGCAAGAAAAGGACGTTCTGGGGTGTTGCAGGAACAGTTCAACCAACTTATATTCTGGATGACAGGGCTTGGTTAATTTCCACTGATTATAAAAATTATGCTGAAGTCCCATCCTTAACCCGCAAATGGAATATTAACACAGGTTTTGAAACGTTTGCCGGATTTGCAGTAGGAAAAACAAGTTGGAGGGTTGGCCCGCAGGTGAGATACCAAACTATGTCCAGCTTTAAGAAAAAATATCCCGTTCAGGAACATCTTTTTGATTTTGGTTTAAAAATGGGCATCATGCTCAATCGCTAGAACTGATGCTAACTGCTGCTTTGCTAAAAAGTATCCCGTCTATGTGGCGGGATATTTTGTTATTACAGCACTCTCAATAGTTATGTTTGGCTAATTTTAGGGCATGAGAAAAGTACTTTCTATTATAGCTATTTTGATGATGTTTATTCATGCCTGTAAAGACGAAGACACTGAGAACAAAAAGAAATTCATTTCTGTTCTTTCCCTGATAAAGCAACAAGTGGCCCATGTCGACACTTCACTTTACGCCATCACCCAATATGTTTATAAGGACAGCCTCCATATTGATACTTCCTTTATCCGCAGAGAGGATTTTCGTTCAGTTGCAAACGATTTTCTTGGAATTCCGGACCTGTCTGTCAATAAGATTGCCCGTAAATACAAGGAGGAAACCATGTATGACGAAACACTGAACCGTGTTATTATCAGCTATACTCCTTTAAATGCCGCCAAAGAAGAAATACAAAAACAGGAAATTACAGTGACTCCCAATATGGCTACAGGAGATAAAGTAAATACAATACTCATAAGCCGTGTTATCAATAACCGGGATGGATTTCTGCAAAAAGAAATGCTCTGGCAAATGGATAAAAGTTTCCAGATAATAACAACCACTCAAAAACCTGGAGAACCAGAAATCATTACCACTACAAAAGTAACCTGGAATGAAGAGAATTACTAATGACTGCTACTGAGTTTCAACATATTGCTTCAACCATTCCTGCTCAACCCGGTATCTACAAATACTATGATAGCCGGAATGAACTTTTATATGTTGGTAAGGCCAAGCATCTGCGAAAAAGGGTAAGTTCCTATTTCACCAAAACATTTACCAGCTATAAAACTCATGAACTTGTTCAGAGAATTGCAAAAATAGAATTCACTATTGTCAATTCAGAACAGGATGCTTTTTTACTGGAAAACTCACTTATCAAACAGTTTCAGCCTCGCTTTAATATTAACCTGAAAGATGATAAGACATACCCGTTCATAGTCGTCAAAAACGAGCCCTTTCCAAGAGTATTTCTTACCCGAAAAAAAATAAATGATGGCTCTGAATATCTCGGGCCCTACACTTCTGTTAAGAAAGTAAGAGAACTACTTGAATTTATTAAGCAAACAATACAATTAAGAAATTGTTCATTGAATCTTTCTGACAATAACATTAAAAAAGGAAAGTTTAAAGTCTGCCTTGAATATCACCTTGGCAATTGCAAAGGCCCCTGCGAAGCATTACAATCTGCAGATGATTACCAACAAGATTTAATTCAGCTAAAAAATCTTCTCAGGGGAAATCTTGTGCAGGTAATCAGGTATTTCAAAGAAGAAATGAAAAACTGCGCAACAGCTCTTGCTTTTGAAAAGGCCGAATTGTTAAAGAAGAAGATTGATTTTCTAGAGAATTATCAATCCCGGTCAGTAGTTGCCAATGCAAAAGCAGGAAACCTGGATGTTTTTTCAATCCTTAAAGAAAAGGATACTGCCTGGGTTAATTACCTGATGGTAAGAAACGGGACCATTATCCAAACCCAAACTAATAAAGTAGAAACACAACTGGAGGAGAGCCTAGAGGAGATTTTACGTTTTTCGGCGGCCTGTATAAGAGCTACATTTAACAGCGATGCCACTGAAATCGTTGTGCCTTACCATATAGATTACCCACAGGATAAAATAGTTGTTGTGGTTCCTAAAAGCGGGGATAAAAAGAAACTGCTGGAATTATCAGAAAAAAATGTCCGGCATTTCATAGAGGAACTTAAAACCAAAGAGAGATTAAAACTGAATATCAGGAATAAGGACAGTTTTGCAATCCTGGAACAACTGCAAAAGGACTTACAAATACAGGAACTCCCTGCTCACATAGAGTGTTTTGATAATTCCAACTTCCAGGGAAGCTACCCCGTTTCGGCTATGGTATGTTTTAAAAATGGCGAACCGAGTAAAAAAGACTACAGAAAGTTCAATGTAAAAACAGTTGAGGGCATCAATGACTTTGCTACTATGAAAGAAGCCGTTTACAGGCGATATAAAAGGCTTTTAGAAGAAGAACAGCCCTTTCCGCAGCTTGTAGTCATAGATGGCGGTAAAGGGCAATTAGGAGCAGCTAATGAAGCTATAACAGAACTGGGGCTAAAAGGAAAAACCACCCTGATTGGCCTGGCAAAGAATGAAGAAGAATTGTTTTTCACAGGGGATTCCGCCTCCTTAAAACTCCCGTATAATAGCAGCAGTCTTAAGTTAATCCGGAGAATAAGGGATGAAGTACACCGTTTCGGAATTACTTTTCACCGCCAAAAAAGAAGTAAGGGTACTTTTAAAAATGAACTGGAAAGTATACCAGGCATTGGAAAAGCTACAGCAGATGTACTTCTAAAGGAGTTTAAATCTGTAAGAAAAATAAAGGAAACAACTATGGAAAAACTTGTTGAAGCAATTGGGGAATCTAAAGGAAAAATAGTCGCAGAATTTTTAAAAAGGAATAATGAAACAGTATGAATGGGGCTCCCACTGCCTTATTCTTATGTCAAAAAAAATGGGGCCGGAATAGAAATTCAGCCCCGTTTTTAAAATCCAATATCCTATGAAAAACCAAGACGAAAGTACAACTTTTATCCAATTATCCTATAGGACTTTTACGATTTTCAAAACATTTTTTGGCTTAATAATGAATTCTTTATATAACAAAAAGCCCCCGAATTGGGGGCTTTTTGTTTAATGTTTAAACAAACAAGTTTCCTTTAGTATGACCACAGGTCTTGTTCGAAATTGAAAATTTTTTCTTTAATATTTTCCCCTTCCAGCAATCGTAAAATGGGGTCATTAATATAGTTCCTGATCATCTTATTGCCCGGATTATCAAGTGTTGATTTTACAATATAGCTGCTGAACATACGGCTCTCAAACAACTCTTCCCACGTCATACGGCTTTGGCCCATATTCTTAGGATTATATACTTCTGCTTTTGCTAGCATTGGTCTCAGATCGGGATAATAAACCCAGAACAATGATGATGTTCCTCTCTCTTTTGTTGTATTTGGAACGTATTCTGTTTTCAGTAATCCAATACCTAAAATCCTTACAAACATACGGCTTGACTCCCTGTCAAAAACCCACTCTTCTTTTAATCTAATCCTTGATACAGACTTAGCGTCAAAACTTGCCCTGGTTACACTCCAGCTTACAATTTTAGTCAGATCTTTTGTGTCGTAAATAGGAAATGTATCCAATTTGCCCGCTGTCAGTTGTTGAACATCAGCAATGGCTAAAGGATTTGTAAACCTGTCGTCGGAAAAAGCCGTTACTTCTCCGGACTGTACGGCTTTCATCAGCATATTTACAAATATCTGGCTGCCGTTATCATCTACTGCCTCATACATGAATATCTTATTCATTTTTTCCCTCAGATCCAGCTCTCGCCATACTTTCTCGGCATACAAGGCATCATCCCAGCGAAGGTTTTCATAAACAAGCGGTGTTCGCTGAGTAAGATTGCTCTTATCAAATGCAGCGTCATTTCTTAATGATTTCTTCGGGGAAATGTCATTACTGGTAGTATCAAATACGACAGGCAGATTAGCCAGAGGGTCATACCCGGAAGGGGGCTGAGTATTGTTAATTTGCTGTTGTTCAGTACCTCCAGTTGTCGGGTTGGTTGGATTAGCATCTTTCCTTTTCTTCGGTGTTCGTTGAGCACCCGCATCTACAAGAAGGAATGCAGAAAATACCAGACACAAACCAAACTTTAAGAATTTTATATTCATATCACACACTATTTAATATAATAAACGAGTGAAGGAGCCTTTGTAGTACGTCCGTCCGGACCTTTTACTCTGATATCATCAATTGTGACCATTCTCCCTGCCTGTACATGCTGATTAATTGCTGTCCGTACTGCACCTTGAAAAGCATATCCTTGTACCGGAATAGAAATAATATCATCCTCTGTATCACAAGTAAAAGTAAAACTTACTACAGTATAATCCAGTTCAAAAGGAAAGTTCTTAATACCTGCCGCTACACCGCCCTGGGCCTTGAAAGCACCTGCGGGAATATTCTCACCACTTGCTTTATTGCCCACATAAGCCTGAGCTTCCGGAACGGTACGAACCCTGAACTGTGAAGCACCAGCTAATTTACCTTCCACGGATACAGATATCCGGCAATCATCAGTAATGCTGTTAACACGGGCAATGTATTTTCCGTTACCAACCCTGGTAAGACTTCCACCTCCACCAGTAATAGTCGCCTGCACTTTATCATCTCCACCACCGCTGGCAGCAATTGTAACAGGATTATCGACCCCTATATATAATACATTCATTTTGTCAAGCGCTATAGAAGCATTGGCAGAGCCAACAGTGTATTCCACAGGTATAGTTCTGGTTTGCGGGTTACCATCCTGGTCTGTGAAAGCAACAGTTACATTGATGGTATGTTGACCTACACCACCCGCCTGTGCTTTATATATGGCCTGACCTTTTTCATTCAGGGCAACACCAGAGCCATTAATTGTAACGCTTGGAAGCTTGGTTTTACTGAACGCACCCAAACCAGCCGTAATTTCTATTTCTTGGCCCGGCATCAGGTATTTTGAATTCTGGCCAACAATGGCTTCGAAAGTATCAAACCTCAGTTCTACTTTACCTACCTGCTCATGACAGAAGGTAACCACTTTATTCTCCGAGGTTTTGATATCATTTTGAAACTTACTAAGGATGCTTAATGCACCCACAGCAGGAGCCATGTAGAAATAAGCTTCTTCCCATGTTTTCTTTTTTGAATTCTGAGACTTGGGAGGTGTAAGATCAACTTGCAAAGATTTTTCAAACTCAGCTTTGATGGTATCATTAATACCTAATATATTATTCTTAAAGCCTTCAAGTATTTTATACAATTCTTTTCCTTTTCCTTTCTGCACAAAAATCCGGGTGGTTGCATTTTGTTCATCTTCCTTGAACTTACCCCCTTTTGAAGATTCAGCTATAAGTTCCTTTTTCAGGTTTTCAATATAGTTATAAGCCGTTTCAGAATAACTCATCACTTGCTTAGCCCTGGGATGCCAGATCTCAGCCTTAGTCTTTGTAGTAGGATCGGTAAGCTTTTCTGTTAATGAAGCAAAAACACGGTCAGTGGATAGCTTTACTGCATTATTGGTTTTCTCCAGGCTTTCATTTATCGTTTTAAAGGCATTGAGGATCTCAGCCGAAATGTTAATCGCCAAAAGGGCTGTTAACACCAGGTACATGATATTGATCATCTTCTGCCGGGGTTCTTTAGGTAAAGACATGAAGATTTGTGGTTTTTAAATTAGAAATAGTGACTTCTTTGAATCACGGATACGGATTTGCTTTGATTAGTTTGTTTTAGCTGCGACCCTGCATGGCTGTTAACATGTTACCGTAAATATTATTCAGACGGCCCAGATTAGTGGCTAAATGACCAATCTGATCCTGTACTTTCTTGGCATCTTCGGCGCTGTTCAGCATGGCTGTAGAAGTTTCAGATAATTTACCATAGAATGCATTCAATGCCTTCAGGTGGTTGTTACTTTCTTGTAACTCCAGTTCATAAATAGTATTGAGGGAGGAAAGATTCTTGGTTAATACCTGTATTTGCTCATGGAAAACTTTAGCGCCTTCTGTAGCAGAATTAAAAGCCCCAACAGAAGAAGCGGCAGTTGTGTAAGCATCTTTTACTTTGTCCAGTTGGCCGGTAACTTCTCTTGTCTTAGCAGTAAAATCGGCAGTTGCATTAATAGTGTCACTGATCCCAGTCATTCCTGAAACAGTAGTATTCAGTTGTTTGAAGCCATCGCCCAAACGCTTCATAGTATCAGGTGTAATGTCTGCTTCTGCAAGCATTTTATCCATGGCGCCAAATGTAGCCCTGCTTTTAGCTCCCGCAACTGAAAACTGTTCTTCATCATGAGAAGCATCTTTTATCGGGGGATAAATTGCATATAAAATACCGTATAATGAGAAAATTAATGCCTCTGTGGTAAGACCGATCCATAACCAGGTGTCGGCATCTGGCTGGTGGGTAATTTTTCTGAGGGCTCCCCAGATTACTAATGCCGCACCGAATGATACGCCTACGTCTACCCATTTACTAACCTTAGATGGAATTGCTGCTGCCATAATTGGATTTTTTAAAGTGGTTTTGTTGATATTATTTTATGAAACAGAGAAAGAGAGAGGACATGTTCAGTTAACCGTCCTCTCAATATTTTATATTTAATTCTGCATAGTTGTTATCTGCGACGACCTTTTTGCGGGGCTGCAGGTAAGTCAATCACACAACGGAAGCCAATGTAAGATTTGGTAGAATCCTGATACTCGTATGTACTTGTACCTGTTTGCAGGTAATATCCAACATCTTTCCAACTGCCACCGCGAATGATTTTACGCTTCATCAGGGGGGGATCATCATCTTTTGCATTCCAGCGAACATCCGGGTTCATATCATGCTGAAAATTGTTTCGGCCTTCATAGTATATAGATGAAGTCCACTCTGCTACGTTGCCAGACATACAATACAGGCCATAATCATTAGGCCAGTAAGCATCGGCACGAACAGTATAGAAACCACCATCTTCAGGATAGTTGCCACGGCCGGGTTTAAAGTTGGCCATTAAACATCCTTTTTTATTGCGCAGGTAATAATTACCCCAGGGAAACATAGATTGAGAACGACCACCACGGGCTGCATATTCCCATTGAGCTTCGGTAGGCAGACGGAAGTCTGACTCTTGCGTCCTTTTCTTAGAATCAAGATATGCATTAAGGTAGTGAGTTCTCCATTCGCAGAATGCAGTAGCTTGTTTCCAGTTTACACCCACAACAGGATAATTTCCAAAAGCCGGGTGAGAAAAATATCTCTTGGTCATTGGCTCATTGTAAGAGTAAGAAAAGTCACGAATCCATGCTAATGTATCCGGATAAATAGCCACATCTTTTTTCTGAATAAAAGTAGAACGGGCTTTACCAGCATTTTCTCTCTTTGCGGCTTCTTTCAAATCAAAGGTCTCAGAATGGAATACTATTTTAGAAGGATCAATTTCTTTTTTCCCAAAAACTCTGTCATCCGGAGGAAGGATCATAGGTGTGGCGGCCAGTTTTTCCATTTCATTTGGATCACCCCACTTAAAGGTTTTCATTTTGGCCCAATCGATATACTCGTTACCATCTTTGCCGGTTTTCAGATATCCCATGTTGCGGGCTACCACTGAGTCACGAACCCAATATACAAACTGTCGATACTCGTTGTTGGTAATTTCGGTTGCATCCATCCAGAAGCCACTGATAGACACAGAGCGGTTGCGGGCACTGAATGCATAAGCGGGATCCTCATCACTGGGACCCATATGGAATGTACCCTGTGGCACATACACCATGCCCGGAGGCTTTGGAAGGGTGTACTTACTACCCGGGGCAACTCCATGCACCTGGCCATCATTTGGAAGGCTACCGCCTTTACTATTTTTCTTACCACCCAGTATTCCGCAACTGGCCAGCAAAGACATGCAGACAACTGCATACAGGGTGTAATAAAGGTTTCTCATTTTCATACACTTAAAGGGTATTGGGCAAATATAATGTTTAGAACTATTCTGTGGCACAAGGTTATAATTTATTTTTTGAAATCAAACCGTAATTTTCACGGTAAATTTTCTAACGGATGCCGGCTCTGTTTTATTGTATTAACTAAAAATTAATTATTGGTTTTGTTCCTTGTTTATCAAAGAGATAAGCTCTTTTGCAGAAAATACGGGTTGCTTGCAAGTGTAATTACGGCAAAGATATATAGTTGGTTTACTTACCTCTTTTTTTCCTTGTAGTAATGGATATTTTTGGTGAGGTCTTTCTGAAACCATTAATACCTTACCAGGTATGTATAACCTCAGTATATCGCAATGAACTGAAGCCGGGTTGTCGCCAAGTACAACTATTTCGTTTGTTCCCATGGCAAATTCCTGCAAAAGACAAGCCCAGTTACTGAATGAAGTTGGGTAACGTATAACTGTATTCTCAAAAGTGCCGGCCATTTTTCTGCTTCTTTCTCTCCACTCTTTTATATCAAATAAAACAGAAATATGATGAAGGTTAAAAGCCATAACCGAATTTCCGGAGGGTACTGCACTATCGTATACTTCTTTTTTTCTTACAATCACATCCTGCTGGTGTTCTGGTGTATAATAAAATAAACCTGTTTCAGGCTCACTAAAGTTCTCAATAACATGCTCTGTTAACATTTTTGCCTTATCCAACCATTTTGTGTCTCCTGTTATTTCGTGAAGATGCAGCAATGCTTCGATAAGAAAAGCATAATCATCAAGAAATGCCGGATATTTTGCTATGCCATTTTTCCAGGTATGATGTAATTCCGGAAAGCCTTTAGCGATAAATGAAGACAACAGAAACTGCATATTGTTGATGGCCAACTGTCTGTACTCCTCAATACCTGTTGCAGCAAATGCTTTACTGCAGGCAGTATTCATCAAAGCATTCCAGCCCAGGATAATCTTGTCATCTGTCGAAGGGCGGATCCTTTCATTCCTCCGTTCAAACAGTTTTCTCCTGCACTCACTTAACAGCTTGTTTAACTCAACAACATTCATATTTCTCCCGGAAGCAAAATCCTCCAGCGATTTTCTGATCCATAAAATAGTAGTGTGTTCCCAATTGCCATTTTCTGTTACATCATAGTAGTCGCAAAACAGCAGGGCATCCTTCCCCAAAATTTCCTGTACTTCAGCCAGGCTCCATGTATAAAACTTCCCTTCCACCCCTTCACTGTCTGCATCAAGAGCCGAATAGAACCCATAATCCGGATGCATTAACTCCCGTTGAACAAAGCTTGTTGTTTCCTGTAATATTTCTTTATACCTGTGCCTGCCGGAAATCTGATAAGCCTCGCTTACTACCGATATCAACAACGCATTATCGTAAAGCATTTTTTCAAAGTGAGGAGCCAGCCATTCTGTATCGGTGGAATAGCGGGCAAACCCTCCACCCACCTGGTCATAAATTCCACCATTAATCATTTTATCCAGTGACAGTAGTGCCTGCGAGAGAGCTGATTCTTTTTTTGAAAAGTGATAATATCGCAACAGGAATTGAACAGAAAATGTTTGGGGAAATTTAGGCGCCTTCCCAAAGCCACCCCATTGCGTGTCAGCAGACTTCATTAAGTTCTGATAAGTCTCCAATATCTTCCGTTCAGAAAACAATTCAGCCGCATTATCTGCAGGTTGAACTCCGAAAGTATTGGCCATAAGAAGATGCTCAGTCAGGTTTTCAGCTTGTGCGTAAATTTCATGTCTTCTTTCCCTGAAAGCCTTTATCACTCCGTGCAATGTTTCCTGCCAAGAGGGTTTGTTGAAAGCCCTTTGCGGGGGAAAATAAGTGCCTCCGAAAAACGGCTTTTTTTCAGGTGTTAGGAAAACATTCAGCGGCCAGCCACCACTACCTGTCATCGCCTGCACAGCATCCATATAAATGTGATCAAGATCCGGCCGCTCTTCTCTGTCAATTTTAATATTGATAAAATTATCATTCATCACTTTGGCCGTGGTTTCATCTTCGAAACTTTCCCTCTCCATAACATGGCACCAGTGACAGGCTGCATAGCCAATGCTAACCAGAATGGGTTTGTTCTCCTTTTTTGCCAACTGTAATGCTTGCTCCCCCCACGGATACCAGTTTACCGGATTATGTGCATGTTGCAGCAAATAAAAGCTGGTTTCGAAAATCAGCTGATTCGTAAATTGATTCATCTATCGAAAGTTAGATGCAAAACTCTGTAATTATTCCTTGTCAAGGATGAAATCCCTCCTGAAATAATATAACAAAAAAGGAACATTGGGTCGTCCATCCTTGTCTGTCATTACATGTGCAACAGAAACAAGTTGCCAGCCATCTTTTGCCAAGCAGTTAAGCACCAAAGAAGGTTCTCGTAATGCCAATGAAACCTTATTAATGGCTGTATAATCGATCAAGCTGTCTGCTAGTGTAAATAGTTTTTTGGGCCTGAATGCACTGTTCATGTAGATATTACCGAGTGCATCAACTGAGGCCTGCATTTCCAGGTAAGCCGTTACTCTCTTTTGGGAATAGCTATTGTAGCCAAAAGAGATAAAGAGAAATAAACTAGATAAGCATTTTTTCATTTTGCAAAATTTATTATTAATGAATTGAATAGTAAGTCCCCCAAAAATTTCGATTAGAAATATCAATTTATTATTAATAGTTCAAAAAAAACAAAACCTATCAGTGAAATATCTACGGGACGAAAATGGTATTAAAAAATTCGGTAACAAGCTGCGGAAAATACGGCTTGATAAAAATATGACCCAAGAAGATGTTGCCTTTGAAGCAGGTATAGAACCAATGCAATTAAGCAGAATTGAAAGGGGAGTAATAAATACAAGCCTAAGTCATATTTTATTTATCGCTAGGGCTTTGAAAATTCATCCGTCAGAACTTTTTGAATAAGTGATAATACTTAGTAATTACTTATGTAATAACCTAACCACCAACGAACACCTAATCAGCACCCATAAGAATTATTTTCATCGCATTTATTTCTTCCTCATCGTCCCAGACAGAAACTGATCCAGCGCTGCCACCATGCTGGGGGTTTGCGGCTGAGGTGCTTTTATGTCAAGCTTTAAACCTTTTTCTTCTATGGCTCTGAAAGTATTATTGCCAAAAGCTCCAATCACTGTTCCGTTTTGCTTGTACTTTGGCAGATTGTCAAACAGACTCTTTACACCACTCGGGGTAAAGAAACATATCACATCAAATTCTGTTTTTGATAATATCTCTTTCACATCACAACTTACACTGCGGTACATGAATGCGAGAGAAAATTCGCAGTTGTTTGCCTTCAACCAGTTTACTATTTCATTATCCTGCTGGTTTTCAGAACACACATACATGAACTTTTCATTTGCCTTGTGTTTATTGATGACATCAAACATGCTTTTGTTGGTGCCATCAGCTCCGTAAAACACTTTTCGTTTCCTATACAGGATAAATTTCTGCAGGTATAAAGCCACAGCTTCTGTGATACAGAAATACTTGGTATCCTGTGAAACACTTACTTTCATTTCTTCACACATCCTGAAAAAATGATCAATAGCGTTGCGGCTGGTAAAAATAATACCGGTATAATTCTGGATTTCAATCTTTTGTTTACGGAAATCCCTTGCAGGTATCCCCTCCAGCCGGATAAAGGGATGAAACTCCAGTTGCACATCGTATTTCCTGGCAAGCTCGAAGTACGGAGACTTATCGCTTTCTGGCCTTGGCTGGGTAATCAGGATTTTCTGTATTGCTTTGGCCTGTTCGCCGGCCTTTTTTACCCCATTTGTACTCATGTTCGGTTCGGCTAAAGTTGGCTGCAAAGTTAAGCAGTTTCACTGAAAAACACTAACAAAGCCTTGTAAACCAATAATAGGGGGCTAATTTCAAATGCCAGGAAGTATAAAAAGAAATGAAAAGGACTGACTTTGACCTGATTACGAACAACCGTATATGTTAAAAACAGCCGGTAAATTAACATAGCCCCTACCAGGCACCAGGAAAGTGTTAGCCCGATTGTAAAGAAATTCTCTGTAGAAAAAGCCAATATTAAAAGAAAAGGCAGTAAAAGAATTCCAACCATCTTGTTAATGATAAAAACAATAAAAATGTAAGAATCAGCGGCTTCCTTATTATTGAAAAGCCATCCTGAAACCTTCAAGCCGATGAATTTTATGAAATAGGCTGCTGCTAAACCTGCCGCACAATAAAGAAATAACAACCAAAAATTGTTGACAGGGTTTAGCCTGAAATACTCAAGCAGAAAACTGATATAAAATCCGGCACTTACTACAAAAAAACCATTGAGAAGTATGGAGGGTACGGGTGTTTGAATCAACTGTTCACTTATCTGTCTCTCCTTAAGTGTAGTTCTGAAGAATAGCCTGAACAGATCATTAAAATATTTGGGGAAAGTTTGTTTTAAAAAAGCAAAAAAAATCAATAAGAAAACAAGACAGTAAAAAATCAATTCCTTTCCGCTGGATTGTCTTAGTTCCCCCCTATCGGGTTGTTGTATTATTTTACTTCCAAAGCCAAAATAAGGATGATGATGCAGAATTTGCCAGTCGATAGTCTTGCCAGAAAAAACATCTGCCGGGATCAGCACCCAACCAGTATCAAAAAGCGGACGTTTTGAAATAGCCGGGATGACCGGTACCGCCGGTATCGAATCTTGCAAAACAATCGTATCATTTGCTACAGTAGTATCCATAGCAATGGCTGCCGAATCAGCAATTTGCTGACCTGCAGAAAGCTTAGATAAACCAACTAAGAATATTAATAGTAAAAGGAACCTTTTCAAGTACAAATGTTGTGCTGCAAAAATAGTAGTGCAAACCCCGACTATCGTAATTGTTTTAAAAATAATTCACAAAGCCAAAGTGAATCTTTGATTGACGCAAATCTAATTCTGTATCATTTCTTTTACCGACTGCCCAGGCCAGGTTAAAAATACCAGCTTTCGTTTCAAAAGCCAGGCCAAGCCCTGTTCCAAAATAAGTATAGTTAATATCTGCATCCTGGCTATTGTTTCTACCCCATCCTCCGTCCGCTAATAGATAAAAAAAGGAATTTTGACCGACCAGGTAACGATATTCAGCTGATACAATTGCAAACTGTGACAAATACTGGCTTTCCTCATCAAAGCCTCTTAAAAGCTTATATCCTCCTAGTTGAAAAAGTTCATTGCGGAAAATATTGCCGCTCTGAAACATTCCGGCATTCAGAGCCGTTTTCACAGTGCTTCGCCGGTTGGTGAATGGAAAATATTTTGCAGCCACAACCTGAACACGGAACTGGTAGGTTTTTAATTTCACTGTATCATACAATTTTCCAAAATCGAATGTGGGATCCGAAGGATCCTTTAAACCCAATATTTCATTGTTCTTTTTCAACTTTTTTGTTCCTGCCGATGTAATAATCCGGAATTCGTTGCCTTTTCTTGGATTGGGCCGGTAATCTGTTGTATTCAGTTCATAATCCAACCCGATATTAAAAGAACTTACGTCGCCCACATCAGGTAAGCGACGGTAATTGATAATAAACGCCGAATCAATTGCCCCCTGGCTGACAATGGTCTGGAAACGCTGAATAAAAAGCTTTCCCTCCTGATTTTTACTCAGCACATATTGAGCCCCCAACTTAAAATTCACATTCACAAAACTGCTGTCCTTACGAAACATATCGAAAGAAAAATCCAGGCCAAACGAAGATTGAAAAATATATGGATGCTGGTATAAGATATTTAACCTGGGGGATTTCACCTGCAACTGTTGCCAGTTTAACCCCATCGTTTCTCCGGCACCCAGTGCATTCCGTAAAAGGATGTTGGCTTCCCCGGTTATTAGTAATTTTTTAGATGATAACTGGTCATTATTGGGCAAAAAACCAACAAGTGCATTTACCTGGCTGCTCTTCTTTTGTTTCAGGTACATATTTAATACGGAGCCTGTTCCCAGCATAGTGATATCAAAAGGCCTCTCTTCTTCCACATACGTCAGTTCCCTTATCTTTTGATTAATCCGAAGCAGTTTTTCCCTGTTGTATATACTACCATCGGGAATATCAAGATAACGTTGCAGATAATGATTCGAAATTTTAGCGTTGCCAAAAATGCGGATACTGTCAATCTTATAAAGCGGCCCCCTATCCACTTTCAATTGAGCCGAAATGCCTCCCCCTCCAAGTTGAAGGCTATCAAAATTTAAAAATACCCCGGCAAACGGGTACCCATTATTTTCGAGATAGTTCAATAGTTTTTGCTGCCAGTTTTGTAATTGCGTAAAATCCATTGGCATGTTCTGGAAAAATTTATCCCTCCATCCCACTGCATCCAGAATGGATGGTTCAACAGCATGTGTATCCAATCGTGTCCATAAGTATTTTTCCCCAGCAAATAAAACCATATAAGCTGCTGCGGAATCATAATGCAGGCTGTCAATTGATGCAGTAACATAACCTTTTGACTGAAGAAGCGCAGGTAATTTGCTGATATATTCCGTACAGGTTGTACGGGAGGTAAATTCTGTTTGTAGCCCAAGCAGCGGCACTAACGTTCCGGCATCTTTATCTACCCCTCTGATAACGAGACTGTACTTGTTTTGAGCCGATGTATAAATACTCAATAACAACAGAACAAGAACCGATATTTGCAGTCTGAATTTTTTCATGTGGCTTTTCACCGGATCCCGATAGCTATCGGGTTTAATAGCTAAATTATTCATTAAATCACAAATCACTTGGCCGGAATTTATATTCATATTCCATTTTGCAAACAAGCTTGCCATTATTGCAACTTCCATTTTGCGACCTCACTCCGGTATAAGAACGAATTGATGGCTGCTTTATTGAAAGAAATTGCATTACAAAAAGATTACCTGCAGACCGAGCCGGTTAAAACCATCTATTTTGGCGGGGGAACGCCAAGTTTATGTACCCTTGAAGAAATACAAAGTGTAACTACAATGATCCGCTCATTTCATCAGGTATCAGAAGATGCAGAAATTACTCTTGAAGCTAATCCCGATGACATCACGAAAGAAAAATTAGCCGGCTGGAAAAAAGCAGGAATCAATCGCCTCAGCATCGGCATACAAAGTTTTTTTGAAGAAGATCTCCAATGGATGAACCGGGCACATACTGCACAACAAGCATCTGATAACTTACAATTAGCAAGAAAGTATTTTGACAATATTACAATTGATCTGATTTATGGGACACCTGATTTGACTGATAAAAAATGGAAACAAAATGTTGAGGCTGCTATTTCACTGAATATACCACATCTTTCCTGCTATGCATTAACAGTGGAGCCAAAAACGCCTCTTGACAAACTGATAAAAAAGCATAAATCAGCAGATATAAATCCTGATAAACAATCCGAACAATTTCTGTTGTTGATACAATGGCTGGAAGAAGCCGGATACGAACATTATGAGATATCCAACTTTGCCCTGCCCGGATGGAGAAGCCGGCATAATTCATCCTATTGGCGTAGAGAAAAGTACCTCGGCATTGGGCCTTCAGCCCATTCTTTCAATTCAGGTGAAAGGCAATGGAATATTGCCAACAACAATATGTACATAGAATCAATTTCAAAAGCAACAATCCCGTTTGAAAAAGAAGAGCTGACTCCCATTCAACAACTCAATGAATACATCATGATTTCTTTGCGGACCAAGGAAGGACTACAACTGGGAAACGTTACGGAAGCCTTCAGACAGAAACTGGAAACATCTGCAAGAAAGTACGTTGATGCAGGGTTAATCATCTCTGCAAACAATTCGCTGGTATTAACAAGAGAAGGAAAGCTATTAGCTGATGGAATAGCCGCAGCATTGTTCTTTTAGCCTTTCCTGATCCAGGCAACAATGATATTCAAGACACAACCCAGTGCTACCAGTGAAGTAAGAATAAAATTAAACCACTTGATAGAATGAGGCCTGGAGCTTCCTTCTTTTTTACCCTCCTGCCATTTATTAAACTCCAGCACATTTAAAACAATAAGTACCACGGCAGCAATTAAAAAAACAATCTGGAAAAAATTTATCATCTTTCACTATTATATTCTATGAAGATAATTTTTTTGATGAAATTATTTCTGATTTTGAATGCCGTCTTTTCCAGTATTGCCAGCCCCGGTAAACTGCCAGGGATGTAACCATAAGAAAGACTGCGGCAGGGAAAAAACCATGATAAAAAAGAGGCATAGAGCAACATTTACTGGTCAGACCAGTACCTGTTCTATGCGTTTAAATCCTTCAGAAGCTTTAACATCTTCCCAGAGAATTTTGTACACTGTTTCTGCAATAGGTATTTGCGCTTCAAGCGATTTATTGATATTAAAAATACACCTGGATGCATTATAGCCTTCAGCTACCATGTTCATTTCCAGTTCAGCTGCTTTTACTGAATATCCACGACCGATCATATTCCCAAAACGCCGGTTACGGCTGTGCAGCGAGTAACATGTAACAAGTAAATCACCGAGGTAAACTGAAGCGGCATAATTAGGCGTCTTCCGGTGTGTAACAGGATCTTCTCCCTCATGTTCACCCACTGTAATATGTTCAGCGCCAAATTTTTTCAAAAAGCCCGCCATTTCATCGGCAGCATTGGCTATATAAACACTCAGGAAATTATCGCCATAATCAAGGCCATGTGCTACACCAGCGCCCAGAGCATATATGTTTTTTAATACCGCCGCATACTGAACACCTAAAATATCATGATTAACAATAGTATTGATATAATCTGTTGCAAAATGAGAGGCTATCTCAGACGCAGATATTACATCAATCCCAGAAAAAGTAAGATATGATAATTTCTCCTCTGCCACTTCTTCTGCATGGCAGGGGCCCAGTACAGCAAAATAATCATCCAGTGGTAACCCGGATTCCTGCTGCAGGTAATAGTTTAGCAGGATATTCTTTTCCGGAAGTAATCCTTTGATGGCGGAAACCACTTTTTTATTTTTCCAGTTCTCTGGCGTAAGACCCGCAAGGCTTATTTCTGCATAAGTGGAAGGAACAGCAACGACTACTACATCCGACTGTTGCACGACTTTTCTTACATCGGTTGACATAGTGAGAACCGAAACATCAAATCTTGCTGAATTAAGGTAATGGGGGTTATGTCCCCGTTTTCTGATAAAATCAATTGTATCAGCATTTCTTATCCACCAGTTAATCGGATTCCCTTTATCCGTCAGAATTTTAGCTAACGCCGTTGCCCAACTTCCGCTACCGATAATTCCAAATTGCATATCACATGTTGATTTGTCTGTAAAATAAAGGTAAGACAGAACGCAGATTTACCAGACAAAAGGGGTTGAAAACTCAACCCCTGTATTTAATAATGATCTGTTGTTATTTTTCAAACAACTTATCCTTCGGCACTACTTTTACTTTCATTCCATCCTTCAGGTCTTTGCTTATGGCAGCATACGGAGCGGCTATTATTTCTTCTCCCCCTTTTAATCCACTCAGGATTTCAATGTAATTAATATCTTGTATGCCTGTTTTCACCACCACTTTCTTTACTGTGCCATCTGGCTGTAATGTGAATGCCACCTCTTCCAGTTCATCACCAGATACCACTTCAGCATTCTGATTCTGGCTTTCATTTTCATCCTTACTGCTTTCCTTTTCTTTCTTTTTATCGGCCATACTCTGATCACTGCCTTTTACCCTTGCATTAACAGCAGCTATAGGAACAGACAAAACATTTTCTACCCTCCTTGTTTTTATGTCAGCGCTGGCATTCATACCAGGCCGAAAAGGAAAAGTTCTGTTACCAAGGTCCTTATAAGATTCTTTATCCAGACGGATCCTTACTTCATAATTTGTTACATCATTAGTAGATGTAAGTGAAGTGCTTTTAGTGCTGCTGGCAATTTTAGTTACCACTCCTTTGAACTTACGGTTATTATACGCATCCACTTCCACATCTGCAGAATCGCCGATGCTGATTTTCACTATATCATTTTCTCCCACATCCACTCTTACCTCCAGTACCGCCATATCTGCCACTGTCATCATCTCTGTACCTACATTAAAACTATTACCCGCTACTCTTTCACCCTTTTTTATTTTCAGAGAAGAAATAACGCCGTCCATCGGGGCCACAAGTGTTGTCCGGCTCAGGTCTTTATTAGCCTTGCTTAAACCAACCTGTGAACTCTGTACACTGGCTTTAAGGCTTTTGATATTTTGTTGTGCAGCATTATAATTAGCCTGTGCTGATTTCATCGTTGTCTCAAACTGTTCCAGTTCTGATTTGGATATTACTTTATCCTCGTACAATTTTTTATTCCTGTTAAAAGTTTGCTGGGCCAATTCCAGATTTGCTTTCAGAGATTCAAGCGCTGCCTGGCTGTTATCTACTGTAGCTGAAGACTGGTTTACCCTTGAAGCTGCTTCGTCTCTTTGTAAAGCATAAATGTCGGCGTAAATACGGGCCAGCACCTGTCCCCTTCTTACACTGTCGCCTTCTTCTACATTCAATTCAGTAATCTCACCTGAAATATCAGGGCTGATTTTTACTTCTACTTCCGGGTATATTTTACCACTGGCATTTACTGTTTCGATGATGGTCCTTTTAACGGCCTTTTCAGTAGCCACTTTCACAGTTTTATCACCACCACCCATCATTTTACCAACTACAAAAATTCCAATCAATATGCCCAAAACAATCAATACCCATTTCAATTTCTTATTCATCTTACAAAAATTTAAAGTTTGATCCCCTGTCCTTTGTAAAATTCAAGCAATTTCATTTTGAAAACATAATCATACTGCGAATACAAAAGCTGGCTTTTGGCCCGGGCCAGGTTAGTTTGTGCTGTAACAAGGTCATATGTTGAAAGTAATTCCAGTTCATACCTTTTTACAGCATAATTATATGCTTTCTGCGATGATTCTACCGTTTTCTTATCAGCATTGAACTTCTGTATAGCAGTTGCTGCATCATTGTATGCTTTATATATATCCTGCTTTAATGTAAAGCTGTTTTGCTCTTTCTGCAGTTCAGATTGTTTAACATTGAGTTTGGAGCGTTGCCAGGAAGTACGCAAGCCCCCTCCATTAAGAATCGGAATACTTAAACTCAGCCCAATGGATTGACGAAAATTCTGATTAAGCTGATCAAAATATCCAATATTACCGTAGGTATACACATCATACGGAGACAATGGGTAAACCTGGTAGGGCGTACCCCCAACTGTTACTGACCCTATTGGCACATTCACCTGTGTTTTTGACTTTATCTCTTTTGACCTGTTATTATAACTTGTGCCCAGGCTTCCAAATAAAGAAAAAGTGGGATACATAGCCCCCCTGGCCACTTCCACCGATTTCAAAGCGGCTTTCAAATTAAGCTCATCCACTTTTTGCTGGGGCATATTTGCCATAGCCAGATTATATACAGCCTCCGGCTGCAGGTCTGCCAGGCTTTCTACAGGTATCCGATCAACTGGTGGTGCAACAATATCAAATGGGGCTGCCGCATCCATATTAAGCAACGCCTTCATTTGCAGCAGCAATTGATTGGCATAAATTTCTGCACTGATCAGGCTGGAACTGTCGCTGGCTAAAGTAGATTCAAGGTTAACCGCATTCAGTTCCGGGAGTTTCCCTGCATCTACCTGCTTGCGGGTATTTTCATATTGTGCCCTGGACTGATCAACCCGTGCCTTTGCTAATTCTATCTGTTCCCTTGCAAGCAATACCTGTAAATAAGCAACTGCCACATTCAGGGCAATATCATTTTTTGCTTTTTCCACGCCTGCTTCTGTGGCCTTAACGTTCAGATCCTTAACTACGATTGTGTTCTTTTTAGTAAACCAGTTAAATAAATCGATGCTGGCCTGCAGGGACATATTATTAAATGAGTAGCCTGTTGTAATGAGGCTGAAAGTGGTAGGATCCTGGTTGCGGCCCGAACTATATCCAAAACTGTTGCTGAAATTAGCACCCGGGTACAACGACATTTTGCTTTGCTGCAGCTCAAGTTGCGCAAAACGTATCTGCAAATCCGCCTGCCGGACAGAGATATTATTCTTCAAAGCATAATCAACACATTGTCTTATATCCCATTTATCTCCCCCCTGAGACGGGACAGGCTGGGAAAATGATAAGGTATAGGTAAGTAAACAAACGAGGAGAATTGTGCAACGAATCATAGTGCCACAAAGATAAATGAAATGGGCTGGTGGATATATGATTTTTTATTCTCCCGGTGGCTGTCAGATGGTACCAAAGGTTATCGGGATGTGCGGCTATTGCGTCACTCGCAGTTATTCTCTCAGACAATAGCGTAAATTTGGAAATGCTGCTATGCAACAGATAAGAGAGTAACAGAAAATGGACCCCGAGTCCTTATCTACCAACAGACAGGTGTAACACAAAGGCTGAGTTGGAGACTCGTCTGGGAAGCAAGCCGTTAATTTTCGCCAATCAAACCTGTTATGATTTGAAATGAGTTAATACATAATGATTATATCTTCTTATCCAAGGCTATGTTTGCGGGGGGGGGGATAGAAGCCAGATATTGACTGGCTGTTTCAGGAGTGTAGCCCAATACTTTTAAGATTTCAATAACTCTTTCCGGCCTTAAACACTTGTGGTTTTCCAACTCAGAATAGCGTTGTTTGGTAATTCCCATCTTAAGGGCAACCTGCTCCTGTTTCATTTGCCGTGACTGGCGAAGTAGGCGGATTTGCTGACTGGTGAGTTTGGTCATAGTCGCTTTAATAGCATCAATAATGAAATTAATAAATAATTGATCCTCTTGCGCAGAATTTTTCTAAATACCACTTTCGTGGTATTGACTTTGTCAAGAGGGAAAATTTTGGAAGCTGATACGAAAAGTTTGAATTTCAGATATTCGAAACTAACGCCAACCAGGGGAAAAGAATGAAAGGCGGAAAGATAAAAGCGGGTTTCTGATATTAATAACTGATAAACCAGTCCTTGTAAAATTATGTGGGCACACTATGAATCCAATGTAAAAGCTACAGTTGTTTTTTTGAAATTACTAACCGTAAAAGTAAACAGTGCAACTGTTGATGAAACCCTGCAAAACCATCCCGATTGGCCCAGCCTGCTTTGCATCAGCGATGCATTGAACAAATGGCATATACCAAACGCTGCCGGGAAAATTACCCCAAATGATATTGACCAACTACCTGTTCCATTCATTGCATATACGAATCACAGGGAATCCCCCCTGGCTATAATTTCACAGGTAACAGAAACAACTATCCGGGCTTACCAAAAAAATTACAATACCCCTGTTGATGAACCTAAAGAAGATTTTATTGAAAAGTGGAATGGCATTTACCTGATTGCCGAGCCAAATGAACAATCCGGCGAGCGCAATTACCACACAAACAAAAGAAAAGCATTTTTTAACTCACTCATTCCTGTTGCTGCATTTACAGTGTTGGCAATTATTTCTTTAGTGTTTGTAAATAGAATTGTTGGGGCGGTTAGCTCTGTAGCATCTCTCACCCAAACAGGTATATATATCCAATATCTAATGCTGCTGGCAGGTATTGTGGTTACATCACTTTTGCTTTGGTATGAAATTGATAAAAACAATCCCCTGCTCCAAAAAGTATGCACCGGCATTGCTAAAGGAAATTGCAATGCCATCCTTACCGGCAAACAGGCCAAAGTATTTGAATGGCTGAGCTGGAGTGAAGTTGGTTTTTTCTATTTTACCGGTGGCATGCTAACTTTATTACTTGCCGAAAATCCAATTGCAGTATTAGCATGGATAAACATATTAGCCTTGCCCTACACTGTTTTTTCTGTTTACTATCAATGGCGGGTGGCCAAGCAATGGTGTGTGCTTTGCCTTGCTGTGCAGGCATTATTACTGCTTGGTGGCATAAATGTAATAGCAAATAATTTTTTGTTCCCTATGCCCTCCTTTTCGTTATTATCTATTGCAAACTTCCTGTTGCTATTTATACTGCCTGTATTTATTTGGTTTGCAGTAAAGCCTTTTATTCTCCGTTTGCAGCAGGCTAAAAATACCAGACGGGAATACCTGCGAATAAAATTCAATACTGAAATTTTTGATGCCTTACTAAAAAAGCAAAAGCAAATTATCCACCCCACTGACGGTTTGGCATTGACATTGGGAACCTTGCTGCTGCAAATACTCTTATAAAAGTATGCAATCCTTATTGCGGGCCATGTGCAAAGGCGCATCAAAAAATTGAAAAGCTTTTAATGGAAAGTAAAAATCTGAAAGTAAAAATAATATTTACTGCGCAGGATATCAAGGACAACCCGGTGGTAAAACCTGTCAGACATTTGCTCGCTATTGCAGAAAAGAACAGCGAAGCAGAAACAAAAAAAGCATTAGATGACTGGTATTTGGCAAAAACAAAGGACTATGAAAAATTTGCCGCCAAATACCCAATGAATAGCGAATTAGTAAAACAAGGCTCGAAAATTGAAGCGATGCATAAATGGTGCGAGGAAATGGAGGTTAGTACCACGCCAACCATTTTTATTAACGGATACCAGGTGCCCGATGCATATAGCGTAGGGGATTTACAATATTTTCTTCTGGAATAGTACCCTGAAAGAAAAGCCCGGCGGTACTACGTTAATGATGTACAAATTAGCGGCCGGGCAGCCAAAGCCTGTTGATGCTAAAAGCTACTGGCAGAAACAATTTTGATAATTCTAAAACAAATGAAAATGAAGACACAAAAAATGAGCCTTGCAAACATACAGGGCAAGTTGAGCAGGGCTGAGATGAAGAACATTATGGCAGGAAGTGGTGGTAATCCCCTTTGCACTGGTGTTGTTGAGTGTAAAAGGGGTTCTGAGCCGGGTGATGATTGTTTTGAGGGATGTAAATGTTCGAGTTCCCTGATGTGTGTAAATAAATAATTATTAAGCATTGTACTGGAACTCAATAGGCGCTACTCTAATAATAGTAGCGCCTATTTTAAACTTTATTTATATTTCAAAAAAAAGAAATGATAAAAGTAGCTGCGACATGTTTTTTTCTATTGCTTTTTCAAAATATGTATGCTCAACCTTTTGTTTTAAACGGCATAATAAAAGAGAAAGATACAGGCTATGTAATGCTTCGTTTTAGAGATACAAGTAACCAGCCTCATGTAGAAATTGCGACTATAAACCGTGGAAAGTTTCAGCTTAGAGGGACATTAAACGGCATTGCTGACGCAATATTGGCTACCGATTCAAACAGCATATTAAAAAACAAAAAATACTACCGGTACTTATATATAGAACCCGGAGTAATTGAAATTTCTTTTAAAGATGGCGAAATAAACAATGCTGAATACAATGGCATTCGTTCACAGAAGGAATATGATGCTTTGGAAAAAAATAAAAGTGATGATAACAAAAATTTCAAATGCCAGGATTCATTAATATCATTAATTAAGGTTTCTTTAAAAAATGGTTCTATTGACCCAAAAATTGCAGAAGAAAAACTAAATGAAATAGGAAAAGTGCGGAAGACAATAGCAATCAAAATAATGAATAAAGAAATTGCTTTTATCAAGAAGAACCCCAAATCCTATGTATGCTTAACATTGATAAAAGATTTAGTATCATATATCCCGAATGATAGTATTGACGCTTTATATTTATCACTGTCGGCAAAGGTGAAAGGAAGCACATTAGATTATGTTTTTTTAGACTATTATTTACGATACAGAAAAGCAACCTCTGCTGAATATCCATTTGATAAATTAGTTATAGGTGGAGTTGCTCCAGTTTTTTCTATTAATAAAGATAACGATAGCCAGACTCTCCTAAATTTTAAAGGCAAAGCAGTGGTGCTAGAGTTTTGGGGATTGGATTGTTTGCCTTGTTTAAGGCAAAATCCGCTATTGGAGGAAATAAGAAAGAAATACGACAAAGATAAATTGGTTATGATAGGCATTAATGGAAGCCAGGAATCAGAAAGGCGGGAATTAATTTCATACATCCAAAAAAATAAGCTTTCGGAATGGATTCATGTTTCTATGAGTGATGAAGTTAGAGAGAAAAACAGTCTAGTTTTCAAGGGTGATTTCAGTAATTATTCCGGACTTGGGGTGCCGAGAACTGTGTTAATTGATAAAAGCGGGGTCATAATATATAAAAACTATGGATACTCTCTAGAGGAAATTAAAAAATTGAAGACTGAAATTGATAAACTGGAAGAAAAAAATTAATGAATGCCTTCAGCATTTAATATCTAGAATAATATTTTCTTTTGGAATAGTACCCTGAAAGAAATGCCCGGCGGTACTACGTTGATGATGCTCCCATTAGCGGCCGGGCAGCCAAAGCCTGTTGATGCTAAAAGCTACTTGCAGAAACAATTTTGATAATTCTAAAACAAATGAAGACACAAAAAATGAGCCTTGCAAACATACAGGGTAAGTTGAGCAGGGCTGAGATGAAGAACATTATGGCAGGAAGTGGCAGTGGCTGTATTCTCACTTTTTATGTATGTCCAGACCCTATTTTTGACAGATGTTGCGATTCATATTTAGAATGTCGCTTCGACGGGTCTACTAACAAATGGAGATGCGGTAATTATTAATTAAATGGACGGCAATATGAGAATGTAAAATTAAAAATCCAGGTCGAATACCAGCCAATTCTCAACCTGGATTTTTTATTTAAAAATACTCTACTAACTACTGCCTTAGAAATTGGACTCTTACAGTAACATAATTATAAATATGGTTTCTTTAGCGCCCTATTTTTTATTTTGGTCTCACATATTGAATAATAATGGTTCAAGTAAAAAAAAAATCACAAATGAAATCTTCACAAGAAAATACCGTACTTACTGCCTGTTATAAACTTTTTTACCGGAGTTTCCTGCATAAGAGCAAGTACAACTTCAGTATGGATTTTGTAACTATTGCGGCCGGTCGTAAATCAAATGTGCAAATAAGCTCTGCAGGAAAAATAATATTGTGTCTCATATTTATTTTCTCCTCCACAAACCTACTATCACAGCCTTGTAGCGTAAACATAGATTCATTAAAAGGACAGTACGTTGGGGATTGCAAAAAAGGCAAAGCTAATGGGACGGGAACAGCCACAGGGGTTGATTCATATACGGGTGAGTTTAAAAATGGATACCCGGATGGCTATGGGAAATATACCTGGAAAAACGGGAGCTGGTATGATGGATTTTGGAAAGACGGGTTATTTGAAGGCCAGGGTACTTTGTTTAAGACAATCGATACTACAAAAACAGACAGCGCAGTTGTAATAAGAGGTTTTTGGAAAAAGGGGAAGTATGTTGGCCGTTATAAACATCCGTATAGCCTTACATCATTAACAAATGGAATAAATGACTATAGTATACGCAAATCTGATGATATGAAGTCAGAAATTACAATAATTGTGAGGAGTACTTCTGCAGGTGGTGCTGACCTTTCTGCTCCAGTCCTCCCGAAAATTATCCTGGCAGACATTCAAATGTATGAGGGGAAGTTTGAGGAACAAAAAATTGACGAATCCGTCTCAAACATAACAAACACGTATGTTCTTAAAGAAGTCACATTTCCCTTTCACGCAATTTTATCATTCAAACTACCGGACACAAACTCAATAAAGGCATGGACCAATCGCATTGAACAGGTGAGTGTAACAATATTTGAAAATTGTAGTTACATTATTCAGGTCCGCATTGAAAGGTGATTAAGACTGAAGATTGAAATAAAAATATCGGCTTTATTCGCCATAAAAAGGAATTGATTGCAATTCTTTCCCAGCTGAGTCTCACTTCCCGGTTTACGAGGTATTGATTCAATCTCAATTAATTTTTTCCAATGCCTGCTCCAGGTCGTTAATCAGGTACTTCGGTTCTTCCAACCCCACATATATACGGATAAAGCGATGCTCTTTGTTTGCAGCATCAAAATCTTTTGGCGCAATGCCGGCACATTTGGGTATCACCAGACTCTCATGCCCGCCCCAGCTAACAGCCATCATGATGTGCTGCAGGGATTCGCAAAAACTGACAATGGATTCCCTTTTTTCCGTCCTGAGTATAAACGTAAAAAGACCACAGGCTCCTTTCATCTGATGTTTTGCCAGTTCGTACTGGGGGAAACTTTCATCCAAAGGGAAAAGAACAGACTCCACTTTGGGATGCTGCTTCATAAATTGTACTACTTCAGCAGTAGACCTGGTAATACGATCAATTCTTGCCGGAAGTGTTCTTAACCCGCGGATCAGCAGCCAGGCGTTAAAAGGTTGAATACCGCTACCTATATTCAGGTACTCACTGTCGAATATTTTTTTCATCATGGCGTGAGTGCCGCAAAGTACTCCCCCCAGCGTGTCGCTGTGCCCACCAATATATTTGGTGGCTGTTTGCATGGCCATATCAATGCCCATTTCAATGGGTTTTTGATACAAAGGGGTACAATAGCTGTTGTCAATCAATGTCGTAATACCTTTTGATTTTGCCAAAGCAGCTATTCCTTTAATTGGTTGAATGGCAAAGTCCCAACTGTTGGGTGATTCTAAGTAGTAGAAAGTAGTATTCTCCTGAGTAGCTTTTTCCCAATTCTCAACAGTTGTTCCATCTACATAAGTAGATGTAACACCAAATCTTGGTAAAATCACATCAAGCATCCGTTGTACCCATGTATAAGGAGATTTTACCGAAACGATATGGTCTCCCGATTTTATATTGGCAAAAATAGCAGCGAAGATGGCCGCGGCTCCGTTATTAAAAATCAAACAATCTTCTGCCCCATCAAGGGCTGCCAGCTTTTTCCGGAGAATATCAACGGTAGGGTTTAATCCCCGGCTGTAAAGATATCCTGCCATCTCATCCTCAAATGCTTTACTTAAATCCGAAACCTTTGTAAATGCAAAATTGCTCGTTTGCATGATAGGCGGCGCAACTGCATTGAAATAAAGTTCCCTGTCTTCGCCCAACTCATTGATGATTTGAGAAATTTCCATATTATGCTTTCTTCTTAAAATAAAACAAGTAATAAATTGCTAAGAAAAATGCCAGCAGGCCAGTACCTATCAATGCGGCATTCACATCTTTTATCACCACCCCTACTGCAATCATAAAATAACTAAACACAAAAAAACCCGCCAGCACAGGTGTAAACCTGTTCCATGCCCCGGTTATCATTGCTTCATTTTGTTTTCTTTTCCGCAGGACAAACAAAGTGGCAGCGGATGTACTCATACCAATACTATCCAGGAACATTGTAAAGTTCAATATGTTATCTACCCCTTTTCCAAAGAAAGTAACAATAATTGTAATTAATGAAAAAGTAGCCAGCCCTGCAACAAGGGCTTCTGTTTTGGGGTGGCGGTACGAAAATATTTTTGGAAAAACCTTATCCTCACTCATGGCAAACATCACCCTGGGATTACTCATCAGCAAAATATTAACATAAGCCAGCACAGAAATAAACATCAACGCATCAAAAACTTTTCCTCCTGCCTTTCCAAACCAGGCTTCGCATAGTAGTGCTCCGATAGCTGAAGCGTTTTTCATTTTATCATACCCGATTACTTGTGTATAAGCCACATTGATGAACAGGTACAACAGAATGACGATAATAATTCCAATAATGATTCCTTTAGGGATACTTCGTGTATCCTTTACCTCGGCACCAAAATTGATGGTCTGTTGATAGCCCCCATATGCAAAACATACAGGTATTAAAGAGATAACAAATAAAGAAAAAGCATTTTTATCTGCCAGTGTAAACAAAGGAGATCCTTCTTCATACCCGTGCGGCTCAATAATCACTCCTTTGAATAATGCAGAAATCAGCAGCACCATCAACCCTGCTTTTATTATTATAAGTACATTCTGTGTGCGGCTGCTGGTTCTCAATCCAAACAGGTTTACTGCAAAAAAAATGGCTACGGCAGTAATGGCTACTACTGAGTTAAAAAAGATACCGCTTGGTTTTCCGTATAACAGGTCACTTACATAATCCGCCCCAATCAGTGCCACCACAGCCAGTGATGCAGCATTACTGATAAGAATTATAGCATTCACTGAAAAACCGACGGACGGATGATAGCATTCGGCAAAAACTTTATAATAACCTCCCATTGCCGGTAACCGTTGTCCAATCTCAGCATAGGTTAACGCCCCGCAAAGAGCAATTAAACCACCTGCTATCCATAATAAGAAGAAAATACTGCTAGTACCGGAAGTAGCCGCTACAGAAGCCGGATTCCTGAAAATACCCATACCAATTACAAGGCTTACTACTATCAGACTTATATCAAAGAGGTTCAGTTTGTTCTTTGCACTCATGGCTTGAAGATACAAAGAAAACGTTCTAACTTTATCGAAGCCATTTTCCTGTTTCTATGCAAAAAAACATTGTATTATTTTTTTTCCCCCTTCTTTTTTCCCCTTCTTTTTCACAGGAAGTTATGGTTGATACCTCAAAAACTCTGGAAGAAGCAGTGCTCAGGGCTTTTGAACAAAACAAGCCATCAAAATTTTCCACTGTATCAGTAAAGTTCATTGAACTGAATAATGCTGACCGCTATAATAAGATTTCGCTGGTAAATGGATTCAACACAGTTTCCGGAGTAAGAATGGAAGAACGAAGTCCCGGTAGTTACCGTATCAATATCCGCGGCAGTTCGCTTCGTTCCCCCTTCGGAGTCCGCAATGTAAAAGTCTACTGGAATGATATTCCCGTAACAGATCCGGGTGGCAACACTTACTTCAACCAGTTTGCTTATAATAATTTTTCAAGTATTGAAATTTATAAAGGTCCTGCCGGGAGTATGTATGGAGCCGGCACAGGAGGTTTAATACTCATAAACAATTTCGATCGCTGGCAGCCAGGCGCCAGTCTTGAATACATAACAGGCAGCTACAATCTTCAAAATTTGTTCGCTTCCGCCAGATTTGGTGCAAAAGAAAACCGCAACCAACTTACTTATGCCCATAATCAAAGTAATGGCTATAGGGTTCAAACAAAAATGCGTCGGGATAATTTTTCCTGGCAATCGCAATTAAAATTGTCTGATAAACAACAACTCACTGCTTCTGTTTTGTTCACAGATATGTATTATCAAACACCCGGTGCGTTAACGCTGTCGGAGTTTAATACAGATCCAAAAGCAGCCCGGCCCGCAGGTGGTGGTTTTCCGAGTGCTATTGCTGCGCAGGCTGCAATTTTCCAGAAAAATATTACCGCGGGGTTCACTAATATTTATACAATTAATTCCTCATTTAAAAATTCCACCACCCTTTATGGTGCCTTTGCACAAATTAAGAATTCTGCTATCCGTAACTACGAAAGGAGAAATGAGCCGGGGTATGGCGGACGAACAGTTTTTATCTATAATAAAAAAAGGGAAACAGTATATAGCGGGCAGAAAGAAAATACTTTTCAGTTGGTAGCAGGAAGTGAATTTCAGCAAGGAAGATTTAATACCCAGGTTTCAAAAAACAGAAATGGCAATCCCGATACCTTACAGACAAATGATGATGTAGATTATACAGCGTATAGCTTTTTTCTCCAGGGGGATGTTTCTATCAGGGAAAGCTGGCTTATGAGTGCGGGCATCAGCTTAAATAAAACAAAAGTTGATATCACAAGACTAAGCAGGTATCCCGTAGTAAGCCAAAGCCGCACTTACCGGAATGAACTGGCCCCAAGGCTTTCAATAAAAAAACTAGTAACAGAAGATTTCTCAATTAAGACTACTTTATCAAGAGGGTTTTCGCCTCCCACCGTAGCTGAGTTACTGCCATCAACTGGTGTAATTAGTACCGACCTGGAAGCGGAGTACGGATGGAACTATGAACTGACTGCTGGTTACTCATTGCTTCGCAATAAGCTTCATTTAGAAGCTACTGGTTTTTATTTCAAACTTAATAAAGCGTTAGTACAACGAAGAGATATCAGCGGAGCTGATTTCTTTGTAAATGCCGGTGATGTACAACAAAAAGGTATTGAATTACATGCTGATTACACTCATTCAACAGCTTTACCTGCAATAATTGATTATATAATTCTGCAAATTGATTATACATATAACCATTTCCGCTATGGCAGTTTTATAAAAGGTACTGATGATTTTTCTGGCAAAACCGTTCCTTCTGTACCTTCTAATACCTTGTCAGGTTTGCTTGATATTAACTTCAAAAATGGTTTATATATAAACACTACTTATTATGCAGCTTCAAGAATATTTCTGAATGATGCCAATACTGCTTCTGCATCAGCCTATCATCTTCTCAGCTCCCGGATTGGTTGGAAAAAAACATTGAAGAAAAAGTATAAAATTAATATATATGCCGGTGCCGATAATTTGCTAGATGAAAAATACAGTTTGGGGAACGACATCAATGCCGCTGCCAATCGCTTCTATAATGCTGCCCCGGAAAGAAATTATTACGCCGGAATAGCCTTTCAGTGGATCAAAGTTTCTAAGAAGTAAGTGATGATTCGAGTACCAACAGAATAGCATCATTACTCAAGGCTTCCACTTCAATTTCTTCCGTGTCCCACAACGCCAATCCGTCACGATTATGCAACAACCGTCCTTCCACCTCAAAAGCACCTTCGAGGACAAATACAAAGACGGCGGAGTTTTTTTTAGCTGGTAAAAAAATTGTTTCACCTCTACCTGAAAATTTACCAATGTGCACACTAAAAGGAAATTCAGTTTCCCATATTCGTGAAGGAAAGATTTGCAGAAGGCAATTCATGAATTCATTTACATCATAGGTAGATATAGACGAATATGGCGTTGGTAATTGAGTATTTTTTCTGATCCATATCTGGAGAAAGTTTACCAGTTCTGTTTTAAAGGGGTTTTTCAGCTCAATTGTCTCCCCTTTTACAACACTTAACACCTGTACCTGGCCGGCCGCCAGTAGGTTTTTGGCACCTTCATCATTACAATATTCAATAGCTCCAATTATGGGTAACAGGATAACAAAAGACTCTTCTTCAACCATCATTTTGAGGGACCGATTCCCATCCAATGTGTCATCATTTACCACATATATACTACCAAAAGGAGTTTTATGTTCATTTTGATACCTTCCAAAATTGAATGTATTGAAACTCCTGAACCAGGCCGTTTCATTAACTCCTCTTTCATCCGCCAGAAATATTTTTGCTTTCGACTGCACCATATCAGTTTTCTTTAAAAGAGTAAACGCTCAGGAAAGGCTGCAATTGTACAAGGTTTGTTAATATGCCTTCTTCTTTCACAGTTGCCGTCACATCCGAAACCAGCAGAAAGTCATTTATTGAGTCGTGCCAGCACATAGGCTCACTGAAAAAGTTAATAGCTACCTGGTGAGCTGTTTTATTAGTTATGTCAGAATTAATTATTTCAAACCGATAGTGACTGAATTGCAGAAAATGTCTTGCGAGATTATCCAACACCCCGGGGATCATACTATTTAACTGCTGTATATAGCCGGTTATAGATGAACTAACAAGAAAGTGCAGCCTCTCTGCCTGCGGGTTATTCAATAATATCTCAGCAAAAGTTTTTTGCTTGTTACCCTGATTATACAATTGGGCCTGCATCTTGAACTCATTATATGAACTGTTAAATACAAGTTTCTCCCATGCTCCCTGTGAGGCAGCATCAATTATTTTACGGTAACAAAATCGTATAATTCTTTTTTTCTTCATAAAAAATGAAATAAGACGTTAAGTACGGATTAACGCCTTATCATTAAAGGACGTTGGATTTTATCAGCCGGGTACATTGATAATATGTGTAAGTACATAGCCGGCAGAAACACTTCCCGAAATAGTAGCAAGCTGAGCGCCTGCTGTATCATCACTGAATATATTATCACTGGCATTATAGGTATAACCTGTCATCCCCTTTGTATATCCATTGGCAGTACTCGCATTTACTAAAACTGTAGCACTATTTGCACCTTCAGGAAAAGCGATTTGTGTGATCTTGAGTGACGTACCCGCCGAATTATAAATATGGACATGTATATGTGTAGCCCTGCCTGAGTACCAGCCCGGGAAAATAGTGGTAAAACTCACCAGTCCATTTGCATCAGTTGTTTGACGGCCACGTAAAAAATGTACTCCGGTATAGTTCACTGATTGCATAGCTGTGCCGCCATATTCAGAATAATAACCATCTTTATCACAATGCCATACATCCACAATTGCGCCGGAAAGTACTGCACAATTATTATTGGTATTCTTTATTGTGATATTCATAATAAGCGGCACTCCGGTCCTGTCATCCCTGATGTCTGAACGAACTAATGATGACGGGGTGATAGTGGGGAAAGGGCCTGCTGTTTCCGTAGGGGCAACTGTGCATGTACCGCTGCCACCACCAGAACCACTGCCGGAGCCAGAACCGCTGGTTCCTGATAAATCATCTTTTTTACAAGCCTGTAAAATGACGGGAGCAGAAGCTGCACCTATCAGAAATTTTTTTAGGAATTGCTTTCTTGATTGTTCCATAACTGTTGATTTTTGTTTGTTAAAGGTTCTACTCTTTCCTCACCTTCTCAATTCTTATAGATAAGCCGGATTATTGTACCGACTAATGTTTTGTTAACAAGGGGTCCTGTAGAAACAGGACCCGGCTTTACATCTAACTGCCCGACAAATTCATTCTGTATTTTCAATCCATGTCGCAACTATGTGAAAGAAATAGTTGCACCAGGTTAAATTTGTATCGGTAAAAAGTTCTATTGTACCGATGATTTCCCTTTTCAATTAACTAATACCGGATTTTAGGACACTTAAGCAGATTTCTTTCACCTGTCCGAAGTATTAATCCAATTGAGTAATTGAGATAATGATCCTTTTTTGCAGGATTTGCCGCCTGGCTGAACCCATCGAGGTAGTCTGTATAACCAAGACGATAAGAAGTCTCGATATTAAAAGCCAACTTGGGAGTAAAAAAATATTTAACGCCGATTCCAGCCGGAATTACTGGTATTACCCTTGGAAGAGTGTGAGCTGCATCTGCAGCTAAGCCTGCCCATACATCCGATGTTTCTGGGTCAAAATAAGTAGTACTAATATTACTGTAGTCCCTTCTTATTTTCAGAAAAGAAAAGCCAACGCCGGCAAATACATAAGGAGAAAATCCTTTTTCTGCGTAGTTTCTTGCCAAAGGGCTCCACACCAATTGCCCCGTTATCTCAGTTACCGGCGAAGTAAAATTAAAATTTCGTTGTTGTCTGTATTCGGGGTTGTTGTATTTCGCATCATCTCCATATAACTTACCCAATACCAGGTTTCCCCGTACTGAAAAAGATGGACTGAATATCCTGCTGGCATGCAATCCAAATGAAAATTTTTGTGTTTTAAATGATCCTAGTTTCTCCGGTGTGAGGTCACCCTGGTAAACCAGGAAACCCAGATTCAACCCAAACTCATACTTTGGTTTATTTTGCTGTGCCTGTGCGAGAAATGCATCAAGAAATAAAATAGAAAAGGTCATTGCCTTTTTAAAAAGTAAACGCTTCATCGGACATTTTTTAATAGTTAGAAAAAATCTCCGGGCAGAAGCGACCCTGCATCGGCAGGAAATGGCTTGCTTTTAAATACAGAATGCGATTACTCTCAAAACGGCATCTTACATTATTCAGTATGGATAGATTGTTAAAAAAATACTGTAATGAATTATGAAGAAAAAAAGACAAGAGGAAATTAAACTTTTTTCCAATCGCTAATAAAATCAAGATAGCTGTCACTTATTGGTAGTTCCGCTCCCGACGACAGCTTTGCTTTCCGGTTTAATATTGATTTTACTTTATCTGTGGAAACAATATAACTGCGATGTATTCTTCTGAACCTGGCAGAAGGTAATTTCTCCAATACTTTTTTCATTGTCATCAGTGTCATAATTGGTTTACCGGCTACCAGGTTAATCCGTATGTAATCTTCCAGGCTTTCAATGTACTCGATTTCGTTTAATAGAACTTTCACCATCCTATATTCCGAATAAACAAATAAAGCATCAGCTTCTTCGGTTATTGTTTTATTCCTGTACATATGATATTCAACCGCTTTACTTGCTGCTTTCGAGAATCGCTCAAAACTGATGGGTTTCAGCAGGTAATCCACCGCATTCAGCTCAAACCCATCTAATGCAAATTTTTTATGCGCCGTTGTAAAAATGATCATGGGCGGGTTATCAAGAGAGCGGACAAGATCAAGCCCAGAAATATCAGGCATATTGATATCAATGAATAAAAGGTCTAACTGGTTTTGACGAATAAACTCACTGCCACTAATAGCATCATCAAATGTCTGTACCAACTGAAGCGCAGGTGTTTTTGCAATATACTCCCTGAGTAACACCAGGGCGGGGGGTTCATCGTCAATAGCGATACATCTGACTGGCATTGAACTAAGATACCAATTATGCCTCTAATGTCAGTCGCACTGTAAACAATCCATTCTGGGTATTGATTTCCAACTGGTGTTTTCCGGGATAGAGATGCTGCAGCCGCTTACGGGCATTAGAAATTCCGATTCCGGTACTCTCGTTGTTCTTGATTTCAAACAGTTTATTCTGACAAAAAAATAAAATGCTATTTTGTTCTATGCTGATCCGGATAATAATACTTGACGGTTCGTGATTGCTCACGCCATACTTAAATGCATTTTCTACAAAAGTCATCAGCAACAGAGGTGCTATCATTTTCTTGCTTGCATTGCCTTTAACAAGTAACTCAACATTCATTTTGTTTGCCAACCTGAGCTTCTGCAAGTCATTATAATCCCTCATGCAATCAATTTCACAACTCAATGAAACATAATTCTCTCTCACTTCATCAGTTATATACCTCATTATATTGGATAGCTTCATTACACCATCAGCAGCTTTATCATTTTTTGTAATTACAAGTGAATAAATATTATTCAATGTATTAAACAAAAAATGTGGATTTATTTGTGCTTTTAAAAATGACAGTTCCGCATTGGCTTTCTCTGCTTCGGCCTGAAAGGCTCTTTTTTCTGTAAGCCTCCATTGCCTGATTATACACATTGCCGTGCTTAAGGACCACACAGTTACAAATAAGACGATGCTCACTATATCAGTTTGAGTGGATCCTGGTCTCCCGGGAGGCGGTGACTGCCTTTCAAAAAAGTCCGGCGGGGCCTCATTAAATGGTTGAGGTTGTATTATTCTGCTATCTGTTACCCGAAATTGGCCCATCAGGCGATCAAATGGCATTATGAAGTAAACAGCTGTAAAAAGTAACAGAACCAAAAAAAAGTAAACGAAGTATTTTTTTTTCAGATAAAATTCCGGGATCAAAAAATAAATATTGAAATAAAACAAGAATAGGTAAACGATACCAAAAACGAGAAATGTCCATGAAAAAATAATGCTGAAAACACTTTGCTCTCTGTGTGAATCATAAAGAAAACCGAGAACCAGGCTAAAGAAAAATAACCAGCCGGCGATATGGGCTATAACAGGAGTTAATTTATTTTGTCTCATTACTTACAAAGGAAGTTACATAAAAGTTAATCGTTGCAGAGAATCGGTTACCTGGTAAAATGTATGGACAAAGCCGGGTGTGAATAACTCTTCTTGCCAAAAAAGTACTTCGCCCTACATTTGCATCGATTTGGTTCTTTCGCCTCAGGCGAGAGATGAAAAGGGAAATCCGGTGTAAATCCGGTGCTATCCCCGTAGCTGTAAGCTCCTTTAAAAGTTGTTTGATCTTCACGCCACTGTCATTTCAGACGGGAAGGCATCAAACAGCGGAGCAAGCCAGAAGACCTGCCAGATCAAAGTAAACATTATTCAGCTTTCGGGTGAAAGGCATGAGATGTAAACGTCGAGGGACATTTATATTTCTATTTCTTTTTGTTTCCGGAAGCAGTCACACAAAATTTCATTTTATATGAAAAGACATTTTTTTGTGCTGGCTGCTGTTATTTTCAGCACTCAGTTAAAAGCGCAACAAGACACCACATCACTAAGCGAAGTGGTAATTACCACCAACAAGTATCCCAAAAAACAAAGTGAAACGGGGAAAGTTGTTACAACTATCACCCGGGAACAATTAGAAAGGAGTGGCGGCAAAACACTTCCTGAACTTTTGAATACGGTAACAGGAACTGTTATAATTGGCGCCAATAATGCCCTCGGTACAAATCAAACAGTCAATATCCGCGGTGCTTCTGCCGGAAACGTATTGATATTGCTGGATGGTATTCCAGTAAATGATCCTTCAGTAATAACAAATTACTTTGATGTAAACTTTCTACCCCTTGACCAAATAGAAAGAATTGAAATATTAAAAGGGGGTCAATCTACTTTGTATGGATCAGATGCTGTAGCCGGCGTAATTAATATCATTCTGAAAAAAACAAGTGCAAAGAAGGCAAATGTATACGGCACTTTTGCCGGTGGAAGCTTTAACACACTGCGGCAAAATATTGGTTTTAACGGCCGGGGAAACAAAGCAGATTACTCGTTGAATTATACACATCTTAGCAATGATGGATTCTCTGCTGCTTATGACTCCAGCGGATCTGCAAATTTCGATAATGATGGTTTTAATCAGCATGCCGTTAACGGGCGGTTAGGTTTTGATCTTAGTAAAACTATCAAAATGTCTTTATCAGGAACCTATAGTAATTATAAAACAGATATTGACGCTTCTGCTTATACGGATGACAGGGATTTTACCTCAGAAAGTAATAACAAGCAATTTAGCGCTGGCTTGCTGCATTATTTTAATAACGGGAGTATTCATCTTAATTACAACTACAACAGGGTTGAAAGAAGTTACCTTGACGATTCTTCACATAAAAGCAATTTGTTCGCTTCCTTTTCAAAAAGTAACTATGTCGGGCGGACTCATTATGCAGAAGTATATGGCAACTGGAAACTGAAGAATTGGGAAGTCCTTACAGGAGCAGATTTTCGTTCCAATAATACAGACCAAACGTATTGGTCTACAGGAATTTTTGGACCATTTAATCAACCGCCTTTAAATGCCAGAGCTAAACAGATCAGTCCCTACGCATCTGCTGTTTATAAGAACAAAGGATTAAATGTTGAATTAGGTGGACGCTTCAATGAACATTCAGAGTACGGAAGTAATTTCACTTTTACATTCAATCCCTCCTTTCTTGTGAAAAAGAAGGCAAAGGTTTTTGCTAATCTTTACTCAGCTTATAAAACACCAACCCTATACCAATTATTTGATACATATGCCGGGAACGCAGACCTGGTACCAGAAAAAGGCATCATAGCAGAAGCTGGTGCTGAGCTGATAGCTGGCAACCCGTTTTCGGCAAGACTAGTAGGTTTTTACCGGAAAACAACAGATGCAATTGTATACACATTCAATCCTTCTACTTTTCAAAGTAAATACCTTAACGTAAGTAATCAAACCAACTATGGTTTTGAAACAGAACTGTCATACGTTAAAAAATTCTTTAGTATAAATGCTAACTATACCTATACAAATGGTAAAATAACTTCGCCTTATGACGGCACGGGGAGTCCCTTGGGTAAAGATACCAGCTACTTTAATTTATACCGCATTCCCAAACATGCCATTAATCTTTCTGCGGGAATCCAGCTCACCAAAGATTTTTTTGTGAGCACCCATTTCCGCAGTTTCAGCAAACGGGAAGAATTCATTTATGGTTCATCTCCCGAAACGATCGATGCTTATGCTGTAGTAGACCTGTACAGTGAATACAAATTCGGAAAGGCGATAAGAATATTCCTGGATCTGAAGAATATTGCCAATAAAGTATACTTTGACATTCCTGGTTACAATGCAAGGAAGTTCAGCTTCATCATTGGCCTCAGTTTCCAGTTGTAAAATAATATCTATGTGCCAGCATGAAATTAAGAATTGCCCAAGATGCAAAAACAAATTTGAATGCAAGCCGGGAAATATAGTGCAATGCCAGTGTTATGGCATTGCACTTACTAGTGAACTACGGATTTATATTGAACAGCGCTATAATGATTGTCTTTGCAGGGGCTGCCTGGAATATCTTTCTGTTGAACTAAACTTGTTTAAAGAGAAATATATCTTCAGATAACTACTTTTGCAGAAAACCAGCAAATATGCAATTTCACCTGCAGGAATTCCTGACACTGACTTTCACCCTTTTCGCCGTTATTGATATTGTAGGGTCTGTACCAATGCTTATTTCTATTAAGCAGAAAACAGGTGGCATTAATGCCTGGAAAGTAACCCTTATTTCTGGCGCATTAATGGTGTTATTTTTCTTCATTGGCAAACCTTTTCTGAATGTCCTGGGAGTTGATATTAGGTCCTTTGCCGTAGCTGGCTCTATTGTAATTTTTATTCTTGGGCTTGAAATGGTTCTCGGCATAGAGTTTTTTAAACCAGAAAAGGGGGTTCCTTCTGGCACGGTCGTCCCGATAGCTTTTCCACTTATTGCGGGAAGCGGTACATTAACAACCATCATGTCGCTGAAAGCTACTTTTGAAAGAACTGAAAAGAATGAGTATATGATCCTTCTCGCTATCCTGGTCAATCTTATTGTAATTTACCTGGTCATCCGCTCGCTGAGTATGATAGAAAAAGTCTTAGGTAAAGCTGGTTTAATGGCCGTACGAAAATTTTTTGGCGTAATTTTGCTGGCTATCGCCGTAAAGGTATTTGCCACAAATGCCCCGGGATTAATAAAATAACGCCGGCCTCGTAGTACAATGGATAGTATAAGAGTTTCCGAAGCTCCAGATACAGGTTCGATTCCTGTCGAGGCTACACTCCAGCTAAATTAATGGGAATTAAAAAAACAGAAAACCTTACGAAGTCATTGACTGGTAAGGTTTTCTGCGTTTAAGTACTCTTTTTAATTCCCGTGAACTCCCGTTAATTCGTTTACGGTTTTGTTTACGGTTTTTTTAAGAAATCTAAAAACGACCTTTGTATGGTGAGTATCCCGAGTATTGCTGTGGTGATGAACTGGAGAAATGAAAACAATAAATCCGGACTGTATCCGGTGCATATCCGTATTAAGCAGGGGAACTTTGCACGGTATTACCGGGTCCCAACTCCAATCAAAATAAGGCATGATCAATGGGCAGGGAAAGAAGGTGCCTGGATCAAACAAAATCACCCCTTCGCCTTTGAGATCAATAATAAGATCATCGAGATCAAAGGGCTCATTAACGAGTACATCAAACGCACGGTCAACTTCGGCAAGCCGGTAACTGTGGAGGGTATCATTGCCGGCCTTACCAATAAAGGAGATAATAAAAGTTTTCTGGACTTCATGCAAAGCTATATCAGCCGGCCTCCTGAAAAACTGGAACCTAACACTATTAAGAAATACGCCACCACGCTTACGCATTTAAAGAAGTTTAAAAAACAGATCCTCTTTGCGGAGATTGACAATACACTACTCCGGGATTTTAGCCGCTTCATGCAAACCGAACTGGAACTCGGCGGTGCAGCGACAAAAAAATATTTGGAAGCTTTTAAAAAAGTGCTCCGTCATGCCCGCCGGGAGAATTATATATCGCCACAGCAAATGGAATTTCTGTTTGATGGATTAAATGTCCGGGTACAAAAAGCAAAAAGAACATTTCTGGATTTACAGGAAGTGAGGAAATGGAAATCCCTGACATTTACCGAAAACCAGCAACACCTGGAACGTGACCGGGATATGTTCCTGTTCCAGATATATACCGGGTATTATTTTAAAGACCTGTTGATATTTACAAAAGATCATCTGCAAATGGATGAAGAATATGGTCATGTGATACTCGGTGCAAGAGATAAGAACGGAAATCAAACAATCATACCACTTTTTAAGTTCCCTTATGCGCAAACTATATTAGAACGGTATCGCTCCAGGGCATCAGATAAGTTGGTATTCGATAAGCAGTACCTGGTCGAGGAACCCGTTTACAACCGTAACCTGAAAGAGATCGCAAAAATGGCCGGTATCCATAAAAATATTACCAATAAGGTAGCACGGCACACCAATGCGCAGTTATGGATCAGGTACGGGGCAGAAGGAGCTGTGCTTTCTAAAATGATGGGGCATACCAAGCAGGAGACTACCCGGAATTACTATGATGTCAATTTGCCGGAGATAGTGGAAGGAACAAAGCGGGTGGATTTTGAAGCGATGGGGATTTAAAATATGTAGCAATCCGGATGACAAAACCAGTAAGATGAATGCTTTGAATATATTTATAATTTAAAGGTCACACTATATAATAGTTCCGATTGCTGTGATTTTTTGTTCCTCCCAGTCCTTATGTAGGCTCCCCCAAAAATAGTACGTTTTGAAAGTAGAGAGAAATCTTAACTTTAAAACGTAAAACATGAAAAAGAGTCAATTTAGTCCTACACAGATCGCAAACATTCTTAAGGAATTTGACCATGGGAAAACTGCTGAAGAACTCAGCCGGGACCACGGTGTTAGTAAGGCCACCTTGTATAAGTGGCGCCAACGGTATGGCGGCATGGAGGCGACCGAGCTAAAGCGCATTAAAGAGCTTGAAGAGGAAAATGCGCGGTTGAAAAAAATGTATGCCAACTTGGCCATGGAATTGGATCTAGCTAAATACCTTATAGAAAAAAAGCTATAAAGCCTTGCGACAAGCGGAGGATCGTTGGAGAACTCCGTAATGAACGGCCAAAAGACATCAGCAAGGCGTGTCGTTTAATGCACCTAAGCAGAAGCAGTCTGCTGTATAAATCGGTTAAAGACGATAATAGCCTTATTGGTGCATTGCAAGAGTTGGCCGTCAAAAATCCGCAGGAAGGATTTTGGAAGTGCTATGGCCGTATCCGCAACCAAGGCGAAGTGGTTAATCATAAAAGACTGTACAGGGTATACAAACAAATTGGAATGCCCCTGCGCCGGAAGGTAAAAAAACGGCTGCCTGCACGAGTTAAAGAGCCGTTGGCCGTACCTGTCGGTTTTACGCAAACCTGGAGTATTGATTTTATGAGTGATGCATTGAGTAACGGCACAAAGTTCCGTACGTTTAACGTAATTGATGACTATAACCGGGAAGTGTTATTTATTGAATCGGATTATTCACTTAAAAGCAGTCGGGTGATATGGGTACTCAAGCACTTAATTAACCGCTACGGTAAGCCTCAAAAAATAAGGATGGACAACGGGCCTGAGTTCGTTGCAAAATTAGCACAAGCATGGAGCTCGGCCAATGAAATTGAATTTAAATATATACAACCAGGTAAGCCGATGCAGAATGCTTATATCGAAAGGTTCAATAAAACATACCGGGAAAGCGTGTTGGATGCGTACCTGTTCGATACCCTCGACGAAGTTCGTGAGGTAACTGCTGAATGGACGGATGACTACAATACCACCCGGCCCCATGATGCCTTGGGAGGTATGCCGCCGAGAGCCTATAGGGAACAAATGAGCCGCCCGCAGGGGCTCCGTTCCGCTTCGGCTACGCCTTCGCTCCACTACGCCCCTGCGGTGTCAAAGAAGAACCAAATGAATGAAATAGTCTACTTTTAAACGGTACTAAAAAGGGGGAGCCTACACTTATAATTAGGAGAATTAGCAAGAACTTCAGTCCAGGCCTCATTAAGAATCTTTGATATTGGTAAATCGAATTTTCTCAACTGTTCTGGATAAGATCGTAGGTCAATCTTTTGACAACCCTTAATTACAGACTGACCCAAGGATTCGATCAATACCTGCGGAAAAATCTCACCATAATTGGGCGGAACTGGGTTCTTTGTACTTAAAAGAAACGCCTGCCACAATTGGTTTATCTGTTTAACCTCTTTATTAAATCCAAGTTGATTTAACATATAAAAAACAGCCCGCATTCTCGCTTCATCTGAAGGGTGACTTGGAAAATCGGCATAAATTCGATCCTTACCGCTGCTAAGCGTCGATATTTTTAAATTTGTATAGGCATATGCCGGTCCAACAAGATAAGTAGCTATAAAATCACAGGTAAACTCCATTATCCAGCCATTCAGCCAACTCGCATGTTTGTCACGGTAAAAAGAAATCAACTTTGGGTCGCGCTGTTCATCAACAACCCGTTGCTCTCCATCCCGGTAAAATCTATCAAGTGTGGGAAGAAAGCCATCACGCAGATCTGCCCTATGCTGTTTATCGATTAGATGCCCAATTTCATGATAGAGGTCTGGAAGATTGAGAAGATTCTTTTCCTCACCGGTGGGAACTGCAATAATATTATAGGAAGGCAATGCCCAATAATAGCTTTCAGAGTTACTGATCGTTGTAATTATTGGCTCGGATTGAAGACAATTAATCTCTTTGTAAATCCTGGTAATTTTTTTCTTAAAGTATTTTTCAGGTTCTCCGTAATTAATGATCACCAGGTAACGGAATAGTTCAATTGTCTGTAGTCTTTCAGTAAACGTATTATACTTTACAATCGTAGAACTCGCAAGAGCGGGTATTTCCAGATCTCCTGATTGAATAAGTTTTGTAATATCCTGGTGCAGCTGCTCCAACAGCTGAATAGTACGTGCAAGAAAAGCCTTATCAATTTCAGGGTTAATCCCATCACCCCTAAGACGGGCCAGCATCTTCAGTGCTGCATTAGCCTGATCAACAAAAATACCTGTTAAAAACTGCGTCATCCTCTTGCAGTTTTTAATTTCCTGAACAAATTGTTTCTTTCCGTATCCAGGGTAGCAACGAGAAAATCCATCGACTGCAGATCAGCCTCTGTAACAGTCTGCTTTTCCTGCAGATGTTTTTGAAGACGTTTCAGGTCCTCGTCCAAGTAAACATTTTTTCGAAGCCTCGCTTTATAGTCATCCATGACGGTCAGGGGTATAAATTTCTTTTCCGCAATGGTATCATCATGTAATAAATCAAAAACGTTCAACAAAAAAACCAATAAGTTATCGCTTGCCTGGGCAATTTCATCCGATGAAATTTTCAGGTTTGGATATTTTGTCCTGCTGGTCGCATCCTGCAACAAGGTTTGTTTTTTAAAAACGATCACTGAGTTATTGATTTTTTCTGAAATATCGACCAGTTGATCGTATTGATTCGACAATGCACTGATATCGCTCATAATAATTTTTTGAATAGTTATTCTAATGTTGATTCATCCAACTCTTCCTCATCTTCCTCTACCATGTCAAAGGTAGCAGTTAGTGGCTTTAATAAGGTATCAATCAACTTAATCGTCACTGGGAGAGAACTACTTCTATCCGGGGCTGAATAAGCCAGCATGGATTGGCAGAACACATCTTCCAGAACTTTCAAAAAATCAAGATTCCCAGATTGAAGCCGTAAATGTTGCGGCTTGGCGGTACCTCTCAACTGAAAGGGATAGCCGGTATTGAACAGGAATCCTTCTGTAGCACTAATGATTTTATAGGCCCCTGTCACCGGATTGTCCAATTGGTCATAGTTATCTGTCTTCATGGCAATCCGGAAAGGGATAGAGCTTTGTTTATAAAGATCAACCACGCCAAACTTCACTGTGGCTTTATTTATTAATCTATCAGCCGCAAGATCATTCACCACCCTTTCGAGGGCTTTTTGTTCTTCGCCAAAGCTGCGTCCGTCTCTCATAAACACAATACCGTTAGGATTCAGAGCATAGCGGGGTATAAATGTTTTAAGTTTTTCATAAATATGCTCGTACAAAAAATCAGCCTTTAGTTTTTCAGCTCTTCTGCCTCTGGCTTTTTTAGGAACAGAAATAGGAATAAAGAACTGATGTTCTCCATTTTTGAAAAAGAAAGTGAATCCGGCGTGGCGGCCATGAACATCGATCCCAACATATACATCATAATGCAGGTCTTTTCCCAATGCATAAGGCCATTTTCTATTCATGATCAGATGTTCCATGATAAGGTTGAACAGGTAAGACCTGAATCTGGGTTTCGCTTCCTCGGGCACCTTGTACTCACGTACCTTTTTGTCCAAAGAAGACTCGAACGGGTGGAAGTAACTCATGATCTTTGATGCGGAGGCGCACTGGACTTTTAAGCCCGGATAGAACTTACTTTTCAAGCAATCGTGAAAAGTGCTGGCAAGGCGCTTCGCGTCCCGTCCGAGATCAGGAATAATAAATAAGGCAAAGCCGCTTGTTGCACTCTTCTCAATCAACGCCTTTTCGATTTCCTGTATCTGGAAGGTAGCCGATAACCCTTCTCTTGCCTTAAAGCGCACGACCTTGAATTCAGCAAATTTCGGAGCGAGCTTTTTCAATAAATGCTCTGCATTTTTCTTGAATGCTTCCACCTGCTCCTTTTCCATAAAGTCGGGCACAATCAGCCATTGTGGATCAAAATCAGAATTATTCAATATCCCGTTATCTTCCAGGAAATGTTTGCGCTCCAGTCCATATTCACGCAACTTAACATTTCCACCTTTACTGTAGTGCCCCGGTTTTAATATGTGGTCATTTTTATATTTCAAAGCCGGAACTTCGAAACTATTAATATATTCTTCCACCGATTCTGTTTCGATTCTCAACGGATGGCCATTAAATTTGAGTCCCTGGAAAAAGGTAGTAATGCTATGAATAATCCCTTCAAATCGGCGCGAAGGATCCTTGATGGAGTATTTGTGTAATGCTCTCACCTGTTTATCCTGTGGACTGAGAATAAGTTTGGCAATAGAAGTGGCACCGCTATGTGCCTCCATTGACCGGCCTGGGTAGGTATACAGAAGAGCAAGATGATCCTCTTTCAATAATTGATGAGCCTGGAAACGATGCCTTTGAGTTTTCTGAGTAATGAAATCAAACACATTCGTTTCTGCCCCATTAAAAATAAAATTGTGCTCTTTCAGAGGATTTCCAAATCCTTGAATTTCTGCTGCATACCAATCGTCACCATTTTGATAAACCACCCTTCGGCCAAAAAGTTTTCTAAGTAATACATCAAAGTTCTTTCCGTTAACATACCTGGACAGATAATACTTATCAATATACCGGGTAGTAAGGTTCAGACAAACATAGATAACTCCATTCCAGCAAACCAGCCGATAGGAAAAGCCACCATAAACTTCAATGGAAGAATCTTCATTCGATTGTAATGGCTTGCGGTACAGAAAATGGGAATTAGTTAATTTCCAAATCCCTTTATTATTGCCAAGCTGCCTCCTGATTTCAAAGTCCAGAAAGTTGATAACAATAGGAAGATTGCCATATTGAAAAAACTCCGTTGGCTTTACACGATAGACATCAGGCAACTCGGTAACGGTAACGACAAACGGACCAACATCAACCCGTGATTCACCAAAAGTACGATCCTCCGGGATAGCAATAAACCATGTTCCATCACGTTTTACAACAGCAACCGGCCCCTCAATGATGGAAGCTACGCGTTCACCAGCTTTGCGGAAATGCTTGTTAAAAACTTCCTCTTTATCCGGGCTCGATTTTAAGTCGGTCTTCACCAATTTGTATGAAAAATTCAGTTCATGCAGATTGGGTAGCCTGAACAAATTCAGCAAATGCTTTCTCGTCATAACTATTATTATTAAGATATAAATAAGCACAAATAGACCGGTAACTGCAGATTTTGCAGGAGCCATCATTGTCAGTTCCCTCAAAGTCATCAATATCCGGCTCCTCATCTTTCCCCCGCAGCAATAATATATCCCGGCTGGTAAGGTTAATCTCGTCAATCATATCATTGGCACGCTCTTCAGTAAACTCATGTTGCTTGACCGTTCTTTTGAATAAGTTTACTTCAAAAAGCTGAATATCTTCATAAGCATAGGGCTGTTTGTCTTTATTTTCCAACCTTTTCAGGAATACTACCAGCCCGCAGATTATAAGCTGACGGGAATAGTCCGCTAAATAGCTTCGGGATAGTTTCCAGTCGATAACTACCGGCTTCCAGTTATACTGTGCCAAAAGGTCAATCTGTGGTTTTACCGCGGCTTGCTCAATTTCCACTTTCCAAGTGAAAACGTTCGGAGTAAGAGCATTGCATTGTTTCAAAAATCCAAGCAAGGTTTGTCCGTCAGGCATCCGGATTTCAGGCAATCCTGTAATCGCCGCCCTGATATTGATATAGGCTTCCGCTATTTCATTTTCCTCATAGCTTTTTCCTTGTTCGTGAATATCCAATATGCAGAAATCCAATGCAGTCTCCAGCTTTCCTGCTATGGGATCTGTATAGATTCTCTGCCTGGAATAATCGAATTGCTTTTGGGCAAATTCAACAGCTTCATCGGCCAGTGAATCGAAGTCCAGCGTTTCCTTATTGTTGATTTTCGGGATAATGACTGTCTCCATGAATTTATCCACTACGCTTCCCTGCCACATAGAAAGTGTTTGCATTTTTTTTAACTCATGAACCTTTCGTTGTAACGGGTTAGACCGGTTCTTGGAGGCAAGCAATTGGGAGAAATAATACTTCCTGTTGCATTCCCGCAACATATTTACCGCAGTATTGTCCCATTGAACTTTCTTTGTCATAACAATTTATTCAGTCATTAATTCCTCTAACCGGTTCAGGTATTTATTTAATGCTTCTTCGTTTTCAAATAATTCGTTACCCTCTGAGATGCTATCCATCCTGACTGATTCATAATTCAACTGTTCATGTCCTTTCCGGTATGCGGGAATAAATCCAAATGCAGTTGTATCATTGAAACCTATCTGTTGCTTCAACTGACCAAATGTTTTCAGCACAGCAGCCCTTACATTCGTATACGATAACTCCAGTGCCATAACCAATTTCTTAAAGACCTGTATAGGTACATTATTAGGATAGACAGCGTCGTTCTTTAACTCACTAATTAGAACCGGAGTCAGCCCCGTCTTTTCTACCAGCAATTTTTCCTCAACATTGCTTTCTTTCATAGCCCACTGGATTAATTGACCCAAGGAGGGCTGCTGCATTAGGGCTGTCAATTTTGACATTATTATTTCCTCATTTGCCGGCGATATTGATACCTCTTTACTGTTAATCATCCTAGACAATTCTTGCTGGGTATGATCGGGGTCCATGGCATTTACCTGGTCCAGGTAAATCAGTCGCAACATCTCGTCAAAACGGTCGATACTAGCTGGGTTATTCATAATTTAAATATTCGCTTCGTTAAGTAGATTTATCAATTTTTGTTTAGCACGGTGGTGTCTCACTTTCAGCTGCTTATTTTCAATACCCAGCATTCCGGCTATCTCTTCATAGCTATAGTTCTGGGCCCGCAGTAACAAAATATCTCTGTCCATTTGCTCCAACTGTTCCAGGGAAGTCTTTAGGATTTTCATGGCCGGACTTTCCAACTTGTCAGAGGAATAGTATTCCGAAAAAGACTGCCTGTTTAAAGCATTCTGAACATTGGAAGGCAGTTCAAATTCTTGTTCCAGGTCAAAGAACTCAAGTTGCGGCAATTGTCTTTTTCTGGTCTCCCGGTATTTCTGCTTTAAAAAATTGATAAACACTTTAAAAAGAAATCCATCGAATAAAGCCTGGGACCCAAATTCATAATTAGGAAGCTTCAACACTAAGGTTTCCAATGTTTTATAAACAATTTCCGTAGCTTCATCTTCAGAAAATTTCCAACGCTCTAAAGCAAAGGAATAAAACGGCTTACCATACCGTAAATAAAGCAATTCCAACCCTTTAGGGGAATTCTCAGAGATAAATTGTAGTATCGTCCGGTAATCGTAATTAATCATTCTCTATTTATTATAATGCAATAAGGTTACAGGGTTTCCAAAACAGCCCTGATTTCTCCAAAACTAAACTCGTTTCCAAGTTCCAGCCTTAATTCGTGAACAGTCAATAAAGGGTTCTTTTGCCGAAGAGTTTGGATTTGTCGGATTTTTTCCGGGGTAACCAATTGATTGAGGCTTATTTCTCCCGACTTAATGAAACTTTTCAGGTGATCTTCAATAACTCCCCGATCCAATTTACGTTTTTTAGCAATTTCATCAATTGTCAGCCCTTTTTGAAAAAGGGCCAGTGTGGTCTTTTGCGTGGTTGTTTTGTTTTGGGGCTCTTTCTTTTTTATTTCTAAAACTGATTTTTCGAATCTTTCATACTGAGTATTTATCATTTCAAGCAGTAACTCTGTCTCTGTACTGTTTATGAACCCTTGAATTAGTTTAACTGCAGTGCCGAATTCAACCTTTTTTTCAGTGTAAAGGACATGAAGCAAATTTAAATCTGCAATTAGTGGTTCATTCTTTTTTATTTCTTTGACTGTAAATGCAAATTCATGTAAAGGTTGAATCAATTTGTTGTCAACTACTTCAGTAAAATATTCAACTGCTTTTTTTATCCGAACATGAACCACATTGTACCGATCTCCTTCAGCAACAGTTAAAAGATGAGCAAGTTGGACATTGAACTTAGTGGATACTGCCATTAAATCTTCTAAAATGGACTTACACGAATCCGCAAATAAAAGTTCATGATATTTACCACAGAAGGTCTGGACAAACCGGTTTAATTTTTCTATACTTAATAACTTGAATAATAAATGATGCCGGTATGATAGCTTTTCGGTAAATAATGTTTTTTCCAAATCTTTAGTTGGAGCCGCTCCATTATTAAAGCTGACAATACGAGGGTCTGTTTGAATCGCTTCTCTTGTTAAGGGAGCTTGAAGAAAAAGCCCATCAAGGGTTCTCAGTCTGCTCAATGCCACATACACCTGACCGGGGGCAAAAGAATTCTGAGCATCAATAATTGCTTTGTCAAAAGTCATTCCTTGGCTCTTGTGAATAGTGATAGCCCAGGCCAGTTTGACAGGGAATTGCCGGAACTTGCCCAGTTCGGTATTTTCAATTTTGCCTGATAAAATATTATACTTTGCTCCCCGGTTTATCCACGTTGATCGGTCAAGGTCGATGCTGTCCGATTCATTTATCCGAATCCGTATCCGATCTTCCCCAATATGTACTATTGTGCCTGCTTTGCCATTATAATACTCTTTTCTCTCACTGCTATCGTTTTTTGTAAAAATGATCCGGGCACCAACCTTCATCTCCAATTTGCGGGGAGCGGGGTCAGAAGATTCGGGAAATTCTCCCGTAATGTTTGCTTCTGATAAAACTAACGGGCTACTTAATTGGTCAAGGGCTTCCTTGTTGATGCTGGCTGCTTTATGCTTATGAGTTGTAAGAAAAACATACTCACCGGTATCTTCTGCAGGATAAATACATCGCTTATTCAATACTGTCAAATCATCATCACTGCATGAGTTGTTACGCACGTTGTTTAGCAGTGAAATAAAACGGCTATCGAGCTGTCTGAAAATAGAGGTAAACTCAATCCTTACATAATCCAGTCGCTTGATTGAATCGGCTTCAAAAAAAAACGGTGACGGGTATATCTTTTTCATAGTTTCCGCATCCCGATCATTAAGCACAGGTGAAAGTTGGAATAGATCACCGATCATCACTAATTGAACTCCACCAAAAGGAATTGAATCTTTTCTTCTGTAATAGCGTAGTACCCTGTCAATTGCATCCATTATGTCCGCTCTAACCATTGACACTTCATCAATAATCAAAAGCTCCATTTCTTCAATAACTTCCTTCTTCGCCTCATTGTAACGTGGAAATGAATTCTTATAAAATTCTTCATCCAGGATAGTAAACGGAAACTGAAAAAAGGAATGAATTGTAAGCGCATTCGCATTAACGGCCGCAATGCCAGTTGGCGCAAGTACTATTAATTTCTTTGAGCATTTTTCACGAACCGATCTTAAAAAAGTAGTCTTGCCGGTTCCAGCTTTGCCCGTGATGAACAGGGACCTGTTTGTAAAACAAGTAAATTCTGTCGCTGCTTTTATTGGTTCTATAATACTTTGATTTCCCACAAATCGATAATGCCTATTGGCATTGCAATTTGCTGAATATCAGTGACATTTCCCAATAATCAAATTATGTCATTGTAGCCTGAGTTTATGGATTTCCTATGTTGAAGTATCTCTCTATCTCCCCAACCGGCACATAAATCTTCCGGTCCTTCTTGATCGTCTTTACTTTATTCGCCGCCACCAACTGGTCAAACTTGGTCCGTCCGATCCGTACAGCCTGCATAAATTCCATCGCTGTAATAAAGGGAACTATGGCGGCTGTAACAGGTATTGTGCCTTTTAATTCCTGTACTAGCCGAAGCAGTTCCGCTTGCCCTTGAAGCAATTTTTGCCAGTCGGCTTCAGGCACCACAACAACATTCACAAGCGTTTCCATATTGCACATTTTCAATCACACAATTTCATTATCCAAATCAATCAACCCCACCATACTCCTGCCCGGCGTATAACTCGGCCGGTAATCAATATACCCGTATAAGTGCAATTCCTTTAAACACCGGTTGAGGGTGACGGGGGAACAGATCTTGGCCTTTTGCATCACGATGGTACGCTGCAGGTAAAAAGGAATGGCCAGGGTATGCCCAGCTTCGTGCAGCAGGGCAAAGTACAGGCTGATATGGGTTGGGCTGATCCGGTTATCAGCACCGGCTTTCCGGTAAAACAATGTCTGCCAGTCAGCCCAACCCGGCATTTAAATACCCAGTCCTTTTTTGCTCGAACTGCGTTTCTTGGTTACAAAGCCGTTATCCTCACCGGCAGCACCTCCATTTACTTTACGGCCTTTACCCTGCTTTTTTTCGGGCTGGTCCTCCTTTCCCAGCTCCTGACCCTTTTCCTTCCCTTTGCCTTGCTCTTTGCCCTCTTTTAATTCAGGTTTGTTCATCAGTTCCTGACGCTGTTCCTGGTCCAGGCGCTGAAATTTACTGTTGTAAAGGTTGATGGTTTTGTATTGCGGGTTAGCTTCAATAAAAATCTTTGCATCTTTACCGGAAACCTGCATGGCCACCATCTGAACATTTCCTTTCTCCAGCGAGCGGATCAGCTTTTCCATGTCTTCCTTCTGCTGCATCTCCTTGATAGGATAATAGCTTAAAGCCTCTTTCAGGTCATAGCCATAATTCTGGTGGAACTGTTTTCGTTCATAATTACCGTGCTTATCCTTGGCAGAAAAATCCAGTTGTATCCAGGCCTGGTATTTTTCCTGGTCTTTGCTCGTTAGTTCCTTGTGCACCGCACGACCGTTAAGCAGGTTATATGCCTCTTTCAGTGTTACACCCCATCCGTTATTAATGTAAAAGGTTTGGGCAATGGTTTCATCCTTTTCATTTTTCAGGCGGGTATCGTACTTATTGAAAAAGTACAGGTCGGATTCATTGGATTTCTTGAAATAAAGCGTTGCTTCCATTTCCCGCTTATTCACTTCAGTCTTAAACTCCAGGGTAAATTCTGCCTGCCCTTCTTTAAGGGCTTTTTCCAGTTCCGGCCCCAGCGTCTCGCCAAAGCCATGATTCCTGATATTAGATTTCAGGTAATCGAAATTTCGTTCGTTCATAAGGTCATATTTAATTGTTAGAAAATCTTCTTTATAAGTTTGCATTGGATGCCCTTCCCAGTAAGTAGTTGCCAGTTGCAGGGCAGCTTCGGGGTCCCTGTTGTAAAGGTTCTCCCATTCAACAAGCAGGGTTTCCATCTTGGCCAGGTCGTCTTTCTCCTGTTCCGTTGATGCTTCAATGGTATCATGCAATGGGTCATAGAATGCATCCTGCCAGTCAATTGATTTGAACAGTTCCTCCAGTTCCTTTTGTGTCAGGTTAAAATGAATGTCTTGTCCATAAGGCAATTGCCGCATGAGCGAGATCATGGAATTCGCGTAGATCACAGCATAGGAATCAACGTCACTGATATTATCATTAGCAAATTCAATGGCCTCATCCTTATCCCGGAAGAACCACATATCTGCATTGTCCAGGAAATAGGTCTTGGTATTGTAGGCAATCCAGTTGCGTCCTATGGCAAATTCTGCCTGCGCTTCATTGAACAGGCTGTCTGATATGACATGACTCTTTTCCATAGTTCAATTAAGTTCAGGCAGCATCCTTGCTTTCAGGATCTGTCCATTATATACTTTCAGGTTAAAATGTCTTCCCCCGTTTTTCTCCATGAGCTGAATACGGAGAAATTTCGCATCTGGTATCGTGAACTTATCCAGCGCCACCACCACAACGGAGAAGTTATAAGCCTTCACCTTCGACCTGTTGCCCGCCACATACAAGGGCACCAGTTCATTTTCCTGTACAGAACTTCGTTTCGACCTTTTCTTATCGGTAATGAAAAACTTCAGCAGTTCAATATCAAAGTCCAGCGGTGAATGATTGTGTATCTCCAGTTGGTAGTAGATCACATCGTCTTTGATATAAATGCCGGACAACTTGGTAATCACAGCTCCATGCTCCACCTTCGAGATTCTTCTCGGGGGATTGTTCAGTATTGCATTAGCATAAGCCGAGATCGTCGCCTTTTTGTTAGGGGGCAAATGAAGCACCAGCACGGAAGGCTGCGGCGTATAGTTCACGGTGAATTCATAGACATTCCCGTCACCGGTTACCACACTCAGATTCGTTTCCGCAAATTGCTTACTGGCTGCTTTCACCAGCAGGATACGTTCATCTTCCTTTACCGGCTGTACCAGTATATCCCTGGTTCCTCGGTCCACATACTTAATAGGAAAGGGAAAGATCAGCGAAGTGGTTTTTTCCGTGCTGATGGATAAAGGCTGTTGTGCAAAAGCTGCATTCATTGAGGCAATGAGAATAAATAAGATTTGTTTCATGGGTTTTGATTTTTATTGTTGAGTAATACTTTATAGCCTGCCTTTAATTGCACCCGGATCAACTTGGCTTTTTTACTCACCAGTGATTTTAAGGCGCTGATACCAGTGGTGGTAGCCTGGGCTTTAAAAGAGGGATCGAGAGAACTGACATCAGCCAGGGAGAGTGAGTTATTCAGGGATTCTTTAGCCACGTCCCGGTTGATGGTTCCCGGTATATAAATACCGGGCAACCCATCCATATCAAAGACTTCAAGTTTTACGGAGTAGATGGATTTGCCGGACCTGATAGAATTAATTTCCACCTGGAGCCTTTCCCCATCCAGGGAGGCAATACCGGATACCAGTATATCATTCGGGATCAATTTTCCGTTGATATAAATTTCATTCAGCAACCGAAACTTTACTACAGCCCCATTGACAATAGTTTGGTTACCGGCAATGACCGCCTCAATGGCATTTTGCTCCGCAGCCTCAAATTCCTTTTCCTCACTGAAACTGTAAAACCCTTTTACGATAGTATCAGCGACCGAAGTTTTTCGGACGGCATAGACAGCTTCCTTATTCCGGGCTGATCGTTCTTTGACCCGCTGCGGATGCTGGATGTCCAGTATCTTATCCAGCGTACCCTCTAATTGTTTCATTTCAGGATCTACGGTTGAGGAACCATTATTTACTTTAAGTAAATGCTCAAGCCGGTCGAGTTCAGCGGAAAGTTCATTCCCAGATATTGGTTGTGCTGTTTTTTCTTCATAATGGCCGGAACTGTTCTTTTTCATTTCCGCTTCAAGCAACTGCAACTTTTGCAAAAGCTGGTCCTCCGGTTTATTGGTATTCCCCTCGTAAGGGGAACTGTTTAACCGCTGGTTATATTTTTCTGCGGTCATTGTTGTCAGTTCCTCCAGTTCATGGGGAAAAACCGGGCTCGTATCCCTTCTGTAATAGGGATCACTTCGCATCCACTCGGCCATTCGCATACTATCCTTATCCGCCTTCTCATAAAAGCTGAGCTTGTCCATTAATTTATCTTCTTGCAACCGGGCATCAGGCAGATCAAGATTCAGACCGGGGCCATTTACAGCCATTTTCTCCTTTCCTTTTCCCCCACCCAGGGCCCAGAAAGCCATGGTCAGAAACGGTATCGCCAGCAGGGGCAACACCAACAGTAATTTTCTTTGCTTCACATTGCTATTCATACACACATTTTTACTGGTTATTAATTTTATCTTGAGTTCCTCATTCAACTTTACTTCTGTTGCTGCCAATACAATTCTTCCAGTGTCCGCATGGAATCCTGTAAGCCCGGACGAATAGGTTCTCCGATACTGTCCATATAATACCGGTACTGCTGTATTTCATGGTAAACATCTTCAGGCATCTCGTTTTCCATCACTTCGTCCCCTGAACGGTCAAAATGCTGCGGCACTTTTACCTGGTCGATCTTAAAAGCCGGTCTGGGTTTAGCTACTATTGCAGAAACAAAAAAATACAGACTCAGCCCTCCGCTGAAAACACAGAAGGCAATCAGGAAAATCTTTAACCGCCGGGCCGGCATATTCTCAAATCGTTTATTCATCATATCACTGAATTTGGTCTGCACCAGTACAAAACCACCGGCAATTTTTCGGGCCAGTTTGTCCTGCAGCGGATTTTCATTGGGTTCCTTTCTTTTTCGTTTCCAAAACATCATTGCCGGTTTTCAACTTTTAGGTCAGCATTCTCCAGCGTTTTCCACCGCTCGATCAAAAACCCATGGGCATTATTATCTGAACGGGAAACATTTCTCAGGTATCCTTCCGTTATCAGGCTTCGTGTGACGATGGTGGTGGGCCTGATAATCTTCTGCAGCCCCTTGTACCGGAAATAGTACGGGTAATCATTGGTGTTGATGATGATACTGTCCGCCTGTATCTCCTGGCTGATATTTCCCGAAATCAGGTTCGTGTAAAACCCATTTTCTTTCAGGTTGTCATATTGCTGTTTGGCAGAACCATCGGCGAGGTAAAGCGCCTTAGTCAGATTATTGCTGATCACCTTATCATCCGGATCCATCGTAAAGAAATAGTGATGGAACATCTTTACATGATCACGGGCCTCTACCGGTATATTATCCTTCCGGTCAGCGGCATAAGCTTCCAGGGCCTTTCCATTCGCCAGGATGAATATCTTTTGCTGCGACTGACTCGCTAACTGGTAACTTTTGTAACTGATGAACAAAGTCAGTATCAGGCAAACAACCAAGACTCCAATGGAAAAAAGCCTTACCTGCCGGAATGCGGTGTCTATATTTTTAGTTGTTCTGAACATTTACTTTCCTTCAATTTTATCTTTGAAATATCCACCGGAGGCGCTGCTGTCAGCCATACTATTAGCCAACCGGTTATATGCAGCACCCATAGCATCCTTTGTCATCGACGCTGATCCGCTGGCGGTATTGCGGACAGAAGTGCTCATGATGTTGGTTACTTTTTGCAGCAGGGCATTATTACCACCTGCATGGATGATATAGTTTGCCACGGAGGGGACTGTGAAATAACCAATGATCCCGATGATCATAAATATCAGGTAAGCCGTATCGGTGGTAGAGAAAAACGTATCACCATTAGTGGCTATCTGCTGCAGATCTTCTTTGAGCATATTCTCCTGGATCTTACCCATGATGCCACCGAAGATGTTGGCAACCGGCAGCCACAAGAATATATTCAGATAACGGGCGATCCATACGGTGAGGGTATGCTGAAAGCCATCAAAGACCGCTATACCAAATACCAACGGGCCAAGGATCGCCAGAACGATCATATAAAAAGTGCGGATGGTATTGATGCAAAGAGCAGCGGCCTCAAATAATACCTTTAATACTTCTGCCATCCATTGTTTGATCTGGTTACGGAGGTTATAGCCAAATTTGTCAAAAGCAAAGCGGATATTATTGCCGATACTTTTCAGCCATCCTTCTTTTTTATCTCCGTAATGATACTTATACCATTTATCCCGGTCGCCCCTTCCGGTCTCACCCACATACATCTGCCAATAGGCTGTTGTTTTGATGGCATCCTCCTTCATCTTTAACAATTGCGCTACGGCTGCATCGGAATCTTTTACCATCTGGGCAGTACCGGTAACGGTGGGTTTCATCAACTGGTTGATGAGTTGGATAACGGAAGGGAAAATCAAAATAGCAAAACCCAGCACAAAGGGCCGGAACAGTGGATAAAAATCAATAGCCTCCGCACGGGCAATATGCCCCCATACTCTGGTGGCAATATACCAGGTGGCAGCAAAACCGGCAATACCCCTTCCAACACCTATTAAACGGCTGCACAAAGGCATCATATCGTCATAAAGTTGTTCCAGCACTTCGTGCATGGAACGTATACGGGTGGCGATCTGGGCATCCGCCACAGAAGGCAATAATAAAACCACCAACACACAAATCAATCTCACAAATACTCTCATAGTTTCATTTTAAACCGTGGACCTTTCTCATTAAATCAATATCCATCTTCTCCTTTTCTCGTTGCAGAGAGAGGATAGCGGTGCCGTTATTGAATTCATTCAGGAAAGTATATTGCTCCATCACCTCATCATATATTTTGTCAATAGCCTGCAGCCGTTCATCATCACTCATACGAAGTTTACCTGCCGTGACCACCATAGCCAGTTCATCCAGTGTTTTCAGACATTCTTTCAGCAGGTTGGCATATACATTTCCCAGGTACTCGATTTCAGTTATCGTAAATTGTTTGGTGCCCCGGAATTCTGCGAGTGCAGCTTTACTTTCTTTCACCAGTTTCAATTGAACCCTGATAATGTCCGCAACCTTACTGTATTGCTTTACAGCAGGACTGACCTGTAACAATCCGTCCAGGAAATCCCGGTGCAGGTTGAAATTGCCCTGAGAAATATTTTTGATTGAGGTATAGCCCTTCTCCAGAATCTGGTAACCTGTCTTCATATGCGAGAGCATGAGTTTTAGCTGAGCCAGTTTTTCTACATTCAGAAGGAGTTGCTTGGCTTCCTGTGATTGTGAAAAACAGGTGCTGTGAATAACCAGTGTCAGCAGTATCAGTAACTTTTTCATAATAATGTATTTTACCCCCCCTTTAGGGGTTGGGGGTTAATCCGTATAATTTTTTAATATATTCGATCTCACCTCTCGCAGATGCCCGCTGAAGACTGATAAGTTTATTCTGGTTGTTAAACTCTTTCAGGTCCATGAACCCCTTTTCCATTTCATCAGCGGCTGTATTGATAATTTCCATCCTTGCCGCATCAGTCATCTGGGTGGTAAAGGCATTCACAACAAGGAGCAACTGGTCAATAGCCTTGACACTTTCTCCCAGCATTCCGGTATAGACCTCGCTCATATACTCCAGTTCTGCGGCCGAAAAATTCCGGTCCTGCCGGAACAGGGCCCAGGTTGCCTTGTATTCCTTTACCATGGCCACCTGGTCTTCAATTATATCTTTGATCCGGTGATAATAACTAAGCGCATTTTTTACCTTCTTTAGTTCCTGGAAATACTCATCATAGAGTTTTCGCTGCTTTTCCACCCAACCGCTGATCTCTGTTAACTTCGTTTTGGATAAAACATTCTCCAAGGTTTTTTGGGCATTCTGCAGCCAGATCGTTTTATTCTGGAGTTTCTGGATCTTCAGGTCAACCGCCACAATCACTTTTTTGATACCGGCTTTGATAATCTCGGCTATCGGAAACTGGGCCTGGCAATGCACACTCAGAAGTATCGCCAGCGTTATCATTAATTTTTTCATACACTAATTTTTATGGATACAGGTGTCCTCCCGAAATTTCGGGAGGACGATCCTGTATAGCCGCAACCAGGAATGGACATGAAAAAGATCTTCTTTAATTGATGGTCAGTTCGCAGCCATTGCAACCACCCTCACAGAAATATATTTTCTTAGCTGCTGGTTCACCCGTTCTTGGCGGGAGATTAATCACCTTTAACATGCAGGCCTGGGTACCTTCACAGTCACAACTTGCTTTTTCAAGAAAAACCTTCTCCTGCTGTACCAGATAGAATGATACACCCAGTACAGAAAATTTACCATAGGCCTCCAGCGGAGAAACATTGTTGCTGATGACCCGGATCATTTCCTGCACTTCCGGCAAACTGAAAAATGCTTCCTTATCTGCAAGATGGATCACCCGGTCAACACTATAGCCTTTGTAGGTAAACTTTCCGGTACAGGACCCTGTACAGGATGATTGAAGACATCCAAAGCCAAGACCGTCCGCATAAAATACCTGGCAGGCATTATTCACCACACTGCAATAGCAGGCGTAAGTGGCAAACACCGGTAGTGCCTTCTCTGTAAACGATATTTCCTTAGAAAGAAAAGCATATCCTTCAGGCAATTCGACCCTTATTTCCATGTTATCCGGAGTGATACACAGTTTTGTACCCGCCGGCAATATGATACCGGTTTCCCCTGCCTTTACGGGCTTATCAGTTAATATTTCCTTGCCGCAGACAGCCATCTTTGCCGCGGCATTTGCAGTTTTACCCACTTCAGTTCCGGATTGCTCTTTCTTTTTGCAGGCAACGAAAAGCAGGGTACTTAACAAACACACACAAATCATTCGCTTCATAATACTTGGTTTTTATTGTTTAAATAATGAGTAATCGCTTTTTCTATATTCCCGTTAAATTGCTCGGCCAGTTGCATTACTTTGAATTTTTCAGTTTCTTCTGTTGTATAGGCCAGGTATTCCTCTGCAGATACTTCCACCCGGTAAACTTTGGAAAGCATACCTCCGAGGGATATAAAAACCTCTTTATATTTTTTACCGGGATCGTTGGCCTTATTGATAGAAAGCACCTGGGCTTTTTCTTTTTCAGTCAGCCCGAGTAATTCCTGGATCTGGTCAAACTTGTTCTGGTATTTGGACTGATCAAGAAGTATCTTACAATCAGAATTATTAATAATGGCCTGCTTCACAACCGGGGAGGAAATAATATCTTCTACCTCCTGGGTTACTACGATGGCTTCGCCAAAGAACTTACGGACCGTTTTAAAAAGATACTTGATATACTCTGCCATACCCTCCCGGGCAATCGCCTTCCAGGCCTCCTCAATCAGGATCATCTTACGGATACCTTTCAGTTTCCGCATCTTTGAAATAAACACTTCCATGATGATGATCGTAACGACCGGGAACAGGATCGGGTGATCTTTGATATTATCCAGTTCAAAAACGATAAATCGTTCCTGTAACAGGTCCAGGTTTTCGGTGGCATTCAGCAGGTAATCAAATTCGCCACCTTTATAGTATGGCCGGAGTACATATAAAAAATTTGAAACATCAAAATCCTTTTCCTTGACTTCATCCCGCTTCAGTACTTCAACAAAATCGGTTTGCAGAAATTCATAAAAAGTATCAAAGCATTTGAAAACTTCCTTCTCCCCTTCAGGGGCGGGGGTATAATAAAGCTGCAAAGCATTGGAAAGTGCAACATACTCGCTGCGATTAAACGTTTCATTATCCTTTTTCCAAAGAGCCAGTAATAAAGTCTTGATGCTTTCCTTTTTTTCGGTATCCAGCATATCGCCTTCCCCGATATGAAAGGGATTGAAACGAATGGGATTCTTTTCCTCATAAGTGAAATAATATCCTTTCACTAGCTGGCAAAGCCCTTTATAACTATGCCCTACATCCACCAGCACAACATGTGTTCCCTGTTCATAGTAGGAACGCACCATATGATTGGTAAAAAAACTCTTTCCGCTTCCGGAAGGCCCCAGAATAAATTTATTCCGGTTGGTGATCAAGCCTTTTTTCATCGGCTCATCACTGATGTCCACATGCACCGGTTTGCCATACTGCCGGTCGCCTAATCGGATTCCACAGGGAGAAACCGATGACCGGTAATTGGTCTCCAGGTTCAGGAAGCAACAGGCCTGTTCAGCAAATGTGTCAAATGAATCATTCATGGGAAAGTCGGCTTCATTACCCGGTATGCCCGCCCAGAAGATCTGAGGCACCCCCGACAGCTCTTGCTTCGGTACCGCATCCATCTGGGACAGGGCTGATGATACCAGGTTTCTTGTGTCCTTCAACCCGTCTTTACTATCCGTCCACACTAACACATTGAAATGGGATTTCACAGGTAGTCTTTGCTGGCTGATGGCTTCATTCAAAAATTCATTGGTGGCATCCCGGCTAATGGCATTTTCTCTCGAATAGGCACTCAGAGAATGCAGCCGGAGTCTCTTGCTTTCCAGTTTCTGAATCGTTTTCTGCGGGTCTTCAATAAAAATGTACTGGTTATAAATATGATTGCAGGGTAACAGTTGCCCTAATGGAGAGGCAAAGCCAACACTGAACTTAGTTTTATCTGTAGAGTACTTGTCATAGTTGATCCGGGAACCGCAATAAGATGGTAAATCAGCGGCATCGGCAAGAGTAAACAACTGGCAATGATTGGGTCCGACTTTCAGGCCATCATCAAAGCTGATATCATGGAGAATAAAGGATTTTTCATTGGGTTGCAGGTTCAGGTATCGTTCTACTAGTCCGCAGTATTGTTGTTCACCGCTCAGTTCTTCATTGGTAAGTCTTTTCAATTGCATTAACCCGCTGTCATTGAGAATACGTTCAAACTGTCCCGCATTATCCAGGAAATCCTGTAAAAGCTGTGGCTTCAATGTTTGCTCCGGAACAATGGACCGCCGCAGTAAATTGGAAAATAGAGAGGAACCGGGTTTTCTCCCGGCTGGCTTTTTGGTCAGTAGGATATAACACTGGTGATCCAGGTAAGGCCGTTCATTAAAAAACCGTTCGCTGGCACGGGATAAAAAACTAACGCCGATAGCGCTGAAATCTGCAGCATGTTTGGATTCGGTGAACCAGTCCTGCTTATGAAAGACGGTTCCCGAAGGAAGTATCTTAATGGCACGGATCAGGGTTTGGTGCAATACTTCGTACTCCTGGTCTGACAAGGTAAAGAGTTCGGGTAGTTGCACTTCATAAGCAATGGTAACATCACCTTGCTTGGACAAAATGCAATCATGCTCCACGCCAAAAATGGGTAGTATATCTTTTATTTGTTTTTCCACAGTCCGGTGAAGGTTTTTCTTGAATAGATTTTTACAACCGATGGAACGGATCTTCTCGCCAGGGTTTTCATCATTCCATGCTCCCCGTATTGGCGGCTGAGTTTATAGACATGCATAAACAAACCCGTTCCTGCAACAACGATGATCAGTAAACAAATAAATGTGTTAACCCCGCAGATATACAGGATGGCAAACAGGATCAACAGGGCCAGTAAGCCGCCACCCAGGTACCAGATATATTGCGCCTTCAGTCCCTTGAATTCTATCGGTCGGTTGATGCCCTTATTTACAGTATATACACTAGTTGACATACAGGAATTGTTGAGTGAATTTTTTGCTGGAATTGCGCAGTACGAGCTGGTAAATACCCGGAGCCAGTCCGTTCATATCAATCTGCCGGATCAGGTCGCCATTGATATGATCAATTAACTTGTTTCGGACAGCTTGCCCATCAGGTGAAATAACCGTGAGAATATACCTTCCCGGATCAGCATTTTTTAATCGCAGGGACAATTCTGCTCCGGTAACAGGATTGGGATAAATGCTGAAAGACTGATCTGTCGCAGTGACCGGGATATTTCTTCTTACAACCACCACATTACTGTATAAAACACTGCCCGAATTTTCAGTAGCCTTGATCCGGTAATAGGTGATTGCTGCTGTCTGGCTGCTGGAATAAGTATAATCAGTCCTTTCTCCACTATTACCGGTAGGTAGTATTGTTCCGGTTGGCTGAAAGACAACAGCATCCGATGAACTTTCAATGGTATAATGTTGAATCTCGGATTCAGTCATATTGGACCAGGAAATGGTTACCCGGTCAATTGCGTCAATCTCAGCCCTGACATTGGCAAAACGAACTGGCAATACGACAGTTCCGCTTGTATCATAAGATAGCAATCCCCTCCGCACTAATTGAAGCGGGCCACCACAATGAAAATTATACAGGTTATAGGGAGGCCCAGGGAATACGGACTCCGGGCTGAAATTGACATTGCCCGGATTAAAATAATAAGGATGCATAAAATCATACCAGGGCAAACAAATATTCGGGGCGGGAAAACATTCAATCGGCTGACCCGTACCTCCGTCCACATCCCAGTAAGAAACCGTGATAAAGCCACAATCCAGTTCATGGCCATTCACTACATAATGTGTGGCAGCATTGGGATCACAATCAATATAGTTCAGCCCAAGGGTATTGTAATAAGAAACGACTTTAGGGGCTGGCCAGGCATAGCCTGGGTAATTATTACCCGTGGAATCCAGAACCCCACCCATCACATTACCATATTGCAATCCCTGTTTATACACCCAGATATCATAATTGGATAATACAACAGGCGTAAATACATTCTGTGTGCCATTAAAACTGACTGTAAAGAAGGAAAGTATCAACCGGTTTTCTCTTTTCGGGGGATTGGGTGAATCATCCACCAATCTGGTTTCAGTATATCTTGCTCTAACACCGATATACTGTGTAAACCCAAAGAAATGCATACAGAGCAATGCAAGCAAAAGAATAAACTTCATTTTCATAAGTATTGATTTAATTGTTGATAATCATTTTAAATTGCCCCTCCTTTCAGGGAGGGGTTGGGGAGGGCTACACACCAAAAAAGCTTCGGATGACTGTGGCTACCACCACAAGGAATACGCAGGACCCGAACCAGGCAGCAGCAACTTTGCTGGTATCCGGGTCACCGCTGTTCCATTTTGAATAAACCTTTACGGCGCCGATCAAACCAAGCACCGCGCCAACAGCATACATCAAGTTGGTGCCTGAAGCGAAATAACTTCGGACTTTTGTATTGGCTTCATTGATACCGGCATTGCCATCCTGGGCAAATGCACAGGCGGTTATGATCATTAACAAAAAGAACAGACTCCTTTTTTTCATACTCTCAGATTTTAGTTTTCATTTATATTGTTCCCATATGGGGAAATAGGGTGCGGTGCTCCATCACGTCATTTCCATAGGGTCCTCAGATCATCCTCTCCCAGACGGATGGAGCATTTATTTTGGCATTCTGACAGAATAAACCGGTTAATCGAGTCCCGGAAACCGGGGTCTTCTATCTCCTGGTAGGATTGGATCTTCTTTTGTAATGCCAGGATGAGTTCACTTTTATTCTGTTTGTTCGCAAATGTTCCTTCCAGGTCACGAAGGATAACATTTATATCCTCCCCATCAGTTCCGGAACTGAATACAGCATCTGAAATGCGGGGTTTTAAATTGGGCAATGAAAACTTTGCCTTATAGATTATGATCCAGATAAGGAAATAATAGATAAAACTTGTCAGGATAATAACCAGCCAGAATTGCGACCAGGAAATGTTTTGTAACATGTCGTTTCGTTTGTAATGCAAATATGGGCTGGCGGGAAAGCGATCTTTCAATAGATGTTCCCGAGTCGGGAGAAATAAATATTCGGATAAGAGGGAAATAATCAGAATTCCTGAATAGCAGAGGTAATACTGTGTGGTGGAAATACATCAATAGGGGAAACAAGTGACCAGGTAACCCTTCTAATAACCTTCATCCGCTTCATCCATCCGCTGGATCAGCCGCTCCTTCAATTGATCCAGAAAACTGGTCCTGTTTTTTTTACGGATACGCATTTCCTGGAAAACATTGTAAACGTTTCCCAAATCTACCTGGAAGGTTCGTTCAAAGAAATTGGTCAGGAGCTTAATATCGGCGGTACCATTATTGATCACACCGGTTGTTTGCAGGGAATATATCAGCTCGATCAGCGAAACTTTAGCACCGGTCCATTGTAGTTTCTTCTCAATGTTTTTAGGTTCAGGGGGATCCGTCAGCTGAATAGAGGATATTGCTGTATTAAGATAGATGCGGAGAAGTTCATAGGCAAACAGTTTGGAGACCTTATAACTCTGTGTCGTGGAGAAACTATGATCTATGCTCAACGTAAGATCATCCGGTAAGAGCCGTACATCTTCCTGTCCCCTGATAAAATAGACTTCATCAAAATGCGTGGCCCCGCTTCTGTAGTATTGATAGAAATCTAGGTTATTATCAAAAAAATGCTTGATCCGGTTGAGATGCGATTCCAAATAAGCAATTTGGACTTTGTCGCTGGCTGCGGGCCGGTTAATCTCAATATGAAATACTTTGACGTAATAAATAAACTGAGAATAGAACTTGGGTTTCATTTCCTTGAAGAACTCAATTTCTTCCTTGCTGTCCTTCAGTGGGTTTTTCTCCACCATTTTTCTTAGCTCCTGAAGCGATTCCTGGCATACATTAATGCACTGGGATGTCTCCTTCAGTAGTGGGAATGATTCTGTCTGGATTTCCCGTATCCTTTCTTCCATTTTCTCATATAATCGTTGCATGACGGCTCGCATATTGTTCAAATGAGAAGTGAAATATATAAAGTTGGTGAAGTCCTTTAGTTGTTCAAACAGATACAAGAGCTTTTCAAAGTGAAATCCTATGCAAACAAATAGCGCAACTATCTTTTCACTTTGAATAACCAAAGTGCAGAATCGTTAGCTGAGATTTAGTATATGAAAAGATCGCTGCCAAAACAACTGTACATTGAAATTGTTGTAGCCCTCTATGTGCTGCTTTTTTTGTACACAGCGATTATGAAGTTCAGGGATATTCCTTTCTTTATCGGTTCAATATCGCATACGCCGGTACTTAGGCCCTATGCCACCCTGCTTGCAGGAATGATTCCTGCCATGGAAATAGCCATAGCCATTTTGCTGATCATCCCCCGTACAAGACATTATGGATTATTGACCGGTACCGGGTTAATGGGAATTTTCACGTTGTACGTGGCATTCATACTTGCAACCATGGAAGAACTCCCATGTTCCTGCGGGGGTGTACTCCAGCAGTTGAACTGGAAAGAGCACCTGGTTCTTAACAGCGGGTTCCTGCTGGCTGGGATATTAGCTTGCTACTGGAATAAACATTTTATCATGATAAACAGGAGTAGCCGAACACCTGTGATATAGTAGGCATTAACCGTTTAAATATTGAAACATGAAAAAGTATTTGATTGCGATTTTCGCCGCAGTGCTGGCGATTACATTCAGTTCCTTCAGTTCCGGCACTAACCGTGAGCAGGATGAATATTATTTCCAGGACAGCAATGGCTGGCATGCGATTGAAGCGTCTGCTGTATGTCCTGAGGGATCTGCAATTGTCTGCCAGATCGATAACCCGGAAACCCCGACTATTCCTAACGACCTGGTTACAGTGTACAAATCCATGTCTGCCACCTCTGGCAATGAACTGAAATACAACGAGTAGTTTTCGTAGCGTTACAAGGTTAATGCCTTGTAACGCTTTCGTTTTTTGGAGTCAGTACAAGAACCTTGGTCGGCTTTTCCCTATTTACTAAATCAAACCCATTTTTATTTAGCTGCGCTTTTAAGGTGGCAAAATCTGATAATACTCCTTCGATTTGAATATCTATATTGCCCTTCATATTTGTTTCATCGATGATAACCGGATCAAATGGATAGAAACGACGAAGTTGAACAAGAAGATTAAATCGTTCACAGTTGTTCACCTTAATTTCAGTGTTAGACGCAACCCCTGAGGTTACTTTATATTTGGTAGCGACCTTTGTGGTATCACCGTTAATAGCGATAAAAGCCCAGTAAGGCATTTGTTTGATATCCAGGCGGGCTTTAAAAGGAAAAATCCGCTGCAAGTCCTGTTGCATCCATTCAGTAATGTCGGTCTGCTTGGAATCAGTACATCCAAAAGAGTAATTGTATTTTTTTTGAAGTAATAATGAGTCAGTAGAAGAGAAATCTTCCAGCACGGGTGTAGTTTCTATTTGTGCATATAGGGAGTCCCCATAGTATAACATTCTCCTTTTCAGGAAGGCCAGTTGGAATAACTGTTCCATCGTAGCAGCTTGTGCCTGGAAGGAAGTTATCCTTTTTTCTATTGCAAAGGGTGCGTCTAAGAGTACGCCATCCTGTCCTTCTGAAAGTTTGCTTACGTAAATAATATTGGGCGGGCCTAATACCTTGTTGCTATGAACTTTGGGTGGAATTCCGTTATGAATGAATTGAAATAGATTTTCCTGATTCACAACGGCTGTTCCAGTTTGCGCTATAATTTCTCCTTCACTATTGACCCATACAAGGGTAGGATCATACCTGATAAGTAAAGCTTTAAAGATAGCAGTATCAAATGTAACCGGGAATTCGTAGTGATAAAACTCCTTATAGTGTTTGTAATCTGTCTGTGTTTTGTAATTGTTTCTGCCGATTAATGCCACTTGTAATTGGTCCCCAATTGAATCCTGGAGTGATTTCAAACGAAGCAATGGATCATAAGCACCCGAACAGGCAGAAGAAAATAAATAGAAAATACGCGGCTTTGAATTATTGACCTCTTTTTGAAATTCTGTCAATAGATCTTTGAAAGGAAAGGGCCTTCTCCTATAATCATTTTGCCCGAAAACGGTTACGTAAAAAAATAGGGAAAAAGCGATTATTACTTGAATACGTTTCATTTTCTAATTTTTAATATCCGGGGTTTTGCTGCATGCCGGGATGCCTCAGCATCTCGATAAGTGGTATGGGAAACAATTGATCAGTGCTTACCCAGTTGCTTCCTTTGATGTTTCCAAGTATAGTGTTGATTTTACCGCTTCGTTTCAGATCAATCCACCTGTCGCTAAACTCTCCGAACAGTTCACAGCGACGTTCTTTATAGATAGCGTCCCGTAATTGTTCTTTTGTAAGCGTTGAAAGCGCTGCTAATCCGGCCCGTAAACGAATAACATTCAGATCGGCCAATCCGTCACTTAGCTTGTCCAACTCCATTCTCGCCTCAGATCGTATAAGAATTATATCCGCCAACCTGATCATCATTGTATATTCTGTAATTGAAGGTGCATTTTGTCCAACCTTATACTTATACCACCAGTAATAAGTATTGGCACCTACTGTTGTGGTCTTTACCCAGTTGATCTTTCGCTGGTCACCGGCTGAAAAACTATCGATCAGGTTTTTTGTAAGGCTTATAACCGTTGGTGTAGAACTGGTAGGCTGAATCGTACCTCCGGCATAGGAATTAAATCCGGCAATGTTTGCCTGCAATTGCCAAATGGCTTCTGAACTGTTTTTCAGGAAAACATTATTCAGATTGCTGGTTAAGGAATATGATGATTGAGCAAGAACATAATTCGCCGCTTCTTCTGCCTTCGCCCAGTTGCCTGCATTCAGGTATACTTTGGCAAGCAACGCCATTACCGCGGCTTTATTGACACGCACCCTCTCTGTGGTAATATTGTTCGTTGCACTTAGATAGTGGCTCGATACCAGGTTTGAACTGGTTGTAAGGTCAGCAATAATCTTCGGGTAAATTCCATTAGCATCCTCCTGAACTTGTGCGAGATTGACCCTGTAGTCAGTGGAAGTGTTAAAGGGAATATTCCCAAAATACTGGAGCAAATAAAAATGACACCATGCCCTGATAAAATAAGCCTCGCCTAACAGGTAATTTTTAATAGCAGGGGTAATATTGCTGCTCTTCTCAATACCCCTGATGATCGCATTAGCCTGGTAGATATAAGAATAATAATTGCTCCACATGTTGGTAACAGGTCCGTTATCGGGAGTAATGTTATTGTTGGATATCGCCACCGCGTCTGCAGCAGTGCGGTAGTTAACAGCTTCATCCGATGCTGTTCCGAAAATTAAGAAAGATTGATAGGCCAAACCGGACGACTCCATTTGGGAGTAGATACTTAGCAAAGCGGCAGTCGCCGTTGCATCAGAGTTAAATAATGTTTCTCCGGTCAATTGTGTATCAGGACTACCTACATCCAGGTATTTTTTGCAGGAGGTTAAAAGAATAATTGCCAGATAAAGGATATAATAAGTTCTTGTCATAGCTAATTTTTTTAAAGTTTGTACAGCAATCCCAGCGTAAGCATACTAAGCGGAGGCATCAACGATTTTGTTTCAGGATCGAAACTTTGGTATTTAGTGATGGTAAACAAATTTTGCCCTTGTAGGAAAACCTGCAATTCACCAACTTTTGTTTTTAAGGCCTCATAAGACAAGTATAGATTCCGAAGACGGATAAATGAAGCGTTACTGTAAGCTGCATCACTTAATCTTAAATTGGAATAGCCTGTAGTAGCAAGACTGTTGGAATTACTGAAACGCTGAATGGAGGTAATGTCTCCAGCATGCTGCCAGCGATTCATCACAAGCCTAGGTTGATTTGATACTGTTCCGGGCCGGCCGAACAGAGATAAATAACTGGTTGCATTTTTTTGCCGGACGAATTGAAGATTCAAGCTTATTGTCAACTTTTTATATTGAATGACGTTCTCGAAGCCGCCATAATATTGTTGGCCGGTAAAAACTACTGATTGCTGATCGTTTGGGGCCGATATTTTGTTGTCACGATCAACGTCCTGGTAAATATATATTCCGGTTTGGGGGTCTACACCAAGGTTAAAATAGCGTTTAGCAATAGTCAGGGGCTTTCCTATAACATACGTATTGGCATAGGAAGAGTTGGCCAGATTATCGAACGCCAGTAGCTTGTTCTTCGGGATAGTAAGATTGAACGAGGTCGACCATTTTAAATTCTTTTGCTGGATATTAACGGTACTCAGTACTATCTCCACACCGGTATTTCGGATCTTTGCTGGGAGGTTCCTCAATATACCTGTAAACCCGGTACTCGGAGGCAATGGATATTGGACAAGTTGATTGCCCGTTGTATTGTGATAATAATTAAGCCCGATCAGTACGCGGTCTTTCCAGAACCCCAAGTCAAGACCTGTTTCAACTTTATAAACCTTTTCCCAGCTATATTCAGGATTATAAAGCTTGTTTGGCTGGTAAGGTGTTATACCTAAATAGGGGAAAAGTGACGGGGTATACAAATCGAAATAATTGTAATCACCAATTTGATCATTACCGGTAACACCAGCACTAAATTTAATTTTTCCGAAGCTGATTAATTTGGACTTGGATAAAAAATTCTCTTTCGAAAAGACCCATGAAGTACCAACCGACCCAAAAGTCGCATATCTGCTTTCCGGTCCGTACCGGCTTGAACCATCTCTTCTTGCATTTAACGTAAGCAAATATCGTTGCTTAAGGCTTGCAGTGATTCGGGAGAATAACCCAGTATACCGGTAAGAGAGGTTGGTTTCTCCGTTGGTAGTCACGGTGGCGGCTGCACGCAAACTATTCAGGAGGTCATCACTGGGATAACCCGTACCTGTTTGTGAAAGTCCTTTCTGGGAAGTTGATTGAATCGTTCCGCCTGTAAGTACTTCCAGTCGTAACGACTTTAAGTCACGCTTATAATTGATTTGTGGCTCTATAATTAGCGTATTGATCATATTACTTCCAAATCCTGCAGATACTGAAGCATTCTGGGCTGGGTCGAAAGATGATTTTGGGGTTCTGATTCGGTCGCTAGCACGAATCATAGAGTAACCGACAGTAACCTTAGCTTCAAATCCCGGAAGAGGAAGAGCCGCTAAAGAAATAGTATTAATTGAACTTTCAGATTCACTTCGGTAGGTCTTCCTTAAAGTACTCAAAGGATTAAGCCAGGTAGAGTTTTCCCAGTTAAGTTCACCTGTTGGTTTGTATAAAGCAGGAGCATTAGGAGCGATCAGGATTTGACTTGTAAAATCTCCCTGGGGTAAATAAGTGTCATTTCTTGAATAAGTCGTAGCGACATTTAAGTCAAATCGATTGTCTTCAGTATGATGGTGAATATTTACACCTGCCGAAAATTTCCTTTCTCCAAAATCATCGTCCGGCAATACTGTTGATTCCCGGTGTATACCGGTATTGAAAAGGAATTGAGTGAGCGCAGTGCCACCACTAACATCTATCTTTCCATCAAAAACACGCATAGTATTGCCAATAAATTCCTTTTGCCAGTCCGTATTTCGTGTTGTATCCCATACAAGAAGGTCAGGTGCATTAGCTGTTGTCGGCGTCGTTCCATCGTTTCGATATGCTTCGCGTCGCATCTGGATATAATCAGGAGTTTGAAGCAGTTCCAGGTTGCGTGTGATCCTTCCGAAGCCGCCATATGTTCTTGCCTGAACCCGGGTTTTCCCTGCTGTCGGTTTTTTTGTGATGATTAAGATTACACCATTCGCTCCCCTACTGCCGTAGATGGCTGTGGCGTCCGCGTCTTTAAGCACTTCGATGCTTTCAATATCGTCAGGGTTTAATATCGCTAGAGGACTCGAAAAAACGCCTGCACCGCTGAAAGAATTTATGGTGGTAACCGGGTACGGTATTCCATCTACCACGATCAGGGGATCGTTCCCATTAACCAGGCTATTCTGCCCCCTTATCCGGATAGTGTATTGTGAACCCGGACTGCCGCTTAATGGTGTCAGTTGAAGACCGGGCACCAGACCCACCAAACCGGCCAAGGGATTGGAAATGGGCTGTTTGGCTATCTCATTGCTTTTCACACTGAAAACAGTCCCGGTACTAAGCCGCCTTGAAGTCTTGCCGTATGCTATCACCATGGTTTCATCCAACACACTCATCCGCTGCTGCACCACGATCAATTGATAACTGTTGGAACTGGCCTCCAGTTCCTGCGGTACAATTTCACCACCAGTAACGAGTAAGGTGGCTTTTGCTGGTAAATTCAGGAAATAGAATTCGCCATGAACATCGGTGGCCATGGCCAATCCGTTTTGTTTGATGGTAATGGTAATCCCGGGAAGCGGTTCATTTTCGGTATTAACCACCTTTCCCCGCAATTCCCTTGTAAGCGGGACTGGTTTTTCAATAATCTTTTTTCGGACAATAATATGTTTTCCTTCTATACTGTAGCCAAGCGGCTGCTGGTAAAAGCATAACCGGAGAATGGAATCTAAAGGGGCATTGCTGACGGTAAAACTGACAGGGTTGCCCAGGGCCAGTACTTCCTCGGAGTACAGGAACCGGTAACTGCTCCGTTGCTCAATTTGGTCAAAAACCTTTGCCAGGGATGCCCGTTGAAACGAGAAGGAAAATGATTGTGCCGCCCCGTTGAGTGACACAAAAAGGGAAACTGGTAGTAGCACTTTGCGCAAGAATCGGTGTCTCCATTTTAGGGTTAAAAGCATAGCTTTGGGTTGTTTGGGTGAATCAATAATCGTTTCCGCGATATAGTTGGGGTAACCCAGACACGCCGGGGAGTGTTAGCGCACAACCCGGTTTTTTATGGGGCTACCTTACTGAGTGACAATAATGGTTTCGCCTTCAATTTGAAAATGTACCTGCCCGGTTGCTTCCAATAATTTCAGCAGTTGGGAAATGGGTACATTCCGGTCAATAGTTCCGGTAAAATGATCGGTTACTTTACCTTTATAAACAATCCTGGCATCATACCAGCGCTCCGCCATCCGCATCACTTCTTCAATGCTGGTATTCTTTAATTTAAATTGGTTCTTTGTCCAGGCAACAACCGGAGAAATGTCAATTGTTCTGATCTCCCATTCGCCCGGTCGTATAATAATTTGTTGCCCCGGTAAGAGTTGCTCATTTCGATTGGCAGCATTAACATTTATTTTTCCCTCCGTCAGGGTAATACGTAACCCGTCCTCATTGGGATAAGCATTCACATTAAAAGCAGTGCCGAGTGCTGTAATATCCACTCCATTTACCGTAACAATAAAGGGATGAGCAGCATCTTTGGCTACTTCAAAATAAGTTTCTCCTGTTACCATGACCCGCCGTTCGTTTCCGGTAAACCGGGAAGGATACCGTACAGAAGAACTGGAATTGATCCAGGCCTTGCTGCCATCCGGTAATACCAGTTCATAAAAACCCTTGCGGGGGATGCTGATCTCATGCATTTCAGGTGCTGATACTGTACTTGTGTAAACAACTGTGCCATTGACAATCCGCACTTCGTTACTGATGATGGTATCACGCAGGTTGGTCAGATCTATTTTTTTACCATCGGCCAGTGTCAGGGTGGCGGAGGCTTTACCGGGCAATATATCCGCTGTTTCAGTACCGGTTGAAGTAACAGTTGATTCATTTCCCCGAAGGCCAAAATAATAAATCCCTGCACCCAATAACAATACTGCACTGGCTGCTGCTGCATATCGCCAGATAGGTATTACTTTCCCTGGTTTTGTAAATTGTAATCTTCTCTTGACCTCCTCCAGTTTTCGTTCTGTATCCCGCTCAGCGTACCATGTCAAAAAATCACGGACCATGGATTCGTCCGTCAGGTCCTCGAAGATCTGCATGTTGAGTTCACTTTGCTGCATCCACCGGTCCAGTTCCTCTTCATCTTCTTCAGAAATAGTTTCCTGGATGAACTGGCTGATCAGGTATGCTGCCCTGAAATTTTGTTCAAGTTCTGCCTGGTATGGTACCGAAGCTTTCATACAATAAATTTAATTGTTAGGCGCCGTAGGTATATGATCCGGAAAGGACAAAATGCCGGACATACGAATCCCGGTTTTTTTTCTGACATTTAATTAATCAAAGTGAAATTTTAGTTTTCCTAAGTGCCATGATGGCCCGCAGGCGTTGCCGGGTTACGGTGTCGGGTTCAATATTGAGTTGGGCGGCGATTTCTTTGTTGGACTTTCCTTCTAAATAATACAGGCGGATGATTTGCCGGAGAGATGGGGAAAGCGAATCGATGAATTGATAAAGTTCCCTGGCCGTTTCAGCCGCAATAACAGCTACTTCAATACTGGGTTCATTTCTGACCGGCTCATTTAACCCAACCTTCCTTTTCTGCTTTTCCAGGTGTTTCAGGCACTGGTTTCGCACAGAACTGTACAGGTAGCTTTTAATAGCTTTTATATGACTTAACCGCTCCCGGCGTTGCCATAGCTGCACAAAACAATCCTGCACCAGGTCCTGGGCGGTATCGGGATTGGAGATGATGCGGTTGGCAAAATAGCTAAGTACAGAAAAGTATTCCCGGAAAAGGCAGTCAAAAGCAGCCTCCTCTCCCCGCCGGAAGGAGTCAGCAAATAAAGGGTCCTGTGTACCTTTTAGCCGAAGCACTATAGCGATACAATGTTGACATTCCGGGGAGTCTTTGAGTGGAATTCGCAACAAAAAAAAGACGTGGAACTCCACAAATCGGCTTGGAGGCCCTAGGAGGCCCTTGGACACAATAAGGGAGCCCACGCCTAAACGTGAGCCCTTGCTTATCGTCTTGTGTCCAATGAAAATTCCTAGGTTTCCAAGACAAGACTCAAAGCGAAAGCTTCAAATAAGTTAATTCAATATGAAGATTCGCAAATTATTTAACCAGTTATAAAAGTATGAAAAAAGATACATTTCGTATGCTTTTGATTACATAATGTTAGTTTTTAGCAACTTATACACAGGACGCCGCTAACTTTTCAGGAATCACAACAACAAAATGGCGGCAGAGGAAAAACAAAACTCATTTAAAGGTCTGAGATCAATGTTTCTTGCGGGAAGCGTAAGCAAAATGCGTGACATTGAAGACCTATACCCGACAAATATTGCAAAATCTCTGGGTTTAAATCATAGCAGGTATATTGAAAAATTATACAAACCAGAGGAATTTAATTTCAGACACATTTGGGAGCTTTCTAAATTGTTGGATTTAGATGTTCAATTAATCATTGACGTAATAAAAAAAGAGCTTACAAATAAATCAAAAGCAAGTAAGAAAAAATCATGACACTATACTAGTTCTGCTACCAAAATGCCCGCCTTCGGAAAATGAACGAGTATTAAAATAATGGGGCAAATGCTGGTGTTAAGTTGCAGAAGTAAAGGCTGCAGACATCCTTTCTTGTTCAGCAGTAGAAATTTTACAGGCTGTTGCCACTTTCCTCCAGTCTTTCACTACAGTGGAAATATGTTGTATGATCTGCGCAGCTTTACCATCTGACAGACGAAAATAACCCGCTACTTCCATGGCGGTATCCAGATCCAGTGAGTTATCTGTTTCTGTGATAGCCAGGCTTAGCCCTTTTCCGTATTCATTGGGGTTAATATCATATGCCGGGGAAAGCAGCCATCCTTTTTCCGAAAGTAAAAAACCGTGGTTACGCAGGTGGTCGTCGGTGTTTTTAACGCAGATACTGAATACAATTCTTCGCCAAAGTTCCTCGAGATCATTTTCTACCGAAGCGCCGTGCCGGGATATAAACTCCATCAGTTCCAGGTAACTTGCGCCGGAGGCTTCCTCTCCGTCCATATGACCCAGCAAGGTCATGGCAGAGGCAAAATGAATCCGTTCCCCTGCAATGGTCCTGTCAAAACGTTTTGTGAGATAGGTATGATAGCGGTTGTTAAACTGCAGCAACCTTCCTTGAGCGACATTGATCCCTGCGCTTATGGCAAGTTGATTGGTTACCATTTCCCAGGCTGCTATATCTTTATCATCGTTCCTGCTGGGGAATTTTGCGATCCATAAATTATTATGTTCATCCACCACACTTGCTTTTGGCCGGGCTCCTCCTAAAGAAGAACCAGGGGCTATCAACAAATCCACCCATTTCAGGTATTCCGGGTCATCTGTATTGTCTTCTTCAAATTTAAAACTCGCATGCTCCAATTCTCTTAGCGATGTCCATGGTGGAGCAGCCATTGTCTTGTTGTCGTTCAGGAAAGGGCCATCATGCGCTGATTTAAAACGCAGTGCACCCATCCTGTGCCCATCATATACGCCTAATAAAAAATCTGATTCCAGTAATTTTTTTGCAGCCCTGCCCTCCTGTTTTGCTATAGCAACTTCCCTTCGTTGCATCAATACTCTTCCCCACCTGTCAGGACATGAATCCAGGAAAACACCAAAATTGGGTTTATCATCCCGTGGATAATAGGACCCTGAATAAAGTTGCAGGTCTGGATCTATCATTTGGGAAAAGCCGGATTGCAACCATTCCTCCGCATATTCGAAAGAAAAGGTTTCCTTTCCTTTCGATGCTGTAACGGACAATATACCCATTAGCGAAGGCGCTTGTAAACCCAGCCAATGAGCATACACTTGAATTTCTTTTTTTGAATTTGTTGCTGCCATATCTTTATTTTCTGGGTGCCCTTTGCTTTACTGTCAATTTTGCATCCTGAAGCTTTCTGCCTAGTAAATCATCCGCTGCCACTTTTAATAAATCCTTTTCCAGGTTCAATACAAAAAGCACCTGGGCATAGGAGCCCATAGCAACCCCCGGTTGGCCCTTTTCTATGGAGTGCAGGGTTGGCCGGCTGATATTAGCCCTTTCTGCCACCTGCTCTGCACTTAACTTACGGCGTAACCGGGCCAGCTTAATATTCTCACCAAGTTCTGTCAGGATTTTAGCGGTGCTCGGCAATAGTTGAGGCTTCCTACCTTTCATAATGCTAATTATATTTTACAAATATATCATAATTTGTAAAATATTATTTACATTAAAACAAACTTCCAGCATATATATTCAGGCTAAATAGACGGCTGCTTGTAAGGTATTGTTGTTCAACACAATAAGCAAGATGACAATTTCATTATGCCTGCTCTCTTTAAAACCCCCGCCTCTCTTTTCTCCAGTCATTTGGGGTCATCTTAAACCGCTTGCGGAAGGCATTAATAAAGCCCGGCAAGGTTTGATATCCGGACAGGTCGGCGATTTCTTTCAGTGGTTTGTCGGTTTTTTCCAGCAACAGTTTGATATGCTCCATTTTCCGTTGCATCAACCGGGGGAATAATCCGATGCCAAATACCTTTTCATAGTTTTTCTTCAGCGTCACAAAATTGGTCCCCAGCTTTCTGGCCAGTTCAGGGATGGTTATTTTGCCATCCAGGTTATTGGCCATGATCCGGTCGGCCTCATACATCTGGGCGATCTGTTCGGGGCTCAATTCACCGGGTAAAACCACAGGTAGGGAGACTGTATGGGTGAACAGGATCTCACGGACTTTATTGGCATAGTAGAAGTCTCTCAGGGATTCCTGGAAAGGGCATTTCAGGATATCATACAGCATCTCAAGCAGGTCTTTAGGCACCGGCCCGGGTGGCCGGGTACCGACTGGTTGACCGCTCCCGATCCCGGCAATCAGTTCAGGGGAAAAATGGAGGGAAGCGTAAATACTACTTTCCCCTTCGGAATGATTACTGGCAAAAACAGGCTGGTCGGAAAGATGGTAGGCACCCGGATCCAGTTGAATTTCGTTGCCATCCCTGGATATAACTGAAAGCTTTCCGCTCAGCGGTATTTCCAGTCTGAGCCAGTTGTTGGGTTCTGTGGTAATGACCTGGGTGGTTTTAGCAAACTGAAATTGCCGGAGTGTAATCGTATAAAGCCGGTGCTGGTAAATATGCAGGGATACGGAATGACCGGCCCTGTCTGAGCTATATAAAATGCTGCCGGGAATCCGGAGCCCCGTGAATTTTCGGTTCGGTGATGGCTTAAGGTGGAGCGGCTCACCGGAGGACAGGCTTATACGAATCATAGATCAATCGTAGATCAAATGGAATTTCGGCTTTTAGTATATGTTTTTGTTTATCAAAGTTAAAAATAAGTTTTCCTAAATGTACAAAAGCTGGCTGGCCTATACAAACAATCCCTGCCCAGATTAAAATCAGCCAACGCCATTTTGGTAGCCTGGTAATAGCTATAAATTAAGCATCATCGTTTATTCATAATAATAAAAATGTAAATCTTCAACTTACTTTTAGCAAACTTACAATGAAAGATGCTGCTATACTATTTAAACTCATCAACACTGAAACTACAAGGTGCTAAAAAAGTGTATGGCTTTCAAAAAACTCAGCCACGATAAAATCTTTCTTCAATCCTGAACAGATTACTATTTTTTGACATCTAATAACAATTTGCTGCTATATCCATCATTGGATATGAATTAAATCACCCCCAAAATATTATAACCTGCATGACAAAGCTTTTCCAAAAACTGATATAAAAAGAATATTGTTTAGAAAAACTGCATAACTGCGCCGATATTTTAGAAATAAGTACTCACTCCAAACTGAATCCCCGCCAACTTAGCCGGAGGGTTTCCCAAAATATCTTTCTGCCAGTTGTAACGATAGTTCAGCCGTATTACTGTTTGTGCAGTAGGCCGCCAGCTGATAGCGGGAACGATGGAGAATACTTCATCGCTGATATTGTCCCCGGTGGATTTAAAATTCCCTTTATTCCAGTCCACATATTCAAAACGCAAAGCAGCGCTAATAACCGATTTCTCAAAACCAAATACGGGTTTCTTAAAAACTGGCTGCACAAAATCAATAAAGCCGCCTTGTTGTTTTTTACCAAATTGTTCGGTATAAGTTTCGGGTACATCTACATTCACCCAAGCCCATTCAGCATTAATATAAGTATTGATTTTAGGCAGCGTAGTATTAAAGTCTATAGCATATACGTTAACCTTTCTTTTCTTATCCAATACCAATCCATCTTCCTCATATTTGTTGTATATCCCGCCCATATAGGATAATCCCAATTCGCCAATCTTCCTGTTTCGTATAGCCACCTTACCAGTAAATAATGGGCTTCCGTTGAAGCTTTCTTCAAACCTGTCTTTATTTTCTTTGCTGGCAGGAAGAAAGGTTTTATTTGCTGCATTATCAATGATTTTATCATCAAAGCCATTGGTGAAATAAGCTTCATACGCATACACCCAATCCTTTGTTGACTTTTTCCCAAACACCCCAAAGCCCACATTACTCCAGGTAGCAGGGAGCATTTGAGTAGAGGAAATAGGACGGTCAATAAATTCCCATTTAGGCCCATCATGGTTTTGATTAAAAGCCCCAATAGGATTCATGACAATACCGCCCCGCATATTCAGGAGAGGAGCAAACTCAAAATCAACCGATGCAAATTCAATATTGATTTCTTTGGTACCGTCTTCAAATTCAACTTCACTTAAAAACTTAATTCGTTTGGAAATAGAAGAAGAAACAAACAACGTCAATCGCCGCATTTGAAACTGGTGCCCCTCTGTAATGCCGTCTTCCTGCAAGTACTGGTAGTTGGCTTCAGCATATCCACCTAGTGCAACCGGCAGTTTACCTAACTGAAGAAAGGGGCGATTATAAACAGCATCCATGTTTAATAACAGGCCGGACGTATCCTTTTCTGTCTTCCGTAACAACACAGGATCAATCTGTGCAATACCGGTATAAGAAGTAATAATGGATAGCAATAAAAATAAAGCTTGTCTCATACTTTTCTCAAATCAATAAAGAGTTGGTTGTTATCAATCGTCACGGGGAAAGTCCGCAGATCCTTGTCGGCTGGCCCGTTTGTCATCTTACCCCGATTATCATATTCACTACCATGTGCAGGGCATTGCAGGTAATCACCGGCTGCATTCAGTTCAGCACCCTGGTGAGCACATTGCATCCAGATAGCGGAGTAATCATTATCACTAAAGCGGTACACGCAAATGGGGAAGAGTAAAGAATCATTTCTCACTATGACATACAACCGGTATTTACCCTTTTCATTTAAAACAAATTCCTTTGCATCAATCAATATTCCATCTTTGGTTAGTTTACCATTGGCGAATTTGGTGGCAGCGCAGGAACATAATATGGTTGATAACGCCGTGGCGCCAATACAGGCCGCACAAGACTTGACTATAAATTCTTTTCTGTTCATGTTTATTATGATACTACAACGATTTCAGAAATTTTATGAGGCTATTCTTTTCCTGTACGGAAAGCTGCTGAAACCTTTCTTTGCTTTGTTGACCTTCGCCTCCATGCAGGAGTATTGCTTCTTCGATACTCTTTGCTCTTCCATCATGCAATAAAAAGTATTGCCCGCCTTGTGAATTAGGCGATAAACCCAACCCCCAAAGTGGTGGTGTTCTCCATTCAGATGTTTTGGCACTGCCTTCAGTATAGCCATCATCCAAAGCCGGGCCCATATCGTGAAGCAGTAAGTCAGTATAAGGATGAAAGGTTTTATTGGACAAGGAAGAAATTGGTGAAGTTCCTGTCTTTAGTGTTTGCTTATGGCAGCTTTCACATCCTGTTTGTATGAATAGATTCTTGCCTTGTATAACTTCCGCATCATTCTGATTTCGTTGTACAGGAGCTTTTAGTGTTTGCAGGTAAAAAACAACATTGTGGATGGTTTGATCAGAAACTTCAGGATCTATATGTAAGCCTGAATAAACATCTTTTGGTTGAAACGTAGAAGTAATACCGATGTCCTGGTTATAGGCATTTACCGTTTGATGTAACAGGTTGTAAGCTGCCGCCTTTTTTCCGAAGCGGTGGATATACTTCCCATTTCTTGGGATTGCATTAGAGAAAGGACTTACAAAGGAGGGCAGATACTCATAATTCGGGACACCGCTAATTCCATCACCATTTCCATCGTTTGGGTCAGCCATTGCGAGGATATCTGCATCGCTAACAAGTTCCAGGAAACCCAACCCGGTATTGGCTGGAGGTGTAAATTTTGAAAATGTAGCACCTGCCGGTATTTGTTCGGGAGTGTAGCCGGGTAAAGCCCTGTTTTGCAACTGTGGTCCGCCGAGATGGAGATACTGGTTGCCGGTGCTATCCGTTTGCCCGAACCTTGTGAGGGTAGTAAACGGATGTCCTTTGCCATCTCCCGCATGACAACTACCACAACTCGTAGCCACAAAGATGGAACCTAAGCCGTTTTGAGAAGTGAATATCTCTTCATTAAAAGCTACATCCCCTGCAAGAAACTGACGGTTCTGTTCGAAACTAAGACCTTCCACTGGTCCGTCGAGCAGTTCGTCACCGGGAGGAGTTCCCGGTAATATTTTCTCACACGCCACTACACTTGTAATGACCAGAACAATTGCAGTTATGATTTTAAATTTCTTCATTTTGTCGTAAGGCAGGTAAAATTACAATATTAGGTCGCAATAAAAGTAAATTTAGACTAATCTAATTTAATTTTTATACCTATTTTATTACCTTCACCAAAATAATTAGAACTGTGCATTCATTTACCGAGGAAAACTATCTCAAGGCCATTTATAAGTTACAGGAAACCAACGGTGAAGTAGTGGCTACTTCAGCCCTTGCCCAGGTAATGGGCGTACATGCTCCCTCTGTAACCGATATGCTGAAACGGATGGCAGGGAAGAAATTGGTGACTTACCAAAAGTCAAAAGGTTTTAAGTTATCAGAAAAGGGGAAAAAAGTGGCCGTGGGGATTATCCGTAATCACCGGCTTTGGGAAGTGTTCCTGGTTGATAAATTGGGTTTTCGCTGGGATGAGGTGCATGACCTGGCTGAACAATTAGAGCATATACATAGTGAAGACCTGACCAATAAATTGGACAATTTCTTAGGGTTCCCAAAAGCTGATCCACATGGTGATCCAATACCAGATGCAAATGGTGTCTTACCCAAATCAAAATCTGTTTTACTTTCTTCTCTTAAAGCTGGTGAAGAAGGGACCTTTACTGGTGTTACAGATCATTCTCCGGTTTTTCTGAATTATTTGGATAAAAATGCGATTTCATTAGGTAACAGCATTAAAGTAACATCTATTGAAGAATACGATCAGACTTATACGCTGCAGTTGACGGGCAAAAAAGAGGTTACAGTAAGTTTTAAAGTAGTCAATAGCCTACTGGTGAGCAGATAAGACACCGAAATGTCAATATTTATCAACAACAAGATTTGTTCGATTGAATTGGAGGGCAAGCTACTGTGCCATAGCTGCAAAATACACAACAATCACCCTGCTTTGGCCTTAGCATTGTTTCGCAATTTGTACACTTATAGAAATATTGACAAGCATCTGTGGGCATAGTTTCGTCTTTCTGAAAACCGCATTCGGGGCAAGTGATCGTAGATTGTAGTGTTAATGTCTTTTCCATTCTTTATTAGTTTTTGTCGCAACATGATATGGCTTTCACTTTGTAACCTGTTTTCTTGATAGCGGCTTCTATTGCCTTTACATCAACTTTAGATTTGTTGAAAGTGACCAAACTGCTTCGTGTTACATAAGAGGTTTTATAAGCCAATACGCCGTTTACTTTAGACAGTTCATTGTTTACATGCTCCTCGCAAGCCTCGCAGGTCATACCTTGTATAGTAAATTTTATCTGTTGCTTGTTATCAACCACTGCAAATGCTGTTGTTTCTGCTTTCAGTTTTGGATAAAACATCTTTGCATAAAGTGGGAAAGTCATCATCAATGCAGCAAAAACAGTTATTATTCCCAAAAACGTTTTGGATTGAAAGAATGAAGTCTTCTTTGTCGTTTCGCAATTACAATCCATGTCATTTGTTTTAGCTGGTTTTAGTTTCAAATACCATGCAAAGGCTAATACGGCAACAGACAATCCTATCAAATAAGGTCTTGCCGGTTCTATCCATGAAAAGTTAGCGGCAATGCTGCTGCTACCGGCAAGCAATGCAATAACAGGGGTTATACAACAAAGCGAAGCTGCAATAGCAGTAAGAACACCTGCGCCGGTAAATGTGCCTGAAGATTTTATACTTATCATACTGTTTCCAGTTTTTGAGTTTGTACATTAATATGTTTGAAGAAAGGCTTCAATATCTTCAAATTTTCCTGTGTAAGGGAATAATAAATTGTTTGCCTGTCTTTCCTGGTTTCAACAATATGTCCATCTTTTAATTTCCGTAAATGCTGCGATACGACGGGAATACTCATGCCTAAAATATCAGAAAGGTCGCAGGGACACAATTCTTTTTCTTCTTCCAGTAAATAGATAATCTTCAACCTTACTTCGTTACCTGCCAAGGCCAATATAGTAGACAGGCTTGCAAAGGGTTTATGTGCAGTTTTCAGCTTGCTTTTGCAATTCTTTATTTGCTCTTGGTCTGCAAACAACCGGATACAAGTATTATTATCCATGCGTCAAAGATAGGAAAATAATTATTTAAGCAAATACTTAAATAATATAACCCTTATACTATTCTCTTTTAAAACTTCATTCTTTGTATTCTTACCGCATTTAATATTGCCAGCATAGCTACTCCCACATCCGCAAATACAGCTTCCCACATTGTTGCAAGCCCACCGGCACCAAGAATCAATACAATCACTTTAACAGCAAAGGCCAATGCTATATTCTGCCAGACAATTTTAGTTGTTGTTTTACCAATTTGTATAGCAGTAGCTATTTTTGAAGGATGGTCAGTTTGAATGATAACATCGGCTGTTTCAATTGCTGCATCGCTGCCCAGGCCGCCCATTGCAATCCCTACATCACTTAAGGCAAGTACAGGTGCGTCATTAATACCATCGCCTACAAAAGCCACTACATTTATCTTATCCTTTTTAAGGGCTTCTACTTTTTGTACCTTATGTTCTGGTAGGAGGTCGCCATAGGCTTTGTCAATGCCCAAATACTTTGCAACTTTATCTACAACGGCTTGTTTATCTCCGCTAAGCATGGTTGTTTTTACATTCAGTTTGTGCAACGCATCTACTGCTTGTTTACTATCCTCTTTTATTTCGTCTGCAATAGTCAGGTAGCCTGCCAGCTTTCTGTCAATTGCCACAATTACAATTGTATCCACTATTGTTCTTAATCCATCATTTACCGGCACTTTCATCATATCCATCAACTTCACATTACCTGCCAGCATTTCCTTTCCATTCACTTCTCCTTTTAACCCGTGGCCACTTATTTCTTCCAATGCATCTACCTGAATACGACCAATACTATTTCCTGCATATTCAACAACAGCTTTTGCAACAGGATGGGTTGATTTCGCTTCCAGTGCAGCAGCAAGCGGTAACCATTCATCCTGGGGGATGTCATAACTCTCCACTTCCTGCACTTTAAAAACAGCTTTGGTAAGTGTTCCTGTTTTATCCATTACCACCTGGTTTATTTTGGTCATTAAATCCAGGTAGTTGGAGCCTTTGAATAAAATACCAGCCCGGGATGCGGCGCCAATACCTCCAAAATAACCTAATGGAATAGAAATCACCAATGCACAGGGGCAACTGATAACAAGAAAAATTAAAGCCCGGTAGAGCCATGTATTGAAAACATAATTATCAACAATAAAATAGGGTATTACTGTTATGCCAATAGCAAGAAACACAACAATAGGAGTGTATATTCTTGCAAACTTGCGGATGAATTGCTCTGTTTTTGCTTTTCTTGTTGTTGCATCTTGTACAAGTGTTAATATTCTTGCAAGCGAAGAATCATTAAAAAGCTTTGTCACTTTTAACTCCACTACTTTTTCCTGGTTAATCATTCCGGCCAGTACTGTTTCGCCTTTGGTAAAAGTGGACGGTTTACTTTCACCGGTTAATGCAGAAGTATTAAAGGAACTTCCTTCGCTCAACATTTCTCCATCCAGTGGAACTCGTTCACCAACTTTTATCTGAATGGTTTCGCCAACTTTTACACTTTCTGGCGGGAGATTAACGTAAGTGCCATTTCTTAACACATCGGCGCTGTCCGGTCTTACATCCAGCAATGCTTTAATGCTTCTCTTAGCTCGGTTTACAGCAGCATCCTGGAATAATTCTCCCACTGCGTAGAAAAGCATTACCGCAACACCTTCGGGATATTCGCCAATGTAAAAAGCCCCGATGGTGGCGACACTCATCAAAAAGAATTCTGTAAATACATCACCCTTTACAGCAGTTTTTATTCCTTTAATTACTACTGGCAATCCTACCGGAATGTATGCTACCACATACCAAATAAAACGAACCCAGCCTGTAAACCACGCAGGTGTTGGCTTAATCCAGTTGTCCAATGTAATACCGCCTATCAGAAAAATAAAACTTGCGATAGCAGGTAGCCAAGGCTTAATGCCACTGCCTTCTTCGTCACCGTGGTTGTGGCCATCATCTTTACCGTGAAGCGATACCACTTTTGCTTCATTCAATTTTCCATCCAGGTCGCAGCAGGCTTCCTGCTCTGCAATTTTTGTTTCATCATGTTTATATGCCATAAAAACTTATTTAATGTAAAAAAAAGTAATGATGCCTACTATAATTAATACCATTCCGGTAATTCGTTTTTCGTTGTGCTCAATAAATTGTGAGTTCATCATCTGCACTCCTTTAAATGCAAGCATTACAAGACTAATGATTCCAGTAATGCTGATTACTGCATACACCAAAGCCAGCAGCAAAATATCATCCCACCCGTAGGCGCCTGCTGCCAGAAAAAGGCTTTCCACTTCCAGGCAGGGAGATAAAAACATGGTAGCTGCAAAAATCAACACCCACTTGGTTTTCGATTTTTTATATTGCTGTACATCCTTATTGGCAGCATGATGATGGTGCGGCAGGTTTATAGTAAAATAGATTAATCCGAATATTATCAATAGCACCGGTGCAATTACATGCACATATCCTTCATATTGATGTGCCAGTTTTGAACCAACCATTCCCAATGCAAAACCAAGAATAACAGTGCCCAGCACATGTGCAGATGCTGTGATAGATGCTACCAGCATCAATTCATACTTTTCCCATTTCTCCGACCTGGCAATAGCCACCAATGGCAACCAGTGGTTTGGAATAAGTGCATGAGTAATGCCTAATAATATAGTGCCTGTTATAATGCTGTACATTTTCCGATACTGTTATTATACAATTTTGCTTTAAAAAATTAATCAGTGTTATCTTTTTCGTTGTGTTTATTTATCATTTTCTTTTTCCATTTTACATACCAATGCTGGTGATGCAACGAAAGCAGGAAATACAAAGCTATTGCCCCTACAATTGCAATAATGAACATGTTGAGCCCTACTGCCACACCAACTGCTGCGGTACACCAAACAGTGGCTGCTGTTGTTAACCCATGCGATGTTCCGGCACTGCTGTTGCGATAGATAATGCCAGCCCCAAGAAAACCCACACCTGTAACAATATTAGCTATCACTCTTGACGCAGCAGCAACATCGCTTACAAGATGAGCTGCAACAGCAGTAAATAAAGTAGCACCAATAGAAACGGCAGCATAGGTTCTTATGCCGGCATCCCGGCCATGCTTTTCCCTGTCAAGCCCTATAAAAGCTCCAAGCAGGAATGAGACAATAAGCTTGGCAACAATAATTAATTCAATATTTATATCCATCATTAAAATTCTATGCTAAAGTTCAAACTCATTTTAATGTTTCTAAGCTCTCTTCCTCCGTCATTATCCATTGAAGAGCTTTTCCCTTTTCTGTCATACCGAAATACACTATCCTCGCTTTTGTAAAGGGCTTCATAATGGAATACATCAGTGTCAGATACTTTTGTTCTCCTACGATGGCAATTTTATCTATATCATCGGCATGTGTGAAATCCGCTTTGCTATCTTTTATTTCGAGAAAACCATTCTCCCAAAAACCACCAGAGCTTTCCGATGTATTGCCCTCCATTTCAAAATACCAACGAACCTTTTTACCTGTCCGGATAATATTGTGAATCAGAGGATGAATTTTTTCGTAATCATTTATGCCTAATATATCATTGGCTCTTGTAGCAATGATATTCTTTTGAGTGATATCAAGTATTTGTAACATGCCTTATACCTTTTTAATTTTACAAAGAGTTATAAGTCCTTTGCGTTAAATGTATCCCCTTGCTTGATATCGCCTGTTTGATAGCCCTTTTTAAACCAGTACATCCTTTGCGCAGAAGTGCCATGCGTAAAAGCATCGGGCATTACCTGCCCCGTTGACTGCTTCTGCAACCTGTCATCTCCAATAGCACTGGCTGCATTCAATGCTTCATCAATATCATCTGCATCCAGAATATTTTTCATCTTCTGTGTGTGATGCGCCCATATACCGGCATAAAAATCTGCCTGCAGTTCCATCATCACCGAATACTTGTTGAATTCAGTTTCGCTTAGCTGCTGGCGCAGCCGGTTCACTTTATCTGCCGTACCCATCAGGTTTTGAATATGGTGCCCCACTTCATGTGCTACTACATAGGCCATCGGGAAATCGCCGGGTGCATTCAATTTGTATTGCAAGTCCTGGTAAAAAGAAAGATCTATGTACAGTTTATTATCACCGGGGCAGTAGAACGGCCCTGATGCAGAACTTGCATTACCACAGGCAGATTCTACCACACCACGAAACAATACCAGTGTTGGTTCTGAATACTGTTGCCCTTTTTCGGTAAAAATTTTATTCCATACATCTTCTGTTTCTGCCAATACTACTTTTACAAAGGCAGCCCTTTCGTCATCGGCCTTTTGCTCTTCAGGAGTTAATTGCGACGACTGGTTTGTTTGTTCAGAAAGTTGCTGTTGAATTTGTGACGGGTCAATATTATTACCGCTTAGTAAAGTATAAAGCAGGTAAATAACAATGCCGGCCACACCACCGCCTGCGGCAATTTTTCCACCAGATAGCCCCCGGCGGTCATCTACATTGGAGCTTTCTCTTCTTCCAATCCATTTCATGATTTCCTGATTTAAAATTTTAGAGATGATAAATATTAGTGATGGCCTCCATGATGACCTCCACCATGGTGTCCGCCATAACTGTGATGCCCTACATTAATGTGCCGCCCTAAGTCAATATGCGGCGTAATGATAGGATACAGAAATGGCCTGTTGTATCCCCTTCGATACCGCCTGTAATAATTTTGATTTGCCACATTTTGGTTGGCAGATGACTGTGTGGTAAAAACATCTTTAGCACCATTGGCATAAACTATCTGCACCACATCCGATTTGTTGGCCACATAAACAGGTCCTTCAGCATTATCAGCTTTGTAATACCGGATTTCTGTTGTGCCCACTTCGGCTACTTTACCATTGATAGTTTCGCCGTTGCGCAGGGTGATTACATCCTGAGCAAACAGCATTGATGCTGACAACAGCATCACAAGAACTGCAAATAACTGTTTCATAATTTTAAGTTTTAAATGATGATTTATTTTTTCTTTGAATCCAATTCATTGCCGCCCATCTTCATACCCAGGGTATCTGTTTCTTTTCGTTCTTTGTGAGTGGAATCATGTTTTTCTGATTGTATCTCTTTTCTTTTTTCTTCGCCAGCATTGGTACAACTACTACCAACAGTTATAACTATGATAGTGATTAGGAATAATATCTTTTGCATGTTAAAATGTTTTTTTATTTGGGTGGGTACGGAAACCCTGCCGCTCAAGGTTTTCCATTTTTAAAACGGGACAAACAAAGCAGGGCTCCGACCCATGTATTTCTCTTTAATCTGTTAAAGTTTTGAATAAACATTTCTGTCATTATTTATAAGCCGGTTCATCAAATCCTCTTTCCCCTTAAATTCTCTTGGAATTAACTCAAGCCCTAACAAATGATTTATTATTTTCACAATACTTCGTTTAGTACTCGTCACCCAAAAAGTAACAGCTTCGTAAGTTTGAGCACTGTCCTGAAATATTAATGAATTATAATCGATATTATTACCGCTAATCGCATACGAAATATTCTTATCATAAATCTTTATGCCCAAAGTGTCTTTGATTAAACGCCATAGCATATTGTCAAAATATTTCAATCTGACAAGTGTTATTGATTGATGAATATTTCCAATTGTAATGCGACTCAGGAAAGTATCAGAATAAGCGTATTCGAAAGTTCCCTTTTCGTTGTTGAGTTGAACAGATTTTTCAGTGATTGATAGCTGCCCCTGAAATATTGTATCTTTATAAATAAAGTTTCCTGACCCCACAATTTCAAATCTTTTAGCATCTTTTTTCTTTTTACCAGAATTTAACAATTGAAAAAAGGAATATGAGTTACTTCTTTGAGAATATGAATCCGAAATAGTAAATAATAAAATGAACACTATGAGTAGTAAACGCAGTAACCCATAATATGATAATTCTATTTTCTTTTTATAAATTGCTTTCATATACCTAATATTTTAATAGGTCGCCTTATAATAAGGCAACCTATTACTTAAAATTTGATTAGTCATCCACAAGTGTAGCAGCTCCTGAACTTGCTCCTGCTGCTCCTGCAACAACACCTGCGACTGTGCCAACAACGGTCGGGCCTGTAGTTATCCCCCCAGCTATTCCACCTGCTACGTCAGAAATTCCAATAATAAGCCACTGCCACCATTTTCTTTTTTTGGAAGAAATACTTTCCCCGCCATTTAGCTTACTTTGGAAAGTATTATTCCAATAAAAAAGAGAGAACCGACCAACAGATGTAACTCTTAGTATTTCATCTTTTTCGCTTTGAGATAGATTTGAATCATTAGGAACATTATTCTCCAATTCAACTATTTTTGATTTTATATAACAATAATTGAAAGAATTGTCATCTGTGGTATCTTTCATTATAGAGATTAAATTTTTCAAGTAAGTTTTTACGTTTCTTGAATATCGGCTACTATCTATTGTATTATTAAAATATGTAGAGGTGTCAGATAATAAGATTTCTACAGATGATACTGAAAATAATTTGGAAGAGATATCTGACACTCGTCCACCGAAAGTATTTTTAATAAATTGATTAGAATATCCCACATAATTTGTTATTGTTTTTGGCTGACCTACTGCTTCCTGTATTACATATTCTAATGCCTGATTGTGGTAAATTCCAACAGAATCCCATATATTATCTGAATTATTCGGAACAATACAATCGGTTCCTTTCCCCACTAAATATGAACTTGTAGAAACCTGTGAGACCTCCACTTCTTTAGTTTTCAGATTTTGTTTTGTACAAGAAACCATAATAATTGCTGTAGTTACCAAGAAGATTAGGCTTTTTTTCTTTTGCATAGTTTTATATTTTAAGGTTTAAAAAAATGCTATTGAATTTTATCATCTGTATTCTCAACCTCTCAAAAGTGAAAGCGAACAAGATGTCATTACTTCAAAATTTTTATTTACTCTTCCTCTTCCACATTATTCATCTTCGACAATAAATCATAAGCTCCATTAATCACCACTTTGCTGTTCCTGTCAAAGCCTTCCGGTAAAATCACTTCGGTATAACCATTTTCCGAAACACCTGTTGTTACTTCAATTCTTTTAAAAGGAATATGCTTTTCAGTAGCCTCATCCTTTTTCCCATCAGCAGGTTTGGTTTCTTCTTTTGTTTCATCTGCCGCAATAAAAATGTATGACTTGCCTGCTGATTGTACTATTGCCTTATCAGGCAATGCAGTGGTGGCTGCAACACCAGTTTCCACTATTGCTTTCAAATACATGCCCGGCAACAGATTTTTATCTTCCTGCAACAGATGTCCATGCACCCGAACTGTTCTTTCGGCACTGATTTCACGGCCAATTAAATGCACTTCTGCAAAACGTTCCTTTGTTTCATTATTCAATACAAAACGTATTTTCTGACCGATTTTTAATTTCGGAACATCTTTTTCAAAAATGATAAGTTCTGCATGAAGATGGCGGGTATCTACAATTTCAAATAGCTCCTGGTTAGCGTTTACAAACTTTCCTATGTTCACCAATACCTTAGTAACATAACCGGATATAGGGGCATAAATATTTGCCTTGCCGGAGATGTTTCCCGGATTAATTTTCTCAGGATTAATGTTGATGAGTTGCAGTTTTGACTTTAAACCCTGCACCCTTGCCGTCATACTATTGTACTCACTGCTGGCTTTTTGCAATGTTTTTTTTGCATTTACATTTTCTTTTGCCAGTTCCTGTTGCCGTTCTAATTCTTCTTTCAGATATACCAACTGGCTCTTATAATCCAGATAATCCTGCTGAAGCTGGATAAATTCTGGGTTTTCGAGTACTGCTATTACTTCGCCTTTTACTACCGGTTTACCTTGCAACAAGTCGGTACTTTTTAATGTACCTCCATAGGGTGAAGAAACTGTTAATAGCTGCTGTGGAGGGACATCCAGTACTCCCGATGCCCTGATAACGCTGCTGAGATTTTTATCTTCTATAGTGCCATACTGAATATTGACGGTTTTGAACTGGTCTTCCGACAAATCCACCATGTCCGCCTCTTCGGTTTTAGTTTCTTCAGCCTGGGCAGTTTCAGCACTTCCTTTGGAAGAGCAGGATGAAAGCCATATAATGGCCGCAGTGAGTATAACAAGTGAACTTAAAAATTTCTGTTTCATATTAATTTTATTTTAGCCCGTTCTGATTAATTGATGCCGCCGATAAATTCGATAGCAATGACGGTTTGATTGTATTGGTTTAAAAGTTTAGTGTATTCCTGTTTTACAACAACAGCATTGTTGAGTGATTGCGTCAGTTCATAATAACCGATTTCTCCGGCAGTAAAAGCTTTTTGCGCCTGGGTAATAATGAGATTCGCCTGCGGTAACGCTGTATTACGGTAGTAGTTGATTTGAACTCTTTGTTTTTGCAATTCGCCAAACAGCCTTGTTAATTCTGCCTGCAGGTTGTATTGATAATTTGTCAGTTCCGCTTCACGGCGCACCCGGTTTACTTCTGCCGCTTTTACTTTTTCTTTTTGTGCCCTGGCAAATATGGGAATACTGATACCCAGATTAACACCCTGGAAACGGCGGCCAACTCCATAATATTTATCAGCTCCATTCACAGTTTGATAACCTACTAAAGACTGGTTGAAATAGCCTGCCGAGAAATCAGGTTTTAATCTTGACTGCTCAACAGCTTTTTCTCTGTTAGCAATATCAATCTGCTGTTTAATAAATGCAAGTGTAGGGTTAGAAGCAATTGCAGCAGTATCAAAATTTACCTGTATCTGTTTTTCAACAAGTGAAGTGTCGGTAATACCCGTAACAGAAGAATCTGCAGTAAACACTTTCAGCCGGTTTAATTCAATACGGTAATCTTCTTCTGCATTTCTCAATTGCGCTTTTATCTCATTCACTTTGCTTTGAGCATTATAATTTTCCAATGCATTTGTTTCACCCGTTTTGTATCGCAACGCAGATGCCTTCAATACATTTTCGTAAATAGCGAGCAACTCTTTTAATAATCTTATTTCCTCTATCCAAAAACTTAACTGGTAGTAGGATGTTTTAGTATTTGCCGCCAGTTCAGTTTGATAAATTTTCAGTTGCAACTCACTGCTTTTAATATTAGATTCGGATAGCCTTATGAGACTTTTGAAGTAAGCAGGGTTGGGTATGCCTTGATTAATATTGAAATTATTATCATAAGCAATACGACTGTTGTACTGACCAAAGGTGAGACCGACATTTGTTTTACCATAATCCTTTACTGTTTTTTTCAACTGCTGCTGGTAACTTATATCCAGCGTTCCTACTTTTACCAAGGGATTATTCTTCATTGCCGATGCAACTGCATCATTAAGATTTATGACGGTCTTTGATTGCTGAGCATTTGCAGCAAATGACGAAGCTAAAAACAGGATGAGCAATGAGGCCAAGCCTTTAGCAGGGGATGATTTTTTAGCTTTCGGTTTTATCTTTTCAAACCAAGTGTATAACACCGGCAAAACTACCAACGTAAGAAATGTGGCAGTAATCAATCCGCCTATTACAACAGTCGCTAAAGGTTTTTGAACTTCCGCTCCCGAACCTTTGGATAATGCCATCGGTAAAAAACCTAATGATGCAACCATTGCAGTCATTAACACAGGCCTCAACCTGACCGACGTTCCTTTTAAAACAATATCATTTATATCTGTCATGCCTTCTTTTTTTAAACGATTGAACTCGCTGATAAGGACGATGCCATTTAATACCGCCACCCCAAACAGCGCAATAAAACCAACACCGGCTGAAATGCTGAATGGCATGCCCCGGAACCATAAGGCAAATACACCGCCTATTGCACTCATGGGTATAGCTGTAAAAATGAGTAATGAATATTTGATAGAACCAAACGTAAAGAAAAGAAGCAGGAGAATTAATGCTAATGCAACAGGAACAGCAACAGACAACCTTTTGTTTGCTTCCTCGAGGTTTTTAAATTGCCCGCCATAAGTGATAAAATAACCGGGGGGCATTTTTACCTGCTTCTCAATTTTTTCCTGCATTTCTTTTACAACCGATGAGATGTCCCTGCCTCTTGTATTAAAGCCTACAATGATTCTTCTTTTGGCATCTTCCCGTTGAATCTGGTTTGGACCTAACTGCAAATTGACATCGGCTACCTGTTCCAATGGAATCTGGTTACCATCAGGGGCCGCCACAAATAATCCTTTCACATCATCAATACTCTGGCGGCCTGTCTTTTCTAGCCTCACCACCATATCAAACCGTTTCTCACCCTCATACACAATACCGGCAGCTTCTCCTGCAAAAGCAGCGCTGATTGTCCGGTTCACATCTTCTACATTCAAACCAAACTGTGCAATCTTATCCCGGTTTAGTTTAACGACGATCTGCGGGAGACCTGTCACCTGTTCTACATATAAATCTTCTGCACCTTTTACCGTAGGTACAATCACACCAATCTTTTTTGCCAGGTCTGCCAGCACATCAAGGTCTTCTCCAAATATTTTAATCCCCACATCCTGGCGAACACCAGAAATCAGTTCATTAAAACGGAGCTGTATAGGTTGCGATAACCCATAGGAAACACCGGGAATTTTTTCCAGTTCCTTTTGCATCAGTTCTGCCAGTTCTTCCCGGTTATGTGCACTGGTCCATTCCTTTTTATCTTTTAAAAGAATGGTAATGTCACAGGCTTCTATGGGCATAGGGTCGGTAGGTATTTCAGAGGCACCAATCTTTCCAATCACTTCTTTTACTTCAGGGAATTTTTTCATCAGTAAATCAGAAGCCTGCGTTATCTTTTCAATTGTCTGGCTTAACGAACTGCCTGTTAATAGTCTTGTTTCCACGGCAAAATCTCCTTCTTCCAATGTGGGAATAAATTCACCGCCTAAGGTTTTAAAAATTAGCAGGCTGATTACAAATACTGCCACAGCAATGCTCACCACCAATAATTTCATCTTTAATGCGCCACGTATTAATGGCGTATAAAGCCGTTGGAAAAACTTCATCATTTTATCTGAAAGGTTTTCCTTGTGGCTTATTTTTTTACTTAGAACAAGTGCACTCATCATGGGCACATAAGTAAGTGAAAGCAGGAATGCACCAAGTATGGCGAATGAAACTGTTTGTGCCATCGGGCCAAACATTTTTCCTTCAATGCCAACCAATGCAAGAATTGGCAGGTACACAATTAAGATAATAATTTGCCCGAATGCAGCAGAGTTCATCATTTTACCTGCTGATTTATATACTTCATCATCCAATTGCTCTTGTGTCATTCTTCCGGGCTTTCGATGGCCCAACTGATGCATGGTGGCTTCCACAATAATCACAGCACCATCTACAATTAACCCAAAGTCAATAGCACCTAAACTCATAAGATTTCCCGACACACCAAACAAGTTCATCAACGAAATAGCAAAAAGCATGGCCAGCGGAATTACGGAAGCCACTATTAACCCGGAACGGATATTACCAAGGAAAACCACCAATACAAAGATTACAATCAAGGCACCTTCAATAAGGTTCGTTTTTACAGTTCCAATCGCCCTGCTAACTAAAGCACTTCTGTCAAGAAAGGGTTCAATAACTACACCTTCAGGCAAGCTTTTCTGAATTTGGATTATTTTATCTTTTACACTGTTAATTACAATGCTGGAATTTGCTCCTTTGAGCATTAAAACAATGCCACCAACTACTTCGCCTTCTGCATTACGGGTTAATGCCCCGTATTGCGTGGCATGACCCAACTGTACCGTTGCAATATCTCTTACCAGTACGGGTGCACCACCGGAAGTTCTTGTAACTACAATTTTTTCAATGTCAGTGATTGTTTTAATAAAGCCTTCGCTGCGGATAAAATAAGCGTTGGGTTTCTTATCTATATATGCACCACCAGTATTCTGATTGTTTTTTTCAAGGGCATTAAATACATCTGCTATGGATAGATTATAGCTGCGAAGTTTATCTGTATTCAATGCAATTTCATATTGCTTTAAAAGACCGCCGAAGCTGCTTACATCAGCAATGCCGGGTGTACCAAGCAACTGGCGACGGACAATCCAATCCTGTATCGTCCGAAGCGACATGGCATCGTATTTATCTTCATATCCTTTTTTTGCATGTAAAACATATTGATAAATCTCACCTAATCCCGTAGAGATAGGAGCCATCTCAGGGTTGCCGATATTATTTGGTATTTGGTTACGGGCTTCTATCAGCCGTTCGCCTACTTGCTGACGGGCCCAATAGATATTTGCATCATCATGAAATACAACAGTAACTACAGATAATCCAAATCTTGATATAGAACGAATTTCCTGCACTTCCGGAATGGTGGCCATTGTTTGTTCTACTGGAAAAGAAATTAACTGTTCCACTTCCTGTGCCGCTAATGATGGACTAAGTGTAATTACCTGTACCTGGTTATTGGTAATATCGGGTACGGCATCAATCGGCAATTTTTTTGCCGAATAAACACCCCATATTATTAATGCAAGTGTGAACAGGCCAATGACCAATTTATTTTTTATGGAGAATTGAATGATTTTATTGAGCATGTCTTAATTCTGTTTGGTTATATATGATACCTGAAGAAATGAATGGTTCTCTCCACCATTGCTGCAATAAGTATGGCACAGGCAATTCCAATAAGAATGATTCTGATTATTCTTATTACTAAAGGCGTTTTTCTTTTCTTGCCTTTTGCAATTTTTTTGGCTGTGGCCATTGCCAGCAATGGGAAATGAATGATACAATAGCTGAATAAGCCAATAAATGACTTACAGCAAATTCAATAAAGGAGTGAGATTAAGAAAGTTTGGGAGGTTGCCAGATGCTATTTTGAGCTTCAGTACTGAACGCTACATTGTAGAGGGGATATTTCTCTGATTGAAATTCTACTTTACTTATCTGAGCCTTAGAAAGAGGAGAGTAAAAGGCTGAGGCCGCACAACAGGAACATGAACAGAAAGGAGAACAGGCTTCTGTATTATGTTTATGCTGCTGGTGGTTGTCATTAGCTGCTGAAATTTTTGCTTCTGCCCTGACATTACATTCGTTTCTGTCGCCGCAAGGCAGGCAGGAAATGTAGAGCATTACCAGGGATACTATTGAGAAGAATAATTTCATTGGTTGCAAAAATAGGATGTTTTGTTGCAAATTACACACTTAGGCATGTAAAATTTAGCAATACAGTTGCAAATCAGCCAATTAAACCATGCTTAACCACCCCAGTTGCCGACTATTTCTCAAAAAACAGAAAATCCCTTCGGTTCGGATAAAGCCAACCTTTATTGTTTTTCAATATGTATGTTCTGTAGAAGCATGACAAGAGCAAAGATTGCAAGTACAAGAAGAGCAAGAATAATCCAAAGCACATATTTCAGAACCTTTGAAATTGAACTTTTATTCTTAGCACTTTGTTTCTTAATATCCTTCTTCATTTTTTAAATTGCAATAAAAGTTTACAACAAAAGCCCGGATATTGATACTAATTCAGAGTTGGGAAATGTGTAGTTTTTTTCTTCTTGCGTTTGGTACTCACAAAGAATAATGCAAATCCACTTAACACTGTAACCAATCCAAAAATTGAAAAGAATCTAAGCAGATTATTCCCAAAATTGTCCCTGTCTTCATAATCCATCGTGTGCATCATCCACAAGAAATCAAATATTCTCCATTTGTTGTTCCTGAATTTTTGAATAGTTCCTAATTCACTGGCAACGTAAACGGTCGTTTTTGAAGGATGCTCAAATGTAATGGCATAGGCAGGCAAAGGGCTTTCCCTATATTCATGATGACCATTTGTACCCGTTAAGTATTCAACTGATTTTACTTTTGGTTCACCGTTAAATCTCATTTTGGCTACATCAACTGCTTCTTCATTTGTAAGTGGGCCACGAAGTTGCCCAGTTACTGCATCTGCCAGGTGATTCATGGATTGGATGTCATGCTGATGATTTGCCTCGTTGTGAATTGCACTGATACAACGAACCTGGTAAAAAGGTTTACCCAATATTTCAATCAATTGAATGGATACAATTGAATCAATCTGATGAACTTTCCTGATAGTATCCAGCACCATTGTTGGGCTTACTAATGAAATATCAGATGATAAGAGTGGCGCATTTTTCTTTTGGAAGTCTCCATGTACTTCATCCATATTACTCCAACTGAAATAAAGACCGCCAATTGTCCATAATAAAAACTGGATGCCTAAAATAACACCCAGCCAGCGGTGGGTTTTTCGGATGTAATAGTGTTTGCTTTTTGCCATAAACAATAATATTAGGTACAATTATGAGTAATAAAAATACAATCAACATAGTCTGTAGCCATGTGCATTAATAATCCGATTGATATGATACGGAACTTTGGAAATAAAAGCAGCAAAGCATATATCATTATTGCGATATAACTGTGCAACGGATGAAAGCCAATACTGCAACGGCAAGGATGAAAAAACGGAGTTGACAATAAATGGTCGGCATCTATCAACATTGTTAACAATAATATCAGGTAAGTTTGTTTCCATCTTTCTCTGAAAAAGATAAAAGCTATTCCTAATGGAAAAACAAAGTGAAGAAAATAATGAATAACCTTCTGAATAATTTCCATTCTTTTTTTTCGCTAACGCTATTTTACTTTCAGCATACTTGCATTAATAGCTACCACAACGGTACTTACACTCATTAAAACGGCACCGGCAGCAGGGCTTAACAATATTCCCATTTTGTATAGCACACCAGCCGCCAATGGTAAAGCCACTACATTATAACCTGTAGCCCACACTAAATTCTGAATCATCTTTCTGTAAGTGGCCTTACCAAACTGAATCAATGAAACAACATCTTTGGGATTGCTGTTAACCAGTACAATCCCGGCTGTTTCGGCGGCAATATCAGAACCTGAACCAACTGCTATGCCTACATTGGCCTGTGCTAAAGCAGGAGCGTCGTTTACTCCATCACCTGTCATGGCAACATATTCACCTTTGTCCTGCAGTTCTTTTATTTTTTCTAATTTCTGATGTGGTAATACTTCCGCAAAAAAACTATCCATGCCTAAACGGTCGCTTACCCCTTTAGCCACTGTTGCATTATCACCAGTCAATAAAATTGATTTAATATTATTCTGACGCAGTGTTTTTATTGCCTCAAAAGATTCAGGTCTTATCTCATCAGCCAATGCAATGGAGCCAGCAATATCATCATCAATTAATACAAATACAAGAGTCTCTTCCGCCTTAACCATATCTTCCTTTGTAAGAAATGAAAACTTTTCTTTCAAATAGCCGGGGCTAACCACCATTACATCTTTTCTGTCAATTATTCCAGTTATACCTTTTCCCGTGATAGCTTCAAAACCTATAACGGCAGGAAGTACAAGATTCAGCTCTTTTGCTTTGGCTGTTATGCCAGTTGCAATGGGATGTTCCGAATTCTGTTCGAGTGCCGCTGCGTATTGGAGTACCTGTTCCTGGGTATATTTATCATTATGCGTTACATAACGTACCACCTGAAATTTTCCAACTGTTAGGGTTCCTGTTTTATCAAACACCAGCGTAGTTATCTTTCTTGCATTTTCAAAGGCAGTTCTGTTCTTTATCAGTAAACCATGTTTTGCTGATAGTGCTGTCGATTTTGCCACAACCAATGGAACTGCCAATCCTAAAGCATGGGGGCAGCAAATAACAATTACCGTTACCATTCTCTCAATGGAAAACGCCAAATCTTTTCCGGATAAATACCATACAAGGAATGTAGTGATACCTGCTACAATGGCAATAAGTGTAAGCCATCTTGCCGCAGTATCTGCAATCAATTGAGTTTTGGATTTTGATTTTTGTGCATCCTGTACCAGTTTTATAACCTGCGATAAGTAAGAGTCTTTTGCTCCATGTGATACAGAAACTTTTATGGCCCCGTTACCATTGATAGAACCAGCAATAACTTTATCCCCTTTTGTTTTTTCAACAGGTTTTGATTCACCTGTAAGCATACTTTCATTCAAATAACTTTCTCCCTCCGCAATTATACCATCTGCCGCAATTTTCTCACCGGGTTTTATCAGAATCATATCACCTTCTTTGAGCGATTCTGTTTTTACATCTGTTACTTTATCTTCATTCACCAAATGTGCATTATCAGGCATAAGCTGCACCAATAACTCTAACTCTCTTGATGCACCGGCAACTGATTTCATTTCTATCCAATGTCCTAATAACATTATAAGAATAAGTGTTGCTAACTCCCAAAAGAAATCCATGCCTTTTAAGCCAAACACAGTTGCCACACTGTAGATATATGCTACTGATATGGCAAAGGCAACCAATGTCATCATGCCGGGATTTTTTGCCCGCATTTCTCCAACCAATCCTTTTAGAAAAGGCCAGCCGCCATAAAAAAATACAACAGAAGATAAAATAAGCAATACATATTTTGAACCGGGGAAGCTGATATGAATATTTAACCAATGCTGAATCATTTCTGATAGCAGCATGATGGGAATGGTTAGAATCAAAACAACATAAAATCGTTTTTTAAAATCGGCTATGCCTGATGAATGGGAAGAATGTGTTGCTCCATCTTTTGGTTTGGAAAGGGGGACTAAAGTCATACCACACAAGGGGCATTTGCCCGGCGCATCCTGAACAATTTGCGGATGCATTGGGCAGGTATATTTTTGAAATCCTGTTGCCTTTATAATGGTTACACCAGGGGCAGTGTGTTGCTCATGTCCAGAATGCTTTTCTGTTTCTTCTTCTTTGTGCTGGTGCTGCGGATGTTCTTCACCCGCCTTCGCATTAACCGGAACGAGCTTCATTCCGCATTTAGGACAATTGCCCGGTTTGTCCTGAATAATTTCAGGATGCATCGGACAGGTATATTTTTGAGTATAATACTGATTTTCCATGACAATGATTTTATACCGGTTTTCGTGAAGAATTGTGACTAATCATAATCAGCCATTGGCCTTTCACCTTCTTTAAGACCGATGTGGTAAGTCCTTTGCGCTTTACTTCAGAATTGTCTTTAGCAATAACAATGCTATAATTGTAAGATTCAGTAGTAAAAGCATAATTTCCATCAATCAGTACATCCACCTGATAATCGCTGAAACTAAAAGATTTAAACTCCCTTAATTCAGGTGCAAGATGATGTTCCTGGTAATGAGCATAACTTCCTTCATTATTGCCTGATTCGCAAATTTTAGAATCGGCAGTAAAGAACCTTTCCGTACCCGTTACATCCAGGGATTCTATAGCACTGTTATATCTTTTCAATGCTTTTTTTACTGCATCAATGTTTTTGCTTTCAATAAGGTTGGGCATGGTGTCCCTGTTATTCATGAATTGTTTTATTGCCTCTCTGTCAGTACCAGCATCTTTGTTTTGTGCAAACGATATTGCGGTGAACAAGCATATTGCTATGAATATGTTTTTCATTTTTTATTAAATATTTTAAAAAACAATTTTTAATTGCCTTTTACAGTTTTTGAAATCTTTTCCATTATTGAACTGTCTGAGCCAAATTTGCAAATGGCATCACAGTTCTTTCTTAGCTCTGAAAACAAGATGTATTTAATATTGATTGCTGAATTTTTTATTGCTGGTCTTGACAATTGCAGTACCACATCCTTTTCCCTGCTGTCGGGTATTATCAGGTAGAACACCTCATCCCCATCGGCTATGCTGTAATGCAAATCGGTAATCCTGAGTATGCCCGAATAAATACTGGTACTTTTCTCTACCTCAAAAGCCCCGATAACATTATTAGTGCCTTTTTGAAACCATAATACGTCAATGAGGCGGATAGTATTCTGTGTATCCTTATCAGTGTTTAGTTCGGGACATTGTGCAAGGGAAAGAAAAGAGAAATTATTACCACAATGGTTTTTGCTTTTATCGTTACTTGCGGGCACCACATCATATCCTAACGAAGAGCCTATTTTCAGCAGGTGATACTGCATTTCGGTATGCAGGTTTTCTTCCTGCTTTTCCTCCTGAATTTCCTTTTGTCTCTTCTCAACAGACTTTTCAAACTTTATTCTTTCATCTTCACTTAAATACTCATCACTTCCAATCATCATTTTTTGAGTTCCAATTTCAAAACATAGTCCGGCAATAGCACCTAAATCGTTTGAAAGGTCTGCTTTATGTTTTGTATTGGTCTCAATTAGTATTTCTCTGATTTTTAAATATTCGCTCCAACTACCCAACTTCTTCCTATCATTAAACAAAACATTAAAGCCATTTACTATAGCAGTATTGAATGGAGGGAATAAAGAAGGATGCAGGTAATACAGGATGCTGGCTACTGCCGGGCCAAGACCTTTAATTTTCAAACTATCAAGGTGCACAATCTCCTTTATTATTTGCTCCTGACTTTTGGCGTTGATACAATTTTCAAGAAACTGGCCAAAAGCTGTTTTGTTATTCTGGTTCTCGTAAATATCTGGTATTCGTAATTTCGGCTTCCAGTAAAATGGATGTGCCACACCAACAAAAATCTGCTTTTGTTCTGCAATGCAATTCAATACAAATTCAAGGCTGCTGTTTTTAAAATCATTAGGAAACGATTTATTCTTAATGTCTTCAATAACCTGCAACACACCTCGGCGTATAGTCCGAAAAGCCTTTAACCGCTGGTCGTTATCAACAAACCATGTATTGTAAACACTTTGTGTGTCGCACTTGTACTGCTGAATGATTTGAGTAAGATTAGTCATCGTTTCGTTTTAAGATTCGTAAACTGTACACTAAGAAACAAACTAAATTACATGATACTCTTTGGGTATATAGAACCGGTTGCTTAATTCTATAATATCATTTTAGGCCAAATAAAATCTCAACTTTTAATTTTTCCCATGCTACTGCAATCTTTCCATTTTTGTCAGTTGCTGATTCAATGAAATACTGCAATCGTTCAGTATGCTCATTTTTCTTAGGCTTCACTTTCACCCTTACTATATCATCTTTTTCATCATACTCCGACGCAAGATGCTGCTCCCAGTTTTTATTGATAATTACTGTCCACTCTTTTTTACCGGGGATAGTAAAGAAGGCATACTTACCTGCCGGTATTTCTTTACCATTTACAACAAATGCTTTTGGGACTTCCAATGTAGTTGCATCATGTGCGCCGGTCACCCACACTTCATCATAGGGAACAAGGCCGCCCCAAATAATTCTTTTGCGAACTCCGGGTGAATGATAGTTGATTTTTATACTATCTACTCCTACTATAGAATAAGCCATTGACTTGATACTTTTCTTAGTCGTATCTTTTATGATATTCGGATTATAACAAACTGCTTCTGTTTTCTGAGCTGAAGCAGAATGAAACATCAGAAAGAGGATGGCTGATAGAATTGCCGTTACATAAAATTTCTTCATATAATGTTATTGTTTTATTGCTTTGAATATTTGAACTTCTCCAAAAACTGTTTTGAATTTTTTCTTAATAACCGGATTTATAAATCCTGCACCTGCAATTAACGAAGGTATCAATCCCTTTGCATTGGCGCTGGTAGGTTTAAAACCGTCCAAACCACGAATCATGTTAAAAAGGAGTCGCTGATACCAGGACTCAGACCTGCCAAAGTCCGCAATGAAAAGCTGCCCATTGTTTTTAGTTACTCTGAATATTTCTGCAAGAACCTTTTGCTTCACCGGAGTTTCTAAATGATGAAACACAAGGCAGGATATAATACGGTCAAAACTGTTATCTTCAAATGGAAGCCTTTCACCATTGTAGTCAGTTAGTTTTATATCCAGCCCTTTCTGAATAATTTTTTCTTCCGCTTTATTCAATATTGTTTTATCAATATCAATCCCGGTTATATTAATTGCAGGACGATGTTCTTTGGCCATAATAGTAAGAGTAGCTGTACCACACCCAAAATCCAAAACAGCAGCCCCATCAGTTAAATAAGCAATATTTATCAATGATTGCTTTATACTTACTTCTGGCATTGTGGCTCCCACAAAAAAATCATATAATGGGGTAAGCCATTTGAAACGTAATGCAGATACAAATTTTGCTTCTGACATGATTCAATTACTGTTTAATGATTATGCCCCGACATCGGGTCGGCGCCCTTTTTAAAAACATATTCGCTGTGCAACAGGTATGCACCGGTTAATACAACTATATCACCTGTTTTTAATCCTGATTTTATTTCGATACGGTCATCGCTTTCCAAACCGGTTTTCACCATTACGCTTTTAAAAGTGTTGCTACCTGTCTGTATCCAGACAGTTGCACCCTTGCCATCTCGTATGACTGCATCTATAGGTAATGTGAGTGATTGCCGCTGCGGACTTTTTAATAACACATAAGCAGGCATACCAGGCTTTAACTGATTGCCTGGATTAGGAATAGATACACGGATAAGATTGATTCTTGTATCAGGATTGATTTCAGGATTCACAAATTCAATTCTTCCTTTGATTTCTTTGTTGTCAAAATCAGGAAGCTGAACAGTAGCAACACTGTTGCTGTTTAGTTCAGCCAGTTGCGAAGTGTAAACCTGTGCTTCTGCCCACAAAGAAGAAAGGTCAGCCAGCTTTACGATTGTGCCACCCTCCATTACATAATTTCCTTCCCTGATGTCAAGCTGGGTAATATATCCACCGGCAGTGCTATAAAAAGTAGTTGCAGGTGTTGCTTTCTTTGTTGTCGCCAGTTCATCCACCTGCGCATCCGTTAATCCCCAAAGCAACAATTTGTTTTTTGCACTTTGTATCAACTGGTCAAAGTCAATTACTGTTTCATTGGTGAATGCTTTTTTCTTATCCAAAGCCAGCAGGTATTCCTGTTTAGCATTATTCAGTTCCTCGCTATATAAATCATAAAGCGCCGAACCCTTCTTCACATAATCCCCCAAATTTTTATAATATAATCTTTCAACCCTGCCCATCACCCTTGAACTTACAGAAGATGCTTTCATCTGGTCGAAATTC
>JBGAPQ010000030.1:0-34919 GCA_044221225.1 Chitinophagaceae bacterium
GTATAGTTTCCATGTTCCACTTCTTGTTGAAAATTAATTAAATTTGGAACAAGGCATTGCGCTTATTTACGAGTTGTACGGCATGCTATGAGCGACAGTTCGTAACTTAGGCGACCACCAAAACCACCTGACATGAAGATTCGACAAACCCACGCTTCGCAAAAACAAAAGAGCTGCAAAGCAACTCACAACCCAACACATATTTGCAGCACATTTGTTTTTGCCCCGACACACTACAACCAGTCCTCAAAATCGAAAATGAATTTGAAGCTCTTGCTTTTTCTGCTGATAATTCTATTTGCAGGTCAGACATCATACAGCCAATCATATCTGGGGGCAATTTCTAAACAGGTAAATCTTCGGGAAGGACCGGGAACCGACTATCCAGTAATAGCATCCCTGAAACCTAAAACACAAATTTTCATTGTTTCATTAGAAACCGAAGATGATTTTTACAGTGTAATTGATATTGCGACTGATAAGTCTGGTTATGTACATAAGAATTATGTGACAGTTGGAAAAGAGTTACCTCAAAGTGAAGGCGGATTATTTACACCAAGTGGTTCAAGTGGACAAGAAAATCCAGAAGTAGAAATCTTTAATAATACCAGCAAAACAATGACATTAAAACTTAATTCAGATTCCTATACTTTCAAGCCAAAAGAAAAGAAAACACTGACCCTTTCTGCTATTAGCTATTCCTTTATCGCATCTGCTCCGGGAGTAATCCCCAACTATGGAAGCGAAAGGCTCGAAAGTAATACAAGATATACATGGGAGTTTTATATTGTAACAAGATACAGATAGCCCTATGACCTTTATCAACCCGATAGAAATTCTTGAACTGAAAAATGCTGACATTAATGGCGTTGATAGCATCGCTATTAAAAAGGCAAAGCGAAAACTTTTTGCCGATATAGACCTTTCAGAAGATGGTCACTTACATTACAAAGGAATTAAACTCACCAAATCCATCTGCGAAAGAGCAATTGATGAATTGGAGGATGACGAAAAGAAAGAATTTTATTCATACCTATTAACAAATGAGCCGCTAAATAACTTCCTTGCTAAAGGGAGTGAAGAACTATTTAGCAATTTCAAACAGGAGGGGATTTATAAGCTGCCCGAATTTATAAACTTCATTAGCCCATACTTTTCTGCAAGGTTTGACCGAAGCATTACAAACGCTTTCAAGAAAAAGGACGCCGGACTGTTTCGTTCAATCCTTCGTACACAAATTCTTATAAATAAGACAGACACCAATACAGCCTTCAAAAGTTTAAGCAATGAAGTCCAACACCGAATAGATGAAATAGATAAAACTACAGAGGAAATAAAAAAAGAGGAAACAGCCTATACTGATGAAGATATCAATGAGGTTGTTGAACAGGCGGAACAGCTTTTCCCGACCGAATTGATTAACTCATTACCATCCTATTTTCAAAGTCAGATTAATAAAATAGCAACCTCATTAAATTATCTCTCCATAGCAATATGGAATGAATTTAGTTCAGCCTTTATCCCTATGAAATTATTGGAAAAGGTTCTGGCATTAAACCTTGAAAGTGTTAGTAAACCAACTTTTCAAAAGAATTTCGCAATATATCAGAAAAAGCACAATGAGCAAGTTGAGGAAGAAAAAAATGCACCAGTTCTCATGAAATGGGCGGAACTGCTTATTCAACTCAGAGATACAAATGATAAGATAGAAGAAAAAACACTCAACCCCAAACAAGCTGAAGCAGAAGTTAATGCAGTAAACATTCAAGAATTAAACAGTCTTCCACCTTTTGGCGATGAAATCAGGAAAGCATTAGCCAATGTTATAAGAAGTATTTCAGTTTCTATCTGGAATAAGCACAGTGATATTGATACATCAATAAGAACGCTTAATAAAGCCCTTTTGATTAACCTTGGTAACGAATCCAAGAATAAGCTATTGTTAGATTTAAAAAAGCTGAACGAATTAAAACAGGAAAAAGAGTTACAGGGAGAGCCGCTTAAGTCTGCGCCGAATTTAGGAACAACTTATGGAATCGGCACGACCATATATGGTGACACTTTATATTTCGTGGTTTTAGGCATCCCTGTTTTGCCAATAGCGAGATATAACTGTAAAGAATTATTTTCGGGGCATTTCAGATTTTATGGAAAACTAAAATTGCATAAGTGGCAAAAAATATGGCAATGGGCATTACCTATTGCAATCATTTTGTGGATAACAATTAGCTCAATAATTGATTCAAATAATTCAACTACCAGTTACAGCAATACCTATACTACCCCGTCTTACACAACACCTCAAGCAAATACCAACGATTATACTCCAAAAAGCGATTACACGGAACCTTCAAATAGTTATTTAACACCGACTAAAAAAGAGAGCGACTATAAAGGCAATCAATTATCAAATGGTTCATCGCCTTTTGACAGATGCTTCAGCAAAGGCAAATATGGAGGACAAGCTTGGATAAAATTTGATAACAGTAATTCTTCGGATGCAGTAGTCAGTTTAGTTAATGTATATTCGGAAAAGGTAATAAGAAACGAATACATAAAAGCAGGTTCAACATACAAGATGAGCAATGTTCCCACCGGAACATATTATCTAAAGGTTTATTATGGCAATGACTGGAATCCAACAAAAACAAATTTTTGTGGCACTTCTGGTGCATTTGACAGCGACGAACATTATAGCAAATCAGATAATCCAAAAGATTATATTGAAATAGTCAATAGCTCAACTGGTTATTCAACCTGGACAATCACTTTATATTCTGTTTTGAACGGCAATATGGCAACAGAGCCAACTAACGCAGCAGATTTTTTTAAAAATTAACCGCATGCAAGAATACCGAAAAGCAATTGTAAAAGTTCCTCAACAATATCTTGATTTAGTTAATCAGGTATTTGAAATTGAAAAGAAATCTTCGCAGATTAAAGAAGAACACTCAATTCATCGAAACATAAATAAATTGCGAGACTTAATAGAAAATGAACTGTTCAAAGGAACTGGTGGAACAATAGGGTTGTCTTATTATAATCCTATTGGCGAAACTTATAGTGACACAAGAACTGATTGCGAGGCAAGTATTGCTGGAACGAGTACTGATAATTTGGAGATAGTTGAAGTAATCAAACCTATCATTTTTTATAGCTACTTGGAAGATGACAAAGTTATGAAGGCTATTGTGCAAAAAGCAGTAGTAGTAGCAAAAGCAAAAGAAACCACTCCTTAAAATATTCAAAAATGGACAACACTATCAACTTTGGGATTGACCTCGGCACAACAAATTCAGCGATTGCAAAATTTGTGAAAGGAGAAGTAATAATATTTACAAATCCACAGGACTATGGCAGAAGTACTTTGCCATCGGTGGTATCTTACAAGAAAGATAAAATTACTGTAGGCAGCAAAGCAAAAGAGTTTCTGGAAAAAGACCCTAAAAGCGTTGTTGGTATTTTCAAAAGAAAAATGGGAACTGCCGAAAGTTTCAAAATAAAAGCTATAAACGAATCCAGAACACCAATAGAACTTTCGGCTCAGGTATTGAAAGAGCTTAAAACATTTGTAAATACAGGGGAGACTTTGGAATCAGTTGTTATTACTATTCCGGCATCATTTGACATGATACAATCTAACGCCACAAAAGAAGCAGGTTATCAGGCGGGCTTTAAGCAGGTCGTTTTGTTACAAGAGCCTATTGCTGCAAGTTTAGCCTATGCCAATATGAAAAAAACAAAAGATTTGGGAGATGGCCAATGGCTCGTTTATGATTTAGGTGGTGGTACGTTTGATGTTGCTCTTATCAAAATAAAAGATGGAGAAATGAAAGTTATTGACCATGAAGGGGATAATTTCTTAGGTGGCGCTGACTTCGATAATATGATAGTTGAAAAAATATTGATTCCTAAAATAAAAGAACAATATTCCTTTGAAAACTTAGAAGAAGAAATGAAAAGTGCATCGGGAAAGCATAATGCTAAATATTATGTTTTGCTCCGACGGGCAGAGGAAGCAAAGATTCTGCTGTCGGCAAAAACATCTGCTGAAATTGTAATTGATGGTTTTGATGATGATGAAGGCAATGAAGTTGATATGGAAATTACTATTACAAGGTCTGAATATAATGACCTAATTAAGTATTCAATTGATGAAACGATTGACAAGATAAAAACCATTCTAACCAGAAATTCATTAAAGGCTGTTGACTTGCAGTTTACATTGATGGTAGGTGGTTCAACATATATTCCCTATGTACGCCAAAGAGTAGAAGAAGTATTACAAATTCCTGCAAACTGCGAAATAGACCCCACAACGGCTGTTGCTGTTGGTGCTGCCTATTATGCAGCTACCAAGCAAAAGGATATAACAAAGGATGATAAACCGAAAAAGCAATCTACAATTTCTATAAGAGCTTCGTATAATAAAGCTTCAAAAGAGAAAGAGGAATTGTTTGCAGCAAGAATTACCGGAAACGTCGATGGCATGTTTTATAAAATCGTTAGACAGGATGGTGGATTTGATTCCGGTTTGAAAAAATTAACTGAACGGATTAACGAAGATTTGCCATTAGTTGAAAATGCATACAATTTTTTTACTTTAACTGTATATGATAACCAAAACAATATCGTTGAAACGGATGTAGAGCCTATTGGAATAAACAGTGGATTTGGAATAAGCGGTCAACCTCTGCCTGAAGATATTTGTTTGGAAGTGGATGATTATGACCACCCCGGAGAAACAAGGCTTATACTTGTTTTTCAGAGAAATACCGTATTACCTACAAAAAGACAAATGACATTTCCTATTAACAAACCTCTACTAAAAGGTAATGAACAAGAACGGATTTGGATTAATGTTTACGAAGGGCCACAAACTTCATTACCAGAGGCCAATAAATTAATAGGTGTTATTGAAATAACTGGCAGACAAGTATCCCGTGATATTGCAAAAGGGTCAGACTTGGAAATTACAATAACAATGTCCGAAAGCCGTGATTTAACTGTTGCTGCTTATTTAAACATGGCTGACCAAGAATTTAAAGATGTATTCAATCCAAAGGAAAGAGAAACAAATATCAACCTATTGAAAGAGCAGGTAAATGACTTATCAGAAAAACTTGATGAGGAAATTGAGCATGCAACTGAAAAAGAAGATTATGAAACAGCCGGAACTTTGAATAAATTAAAAAAGGAAATGCAAAGTGTCGAAGAAGAAACAGAGGGATTAACAACCGACGATGTAACAGATAAACGTTATCAATTAGAAGATAAAAAAAGAAAAATTGCACAAGAAATTGATGCGGCAACAAAACACAAACGCTTACAAAAAGTTAAAGAACACTATTATGAAACAAAAGCTCAATGCAAAAAACTTTTAGAAGAAACAGGCAACGACCATGAAAGAAAAACATTTAACGATATTGTTTCTCAGGAAGAGGCGTTTTTCTCAACTAATAGTCCAATAAAAATTCAGGAAAAATCAGATGAATTGCACAGTATCATTCATCAAATTAATTGGCGAACTCCTGATTTTCTGACCAAAGTTTTTAATTGGCTAAAGGCCGAGCATCCAAAAATGAATGACCAAACGCAGGCAAAAAGTCTGATTGATGCTGGTAAATTTGCTGTAGAAAGTCAAAATTGGGACAGGCTAAAAGAAATCAATTACGACCTTATTGATTTACTTCGCAGAGAAGACAAACCTAAATTTGGACATAAAATTGGATTTGGCATATGAAACCTTACGTTTTTCAAGATTTCCTTTTTAAATCTGCTATTACAGTAATGGCTTGCGATGGCAGCATTGAAGAAAAAGAAATCAAGGAGATAAGAAAAATGGCTGAAAATGAAATCTATTTTATGGGCTATGAATATGAGCAGCCCCTAAACAACAATATTGCTAATATAAAAGCCAACGGTAAAAATGCGATTAATCAATATCTATCGGAGCTTTCAAGTACAGACCTTAGCGATAAACAAGAGCTGCTTTTAATAGAAGTTCTTATAAGAACAATAGAAGCGGACGAGCAGACCCATCTAAATGAAATCAAGTTTCTTCAATTGGTAAAAGCAAAACTTAAAACGAGTGAAGAAATTTTAATTTCAAAATTTCCTAATCAAATCGGCTACCTTGTTGACTTACATGGTCACGGCTCACTCAACGAATTTGACGATGAAATCAGCATTGAATAACGGAATTAAAATCATTCTTTCAATTTTATTTTTTATTTGCCTGGCAGATATGCCTTACGGATATTATCAACTGGTGAGATTTGCGGCACTTATCGGTTTCGCAATCCTTGCCTACACCGCACATGAGCAAGGCAAGAAAATTGAAGCGATAATTTATGTTTGTCTGGCAATCCTATTTCAACCATTAATCAAAATTGCATTAGGTCGGGAGCTTTGGAATGTAGTGGATTTAATTGTAGGCGTTGGACTGATTGCTTCAATATTCATTAAACAAAAACCTGCTAAATTTGAACCATGAGCAATATTAAACTTTTTGAGAGTAGGCAAATAAGAACAGTTTGGAATGAGGCTGAACAGAAATGGTATTTTGTAGTTGCAGATGTTGTTCAGGTGCTGACCGACACACCCAACCCAACAGATTATATAAAGAAGATGCGTAAGCGGGATGAACTGCTTTCGCAAGGGTGGGGACAACTTGTCACCCCCCTTTTGGTTGAAACAACCGGAGGTAAACAGAAATTAAATTGTGCCAATGCACAGGGTCTCTTACGGATTATTCAATCTATTCCATCACCCAAAGCAGAACCATTCAAGCTATGGTTAGCACAGGTTGGCTCTGACAGATTAGACGAAATTGAAAACCCTGAATTGGCGACACAACGCACAAGAGAACTATACAAACTTAAAGGTTATCCTGACGACTGGATAGAGAAACGGATGCGAAGCATTGCCATTCGTGAAGAACTGACCGAGGAATGGAAAAACAGAGGAGTGAAAGAACAAAAAGATTATGCTATCCTGACAGCAGAAATTTCAAAAGCTACTTTTGGTTTGACCCCTTCTCAATATAAAAAAGTAAAAGGTTTGAAAAGTCAAAACCTTCGTGACCACATGAACGACCTTGAATTGATTTTTTCAATGTTGGGTGAAGCTTCCACAACTGCAATTGTAAAGACAAGAAATCCAAAAGGCTTTATTGAAAATAAAATAGCAGCGAAACAAGGAGGCTCAGTCGCCGGTAAAGCAAGACGAGACCTTGAAATAAAAACAGGTAAGAAAGTAGTATCATCCGAAAATTATTTGCCTGAAGAAAAGAAGAACAAACAAATAACTAAAGGGAAAAAGAAATAACCCAAGCAAAGCAAGCACATTTGCAAGGCACACAAACCCTAACACAAAGCCAACCTTGCAAAAGAGCTTGCTTGCCATCGCACCGGGACACACTCCGCTATTCACAGGTGGACACATAACGATAGACGAGAAGCACGACCGCACAACAGGGAGTTTGCTGCTATGCTGGCAGACGAATATATTCTCAGCTTTATATCGCTATCAGCCCATATCCAGCCGACGGAATTCTATCAGCTTTTGTTGTTATCTTCATCATTAGTTTTCAATCGTCTGCGGCTCCGGGCTGGACATTATAAAATACCAGCACAGCAGCAAGCTCTGTTCGTTGTGCGTTATGGTAACGGACAGCTCGTTCAAAATTTGACAACAGAAAATTATGATTAAACTAATTTTATTTTCTGCAACAGTACTCTATTCAGCAATGGCTGTTGGACAGACAACAATTCAACTACCCAAACCAACAGGTGCTTTTGAAATAGGGACTTTTACCACCGAATTGCAAACCCAAATCAAAGACCCATTTTCAACTAAGGAAAATACATTTATCAAAGTCCCGATACAATTCTGGTATCCTGCGGACAGCGATACATTGAAATTATCAGCAAAATACTCACCATTGTACAAGGAAACAGATTCTATTGTTACTAATAGTTTTTATAACCTAAAATTTAAAAGCTCAATAACAAAAGCACCTGTTATTCTTATTTGTATAGGGCGAGGTATGACAAAACACGAATATTCAACTATTGCAGAGGAATTAGCAAGCAATGGCTATATAGTTGCTTCTATTGACTTACCATACATTGGTACGACAAAGCTGCTTGACGGCAATCTCATAAAAGCCTCACAACAATTTAGACTTCCACCTGGTATGTTAGGTGGACCTTATGAAAAGGTGGACAGTTTTTTTGTAAATGCATCTGCGTTGGGTACTAAGTATATGACATCAGTCATTGACTATATCAAGAGGCAAGATAAATCTATATTCTCACCCCTTTTTAAGAAAGCCGACCTAAATAATTTTGGAGTTTTTGGACACTCGTTGGGAGGTAGAATAGCAGGACAAGTTATTGCAGAACAAAAAGCCGTAAAAGCATACATTTCTATGGAAGGCATTGCACCAAGAGAGATTAGAATTAATGGAGTTAGCAAACCAATGGCATATATGCTAAGCGATGGCATTGTAAAAAATGCTATTGCAAATTATGAGCAAGCAATATCTAAAAGAAAATCAGACATATTTATAATTGTTCTAAAAGACTTTGGGCATAACTCATTCACAGATTATCCTTTAATTAGTAAATCGTCTGCTAATTACAAAGTAGAGACCAATGAGAGTGTAAGACTAACAAGAAAAATTCTTGTATCATATTTTGACAAGTACTTAAAGGGCAAGGATAATTTTGAGGTACAATTCACGAATGAGCCATTAGTAGAAATCAAAAAGCATTCAAAGTAGCAAACCACAAACGCACAACATGAACTGTGTAAAAAAGAGTTTTCATTACCCGTCCCGCCCCTCCTCCCTCTCGTTGTTAATTTTCCTATCTTAACAAGGCAAACAAACCTTAGCAATAAACAACAGCAAGATGGTCTCCAGGCATATCGTTCTTCTTTTTTTAATTTCCCCGGTTTTTTTACTCAGTTGCAGCAGGGCAGATAAAATGACGGCGCCGGATCATCAGCAACTGGCAACGAAATATTATAAAGAGGATGCACAATGGTACCTTGACAATATTCCTTTTTTTGAATGTTCGGACAGCAGCCTCGAGCAGGTATATTATTACCGCTGGAAAATGTACAAGGCGCATTTGCGGAATACAGGCGATAATCATTTTGTCATCACCGAATTCATCAATCATGTGGCGTGGGACAGGGATCCTTTCTGTACCATCAATGCGGCTTCTATGCACCATATCTATGAAGGCCGTTGGCTGAAAGATGACCGCTACATGAACGGGTATATAAATTATTTATTCCAGGATGGTGGCAACAACCGCCGCTACAGCGAAAGTGTGGCTGATGCAGCCTATGCCCGCTACCTGGTAAATACCGACACGGCATTTCTTTTCAAGCAACTGGACAGTATGCAGTACAGTTATAACCAATGGGCTGACCACTGGGACAGCGGCAAGCAGCTTTATTATATTCCGGCCATGCCCGATGCTACCGAATATACCATTGCCTCCATTGATGCGTCCGGCGGTACGGCTGGTTTTGATGGTGGTGATGCTTTCAGGCCTACCATCAATAGTTATATGTATGCCAACGCCATGGCCATTGCTACTATCGCTGCCATGAAGGGTGATATGGCTGTAAAAAAAGAATATCTGCAAAAAGCGGCTGCTTTAAAAAATAATATTGAACAGCATCTCTGGAATGATTCGCTGCAGCATTTCACCGACCGGTTCAAACAGGATAACCGGTATGTGCATTACTGGGATTTTATCCGCGGCCGGGAGCTGGCCGGTATGATTCCCTGGTATTTTAATTTGCCCTCCGATACAAAAAAATTCAATGCGGCATGGAAGCATGTTATTGATACTACGCATTTGCTTGGCCAATATGGTTTGCGGACTAATGAACCGTCTTATGAGCATTACTTCAAACAATTTGTAATATACATGGGACAGCGGGGCAGCCAGTGGAACGGACCAAGCTGGCCTTATCAAACAAGCCAGGTGCTTACCGGTATGGCCAATATGCTGAATAACTACCGGCAGGATGTTATCAATAATTCAAACTACCTGAAATTATTACGTCAGTACACCCAACAGCATTACCTGCCCGATGGCACTATCAATCTCGTTGAAAATTATGATCCCAATCTTGGCGGGCCGATAGTGTTTTACTACTGGAGCAATCATTACAATCATTCTTCTTACAACAATCTTATTATTTCCGGGCTTTGCGGCATTCGCCCCTCAGCAGGTGATACGCTGGATATAAATCCTCTGGTGGACAATTCCATTGACTATTTCTACCTCGGTGATATTCGTTATCATGGACACAGGCTGTCGGTTATCTATGATAAGGATGGAAAAAAGTATAATGCCGGCAAAGGGCTTTTTGTTTTTGTTGATGGAAAAAAGGCGAAGTTGATCAACAAAGACGGCAAATACCAGGTGGTAATTGGTGCTCCTGTTACCATACCGGTAACCAAACAACCGGTAAACCATGCACTGAATATTGAAAGGAAGGGATATCCTGTTCCTTCCGCATCTGTAAATACTGTTCCCGATACTTCGCTTTACCAGGCTGTTGACGGACGCTGCTGGTACTTTACAGAGATCACTAATCGTTGGACATCGCTGGGCTCTGCCTCTGTTACTGATTGGTATGCGGTGGACTTCGGAAAGCCCAAGGATATTTCGGCTGTAAAGATCTATTTGTTTGCTGATCGTAAAACCTATGCTGTGCCAGACAGTATTATCGTTGAATACCAAACCGGCGACCAATGGCTGCCGGTAAAAATGAAAGAACAAAAACCCGTTGCGCTGACGGGCAATACTGTTAATGCTTTTTCATTTGAAAAAATAACCGCAGCGGGAATCAGGATTAAGTTTAAACATACAGCTGGTCAGGTTGCCGTCTCCGAAGTGGAATGCTATTAAATTAAAAGAGTTCTTCTTCTGGCAGTATGCCCCCCGGTAACTGTGGTCAATTTGTTTTTGACTGCATTACTTTCATTAACTTTCCTTTCATGAACGTAAGACTGAAACCAGAGAAATACCTGAAGTATTTATACCTGCCAAATCTCTTTACCACCAGGCGGACAAAAGAGATCCTTTCTGTAAATCTAAACCCAACGATAAGGCCATTGAGCGCAAATGATTTGTAGTCAACCAATTTAAGAACAAGAACGAGACAATCGGTATATATACTAAGCCTTAAAGGTGTTAAGCATGTTCTGCGGAAATATATACCCAGGCCTTTTTGCCTGAATCAAGAGTAGTTGCAATTCGTTTGTACTCTTTTACTTCATAAAAATCGGACTTTAGCAATTCTTCGCTGCTGATTTCAAACACCACGCCGTCAATTTTGTCATTCCTGTTTTGTGAGGGTATGGCCATCGGATGATATTGTTGCCCGCTTTGCTGCAGCACTTTCTCCTCTTTTATTTCAAAGGACAACAATTTGTAACCGCTTAACGAATCTTTTTCTCCTTTCAGTATTCTGCCAAAAGACTCCATCTGTACTTTTTCCAGCTGCAGTGTTCCATAAGAGAAAAGCAGTTCGGGCATCTTTTAATTATTTCAGTTTAAAACGATGAAATTACTAATGAAATACTTTACCAGAACAATGTGTGTTGTTTTTTTTCAACCCGGCGAAACGATGTACGCAATCCATCGGTTGTTCTACAAATTAAAAAAACCTTTGTCGGGCAAAGGTTTTCTTGTCGGGTATACTTTTACTAATTCATCCGAATGATACGTTGACCACCCTGGTTATTACGGTTCATTTCTTCCATCATCTTATCTCTTTCTATTCTGAACTCAGCCTGTGTATACCTTTTCTTGCCGGTAGGTTCTTTTATCACAACAAGATCTGCTTTTTCTGTAATGTTGGTGGCTTTATATACCTGGTCGCCATCTCTTACATCCAATTCCAGTATTAATCCCGGTAGTTGCCCCTGGAATTCTGAGGGCCCGGCAGAAACGGGAATATCGGTGGCAAACCATGCCACAATGTTTGCCGTATCATCTACTTCTTTTCTTTCCATAACCCCGTTATCCATATTCATCATCATTCGCTTGCTGGTTCTTATAGCCACTGCTTTCATACAATTGTGGTTCAGGATGGTTTTTGTTTCACCCGTCATTTTCCATTTCAGTTTACTGATGCTGTCGTCGATAATAAATGTTTTATCAAACATCTCTCTTTTTTCCACCCGGCGGCCGTTCTCAAAATTATTATAGAGCACATCATTACTGCCGGCTACCACCATCCGGATCTGCATGCCTTCACCGCCAAATGTCGGGGCATCGTCATCAGCATTTTCGGCCTCAGCCTGTTTCCAGAGAGATTGATTATTGCCAAAAGTCAGTTCAAATTTATCGGTGCGGCTGCTGGGCATTTGTTGTTCCATTCCACCCGGCATACCGGCAAAACTGAATTGAAGTTTTACAGTACGTTCATAAATCACTTTTCCTTCCTTTTGTTGGGCCTGAACAGCAATCGCAGCCAGCCATACACTACAAGCAGTGAGCAAAAATCTTTTCATGGTTTTATTTGTTTAGTTCAAAACTATAAAAGGCCTGACCGGAAATAAGTTAACCCACCTTTCATTAAGGTTAATAAAGGTTAAAGTCATTTACAATGCGGGGGGCGAATAACTAAATTTGCTTTTCCATGAAGCAGAGAAAACTAATACCTGGTCCCATTTTAATGCTGCTATCCATTCTGGGTATTGCGGCGTTCCAGGTCTACTGGTTGAAGCAGAACTATGTAAGGGAGGAAAAGACGCTGGCAATAAAAACAGAAATGCTGTTCAGGGAAACAGTGATGAAGTTACAGGTGTCCAAACTGAAACTGGATGAGGTGCTGATCGATAGTACAGGAAAAGGAGAAATGAAGATCTTTATCGGGGATGATAAAAGGGGGGCGGTTCGCTTTCGGCCAAGAGAAGAAGTTGTTTCCACCATCAATGTAATCAGGGACAAACTGGCAGATTCGCTCAGAAGAGATACTGACAAAGCAAAAAAAGGCATGGTGATCTCCATGCAGACATCCTCAGCTTTTACGGCAGAAAATGATTCGCTGAAATTTGATATGGATGTACCGGCACCGCATCACGGCCCGGGCAACCGGTTTTTTAATTTTCTCTATGGTGTGGATTCCTTGCAAGACACATTACGTCAGTCAGAAATTGATTCGGCCTATACGCTGGCATTACAAAAACAAAAACTGGATATATCGTTCTCTATAAAAAATGACAGCGCCAGCAAATGGGAGGATCCTGAATTCAATTCAGTTACCATTGGACTTGCACACCCTGTTACTTACCGGCTGGAATTAAAAAATACTTTTCCTTACTTGCTAAAAAGAATTACCCAGCCCATCTTATTCTCCATTCTTTTATTGGGGATAACGATCCTGGCATTTGTGCTGTTGTATAAAAACCTCCTGAGGCAACGAAAACTGGGTGAATTAAAGAATGAGTTTATCAGCAATATCACCCATGAGTTAAAAACACCCATTGCAACCGTAGGTGTAGCTATCGAAGCATTGAAGAACTTCAATGCCATCGACAACCCGCAACGAACCAAAGAATACCTGGATATTTCTCAAAATGAATTGCAGCGACTAAGCCTGCTGGTGGATAAGGTGTTGAAACTTTCCATGTTTGAAAAACAGGAGATTGAACTGAAATATGAAACAGTGAATCTGCGTGGCATTGTGACGGAAGTGGTGGAATCGCTAAAACTGCAATTGGAAAAAAACCGGGCTGTTATACATGTAGTACATGATGGTAACCTGGAATTACAGGGTGATCGACTTCATTTGCTGAGTGTGGTGTTTAACCTGCTGGACAATGCTGTTAAATACAGTAAAGAAAACCCGGTCATCAGTATTACTATGAAAGGCGATGATAAAACTGTTCAACTGACTGTTACAGACAATGGCATTGGCATTGCACCAGAGTATAAAGAAAAAATATTTGATAAATTCTTCCGGGTGCCGCATGGCGATACACATAATGCAAAAGGATATGGATTGGGATTAAGCTATGTGGCGCAGGTAATCAAAAAGCATAAGGGAACTATTGAAGTGAAATCGGAAGAAGGGCAAGGGACTACATTTTTTATTACACTACCAAAAAGCAGCATATGAACCCGGTGAAAGTTTTATATGTGGAAGATGAACTATTTCTTGGTAAAATAGTAAGGGAAAGCCTGGAAAGCCGCGGCTTTGAAGTGATAATGGAAGGTGATGGAGCCAAAGTAACAGAGCTGTTCAAAAAAATAAAACCAGATATCTGTGTGCTGGATGTAATGCTGCCTAACAAAGACGGGTTTACCATTGCGGATGAAATAAGAGAACTGGATGAAGAAGTGCCTATAATTTTCTTGACAGCCAAAACTCAAACGGAGGATGTGGTAAAAGGGTTTACATCAGGAGGCAATGATTATATCCGCAAGCCTTTCAGTATGGAAGAGCTGATTGTAAGGATACAGAACCTGCTTAGAAACAAAACAGAAGCTCCGCAAAAAATAAATGGCGGCATTGCCACGATGGGTAAATTCAGTTTTCAGCTAAACCGCCAATTACTTACTATTGGTAAAGAAGAAAGAAAATTATCGTTCCGGGAAAGCGAACTCCTGAAACTATTATATGAGAACAAGGATAAGATCATTGACCGCCGGGATATATTGAACCTTTTGTGGGGCAATGATTCTTTCTTTAACAGCCGAAACCTGGATGTCTACATTACCAAACTCCGTAGTTACCTGAAAGAGGATCCTACTTTAGAGATCATCACCATCAAAGGTGTGGGCTACCGGTTTGTTGTGGTATAAAATTGCATAGCCAATTCATTTCAATTGTATTTTTACCGGAATTATTATGCCGGGTAAAAAAATATATACTGCTGACCGTCTCTTCACCGGTGAAAGCTGGCTGGAGAATTATGCAATTGTTGCTGAAGACGGGGTAATAAAAGAGTTACTTCCTGTTGCATCTTTATCATCTTCACAACATATAGAACAGTTTGCTAACTGTATTATCGTCCCGGCTTTTATTGACCTGCAGATATATGGTGCTTACGGAAAATTATTAGCTGTTTATCCTGAAACAGATTCATTAGTCAAGCTGAAAGACTATTGTGAAAAAGGAGGAGCTGCTTATTGCTTGCCCACTGTGGCCACTAATACTTACGATGTTTTTTATAAATGTATTGATGCGGTAAAAGAGTATTGGAAAATGGGAGGAGAAGGGGTCATGGGTTTACATATTGAAGGACCATGGATCAACCCGGCTAAAAGAGGAGCTCATATTGAATCCCTGATCCATGCACCCACTCTGCAAGAGGTGAAAGAATTATTAGAATATGGAAAAGGAGTAATTAGAATAATAACACTGGCGCCGGAAGTTTGCAGCAAACAAGTAATTGATCTTATTCTTTCATATGGTATCATTATTTCTGCAGGACACAGCAATGCCTCTTATGCAGAAGGAAAGCAGGGTTTTGTTCATGGTATTACTGCCGTCACTCATTTGTATAATGCCATGAGTCCGCTGCAACACCGGGCACCCGGGCTGGTTGGAGCTGCCATGGATGATGATACCGTTATGGCGAGCATTATTCCCGATGGTCATCATGTGGACTATGCAGCTATCCGTATTGCCAAACAGGTAATGAAAAAAAGGTTGTTTGTGATCACCGATGCGGTGACAGATACAACGGAGGGTTATTACAAACATGAGCAGGCAGGGGATAAATTTGAGGCGGCTGGAATATTAAGCGGTTCTGCTCTTACAATGACCCGGGCTGTTAAAAACCTGGTACAACATGCTGCAGTGGATCTGGCAGAAGCTCTCAGGATGTGCAGCCTGTATCCCGCACGGATAATGAAGGTGCAGCACAAATTGGGAAAAATAGAAAAGGGGTTTAGTGCTTCATTGGTGGTACTTAACCATTCGATGGAAGCTATAAAAATTTTCAGATGAAAAATAAAGGTGTTGTTTGTTTATTATCACTGATTTTCAGTGCCGCTTTTGCTTCCGTTGCACAGGACAACCGGGCACAGTATTCCGGAGCGCTAAAGAATTCTTTTTTTGGTGTTAACATTGGGTATATCAATTATCCTTTTTCAGCCAGGCAGTTATTACCGGGAAATACAGTCGGCTCGGTAAAAGTGCCGCATACGGCAGTACGTATAGTATTATTTGGTCACCAGTTTAACGAAAACCTTTCAGCACAGGTTACCTATATGCGGCCGGTGAAATGGGTGGAATACCATAATGTGAACAGCAGCGGTCAAACCCGAACTGTATGGATGAATGTGGCGGGCCTGACTGTTGCGGGCAGGTTGCCACTTGCTAAAAAATTGTTGCTATCCGGTGAGGCGGGTCTCGGTCTTATTATGCGAAAAGGATTTGAATTTGATAACCAGCCGGTGGTGGAAGACGCCTCTTATAGTACGGGTTTATTTGGCGGAAGCCTGCAGTATAATGTCAATAAAAAATGGGATATTCAGTTCAGTACAAGCTGGTCACCGGCCAACAACAAGGTAAAACAACCGCACACAATTTTTTATGCAGCAGGGTTTAATTATTGTATGCGGGAACTGCCTGCAGAAAAAGTAGAAAAGGTAAAAGCGGCGGGGTATCATTTTCCCCGGCAAATGTTCTTTGCGGGATATGCCACTAATGCTTTGGGATACGGGGCGAATAAAGCTGTTTCTCAGGGCCCCGTTCCTATTTTCTGGGGAGGAGAGGTGAGGGTCAAGAGCGGCTTATTGCTGAATTACCAGCGGAATATCTTTCACAGCCGCAAAGTATTTGCGTTGGATTGGGGTATAGGCGCTGCTGTCTGGAAAACCAGCAGAGACAATACGAACCTGTTTACCCTTTCTGCATACCCGGTGTTTCGTTTTACCACGATACGGTCAAAAAATACAGATATATATCTCGAATATTCCGTTGCGGGGCCCACTTTTATTTCCAAAGCAGACGTGGATAACCAGGAAACCGGGAAAAAATTTACTTTTCAGGATGTGATGGGCCTCGGAGTCTTTACCGGAAAAAATAAAAACTTTAATGCCAGCATCCGCATTGCCCACTATTCTAACGGCAATCTTTTTCCCCGAAATGACGGGTTTATGATACCACTCACATTCAATCTTGGTTATGCGTTTGATTAAATGTTTATGGTTATTTCCAAAAACATCGTTATCTTTTAGAGTAAGTTTCATTAACCTCACCTCAAAAACATAAACCAACTAGTATGAAAAGGCTGATTGCTTTTGCAGTGATATGCTGTTGTATTTTTACTGCTGCTTATTTTACCGCCTGCAACAACTCTGCTCCAAAAACTACTGACAATTCAGACTCGCTTAAAAAAGTAACAGAGAGAGGAAGTTATCTTGCTAACCATGTGGCAGGCTGTATGGATTGTCATAGTAAAAGAGACTTTTCTAAATATTCAGGCCCTGTAATCCCGGGAACGGAAGGCGGAGGAGGATTTGCTTTTGTTCCTGGCTTTGGTTTACCCGGTACATTTTATGGCAAGAACATTACACCTGATTCTGCCACCGGTATTGGTAAATGGACAGATGCAGAAATAATAAGAGCGGTGACGCAGGGAATAAGCAAAAATGGAGATACTTTGTTTCCGCTTATGCCTTATGTTAATTATAACCATATGTCAAAAGACGATCTGTTAAGTATCATCGCCTACTTGCGGACATTGAAACCAATTAATAATTCAATACCTCCCCGCCAGATGATGGTACCGATTGCGATGGCATATCCTGCTGCTGCACTACAGCCCTCTATTGACGGAAATGTTCGTCCACCGGAAACAGACAAAGTAAAGTATGGTGAATATCTTATTACTTTCGCCGATTGTGCTAATTGTCATACTCCTCTCAATCAGCAGGGGCTTGATATGTCAAGGGTATATCATGGTGGCCATACTTTTGATGCTGGTACATTTAAAGTCACCTCCGCCAATATTACCCCTGATTCAACAACAGGTGTCGGCGGATGGACAGAAGAAATGTTTCTGAAAAAATTTACACAATACCGGGATGAAAAAAATTACAATTTTGACGCCGGGAAAAATAACACTATCATGCCTGTCAGTTTTTATGCCGGGATGAAAGATGATGACCTGAAAGCTATTTATGCTTACCTGAGAACGGTGAAGCCTGCCGTAAACAAAGTGGAGAAATATCCGAAGTAAATGATAAAACTAAACAACCCGCAATATATATCTGTTGCGGGTTGTTTTTATTTCTCTTTGAAATCTTCTCTTGAATAGGTTCCCGGCTGGGCATGGTCTCCCTCTTCAAAATCAACATTTACATATTTTTTTGACGTTGCTTCTGTGAGGTTATAAACTAATTCGGCAAAGTACATCTCGGGGCCGGTAGATCCCATTTGTTGGGTAAGATACCTTGCATCGGGAATTTTCAGATAAAGGGTATCGTTACCTGTTTTTACATAATCCAGTTTTATATTACCATACAGGCTGTTCATGTAACCAATGACAGATGATGCAGATAATGAATCAATTTCTGAAGTGGTGGCTTTCTCCATGTACAACATTCCGGTCGTGTCGTTCAGATTTGCTTTCCATACAGTAACTTCTTTTACCACAACTTCTTCCTCTTTGGTTTTACTATTGCCGCATGAACAAATGGCAATCAATATTGCAGATAAATAAAACAAGCGTTTCATTATCTTAAAGATAATGCATATTTTTTCCCCTTCTTTGCGGGACTGTTAAAGGTTCCGAAATATATATTTGTGCTACACCAAAGAGGATCGTAGGTTGAAATACATTTAGTGTACTGCCGTTACATTCACTTTTTCAATTCCCTGCAAATGTAGTTCAATATGCCGGTCATGGGCTTTATTGGCATATTCGCTGATGATCTCCAATATGTCGTAGTCGATAAAATTGCATTCCGTACCATCGATAGTAAGTACGCTGTACTCGGGTATCTTATCGAGTGCATTTCTGAGTTTTACTTTGTTCAGGAAAGTGACATTGCTGTTCAGCTTAATATCATAAATATCAATATCATGTTTTTTGTGATGATTGATCTTAAATTCATCTTTGAAATTATTTTGGACAATAAAATAAATGGATATAAGCAGGCCGATACTTACACCAATCAATAAGTCGGTGGAAAGGATAACAATAATAGTAATAATAAAAGGAAGTAATTGTTTCAATCCGAGGCTCCACATATTGCGGTAAAGTTTTGGTTTCGTCAGGTTATACCCGGTCATAATCAGGATAGCGGCAAGAGAAGCCAGAGGAATTAAGTTGAGTAAAAAAGGAATTAATAATACGGCAAGGAGCAGGAATACACCATGTGTAAAGGCAGAAAATTTTGTTCTTGCTCCTGCATCTGCATTGGCGGCGCCCCTTACCACTACGGCAGTCATGGGAATGGCACCAAGCAGACCGCAGGTAATATTACCCACTCCTTGTGCCAGCAGTTCCTTGTTTACCGGGGTTATCCGGTTATGCCGGTCCAGTTTATCAACAGCCTCCACACATAACAGCGTTTCAAGGCTGGCCAGCACACCAATCAATGCGCCGGTTTTCCAGATTTCTACATTGGAAAAAAGCTTTGTCAAATCAGGAAAGCGGATATTGCCAAACACATTTGAAGGAATGCTGACGGATTGGGTGGTTTTTAAAAAAAGTCCTGGCATCCAATAGGTAAATGCAAAATTTAAAACAATTCCGGTTAATACCACGGCCAGGGGTGCAGGAATAACCCTGAGCTTTTTCGCAAACGACTGTTGCCAGGCAATAAGTATAAGCAATGAAACGATGGCGATGATGATAGCTCCCCTGGTAATATGATGGCTCAGGTTTTGAAAGTTGCTGGTAATCTTTCCCGAAGAAAACAATTGCAAAAAACCGCTTGCCCAGAAATCCGGCTGATCATACCCCAGCGCCAATGGAATCTGTTTGGAAATAAGCAGGATACCTATGGCCGCCAGCATTCCTTTTATTACTGAAGAAGGAAAATAGTTGGCAATGAACCCGGCTTTTAAAATACCTAATACCAGTTGAAATAGTCCTGCTACAATAACGGCGAGTAAAAAAATACTGTAATCTCCAAGAGAAATAATAGAAGCCGCAACTAATGTCGTAAGGCCGGCGGCAGGACCCGAAACACTTAAATGAGAGCCGCTGACCAATGAAACTACCAAGCCGCCAATTATACCGGAAAGTAATCCTGAATAGACGGGTGCCCCGGAGGCTAATGCAATGCCTAAACATAAAGGAAGTGCCACAAAAAAAACTGAAAGCCCGGCAGGAAGGTCATGCCTGAACCACATCAGCCGGTAATACCTGATTGTTCGCTTCACAGTAAATAAAGAGTTGTGATGTGCGGTAAAGGTAGGTTTTAAAAAACTTTTTTGAAAAGGTGATAATAATTGAAAAGAGGTTTTTTATTTTACCGACTCAGCTTTCATTTTTTTTGTCCAGAAAATATAAGACAGCACTCCCGGTGCGATCCACATCAGCATACCAGCCATACGGGGATCAATGTTTCCCTGAGAGGCCGCAATGGCAGAATAGGTGGCGCCGAATAAATCAAAAAACAAACCGGCATAGGCCCACTCTTTCAGTTTATTTAGTCCGGGGATTAAAATAGTAACGGAACCGATCAGTTTGGCCCAGCCGATAAATGGAATAAAATATTTTGGATAACCGAGAAAACCATGAAATACGTCTATTGATTGCTGGTTTGACATGATATTCGGTATAGCCGAAAAGATCATCAGCCCTGCAAACAGCAGGGTAAATACCCAGTAAAGAATGGTAATGGTTTTTGTATTCATGCTGGTTAGTTTTATTTTTTAAATGTCAGTTGTTCTTCTTGTAAAGCCGCCCGGAGCAGGGGTATGGAAGCAGGTCCTATTCCATGCAGTTGTAGGATCTCTCTTTCACTGAAAGAGGACAACTGCTTCAATGATGTAATGTGTTTATTTGTCAAAGCTCTTCTTGCCGGTGCAGATAAACTGGCCATCCACCCGTCTTTTTGTTTTTTAAGTTGTTCGCAAACAGGACAAGTGGGGCAGTCGCTGCCTTTAACATAAACATGTCCTTTGCTGCAAGTTCTTTTAGTTCCCGTCATACGCTTTCTGCAGATCAGTAATGATTATTTTTTTCATCTTCAGCATGGCTTGTATGGCCCGGTCTGCTTTTTCCTTATCAGGGCTTCCAATCAATTCGCCCAGTTTTGCCGGAACGATCTGCCAGCTTACACCAAATTTATCTTTCAACCAGGCACACATACTTTCCTGTCCGCCATCTGCAGTTAATTTATTCCAGTAGTAGTCTACTTCTTCCTGGTCTTTGCAATCTACCACAAAAGACAAACCTTCACTGAATGTAAAGTTGTGCGGGCCTGAACTGTCCATGATGGCAAATGTTACGCCGTCCAGTGAGAAGCGGGCATGTTTGATATAGCCTTCCACATCCGGCTCCCCATTTTCATAACGGGCAATCAATTCTGTTTTGCTGTTAGGGAATACCGAGGTATAAAAATCAATGGCTTCATTGGCCCGGCCGCTGTTATTCATGGTAAACATCATTGCCGGCACAATCGTTTCATTTTCCATCTTGCCCATCATCAGTTGCCAGTTTACACCATATTTATCCTGGCACCATCCGTATTTCTCACTCCATGGATAGCTATTTAATGCCATCATCGCCATTCCTCCATCACTAAGCTGCTTCCATTTGATTTCAGTTTCTTCAGCTGTTTTACAAACGACAAAAAAGGAAACGGATGGATTGATCTTGAACATAGGCCCGCCGTTCAGTGCCATGAATTTTTTTCCGTTCAGTTCAAATAGCTGAACAAGACCTGTGTCTGTTGTAATTTTTGAATTTTCAAAAACGGTACAATAAAATTCAGCAGCTTCTTTTCCTTTGCCATCAAACCAGAGGCAGGGGTATATTTTGTCAGACATGGAATTATTTTTTATCACAATTGATCATCCATTTTACACCAAACTTATCTGTGAAGCTTCCCCAATAGGCGCCCCAGAACATATCAGTTAATGGCATTTCAACGGCGCCGCCGGCAGACAATGATTTGAAAAGACGATCCGCTTCCTGCCTTGAGTCCACATCCAAACTGATATACATATTATTGCCCTTGTTCACCTTGAAGCCCATTTGTTCCGGTGCATCAGACCCCATTATCTTATAACCATCTGCAATGGGAAGCGAAACATGCAGTACCAGGTTTTTTGCCTCATCGGGAAGCGGCGGCATACCTTCCTGCGGCGGCATATCGCCAAAACGGTTTATACCACCTTCAAACTCGGTACCGAAAACAGTTTTATAAAAAATAAAGGCAGCTTCTGTCTGATTGGTAAAATTCAGGTAAACATGTGCTTTTGTCATAGTTGGTTATTTAAATTGTTTCAGTATGTTTTTTAAAGTTGTTCAGGATAGACTGCCAGCCGAAACGCTGCATTTCGAGTGAGTGTATGTTCTCTGCCTCAAAACTTTCGATAACTTTTGTCTTTCCATTTTTATCTTCAAAACTTACTCGCATCTTTCTTCCGTCACCCATTGTGGAGGCAATGGTTTTATGTTTGACCACTTCATCGTGTACTCCGCCAAAATCGAAACTGAAACTTCCGTCTTTGGCTGCCATAGTAGAAGAGAATTTTCCGCCTGGCTGTACGTCATTTTCGGCTTTGGGGCAATGCCAGTCATCCGATGCCTGATTCCATTGGGTAATATGTTTGGACTCAGTCCAACTGATCCACACTTTTTCTACCGGGGCATTTACTTCAGCTGATATAGTGATAGTGGTCTTCGCCTTTCCTTCGGCGAGGGCTTTTACACTGGCCAGTGCACCGGGCCACATCTTTTCAAACATCTCTTTATACTCATCGTTGATATCCATATCAACAGTTAATTCTGTTGAACCATTCTCACCTTTCAATGTATAGTTTTCCATAGAGCCGGCCCATATTTTTACTTCATCGCTTGTGGTATCTTCTATTCCGTCTTTTACCACACCAAGATGGCGGAACGACATATATTCATTAGGACGGTTAGCTGCTATTTCACTTACCATACCTGCACCATTGCCGTCAAGGAAGAGCAGCTTGCTGCCTTCTTTCCAGTTATCGGTTTGTACAGTAGAACTTTCAGAGAAAGCTTTTGTCCATGCCCGGTAAGCATCAATGTCCCATAATACCTCCCATACTTTTTCTTTAGGCGCATTGATAGTTGTTGAAAGAATTATCTTTTGCATAGTAAATCGTTTTATTATTTTTTATTTGATTTTGCTGCCATTTTTTCTTCATTCTGTTTCACCCTGTATTTCACAATCCGCTTTACCAGGTCAAGGGGTATGGGTTTATCTAACGGGAATTGCACCGTGCCTTTTCCTCCTTTATACCCGGCAAGTTCTTTTTTGAATGGTTCAGCTGTTCTGGGGGCTGGGTACACACTGACATGATTGGTAAACCCTGCAAAGTAGATAAGCATGCCATGGTATTTGTATCCTGCAATACCATAGCTTATCAATTCTTCTGCTTTAGGAGCAGCCGCTTTAATGGTTTTGCGGATCTTCTCCAGCGCTGCTTTAGCTGGTGGCGGAAAAAATTGGATATATTCATCCACATTCTTTGCTATGATTCTTTTCATTGCAGCCATGTTGGTTTTTGTTTGAGGGGCATTAAAGCTAACTTATTTTTTGTTTTTTTGATAGTGTAACAGCCATTAATGGGATAGAGCCGGTTCAAAAACTGATTCCTGTTCTGATGCTGCCGCCGGCATATACCTTGCCGTTCATCTTCCAGAAATGATCAGAAGGTGGATCTAAAAATAGTAGGGGCAATCACGATCTTAAAGAAGAATCGCCTTCATTCAATATACATCCTGTTATTGATCATAGAAGAAGTAAATGACTGTATCTTTTTTTTTAGGTTGCTGTCAATACGTTTTATTTCCGGTTGCAGGGTATCGCTCAGGCGGTTGATATGACACTCCCTGTCGGTTTGAAAATAAAATAGGCCGACTGGTCGCCTTCCGTTGAACTGGTAACAATGCAATGAATCAAAATACTGATAAATCCCGGCTTTGAAATTGATAGAAAAATCAGGACATGAGTTATCCAGCAGGTTGTTGCCCAATGCAAAATATTTTCCAGGAAAGTTAAGAAGGTGCAAAGCAGTGGGCAATATATCAATCTGGTTGGCCGTTTTGCTGCTTACTCCTTTTAATGAATTATCTGGCTTGTAAAAAACAATAGGTATGGCATAGAAATCTATAGGAGATGTGGTTGCTTCAAAGAGGCCATGTGCTGTGTGGTCGGCCGAGAAAATAAAAAGGGTATTGTTGAACCAGGGTTCTTTTTTTATCTGTTCAAAAAAATTCCGTAACGACAGATCCAGGTATTGAATGCAATGTAGCATCGGGTCGTCTTTTTGCGGGAATAGGGTTCTATATTTTTCTGGAATATTGTATGGCGTGTGGGTGCTAAGCGTAAGCACCGCCGCCACAAAAGGTTGTGGCAAACGTCCTATTTCATCGGCAGTAAATTGTAAAAAAGGTTCATCCCAGATTCCCCAGTTGTCATCAAAATCTGCGGGCGACGGGTATTGGTCTTTGCCCACATATTTATCAAAACCTGCAAGGCCGCAATAGGTATCAAAGCTCATAGATCCGTTGCGCCCACCATGATAAAACACCGAGGTATAGCCATGCGGTTTTAATAAATTGGCGAGAGAGGTAATTCGGTTGGTGGAATAATTGGAGGTCACAAAAAAATCATCCTGCCAGGACGGAATCGAAGACAGAATCGCCGGAATACCTTGCGTTGATACCTTAGCGTTGGCATAAGCATTGCTGAATAGCAGGCCCTTACCAAAAAGCGAATCTAAAAAAGGAGTTTTTGCTTCCTTATTAAACAAACCAAGATATTTTTTGGACAAGCTTTCAAGGACGATGACCATTATGTTTTGCTTTTGAAAACTTCTGTTGTAAGCGGGGATGTGCACACCGGTAAAACAGCTGCTAATTTCGTTGTCTGCAAAATATTGCCTGGGTTCCAATCCTTTGTTCCTATACGTTTTTATCAAACAAAAGGGGGCGTTAAGTAATACTGGAATATTCTCCACCTCTGTCATCTGTGAGGCATGAATAATATTCAGGTTTTCGCCCTGAAAGCCGCCCCGAAAGCCAAGAACACTAAAACCCAATATCAATGCCATCGTAACGCTGCCCAGAACATAATGCCAAATTGAATAAACCGTTTTTTGCTGATTTCGGATTGTTCGGTTATATGCTTTTGCCAGCAACCAGCTGCCGGCCACATAAACCAGCAACAGCCACCAATACATTTTCAGAAATTGGGGCACATGTAAGATCAATTCTTTTCCTCCCTCTTCACCGTTGATAAATTTTACAACTTCAAACTGTATTCTTTTCTGAATAAATTGGAAACTGACAATATCAATACAGTTCACCAACAAACACAAGCTGTTAGTGATAATAAAAAGCCATTTTAATATCTGCTGGTACCATTTATACTGCGTAACCGGGAATGGTATTAAACTGAGTAGGATAAACAAGCTGTTGGTATAGACAATAGTGGAAATATCAAACCGCAACCCTCCGACCATCAGGTACAAAAATTTTCGGGTGGAGCCGATATGAAAAGCATGTTTATTTACGGCTATAAACAGGATACGGCAAAAAGAATACATAGCCAGCAGTAGCAGCAACTGCCAGATTAAACGGCGAATGGTATGCCAGTGTGATTTCATACGGCGGCAGCGCTATAACAAGATTTTCTGACAGCCTTATTCAGTGCTTAATTTACGAGTTTAATAAACACAAATACTTTCCGGCTAAAAATTGGTTGCGGGGCAGCGTTCGGCAACAGGATTATCTCTAACAGAGTAATTCCTTTTCAACACTTGTTTGCTCAGCACTTGCACTTTCTAAAGAGAGGGTTTGCGGAATGCAAAAAAAACAGCCCCGTTTGCACAGAACTGTTTTGCTTTTTCAACTGGTTACTTATCTCCATCTTCCGGGCACCAAAACATAACTGCGACGGGTATTTCTCCAATGACCCGACACCCATGTAGCTCCATGTTTGTGCGGCCTTGCCCAATAGCCTGGCGCAGATACATAAGCTCCCCGCTGCCACCTCCATTCAGGGTCTACCCAGACAGCTCCTCTAAAAGGGGCCGGCACGGGTACTCCCGCTCTTATGCCTGCCGGAAATCCTATCCTCACCCGCACTTGCTGTGCCTGAAGCGCTGAAGCAGTAAATAACAACATTACAATAAAGACAATTTTTTTCATGGCTTATTTTTCGCCTGTATGACCGGAATCATTGTGTCAGGTTTATTTGTGACCGCAATTCTTTCATTAACTTCCCTTTTATGAATGTTAGAATAAACCCTGAAAAATACCTGAAGTATCTCTATTTGCCCAATCTTTTTGCCACGAAAAGAACAAGAGAAATATTGTCTGTAAACCCCACCGTGATTTCTCAAAGAGAAGATGCGGAAAAAGTGGTGGTGTCTGTATATGATTATACCCCCGAACATCTGGAAGAAAAAAAATCGGACTCTGTTAAATCCATCTTTCATTACCGCGACACCCCGTCCATCAGTTGGATTAATATTGATGGTGTCAAAAAAGAAGAGGTTGAGGCGGTTTGTAATACATATAAAATCCATCCGCTGATCATAGAAGATATATTAAGTGTAGGCCAGCGGCCGAAAATGGATGAAGTGGAAGGCGTTTTGTACTGTTTACTCAACATGCTTTACTTTAATGAGGCAAAGAAAACAGTGGAAACAGAACAGATAAGCATGGTGCTTGGAACCACTTTTGTAATGAGCTTCCAGGAAGACCCGGCCCGTGATGTTTTTGATCCTATTCGCCACCGGTTGAAAATACCCAAAAGCCAGCTTCGCCAGCGTACCGCTGATTATTTATTATACGCCATGCTTGACCTCGTGGTAGACAGTTATTTTATTGTAATGGAGCGGCTTGGCGATCAAATCGAAGCGCTGGAAGAAGAAGTAGTAAGGAGAAGCAATAAAAGGTCGCTTGCCCGCATCAATCAACTGCGCAAAGAGCTGATCGTATTAAAAAGAAATATTGCGCCTGTCCGTGACCTAGTGGCTGGCATCATCCGTAGTGAGAGTGAATTGCTGGAAGACAGAACGACAAAGTATTTTAAAGATGTGTACGACCATATTATACAAGCTTTTGACCTGAGTGAAAACTACCGTGATGTAATGATGAGTGTGCAGGATTTATATATCAGTAATGTAAACCTGCGGTTGAATGAAGTGATGAAGGTGATGACGATTGTAACCTGTTTATTAGCTCCTGCTACAGTTGTTGGTGGTATTTTCGGAATGAACTTCGACATAATTCCATATTCGCACCACCAGTGGGGGTTTTATTTTGCGGTTGCGTTTATGATCCTCATTCCTTTGGGTATGCTGGTTTGGTTTAAAAAAAGAGGGTGGTTTTGATGTGGTGGCCTGTGAATGCCTGGCGTAAGCGAAGGCAATCATTTCTTTTTATACACGGGCACAGTACTGCAGGGTTCTCCATACATAATACTTTTTACTGCGGGGCACAGCAGTTTGGCGATTTCCATGTACGCATAATCTGCTATGGGTGTTTCTCCACACCCTTTTATCACCACTCTTTTATCTGCGTATTCTTCGATGTTTATTGCTGATAAGTTTTTAAGAAAAATGGTTTTGTGTAATTCCTTTTCGTCTCCCATTACAATTTCTTTGGCGAATGGCTGCAGGTACACAACTACCAGCATATAAGCCCAAACAGGAATAATAGCATCTGCGCTGCAGGTGACGGCCACGTTTTTTTCCCGGTAAACCGTCCAGTCGGTTTTTTTCAGCGCTTCTCTAAATTCTTTTTCTTTCAGTATCAGCCCCATGAATAAATAGTCCTTCATGTCAAATACTGTTGTGGCTGACCGGGGATACCATTTTTCCAGGTCCAGTGTTATCAGTCCGCTGTCGGTTACTTTATTTACGATAGATTCGCTCATTTACTAATTGAATCAATATGTAAAAGTAACAAATATTTCAGGTCACGGTTTTCGGCATTAGCAAAAGAAAATCCCGGCCGTTTGGCCGGGATCCTGCAGTTGGTTTTGGTTGACAACTTTTTATTAGTACCTGTTAGACCGCTTATCTTTTATAGTTGCTGCATTTCGCAGAATACTTATTGGATTGTTCTGACTATACTGGTTGGTCAGGTTTTGTTTTACCTGCTGATAGCGGGCCAATCTTTGTCCGTTTACATCGCCATCGGTTACTGGTGTGGTGGAAATATTTTCAACCCTCACAACATATACTCCGTTCATTCCCTCAATTGCTTCGGAAACCACTTTTCCTTTATTTGCTGGGTTGAATGCGGCACCGGTCACCCTTGGTTCATACCCAAGTGTTGAACTCAGCGCTGAATTTATGCGGATGCTGTCTGCCATTTCAATTGTTTTGCCGCCCAACGCTGTTGCTGCTGCCTCAAGTGTACTTACTTTTCCTATCTTCTTTATCAGTATTTGGGCTTTCTTCTTATTTCTTAAAACAGGCTCTGCTGTCATCCTGGCTCTTGCGGTACTTGTGGTTCCTTCTTCAAACACTTCTGTTATCACTGCCACAGCATAGTTGTCACCGATGCGTTCCGGTTTCAACACTTCTCCTTTCTTCGCTTCATATATACTTCTTACAAAAGATCTTGATACGCCGAGGCCGCGGATATCTGAAGAAGAGGGGGTGATGTCGGTCGCTATTCCTTTCTGAACGCCTTTAGGCTTTAGTGTTTTTTCAAAATTAGCATCAAAGGATTTTATATCACGGCTATCGCCTGCAAAAGTATTGGCCTCGTTCAGGGCTGCATTATCTGTTTCCTGGCTGGCGATTATTTCTTTTGGCAGATAGGCTATTTTATAATGGGTCACCGGCTTCATTAGTGACATAATCTCAATATAGTGGTAACCAAAAGATGTTTTGACTACTTTTCGTTCACCAACTTTACCATCAAATAAAATAAACTGGGCAAATTCTTTGGCAAAGCCTTCGTCTTGAATCTGGGTGGAAGAAAAGGTCATTTCTCCTTTGTTCTGGCGGCTACCATCGTTTTGGGGGTTGTATTTCTGTACCATAGAATCCCAGCTAGCCCCGCCCTGGATTGCTATTCTAATGCTGTCAATACGACGAGAAGCTATACTGTCATCAACACCTCCTTGCTGGGGGTTATTGCTCACCAAAATGTGGCGACATTTAACAGAGTCGGGCAGTACTTTTGTTCCGATCATTTTGGCCATAAGGTAACTGCCTCCATCCAGATAAGGACCATAAACGCCGCCAACGGGTAATTTGAAAATGGAATCTTTAACGGGAACCTGGATAGTGCTGCTGTTCAAATAAGCATCGAAATAAGAAGCGCCTTCGCCGGCAAGGAACTGGGCAATACTGTCGGCTGTTCTGAATCGCTCTTTTGCACCCAATAGGCCGCTTAACACCTCTGCACTATCTTTTGCAGAAGGAGCAGCGCTGAATGTTACATAATTAATGCTACGGCTTTCCTGTTGTTTAAACTGGCTCTTATTTTTACTAATATAGGCTGCAATTTCATTGTCTTCTATTTTTACAACACTGTCCGGGATGATGCTGTATACTTCTCTTACTAATGAAATTTTTGCAATCTGGCTGTTTTCTGCGTTTTGTTTTTCAATCATCCAGCGGGGAAAGTTGGTGCTATTTCCCAATAGAGAAAGATATTTGTCGGACATCCTCATCTCGGCCAGCTGATTGATATAGTTGTTGATGTTTTCTTTTTGTTCTGGAGTCCCCTTTTTTAGCACCTGGTCAATATTTTGTTTAGCCAGCACAGCATTGAACTGTCCTGTTTTCTCGTCTGTAAACTGTTGTTTGATATCCTGTGGTGCATTAGCTCCGTAGAGGATATCGCCGAGCTCTTTTTTACCTACTTCTATTCCGAGTTTTTCAAACTCCCCAAGCAGGATTAAGCGGCTCACTTCCTGGTTCCACGCCTGTTCAAGGGCCTGCTGGCTGGCCATACTTGCGGGGTAGCCCTGGGCCTTCATACTTTCTTCCGCCTGCGTCACTTTCGGATTGAATTCATCGAAAATTATTTTCTTTCCGTTTACAACACCAATTGTATTAGATGCGCCGCCGGCAAAGCCTCTTGATTGTCCAGAAAAATAGTCGGTAAGGATAAATCCCACCAAGGCCAGCGCAATCAGCACCACGGTAAGTTTTGCATACTTATCCCGGATATCCTGAATAATAGACATAATATATTATTACTTATTTTTTTAAGGATGGCAAAAATAGGGGAAAAACTGTGGAAAATCGATAAAAAATGCCCCCTAAGGGGCATTTCAAATTTTCTATAATTGGCTTCAATTGAGGGTTTCAGGGATTTTTACTTCTTTTTGGGATGAACTAGTTTTATTTCCTTTAGCAGGTGACCGGCTCCGGCATATTTGTCTACTATAAAAAACACATACCGGATGTCCACCATGATGTTCCGGCAGATTGACAGGTCGTAGTTGATATCACTCATGGTGCCCTCCCACACCCGGTCAAAGTTCAGTCCAATAAGGTTACCATAAGCATCCAGCGCAGGGCTGCCTGAATTACCCCCCGTAGTATGATTCATGGCGATGAAACAAACCGGCATCTTGCCGTTATTACCATATTGGCCAAAGTCCTTGTTTTTATAAAGCTCTCTCAGTTTTTCCGGCACATCAAACTCGTAATCCCCGGGCTTATATTTATCCATCACCCCGTCGAGATAAGTATAGAAATCATACTTCACCGCATCTCTCGGGTTGTATCCTTTTACATTCCCAAACGTTACCCGCAGGGTGCTATTGGCATCAGGATAAAATTTCTTTTCCTTCATTACTTCCATTTGCGCCTGCATATAAGTCCTGTTAAGCTTATTGATGCGTGCCTGTATCTCGTTCAGGTTTTTGGTTACTTTATTGCTATAAGTGTTCACCATATCTATAATCAACCCAACCCATTTTTCGTTCTTAATAAAGTCTACTACTTCTGTCATTGGTTTTTCCAGCAGGGCCATCAATTTTTCTTTTTCATCCAGTATTGTTTCACTGTAAACAGATGCTGCCAGTTTAGCCATATCATTATTGTTTTCAGCCAGCCATTTGCGAAGCACCGGAGACTGGTACTTTTCGTCCTGGTCTTTTATATACATGGCCAGCAAAGTCTCAAACAGTTTCTGGTCTACTTCGGCATTGTATTCATCATACAGCCCGGAAAGTTGTGTTTTCAGCTGCTTCATTCTTTGCTCATATCCTTTTTGTCCGTCTCTTTCATGCGCCATGCGCAACGAACTCATCCAGCCGGCAATTGAATATAGTTCCACCCTGCTGGTAATTTCCAAATAATAATCCCTGGCATACCCAAATGGCTTCAGTTCGGTATATGCCGCTTCCAGGTCCGCCAGTAAGTTGCCGTATTTTTCTTTCGGGGCCGGGCTGGCATTTACTCTTTTCTGAAATTCTGTTTCATATGTTTTCTTCTTACCAACTGCATTGGTACTGGTTAAGCCTAATACTTCACCCTGCCACTTTTTCCATGAATTGCTGATGCTGGCATACTTGGCTGCATATTGTATTTTTATTTGCTCGTCTTTTCTCATAAACCCATCGATCACCGCCAATGCTTTATCCCGAATGGCAATTTTTGCTGGATCATTTACTTCCATTACTTGTTGTACTGCTGACGAATGCAAATACTGGTTTGTTCTTCCCGGGAAACCAAATACCATGGTAAAGTCTCCTTCATTTACGCCGTCCAGTGAAATGGATAATGACTTTTTGGGTGTATAGGGTATATTATCTGCTGAATACTCTGCTGGTTTATTATCCTTGCCGGCGTAAATGCGGAACATAGAAAAGTCGCCGGTGTGGCGGGGCCACATCCAGTTATCAGTATCCTTTCCAAAATTTCCTATCGAAGATGGCGGAGCGCCAACCAGTCGTACGTCACGATAGGTTTCTGTAACAAATAAAAAATACTGGTTGCCCTCAAAAAAGGGGCGGACAAAACTATCCTGGTAACTTTCCTTTTTTACCTCTTTTCTAAGCCCGGCTATGTTTTTATCTATTGCCGACTGCCTTTCACTTTCACTCATATTAATATTTACACCATTCAATACTTGTTTACTTACATCCTCAATTCGTACAATAAAAGTGACAAACAATCCCTGGTTGGGTATTTCCTCGCTCTGGCTTTTAGCCCAAAACCCGTCTCTAATGTAATTGCGTTCCAGTGTGGAATGGTTTTGTATGGCATCAAAACCACAGTGGTGATTTGTTAATACCAGCCCTTTAGACGAAATAACTTCTCCTGTGCAAAACCCTCCAAAACTTACAATCGCATCTTTTAAGCTTCCGCTATTAATATTATATATGTCTTTGGCGCTGATCTTCATACCCATCATCTTCATTTGCTTTTCATTCAGCTGCTGCAGGAATAAAGGCAGCCACATCCCCTCATCGGCCCTGGAAATTGTAGTAATGAGTAATAAAAAAGCAACCAATAATTTTTTAAGCAACTTCATATAGTAAATTTTTATGTGAATGTAAAATTAGGTCATTAACCAATAAAGGATTTCTCGCTTATATATTTAGCAAAATGCCTGATTTTCGTCAATACATAGAATTCTTTTTTAAATTACTCTTTTCAAATCCCGCCGATCTATCGTTTTTTCTCCCCAATAATATGTGCAGAGATATTCTTTCCTGTGTATAACCCGGTGTGAAACGTGGATATGAAACAGTATGATTGGAAATCAAATTGTGTGTTAAACATGAGTAGTAATTCAGGTGTATATATTTCGGTAGTTATTCAAGTTCTATTCACATACCTGTTGTGGCTGTAAATAAAAAAGTTATCATCATATTTTACTTCACACTGTTGTGGATAAAGCAACGGGTATCCGGTAAAAACGGGCAAATGATATGTGAATTTCCCTGTTAATTATGTTAATATCTATTGATTTGTAACTTTGTCTTTCAAACAATAAATAGTTTTCCACGAATCCACAGCTGTAATAATAATATACTCTTTTTTATAAAAATATATTAATACTATTATTGTATTAATACAGGGTTTGAAAAAATTTGTTTTGAAAAGTTGTGTGACTTGTTGGAATATTGCTCCATCGTACGAAAAACGAAATGACATGATGATTCAAGCACTGGATACGGCGATACAAAACATTGAACAAGCAGGTTTCCTGGATATTGAACTTGATCCAACGCTTGATCTTTTTGCAGAGATAGAGAAACTGAAGAGGGAAAAAAATGCTGTTTTACTGGCGCACTACTACCAGGAGCCGGATATCCAGGATGTAGCAGATTATATCGGCGATAGTCTTGGGTTAGCACAACAGGCAGAAAAAACAAATGCTGATATGATCGTTTTTGCCGGAGTGCATTTTATGGCTGAAACAGCAAAAATTTTAAATCCCGCAAAAAAGGTGGTAATACCTGACCTAAAAGCTGGCTGTTCACTTAGTGATAGTTGTCCTCCTCCTCTCTTTAAAAAATTCAAAGAGCAACATCCTGATCATGTGGTGGTCAGTTATATCAATTGCAGCGCCGGTATTAAAGCATTGAGTGATGTGATAGTAACCAGCAGTAATGCCAGGGTTATTGTTGAAAGCTTTCCTAAAGATCAGCCGATAATTTTTGCACCTGATAAAAATCTTGGGGCTTATATCAATAAAGTAACGGGAAGAAATATGCTGCTTTGGAATGGTGCTTGCATGGTGCATGAAATTTTCAGTCTTGAAAAAATAACTAAATTAAAAGTGAGACACCCGGAAGCAAAACTGATTGCGCACCCGGAATGTGAGGAACCAATTCTTCGCATAGCGGATTATATAGGTTCTACCACAGGGTTATTGAAATACTCAAAAACAGATTCTTCACAGGAGTATATAGTAGCTACAGAAACCGGAATCCTTCACCAAATGATGAAGGATTCACCGAATAAAACTTTTATACCCGCACCACCTAATAACAGTTGCGCTTGCAACGATTGTCCGCATATGAAACTTAATACACTGGAAAAACTTTATCTGTGTATTAAGTATGAATTACCAGAGATAATAATGGACGAAGAATTAAGAATAACTGCCAAAAAACCTATTGATAGAATGCTGGAGATAAGTAAGAAGTCTGGGTTGTGAGTTTCAATAAGAGCCTATTACCCGTAACAACGCAATATTTTGAGAATTTAATGATAGTATTGGAGTTAAAAAGGGGAAACGAAAATCAGGATTTGTAATTATTAAGACAAAAGTTTCAAATTGTGCAGGATAAAAAAGGTTTTTAAGAAATTATCAAACAAAACCGAAAAAATTACGATCAAGAACTTTTTTCTAAAAAGACCTCCGCCATCATACACCGCACACTGCCGCCTTCTACCTGTTCAATCACGGGTACAGCAACGGGCAAGAGTTTAGCATAAGTCTCCAGCATTTCCTTCTGCTCCGTGCGAAGTGAGTTAAATGCGCTTTGACTGAGCACCAAAATGTTTTCGCCGTTTTTATTTTTCACTTCCAGCATATTACCGGCAAATGCATGCATCTGCTCCCGGGTAATTGGGATGATAGTATGGCCGGTTGATTCCAGCAATTGCCGCACAGCTATCAGTTCCCATTCTTCTTCTATAGCTTCTTCGCACAGTATGCAAAATGCTGAACCCAATGCCATCATTACATTAGTATGGTAAACAGGCTGCCCGTTCTTATCTTTGGCAAGGAACACAATGGCCTGGTAATTATTGGTGGC
>JBGAPQ010000031.1:0-29823 GCA_044221225.1 Chitinophagaceae bacterium
TAAACGGCATCTCCTAACTGTCTTTCTGTATTGGCGGACACATTGGAAGCCATTTTCTCAGCGAGCCAGGGAACAATTAAAAAATATAAGAGAACTAATCCCCCAAGTAATGCCAGCAACAGCACCAGGCTCCTTGTCCAGTCTTTCGAACCTTTTTTCTTATGCCACGGTTTTTTTATTTCTTCCTGCATCTCAGCGATAAAAGCTGCCGCATCTTTTCCTTCAATGAATAATTCGGCTCCCTGGTATCTCACCCTTGTTTTCTGCAAAGACAATTCATAGGATGCCTGTACTTCCTGCAAAGGCCAGTGAACAGTATGATTGGCCCCGTCAGCTGTGCGATAGCCAATGCTCATTTTCTTATCGAATACTAACACACTGGATTCGGCAGGCTCTGCACCGGTTGATATATGATAAACGCCAAAATAACTTTTCATCACTTATTATTATCGGAGAATAAAGATAAATGAATCAGGCTTTTCCTGATGTTGTCATTTATGTTAAGAATCAGGCATAATCCCAAACTTTTCCGTCTGAATTTTGTAATTATGCACATTCTATGGTACAGGCATATAATTTTCTGGCTTCCTGGCAACTATTCCCCGAAAAAGGAACTTACGAATATGGTGAAAGGCCCAAAAGTGGTATTTACAAGATCGAAGCCGTTCCGGATAAAAAAGAACTCATTATTCATCATAACTGGGTAACACTGGAGAACCAGGCCTTTGCTTCCAGCTATAAAATAAATGCCGACGGTGACCTGAACGATTTTGATAATCATGAACTGGCGGATAAAGTGCAGGCCCTTATCCCCGATGGTATCACATTCGAGATACATTTCTACAAAAAAGGAGAGATCGCATTACATGTGGTGCATGAGATAATGCCCAACGGTTATCTCCGCATCACACAGCAGGGTACAAAGGAAGATGGTATGCCATACACCAACATGGAAATGTACCATAAGCAACTGAGTGTGCTTCCCTACTCTGCTTCGGTATCCGGCGCCGTGATAAAAGCCAATGAAGAAGGCATTATCAAGCACAAGGCACTGACGGCAATGGAAGAGCAGACCAATATGCAACTCGAACAGATCCGCAAACAGATCGAGCTGCTGGCCCTGCAAGCGCATGAGATACAAAAGCGGAAAGAGCTTTCACTCATGATCTATGGCGCCAGGCTTTCTTTCAAACCTAATATTGGTCAAACCTATTATCTCTACGAAAAACAGGATGATAGTTTCATCCTGTCTTTGATCGCTCCAAAAGAATGGGGCAAATCTGGGCCGTTTAAAAGATTTGTAGCTGCCGTTCAACTATTAGCAGATCATACCTGGAAAGAATTATAGTTTAATCATCCCGTTTGTATTTCTCCTTCATCATTTCAAAATACAGGAAGCCGAAGCGCTGGTACCAGTCACGCATACCAAATTTTGCTTCGCAGGCACTGATGCCATTCAGGGCCACCTGCATAGATTCCATTAAGGCTTTGTATTTATTATCGTAGGTCCTTTCAAAATCTCTTAACGACTGCTCAATACCACGCCGTTCATTTTGCCAGGCAATCCCCATCACTCCATGAATGCCGGATACATTATCGCCGAAAGATATGGCGGCGTCGGTAAATTTTTTGGTATTGGTATAGATGCAGCGCATACGGGCCAGGCTTTTGCGAACCGTGTTCAGCCGGCCGATAGATTCCCTGTAGCAACCGGCACAGCCTTCATTTCCGGCACAGCCGGTTGGCATCATCGCTTCAGCCGGAGTAGAAAAATCAGGCACACATTCATTGTTGTCCAGCGCCTGCATGGCATTATAGAACTCCAGCCCGTCTCTTACCATTCCCATTCCATTGCGAAAAGCTTCAAAAGCCGGCGCCACTCCTTCTTCAAAACCTTCCATATTTCCCAGCAGTTGTTCCAGTATCTGCAGGGTTTGTTCGGTGGCCTGGTCTATTTCATCCACCCCGGGTTGTGCTTTTGCAGCGCCTGCCGTTACTAAAAGAAAAAGAACAGGCATTATGATCTGTCGGATATATTTCATGATTTACTGTTTTTGCGTTTTAAAAATAAGAATGCTACAACCACCACCAGTACGGCGATGATGATATACAGAATAGTTGACTGCGACATACCACCGCCACTTTTTCCCGATGCACCACCCTCTCCTTTATTCTCATCTATCACTGGCGGCAACTCAATCTTGGCCTCATCACCCACCCATACCAGCAAGGTATATTTTGCCGGCTTGCTTTGCGGTATCACCATGATGCCAAAATCATTTTCTGTTTTAAATTTTTCACTCCATTGCCCTTTCTCATCCGTGCTGCCACTGCGGCTGGCATTCTTCCAGTTCATCTTATGCAGCCGTACATCTATTTTATTGGCAGGATCAAGTGAGGTAACGCCTACATACACCGGCGAATAGATGCTGGCACCCTGTACAAAATAATAGAGAGTGTCTTTTACCTGTGTGACACGGGTAATGTTCATCTTTCCTTTCTCCAGTTCTCTTGCCTTGTCTTTAGGATTAAAAGGAAGCAGTTTCAGCTCAACCGGGTTGATCGCCGAATCCAGGTTAAATGGTTGCCCGTAGGCAAGCGCAACGAGGAAAGCGAATACCAGGAGCAGAATGGTTTTTTTCATGAGTATATTTTTGTTTTTTGTTATTGCCTCATGTTATTCGCCAAAAAAAATATTCATAGTCGGTTGGTATTATAACGAATATTTTTTTATGGCTCATTTCATTATGGGATAATTTTCTATAAAAATAGAAAGATGATCCGGAAATGCAAATCACCCGTTTGTGTAAGAAGGACAGGCAGTTTAGTATCTTTGAAAGATGACAAAGCTCTCGGTGAATATCAACAAATTTGCCACCCTGCGCAATTCAAGAGGCGGCAATAATCCTGATGTAGTAAAAGCCGCCATCGATGCACAACGTTTCGGGGCAGATGGGGTAACCGTACATCCCCGGCCGGATGAACGGCATATACGCTATGAGGATGTGCGACAGATAAAAAAGGTCATCCAGGTAGCTATCGGTACCGAGTTCAATATTGAAGGCAATTGTACGGAACAAAAATTTGTGGACCTGGTATTGGAAACAAAACCTGACCAGGTAACACTGGTGCCTGATGCACTTGGCCAGCTTACCAGCGACCATGGCTGGGACACTATAAAGAACAAAGAGTACCTGCAAAACATCATTGCTGTGTTTAAAAAAGCAGGTATTCGTGTCAGCATTTTTGTAGACCCGGATATAAAAATGGTGGAAGGTGCGGCAGCCACCGGTACCGACAGGATAGAACTATACACCGAAGGCTATGCGAAACAATTTGCTGCGGGCAATAAAGAGCAGGCAGTGGCGCCTTATGTAGCTGCTGCGCAAAAAGCAAAGGAGTTGGGCCTTGGTTTAAATGCGGGGCATGATCTTGACCTGCAAAACCTCCAATACTTTAAACAGCAGATACCCTGGCTGGATGAAGTAAGTATTGGCCATGCCCTTATCTGCGATGCGCTGTACCTGGGATTTGAAAATGCTGTGCAGTTGTATAAGAGACAACTGAAATAAATACTTGTACAAATTCTTGTTGATTACCAATGGAAAAATGTATAAGAAGTTGAGTAAATTAAAGAGTTAGCTGCAACCCGACCGACCCCAACTGCATCAAATGACTGAACAAGAAAAAATAGACATTTTTAGACAATTCACTGACTTTGACGATAGTGAACTGAAAATAATTATGCCCTATTTTGAGTTCAAAAAGTTCAAGAAAAAAACTACACTTTTAAACATTGGAAAAGTTTCAAACGAAGTTTTTTACTTAATCAAAGGTTGCATCAGACTTTATTGCGAAAAAGACGGAGTAGAACTTTCAACTTATTTTTTTACAGAAAATATGTTTGCAGGTTCGTATGACAGTTTCCTTTCACGAAAACCAAGTAAAGTTGCTATTGAAACTTTGGAAGAATGTGAAGTTTTGGTTCTTACACACAAAGGACAAGAGAAATTGTATGAAATATTTCCTAAAATGAACGAGTTTATCCGAAAAGCAATTGAACAAAGATTTATTTTATTACACGACTTATTTATTTCGTATTTATTGAACAGTCCCGAAGAAAGATATTTAATGCTACTCAAAGACAGACCCGAACTACTTCAACGCATTCCACAACACCAAATTGCTTCATTTCTTGGCGTTACACGAGTTTCATTAAGCCGAATAAGAAATCGTTTGACCAAAAAGTAGCTCTTTGAATTTAGTATCTTTTGTTATCGTTTTGACCTATTTGAACATTGTACTTTTGCCTAAGTAATTTTAAATTTTTAAAGACAATGAATAAAATAGTTAAAAAGATTTTTATCGGAGTAGGGATACTTGTTGGAATTGTAGTCATTTTCGGTGGTTACTTCTTATACAAATTCAGTTCCGAAACTGGAAAAATGACACCCGTTCCAACAGGGCAAATTTCGGAACACGGTTACGCCATTAAAGACGAATTTGCAAATATGTATCTTATCAAAGATAGTTTAGGTTACATTGCTATTGACGCAGGTAAAGACATAAAGGTAATTGAAACCGAAATGCAAAAATTGAACATTAAACCTGATGAAGTGATTGCTGTATTTTTAACCCATTCGGATATGGACCACGTTGCAGGGATTCCATTATTCAAAAATGCCAAACTGTATATGGCAAGAAATGAAGTGAAAATGTTGAACGGAGAAAAACAAAAAATTCCATTTTACAACAACAGTATTAGCAGAAATGATTACATACTTTTGGACGACCAACAAAATGTAGAAATTGGCAAACACAAAATTCATTGCATACTCACCGAAGGACACACCAGCGGTTCTATGTGTTATCAAGTAAACGAAAAGAATTTATTTACTGGCGACATTTTGAGTTTGCACGATGGAAAATTAGGACAGTCTGTAAAGTTTTTTGACCTTGACCACGATATGACCACTAAATCTATTTCAAAAATTACGAATATTCCAAATGTAGAAGTTATTTTAACTTCACATTGGGGCATTTCCAAAGACTATAAAAACGCAGTAAAAGACTGGAAAGAATAAACGAGACAGACAAACGGGCAGCAGCTAACATCGGTTTGAACGCAAGTGGGGCTGATGTAATAAATTGAGCATTTGTACTTCTATCAACTTTTGTACAAAATTTGAACATTAGTAATTCTAAACCCCACCTGCGTCAAGCCGAGAACCGTTGTGCGTCATATTATAAAAACCGAAATGAAAAATAAATTGAATTACATATTTCTTATTTTGACACTGAACTTTTCCTGCGTTGAAAAGAAATCAACCGAAAAAGAAACTAACAAGTCTGAATTGGAAGCTACTTCAAAAACAGACACCTTAAAATTCACATCGGGAATTCGTTCTGTCTTTCAAGACAGTAAAGGAAATTATTGGTTTGGAAGTCATAACGAAGACGTAAGTTTTTATAATGGAAAATCATTTGAATACTTTACAACGAATGAAGGGTTAGCAGACAATCAAATCCGTTCAATCCAAGAAGACAAGAATGGAAAAATTTGGTTTGGAACTGCAAAAGGAGCAAGTGTGTATGACAAAGGAATGTTAACGAATTATTTCACCAATACCAACGAACCAAAATATGAATGGAATAAATCCAAAGGGGATTTATGGTTTTATGCAGGTGAAGAAGATGGAATAAACCGTTTTGACGGAAAGGATATGAATTATCTGATTTTTCCAAAGCCCAAAAATGAAAATCCTGATAACTCTTATGGTGTAACCGATATTTCAAAAGATACGAACGGTATAATTTGGATGGCGACTTATGCAGCACTATTTAACTATGATGGTAAATTGGTAAACATCTTTGATGCTGAAAGATTAAACCTAAAAAGTAATGAGCTTTTGCATATAAGAAGTGTATTAGCAGATTCAAAAGGACGAATTTGGATAGGAAATAACGGGATTGGCGTAGTACTAATGGAGGGTAATTCAATCATTAATTTTTCTGAAAAGCATAATTTAATTCATCCAACAAGTACAAGAAGAGGAGATAAATCACAACCAGGCACACTTGAACACGTCTTTGCTATCGAAGAAGATTCTGAAGGTAATATTTGGTTTGGAGATAGAGATACAGGAGCTTGGAGATTTGACGGCAAGTCTATGACAAATTATATTATAGACAAAAATCTAAAATCGCCAATGATTTGGACTATTTATAAAGACAATAATAACAGTTTGTTTTTTGGAATGGCAGATGGAAATATATTTAAGTTTAACGGAAAGACTTTTGAAAAGCAATTTTAAGAAATACGAACGCACAACAGTTTTGCGTCAGCAGGGGGCGACGAATAAATCTTCATCTTAGTGCTACATTCGGCTACATATCCAGCTGACCGAACACAGATGAGTAATAGACTATGTTTTCAACTTCAGTATCTTTAATCGGCTGCAGTTCCGGGCTTGACGTTTTCCAAATGCCCTGCCGAACGCAAAGCCCTAACGTTAGCTGCAAGAAGTATAGACACCATAACGATTTGATAGATGAGTAAAGAACAAACAAAAGACCTTTTGAGGTTTCTTAAACCGTTTGGTGACGATATTACAGATTTAGTCATGTGGCTTAGAGACTTTGCATGGGACTTATGCCCAAAAGCTAACGAATTAATTTACGACAACTATAATGCGGTTGCTTTTGGCTGGAGCCCGACAGATAAAGTTGGACATACCATTTGTTCCATCGCCGTTGGACGTTCAAGTAAAAATGTTCATTTCGGCTTTTATTGGGGCAACGAAATTTCTGACCCAGACAAAATTCTTTTAGGACAAGCTAATCAGTACCGCTACATCCTCGTGACAGACAAAAAGAAATTTCCAAAAGCATACATCAAGAAACTTGTTAACGAGGCATATGCCAATTCTCTATCAAAAGTTAAAGACCCAAAGCAATTAATAGGCGGACAGACAATTGTAAAATCGGTTTCAGATAATAAGCGACCTGACAAAGCGAAGAAAATTACAAAGACCCAAAAGAAATAAAAATTTCATACCATAACTGCAAATAGATCAACATGGACATAAGACGAATCATACCAAATATATCCTCAAATAAAATGGATGAGAGTAAAGAGTTCTACTTAAACTTTCTTGGCTTAAACATTGTAATGGACATGCATTGGGTTGTAACTTTTGCTTCGCCATCAAATCCAACCGCTCAAATTAATATTGTAAAATCTGACAATCAATTTTTATCAAATGACCATGTAACAGTAACGATTGAAGTTTCTGACGTAGATAGTTTATATGAAAAAGCAAATCAATTGGGATATGAGATAACATATCCATTGACAAACGAACCTTGGGGAGCCATAAGACGCTTTTGGGTAAAAGACCCAAACGGAATTACGATTAATCTAATGGCTCATACTAAATGACAATTACGAACACTGAAAAAAACTCGTTGACAAAATCTGCCAGCAGCCAAGGCGGTTTGGCAATATGGCGGGGCGACGAATATTTTCTCAACTTTTTGTTCGCTAATCGGCTTCAGGTCCAGCCGACGGAATACTAGTGAGCAGCAGGATTAACAATGAACTTTTGTAACTTTATTCAGCAGCGGTTACGGGCTGACGAATCAAGGAATATCAGCACAGCATAAAGCCCTGCCCGTTGTTGGTAATTTTTCACGAACAGTATTCCCCATTCATGAAATCCATTTTACTCATATTGGGTTTAAGCCTTGCCTTAAAATCCCTGGGGCAGAAGGCAAACGCCTACTTTGCAGATATTCAAAATTTCTGGAGTTGCTATGATAGCGTCCAATTGACCGCTGATTCATTAAAACAGACTGAACTTATTCAGAGGCTTTATATAGACAGAGGGTCAAAAGGCTTAAAGGGCTTTATTCTTGCTAAAGGGCTTTCGGCAAGTTGTTTATTAAAGTCCATAAAATCATATCCCAAATTCTGGAATTCTATAAGAAACAATTCGCTTAAATCCGAAGAAAAGAAAGGAAAGATTGAAAAGCATATTCATAGTTTAAAAAAAATGTACCCGGCTTTCAAACAGCCTGAAATTTATTTTCTAATTGGTTGTTTAAATACAGGTGGGACTACAAATTCAGGTACGGTGCTCATTGCTTCTGAAATTGCGGCTGCTGATTCATTGGTTAATGCCTCAGAATTAGATAAAAATTTTCAAGATATTTTTCGCTACTTAACTGACATATCCTTTGTAGTTGTCCATGAAATTGTTCATACACAACAAATTTCCGGCTACTATGGCGAGACACTTCTCGCCAGATGTCTTGCCGAAGGCTCTGCAGATTTTATAGCAGAACTTGTCACAGAAAAAAATATCTCAACCCCATATATTGTCTACGGTTTCACAAACGAAAAAAAACTATGGCATCAATTCCAAAGTGAAATGCACACTTCCAGGCTAAGTAATTGGCTTTACAATGCAAAAGATTCTATGAAAATCCCTGCGGATTTGGGTTACTTTATGGGCTATGCAATTTGCCAATCTTATTATATTAATTCAAAAAACAAAGAACGAGCTATCAAAGAAATTATTGAATTATCATTTGACACCAATTCAATAAAAAAATTCTTGAAGAAATCCAGATACGCTGAAAAATTGAAAAATTAAACCTGCCGCCAACATTACGCTTACGCCGCCACCTGATAAACATCATTGACAAAAAAGTATTTAAAAAGTTCCTAAAAGAACTCGCTTCTTTTTTTCTTGTCGTAAAATCTCACAAAACCGATTTCCGCCTTCAAGGCGGCCACAATTTGTTGACAACAATTTTTATTTATCCAAAATAATGGCACACATAAGTCCCCCAAACCTTTAGGTTATTGACTATATTCGAACAGAACTTGATTTTTAGACAAATTGCCGTTAGCGGTAATTTTATGACGATAAAGCAGACAGACATTAAATCCTATGATGAAAATAATAAAAGCAAATAGCATTGCCAACTTTCAAAAAATAGAAGTATTGGCTTATGAAATTATCCCCGAATTCTATGCTGACTTAATTCCACACGACCACAATATTTTTTTTGTTGAAAAATTTCAAACTGTTGACGCAATTAAAGAACAAATAAGAACAGGCTCTGAATATTATCTAATTCAAAATAAAGATATTTTGACGATAGGATATTTTGGATTACAAATGGATTTAGAAAAATCGAAAATGGTATTGAGTAAGTTTTACATGTTAAAGCAATTCCGGGGCTTGGGTTATGGAACAAAGGCAATGGACTACATCATTGAACGAGTCAATGAATTATCTTTAAAAAAAATTGTTTTAACCGTCAATCGTGAAAATAGAAAAACAATTAGCCTGTATGAAAAGTATGGATTTGTAATCACAAAAGAATTGGTAAATAAATTTGAGAACGGACATACAATCTTAGACTTTGAAATGACCAGGCAAAATTGACTATTAAAGAAACTACCGTTCCTTCAAACAACATAGCACGAAGACGCAACATGAACTGGGCAAAAAATTTTACTCTTTTTTACAATCTTGTGAGCAATAGGAATATTTTTTCAATTTTTGTAACTTATATCAGCTTCTTAATATTTGAAAAGATGAAATACTTAATAATTTTAATGCTTTGCTTAACTTCTTTAAGCATTTACGGACAAGAAGTAAAAACTGAATTTGATGGGCATAAGTGGGAAGCTCCATACCAACTGCCTGTACCAAAAGATTGGACAATTGAACGATTCCTGATCCCAATTAGCTTTGCCCCGCAAATTCCTTATAAAGGAGTTGAAGATATTCGTTTCACTCCAGGCTGGGGGAAAGTAGATAGTGACGAATATTGGACGTATGCTTTTTTGTGGTATTTGGATGGTTCACCAAAAATGGATACAGAAATAATAGCCGGGAATTTAAAAACTTACTATACAGGACTAATTAAGAGTAATACCGATAGCGCCAAGGCTGCCGCTGAAAAATTGATACCAGTGATTACATCTTTTAAAAAAGCAGCAACAGATAAAATTGATTTGGAAACTTATACCGGATCAATTGAAATGACAGATTATATGCAAAGGAAGCCTATAACTCTTAATTGTATAGTACACTTAAAAACTTGCCGGGAGGAGAATAAGACTATACTTTTCTACGAATTATCGCCCAAACCTTTCACACATATCAATTGGTTTGGTCTAAATAAACTCTGGTCAGACTTCAAATGCAAAAAATTGACCCCTAAATAAACTACGAAGGCATGAACTGTTTTAAAAAATCAAACAAATTCTGCTAATCAATAATCAGCTTACTACAGACCCCGTTCTCTTACATTATCAATATTTAAACACCTTCCCATTCACCATCACCTGTTGTGTCTTTTCATTAAACGTGGCTTTGTAGCCGGTACGTACGGCGGCATTGGTCATGATGCAGGCAATGGAATGATTATACCCCGCTTCTACCGGTGCATTGGGTTGTTTGCGGCTGCGGATACATTCCATCCAGTTGCGCATATGCGCTGAACTTAAATGGTCGGCCCCGGTATTGGCAGAAGCAATCACTTTTTCTGTTTTATTAACAAGGGTAATCTCAGGCAACAGGTTTGCCTTCATTTCCATGGCGGCCGCCAGTTTCTCCGACAATCCGCCTTTGGGAGAAACCTTATTGGTGATAAGGTTCAGCTCGCCGCCATTGGAATAATAAATTTCAGAAGGGTTCTCATCCCCGTTGTGCATACGGGAAGCAAAAGATACCTGGAAGCCCGAATTTTTATCATTTGGCGGACCATAATCAAACACTGCCAGTGTAGTGTCCCAGTTCTTTCTTCCGTCCTTCCACATATAAATGCCGCCGTTGGCTACCACGCTGCGGGGATGTGACAGCCCGCTGAACCAATGCACCGTATCGATTTGGTGGCTCATCCACTGCCCCGGCATGCCTGATGAATAGGGCCAGAACAAACGGTACTCCAAATATTTTCTGGCATCCCATTTTTCAAAAGGGCGGTTGAGTAAAAAACGTTTCCAGTCAGTATCTTCTTCTTTGCATTTTGCCACCAGTGCAGGCCGGCGCCAGCGGCCCGGCTGGTTCACATTCCAGGTAAGTTCCACCATCGTAATGGGACCAAACTTTCCCTGCTGTATAAATTCAGCCGCAGCCATATAATTTCCACCACTTCTTCTTTGCGAACCTATTTGCACAATTTGTGCGGATGACCTCACTGCTTTTAATGCGGCTATATTATCATCCATAGTTTCGGCAAATGGTTTCTCCACATACGCATCTTTCTTTGCCTTCATCGCTTCGATGCAGTGCAGGGCATGCTGAAAATCGGCCGTGGAGATGATGACGGCATCCAAGTCTTTGGTAGCATACAGCTCTTCATTATTGAGGCAGGCTTTTATATCATGTCCCATTGCATTTTTCAAAAATGCCTGTCCTTCTTCTCTCCGCAGTTTCCATATATCTGATACTGCCACTAAATCAAAATTCAGTTCCTTGTAATGATTCAGGAAACAGGGAAACAGGGTTTGCCGGAAGCGGTCAGAAAAACCAACGGCGCCGATCCGTACCCGGTCGTTTGCACCCAATATGTTTCCGTAACTTTTTGCACTGAAACCAAAAGCGCCGATATAGGTACCGGCAGCAGCCATGGCAGATTGTTTGATGAATTTGCGGCGTGATGACATGGAAGTGAATTATGAGTTATGAATTGTGAATTGAGAGTTATGAGTTAAGAATTATTTGAGTGTTTTGATCTTTATACTCCGGAAAGACACTTCGTTGCCATGATCCTGTAAAAGGATATGTCCTTTTTCTGCTTCGCCAAAGTTTTTCCAGATCACATACTTGCTGATAGCCACCAGGTCACGGTATTCCTTTGATCCGCGGATATACTCCAGCACTTTCACCCCATTGAGGTAATGCTCCACTTTATTGTTAGGATGCACCACTACCCTTCCGCAGTTCCATGCACCGACAGGGCGAAGGAAACGTTTTTGTTTGTCGGCTTTTATCAGGTCGTACAAAGATGCCAGTGTGCGGTTACCATCCCGGCCCATTTTAGCATCAGGATGTAATGTATCATCCAGCACCTGGTATTCCAACCCGATAGCAGAGCCGCCTGATTTTTCCTGCAGGGTTACAAAATATTTTATACCACTGTTGGCGCCGGGTGTAAATTTAAATTCGAACGACAGATCAAACGCAGCATACTGTTCGCTGGTTACAATATCGCCGCCATTGGTAGATTCTTTTCCTTCAGATGACAATACAGTAATAGCCCCATCCGCAATCTTCCATCCGCCGGCCGGGAAATTTTCTCCTTTGGCGCTGCGCCAGCCTTTATTCGTTTTGCCATCAAACAATAACCGCCAGCCATCTTTTTTTTCATATGCTGTTAATGTATTAGGAACAAAATTGGCCACATATACATTGGAGGGAAAGGGAGTGGGTGTAATACCCGTCGTTTTGATACGGATATTCTTAAATATCACTTTTTTTCCTGCCTGTTTTTCTTCTGCTACTGAATGTACCTGCAGCCCGATAAGTCCTTTGGTATCGATAGTGTCCACCAGATAAGCTGCCGCAATACCATTGACCCATGTTTTCATTTCATTGCCGATGCATTCGATCTTATAATGATTGAATGTATGTGGCTTGTAGGCAAATTGCGCTGCTGCATTTAATTGCATAGGATAGATCCATTCTCTCCGGCCCTCATCATATATCCCGCCGGTCCATCTCCGCCAGCTGGGATCCACTTCGCATTGGCGGCCATACACTTTTCCTTCCCCGCTAAACGCAGCGGCATCATAATGGCTTCTTGTCTGCACTCCGGAATTTCCATTTTCATCTTCCACATAAATATCAAGTTCCAGCACAAAGTCACCATATTCTTTTTCAGTAACTAAAAATGTATTTCTTGTTTTGGCAACCGTAGTGCCCACAATAGCGCCGTCTTCTACTTTGTAAGTGGCTTTGCCGCCCAACACTTTCCACCCGGTCAGGTCTTTACCATTACATAAATTTATCCAGCCGTTTTGTGCAAATGCAGGATACCCTAACATGACGACGGCAAAAAAAAGGAACGCAGGTTTGCTGACAAGGAACATATGGCAGATTAACTGGTAAATAATAAGAAGCAGGTAAATTTAATCATTTCTGTTAAGCAACGAGCTGAGTTCAACTATCCGTTATTAATTTGTTTTTTATCTTCCGGTATTTCCGGAGAATAATTATTTAAACCAACATAAACCCATGATCAGTTGTAAACGCACCGACTCCAACAATGATGATTTCCGTTTCCTGGTAAGTCAGCTGGATGCTCACCTGCGGGTGGTAGATGGTGAAGAACATAGTTTTTTTGCCCAGTACAATAAGATCGACCTTATAAAACATGTGGTAGTAGCTTATGATAATGACGAACCGGTTGGTTGCGGCGCCGTAAAAGAATATGCCCCTGATACCATGGAAGTAAAAAGAATGTTTGTTCCTCCTTCCCTTCGCGGCAAAGGAATTGCTTCGGCTGTATTAAAAGAACTGGAAGACTGGTGCAGGGAAATGAATTATGCGAAGTGTATACTGGAAACCAGTGTTCGTTTGCCCGAAGCGATCATGCTGTATGAAAGAAGAGGTTATGAAAGAATTCCCCGTTATGGGCAATACGAGAATGTGGAGACCAGTGTTTGTTTTGAAAAGCAGCTGAACAAGTAAGCAGCCATGAATAAAAGTATTTTCTCCTTTCATGTACTCAAAGCCGGCTTACTTGTCGGCACATTGGATATACTTGCTGCTTTTCTGCAATATTTTATCAAAACCAATAAGGATCCACTTCCAGTGCTGAAATTTATTGCCAGTGGTGTTTTTGGTAAAGAGGCTTTTACCAGTGGCAACGGTATGTATGCCTGGGGACTTGTTTTTCATTTTATCATTGCCATTGCGTTTACCGTTTTTTTCTTTTGGGTCTTCAGTATCGCTCCTTCTCTTTCTAAATACAGGTTGCTGACAGGAATTGTATATGGCCTGTTTATATGCGCCGTGATGCAGTTCATCGTTCTACCATTATCCAATGCACCCAAAATGACATTCAGGCCATTGAATGCAATGCAGGCTGCCGCTATTCTTATTGTTTGCATCGGCATTCCTCTTGCCTTTCTTGCGGATAACCGATATAACCCGGTAAAAAATAAGCTGCTTAACAGTTGATAAGGAGTGTATTACAGCCGGGGCAGCAGCCATTGCCCGAAAAGCCTAAACCCTTACCTTTGCGGCAGTTTTTTAACAGGTAATAAATATTTAATATGGCAGATATTTTTGAACGTCTACTGAAGAACCAGGGGCCTCTTGGCCAGCACCGTGAAAGAGCACATGGTTATTTTGCATTCCCAAAACTGGAAGGAGAGATCGGAAGCCGGATGAAGTTTCGTGGCAAAGACATGATCGTATGGAGTTTGAATAATTACCTTGGCCTGGCCAACCATCCCGAAGTAAGAAAAGCTGACGCTGATGGCGCTGCAAACTATGGCCTTGCCTACCCGATGGGTGCCCGCATGATGAGTGGCAACAGTAACCTCCATGAACAATTAGAAGCTGAACTCGCTGCTTTTGAGCATAAAGAAGATGCTGCCCTGCTGAACTATGGATACCAGGGAATGGTAAGTATCATTGATGTGCTGTGCAGCCGTCATGATGTGATCGTATATGATGCAGAAAGTCATGCCTGCATCATTGATGGTGTTCGTTTACATCCCGGTCACCGCTATGTATTCAAGCATAATGATGTAGATGATTGCGAAAAACAATTGCAGAGAGCAACTGCCCTGATCGAAAAACAAAAAGCTGGTGGCATACTGGTGATCGCCGAAGGTGTATTTGGAATGGCCGGCGACCAGGGCAAGCTAAAAGAAATAGCTGCTTTGAAAAATAAATATCAATTCCGTTTACTGGTAGACGATGCACATGGTTTTGGTACACTTGGTAAAACGGGCGCCGGTGCCGGTGAAGAGCAAGGTTGCCAGGATGCAATAGATCTGTACTTCTCCACTTTTGCCAAATCAATGGCTTCTATTGGCGCATTCGTGGCTGGTGATAAAAAGATCATTGATTATATCCGGTACAATATCCGCTCACAGATCTTTGCCAAAAGCTTACCTATGCCATTGGTAGTAGGCAACCTGAAACGTTTGGAATTGCTCCGTAATCACCCCGAGTACAAAGAAAAGCTCTGGAGCAATGCAAGAAAGCTGCAGGAGGGATTAAAAGCAAGAGGATTTGATATTGGTAATACTGATTCTGTAGTTACACCGGTATATATGAAAGGAGATGTTCCTGAAGCAACGGCCATGGTAATGGACCTCCGGGAAAATTATGGCATCTTCGCTTCTATCGTGGTATACCCGGTTATACCGAAAGGTCATATCATTTACCGTCTTATTCCTTCCACTGTGCATACCGATGAGGATATTGAACTGACACTGAAAGCTTTTTCTGAAACCAAGAAAAAACTGGATGCAGGAGAATACAAAGTGGAAGCCATCCCTGATATGGCAGAAAGCAAATAATAAGCTGTTTTTAACTTTTATTCGACGGCACTCCTGAAAAGGATGCCGTCTTTTTATTTATACGGCAACCCGTTTTGAGCTGTTTGCCCTACATTTACCCTTCAAAAATTGCCACATTTATGCGTAAGCTTTTTCTGTTGTTTTTCCTGCTGCCGGTGATGGCCCTGGCACAGAATAAACCGATCACTTTAGAAGATATTTATAAGAAAGGAACTTTCCGCGGTGAGTTTGTACCTGCCGTATTCGATACTACAAAGAAAGAACCGGAAGTAAAACTGGATGGCCTCAAAGATGAAAATGGGAAGGCTTTCGGCCAGGCCGAAGATGTGATAACAAATCCTGTTACTGCTTCACTTCATTTATTAAAGAAAGGAACAGAGCCTATTTACCGACGTTCATCGAAGTCATTTGTATATCTCTACAATGAAGCTGGTGAAAAATTGACCAAACTGGAGAATGAAAAAGTATTGCATCCTACTTTTTCACCTGACGGAAAAAAGATCGCTTATGTAAAGGATAATAACCTGTATGTATATGATATTGCCGCAGGCAAAGCCACAGCAGTTACTACCGATGGCAAATGGAATTATGTCATCAATGGTAATTGTGACTGGGTGTACGAGGAGGAGTTTGAATTTACCCAAGCCTATGAATGGAGTCCCAAAGGCAATTTTATTGCTTATTATCGTTTTGATGAGACAAAAGTGAAGGAATACAATATGACCATTTACGACAATGCTCATAATAAAGACTACCGGTATAAATACCCCAAGGCGGGAGACGGTAACTCAACAGTTGACATTTACATTTATGATGTAGCCAAAGGCACAAAGGCCAAAGCCGATTACGAACAGGGTGATATTTATATTCCCCGCATCAAGTGGACAAAAGATGACAACACATTGGTAGTATACTGGATGAACCGTTACCAGAACGATTTAAAATTGTTATCTACTAATGCTTTTACCGGGGCCAGTAACCTGCTGTACCAGGAAAAGAATAAATACTTTGTAGAGATCAACGATGACTGGTGGTGGCTGAAAGATGGGAAAAATTATCTCTTTACCAGTGAAATGAATGGTTATCGCCATTTGTATCTCTATAGCCTGGATGGAAAAGAAAAGACACAGGTCACCAAAGGAAACTTTGAAGTAACAGATATCAACGGGGTGGACGAGATAAACAAAAGGATCTATTTCACTATGGCCTATCCCCGGCCGATGGACAGAAACTTATTTGTAACAGATTTTGGCGGCAAAAAAACATACCAGCTTACCCAGGGCGAAGCCTGGCACCGGGTGGTGTTGAATGATGATTTTACCAAATTCTATGATTACCGTTCCGATCTCAACAGCCCGCAGACGGTGACACTCAATAAAATTATAGCAGATAAGAAAAAAGGGATCACTGCTGTAGTGGAAAAAACAGTGAATGAAAGCGCCAAATTGAAAACCAAGATCGATGAATACGGGTATGGAAAAGCAGAATTCATCAAAGTGCCCAATAGTAAAGGCGATACACTGAATGGCTGGATGCTGAAGCCGGCCAATTTTGATCCTACTAAAAAATACCCCGTACTGTTTTGTAATTATGGCGGACCCGGCTCACAACAGGTGGCTAATCGCTTTGGAGCGGTAAGCTCCTGGCATCAATTGCTGGCACAAAAAGGATTTATCGTAGTAAGTGTGGATAATACCGGTACCGGTTTCCGTGGTGAAGAATTTAAAAAGAAAACTTATTTACAACTCGGTAAGTTTGAAATAGAAGATCAGATCGATGCGGCCAAATACCTGGGCAATATGTCTTTCGTTGATAAAGACAATATCGGCCACTGGGGCTGGAGCTATGGCGGTTTTATGAGTGCCCTGGCTATCACCAAAGGAAATGAGGTTTTCAGTGCTGCTGTATCTGTTGCTCCCGTTACCAACTGGAGATACTATGATAATATCTATACAGAAAGATATATGCGTACGCCACAGGAGAATGCAAAAGGATATGACGACAACTCTCCTATTAACTTCACTGACCGCATAAAGGGCAAGTATCTTATCATTCATGGTACGGCAGATGATAATGTGCATTTTCAGAATGCGACACAGATGATATCAGCGCTGGTAAAAAGTAATATAGATTTTGAAAGTGCTTATTATCCCAACAAGAATCACGGCATTGGCGGAGGACTCGATAACACGACCTTCCATCTATGGAGTAAAATGACGAACTGGATACTGGAGAATATGGGCAATTCAAATACCCAAAAACCCAACCAGCCGGCTAAACAGCCGAAAGGATTCTAGCAATAACATATTCCGATAAAAAGCCCCTCACAATCTGTTGTGAGGGGCTTTTTGCTGGCTGTACCCATATATATATGTCTGGGGATAAGGAAAAAAAGAACCCCGACTGAGAAGTCGGGGGCCCTAATCAAAAACCATTAACCATTAAACCTTATCCTATGAAAATTCATTGCTAATATCGATAATAAAATAATAACACAAAACATTTGACCGTCATTTTTTGCCCAAAAAGGACAAAATCATGTTCAAAAAAACAAATATTGACTTTACTCAATATAGCCAAATGGGTTCTGTAGTTTTCCAACTACAAGTCCTTAAGTGCAATCGTTTGTGCATTTTGATCTACCTTTCCTCAACTTTAGTAATTTTTTTGAGCACTATAAGTTATTAGCATGAAAAAAATTGCAGTGGCTATTACAGGCGCCAGCGGGTCGGTATATGCTGAAAATTTTTTAACCAAATGCATCGCTTTAAAAGAGCAATGGGATGAGTTATCCGTGGTAATGACAACGAATGCGAAGGAGGTTTGGAAAACCGAACTGGGCAATGAATCCTGGAATGACATTGCCGTAAAATTCTACACTGTTACTGATTTCACCGCTCCCTTTGCTTCCGGGTCAGGGCAATATGATACCATGATCATCATTCCCTGTTCAATGGGAACATTAGGTCGTATAGCCTCAGGTGTTTCTAATGATCTTATAACACGAGCTGCAGATGTAGTATTAAAGGAAAAAAGAAAACTCATCTGTGTCGTAAGGGATACACCCTACAACCTTATCCATATCCGGAATATGGAAACAATAACGCTGGCCGGCGGTATTATTTGCCCGGCCACTCCTTCTTTCTACAGTAAACCCGAAACTGTAGAAGATGTCATCTCCACAGTTGTAGACCGGGTGCTGGATCTTGCCGGGTTTACAATAAAAACATTCCGGTGGGGCAAATAAAAGGGGCTGCCGGACATTGCAACCCCTTTGAACATACACCATCATGAACCAACTAATCGGTGAACTTCCCACCAGCGTTAATCCAGTTTGTTATTTTTTGACGTTCCGATGCAGGCAATAATCCGGTTGGCGGCATCGAAGAAGGGTTTGCATCAACAGCTCTTGCCTTTATCCTGTCTTTGAAGGAAATGATATTACAATCTACCTGCCAGTTCATACCTCCCTCCTGCTGCATATTATTATGACAGGGAACACAATTTGCCTGTAACACAGCTCTTACATCAGAAAATAATGGCCCTGCAGGTAAATTGTTTACAGTTACTGATGAACTATTGCCGGCACAATTATTTACATCTTTTGCCTGAATGGTATAAGTACCGGGGCCCAGGTTTGAAAAGATATTTGATGCCTGAAAAACACCGTTATTCAAACTATAAGTATATGCCCCTGTACCGCCTGAAGCTGTTGCCGTAATGGAACCACTGTTAGATTGACAGGGTGTATTACCAGTCACTGTATTAGTAACAGTAATCGTTATGCCTGCACACGGGTCAGGATTTGTCAATGTAAAACCGGCAGACCCTGTACATCCGTTCGCATCCCTGGCCGAAACAGTATGACTCCCTGCTGCAAGCCCGTTGAATACATTAGATACCTGGAAAGTACCGCCATCAATATTATAAGTGAACCCGCTGCTACCTGATGCAGTAACAACAATGCTTCCATTCGTTCCGCCAATTGTTGTCGGGTTGGTAACAGTACCTGATACCACAATGGTGACGCCTGCACAAGGATTAGGTGCTGTTAATGTAAAACTGGCTGTGCCAAGACATCCGTTTACATCTTTTGCTGTAATAGTGTATGCTCCTGCTGCAAGATTGCTAAAACTTCCTGAAGACTGAAAAGACCCTCCATTGATACTAAATGAAAATCCTGTACTACCGGCGGCAGTTGCCGCAATACTTCCGTTGGTACTTGCAGCAGTTGTTGGATTAGTAGCAGTACCTGTTACAGTTATAGTAATACCTGAACAGGGATTGGGAGGATCAGAAACAGTAATTGTTGCACTGCCTGTACAACCGGATGAATTCTTTGCAACAATTGTATATGCACCGGCTGCAAGCCCTGAAAACAAAGTAGAAGACTGAAAAGCTCCTCCATTGATATTATAAGTAAACCCGCCCCCTCCAGTAGCCGATACGGATATACTGCCATTACTTCCCCCAATGGTAGCAGGGGTAGTTGCCGTACCCATAACGGATACAGTAATACCACTGCAAGGATCAGGAGTGCTGCCGCCTCCTTTACTGCAGGAGTACACAATTAATAACGATAATAAAATAACCGTAAAAGACCGAAGGACAAAAAATTGTTTCACTTATTGGTTTTACAATACTCAATCGCCGCACAGATGAAACAGGTTGCCTGAAAAAAAACCGGATACTATTTTTTTTTGCCTAATGAACAAATGGTTTAATCCCGACAGAAAATAATATACCAGCACTATTAAGCTTCACTTTTCCATACCCAACGCCGCTAAGAGGTAGTTTAAAATAAGGCTCTGCAATAATTGAAACCCTCTTATTAATATTTCGCTGATATCCTGCCGATAAAGTAAGCACAGAAAAGAAATGATTATTCTTATTGCTGATCGTCCATTCACTGTTCAGGGTAGGCCCCCAGGCATAAGTCTTATAATAATAATCATACGTCTCTTTCTTCATTAAATAAGAAGAAAGCCCGCCTGAAGCAAACAAGTTGTGACGCTTTCCTGCAGCAAATTTATAACTGAGAGTAACTGGTATCTCATATACTTTACAACTGGCATCCACCTTTTCCAGGTAGGGGTAATACGAATAAAAACCCGGTGGCGGATTGTAAGCTTCGGGTGAAGCGGAGTATACTTTGCGGGCAGTATAAAATCCTGCCCGCAAAGTCAATCTCTCTTTATAAGTATACCCAATTCCAGCGCCACTGACGGAAATAATTCTTCCGGGTTTATCTGAATTTGTAAAGCTTACATCCGGCCCTGCAGACAACGTAATAAAGAAAGTGCTTCTATTCCTTTTCTTGCTCTTCTCACTTTTCTTTTCCGGAATTTTTACTATGGGTTCTCCGGTTTTTTCAGTTGAACTGTCCACTGCTTTTTTATTAATGAAATCGTTCTCCCGGGTTATGAACTCAGATGATTTTTTTTCCTGTACAGAGATCTCAAAAGTTTTTTTAACTATCGCATTGCTATCATTACCTGTTTTACCAGTGCCCAAAACATTATCTTGTACAGGTAAACCAATAACAGCAGGCTTTCTGCCCGGTAAAATATCAGAGTGCATTGAACGTTTTTTCTTTTTGGCTGCATATACGGTAAAAATTGCATCTCCTTTTTTTTCAGAAAACAAAGTATTATTTAGTTGTTTTTTCTGCAGGGTATTGATTGCATTATCTATACCAAAATCTTGCAGTTCACTGCTGGGAGAGCTTTGATCGGCCGTTTTCTTTTCAGTTTTATTGTCATCTCCGGCAGCAGGTATTAATTTCAATTTGGATACATCGGCCTGCATTCCGGTGTCAGGGGATATGCCTGATGACTCAGACTTCAAAATGACGGGTTTATCAGAATTAATAATATCCTTATTATTTTTTGACACCAGTGTATATACAACTCCTGCCCCGCCAAGCGTTAAAAAGAATAAGAAAAACAGGAGAAATCTTCTCCGCTTATCTTTTTTTTGCGGAAGATGGGTATCCAGCAGTTTCTCCATCTTTCCCCATGCTTTGTCATTATAAGCCGGGTGATGGTTATCTGCTGCCTCCTTTATCTTTTTATCGAATTCTTCAAACTGCATTTCTAGCTATTGAAATTTCGTTTTTTTTAAATAATATCTGCTGCAATTGCTTTCTGGCTTTTGACAGGTTTGATTTGGATGTACCCGCCGATATACCCAAATGCCCTGCAATTTCTTCATGACTTAATCCATCAATTACAAAAAGATTGAACACAGTTCTGTACCCGGGTGATAAATCCTGGACTGCATGTATGATCTCATCATATGTCAGCTTACTTATGGCAGTATCATCTACCGCAGGAAGATGGTATACTACATTATCCAGTGATGTTACCAACCGGTGCTTTTGATATTTCCGGAAATGATCGATTGCAGTATAAATCATAATTTTTCGAAGCCACCCCTTGAATGAACTAACCACATCAGTGTAGGCCGGCTTATAATGATGAATCTCTTTAAAGACCTTCAGGAAACCGTCGTTCAATATTTCGATTGCATCATCCTGGTTACTAACATAACGGTCGCAGATAGCCATAGCATAACCATAGAAAGAGCTGTACAAAATTTTCTGGCTCTCCCGGCTGTTGAGTGCACAGGCATCAACATGGTAGGTTAGTTCATCCGCCGTTAACAATTGTGTGTAGTGTTTCGCTTCCATATCGAAACTTTTTCAACTATGGTTGCCTGGCTTACAAATTAATACAAATTAGTTACCTGCCCGGTATCCATCCGGTTCAGTATTGTAACTACCTGATAAGGAAATTTTTAACGGATACTTTCAGGGATTCAGCCCTTTAAAATTTTGCCATGCCAAAACAAAATCTCTTTCCTTACCCCGTGACTTCAGTTGCAACAAATGCAGCCATTGCCGGCGATTTGTTTCTGTCCATTTTTTAGTGAGAGAATGTGTGATAAAGAGTAGTGACCAGTTCTCCCATGCTTCCCTGATGGTAGTCAATTCGGATATGTTTGCCGGTTTCAATATCGATTTTAATGCCCGGCTGCCTGCTTTAATTGCTTTTTCCCGGTCGCCACCAAACTGCTGACGGATTGTATTCGTAATAAGAATGCTCAGGTCACGGGCCGGCGGATCAGCAATGCTTTTTTTATGAACCACCCATTCTTTATTACAGGCAGTAAAACTTTTCAGTACACTCACTGCTGTTCTGTATGATTTGTCACTCTGCAGCTTCCTCCATTCTTCAGCCGCAATTGCACGGATACTTTCATTTACAGGCCTGAAACCTATTTTGTAATAAAACCAAAATGCCCCGCTCTTTAATCCTTCCGGGTTTCCTTTTCCAAACTGGTAGGGTTTTACTACAAAACGGTGAACGTTATAGTGCTGGTAATATAGCCTCAGTACCTGGCAGAATAACCAGGCAGAGTCTCCTCCGCGAAATGAAGGATAAATATTAACTCCAATCTTGCAACGATGGCCAAAAAGCCAACCACCTCCATACGAAACAGGAATTCCATTTTTGAAAGCCATGAAACCAATATAACTATCCAGGGATAACCTTCTCTCTTTCTCCATGCCAAATAAGGCAATTGTTAATCCTTTTCCCATTTCAAATGCTTCAACTTCGTTCCCGGAGGCATACGTAAATGGATCCGTTTCCCGGTAATAAAAAGCCAACGCTGCCCTGGCAATGCCAAGAATATTTTTCCTTTCATTTCCTGATAATGAGATAGGTTTTGAAATTGGTTTGTTGATCAGTCGGCAGCTGTTTATTTTTCTCCTGGAAACCGTCTGACAAAAAATATGCTTCACCGGCAGGCTGATAAAACTGCGGTTGAAAGAATTTTCATTCAATTTCCAGCCCAGGTAAATCTTCAGGTTGTCATAAAGCTGATCTTTTATCAACACTGGCAACTCTTTTTGCTCAATAAGTTCTAACAGCCATTTTAAAGCAGGCGGGTCGAAATAATTACCGCTGAGCAGTTTAATACGGTTCCAGGTGTTCAAATCACCATGAGTCGATCTTTCAAATTCTATGGAAGGCAGTAATGACTGAAAAATCTGCTTCACTGTATCTGCATCTGCAGCAGACTCTGCCGGGTATACCTGTCCGGGAAATTGCTTCAATAACCATGCACTCAAAGTTCTGCTGTACTGGCATCGAAGTTCAGTATATGGCAACCCGCTGCCGGATAATGTATGCTGCCATCGAAAACCATCCTGCTGTTTTACAATTTGTGCTAATCGGCCCAGTTCAGATAATGCCAATTCTCTCAGCTTTATGCTTTCCGGATAGGCACATAAAAAAAGCAATGTATCATGGTATTCCTTTAATACAACCGGGTTATTTATATACAACTTACTGCACACCCGCAATGCTTCAAGCCGGGATTTAGCATCAGCAGATTTACGAAGCTGATAAATAAAATGATGTTTCAGGTAATGTCTCATAGTAAGCCTGATCGATAAATTGAAAATAACAAGGCTTATTAACTGAAACTATGAGAAAAGTCAGGAGTTAATTGATTTTATTTAAGCAATTTTTCAAATCGCTGCAGTTCGGCCACTTCGGCACCAGTTAACACTTCGTTGTTTTCATATTTTGATTGAAAAAAAAGAACTCTTTTATGCTGCGGGTATTTGGAGAGAATAGTTATAATCAGCTTACCTACTTGTTCATCCCTGCTGTATAATGGGGTTGATGCAGGTAATTCGGATTTATAGCGATTAGGCTTTTTTAATATTATAGCTTCCAGTGTTGCTAGTTTACCTGGAGCAATGCTTTTAATTTTTGATGCCTTACCATACAGACCCTGCAATTGCTTCTTACTCAATCCTCCCCGCTCCTGGTACTGATGCAAAAGGCTGCTGGTGAATGAAGAATCAGGCTGTGCTGCCAGCACAGCTTCCAGCAAATCTTTGACAATATCAACATCTGGCTTAATCCGTTGCATAACATAAAAATACTGAAGAAAATAGTACCCCCTGCTTCTATGTCATACATCAAGCATAGTGATGCTTTCGTCAAAGGTATTTTTATCAGGCAGCCGGATATAGTTCTTTTGTACAGTCAATAGCTGAAAAGCATTATCCATTTTTTTAACCTCTAAATAGTACAATCATGAAAAGCAAAAAGAACCTGGCGTTGTCCTTATTCCTGGCAGCAATAAGCTCAATTTTCTTCTCCTTTACTCCCAATTGGGGAGGCGAAGGGTTTGAAGTTTACCTTAATAACAAACTGGTACTACAGAAATTTGGTCCGGAGATGAACACTGTTCAAAACCTTCAACTTGCTGATGCAACTGCAGGGGATCAGCTGATAATAAAATATCATCATTGTGGAAGGGTTGGCAAGAACAGGGTAATAACCATTAAGGATGGGCAAAATAAAATATTGAAAGAATTTCGCTACAACGATTCGAATAAACCTGTTTCTGCAATGAGTTGCAGTGTAAAGGAGATAATAAACCTGAAAAAAGGAAATACTACAAACCTGAAATTGTATTATACTTCCTCTGAATTACCTGCAGGTCGCTTACTTGCCTCAATCAGCCTTGGCACTACAGGTAATGCAACACCATAAAAGATTATAATCTTTACAAAACCGCCTTAAATAAGGCGGTTTTTTTGTACCATCGACAAATGGTACTTTCCAACTGTATAAGTTATAAATTTGAATACGTAACATTTCTTACTCAATCTATCAGATAATTTGATAGTATGCGGTTCCAAAAATTAATCTTAATACTGGCAATTCTTTTTGGTCTGTCCATATATGTGGGCTGTTCTTCATCAAAGAAAGTACAGAAAAAAATACTGAATTTATCAATTGCTTCCCGTTGTGCCTGGAATGCAGATAGCCCGAGACTTTATAAAACCCATGTGCCAGTAAGAATAACAGTTCATCATGAGGGCACACAATTACTACTAACTGATGATGCAGCAAAAAAGATAAAGCGGGTACAAACATGGGGAATGGGAAAAGACAGGAACTGGACAGATATCCCTTATCATTTTCTGATTGCACCTGACGGCACCATTTATGAAGGAAGAAATGTGCATACAGTTGGGGAAACTGCTACTGAATATGACCCTTCGGGGCATTTATTAATTACCTGTCTCGGTAACTTCGAAAAACAAGAGGTGTTTCCGGAACAACTATCCTCCCTGATAAGGCTGATAGCCTATTGCTCTATAAAATATTCTATCCCTGTTGAAACATTATCTACTCACCGGGATAACTCTGCACAAACCACCTGTCCCGGTAAGAACTTGTATCATTATTTTGAAAATGGTTATGTACTTGCAGAAGTAATAAAACTACTGAAGTAATTCAGCAACTGAATACTGCATAAAAATATCTCCGGTAATTTATCCTAATCGCTGTTTTCTAAATGAAAATGTTGGTGATAAGCCCCTGCTGCTATATGAAGGGCAAACGCAGCAATCGCAGTATCCTTCAGAATATTTATCAATGCTAACTGTCTCATCTCCTTGTCACCCGCATTATTATAATTTGGAAGGTGAATTGTAAGAATGAAAACAACGAGGAGAACAAATAAGAGATAACTTGAAAATTTTACATACTGGTTGGTCAGGTAAGAGAGTGCAACGAGTATAAATGCGCCGCCAACAATATAGGCCCATTTAATTCCCAGCGGGAGAAAATCGGGAACATATACTAACAGATCCCTTGGATACATGAAATGAAAAACACCGAATATAAACAAGACGACAGCCAGGATATAAATGGCAATTCGTGAGATAATGTGGTAGTGCTTCATAAATGATGGTTTTAATTCGGATAAAAGGTACATATTTTCAAAGGTTAATGACATGATTTTAATTAGTTACCTGCATGGCAGGGATCAGGTGCCTGGGAAATAAACTCACTTTTCACTGAGAATGGAGAACTTCAGTAGCTCTTTACACCAGTGTCCACAACTATCAATATCCCGCTTGAGCTTTATCATACACTAAAAAAAAGGGAGGCGCTAAGTTGCGTCAACTTTATATTGCTTGTTATGCAAACAGATATTGCTATCTCCCAGTCGGCGCCAATTCGCCATATCAAGGAAATTGCCGCTTCCATAAACATAAGTAATAATGATCTTGAATACTATGGAAAGCACAAAGCCAAATTACCATTAAAGCTGATTGATGAAGAAAAAATCAAACAACACCATCTTGTTCTGGTAACAGCCATTACTCCCACCCCTGCCGGTGAAGGAAAAACAACGATATCAGTTGGTCTTACAGATGGATTAAATCATATTGGTAAAAAGGCAATGGCTGTACTGAGAGAACCATCGTTAGGCCCCGTATTCGGTTTAAAAGGAGGTGCTACCGGTGGCGGATATTCCCAGATCATACCAATGGAAGATATTAACCTGCACTTTACCGGCGATTTTGCGGCTATCGAGAAAGCGAATAACCTTTTAGCCGCATTGATCGATCACAATCTGCAGAATAAAAAAAGAAGCTTGCAAATAGATCCAAGAACGATAGTATGGAAAAGAGTAATGGATATGAACGACCGGGCATTGCGGCATATCGTTATTGGTTTAGGCGGCACAGCCAATGGCATTACCCGGGAAGATGGTTTCAACATTACTCCTGCCTCAGAGATCATGGCTATACTTTGTATGAGTACCGGCATGGACGACCTGAAAAGGCGATTAGGAAATATTTATGTAGGAACTACATTCAGCGGCCAGCCTGTTTTTGCCCGGGAACTGAATGCAGTTGGAGCGATGGCGATCCTGTTAAAAGATGCGATTAAGCCAAACCTGGTACAAACGCTGGAAGGAAACCCGGCCATTCTCCATGGAGGGCCATTTGCAAGTATTGCACAGGGAACAAATTCTATTCTTGGCACAAAAATGGGTCTTTCACTGAGTGAGTATGTAGTTACAGAAGCTGGTTTTGCTGCCGACCTTGGTGCAGAAAAATTCTTTGATATTAAATGTGTGAATGCAGGACTAAAGCCAAAGGCTGTAGTAATTGTGGCAACAGTAAGAGCACTGCGGCATCATGGCGGAGCGAAAAAAGATGAACTGACAATTCCATCAATACCAAAAGTAGAAAAAGGATTAGCCAATCTTGGAAAACACCTCGAAAATATGCAGCTGTTTGATATGAAGTCGGTAGTGGCTATTAATTACTTTCCCGATGATACAGAAGAAGAAATTGCAAGAATTAAATCATTCTGTAATAAATACGAGGTGGAAGCGATAGTGTGTAAAGGTTTTGCCGAAGGCGGAAAGGGCATGACAGAATTAGCCCATGCAGTAACTGACCTGATCAAAAGCGATGAAAGCAATTTCAAACCTTTATATGACCGTGAATTATCAATCGAAGAAAAGATTCATCGTATCGCTACAAAAATTTATGGAGCTGATGCAGTGGAGTATTCAGTAAAAGCAAAGACACAATTAAAGAATATCAAGGAACTTGGCTTCGAGCAAATGCCGGTATGCATGGCCAAAACGCCAAAGAGTTTATCAGATGATGAAAGAAAAACAGGAAGACCTGAGAATTTTATTGTAACAGTCCGTGAATTTGAATTTGCTGCCGGTGCAGGATTTGTTATTCCGATTTTAGGTGAAATGATGAGAATGCCCGGGTTACCTGTTATTCCTGCAGCGGAGGGAATTGATATAGATGCGAACGGAGTAATAACGGGGTTGAGTTGATCACTCATCCAAATTTTACTGAGGTCATATTCAATGATCCCGCTACCAGTTTATCATTGAAGAAAACAGGCTGCTCATTTTTATTCTGCAAGCCCAGTGTATACATCAATGGATAATAATGATCAGGGGTAGGTATCGCCAGCTTTACAGATTTGCTCAATGTTTCATAATTGATCAAAGCCTGGTGATCACCATCAGCTATTTTCTTTTTAAATAATTCATGCATCTCAATGGCCCAATCATATCCAAATCCCGGTTTATCAAGCTTGTCCCAGGCCACCATTCGCAGGTTATGCACCATATTACCACTGCCAATTATCAATACTCCCTTCTTACGTAGTGCAACAAGTTCCTTAGCCAAACTATAATGATAGGATGCTGGCATGCTGTAATCTATACTTAACTGCAGCACCGGTATAGTTGCATCTGGATACATTCTTCTCACTACTGTCCATGCACCATGATCGAGACCCCAGTCATGATTAAGTCCAACATTGGTTGAGGTGATCAGTTCTTTTGTTTCGAGTGCCAGTTGACTGTTACCCGGCGTCGGGTACTGCACATCAAAAAGTTCCTTGGGAAATCCGCCAAAATCATGGATGGTTTTTGGCTGATCCATAGCTGTTATATAAGTTCCATTAGTAAGCCAATGAGCAGATACTACCAGGACTGCTTGAGGAATGGGCAATTCTTTTGCTGTCTTCTCCCATTGCAGGCTGAACTCATTGTTCTCAATACCGTTCATCGGCGAACCATGACCAATAAAAAGCACAGGCATCAATACATCCTGTTCAAGAAGGTCATCCGTAAATTTCTTAAATGTTGATAAGCCACTCATACCTAATAATCCTCCTGTGATTGTATATATAAAGTTCTTTCTTTTCATTCAGGCAATAAAGATAAGGATATTCATGCTTTTCAATGTTTAAACATTGATAAAATTCCTTTAAATAAAACCTCCGGCTTCAACCGGAGGTGAATATTTGTGTCATAAGTAATTATTACTTAGCAAACTGGCTGCGGATAACATTTAATGCCCCGCCCGCTTTGAACCATTCAATTTGCTGAACATTATAGGAGTGATTTGCTGTAATGGTGTCGCTACTGCCATCCTTGTGATGCAGAACCACCTGTAATGGCTTACCGGGTGTGAAGCTGGTCAAGCCCACTACATCTATAGTGTCATCTTCCAGTATTTTATCGTAATCTTCTTTGTTTGCAAAAGTGAGTGCCAGCATTCCCTGCTTTTTCAGGTTGGTTTCATGTATCCTCGCAAATGATTTTACCATCACCACCCTTACACCAAGATGTCTTGGCTCCATAGCCGCATGTTCTCTTGAAGAACCTTCGCCATAATTCTCATCCCCAATGACAATGGTGCCGATACTTGCGGCTTTATATGCCCGCTGTGTATTAGGAACAGTTCCATATTCTCCCGTCAACTGGTTCTTAACATTATCCGTTTTCTCATTATAAAAATTCAAGGCACCGATCAGCATGTTATTACTGATATTATCCAGGTGACCACGGAATTTCAACCAAGGGCCAGCCATAGAGATATGATCAGTGGT
>JBGAPQ010000031.1:29833-30153 GCA_044221225.1 Chitinophagaceae bacterium
ACATTTTCCTTTTGCCTTGATAAGAAGTTTAAGCCCCTTCAGGTCAGTTCCTTCCCATGCGGCAAAGGGGTACAATAGTTGAAGACGTTTGCTATCTGCTTTTACATCCAGCACTACATGGCTTCCATCTTCTGCCGGGGCCTGGTAACCTGCATCTTCTACTGCAAATCCTTTTACCGGTAATTCATCACCACCTGGAGGATCCAATTTTACCTGTTCGCCTTTATCATTCGTCAGTGTATCTGTCAACGGATTGAAATTTAAATCACCGGCAATAGCTAATGCTGTAACCAATTCTGGCGAAGCAACAAAGGCCATGG
>JBGAPQ010000032.1:0-25523 GCA_044221225.1 Chitinophagaceae bacterium
CCTGATTCGTATACTTGAATCGGCACAAGAGTTCTGTCCTTTGCTAATAAGCAAAAAGGAAAGAAAGCTGGTTAAGCAAATAATATTTTTATAAAGACGGGTCATTGAAAAATAGGGTAGCCAAGGGCTACCCCCAAAATATTAGTAATTAAAGTGACCAAATTTCTGTTACATAAGGAGCCGTCCAAGTACCTCCGTTACTTGAATTAAAGGCTCCAGCAGAACCACAGCCATAAGAAGATTCTCTGTTTCTATACCTCACAAGCCAGGTGCCAGAGCCGCTATGCATACCTGTAAGTGTGGCAAAACCTGTCCATGCACTAAACAAATAAGCTGGAGAAGGAAAAGTTGGTAATGAATAAACAGTACTCATTTGATCCTCCCAATGATAACTTATAGTACTGGTTACCGGCCTCCACTGCACCTGCTGATAGGTGGTTGCAATAAATCCTGAAGGGAAACTGGAGCAGATATTATATGAGCCCAGTGCTGAAGCATCGCTGCTGCCAAGCCCCGGGTTCACCCAAACCTTGTCCACTCTTTCACAGGGATTCAGGTCTGTGTCTTCATAAGGGGCATTGGGCATTGTATTACCTGTTATCATTCCGGTAGAGTGCAGGTTTCCTAAAAGCCCGCAGTTATTATACAGGGTTAAAGAGGCCTGTGCAAAATCTCCAAAGATCAGGTTATCGTCCAACTGCCACCTGTAGGTTATTTCATAGCGGTTATTACTGTCGCAGTTGGGGTCGGCACCCAGGCTTCTGATAGTAATGTCTGTAATATTTCCAGATGAAGCAGGCGATCCGCTGAAGGGGTACATGTCAATAACCCCGTAGCTGTGGTTGGCAGAATTAGTAGGGTCAACCAGCAAAGGCGTATAAGGCACACTTATCAGCCATTTGGCATACAGGCTGCTAAGGGTGCTGCTGCCACAATCATAATTGCGTTGTATGTATTGAAGGGTGTAAGTGGCAACGATATCGTTGGGGTCAGTGGTGTTGTTGCAGTTATGGGTACAGTCAGCAGCGTCTGTACCTATCAGTTTTTTCTCTTGTTTTACCATTTGCCCGGTACTGTTTCTGTAATACATGGTCTCTGCATTTTTATTTACAGGATAAACATAGGCCCTGCCGGTATTGCCATATTGTTTCTTTACTGCTTCTATGGCCAAAAGCCTTTCTTTGTTTACAGCCTCCCCGGAGGATTTGCTGTCTTTTTTACAACTGTTAAAAAGTATTGTAAATATACAGATTGCAAAAAGGGCAATCAAGAGCTTTGAAATTTTCGGATTCATTTTATATGGTTTAATGGTATAGTTGCCCGGGTTAACGGCAATGTTGGTGTCTGGTTATGTTGGCAATAGCGGCTGCATTAACCCCTGCTGAGAACAAAACAAGTAATTCAGCAATGCATAGCATTGCCTTACTTATTTTGCATTAAACCATAGGCAATAAAATTTTGTGGAGAAGGAATTATAAAGGGAGCCGACCTGCGCCAGTGTCTTGTGTCTTGTGTCTTGTGTCTTGTGTCATTGGAAAGGTTTCGATGAAATTACGACAGGCAAAGGAATCAGGCAATACTACTTTCAGGGTATTTTTTTCAGTATTTTTACAGATTATTATTACTAAGGGATTTTATGATACAATTTGAAAGGTTTACACTTACCAACGGACTTCGTGTTATAGTTCACCAGGATCTTTCTACTCCCATGGCAGTGATGAATATTATGTATGATGTGGGAGCAAGAGATGAAGATCCCAATCGTACCGGCTTTGCTCACCTGTTTGAACACCTGATGTTTGGTGGTTCTGTGAACATTTCCAGTTATGATGAACCTTTACAGATGGCGGGCGGCGAAAACAATGCCTACACCACCAACGATCTTACCAATTATTATATTCAGTTACCGGCAGAAAACCTGGAAACCGCTTTTTGGTTAGAGAGTGATCGAATGTTGTCACTGGCTTTTGGCGAAAAGAGTTTGGCAACACAACGCAAAGTGGTGTGTGAAGAATTCAAAGAACATTATCTCACCAAGCCTTACGGTGATGTATGGCATAAGATGCGGGAGCTGGCATATTCCAAACATCCCTATCGCTGGATGACGATTGGCAAAGAATTATCGCATATAGAAAATGCACAGCTGGAAGATGTGAAGGCTTTTTTCTTTAAACATTACCGTCCGGTGAATGCTGTATTGGTAGTAGCCGGTAATGTAACGGTTGAAAAGGTGAAAGCCCTGGCTGAAAAATGGTTTGGTGATATTCCGTCCGGCGAAAAATATAACCGTAATCTGCCGCAGGAGCCGGTGCAAACTGAAGCAAGAAAACTGGAAATAAAAGCCAATGTGCCGCTGGATGCATTTTATAAATGCTGGCATATGCCGGGTCGCCTTGACAGGAGATATTATGTGATCGACCTGCTGACGGATATACTCAGCGGTGGTGGTTCATCAAGATTGTACCAGTCGCTGGTGAAAGAAAAAAAATTATTCAGCAATATTGAATGTCATCATTTTGGCAGTACCGATGCAGGGCTGGTAGTAGTGGAAGGAAAACTGGTGAAGGGAGTGAAGATAGAAGAGGCAGAGAAAGCAGTAGAAGCAGAACTGGATAAAATGAAAAATGAACTGGTGAGTGAAGCAGAACTGCAGAAAGTAAAGAACAAAACAGAGAGCATGATCGCTTTTGAGGATATAAGTGTAATGAACAGGGCCAACAGCCTTGCTTATTATGAAATACTGGGTGATGCAGCCTGGATGAACTATGAATTGCCGAAATATGCGACGGTAACAACAGAGGATATTCTGCAGGAGAGCCGGGCTATTTTCCGTGCGGAAAATTCAAATACGATCCATTATTTGTCCAATAATTAATCAGGAAGAAGAAAAGAAAGGAACAATTATGCCAGACAGGAAACAAGCACCTGCTATAGTAGATGCCGTTAATTTTAAACTGAGCCTTAAACCTTATCAGCATTTTGTATTAGATAACGGAGTGGAGGTGTATGCCGTAGATGCAGGTGCAGAAGAAGTGATGCTGACGGAATGGGTATTCTTTGCCGGCAATAGCCAGGAAGAGCAAAACCTGGTGGCGGCAACTACCAATTTTTTATTGCGCAATGGTACTACCAAGCGGACGGCTTTTCAGATCAATGAACATTTTGAATATTATGGAGCCTACCTCAACCGCAGCTGTTATAATGAAACCGCTACAATAACACTGCATTGCCTTACCAAACACATCAATGAATTGTTGCCGGTGGTGAAAGAGCTGATCACAGAATCCACTATGCCCTCAGAAGAACTGGCGATCTACCAGCAAAATATGAAACAGCGGCTGAAGGTAAGCCTGAAGAAAAGTGACTTTGTGGCTGGGCGTTTAATTGATGCCTATTTATATGGGGAGAAACATCCGTATGGCAAATACAGCAGTGCAGAAGAATTTGATGCATTGCAAAGAGACCAGTTGCTGAATTTTTATAATCAGTATTACCTGCAGGGTAAACTGATCATGTTCGTAGCGGGAAAGTTGCCTGCAGATATTGACAAACTGATGAATCGTTTTTTTGGAGACCTGCCCAATAAACCGGTAGAAGTAAAGCACCCTGCTTTGCACCCGGCAATGGAGAAGAAAGTTAGAATAACAAATGATGCAGCAGGGGTGCAAGGTTCCATTCGTATTGCCAGGCCATTTCCTAACCGGCATCATCCTGACTTTTTGAAAGTACAGGTATTGAATGCCTTATTTGGTGGCTTTTTTGGTTCAAGGCTGATGAGTAATATAAGAGAGGACAAAGGATATACGTATGGTATACACAGCTACCTGCAAAATCATATTCAGCATTCGGCGTGGATGATCAGTACAGAAGCAGGAAAAGATGTTTGTGAAGCGGCGATAACGGAAGTATATAAAGAAATGAAAGAGCTGAGGGAAGAATTGGTAGACGAAGAGGAACTGTTGCTGGTAAGAAATTACATGATGGGCTCTATCCTTGGCGACCTGGATGGCCCTTTCCAGATCATTGCCCGCTGGAAGAATATTATTCTGAATGATTTGACTGAACAATATTTTTATGATTCGATCAATACCATCAAAACGATTTCTGCAGAAGAACTGCGCAGCCTGGCACAAAAATATTTGCAACCAGAAGATTTTTATGAGCTGGTAGTAGTGTAAAAGTTTACTATTTGAAGTCTAAGGTTTAAAGTTGTTCTACTGTTACCTTTGACCCCGGGACGTTAAACTTTAAACATCAAATGTTCATGATTTTCGACCGTAAAGATTTATCCGACGAACAGCTTGTCTCTTTTTATAAACACTTGCTTTGGCCCCGCATGATCGAAGAAAAAATGCTGGTGCTGCTACGGCAGGGAAAAATTTCCAAATGGTTTAGTGGTATCGGGCAGGAAGCCATTGCTGTAGGAGCTACAATGGCACTGCAAGATGATGAATGGATTATGCCCATGCACCGTAACCTGGGTGTGTTTACTACCCGCCATATGCCCTTAAGTAAACTCTTTATGCAATGGCAGGGAGCAAGAGAAGGATACAGTAAGGCAAGAGAAAGAAGTTTTCATTTTGGAAGTAAAGAACATCATATCTGTGGTATGATCTCACATCTTGGTCCGCAGATGGCTATTGCAGATGGAGTGGCATTAGCCTATAAACTCAGAAAGGAGAACAAGGTTTCTCTGGCTTTCACCGGTGACGGTGCTACCAGCGAAGGCGATTTTCATGAAGCGCTGAATGTAGCTGCTGTGTGGGATTTGCCGGTCATATTTATCATTGAGAATAATGGATATGGTTTAAGCACACCTGTAAATGAGCAGTACCGTTGTATCAGTTTGGTGGATAAAGCAAAGGGGTATGGTATGGAGGGGATACAGATAGACGGTAATAACTTATTGACAGTCTATGATACGATAAAAGGAGTAAGAGATTTTTGTATCAAACACCAGAAGCCGTACCTCATCGAATGCATGACATTCAGGATGAGAGGACATGAAGAAGCCAGCGGTACCAAGTATGTGCCGCAGGATCTGTTTCGTTTGTGGGAACAAAAAGATCCTATCAAGAATTATGAGCATTACTTAATTGAAACAGGAGTGCTGAGTGAAATACAAGTGGCAGAGATACGAAATGAATTTAAAGACAAAATAGAAAGTGAACTGGCTATTGGTTTCAATACAAAACCGGTAGTGGCTGATACAGAAGAAGAGTTGGAGGATGTGTATGCCAGTTCGTTAATGGTGAATGGTCAATCGTCAATATTAAAACTCGATTATCACGACATTCACCATTCACTACTCACCATTCACGAAAAAAGAATGATCGATGCCATTAGTGAAGGTCTCAAACAGTCTATGCAGCAACATTCCAATCTCATTTTAATGGGGCAGGACATTGCAGAGTATGGTGGTGCTTTCAAGATCACAGAGGGATTTGTCAATGAATTTGGAAAAGAAAGAATAAGAAATACTCCTTTGTGTGAAAGTGCTATTGTAGGAACTGCATTAGGATTATCACTGGAAGGATACAAGAGCATGATGGAAATGCAGTTTGCCGATTTTGTAACTGTGGGGTTTAACCAGATCATTAATAACCTGGCAAAAATTCATTATCGGTGGGGGCAAAACGCAGATGTAGTTATTCGCATGCCGACAGGTGGTGGTGTTGGGGCCGGACCATTTCATTCACAAAGTAATGAAGCATGGTTTGTAAAAACACCCGGATTGAAAGTGGTGTATCCGTCTACACCGATGGATGCAAAAGGGTTACTGATCGCTGCTATAAATGACCCGAACCCAGTGATGTATTTTGAGCATAAAGCATTGTACCGTTCCGTAAGCGGACCTGTACCTGAAGATTATTATGAGATAGAAATTGGTAAAGCCAGGCATGTAAGAGAAGGAGAAGAAATTTCTATCATCACTTATGGTGCCGGAGTGCACTGGGCCGAAGACTATGCAGCCGGGCATCCTGAAATTTCTATTGATATACTTGACCTCAGAACTTTGTTGCCGCTGGATTATATAGCTATTCGTGAAGCGGTGCAAAGAACCGGAAGAGTATTGTTATTGCATGAGGATACACTGATCGGCGGCATCGGCGGAGAGATCGCCGCCTGGATTGCTGAGAACTGTTTTGGTTTATTGGACGCCCCAGTGATGCGCTGTGCTTCATTAGATACTCCTGTTCCTTTTAGTATTGAACTGGAGCAAAACTTCCTTGGCAAAGCAAGGCTGGATGAAACGGTACAAAAGCTGATCAATTATTAATCTCTTTGTAATTCTACACAGTATTCCGGCCTGTGACATTTTCCTGTAACAGGGTCTCTTTTATAGTATATAATAAAAAGAGTATCTTAAGAAGGCTTTTATAAAAAAATACTTTCATGTTCAAACCTATATTACTGTCAATAGCAATAACTGCTGTTTTGTTTTCATGCTCCGGGAACAAAAAAAGCAAACAAATTTTCGCAGTAATGTATGACAGCTCATACAAGCTATCCGTGTTTACTGACGCTGTTCGGATGGAAAAAATAAAACTGGCCTTGCCTGTTATCGATAGCATTTACCGAAAGCATGCAGAAGAAAATCATTTTCCCGGTATTTCCTTTGGCATCGTGGTGCAAGGGCAGTTGATCTATAAAAACAGTTATGGCTATACTGATGTTGAGAAGAAAATCCCCGTCACTTCATCTTCTATGTTTCGTATCGCCTCCATGAGCAAAAGTTTTACAGCGATGGCGATTTTGAAACTAAGGGATGAAGGGAAATTAGATCTTGATGATCCGGCTTATTTCTATATCCCTGAATTGAAAAATGTAAAGTATCCAACTGCGGATGCACCGCATGTTACTGTCCGGCACCTGATGACGCATGGTGCAGGCTTTCCGGAAGATAACCCATGGGGAGACAGGCAACTGGCTGATACAGATAAAGAGCTGATGGAGTTCTTAGGTAAACAAATTTCGTTTTCCAATCCGCCGGGCATAGCTTTCGAATACAGCAACCTTGGTTTCGCATTATTAGGAAAAATAATCACCAATGTTTCGGGTAAGCGTTACCAGGATTATATTAAGGAAAATATCTGGCAGCCATTAGGAATGAAGAATGCTGAATGGGAGTATGGCAATATACCAGCTGATAAACTGGCACATGGTTACCGTTGGCTGAATAATAAATGGAACGAAGAGCAGTTGTTGCATGACACACCGGATGGAAGCTGGGGAGCAATGGGCAGTATGATCACTTCTGTTGATGAATTTATTAAGTATATATTGTTTCATTTGTCCGCATGGCCTCCTTCTAATACATCTGAAACTGGTCCGGTGAAAAGAAGTTCAGTAAGAGAAATGCATCACCCGTGGAGGTGGAATGGATTTAACCCCAATTTCAAATATCCTGATGGCAGAAGCTGTGCCATTACTTCAGCATATTGTTACGGGTTGGGGTGGATGAAAGATTGTGATGGCAAAACTTATATTTCTCATAGTGGGGGTTTGCCAGGATTTGGCAGCCAGTGGCGCATTATGCCTGAATATGGAATCGGGGTGGTAGCGTTTGCGAATCGTACCTATTCGCCATTTGGTACGGTAAACCTGAGGGTACTGGATACATTGATCAAACTGGCTGGATTGCAACCCATGCAGCTTCCTCCATCAGCCATATTGGAGAAAAGAAAAAATGACCTGGTGAAGTTGTTACCCGACTGGAACAATGCTGAGCAAAGCGGAATCTTCGCAGAAAATTTCTTTCCTGATTATCCTATTGATACATTAAAGAAACATGCACAAGATCTGTATACAAAAGCAGGAAAAATAATCTCGGTAAAAGAAATGAAACCAGAGAATCAGTTACGAGGCTCATTTATTTTGCAAGGAGAGAAAACAGATATTGAAATCTATTTTACTTTGTCACCCGAAAATCCACCATTGATACAGGAGTACCATATCAGAGAGTTGCCCAAAGAAAAAGCACAATCACCCGGAAACTGATTAATTTTAGTAAACAGCATCCACTATATGTCGAAAAAAGACATATTGATCATTAAGAACCTGGCGGATTTTGAAAGAAAAATTAACCGGGACAACCGCCCTTACGATATCAACATGATGCTGATGCCTGGCTCTCTTGAAGATAAACATAAAGATGTTGACCCGGAGAAAGGTATACAGGCCCTGCGCCGCCAGTTCAATCTTATCTATATTTTACTCGGAGGAGTACATGATGTCTATCTTGGGGCTGATTACCGCTGGCTTAAACCAAACGATCTTGTTATTGTTCCTGAGAACGCAGTGTATGCATCAAAAAATGTGAGAAGCTGCAAAGGGTATTGTATGCACTTTAAGACTGAATTTGTTCAACCCTTACTCAACAAGCCGCTTGCAGAAGAGTTTTCTTACCTGAACATGGATGCAGAACATATCATCAATGTGACTAATGAGGAGAGTGAACTGATACAACAATCTTTTCGTGATATCATCCGTGAATACGAACGATTCTCACCGGAGAAAGATTACCTGCTGCGCAATTATGTTCATATCCTTCTGTTGCGGGTAAGGGAGATATATCGTCCCCATGCCAAAAAACTTAATGAATCGGCTACCCGTACCATGAGGATCGCATCGGAGTTCAAAAGACTGGTTGAAAAGAATTTTATCGAAACAAGATTAGTGAGTAAGTATGCGAATATGTTACATATAACACCTAAACATTTGTCAGAGGTAGTAAAAGAGCATACGGGAAAATCACCCAAGGAGGTTATTAACGATATGCTGCTGCTTGAAGCCAAAGTATTGCTGGGATCTACCGATCAGAACATCACCGAAATTGCACACCGGCTGCAATTTGGCGACCAGGCCCATTTCAGCCATTTCATCAAGCGGCATACCGGCTGCTCCCCGCTTGAATTGCGCAAAAAACTCTGATTTATACAAAACCTTCCGAAATCTTTACAAGGATAACGGATCATATAACCCACAATTTTGTGTTGTTATAAACTTTGTTTAATCATTCAAAATTGCGAAGTATGAAATCTTTTTTTATGATCGTATTTGTCAGTGCAGCAGTGCTGCTCATGGCTCACCGTCCGGGATCATTCTTTGATCTTTCTGCTAAGGCAGAGCAAAAAAGTTTTGGAAAACCTGATGAAGTGAGGGATTTTCCCAAAGGGAGGGTGGAATTGGTAAAGATCGGAGGCGCTACTATCGGCAGAGCCACTTTTCAGCCCGGCTGGAAATGGTCGGAATCGGTGCAACCGCTGGCGAAAACCAAAAGCTGTGAAGCACCGCACTATCAATACCACGTTTCAGGCGAACTGATGGTAAAAATGGATGACGGAGCAGTGTTGCATTTGAAACCAGGTGATGTTTCCCTGTTACCGATGGGACATGATGCGTGGGTAGTGGGTACCGAACCCGCTGTAGTTATTGACTTCCAGGGCATGGTGGATTATGCAAATACCAAAAAGAACTAACACTTCACTCTAAAAATAAAAATATGTATATCGTTCGTGATATATTTCAGTTACGATTTGGTGTTTATAAAGACGCCAAAGCCTTACTGGACGAAGCCTACAGCAAAGGCCTTTTGCCCGATGCCAAATCAGCAAGGGTGTTGTCCGACTTTACCGGGGATGCCTACCGGCTGATTTTTGAAGAGGGGTATGATTCACTGTCAGATTATGAGCAATCCTTGCAACAAAGCATGGATAAAGCAGACTGGAAAAAATGGTATGAAAAATTCAAACCATTGGTTGTGTCTTCACACCGGGAGATACTGAAACAAGTGATGTGATATTAATCATTCAGGGCTTGGTAAGTCAGTGCCCTGAATTTTTCCACCATTTCACCTTTTGTTGTGTTCTGTAATTGGCGATAGAACAGCATTACTATCTTTTCCTTTGGATCCACCCAATAAGAAGTGGCAAATGCGCCGCCCCAGCTGAAAGTCCCGGCTTGAGCAGGAGTTCTGGCACTGCCCCTTTCTGTTACTACCTGGAAACCTAATCCAAATTTATCATCACCTCTTGACAGGTCACCTATCTGGTTCGTTGTCATCATACGAACAGTATTGCGGCTTAGTATTCTTTTTCCATTGTACACTCCATTATTCAACAACATCTGTAAGAATACAGCATAATCATAAATAGTGGAGGACAGTCCTGCTCCGCCGGAATAATAATTGCTGGGCTCAAGCGGATAAGCCGGAGTTACGGTAACACCATTCAGCAAATTACCAGGAGCCTTTACCAGTTTGCCGGTTGAATCTTCACGATACAAATTCACTAACCGGTTCGCTTTTTCTTTTGGCACTAAAAAGTAAGTGTCTTTCATTCCAAGTGGTTCAAAGATCCTTGTTCTGAAAAACTCATCAAGGCTAATACCTGAAATAACTTCTACCAGGCAACCTAACAAATCGTTGTTTAATCCATAGGTCCACTTCTCTCCCGGTTGATGCATCAACGGTAATTTGGCAAGCCGGTTCATAGCATCGAGTAATTTATCATTCTGCACACCAATACCTGCTGTCAGATTATGTTTGGCATAAATAGCATTGGCTTCTTTGGAACCGATCTGGGCATAACCCAACCCTGATGTATGTGTCAGCAATTCCCTGATCGTAATTTCCTTTTTGGCCGGTATAGTGGTATAAGTAGTATCAGCTGCATTGAACTTGTCCAGCACCTGTTGTTTTTTAAAAGCAGGAATATATTTTGACACAGGATCATCCAGTAATAATTTTCCCTCTTCAAACAATATCATAATGGCCACACTGGTGATGGCCTTGGTTTGTGATGCGATACGGAATATGTTTTCTTTTTGCATGGGGGATTTAGTATCCAGGTCATTATATCCAACCGCTTTATAATAAGCGATCTTACCATTACGGATGATCAATGCTGCACCGCCATTCATCCAGCCTTTGTTTACCCAGTCATTCATTTCACGATCCAGTCGTTTCAGTCGTTCGGAGGAGAAACCCGCCACTTCAGGTTTAGGAACGATAACGATTTGCTGAGCAATGGAAAGGGAAAAATGAAATGCTGCAACCAATAGAAGGAAACCATATTTGCGCATACAAGTAGTTTAAGAACTTTAAAGTTACTGGTCGTAATTAACACACACAAAAAAAGCAACCCAAAGGTTGCTTGTATGATTTTTTCAGGGGAATTATCAGTTCTTTTTACAAGTAAATTTTACCCAGATCTTATGAGTATCATCTGCACGGGCAAAATTGCTAAACGGAATTACAAGGTTCAGCAAGTTCATATTTTGATTGGTATTGGCAAGATCGGTAATGGCCTCAATGGTTTCAGTGCGGCTGCTTCGGTAATCAAGAATATAAGTATTTCGTTGCTCCTCACTCATTTTTAAGGCATCGAATGAAGATAAATCACTGTCTTTATGACGGGTTCCCAGAAAGGTTTTTACAACCAACATCAGCTTTTTCTCTTTTAAAAGAATTTCAGGAATATTATAGGTTACTTTTCCCATTTGGCTATTGGCGGATGCGTTGCGATCATCCTGGTGATAACTTAATCCTGCGGTAGGCGGGCCCTGAAAATTGGTTTGGTTGTAAACAAGCTCCGACATATTATTATACGAACGCAGTCTTGTTTTCATTTCATTATTTTCATCCAATTCCCAGAGTTCTGTGCTTACCTGGCCAAATATTCTTCTGCAATCGCCATTATCAATTCGGTTGCGGGTAGCTTCAGAAACAGCGATATAATTCAGTACTACATCAAACAATACCTTTTTGCCAGTTGCGGTAGAGATGTTTGTGCCAACAGTTTCAAACTGCCATTCAGTATCGGGTTGCCCCTGGTCTGTCCATTGAATAAGTTTTGCATTATTGTTAACGCTGCCACCTTCTACTGCAGCAAGAAGCCCCGAGTTTTTATTTTTAAGTTTAAAACCTGTGGCTATTTTTTCAAGTTTCCAATACAAGTCTTCATTATTGATAGGTGTTACATTCATAGGTCTGTGTACCATTTCATTTTTCTGGCAAATAAATCCGTATTGCTCCTTACTCCGGTTGAGTACACCCAGGAACTTATTCGTCTCAAGGTTTTGAAACTTAAAATAGCCCCCTTCCACTGCAATCGCTTTCCATTTCATACGGGCATCCTCATTACGGGTATATAGAACTACCTGTGCATTCACTTCTTGTCCTCCGGCCGGTGGATTTTCTGGTCTGGCATATTTACCACTTTTTACATTTTTAATCCTGACGATTTCACCATCTTTAAGTTGAGCTTGTGCTATAATTGTTATTGCCACAAGGAATGTGCTCACCAGCAAGGAGATAATTTTTTGTTTCATAGTTAAAAGTTTTTAGTCAAAAGGTTGATAATATAAAAGTAGAAATTGCTGCAAATAAAAGCAATTACACATTTGTGTAATCCTGTTTTAAGGGAAAGTAAACCAATACTTTAACAGACAATCAGTTGCTATTGCGGCAGACTTTTCAGGTAAACTTCTGCAGCTGCGATAATGGCTCCAAAGCTGTTATGTACATTATTGTTAAATTCAGCATTTCTTCACTATTGTAGATGATTTGCAATAAAAATATTTCAAACTATTTTAGATTTAAGCGCCTTCACCACTGCTTCTGATTTGGAATTTACATGCAGTTTCTCATAAATTTTTTTAATGTGGCTTCGTACAGTATCAATAGCAATAAACATTTCGGCAGCTATCATTTTATAACTATACCCATTTACCAAAAACTGCAGCACTTTTTTTTCCCTTTCAGAAAGATTATAGTCAGCATAAACAGGGTCTTTAATTTCAGAAAACATTTTTAATACCTGCGACGCTATGGAGGAGGTCATGGGTGCCCCGCCGGAGGCAGCCTCGCTGATATACTCCAGCAACCTTGAGGGGGGTGTTTTCTTCAATACATATCCATTGGCCCCGGCCTTTAGTGATTCAAATACATTTTTATTATCATCAAAAACAGTAAGCATCAAAATTTTTACATCCGTATTTACTTTACGAATCAATTTTAAACCTTCAATGCCATTTACTCCCGGCATATCAATATCCATCAGTATAACATCCGGTTTCCAGGCTTCTACTTCATCCACCACATTGGCGCAGTTTTTATAAGCAGCCAGCACTTCATATCCGTCCGAGCCATTGATAAGCATAGAAAGTCCTTCTCTCAGTTGGGGATTATCCTCGTATATCAGAATCTTAATCATCTTTATTTGCATTAAAGTTATTACTCTTTTTCATGCAGGCCTACCACATATTTATGTGAAACAGGCACTAAATATTATTACTTTCTCCGTAACATCGCCAGCATTTTCCTGGAATTTTCACCGGCAGGCCCATTGGGATCTTTGCTGACGGCTATCTTATAATACTTTGCAGCTTCTTCTTTTTTACCCAGGTAGTACAGGCTTTCGGCATAGCTGTCATATACATTGGCTGAATTGGGAAAACACTGAACATTTAAATAGAAAAACTGACTGGCTTCATTCAGCTTATTTGTCATCAGGAATGAATAAGCCATATCATTTATTTTTTCCTCCAGTTCATTTTTACAAAATCGATGTAAAGGGTTTTCCAGATATTTTTTTGTTACAACTATAGCCTCCTCTGTATTTCTAGTTGTAACCAATTCTTTTATTCTCTCATCAATGCGTTTTTCTTCTTTATAGTTTAAAATAATATTCAGGGCAGAATCATATCCTGTTTTATAATTTTCAAAACTCATCTCAGCTGCTAAATTTGGCGCTGTCCACTGCCGTTTATCTCTCTGGTCCATATTCTGCCACCACAGCCAGCTGAGATTTACATTTAATTTGCTTATTGGAAGCACCTCTGTTTTTATATCACCCCAAAAATTTACATTCTCTGCCGTGGGTTCACCCACAAAAATTGCTTCGGTATATTTTTCCAGTTCATTCGTAAGATTTTGAGCTGCCGAAAAAGTAGCAGCACCGATAATGATAAATAAATGCCCGTACCTGTTTATTTTTTTCGATTGTATGATATCAGTAATGACGGATTTGTTGAGATAGTTATTTCCGCCGCTGTTTAAACGGATATCCAAAACAAATTTGTCCACTTCATTGCTGTCAATAAACTGGAATACTTTTTCAAAAAAATTGTTGATGGTTTCATCGCCCCTCTCTACTACCGCAATATGGCGGACATACACTGTTTTGCCTTCTTTCAGGTATTCAAAGTAGCGGAGCTTACCGGGTTCTTTCATCCATAAAGCTGACGCTGGTTTGTTGAAATGTCCATAGGCATCTGCCCATCCTTTCGGTAAATATATCCCATCATTCCATGCATAATCGGGGCAGTCCTTTGCTTTAATTTCAATTTTCTTTTCAATACCCTCTTTTAAGTAAGTTAATACTGCAGCATCTGCATTATCAGTAATCTTCAATGCCTGTAGTATTTCAGGAAACCGCAGATAATAATGCAGGTGGCTTTTAAAATACTGTTCATTTTCACAGGGAATCACCGTATGCATTTTTTTAAGAACATCATCAACAGGGCTATTTCCGATTTTTAACAGCCTGCCACCTAAGGCTTCTTTATACACCGAATCAATTTGCTGGATAAACAAGCCATCGCTGAAAGGAGAGATTGTGACAGGTAAGAAATGAAACATTGGCTTAAGCTCGTCTTCATTTTCACCGGTACTGAAACGTACACAGGTGTGCCCAATCTTAAACATCGCAATCAAACGGGTAAAGCCCACTCTTACCTCATTTTCTGTTAAATGAGGAATGTCTTTTTTCAAAACAGCAACAGCACTGTCAAATTGTTTGGCAGTAACATTATAAAAGAGGTTGGAATAATTGCTATGTATTTTCCTTTGCAGATAGGTTAAATCACTTTGCCATTGCGCAGCATTTAATTTGTTTTGAGTATAGCATGAGCTGGAAACAAAAATTAATAAACAAAGAATAAATGAAATTATCCGGTCGGCTTTACAGGTTCTCATTTGAAATAATTTAGAAAGTAAAACTATCTCAACAGGGAAGGCCGGACAATCACATAAGCATGTGTATTTACATTACAGGTATATTAAGTATTACCCGTGTTCCCTCATCAGGTTTTGATTGCACTGTTGCTCTTCCTTTCAATGCCTCCGCCCTCTTCTGCATATTCGAAAGCCCATTGCCGCTGTCGGCTTTGCTTACATCAAACCCAACTCCGTTATCATGAATATCCAATATTAGTCTGTGCTGATGTAACGCAATATGAATAGAGCATTTACTGCAATGTGAATACTTCGCCACATTATTCACTGCTTCTTTGAAGATGAGAAAGAAATCCCTTCGGGCTTCCATATTCAGTCTTACATCATTTACTTTTTCAGCCACTTTAAAATCCAGTTCAATATCTTTTGCTTCCAGTATGCCGGTGGCAAACTCCCTCATTCTTGCCGTTATCTTTTGCATACTATCATTCGCCGGTTTGATGCTCCATACTATATCATCCATTGTTTCCATCATCCGCTGGCTGTTATCACTTATCTTCCCCACATACTCGCTGGCTTTTACCGGGTCATCAGCCATTTTCGTTTTTGTCATCGTACTAAGAATATTGATAGTGCTTAACACCGAACCCATATCATCATGTAAATCCCTGGCAACTTTTGCTCTTAATTTTTCCAGGGCTAATAATTTATTTACTCTTGCCCTGTAAACAAAGTAAATGACAGATAAAACAAGAATTATTGCAAGTAAATAAAACCACCATGTTTGATAATAAGGGGGTTTTATATAAATGGGAATTGATGTAATATTTTTACCCGGCACTCCATCCTGCGAAAAACATTTTACTTTAAAAATATAGTTACCGCCAGACAGATAAGTATAAATTGCTTCCTGGCTGCTGCCGCTTAAAACCCAATCTTTATCAAAGCCCTCGAGCATATAGTAATAAACAGGCCGGTTATACATTACATTACCCAATGAAGAAAACTGGATGGTAATATAATTCTGCGCATGACTCAAACGGATGGTTTGACTTTTTTGAAATAAACTGTCCACCGACAGGCTGCGGTTAAATATCCTGAAGCCGGTTATGGAAACATCAGCCGGCGCTGCGATTTCATTAATGCTGCCAGGGTTGAAACTGACAAAGCCACGGGGGTTTCCGAAAGCGATATCGTTATTTTTAAACCGGGCTGCATTTACATATTTATAATCCGATTCAGACTGAAAATCTTCTCCGGTAATTCCATCACCCCGTCCATAATTTTTTATTCTTTTATCAGGGAGATAAATTTTTGAAATGCCGTCAACAGAACTGAACCAAAGATTGTCATGGTCGTCTTTCACCATGCTGTAAATTCCGGTTGAGGGCAACCCGTCGGCCTCTCCAATACGTGAAAACGTTTTTTTACGCCAGTCAAACAAATCAATACCGCCTTCGGTTGCTATGGCATAAGTATCGGGGTTCAGTATTAAAATATCCACAACGTAATAACTGCCGATGCTTTGCGGATTATTGTCCGGTAAAAATTGTTCCTTTAGTTTATCAGTTGCCAAATTAATCCGCAGCAAACCTGCGCCGGTAGTAGCCACCCATAAATCATTTTCATATCCGGGTAAAATACGAAGCACCCATTCCGGTTCAAACTTAATATCACTGCCATAAACTATTTGTTTAAAACTGTTGGAACTTCGGGTCCATTTTACAATTGTATTATTATTAGTGCCCATCCAGATATTTCCATTTTTATCTTCTGACATACTGCGGATAGTTTTTCCTTCCAGCTCAGGAACATGAAGAGTTGTTATCCTGTTTGTTGATGGGTTTAATTGCAAAAGGCGTCCGGCTTCACAACCAATCCAGATTATTCCCTTACTGTCCTGCAGACCGCACCATGCCGATAAATAATTTTTATCTGAAAAACGCTGCGGATTGTATCCGTAAAGGAAATTGATACGAGTAAAAGCGGAATCGAAAAAATATAACCCATCTCCCTGGCTGCCCAACGCTATAATGTGTCCATCGCTGGTTTGAACAAATCCGTTAATGTGGGCATCGGTTGCCTGATGTGCAGAGTGAGAAATAATATTGCGGGTTGTAAAGTGCTGCTGCCGCAGATTACAACCATAAAGACCCATATCTGTCATTATCCAGATATTATACTCCCCGTCTTCATATAGATTGTGTATCTCATTAAAATCAATCCCGTAAAGGCTTTCCTTTTTTTTGGGTATTTCTGCAAAGCGGTTTGTCTTTTTATCATACCGGGCCAGAATTTTTCCATAGCCCCATGTATTGCCTGAAGCATCTGTAAGAAAACCCATAAACAGATCGCCCTGGTTGCTCACTGCAATAAGTTCATTGCCTTTAATATCATACCGGTGGATGATGTAATCAGGTCCGTTTCCTTTTCCATATATCCAGAGTATATCATTATTATCCTTGTAAATGAAATCCGGCTTTGAAGAAACACCAGGCTGCATAAAACACTTCAGCCCATTTGGATTAAATTTTTTATGATGATACTCCTTCTTTTTGTCATCATATAGTGCAAGACCATCAGCCGTATTCAGCCAGTAATATCCATTGCGTTTATCTTCTGCAATACTCAGTATCCGTGCAGAAAACCCGGGCCATACAGATGTGTAAGCACGGAAAATATTTTGAACAGTATCCAGCACAAAAAGGCCTTCATCATCAACCGTTATCCAAATTAAACCACGGCTGTCCTGAATAAAAGAAGTAATACCATAAGCCACACGTTTGAAATTTTCAAACTTCACTATCCTGAAATTCCGGTGCATCGGCTGGTAAACGCAGAGCCCCGACTCAGTATGTATCCATAGCCTGTTTTTATTATCTTCCTTCAGAAGCATACCGAGTTCATTATTGGGTAACGTGGCAGAGTCAGCAGGATTATTCCGGTATATAACCATGCGGCTGCCATCAAACCGCTGCAATCCATTAACGGTGCTTATCCAGAAAAACCCCTTGCTGTCTTTCAGCATCGCAGTCACCCTTGAACTGGCAAGGCCATTTTCTTTTGTAGTACGGGTAAAAACAATTTCGCCGGTTTGGGCAAAAGTAATTGCGAGTTGCAGGAAGCATAATATTGCTAAATACAATTTTTTTGTTTCCAGCTTTAGAAATTCTATTTGACTTCCGTTGCGTCGCACTCTTGTACGTTTAGTAATTCTATTCAGCTATTTAAATAATCAGCTTCTCAAATTTAAACAACAACTCCCGTTCATTCATCAGGTCTTTATCAAAACCACATATTTATGTGTGCCCGGTTTGTGGTACAGGCAGAACAGTTTTTTCCTGTAAACTCTTGCCTGTCAAACTTTCTTAAAAGAATTATCCTATTCTCCGCTTTTCGCATTTCACATACAAATGCGATTGTACAGGCCTTACCTGCAAAAGATATTTGTGTTATCATAAAATTTTTAAAGATGAAAAAGATAACACTTTCAATAATGCTGCTTGTTTTATCAGCATCACTTGTTTCAGCACAAGGTCTGTTGGGTAAAATAAAAAACAAAGTAAAAAATACTGTTGAAAACAGGGCAGTAAATAATGTTGATAAAAAAGTAAACCAGGCAATGGATGAAATAGAAGGAAAAAATAATTTTCCATCCAACAACAATCAAAAAGCCTCAACCCCGGTTGCCGGTGAAACTAACAACCTTGCCAGTTACACGAAATATGATTTTGTTCCCGGAGATACGGTTTTATATGCCGAAGATTTTGCCACAGAGAACATTGGCGAATTACCCGTTGACTGGAATACAAATGGTAAGGGAGAAGTGGTAACGCTGAATAATTTCAGTGGCAACTGGCTGAAGTTGGGAGAAAGATGTGTTTTTCTTTCAGCTAACACAAAAGAGTTCACCAAAAATTTCACCATTGAATATGATGTGATATTTCAACTGTCAAATACCGGGCAGTACTGGCCAAGGGTAAGCTTTGGATTTCTGTCAGGCGGTGAACTTTCTCCAAATGATAACGAGCTGGTGCAGCAATATAACAGGTATCAATCAAGCCGTATAACTTATTCACCAAAGGAAGACGGTGGTTATTGGGACTTTAATTCAGACTTTAAGGAGGGTAACTATATAAAGGGTTCTATGGTACATACTCCTTTTATGAAAAATTATCTCAATAAGATAGTGCACATGTCTATGCAGGTACAGGGAAAGAAGTTACGTATTTGGGTAAACGGAGAAAAATTATACGATATGCCTTCGGCAGTTGCTGAAGAATTTCCCAGCAATCAACTTTTTATTGATATGGGACCAATCCCCGACCCGAGGTTTGCGTATTATATCAGCAATATAAAAGTGGCAACAGGCCTGCCCGATACAAGACATAAATTAATTGAAGAAGGAAAATTTTCTACTACCGGAATTTTGTTTGATGTAAACTCTGCTACCATCAAACCTGAAAGCAATGGTGTGCTGAAGGAAATAGCTGATGTATTGAAAAAGTTTCCTGACTTCAAAGTAAAAATAATCGGGCATACGGACAGTGATGGAAGCGATGCATCCAATCTTACCCTTTCACAAAAAAGAGCAGCTGCCGTAAAAGATGCACTGACAAAAGATTTTGGAATAGATGAATCAAGAATGATTACGGATGGAAAAGGAGAAAAAGAACCTGTTGGTGATAATAAAACCAAAGAAGGTAAAATGCAGAACAGGAGAGTGGAGTTTTTGAAAAACTAATAATGAAATAATAAAAACATTTTTTGTGAAATACAATTTATTATCCCTGGCGGTTGCCATTACAAGCCTTCTTTTTGTTGGCTGCAAAAAAGAGATATTCATCAATCAACCCGGAAATTTAGTTCCTCAAACAGTTGAACAGGATTCATCCATTCCTTCTATTAACATTAACGGAGCACAACTTCATGCAGAAACCTTCGGCAATAAAGATAGTGCAATGGTTATTTTTTTGCATGGTGGCCCTGGTTCTGATTACAGAAATGGGCTGAATGCAAAGCAACTGGCAGATAATGGTTATTATGTTGTGTTTTATGACCAAAGAGGTGCGGGTTTATCAAAAAGACACGATGAAAATAGCTACTCTGTTCAATTATACCTCGATGACCTTTCAGCGGTAATAAAACACTATCGCAGCTCTCCTTTACAAAAAATTTTCCTTTTCGGGCATTCCTGGGGAGCTATGCTGGCAGCTGCATATATCAATACTTATCCCGATAGTATTGCCGGGGTTGTTTTTGCCGAACCCGGTGGCTTTACTAATGAAATGATGAACGATTATATAAAAAGAAGCGGGAAAACCAACTTGTTTTTAGAAGCAATCAATGATGCGGCATACCTCGACCAATTTTTAACCGGCGGAAAAGATAAACATGAAATAATGGATTATAAGCTTGGAATGAGTGCAAGCTTTACTTATAGAAAAGGCAATGAGGAAGGGATAGAGGGGCCTTCTCCTTCCTGGAGAAACGGAGCTGCAGTACTTAATGGCCTGCTCAATATTTCAAATAAGCAAGGATTTGATTTTACAAAAAACCTGAATCAGTTCACGCCAAAAGTGTTGTTTCTCTATAGCGAGTTCAACCGTGCTTACGGATTGTCATTTGCTCAAAAAATGGCTGCCTATTTTTCTAAAAATGAAACCGCCAAAATACAAGGTACAGGACATGAAATGATTTATTTCAAATGGAATAATGTTTACCCCATTGTATTAAACTATCTAAACTCTCTAAAATAGCTTGTATGAATAAAATAAAAGCAATTCCGGTAACAGTCTTTCTCTGCATTGCAGCATTGCATTGTTTTCCTCAAAGTATTAATTGGGGAAATTTAAAAAGTGAGGAAAAGAATATTGCATATACCAATGTTGGATATGATTTCGGCCTTGTGTTTGGGGCAGGGTACGATTATCAGCTAAATTCTAAAATTCCCGCATTGTTGTCCGCTTCGGTATCATTCCCATCCGGCAAGAAAGTATTTGATGATTTAAAAACAAAAATTGGAGGTCAAATCCGTCTGTATCGTATTGATAATTTTCAATTGAGTGTATCAATCCTCGGTGTTTACAGGCGATATGAAAATCCACTGGTCCGTTTGCAAAATTTTGGTAGCGAAATGACTGGCGTTATCGGGTATTACAAACCAAAGTGGTTTGCCGCAGGCGAATTTGGTTTTGATAAAGCCATCGTAACTCATTTTAAACATTCAAAAAGTTTTAAAGACAATGTCTATGCAGACGTAAAAGATGGATGGTATGAACCTGCCACCGGGGGCAATTTTAACTATGGCTTACAGGCCGGATATTCTTTTAAACGAGGTGATATCACTCTTAAAGCCGGCAAAATAATGACGCAAAACTTTGAGGGTACACTTTTAATACCCTATTATATGCAATTGGGTTATGCTTTTAAAATGTGGAAAAAGTGATTTATTAAACTACTAATAGGTTTTTTATGAAATATAAAATTACCAGCCGGGCTGTTGCCACAGCGATTATCGTTTTCATGAGCAGCTTTACGTTTACTTATTGCCAAACAAATAATAACAAGAATGAATTCTGGAAGCAGCTTGGAATAACAGAGAAGGATTTAAAAATAAGTATCTCACGTAGTTTTTTTCAACCTGTTACACCCGATTATTGGTCATTAAAGAAAATTTCATCAGGAAACCGGGCCGCCCTTGTTATTGCGGCCGGAAATTATGCCAAACAATATGTGGCAACTCCGGCATTTGAGAAAGAATATAAACAATTGAGGGATGCTCAGATGAAAGCAAATACACCAGCCCCGGCGCTAACATGGGAACAGATTGCAAAGAAAAAAATTACAGAAACAGGAGGAGTAATAAAAACTTACGAGAATGCACTGAAAACAACTGCCGATGCTAATGCAAAAAAAGAATTTACCAATGCGCTGGAGATTTCAAAGAAACAGCTGGCAGAGTATAAGTCGGGTAAATCTGCACAGATAGAATATGAATTGCGAATGGATGCACAGCGTTATGCTGATGCAAAAAAACTATTTGATGAATGGGTAAAAGAGCACCACGAACAGGTTCAGGATTTAATTAAACTGCGGCTGAATGAGTTTATCGCAGTTACTAAAGGTATTGACTACAATGCCGTTTATGTTGAAGGCTTAACGGGAGGGGAAACAGGAGGCGAAGGCCATTTTAAAAACCCGGTGTATGGAAAAAAGAGTATCCAATGGAAACATGGCTTTTGGGCAGGCAAAGAAATAACTGAAACCGCCAGAACATTCGCACTGCAATGGTTGAAGGAATTGAATTAAAAATTGTTGGGCATAAAATTTTATCAACGATGAAAAAGATATTACCGCTTTTACTTATCAGTTTGCTTTTTGAAACAGCAACAAAAGCTCAGAAAAAACCAGCAAATGGCATTCCCGATATAAACAAATTGATAAACATGGCTCCGGCTGAAAGGGAAGCCTATAAAAAACAAATGCTCAACCAGGCTTCGCAGCAGGCAAAAGAAATTTCACAGCAGGGTAATATTAAACTGGATGAAACATTGTTGCCGGATTATGAATTTCAGCTTCCTGAAAAAGATGTAAAGAGAATTGCTACGATACCCGCCGGTATTCCAACAATGGCCCAACTTGTCACGACACTTAAAAATACCAAACAAAAAGTTGAAGCCGCTACCTCAAAAGATATACTGGAGGGGGTAAAAAAATTAGTGGCCTCACAAAACCCTGCACAACTGCAAAGTTCTTCCATAGCCCATTGGTATAGCGACAAGCCGGTTGCTGCCGTGCTTCTGTCTATGGAATCTGTTTTAAAAAGTCCGGATACCGCTATTGCGTGGAATAACCTGGCAGCACTGTTTAATATGTGCACCCTTGAAACCAAATCTATTCCCATTCTGAAACACTGGCTGGAAAAATTGCCACAAAGCAGTTTGCTGCTGAATAATATGGGGCAGGCATGGCTGGGTTTGGGCGATATACAAACCGCGGAAGATTATTTAAAACAATGTTTGGCAGTGGATTCGCTCAACCCGGAAGCCAACCGATCGATGGCCATGATTTGTGCAAAGAGAAATGAACCAGAAAAGGCCGAACAACATGTAAAAAAAGAACAACAAATTACGCAACGTGAATCCACCGTTAAGCAAGTTGAAAAAATTACGAAGAGCCCGTTGAACATATATTTTATATATATCAAAAATCCCCGCATACCAAAAGAAAATTTTTTCCAGGGCATTGGTCTCGATAAATTCGTTTTACCCCAGATGCCTCATACAATCGGAGACGTGGATGAATTTGAAAAAAAATGGCAATCGTTTTCTGTATCTGTAGCTGCCGAAATGATTTATTGGCTTAACGCTGCCACAACACCACCCGGCGAAAAAGAAAAGGAAGACCTGCAATATAAGAACGCAGGCATTTACTCGAAAAAAGCAGAAAGATTGTATGAAAACCTGAAAGACAGTATGCAGCCCTTGTTGGCATTATTCAGCGCCGAGGATATGACCAACTCCCTGGCGTTGGCAAGAGATTATGCATTTAAATATGGCAATGCATGCCCCGACCCCTCCACTTATAAAGACTACGAAGTATGGAAGACCAAATGTTGCGCCATAAAAAAACCTATTGCAGAGATGTACATGTCGCAAAATAATACGTTTGTAAAAGGCCGTGCCTTAATGGCCATGACCGACTGGAAAGAGTTTATTAATGGCGTAATTAATATTTACCAGTTGGACCCCACACCGGCAAACAAGCGGTTTATTTCTGGACTTATTGCCAATTATTTTACACTGCTGGCACAGGTGGCAGGTGCTGTACGTTTCGAATATCCCATTGAATGCCGGAACTTAAAGTATAACGACAAACAAGCAGACTCCGCTTTGATGAGTGAGAGGGACATCAATATGAACTGTCCGGCCTGGCTTAATATAGAATTGGATTTACAGGTGGCCCGGTTAAAAGCAGATTGCGAAAAATTTACGATTGAAGGGGGGAAGGGTATCATTGCTGAATATGAAAAAAATTTTAAAACCGGCACCTCAACCCTTGCTGCAGGAGTTGGTGGACGACAAAATATTGCAGGAGTGATAGAAGGTGAATTGAAACAATTGGTTTATATATCTTTCGACAATGATAATAGATTTGTAGATTTTGGGCTCAAAGGCAATGCGGAACTTTCGTTGGGTGGTAATCCCATAGAGGTTGTTAAAGGAATAGCCGAAGTGGGCGGTAAAGTAGCAGGATCGGAGGGCGGGTATACCCTCGGCATCAATTCGGGTTTTCGTTTCACGGTTCAGGGTAAAGGATTTCTTGCCGAATTTATAAATATTAGCTTGTGAATCTGAGAATCAAAAACTAAAACAGAGTCACTCGCTGAATTCTTTCAGCCGGATGTATTGGCAAAAGGAAGTGATTCCTGTACTGACTTTGCAAATGACAAGGCTGTGAAAGAAGTAATAATTTTATTCTGTAAGCCTGAATAGCTATGTTCAATGTCCCGGACCGTACAAAGCAATACCAGCCCTCGTCCCGGTGTGTTTTTCCTGGTCTACGATCAGCACCCCATTGACTATTACAAAATGAAACCCTCTTGAATAAGCATGCGGCTTCTCAAACGTAGAAATGTCTTTCACTTCTTTTTCATCAAAAATAACAATGTCTGCAGCCATCCCTTCTTTGATAAGGCCGCGGTCTTTCAACTGAAACTTTTGTGCAGGCAGGGAAGTCATTCTTCTTATTGCTTCTTCCAATGAAATAACTTTTTCATCCCGGACATATTTGCCAAGTATCCGGGCATTGGTACCGTAGCCACGGGGGTGCGGCATACCCACACCCAGTTTCCTGATGCTGGCATCGCTGGCAAACATGTTGAAAGGATATTTCATAATGAACTTTACATCTTCTTCACCCATTCCATGAAATACAGCGCTGGCGCCACCATTCATCATAATATCCATCACCGTTTCAGCTTCATGCTTTGCCTTGTGTTTTTTTCCTTTTACCAGGTTAATTTGTTCAATACTTTTTCCATTGTATGAGCTGTCTGCCGGGTAATTGGCTACCACCGCATAACTAAGATGTTTCAATTTTCTTTTTTTCAACCTTGCCAGGATATGATCAGTTACCTGCTTTCTTATTTCAGGCCGTTGCAGCCTTGCTTTTATAGAATCCTGTCCGTCCGCCAACACCTCATCGGGTAACAAAGTGCTGATAGAAGTACTGCTGGCTGTATAAGGATATTGATCGATCGTTACTTCAATACCTTCTCTTCGAGCGGCTTCAATCATTGGTACAGTTATTTTACTTCTACCCCAGTTATGCTGGCCGCTGAGCTTGAAATGTGAAATCTCCACCGGGATTTTTGCCTCTCTTCCGATCATCAGCGCTTCTTCAATAGCCTGTGTTACACTATCACCCTCATCCCGCATATGCGTAGCGTATACACCATTATATTTAGCTGCAATTTTTGCCAGCGAAACAATCTCCGGTGTTTTGGTATAGGTACCGGGGATATAAATAAGACCCGTTGATAAACCAACAGCGCCATCCT
>JBGAPQ010000033.1:0-16858 GCA_044221225.1 Chitinophagaceae bacterium
CCTGGGGATTACGAGGACAATTTTTTTGAAAAAGGGAAAACATATCAAGCAATTTTCTCAAACATGAATCAAGCAGACTTTGAATGGCTTATTCCAAATAAAGAGCTCCTAAGTAAAAATGATCTTTCATTTGACCCTTATGTTGTAGAGATAAAAAAGCAACCGTGATGCGGCTAACACGAACTGTATAAAAAATTAAGTAAATTTTGATCTTTTAATAGTTATGTCGTGCAACATACCTGCCTGATCTGAAAGATTATTGAAATAAAACAGTTCTGAAAAGGCGGTATTCCGTTTTGAAGGAGAGGCTCTTCATTTATAGCCGGACCACCTTTATCACTTCTCTTGCTTTTGTTCCTATTGTTACTTCGATGAAGTAAATTCCGTTGAAGCCTTCCCCGATATCGGGGAAGGCTTCAATACAATCTTAGACTTTGAAATGACCAGACAAAATTGACTATCAAAAAAACTATCAAATCAAGCCAGTTCGAACCGATCAAGATTCATCACTTTATTCCATGCCGCCACAAAGTCCTTTACAAACTTTTCTTTCGCATCCTCGCATCCATAGACTTCAGCGATAGCCCTCAGCTCTGAGTTAGAGCCGAAGATAAGATCGGCACGGGTGCCGGCCCACTTAAGTTCGCCTGTCTTACGATCACGACCTTCAAACACTTGTTGTGATTCTGAAGTAGCTTTCCAGGTTGTACTAAAATCGAGCAGATGCACAAAGAAATCGTTGGTGAGTATCTCCGGATGTTTGGTAAAAACACCGTGCTGCGACTGATCGAAGTTGGTGTTCAGCATACGCATTCCACCAACGAGAACCGTCATCTCAGGCGCGGTCAGTGTAAGCAACTGCGCCTTGTCTACCAGCATTTCCTCAGCCGTTGCAGTTGTACTGCCTTTCAGATAGTTGCGGAAACCATCCGCTACCGGTTCGAGTACGGCAAATGATTCCACATCAGTTTGCTCTTGCGACGCATCGGTACGACCTGGTGTAAAGGGTACTGTTACTGTATAACCGGCATTTTTTACTGCTTTCTCAATACCTGCACATCCGGCCAACACGATCAGGTCAGCAAGCGAAATTTTTTTACCATCTCCCGGTGTACTGTTGAATTCTTTTTGTATGCTTCCAAGTGTATCTAATACTTTTGCCAGTTGATCTGGATTATTTACCTCCCAATGCTTCTGTGGAGCAAGACGAATCCTTGCACCGTTAGCACCACCACGTTTATCAGAGCCCCGGAAAGTTGATGCAGAAGCCCAGGCCACAGATACCATTTGTGATACTGTAAGTCCTGACGCATGTATTTTACTCTTTAGTACTGTGATGTCATTATCATCAATTAGTTTATGTGTAACGGCCGGGATGGGGTCCTGCCAGATCAACTCCTCCGCCGGTACTTCTTTGCCGAGATAACGGGCACGGGGTCCCATATCACGATGAGTCAGTTTAAACCATGCACGGGCAAATGCCTCTGCAAACTGATCGGGATTCTCGAAGAAACGCCTGGATATTTTTTCGTAGGCAGGATCAAACCGAAGTGCAAGATCAGTTGTGAGCATAACAGGAGTATGACGTTTAGAGGGGTCGTGTGCATCGGGAACAGTACCGGCACCCATACCATGTTTTGGTATCCATTGTTGTGCACCGGCCGGACTTTTGGTGAGTTCCCACTCATAACCGAACAGGTTCCAGAAAAAGTTGTTACTCCACTTTGTTGGAGTGGTAGTCCATGCTCCTTCGAGGCCGCTGGTGATGGTGTCCTCTGCATTGCCTTTGCCGAATGTATTTTTCCAACCCAGGCCCTGCTCTTCAATACATGCTGCTGCAGGTTCAGTACCAACATATTTACCCGGATCAGCAGCTCCATGGGTTTTACCAAAAGTGTGCCCGCCGGCGATCAGGGCTACAGTTTCTTCATCGTTCATGGCCATTCGGCCAAATGTTTCCCGTATGTCAAGGGCGGCTGCCAGCGGATCCGGATTTCCGTTAGGGCCCTCAGGGTTCACATAGATGAGGCCCATCTGAACAGCAGCCAGCGGGTTCTCCAGTTCATGATCGCCGGTATAGCGTTTGTCGCCCAACCATTCTTTTTCAGCGCCCCAATAAATATCTTCCTCTGGCTCCCAAACATCTTCACGACCACCTGCAAAGCCAAATGTTTTAAAGCCCATTGATTCGAGTGCACAGTTGCCAGCGAGAATCATCAGATCGGCCCATGAAAGTTTTTTGCCGTATTTTTTTTTGATTGGCCATAGTAACAACCGGGCCTTGTCAAGGTTGGCATTGTCGGGCCAGCTATTAAGTGGCGCAAATCGTTGTGTGCCGGCACCACCACCGCCGCGACCGTCATGGATACGGTAAGTACCTGCACTGTGCCATGCCATACGAATGAAGAAGGGGCCATAGTGACCGTAATCGGCAGGCCACCAGTCCTGAGAAGTAGTCATCAGATCATAGATGTCTTTTTTCACGGCATCTAAATCAAGACTCTTAAATTCCCCGGCGTAATTGAAAGCTTCTCCCATCGGGTTAGACAATGAAGAGTGCTGGCGAAGGATGTTTAATTTTAACTGATTAGGCCACCAGTCACGGTTTCTTGTGCCGCTGCCTGCACTTTGTTTCAATGCTCCACCATGAAACGGGCACTTGTTTATACCGCTAGTCAGATTTTTATCTTGATCCATAATACAAATATTTTTATGTTATTAGCTTACAAGGGCGAATTTATCAATGAATTGTTTAAAAGTTTTATCTATTTAATTTATTTTCTCATAGACAAAAACTATGAATTTTTTTAAGACCGCAAGCAAAGGGTTATATAAATGAGGTCCTTCAAAAAGGCATCGGAAAGTTGGATATCATCCAACTAATTTAACCCTGTATAAATTTCAAAACTGATATAAAAAACCAGGTTTGAATCAGTACAAAAGACCTCTGTACGCTATTTCTAAATGCCCGGATGCAAAAAGATTTCCAAGTATCGCAACTATTGTGTTCTTGTACTGCATTTTACCCTTTCTCGTAACTCTTTGGCCCGAAAATCCGGCGTATATTTGCAGCTTGCAATTTTCAAAATAGAGATGAGTAAAAAAGGAAAAGTTTTGGTGGCGATGAGTGGCGGTATCGACAGTACAGTTACTGCACTGATGCTGAATGATGAAGGTTATGAAGTGGTAGGCATTACCATGAAAACATGGGACTATGCAGCCAGTGGCGGCAGCAAGAAAGAAACAGGCTGTTGCAATCTTGACTCATTTAATGATGCAAGACAGGCAGCAGTAGAACATGGCTTTGCCCATTATATCCTTGATATCCGTGAAGAGTTCGGTGATTTTGTGATTGAGAATTTCGTGGATGAATACCTGGCCGGCAGAACACCTAATCCCTGTGTGCTGTGCAATACACATATCAAATGGAGAGCTTTGTTAAAAAGAGCCGATGCACTGGATTGTGAGTTTATTGCTACCGGTCATTATGCTAAAATAAGGCGGCATAATAACGGCCGATACGTTGTAAGCAAGGCCATTGATGATACCAAAGACCAGAGTTATGTACTCTGGGGATTACAGCAGGATCTGTTGAGCAGGACCATTTTGCCATTGGGGCCTTACCGTAAAACGGAGATCAGGCAGATGGCGATGGATTTCGGTTATCCGGAACTGGCCAAAAAACATGAGAGTTACGAGATTTGTTTTGTACCGGATAATGATTACCGCGGTTTTTTAAAAAGAAGAGTGGAAGGGCTGGAAGAAAGAGTGGCGGGCGGCAATTTCATTGATAAAAACGGCAATATACTGGGGCAGCATAAAGGCTATCCTTTCTATACCATCGGCCAGCGCAAAGGACTGGATATAGCATTAGGCAAACCGGTGTTTGTAACGAAGATTGACCCTGACAATAATACCGTGATGCTGGGTGATGAAGACGACCTGGAGCAAAATGAAATGGTAGTAGGCAAACTGAATATGATCAAGTACGATACGATCACCCCCGGTATGGAAACAGTAACCAAGATCCGTTATAAAGACAAGGGTAGTTTATCCAACATTTACCCGGAGAACGGGACAATGAAAGTCCGTTTTTACGAAAACGCCAAAGGAATCGCTCCCGGGCAAAGCGCTGTGTTTTATGAGGGAGATGATGTAATTGGAGGGGGTATTATACAGAGAGGAATGATGAACGCTGAAAGCTTAATGCGGAAAGCTTAATGCAGAATACACAACGATGCGAGATTATAAAAAATATGATGTTTGGATAAAGGCGCATGAGCTGGTGTTGTTCGTTTATAAAGAAGTGGTTCCCGGCTTTCCAAAATCAGAACAATTTGAACTTGTATCTCAAATAAAAAGAGCTGCCTACTCAATACCGATGAATATAGCAGAAGGATGTGGAAGAAATTCTGATAAAGATTTTGCCCATTTCCTGGATATAGCATTAGGTTCTGCCCATGAGCTGGAATATTGCGGGTTATTAGGAGCAGACCTGTGGTTCATAAAGAAAGAAAATATTGACCCCTTGAATTCCAGGGTGAATGAGGTTAAAGCAAAACTGATCAATCTTATAAAAGCCGTCAGGAAACAGGGTTCGCCGCTTTAGCGTTTGGCCTTCAGCATTAAGCCTTTAGAGGCAATAAAGTTCAAAAAAAGGCGTTTTGAAAGTGGGGCTATGTTTCCCCGCTTTTTGTTTGTAGTTTTAACCGTCAAATTTGTATCCGTAAACGCAGAAAAACCACTTATGAGAATTTTTTCACCTGTTCGCCTCAGTTTGCTGGCCATACTCAGCACGGCGTTTTTTTCCTGCAATGAAAAAGAAGAATTTGCTGCTGAAGCATTAGCCGATTATATTCCTTTGACCGCCAAAAAATATATTACTTACCGCCTCGACTCCCTGGTATTTACCAATTTTGGCAGGGAGACTGAAATTCATAAATACCAGGTAAAACATATAATTGATACCCTTATTACCGACAATATCGGAAGACCCAGTTACAGGGTTTACCGCTACCTGAGTGACTCAACAGGTACACAGCCCTGGCAACCGGCAGGCTCTTATTTTATCACCCCGCTTTCCGACCAGGTGGAAGTAATTGAAGATAATCTCCGTTTTATAAAAATACATTCGCCCATCCGAAACGGTTTTAGCTGGAAGGGAAATAAGTATCTGCCTGCAGATCCTTACAGTACATTGTTCAATTTCAGTAATGATGACAGCATGGAAGACTGGGATTATTATTTCGATGGCGGAGCAAATTCGTTTACCTATGGAGGCATTAATTACTCTGATGTGTTTAGTATAGAACAGATTGATGAAGCTTTCAATGTACCCATCACCACCCCTACTGCTTATGCCGCCAAATCAAGATCAGTAGAAAAATATTCAAAAAATATCGGCCTGGTGTACCGGGAATATGAACTCTGGGAATATCAGCCCAACCCCGGCGGTTCAGGCGGACCATACAAAACCGGATTTGGTATTACCATGTGGATGGTCGATCATAATTAAGTTATACCGATTACATAAATTTGATTCCGGCTTGAAAAGCTAACAGTATACCATGAAGAAATTTTTATTACTCTGTTGTATCACTACTGTCATTATCCCTGAGTCAAATGCTCAGTTTACCCGGTATATTGTAAAGTTTAAAGACAAAGGGAATAACCCCTTCTCTCTTTCTGCGCCAGCTAATTATTTGTCGCAAAAGGCTATAGACAGAAGAACCCGCTATGGAATTGTTATTGACAGTACAGATTTACCTGTTACTCCTTCTTATGTTACACAAATCAACAATGTTCCCAATGTGACTGTACTAAATGTTTCCAAATGGTTAAATGCAGTTTCCATTCAGACCACTGATGCCAATGCTATAACGACTATTAATGCCTTCCCATTTGTAAAAACTGTCAGTGGGCTGGCTGCAAAACTAGCAGACAACGAACAAGAGACTCAAAAAAATAAATTTCTGCCCGAAGAATCGGTTACTGAATTATCCGGCCAATCACAAAGAACAGGACAATTGACTGGTGATTTTTTCAACTATGGATCCAACTCCTATAATGAAATCCATCTTCATCATGGTGAATTCCTTCACAACATTGGCCTGCGGGGACAAGGCATGCATATTGCTATGCTTGATGGTGGTTTTTTTAATTATACATCATTAAAAGCATTTGACAGCGCCAATATCAATAGCCAGATATTGAGTACCTGGGATTTTGTATCCCGCAATGCTACTGTTACCGATGATCATCCGCATGGTATGCAATGTCTCTCTACTATTGCAGCCAATATACCGGGACAGTTTACAGGCAAAGCACCGAAAGCAAGTTTTCATTTATTCAGAACGGAAGATGTAGCTTCCGAATACCCGATTGAAGAACATAACTGGGTTTGCGGAGCCGAAAGAGCTGACAGCGCCGGCTCAGATATTATTTCATCTTCACTTGGCTATTACGATTTTGATAATGCTGTATTCAACTATACGTACAGCAATATGGACGGCAATACCACAATGGCAGCTATCGGCGCAGATCTCGCCGCCAAAAAAGGAATAATTGTTTTTAATTCTGCCGGCAACGAGGGAGGTAATGCCTGGCACTACCTGGTAACGCCTTCTGATGGTGATAGTGTGGTGGCTGTTGGTGCGGTTAGTACGGCAGGTGTTCTTGGAAATTTTTCAAGTTATGGGCCTTCCGGTGATGGGCAGATAAAGCCTGATATGGCTTCAGTTGGTGTTGCAGCAATGGTACAAACAACAAGCAATACTGTGGGTACTGCAAACGGGACTTCCTTCGCCTGTCCTAATATGGCTGGCCTCGGTTCTTGTCTTTGGCAGGGGTTTCCTGAATACAATAACATGAAAATTATTCAGGTGTTGAAAAAAGCCGGTACCAAATTCACTGCTCCGGATGACAGAATTGGCTATGGAATACCGGATTTGAAACTCGCATTTACAAATCTCCTTACAGAGTATGCCACTTCATCTGCTGTTGTAAACGGATGCAATGCAACAATAACCTGGAACAGTAAAGATATTTCTGCAATGAAATATGAAATAGAAAGAAAAGCTCCGGGAGAAAACAGCTACATTAAAGTTGGTCAGGTAACACCTCAGGCAGGAACAATTCTTTCTAACAGAAGTTACCAGTTTATCAATCCTCTTTCCGGTGTTAATGCCGGGACTGTTTCATACAGAATTCGTCAGATAGCAGATACATCAGTTGCCGCTTTTACGGCTGTTTATATTGATACAGCTAATGTGGATATAAATACAGGTTGCGAAGTTTCAGAAGAGAATCTGGTCAGAGTGCAGCCTAACCCTGTTAGCACAGGCACAGCCATCCTTGTGGTGGAAACCTCTTATTCTGTTCAGAATATGACAATACAGGTATATGATAGTAAAGGATCTCTGCTCATACAGGTAAAGGACTCAAAACCTGCCGGTAAAATAATGATTGAATTACCAGTTGAAAAATTATCTGCCGGAAAATATTACATCTCTGTATTTACTGATCAGAAAAAGATCAACACAGCTGAATTGATAAAATTATAAGGGTTTCTGCAATAATGAAGCAAACATCGTGTCAGCTTTCTTATCATAACCAATCAGCCATTCTTTTGCAATTACATTGCACCCGGATTTATTTTCAATAAAAGAAACCATTTCCTCATTTTCTTTTTTAAAAACAGAACAGGTGATATAAAGTAAATAACCTCCTGGCTTTATATGCGGTAATACTGTCAAAACAATCTTCTGCTGAAGTTTAGCATATCGATCTATTTCAGATTCCTTAAAATAAAACAGTTGCTCCGGCGTACGGCTCCAGGTGCCGCTCCCGCTACAGGGAACATCTGCAATTACAAGATCGAACATTTCATCTGAAGGCAAAGTGGCTCCAGCAGTCAAATCACTCACAAAAGTTTTATACTCACTGATTCCAGCTTCTGAAAATCTTTTCCTCAGGTTATAAATAATACTTTCCCGGATATCGGAAACAGCCAACACAATATTGCCTAAAATATCTTTGGCCATTATAGACTTGCCTCCGCTAGCTGCACAACAATCCCATATTTTCAGTCGCTTATCTGGTGATTTCCACCTGACAATCTTAAGCAAAGCTCCCACCTGCTGTGAGTTATAATCCTGTATTACTGCCTCCTTGTTCAGTTCAAGGACATCATCCAGTTTTACGGAATTAGAAAAGGAAATACAAGATTCATTGACTGCTTCGTAAGTAATTAACGCTTTTTCGATTTTCTTTTTAACCACAGCGCCATACCCGGGTCTTACTCTGAGAAATAAATCTGGCTGAACCAGGAAAGACGCATTGAATTGTAAGGAATCTATACCATTACTTAATTCATCTACCCACGGAAAAATACCTGAAGTACAGTTATCCAGTTTGATAAGTGAACATTTATCTTTTGTGTTCAATAGTACAGCCTCTTTCCATTCAGGCTTTACTTCTGAAAAGAAATCAATAGGTTTGGTACAGCACAGAAACAAGCCTGTTACTATTCTTTCTTTTAAATCCGCTTCACGTATCAACCATCCCAAACGAAAATAGCAATAACAGAGATGGGCTATTTGTTTCCTGTCTCTTGAGCCATATTTTTTTTTAGCAGAAAAATATTTCTTTAGAAAAGATGCAAATGGTTCCTCGCCGGAATACTGCTGAAGAATGGATGCTGCAGAATTAAGGTATGAATGCCAACGGCTCACTATACAAAGAAACAAAAAATGACCACAAAGTTGTGGCCTCTATTAATCAAGACAATTAACTGTTATAATTCAAGTAATGTTTTTACAGGGTCTTTCCCTATCAATAATTGTTCAGGGCTTTCCAACAATTCTTTCACTCTTACCAGGAAACTTACCGATTCACGGCCATCAACGATCCGGTGGTCGTAGCTCAATGCGATATACATCATCGGGCGGATAACTACCTGCCCATTAACCGCCATCGGCCTTTCCTGGATCTTATGCATACCTAATATAGCACTCTGCGGAATATTTATGATTGGGGTGCTCATCAAAGAACCAAATACACCTCCATTGGTAATCGTAAATGTGCCGCCTGTTAATTCTTCCGTTGTTAATTTGCTGTCCCTTGCTTTTCCGGCCAGCTCCACCACTTTTCTCTCCACATCAGCCATGCTCATACTTTCTACATTACGCATTACTGGTACAGTTAACCCTCTTGGGGTACTTACTGCAATACTGATATCGGCATAATCATGATACACCAGCTGGTCCCCATCGATATAAGCATTCACAGACGGCCATTCCGCCAATGCAACCGCACAGGCTTTGGCAAAGAAACTCATGAACCCTAATCCCACACCATGTATCTCTTTGAACTTATCCTTGTACTTATTTCTTATTTCCATGATGCGGCTCATATCCACTTCATTAAAAGTGGTAAGCATGGCCGTGGTATTTTTTGCTTCCACTAACCTGCGGGAAATAGTTTTTCGTAGGTTACTCATTTTTTCAACTCTCACATTCCGGCTGAATAATTCTACTCCCTCAAATGCCTTCTTACCGGGGCTTGATAAAGCAGCCAGGACATCTTCCTTCAAAATTTTTCCCATCGGCCCGGATGCTGTTACTGATTTTGGATCAACTTTCTTATCAGCAATGATGGCAGAAGCCACAGGGCTTGCCTTAATATCATTTTGTATCGATGTAACAGGAGCTTCAGATACAACTTTCTTAGTGCTCTCTTTTTTACTTTCAGTTTTTTTCTCTTCGGCAACAACTGTGCTTCCGGCAGGCTTTGCAGCTTTTTCATCAATACTTGCCAACAGATCACCAATCTTCAATGAATCTCCTTCCACGGCAGCAGTTTTTAGTATTCCCGCCTGCTCAGCATTCACTTCAAATGTGGCTTTTTCACTTTCGAGTTCAGCAATCACTTCATCTCTTTCCACATACTCTCCGTTCTTTTTATTCCATTTCAGCAGCGTGACTTCGCTGATAGATTCGCCGACTGTTGGTACTTTTATTTCAATCATATACTATTATTAATGCGATCAAATACTAAACGCTGTTTCAATGATCTCCGCCTGTTCCTGCAGGTGGATCTTGTTATATCCGGTTGCTGTTGATGCAGAAGGTTGCCGGCCGATCACTCCATAATTAATAGTTGTAAGGTTCATTTTCAGGAATGATGCAGCTCCCATATTCAATGGTTCTTCCTGCACCCAGAACCAGGTAGCCTTACTATATTTTTTATACAACGCTTCCAGTTGCTTATAAGGCAACGGGTAAATCTGCTCCAGTCTTATGATAGCCACCTCTGTTCTGTTCTCTTTTTGTTGCCTCTCTGCCAGGTCAAAATACATTTTTCCACTGCAGAATAAGACCTTCTTTACTTTCGCTGGATCTGCAGCAATATCATCTATCACTTCTTTAAACCCGCCACTGGTAAATTCTTCTGCTCTTGAATAAGATCCCACATGACGAAGATTTGCTTTGGGTGAGAAATTAATCAATGGTTTACGGAAAGGCCATGCCTGTTGCCTTCTGAGTGCATGAAAAAGATTTGCAGCAGTAGTGATATTTGTTACTACCATATTCAATTCCGCACATAGTTGTAAAAATCTTTCCAGCCTGGCGCTGCTGTGCTCCGGTCCCTGCCCTTCATAGCCATGTGGCAGCAACATGGTCACTCCATTCATCCTGTTCCACTTCTGTTCTCCTGCAGCAATGAACTGGTCGATCATAGTTTGTGCTCCGTTAGCAAAATCACCAAACTGTGCCTCCCATAATACCAGTGCGTTAGGATTAGCCATGGCATAACCATACTCAAATCCCAAAACACCATACTCACTCAGCAACGAGTTGTAGATTCTGAATTTACCATTAGCTCCGGGTATATGTGATAAGCGATTATACGGCTTATCTGTATTCTCATCCCTCAATACAGCATGACGATGAGAAAAAGTTCCTCTCCTTACATCCTGTCCGCTCATCCGTACATCTTTTCCTTCCAACAGTAAACTTCCATATGCTAATAATTCCCCGGTAGCCCAGTCTACTTTTTGTTCTGTATCAAACAACTTCACTTTGTCCTGCAAAATTTTCTCCACTTTACGCAGCGGCTTAAACCCTTCTGGCCAGGTCATTATTGCATTAAAGATCGTTCTGAAATCTTTATCTGCTATGCTTGTAACAGGTGAACTATCAAAGTCATTAACAGTGGCTCTTCTCAATTTCTTCCATTCAAGTTCCGGTGCCTGGTAATGGTATGGCAATGGATTTTGCTTCACCTCATCCAGCCGTTCCTGCAAATCAGCCCAGAATTTTTTCTCCATTTCTTTGGCCAGTTCCTGCGCATCAGGTTTACCATTTTCCAGCAGGTATTTGATATATACTTCTCTTGGATTAGGATGCTTATCAATCAAAGCATACAAATGCGGTTGAGTAAATTTTGGGTCATCTCCCTCATTATGTCCGTGTCGCCGATAGCACACCATATCGATGAATACATCGCTATTAAATTCTTGCCTGTAACGGGTAGCTATTTCAGCACACTTAATTACTGCTTCTGGGTCATCACCATTTACATGGAATACCGGGGCCTGGATAGCCGCTGCCAGTGAAGTACAATAATCAGAACTCCTGGCATCATCAAAATCGGTAGTAAATCCGATCTGGTTATTAATTACATAATGGATAGTACCCCCTGTGTAATAACCTTTCAGGTAACTCATCTGCAACACCTCATATACTATTCCCTGTCCTGCCACAGACGCATCGCCATGGATGAGTATAGGCAATATCCTGTCAAACTCACTATGATACATCACATCAGCCTTGGCCCTCGCAAAACCAATTACGACAGGGTTCACTGCTTCCAGGTGCGATGGATTGGGCATCAGTTTCAGGTGAATAGTTTTGTCTTTCAGTGTCTGTACTTCACTACCATAACCCATATGGTACTTTACATCACCACTGCCCATTGTCTGGTCTACTTTCGCCGTTCCTTCAAACTCACTGAATATTTGTTCATAGGTTTTGCCCATGATATTCGCCAATATATTAAGTCTTCCCCTGTGCGCCATACCTATCACCACTTCATGCACCTCATTATCAGCTGCTGTGTTGATAATAGCATCCAATGCTGCAATAGTTGTTTCTCCTCCTTCCAATGAAAATCTTTTCTGACCGACATACTTGGTATGAAGAAACTTTTCAAACATCACTCCCTGGTTGAGTTTTTCAAGTGCCCGTCTTTTTTTATCTATCAGTAAAGGTTCAAGCATTGTTTTCTCAATCTCATTTGTCAACCAGTCAATTCTTTTCTGATCACTGATGTATTTGAATTCTACCCCCACACTTGATGCATAACATTTCTCAAGATGACTAAGAATATTTTTCAATGAAGCAGTGCCCAACCCTATTAGGTTACCGACCTGGAATTCTTTATCCAGATCTGCCTCTGAGAAACCATAAAAATCTAATTCGATATTAGCACCCCTGTCTTTTCTCTGCCGGATCGGGTTGGTCTTTGCAATCAGGTGGCCTTTGTTCCTGTATCCAAGTATCATCCTGTAAGCCCTTAATTCTTTGAACCAATCAGCCTCAGAGCTTATTACGGCCTTAGTAGAATCTGCAGAAGGTATCTTACCATTAACAGTCGCAGCTGCATTGCTTACAGCGAAATCAAAGCCTTCAAAAAATTTTTTTAGATCAGGATCAACACTATTCGGGTCTTTTACAAAATCACGGTATAGATTTTCAATAAACTCCGGGTGAGAATTAGTGATATAGGAGAAATCCTTCATGAAAATGAGGTATTAAAATACAGGTGAAAATTGGGCCACAAATATCGCTGAAAAAAAACAAAATCTGGCCTCATAATGAAGGATTTAGAAAGTGCAGGCTTTCATACCGGTTATCGTTGGTTTTCAGGCGCTAAGTATTAAAATGCTTATAATCGTTATGTCTTGATTTATTTGTCTTTTTTGCCAATAAAAGCCTCCTAAATTTGGTGAATAGCCCTCTCACCCCTACCTTTGCACTCCTTAAAATTGATTATTAATGGCTAATCACAGTGCAACTAAGAAAGATGCCCGCCAAGCTGCAAAACGTCGTGACAGGAATAAATATTACGGAAAAACAACCCGTAATGCTATCCGTGACCTGAAAGCTGCCAAAGGAAAAGAAATGGGTGAAAAATTCCCTGAAGTAGCAAGCATGATAGACAAATTGGCTAAACGTGGTATTATCCATAAGAATAAAGCAGCCAATCTTAAAAGTAAATTAGCTAAGAAAACTAACGTAGCAGCCAAATAAGCTGTTTTAATAAATTATCTAAAAGGCGTTCCAATTCGGAATGCCTTTTTTATTTTTAAGATTCAATCTGTTTTATGAGAAAAATTTTCTTACTCCTGCTTCTTACAGTATCCACAACTCTCTTTTCTCAACATATCACCACAACGTTTGAACAATCAAAAGGTGCCCAAACTCCCACTTATTTTGAAATAATAGACTGGTGGCAAAAACTCGATGCAAAATCTGGAAAAGTAAAAATGCTCTCTATGGGTATGACAGATGCCGGGTATCCGCTCCATCTCATCGTTGTGGCAAATAATGGCGATTACAATTTCGGGAATATCAGGAAAAATAATAAACGAATCATCCTTATCAACAATGGCATACATCCTGGAGAACCAGATGGAATTGATGCAAGCATGCTATTGGCAAGAGATATAGTGATTGGCAAATACAAGATTCCAGATAACATTGTTCTGGCATTTATTCCTGTCTACAATATTGGAGGATGCCTTAATCGCAGTGCCAATTACAGAGTTGATCAGAATGGTCCTGAAGAATTTGGTTTTCGTGGCAATTCACAAAACCTCGACCTGAACAGGGATATGATAAAATGCGACTCCAAAGATGCAAGATCATTCACTGAAATTTTTCATTTACTCGATCCGGATGTTTTCATTGACAATCATGTAAGCAATGGTGCCGACTACCAGCATATAATGACATTACTGACCACACAGCATACCAAACTAGGAGGAGTGATGGGGGAATATACCAGCAAAGAATTTGAACCAGCACTATATGGTTTAATGAAAGAAAAAGGGTTTGATCTAGTCCCCTATGTAAATGTCTGGGGAGATACTCCTGATAACGGCTGGCAGGAATATTGGGATAGTCCGAGATATGCCAGTGGTTATGCAGCACTGTGGCATACATTTTCTTTTGTTCCGGAATCTCATATGCTCAAACCATACGACCTACGGGTAAAAGCAACTTATGCTCTGATGCAGTCATTCATTGAATTCACCGCTAAGAACAGTGAGAAGATTAAACAACTAAGAGAGCAAACAAAACAATATGTAAAAAAAGCAACCGATTTCCCAATTAAATGGGCACTTGATAAATCGGTGTTTAAAGAAATACGATACAAAGGATTTGAATCAGGAAAGAAACCAAGTGAAGTATCCGGGTTACCAAGATTATATTATGACAGGAATAAACCTTACGAAAAGACAGTTAGAATCTTTAACCATTTTCCTGCTAAAGAATATGTAAAAAGACCAAATGCCTATGTTATTCCTCAAGGATGGTGGAAAGTGATAGAACTGCTTAAATTGAACAACGTACAAATGGCCCAATTGAAAAAAGATACACTGATTGAAGTGGAGTTCTATAAAATTGAAGATTACAAAACAATGCCCCGTCAATATGAAATGCACCATCTGAACAGTGATGTAAAGCTCACTACAGCAACTGGCAAATTAAAGTTCAATAAAGGTGATTGGTATATCCCGCTGAACCAGGTTGCCAACCGGTTCCTTATTGAAACCCTGGAACCCAGAGGGGAAGACTCATATTTCGCATGGAATTACTTTGATGCTATTCTCGGGCAGAAGGAAGGATATTCTGCCTATGCATTTGAGGATATTGCTGCAGAATATCTGAAAACCACTGCTGATCTTAAATCCAGGCTTGAACTGCGCAGAACGACAGATACGGTTTTTGCCAAAGACGGAAGGGCTCAGTTGAATTTTGTTTATCAGAATTCACCATGGTTTGAAACGGTTCTTATGCAATACCCTGTATACAGGATATTATAAACCGGGAAGAGGGTCCTTTTTTGTCTCAGTATCCTTAAACAAATAGCGTCCGAGAAAAAAACCTGCAAGCAATACAATTACCGAAAGATATCCGACCCATTCATATCGAAGAAGCTTCCCGGTTTTTCCCTCTGTTACTATAGACCCTGCTACTAATGCAGCTGCTCCCGTACCAAGATGCTGGATACTGCTGTTCAGGCTCATAAAACTACCCCGATTAGCTGAACCTGTTACGTTACTAACCATAGTTTGTGAACTGACAGCCCTGCCAGTAGCTAAAGCAAACCAGATAGCAAAGAAACTTAATACAATAGAAAATGGAAGTGTAGGTAAATTAGTAATTAGTATGACCATGATAAAAGATAGAGGTACACAATAGCTGAATACAGCAAGCTTTCCAATTCTGTCCGACAACCTTCCCAGGAAGACTGCAGCAATAAAGGAAGAAACTCTTCCGACAAGATAAATAAGAGGTGTCACTGACCTGGGATATCCCTTATTAAATTCCATATACGGATTAATAAATGGGATGATCAGAAAATGCCCCATCATCATTAATCCTGAAAATAATAATGCTAACCCTGTTGATTTTGTAGTTAGTGTTGCAATCAACTGTTTTAATTTCCCCGTTGATGCATTCTGCTCCGTAAGGTGTGAACGTAATACAGGGAGCTGATAAAAACATATTGGCCAGATGACTATAGCCAGTATTGCAACAAACAGAAATGGTACATGCCAGTCATCCTTAAATATATCAACCAGGTATAATGAAAAAGTAACTCCAACTGAAGAAGCTACAGCGAAAGCACTCATTACAGCTCCCATTGCTGTACCTCTTCTGTCATAAGTAAATAAATCACCAATCATAGAAAGTACCTGACCTCCAATAATACCTCCGAAAATTCCGGCTACAATCCTTGATACCAGCAATAACTCGTATGATTGTGCAAATCCACAAGCAGCGGCTCCAATAGTAAATCCTGCATAAGTAATAAGCAATAAGCTTTTCCTTTCAAATTTGTCAGCAAATAATGCCATCATGACTCCTGAAGCAAAAGAACTAATGGGGTAAGAAGCAAGGAGAATACTAAACTGTTGAGGTGAAATCTTAAAATGAGGCATCAGGTAATTTCCCAATGGCATCATGATCATAAAGTCCAGGATATGGGTAAAATTTATAGCTGCAAGAAGTATGATTATTATCCTTTCCTTTTTTGACATTCATTGAAGATAAAAGGTAATCTCAACAAATAAAAAGCCCCGACAAAATTGTCAGGGCTTAAATAAATATGGCAGCTACCTACTCTCCCGCATTGTGGTGCAGTACCATCGGCCATGAGGGACTTAACTTCTCTGTTCGGTATGGGAAGAGGTGAACACCCTCGGCAAAACCACCATAATATCTTAAATAATATTACATATTGGAAAATGTTAGGGAGTATCTACTTTCTTTTCGCCAATAAAGGGTATAAAGAAAGAAAAAAAATTAAAGCGTACGGGCAATTAGTACTACTCGGCTTTGATGTTACCACCTTTACACCTGTAGCCTATCAACGTCATAGTCTCTGACGGCCCTTAAAAGTAAACTCATCTTGAGGAAGGTTTCACGCTTAGATGCTTTCAGCGTTTATCCTGTCCGTTGGTAGCTACCCGGCACTGCATCGAGTGACACAACCGGTACACCAGAGCAACGTTCCACATAATCCTCTCGTACTAATGTGAAGTCCTCTCAATTCTCCTGCGCCC
>JBGAPQ010000034.1:0-15698 GCA_044221225.1 Chitinophagaceae bacterium
AATAGCATCGGGCTTGGGTGGTTCTTTTGTGTCTTCCATTACCAGTACATCAATCTCTTCGTTCCTGAGCAGCTGCACCATATTATCAAATTCTGTCAGCGCCTTGTGCTGCAACGCTTCCTTGCTGATACCCGGATTGGTTTGAAAATAGTTATTGGTAGCCGTTTCTTCATTAAACCCAAAGGCTGCAGGACGAATCATTAATATCGTAGTAGCAAGAGGCAACAGGTATTTTAATATTTTTCGAGCAGTATGATCCTGATATCAGGATCACAACTGCCTGATGTGATTGTCTGAATTATGTATTTATATATTTTTCCTTCGGCGATGCTGTCTTTTTCTATTTGTGCTTTTTCGATGTAGCGGTTGTTAAGCCTGTTAAAGCTTACTGTATCTTTTTTATCTGTCGATTGAAGTCCGGCTTCAATTTCAAACAATGCATCATAAACAAGACTGTCATTGGTTTCCAGTTTAATAAGCCTTGCAGGATGAATATCTTCTTTATAGGCACATGGCCCTCCGTCTGCATTATTAGATGTATTGTTGCAGGCGAGCAGCAGCATCACTAAAAGCAGCAGGGAAATGTTTTTCATTATGCCCGATTAAACCAATGTATCAATTTTTGTCGCCAGCTTTCTGTCCTTATCCGTTACAATATTGCCGGCATCATGTGTGCTCAGCCATATCTCTACTGTATTCCATACGTTTGTCCATAAAGGATGATGGTCCATTTTCTCTGCTTCCATAGCCACCCTTGTCATAAAAGCAAAAGCTTCGCTGAAATTATTGAACTGGAATTTTTTGTACAGAGTATTGCTTTTTTCTTCCCACATAAATGTTGTATTAGAAATTGCTGGCAATGGTGGTGTGCCGGTTAAAAAACAAGGTTTTCCTTATTTTTTATCTGGTCAATGGACAATTCTGCGACTAACTGAACGCTGTTAATGCTGCGAATGGTTTGAATTGTTTGCTGCATTGTTTCTTCGTATACCTCATCCCCCTTCATCAGCCACAAAAAATCAAGATGCTTGAATTCGGGCAATAAATATTCTCCGTCAAACTGGTTGTTGTAAATATAATGCTCCAGCGTACCTGTTGGTACCTTGTATTCATAAACAGAGAAAAAGTAATCCCTTTTCTTTTTAATCAGTTTTATCTCTATTTCATTGATGCGAAAGTCGAGGCCAATACTATTATTCAGGTGCCAGCAAAATTGATAATCTTTAATAGGCGCCATGACGCCCAGCAGCCGGGTATCTTCAAAGAAACATTCAGTCAGTTCTTTATTATCAAGTACCAGTTTGTTTCGTTCGGCCATGTTATTATTGTACTGTAAGTTACAATTTAGAACTCAACAGTTGTTTCCAGGGTATCATTACCTCTTTTGTAGATCACTTTTGTTTTATCTCCTTTTTTAAACTTGCCGAGTGTCTGCATATAATTTTCCATAGAGGTGATCTTATAGTCTCCTATTTGCAAAATGATATCACCTGCTTTCAGTCCGGCCTTTTGTGCTGGCTTGCCTTCGCTTACCCCATCAGCTCTCAGGCCGGCACCGGAATAAGTATAATCAGGCATTACTCCCATTGTTACACTAAAGCGGGCAGAAGTGGTGGTTTGCGTTTCCCTTGTTTTTAAAAAAGCAAGCTTGCTGTTGCTGTTCAGCGATTCAACCAACCCGGTTATATGCTGTAATATAGATGCAATACCAGTGTAATTAATTTTATCTGCATCATCAGATGGTTTGTGATAATCCGTGTGCAAACCAGTGAAGTAAAAAAGTACGGGGATATCTTTACGATAAAAAGAAGTATGGTCGCTCGGACCAGTACCGCTGGAGTCATATTTAAAAAGAAAGTCTTGTCTATCCCTAAAAAGATTTGAGTTATAAAATTCTCCCCATTGGGTCGAAGTGCCATAACCTCCAACGGTCAATGCTTTTGTACTGTCGCTCAGCCTGCCCACCATATCCATATTGATCATGTAGTTCGCCGACTTCAAATCGATAGTAGGGTTTTCGGTAAAATATTTTGACCCGTACAAGCCCAGTTCTTCTCCTGAAAAAGCAATGAAGAGGTAATTATTATTTTTAGCTTTTGACTGTTTCATTTTTTTTGCCAGCTCTATCAGGGCTGCCGTTCCGCTGGCATTATCATCAGCGCCGTTGTGTATAAACAGTTCATGAGTCGTATGTCTTGAATTTCCATCCTCTCCATACCCGAGGTGATCAAAATGGGCTCCTAATATTACTGTTGTTGGCGCCCCGTTATCAATATACCCAACCACATTATGTCCTGTTCTTTTCTTTTCGCTAAGAGCCGTTGTAAATTTTATAGTTAGTGTAGCCGAAGGGTCTTTAAAGTATTTAGCAGCCGCTTCTTTTTTTACATACAGTATCGGGATGGAAAGCATTTCTGATTTGTCTTTTCCATTAAATACCAATTTATCATCAATTGAAGATGTATTATATAATATTACTGCAGAGGCCCCCCTGTCCTTTGCTTTTTTACAATTGGTATAGATATAATTGGACAGGTCAAAATGAGGATTCGTTTTGTTTTCCTCTAACTGATCTTTCAGATCAAAGAACCAGGGCATATCTGCTTCCTGTACAGCAATGGATGGCAGGGCCTCCATCTTTTGATTAGGGCTGAAAGGAAAAGGGAAGAAATCCTTTCCTTGTACAAGGATGTTATTATTGATACTAAGCGTAGTTGAGTCATCAACTTTCTTGCCCTCATTTACTTCAAATGGCTGATAAAATTCTTTGCTGCCTTTTGGCAACAGGCCGGCCGACCTGAATTGGCTGCTGATATACTCCATCGCCAGTTTTTCTCCGTTCGTCCCTGTACGGCGTCCTTCCAGCTTATCATCTGCCAGGTACTGAATGTGCGATTTCAGGCTGGACAGCGTTTCAACATCTGCTTTGCTTATTTTTTTGGAAGACGAACAGGCTGAGAAAATCAATAGTGCTGTTATTACTGCAATTCTGGAAAAGAGTGACATCATATACAACAGGTTTGTGAGCTGCAAAGGTATTGAGCTGCTTTCTTTTTCCTTTGATTTACCGTCATAATTCGGTTATTCTTTTTCCGCATTGCTGTTTTCAAAAATCGTATTTCGTAAGGTCATTTGAGCTTACCGTTCTACTTTTGCTGGCTTGCCGAAGGCATTCCCGGAAAAGTGCAGGAAAAAAAGCTACATATTGCCCTTGTTGGTAACCCTAATAGCGGAAAAAGTTCGCTGTTTAATTGTCTTACCGGGCTGAATCAGCAGGTAGGGAATTTTCCCGGGGTAACGGTTGACAAAAAAACGGGGGCTGCTGTTTTTGCAGGGATTCCTGCTGAAATAATTGACCTGCCCGGCAGCTATAGTTTATATCCCAAAAGGCTGGACGAATGGGTTAGCTATAAAGTGCTGGTGGGAGAAGATAAAGATATAAGGGCTGATGTGGTGGTGGCCGTTGCTGACGCCAGTAATCTGAAAAGAAACCTTCTTTTTTGCACACAGATCATTGATTTGAAGATCCCGGTGGTGATAGTATTGACCATGATGGACCTGGCCAGGCAAAAAGGAATCAAAATTGATCTTGCTGCACTGGAAAGAGAGTTGGGTGTGCCGGTAGTGGCGGTTAATCCCCGAAAAAACAAAGGCATTGCTGAACTAAAAAAAGCAATCTCTCTTACAGTTCAGCAAGCATATAAAACACCGGTAAGGGATTTTATTGATAATAAATCGCTGGCAGAGACTCCTGTTGATGAAGTAAAGCAACATTTTCCCCAGATCAGTGATTACAAGGCTATCCATTATCTCATCAATCATGAATCGTTTGATCTGACCCCAGCCATCCAGGAAGCTATTGAGAATATTGAGGTAAAAAACAACTTCAATCCTACAAAAACACAGGCAGAAGAAATATTACAGCGATACAGTCGTATCCGGCATGTTATGCAACAGGCGGTATCGGAACCCGATCCTTTGCAAAAATCGTTGTTCACCGAAAAACTGGATAATGTATTACTCCACCGGCATTGGGGTTATCTCATTCTGCTGGCGGTTCTTTTTCTATTGTTTCAAAGTGTGTTCTGGCTGGCGCAACATCCTATGGACTGGATAGAGCTGGGTTTTGCAAAAATCAGTGAATACTTATCATCATCACTGCCAGACAACCGCTGGACCGACTTATTAATAAACGGTGTGGTTGCCGGGCTTAGCGGCATATTGGTTTTTGTACCGCAGATTATGATTCTGTTTGGATTGATTACTCTGCTGGAAGACAGTGGTTATATGGCCCGTATCAGTTTTTTGTCAGACAGGTTGATGCGAAGTGTGGGCCTGAACGGTAAAAGTGTGATGCCTATGATCAGCGGTTTTGCCTGTGCAGTTCCTGCCATAATGAGTGCCCGGAATATCGAGAACCGGAAAGAACGTTTGCTAACCATCCTGATCACTCCGCTCATGAGCTGCTCAGCCCGTCTGCCTGTTTATACCATTTTAATTGCATTGGTAATTCCTCAAACATACTTACTTGGTTTTCTGAGTGTGCAGGGATTGGTGATGATGGGCTTGTATTTGCTTGGATTAGTAATGGCCCTGATCGTTTCCTATATAGCGAAATGGTTTATTCATATTAAAGAGAAGAGCTTCTTCATTCTTGAATTACCCACTTATCGATCGCCAAGATGGAAGAATGTACTTCCCACAATGATCAGCAAGGCCCGCATATTTGTGATGGATGCGGGTAAGATCATCATGATCATCAGTCTTGTGCTGTGGGCACTGAGTTCTTTCGGTCCGGGCAATACAATGCAAAATCTGTCGCAGCAATATGAACAACTAAAAACAAAACCGGGTGCAGATGTGGCACAATTGGAAAAAGAATATCACACTGTTAAACTGGAGAAATCCTATGCCGGTATCATTGGCAAATCGATGGAACCGGTTATTACACCGCTGGGTTATGACTGGAAGATCGGTATTGCGCTGGTAACCTCATTTGCAGCAAGGGAGGTTTTTGTGGGAACAATGGCCACATTGTATAGTGTAGGTGATGATGATAACAGTTTGTTACTAAAAGAAAAAATGAAAGCAGCAGTAAGACATGATGGCACTCCGGTTTTTACTCTTGCTACTGGTTTATCATTGATGATCTTTTATGTGTTTGCCATGCAATGTATGAGTACGCTGGCAGTGGTTAAAAGGGAAACGAGAAGCTGGAAATGGCCCATCATTCAGTTGGTTTATATGACAGCGCTGGCTTATGTAATGAGTTGGGTGGTTTTCGAATTATTCAAATAACTATTTCTGTCCAAAATATTCCCATAGCATTTTTGAAATCTTTCTCGCCGTTGCCCATGCCTCATTCTCATATCTCCAGCTGATATCTTTGTTATTCTTGGTAAAAATGCAAAAAATATAAGGGTTGTCCGGTGCGTTTACCAGCAGCACTTCGCTTCTTGAAGCATTCACACATCCGTTCTTGCTAAAAACTTCAATAGTGGGTGGTATTTGTGAAATCGCTTCGTTCTCGTCCCAGTAGTTCCTTCCAAGACAACGCATCATTCTTTCGCAGGCCGAAGAAGAAATCACTCTATTCGTATAAATCATTTCGAATAGTTTTCCCATTTCTGCCGGTGTGGTCTGCCCCCAGCCATATTGCGTTCTGTTATTTTCTCTTCCCGGTGTTCTTGAATTTACTCTTGTATTTTTCAATCCAAGGTTGTCCAGAATTTCATTGATCCTTGTTCCGGTACCGGCAAGACTTTGCAGCCAGAGGCTAGCTGTATTGTCACTGGTGGTCAGCATCAGCATGATCACTTTTTTCAAAGCTATCTTTTCGTCGTTTTTAAAAGAACCGAGTATATCTGATCCTGCATACAGTAATGAGTCTTTATAGATCAGTAAAGAATCATACGTCAGCTCTCCTTTATTTATTTTATCCATTATACCCAACAGTATCGGCACTTTTACAATACTAGCCGTTGGAAAGATAGTATCAGGATTAATAGAAACTGTTTTGCCCGTCCGTAGATTTTTTACATAAATGCCAATATTGCCATTAAAGCCACTGACGGCTTCCTGCAATTTTATTTGCAGTTTTTTATCTGTTTTTTGTGATGAAGCCAGTAAAGGAATTAAGAATAAAAAGGAGAAAATTTTTGATTTCATACTGCATAATTTGTTCGCCACGAAATCACACAAAATTTTACGAAAGAGGTTTTATTATTTTGTGTTCTTTCGTGTGATTTCGTGGCTATCCCTTATTTCATGTTCATATAATCTATCACCAATTGACAAAAAGCGTTGATTCCTGTTTTCATTCCCTGATCATCCACAAAGAAATCAGCTGTGTGATGTGGTGGTGCTTTTTTAGGATCATGTCCCCTGGGCATCCCTCCAAGATAAAAGAAAAAGGCAGGAGCTTTTGTTCCATAATATGAAAAATCTTCGGCTCCGGTAACCCAGTTTCTTTCCCTTACATTTCCTGCTCCTGCAGCGGCTTCCAATGAAGGAATCATCTTTTTTACCAGATCGGGTGTATTATATGTAACCAGTGTTTTTGTTTCGATATTTACTTCGGCTGTGGCGCCGGAAGCTTCGGCTATTTTTTGAGCAGTCCATTTTATTTTTTCATGCACCTCTTTTTGCATGTTATTATCCAGTGTTCTTATTGTTCCGTCCATTACACATTCTTCAGAGATGATATTGTTTCTCACCCCGCCATGTATTTTTCCAACGGTAATCACTACCGGGGCTTTTGTTAATTCAGATTGTCTGCTTACGATTGACTGCAGTCCTTCTATTATTTGTGCGGAAACCTGTATCGGATCAATTCCCTTCCACGGCTGTGAACCATGGCTGCCCTTCCCTTTTACTTTTATGCTAAACCAATCGGATGATGCCATAAATGCGCCTGGTTTATACTCTATGCGTCCAATTTCAATATCTGACCCGATATGTAATCCAAAAATTACATCCACTTTAGGATTATCCATCACTCCTTCTTTTACCATCAGATTAGCGCCCCCTTCTTCTCCTGCCGGCGGCCCTTCTTCTGCCGGTTGAAATATGAATTTCACCGTTCCTTTTATATCATTCCTCATACCAGATAATATCTCCGCCACACTCATAAGTATTGCCACATGGGTATCATGACCACAAGCATGCATTACTCCTACCTCTTGTCCGTTGTAAGTTGATTTTTGTTTAGATGCGAAAGGGAGATTTACATTTTCTACAATTGGCAATGCGTCCATATCGGCACGCAAAGCAATACACGGTCCGGGTTTCCCTCCTTTTAATATTCCTACCACCCCCGTCTTTGCTATTCCTTCTTTTACATCTATTCCCAAACTTTTCAAATGTGTTGCAATTATTTTTGATGTCCGGAATTCCCGGTTACCCAGTTCAGGATTCATATGCAGATCTTGTCTCCATTCAATGCATTTTGATTCAATTCTATCTGCTGCTGCCGTCATTTTTTCTTTGAGCCTGGTGATATCTGTTTGCGAAAACAATTGCGCTGTAGAGGTGAGCAGCAGAATTGACAATAGTGTTTTTCTCATTACTTATTTTTTATGAATTTACTTGAAATGATGCTTTGGATGTTCTCGCTTTATCCTTACCCGAATTTATTTATATTTAAGTTTCAATGCTGCTACGCCATCTTCCTTTTCTTCGGGCTGTTCTTTTTCACAGCGTTACTGCCTTCGGTGGCCCGCAGGCACATTTGGGTATGATGATGAAGACCTTTGTGCGCAACAAGCCCTATGTCACAGAAAAAGAGTTGATGGAATACAATGCTTTTTGTCAGCTGCTGCCCGGAGCCTCTTCTACTCAAACACTAACATTAATTGGATATAAAAGGGGCGGAGTTCCCCTGGCTGTACTAACACTCATAATATGGATACTTCCTGCCAGTATATTAATGGGAGCTTTCTCGTTCCTGTTACAATATATTGATAAAAGAGAGCTCGGAACAGATATTTTTAAATTTATTCCCCCGATGGCGGCCGGATTTTTAGGTTATGCTGTTATCCATATTTTCCCTCATGCAATAAAAAATACGATTACATGGGTCATTATGCTTTGTAGTGTAGCAGCTACTTATTTTCTGTTTGGAAGAACATGGGTTATTCCCGTATTAATTATTATCGGAGGAATTGCTACCAATTTCAGCCAAAAAAGGATTCCGCAAACGGAGCAAGTTCCCCGTAAGATCAGGTGGTGGAATTTCTGGTTATTCGGAATCATTTTTATTGTGGCTGGTATTACCAGTGAGCTGGCCCGAAAAAATGAATGGCCCAACAGAAAACCAATAAATCTCTTTGAAAATACGTACAGAATGGGAAGCCTGGTTTTTGGCGGAGGTCAGGTATTAATGCCCATGATGTATGAACAATGGAGCATAAGACCCGAGGCTATAAGGGAAAAAAACCCAAATGCAGTACAAATTGACCAGGACAAATTATATACCGGTATGGGTATCGTTCAGGCCGTTCCCGGACCCGTATTTTCAATTGCGTCTTTTGCCGGGGGAATGGCCTTAAAAGACATGGGCACTGAAATGCAGGTTATTGGTTGTCTCATTGGAATGATTGGTATTTTTTTGCCCAGTGCATTATTGGTCCTATTCTTTTTTCCTATCTGGCACAACCTGAAAAAATATGCTGCGGTGTATCGTTCATTGGAAGGAATCAATGCTGTAGTTGTAGGAGTAATGCTGGCTTCTTCTTTTTATATTATGCGGGATATCTCTTTTATTGAGCCAAAAACAATAAGTCTTGTGAATATATTAGTGATATTGGGAACAATTCTGCTTTTACACTTTACCCGGATACTTCCCCCGCTGATTGTTGTTACCTGTTTACTATTGGGTTATTTCTTATAGTAACCCCCCCTTTCAATTTCTTCTAATACCACATCAGGAACCATATACCTGATCGATTTTCCTTCCGAAATACATTTTCGAATGTGCGTTGCCGATAGCTGCAGCAGTGGCGCATCGACTAAATGCAAATTAGCCATGATGGTATTAATTACTTCAAATCCCGGGCGCAGATATACATAGATGGAGTAGTTCTTTACAATTACTTCATAGTTCTTCCATTTATCAAAATTTTGAAAACTATCACTTCCAAGGATTACACAAAATTCATGTTCCGGATGTTTTTCAGCCAGATAGGCAAGTGTGTTCACGGTGTAAGAAGGTTTCGGTAGGGAAAATTCTATGTCTGACGCCTTCATGCGATTATCGTTCTCAGTGGCCAAATTCACTAGGTGAAGCCGATGGTATTCATTCAAGAGAGAATTTTCTGCCTTGAATGGATTCTGTGGAGATACGACGAACCAGATCTTTTCAATATCTGTTTCGTTAAGAATATGATTTGCAATGATAAGATGAGCAACATGAACAGGATTGAAAGACCCAAAATATAATCCTATTTTCATATAAAATACTGATTATCAAGCTTTTATCTCAACAAAAATATGTTCCGCCTCGTTAAGCCTCAAGCTGAGATGGTAGCCGGAAACATTAACTGAAATGGGATCCCCTAAAGGAGCTATTTGCTCCAGCAAGACTCTTTCTCCTGGTACACAGCCCATTTCCATAAGCTTCAGAAAAATATCGTTATTGGCAAATTCCTTTATTATCCCTTCTTGTCCTGGTTTCAATTCCGAGAGCCTTGCAATCATTTGCTAAGAATTATTGCACAAAACTACCCTTGTTGGTTGGTTTTTCTTTACGAATTTTGAAATTATGCCTTCAAAATCAAAAGTTTGCTTCTTTTTTGAGTACAAAAAGTTCAGTCTTAAAGATAGAAGTCGGTTAAAAACATTTATAAACTCCTTATTTCTAAAAGAAGGGCAAAAGCTTTTATCGCTCAACTATGTTTTTTGTTCTGATAAAAAGCTACTTGAAATTAACCGCCAGTTTCTTCGCCATGATTACTTTACTGATATTATCAGTTTTGATCTTTCCGGAGATATTGGAATAGAGGGAGAGATTTATATAAGTATTGATCGGGTAAGGGATAATGCAAAAAAACTGGACATTCCTTTTAAGCTGGAGCTCCATAGGGTAATTTTTCATGGTGCTCTGCATTTATGCGGATATAAGGACAAGAGTAAGTCAGAACAAAGAAAAATGAGGGACAAAGAGAACCATTATCTCGCTAGCTATTTGAATTGACGTTCCACGGGACACTGTTTCAGCTTGAAACAGTGTCCCGTGGAACTATTATCTTTGTATAAACACACTCTATGCCTAGGAAGAAGAACACACCTGGTCCTTATCCAACCGAAGCGCTTTTAAAATTCAGAGAAAAAAGAAAGTGGCAGATTTCTCTAAGGCGATATGTTTTAGAGAGGCATATCTGTGTGGCGTATGCCCCGTATTTCGGATTGGACATAGAAAATATGCGGCAATGGTTTGAGTATCAGTTTAAAGAAGGTGTTGGATGGGATGATTTTGGCAAGAAGTGGCGATTTGACCATATAATCCCTGTTACCTATTTTGATTTTTCGGACGAAGAAGAGCTTAAAATGTGTTGGAATTTCACCAATCTACGAGTGGAATTGTTTCAAAAAAATAAAGATCGGGGAAATCGCCTGGATGTATTGGCTGCAAAAAACTACTTTACAGAGCTTTATGAAAAAACAAATTATGTTGCCTGTTTAAAGCTTCTGCACAAAATTGATAAGCTTGAGCTCTCTGAGTTTGTAAGTACAGAGCCTCAGCAAGCATTTATCAGGGATCATAAAGAGTATTTAAGTATGATAGAAGGGTATAGCTTTTTTGAGTTTGAGCTCTTAAATAGTGGTCGAGGGATAAATGAGGTAAAAAAGGAAATTGAGTTTCTAAAAAAGTTTGAGTAGTAGCCCCAAGAACAAAATACCTTTGCCAACTTATGTTTTCAGAATACGATGTAATAGTAGTGGGTGCGGGCCATGCAGGTTGTGAGGCAGCAGCAGCAGCAGCTAATCTTGGCTCCAAAACTCTTTTGGTGACCATGAATATGCAGACAATTGCTCAAATGAGCTGCAATCCAGCCATGGGAGGTATCGCTAAGGGCCAGATTGTTAGGGAAATAGATGCAATGGGTGGGTATTCTGGAATTGTTACGGACCTGTCTACTATTCAATTCAGAATGCTGAACAGAAGCAAGGGTCCCGCTATGTGGAGCCCAAGGGCACAGAACGACCGGATGCTGTTCTCACTAAAGTGGAGGGAAATGCTCGAACAAACCCCAAACCTTGATTTTTACCAGGATATGGTAAAGGGGTTGTTGCTAAAAGAGGGGCATTGTAAAGGGGTGGTGACCGGGCTTGGGCATGAGATTAAAGCAAAATCTGTTATTTTAACCAATGGAACCTTCCTTAACGGAATTGTTCACATCGGAGAAAAGAACTTTGGAGGGGGAAGAATGGCGGAAAGGGCTGCTACAGGAATTACAGAACAGCTTGTTTCCTCCGGTTTTGAAAGCGATAGATTAAAGACGGGAACCCCACCAAGAATTGATGGCCGAAGCCTGGACTATACCAAAATGGAAGAGCAGCCGGGTGATGATGAAATAGTTGGATTTTCCTTTTTAGATGTTGAAAAACCAAAAAAACAAAGAAGCTGCTGGATAACCTACACCAGTAAAAAGGTACATGATATTCTAAAAACGGGGTTTGACAGAAGTCCTATGTTTGCCGGCAGAATTGATGGGGTGGGGCCGAGATACTGCCCCAGCATTGAAGATAAGATCAACCGTTTTGCAGAGAGAGAGAGACACCAACTTTTCATTGAACCAGAAGGATGGAATACAGTAGAGATATACGTAAACGGGTTTTCAACCTCTCTTCCCGAGGAAACACAATACGAAGCCCTTCGTAATATAGTTGGTTTTGAAAATGTGAAAATGTTCCGTCCCGGATATGCGATTGAATATGATTTCTTTCCGCCGCCGCAGTTGAAATATACCCTGGAAACAAAATTGATTCAAAACCTGTTTTTTGCAGGCCAAATTAATGGTACAACTGGCTACGAAGAAGCCGCTTGCCAGGGATTAATGGCGGGTATCAATGCACACCAGAAAATAAAAAATCTGGAACCCCTGATTCTAAAAAGAAGTGACGCCTATATCGGCGTATTGATTGATGATTTGATAAGCAAAGGAACTCAAGAACCCTACCGGATGTTTACATCAAGGGCCGAGTTCAGAACATTACTTCGCCAGGATAATGCCGATCTGCGATTGACTGAATTAAGTTATCGACTTGGGCTGGCTTCTCAGGAAAGAATGAATAAGGTAGTTGAAAAAAGAAATAGTGTTGAGCAAATAAAAGTAGCATTAAAAGATTTTGCCGTAGAGCCAGAAGAGGTCAATTCCTATTTCACCTCTATTAATTCTTCACTTATTACTGAAAAACAAAAAGCACAAAAAATATTACTCCGCCCGGATGTGGAATTAGAAGATTTTGCTACGGCATTACCCCGCCTGGGGCAAGCCCTAAAAAATTTCTCCAGAGACGCTCTTGAACAGGCCTCAATTCAGGTTAAGTATGATGTGTATATAGAAAAGGAAAAAGAGCTGGTTCAAAGAATGTCTCAACTTGAAGAACTGGAAATTCCAGAAACGTTTGATTATAAGAAAATATCTTCTTTGGGTAATGAGGCCCGGGAGAAACTTACCCGCATAAAACCAAGGACGCTGGGCCAGGCGAGCCGGATATCAGGTATCAACCCCAGTGATGTGCAGATCCTGATGGTATTTATGGGGAGATAAGTTTTTATACCACTAACCCCCTTTTCCTTTTTCCGCATTTTGCTCACCTGTTTATAATAATTCAATTACTACCTTTAATACAAAGCGATTATTATGAAAAAATATGCTCTCTGCTGTATCGCAGTCATGATAACTGCATTACTTATAGACAATGAAGCCAATGCACAGCAATACAAGTTGCGCCAGGCAACCAGTATGATGGGAATGAAAACTGAATCTACCATCTATGTAAAAGGGATGCGTAAAAGAACTGAAAGTGCCGGCATGATGGGTATGCCAGCTCCTCCGATAACAATTGAGCAGTGTGACCTTCAGCGTACCATAAAGATAAATGATAAAAAAAAGCTCTACTATATTGAGCCGTTTTCAAAAGAAACCGATGAAATCATTGATGAAGACGCAAAATCTGTAACCCCGGTAAAAAATAAACCAGTCACACCTGAACCCAAAACCACTCCACAAAAGGGAGGTGTTATCACTATGTGGTACAACATTACCGATACCGGTGAACGTAAAAAAATGTACGGTTTCAATGCCAGGCATGTATGGGCTTCTCAAAAAATGAAACCCTCTCCGGAAGCCTGTAGCATGAAGGATAGTATAATTATAAAGACAGATGGCTGGTACATTGATCTCCCTTTATTTAATTGCCCGGTGCGGTATCGTCCTACAAAAATCTCAATGGCGCCAAACGAAAGACCTCAACCGGAATGCAAAGACCGCTTTGTTACCCGCAGGAGCGGAAAAGGAAAATTAGGCTTCCCTTTAATTGAAACCACTACTATTAAAATGGGCGGAGGTAATCCACAGACAAGTGAATTTCAATCCAGCATTGAAACCCTGGAACTTTCAACAGTAAAACTTGATTCGATGCTTTTCGAAATTCCTTTGGGTTATACAGAAACTAAGAACGAAGAGGATCTGCAGGAAAAGTTTGATGTAAGTGATATGATGAACCAGGCGATGAAAGAATACAAAAATAAAGAAGAAGAAAAACCAGCCCTTACAGAACAAAAAAAAGCAGGTGTAATTCGCATTGGTGTGTATGAACCCAAAGGCGATCAACAACTGCAGGCCGCCATACTGCAACAACACCTCGCTAATACGTTGACAGATGGGAGTGTTGAGGCCATAGCGGTAGCTTCAGAAGATGAGGCCAAAAAATTTAATTGCGATTATACATTGGCCAGTGATTTTATAAAAATAAAACAGGGCAGTAAAGTAGGTGGCTTGCTAAAAGCTATTAAAAATACAGATCCGAATGCAGCGTCATCTTATACAATTGAAGCCGCAATGACACTGATAAAATTGTCTGATGGGTCTACCAGACTGCAACCCAAACTAAATGGTAAGTATGAAGGGCAGATAGATGATGCAGCTAAAAAGGCTTTGGACGAGGGATCACGACAGGTCTTAAGGGCATTAAAATAACTGCGGAAGCAAAACAAGCAAAGACAACTTATTCTGTCTTTGCTTGTTTAAATGTAATCTAACTGCTTTTCTTGTGTCTGTAATATAGTTATGCTACAACCTTTACACCAATTTGTATCGGGTCTGGCTTTCCCAAATCTTCTTCCTGTATTTCAATCCTTCGAGTAATATCGTTCAAAGAAGAAAGGCGCTGGACTGTGTACGGAATTGTATCCAGCCCGGAGACGAACCGCTGGATATAGCTATAAATGCCAATCAGGCTTCCCGCTTCAATTTCAGCTCCCGCTGTTTTATTAGTAATCAATAATGCAAGCCCTATTACCACCATTACCATTATTTCCATTATGCCGAAGTTCCACGCCTCCTGATCACTGATCCTGATTTGCCATTTCCGTAAATTATCATAATGCTGCCGAATCAAATGGTTGTTACCTGTGGAAATAATATCAACTTGTTTTTCGAGCTCGTCATTCTTTTGCCTATTAAGATTTCTCATCTTCTTTCCGTAGAGATAGCTGAAACCGGTTACCGGCAATAGTATGCCTAGGCAAACCAGCACAACCGAGGTATCATAGAAAAAAAGCAATAACAGCGAGCCAATAATGCTGTAAAAAGCCTCAACAACATAGGCCAAATCAAATTCAAGAAAATCAACAAACTCTCTTGCTAATGTAGAATGGGCACTAAGTTTTGATACATCTGATTTATTGTACCGTCGGGCTAAGAATTTTGTAACTAATGACGTATATATGACCGAGTATGTTCTGGTGTCCAGTCTGTGCCGGATTGTTCCAATAATCAACCAACCGAAATGAACTGCGGATAGCAAAATGAGCCCCCGGTAGCTTCCTTTTATTAAATCATCTACAGCAAGACCGAGGAAAAAAGGACGAAGCAGGTTTTCCAGCATTTCCAGTGAAAAAAGTATATATGTCAACACCAGGCGATAGCGATGTTGTAACATTATCTGTTTGAGTACGGCAAAACGGGACATAGTTCATCTGTTTATGATAAATCATCAAGCGCACCGGGTAAACCGGGTTGTCAGCAAAATTTAATGGAGTAAGTGTGAGACCGGATTTAATCGAGGTCGTTTAACTGTTGCAAATTTACTTCACGGGCGGTTAATGAATTATGAAGAATCCCGGAAATCTCCCCTCGGCAGGAAGGAAAACCACATTGACAATGAAATGGTTCCATATTCTCATCCAGAAAATGAGCATAATCAAGTGTTAATTCCTGCCCTTTAAATATCTTTTTTATTGCTAATACATTGAGGCCGTCAAATTCAGTGTTGGGATCACAGCTATGGTTTTGCGGGGCCCACTCCGATGGGTCGTCGTCCCACAAAATGAAAAGCTCTTCGCTTACAGGGTAAGCATATCTCCGGAAATGCAGCTTTTCATCTTCATTCCAGTTCTTTTCCACAAATCTCTTTGTGATGATGCGTTGAGCCCGGCCTTCTCCTTTAAAAATAACTTCTCCCTTCCCTAT
>JBGAPQ010000035.1:0-8156 GCA_044221225.1 Chitinophagaceae bacterium
CCAGGGACTGTTGCAACAGAATCCAGGCTATTAAGTTCTTTTCAAGCCGTTCTATGTAATTAAGGCTGCATCCTTTGGGCTAATGGGATGCAGCCTTATTATCTTATCTACGTCAGATAAATATATTATTCCCCTAATGAAGAGAAAATTATTCATACTTAATTGTATATGGTTGCTGCCAATTATCTCCTGTACCCAATTGCAGCAAATAACAAATCAGGCTAACATCGAAAAAACTATTCTCGCATTTCCGGGGGCCGAGGGTTTTGGAAAATATGCTACCGGGGGCCGTGGTGGTAAAGTTTGTATTGTGTCAAATCTCAATGATAGCGGTGAAGGAAGTTTCAGGGAAGCTGCAGAAGCAAAAGGTAAACGGATTATTGTGTTTGCCGTATCCGGCACTATTCATTTAGCGTCAAAACTTGTTATAAAAGGAGATGTTACCGTAGCGGGGCAGTCTGCACCTGGCGATGGAATTTGCCTGGCCGACAACTCAGTAAGCCTGGGCGGTGATAATACAATCATCCGTTATTTGCGTTTTCGTATGGGCGACAGGTATCAAAGTCAAAGAGGAATGATTGATGGCAGCGGTGGCGATGATGCACTCTCAATAGGCAAAAGAAAGCATATTATTATTGACCATTGCAGCTTAAGCTGGAGTACTGATGAAGTTTTTTCAGTGTATGGAGGCGATAGCACAACCGTACAATGGAATATTATAGCGGAACCGCTTAACTACTCCTATCATTTTGAAACCGGCGATAAAGACTGGGAGCATCATGGCTATGGTGGCATTTGGGGTGGCAGCCATTTATCTGCCCATCACAATTTAATAGCCCACTGCCTTAGCCGTAACCCAAGGTTTAACGGAACAAGACTCGGTGCTTCACAGGAATTTGCCGATTTCAGGAACAACGTAATTTATAACTGGGGGCATAATAATATTTACGGCGGTGAAGCGGGCAATTACAATATTGTAAACAACTACTTCAGGTACGGGCCATCTACCAATAAGAATGTAAGATACCGGATAGTGAACCCATCCAGAACGGAAACATTACCTTTTGGCAAATGGTATGTTGACGGAAATTATGTTGACGAAGCAAAAGATGTTTCTAAAAACAATTGGCTGGGTATAGATATGGGTAACGGAGGAACTGAAATTGATAAAAAAGAATCGATTATGGATAAACCATTTCCTGCTGAAGGAATTCTCATTCAGTCAGCAAAAGATGCTTACAATGATGTGCTTAGTTACGCAGGTGCCAGTTTCAGCCGGGATACGCTTGATGAACGCATCATCAACGATGTTAGGAACAGAACAGGCCGCATAATTGATGTGCAGGGTGGCTACCCGCATGGCACTGCTTATGAACTGACAGTAAGTGCATGGCCAGACCTTAAACCGTTGCCTGCACCTCCAGATACAGACAAAGATGGTATGCCCGATGAGTGGGAACAAAAGAACGGATTGAATGCTTCCAGCCCTGCTGATGCAGTATTAAATACGTTGCACAAGCATTATACAAATATTGAAGTGTATATAAACAGTCTTTTGAAATGAGAATAACTGCGATATTCCCAATTGTTTTTTTAATAGTTGCATCCTTTCTTCCAGAAAAGAAAAAGGTAAAAATTTTCATTGCAGGTGACAGTACAGCCAGCATAAAGGAAACAAAGGCTTTTCCGGAAACAGGATGGGGAATGCCTTTTGTTTATTTCTGGGACAGTACCGTAACGGTGGTAAACAAAGCAAAAAACGGACGAAGCACCAGCTCTTTCCGTAAGGAAGGATTATGGCAGCAGATTATGGACGAAAGTTCAGAAGGCGATTATGTTTTATTACAGTTTGGTCATAATGATGAGGTGCCGACTAAGAAAACTTACACAACAGAAGCTGAGTTTAAAAATAACCTGAAGCAATATGTGGCGGAGGCCAGGCAGAAAAAAATGATTCCGGTTTTACTGACACCTATGGCAAGGAGAAAATTTGACAGCACAGGCACCATTGTTGGCACACATGATGTGTATGCACAGATAGCCCGTGATGTGGCTGCTGAAGAAAAAGTGGCACTGTTTGATATGGATAAGCTTACACAGAACTTATACCAGCAGTTTGGTGTGGAGCAGTCTAAATTGCTGTTTCTTCAGTTAAAACCCGGTGAGCATCCTAACTATCCGGATGGGAAAGAAGATAATACCCATTTTTCTGAAATGGGTGCAAGGCTGGTGGCGCAATTAGTATTAAGCGAAATAAAAAGCCAGCTTCCGGAACTTGCCGAACGGACTTTTAAACCAGTAAAGAAATGAGATTACTTACTCTCCTGTTATTATGCAGTTATTCATTTTTTGAAATGAACGGGCAGGAGTTTATTCCCCTATGGCCCGAAGGAAAAAAGCCCAACACTAACAGTACAAAAATTACAGACAGCATATATAACGAAAGAATATGGCAGGTGGCCACACCGGGCATATATTCCTTCATTGTGCCAAAATCAGAAAACAATGGCACGGCTGTTCTTATTTGTCCCGGTGGCGGATACGAAAGAGTTTCTTACATATATAATGGCTTCAACATTGCAAAATGGTTTAACACACTTGGTGTAAACGCCTTTGTGCTGGTGTACCGCTTGCCTCATCAAAAGGACTTGGTCGATAAGCAACTGGCTCCCCTGCAGGATGCACAACGGGCCATAAAACTGATTAGGACAAATGCAGTAGCCTGGAATATTAATCCGGAAAAAGTGGGTGTGATGGGAATAAGTGCTGGCGGCCATGTAGCCGGAATGCTGGGCACACATTGTCATGATGTGTCTGGTATTAATGACAGGCTTGACTCGGTTAAGCATAACCCGGATTTTATGTTGCTGCTGTCACCAGTCGTAACGATGGGTAAATATGCACATGGTGGGAGCAAAAAGAATTTTTTAGGAGCTGATACCACAAGGCGGCTTGCTGAGCTATATTCAAATGAATTGCAGGTGTCATCCTGTACACCACCGGCTTTTTTTGTTCATGCACAAAACGACAGTACGGTGAAAGTGCAGAACAGTTTATTGCTTTATTCAGCATTGGTTGAGAAAAAGATAAATGCCAGCCTTCATGTTTTTCCGCAGGGCGGGCATGGAATACGGTTGGATGAGAATCCCGGCTCAACAGACTTATGGATGAATCTGCTTGAGTTGTGGCTGAAGGAAATGAAATTTTTAACACCAATTCCTTTTAAGTGAAAAGGCTATGATTAACAGAAAAATATATCTTATCAGTTTCTTGATGGGTATAAATACTATACTCATTGCCCAGCAGCCAGTACCAGTAAAACCCCGCATTTTAATCAGCACAGATATTGGTGGTACCGACCCGGACGATAACCAGTCAATGACTCATTTTTTGATGTACAGCCATCTGTTTAAAACAGAGGGACTTATATCATCGCCTTCGTATGGCATGGGAAACAAAAGTGAGTTGCTGCGGATGATTGATTTGTATGAAAAAGATTTGCCATTGCTAAAAAAGCACCAGAAAGGCTATCCTTCTCCTGAATCGTTGAGGGCTGTGTGTAAACAGGGAAGGCTTGGCGCAGCTCCGTTTGCCGGATACACCACTTCAACCGAAGGCTCTGACTGGATTATAAAATGTGCGAAAAAGAAAAGCAGGATGCCACTTTGGGTATTGGTTTGGGGCGGATTGGATGACCTTGCCCAGGCACTGCATGATGCACCGGAAATACAATCAAAAATAAAAGTGTACTGGATTGGCGGCCCTAATAAAAAATGGAGTGCCAACAGCTACGCTTATATAGTTGAAAATTATCCGGGCTTATGGTTTATAGAATGTAATAGCTCCTACTATGGCTTTTTTTCTGATAACAGTATGCCGGACAGTGTAAAAGAGAAAAATTACTACGATAGAGTTATAAAAAGTACGGGGTATCTTGGCAAGGATTTCAAAAGCTACTACAAGGGAAATGTCAAAATGGGCGATACGCCTTCTTTGTTGTATATGATGGACGGAGATCCCAATAATCCCTTTAAAGAAAGCTGGGGTGGCAGTTTTGAAAAGTTTGATTATAGCCCAAGAATTATTTTAGACCGTAATACTGCCATTTCAGATACAGTAACGGTATGTTCAGTACTAGAGTTTCATTTCAAAGGTCCGGTTATAACTATCCCCGCTGATACATCTTGTTTTACCATGACTGTCAGGGCTAAAATTGGAGAGCAAAGATGGGCCGGCTTTTATCTTGGCAACGGTGATTATGCAGTCAGGTATTGTCCGAAGCAGGCCGAAACATTAACATATAAGATTACTTCTTCCGTTCCGGGATTTGTTGAACAAAACGGGCAATTGGTGGTAAATAATATTTGGCCAGGTAAAAAGAAGCCGACAGATTATAAACTGGGTGCTAACTGGTTTACAGATCGTAGCGACAGGCAGCTTTTTGACGGTGTATTGCAAGGCGCCAAAACGGTATCGAAGTGGCGAAATGAAGTATTGCAGGATTGGGCAAAAAGATGGGCATGGCTGTATTAAGTGTCCTGGTTACAAATGGAGGTATAAAAGCAACTTGTATTAAGAAGATGATTCGATTCTTATTTATTAATCTTTTACTCAGCCTGTGTGCTGTTTCAATTGCACAGGATCGAAGCGGTATTACCGGTGCCAGGGATACCTCGTATTCTATTGCAAAAGAGTATAAGAAGCATCTCAAAAACTATCCTTACATAACGGTTGTTCCTGATACAGTATCCGACAGAATAAAAGAAGAAAGAAACATTACTTACTGTAAGATTGGAGAAAGGGAATTGAAAATTGATGTTTTTTATCCTGCAGATAAGCGAACAAAAAAAAGAACTGCCATTATTTTTATACACGGTGGTGGCTGGCGCAGTGGTGACAAGGCCATGCACCACCAGTTAATGCAAAGGCTGGTTTTGCTAGGCTATGTTTGTTTTACTCCCGAATACAGACTTTCAACGGAGGCATTGTATCCTGCTGCGGTGCATGATATCAAATCATCAGTAAGATGGGTTAGAAAAAAAGCAAAAAAATACAATATAGATACTGCTGCAATTGTTGTTGCAGGTCATTCAGCCGGAGGGCAACTGGCAGCACTTGTGGGAGTAACAAATGATAATTTTGCTTTTGAAAACGTAACAGGCAACGGTAAATTTTCTTCACGGGTTGATGCTGTTATTGATGTTGACGGCACTTTATCTTTTGTTCAGAAAGAAAGCAGTGAGATAAATGACAGGCAAAAACGGGGCGCATCATCATTGTGGCTGGGTTATACACCTGCTGAAAATATTGAAATCTTCAGTCAGGCTTCACCGCTTTCCCATGTTGGTACCCAGTCCCCGCCAATTCTTTTTCTCAACAGTTCAGTTGAGCGGATGCATGCAGGCAGGGACGAGTTTATTAAAGTGCTGAATACAGGCAATATTTACTCCGGGGTAAAAACATTTGAAGGGGCGCCACATGCATTTTGTTTTTTCCGGCCATGGTTTGAGCCGATGGTTTTATGTATTGATGATTTTTTGAAAAAAATATTTACAGCGAAATGAAAAAGATGTTTCTGCTTACGTTGGTTGGTTTCTTGTTTGCGGGCCAATGCTTTGCTCAAACCGGCAACCCGCAGCAGTATAAGTATATTTTCACCGTTGCGAAGGATGGCACAGGCGAGTTCACCACCATCCAGGATGCCATTGATGCCATGCGGGTGTATCCGCTGGCGCCAATTACTTTATACATTAAGAACGGAGTGTACAACGAAAAGATTGAGTTGCCGGCCAATAATACGGATGTTACTTTCATTGGCGAGAATGTGGACAGTACAATTATTACCTGGAATGATTATTCGGGAAAGGGTAAGCACACCACTTTTACTTCATACACGGCAAAAATATCGGGCAACAGGTTCCGGGCGGAGAATATCACTTTTGCAAATACAGCCGGGCCGGTGGGACAAGCATTAGCCTTGTATGTTGATGGCGATAAGGCAGTGTTTAAGAACTGTAAGTTCCTGGGAAACCAGGATACTATATTTACAGCAGGAGAAACATCAAGACAGTTTTTTGAGAACTGCTACATTGAAGGAACAACTGATTTTATTTTTGGCCCAGCAACAGTTTTATTTCGTGGCTGTACAATAAAAGGCAAAAGCAACTCTTATATAACTGCCGCAAGTACTTACAGGCGCAGCAGTTTCGGATATGTTTTTAAGGATTGTAAGATTGTTGCCGATACGAATGTTACCAAACTCTATCTTGGCCGTCCTTGGCGGGCATTCGCTAAAACAGTTTTTGTGCATTGTGATTTACCCAAAGTAATTGCACCCGAAGGATGGAATAACTGGGGTAATACCGAAAATGAAAAAACGGTTTTCTATGCTGAGTATAAAAATACCGGTGAGGGAGCTGCTGTTGATAAAAGAGTAAAATGGACGAAGCAGTTGAGCAAGAAGGAAGCGGGACGATATAATCCTGAGACGGTATTTCACTCTTATAAAGAACCTGAAGCAGATGGGTTCTTATGGTTTAGTAACAGGTCAAAGTCTTTTGATTACACAATGTTTAAAGAAAAGAAACGGGAAGTAATCTCATTGTACACAACCGTTCCCAACAACAAACCTGTTGTTGACAAAGAAACGGCTGTTACAAAAGACAACGTTACCCGAATTTCAAAAATCAGTAACCCAACGATTACTGTTTTCCGTCCGCAAAAACCAAATGGTAAAGCCATAATAATCTGCCCTGGCGGAGGGTATACTATACTGGCTTTTGATAAAGAAGGAACAAGAGTAGCCGAAGAGCTGAACAGGTTGGGAGTAACTGCTTTCGTATTAAAGAATCGCTTACCCGACGATTCAATTAATATTGATAAAAGCCTGGCACCGTTGCAGGATGCGCAACAGGCCATTCGTTATGTCCGGAGTCATGCAAAAGATTTTGCTGTAAACAAAAATCAAATTGGCATTATGGGCTTTTCGGCTGGCGGTCACTTAGCATCTACGGCAACCACCCATTTTAACCTTAAGGCTGATGAAACAAACACTGACACAACATCTGTGCGACCTGATTTTGCTATTCTCATTTATCCGGTAATCAGTTTCGATAGTACAATAACACACAAAGGCTCCCGCAACAACTTAATTGGTGCAAATGCCGCTGAAGGAAAAGTAAGTTTCTTTTCAAATGAACTGCATGTAACTGCTCAAACGCCACCTTCATTCCTGGTTCATGCCGGTGATGATGGGGCTGTGCCAGTTCAGAATAGTTTGCGGTATTATGAAGCATGTGTAAAAAATAAAGTACCTGCTGAATTACATCTTTATTCGAATGGCGGACATGGTTTTGGCATGTATAATAAAACAACTGATGACAACTGGATGGAACGGTTGAAAAACTGGCTTAATAAACAATAAACCTTTTATTTATGATGGTGAAACTGACTTTGCTGTTTGTACTTTCTTCTGTTGTATCCTTTGCGCAGGTTTGGAAGGCCGATAATAGTGCCGGTACTTATAGAAACCCAATCATTCATGCCGACTACAGTGATCCTGATGCCATTCGTGCTGGCGATGATTACTATATGATCTCATCAAGTTTCAATCATGTGCCCGGGTTGCCAATTCTTCATTCAAAAGATTTGGTAAACTGGACTCTTATTGGGCATGCTTTGAAAAAACAGCCTCCGGCTGACCACTTCAGCAAGGTGCAACATGGCGGCGGCGTATGGGCGCCAAGTATACGTTTTCACAATAATGAGTTCTATATCTATTATCCTGATCCTGATTTTGGAATCTATCTTATAAAAGCAAAAAGTATTCTGGGGCCCTGGAGTGAACCTGTTCTGATAGAAGCCGGAAAAGGATTAATAGACCCTTGCCCTTTATGGGACGATAACGGAAAGGTATATCTCGTTCATGCTTATGCAGGAAGCCGTGCAGGCATTAAATCAATAATTGTTGTGAGGGAAATGAATAAGGAAGGAACCAAAAAAAATAGTGATGCAGTAATGGTTTATGACGGGCATGAAAATGACCCAACCATTGAAGGCCCGAAATTCTATAAGCGGAGAGGATGGTATTACATTTTTGCACCGGCTGGGGGAGTAAGTACTGGCTGGCAAACGGTACTGCGCAGTAAAAATGTGTT
>JBGAPQ010000036.1:0-7763 GCA_044221225.1 Chitinophagaceae bacterium
CTAAAATCACAGTTTCCAGCCATTGCACTGTTGTTTCTTTACCTTCACGGATTACTATTGACTGTAGCCGGTAAGTAACCCATGCCATTGTTTTATCTACAGTGGTATTAATGAAATCAAAAGAATTGGTTCGTTTAAAATTGGCTGACTGATTTTGGATAATGGCCTTCAGAATAAGTGTATCTATATTCCATACCTGGCCATATTCATACAATGTAATATCTGCTGTGCTGTAATTTTTCAGGCTAACGGAATCCCTGTTGGACAGCGCATCAAAAAGCTTAACAATAGTTTGCTGTACTGCTTGCTGTTTGTTAATGGCTGGTTGCTGTGCCTGTATTGATGTAAGGCACAAAATTGCAGGAAGAAGCACTGCTATTTTTTTCATGAATTACTTTTTAAACTTTCCATACACCGCCTGACCCGGAAAAATATTGCTTACTGTTTTCCCATTTTTTAAAATAAAACTGCCGTTCACCATTACATATTCAACACCTGCTGAAAATTCCAGGCCTTTTTCAAAAGTTGCCTTATCAATTATTGTATCGGGATTAAAAATGGTAATGTCTGCATCAGCACCAACCTGTATCCTTCCTTTGAAACGCATGGAGGGAGCAATGTTTTCCAAACGTTTTGCAGGAAGCAAGGTCATTTTTTCTATGGCCGTATTCAAATCAATTACTTTATCTTCCCGTACATATTTACCCAGCACTCTTGAAAAAGTACCAGCCGTTCTTGGGTGCGCCAGTTTAGCATAAGTCATCCCGTCTGATGCAATCAAAACACCAGGTGCGGCTATGCCTGTTTTAATCCATTCAGGTTTCATCACATGAAGAATAACAACGCCGCCAGTTTTGCGGTAGGTTTCAAAACTTTCTTTGGTAAGGCGTTCGCCGGTGGCAACCCATTGTAAATCGTCATAGCTGATACCCAGCCGTTGCTGCCATCCTTCATCAAACATGGCACTTTGCAGCCCCGTAGAACCTGCGGTATAGGGATACAATTCCGTAGTAATATCAAACCCCTTGTTCTTTGCGGCTGTTACCATATCTATTGATAGCTGAATATTGCCCAGCGACATACTATTAATGTGGACAATATGCAGCGGTGCATGGGTGAGCACAGCATCGGTAATTACTTCCTGTATAGAAATAATATCGGGGTTTCTTACATGTGTAAAGACCAGCGTATTCAATTCTCCTGCTAATTGAAAAACCCTGTACATTTCATTCGGGTTTGTTTTAGGCAAATAACCTATCGGTACCCCAATACTAATACCGCCTTCACTCAAAGAGGTTTTAATGTTTGCCAATGTTTGATTCATTTCAGCAGGAGAAATAGCTTCATTAGCGGCCCGTAAAATGGTGTTGGTCATTGTCCCAATGCTTGCTTCTCCCTTTAATGTAGTTATCAGTAAACTATCTACAGCGTTTTGGTACTTACTTATGGCCTTAAACCGTTCAAAAGGCCAGTTTACACTGGCACCGTAATTAATGAGTGCTTTTCCTTTTCTTGATTCGTACCATTTACCCAAATGCTCAATGCCCCATTCCAGCTCTAATGCTGTTGTTACACCATCATGTAACTGGTATTCCTGTTCCACATTGCTGCGACCATGTACATGTAAGTCAATAAAACCGGGTGCAACAACCAAACCATTTACATTGATCGTTTCTTTCCCCTTCAATGGTTCGGTTGAAATTTGTGCAATGCGGTTGTTAATAATGCCCACATTGCGTATAGCATCCAGTTTTGTTTCCGGGTCAATTACCCGGCCACCGGACAATACAATATCATATTCAATGGTTGATTGTGCAGTTGTGTATATACAAATGCATAATATTGCTGCAAGGATAAAGCACCTGGCTTTAAAAAAATTATATAGCATTATTTCCTGAGTTTAAAAATGAAAAGAAATTTTTACAAATAACTTAACCACCATTTTTCTTTATGATTGGTTTTATATCGGTCATATTTTTTGCAGAGAGGATATAATATGATTATTACGGCGATCCAAACTCCGTATACGACAAGTAACCCGTATCCTTCACCCGGCGCCACATACATAAAAGGAAACTGTTGTCCCACATTTTTAGCATCTGCAAAGGAATGTCCTCTCGCAAAAAAGAAAATGGCTGCCAGCAGGTGAATAAGATATATATGCAGGATATAGTAGAAAAAAGCTGTGCGGCCAAATATGATCGTGAAACGGGTAAACCAGTTTTTGATATTCTCCACCCAGGCGAGTAAAATAAGAGATGGCCCGATAGTAATACACAGGTACAGTAATGAAGGCGGGTATTTATTTACTTTCATAAAAGAGAAAAAGGTATACAGACTGTTTTTTTGTTTTGCCCAGTCAACAGGATCGCCATACAGGTTAGTGAAGCGTAGAAGAACAAAAAATATGATCAGCCCTGTACCGATGCGTAGCAATATTTTTTTTCGCTGCTCTGCTGAATAAGATGAACTAAAGAAAACACCGGCACAATACCCCAGCATCATTAGTCCTGTCCATGCCGGGAAGGGGTAAACGAGTATAGCGAAATGATTACCGGTTATTTGATAAGGGGCAAAAACACCGTGATGAAGCAAATCCCATATAAAAGTTGGCTGAAAACCAGCGGCAGACTCGGGGATATCCAGCAGATTATGCCCGGCAACGATGATGATGCCCAGCAGCAATATTATTTTATATGGAATTTTTACCAGCACCAGCAAGCCAAGGATAAACATACTGATACCGATAGCCCAGATAACCTGGAAGGGAATGAAGTTAAAATTGGTATTAAAGGTCCAGGCAAAGGCAATAATAGTCCATTCAGCAATAATGAGCCACAGCCCCCTTTTCAGCAAGAAAACACCCAGCTCTTTTTTTGTTTTCCTGAGGCTTTGCAGGTAAATGGAAGTGCCCGATAAAAAGACAAAGACCGGCGCACAGAAATGGGTGATCCATCTTGTAAAATACAAAGCGGGGCTTGTGGTGGCCAGGTTCAGCGGGTCATCCAGGTTGGCACCAATATGAAAATAATCCCGGACATGATCCAGTGCCATAATGACCATAGCTATGCCACGGACAATGTCGATGGATTCAATTCTTTTTTGGTTGGAGGTTAATGGTTGTTGCATTGAAATTTTATTTCAGGTGATATTCTTTTTTAAGATCATTGATCAGTTCGGTTGCAAGTGCCTGTGCATTCCGCCACCGTGTATCTATCTGGTATTGAAAGTTTCTTTGTTGCACAACAACCATATTTAATAGCTCCCTTATTTTTTCCCTTTTATTTTCAAGAGACCCGGCTTTATAAGAAAAGAAAAATTCCCGGGTTTTATTAGACATTGTATCCAATGAGATTAAAAAATGTTTTGATAACTCGTGGTGAAGTGCTGGTTCAATGATGGAATTGATCAGCGGCAGTAGCATATTCCCTCTTATACTATTTGCGTTTGATTCTGAATTGACATCATTTACAAGTCCATCATATTCCAACATTTTTTTTAACAGCTGCCCATTTTTAAAATAACGCAAGCTGCCTGAGTTTTTGATCTGTTCAAATGTGTTTCGGTTCCAGGAAACAGGAACTGTCCAATAAGTAAAACGGGTGTAAAAAGAAAATTCGGATGCCCGGCGACCCTCTAGAGGAAATTTGCTGAGTTGAAGCAAACTATCCACTACAGAAATGAATATCTCTGCGGATTTTTTTTCAGTTGTAATTGCCGCGGTATCATTTTGTAGATCCTGCACTAAAGATTTTGCAAATTCTTTTGCCCGGTGCTGCTCTATTTTATGCTCCCGTATGTTTTCAGCCAAAAACCCACAGAACACAGCAAGAAACAACATCAAAAACTCCCAGAAGTAATGAGCCCATTTTTTTCTTGCGGTGTGGGTGTGTGCATGTACTTCCATAATATTTTATTTCAGGTGATATTTAGATTCTAAAAATGATAAAATGCCGGGAATTCTTTTTTGCAAATCAATCAGCATATTTATGTAATTAGCCAGTGTGCCTCTTGAATAATAGATTGTATTTGCATATTCCAGTAATAAATTTCTGTCGCTGCCAAGTAATGAAACCTTTGTATTTGAGTTTAATAATTCGCTTGCATTATCCCTGCCATAATTTAAAATATACAAAGAGTTGAAGATTTTTAATGCCCGGTCGTTTACTTTATCCAGCCGGGAGTACACAAAATAATCTCCCTGAGTTTCCGCTTTCTCACAACCTTCGTCATAAATAATTATACTGTCAGAGGCGGCTTTGTTTTTTATCAAACGCAGCCCGCCAGAATTTTTTAATTGTGTAATAGTTCTTTTGGTAAATAGAACAGTGTACCTGGTACTGGTGTATCTTCTTTGCAGGTAATACATCATTCTTATACTGCTGTCTGTATAAGGTGTGTGATGAATATTCTGTAACAGACTATCAAAACCAGACAGTTGCCCGTTACAATCATCTATACTTTTTTTAATTTTAACTGCATCTTCTTTAATATCATCAACCATAGACTGGATGTACTGCCTCTCCCTGTCCTTTTCAATTTTATGCTCCAGTTGGTACTCTGCCATGAACCCGCAGAACACAGCAAGGAACAACATAAGAAACTCCCAGAAATAAGATTTCCAGTTTTTCTTTCCGTGAGAATGTGAGTGGGCATGTACTTCCATAAATTATTTTTTCCTTTGTTTATTTGATAATAGCTTTTTTGCATTCTGGTGGCTCACTACTTTCTTTCCTGTTTTGGCTTCTATTTGTTTTCTTGCATTACCCGCAATGGTACCACCCTGCTTTGCAATGATTTTATTTTCGCCTATGTTCTTTGGCTTTTTCTCTTTATTATTTCTGTGGTTGTGGCTTCGGCAAGCATGTTCAATACTAACTCAAGATTGGTCATATTGTCCCGAAGGTTTTCTTTCTTAAGGTTTTTATGCTGCTTGTATTGTTTTACTGTTTTGCCGCTCCATGCTTTGGTAATTATATCAGTCAGTGTTGCAAACTCCTGTCCTTTTTTTACACCTGTCTTTTCCCATTCATCGGTTAGTTCTTTTCTTACTTCAATGCTTTTCAGCCGTTGGTTAATCCACTCTTTGCTATAACCTAATTTCAGATAATCTTCCATTGCCCTGTCAATGCTTTTTTCCGGGTCCTGGCTTGCTTCCACTCTTTCATAGCCTGTTTTGGCCAACCACTGTTTAAATGGTTCCGCCTTCGGCGATGGAATGGATTGAATAAGGCGGAAGAGTTGCTCTACATCGGCAACGTCTGTAAAACGCATTTTTCCGTCCGGGGCTTCCATTTTCAAAGCGTTACAATTTGTAACGGTTTCATTTCCCTCGGCTTTTAACCGTTTTTTCAAGACCCGCCAATACACTTGGGGGTTAGGGCTGCCGGTTAATACTTCAATTACATCTACAATAGAGAAAAACCATTTCTCCGCATTAGCATCCCACTGGCTGCGTATTTGTTTGCTTTCAAAAAGTTTAATGTTGGCCATACTATTTTATTTAAAGCGGTATTCTTTCTTTATCATCTCCATAAGCCCCTTTGCCCGGTTTTGAATGGCAATAGCATTACGGATATAAAACTTAATGGTAGTGGCATAATAATGATAGTTCAGCGATACGGTGTTTATATCTCTTTCGTCAGTGGAAAGCAGGGCTGGCTTTATCAACGGTTTGCCGATATTTGTTCGCTGACCACCTACAGCAGTGGCTGCGGCAATTTTAATATTCATCATCATTTGCTGAAAAACATAACTATCAAACAACCGGGTATTCCCTTTATGAATTTCATCCAGCTTCAGCCGCAGCAGGTCTATTTGATTGGCCAGCCACTGAAAGGATGAATAGTAATTACCGATACTATCCAGCAAATTTTTGTTTTTAATATACCTGAGCAAGCCTGCAGCTTTAAGCTGGTCAAAAGACTTTGAGTTGGAATAGTAATAACCCACATTGGCTGTAACAGTGCGGGCAGCAAAATAAATCTCCGTTGTATTGGTAATATCGGAGTGTAACAATTCTACCAACGAATCGGCCATTTGTGCACCATGGCTATTGCGAGTTGTTACCGAATCAAAAAGACTGATATCTGATTGCAGGTCGGATAACATGGAGTTCAGCTGCGTCTTCACTTCTTTTTTGTGAAGAATAGATTCCCGTTTGTTCTCAGCATAAAACCCCAATGAAACAGCGAGAAACAACATTAAAAACTCCCAGAAATAATGACCCCATTTTTTTCGGGCGGTGTGAGTGTGTGCATGTACTTCCATAAGTAGTTTATTTCAATTTATATTTCTCTTTAAAGTATGCCAGCAAGGCAGATGATTTACTCTTTAATGCAATTAACTCTCTTAAGTGATATTTACATAAAAAGAAGTAAGAATCAAGAAGGTTAAAATATTTGTTTACTAATTCTCCGTTACCTGTGTAAAGAAGCGGAGAAGAAGGTATGATGCTGGTATCCGATATCTCTTTCCAGGTGTTGTAATTCACAATTGAGTAGATCGTATTTCGCAGGTTTGACTGTACTTCCTGCAGAGCAGTGCCTTCTGATTTGATATAAAACCGGATAATTTTGTCGTATTCCAAAATGCTGTCCGCATCAGCCTTCTTCAGCAAACGCAAACCCCCGGCATTTTTCAGTTGTTGTAATGTTCTGTCGGTGTACACAAAATCAGGAAACCCTTCGGAGTTTATAAACAGGTTCAGCATACATTCATTTGATTCACCTTTCCGGGTCAAAATATCAAAACAACTGTTCCTTGGTTCAATAGCAGCGATCTTTTTTTCAAAAGTGCGGATCAGCCGTGAAATGTGAGAAGAGTCTGATTTCAGGTCATCATAAAACGAATAGATGTATTGCTTGCCTTTTTCTCTTTCAATTTTATGTTCCAACTGATACTCCGCAAAAAATCCACAGAACACAGCAAGAAATAACATCAAAAACTCCCAAAAATAGTGTGTCCATTTTTTTCGGGCGGTGTGGGTGTGGGCATGTACTTCCATAAATATTTTACTTTAAATGATATTGTTTTCGCAATAACTGCAACAACCGGGCATTAACCTCTATATATTTTTGTATGTGAATCTGACGGGTAGGTCCAACAACATTTTCTTTATAAAATGATAGAATATTTACAACACTCTTTCTGTCTGTTTTGTCAGCCTCATTTAAACGGAAGGGAACAATCTCATTACTTTTTTCATAGCTAATAGTACCTTCAAAAATGTTTTTGCCATCTTTTTTCATTTCAGCATCAAATTCATAATCATAATGTTTGATAACTATAGGATTTATATACTGAAACCTGTTTTCGCCTTCAATATCCTGCCGATGATAAAGATTTTTTATGGCAACTGTTAGCTCCCCTGTCAACGTTTGAAATTCTTCGTTTTTAAAATACCGTAATGAACCGGAGTTTCTTAGTTGCTCCAGCATGATAGTGCGGGGTTCAAACAATGATGGAGAAAGAAAATTTATTCCATATAAAAAATTGAGGGAAAATTCTTTTGAAACATTGGTAAGGCTGCTATCCTTAAAACATTTAATCATATAGGTTAATGCTGCTTCCTGCTTTAACCTGTTTTTAATTTTTACGCCAGCAGTTATTGAATCGTTTTTAAGTTCCTGGTAAAAACTCTTTGCCAGTTCTTTTGCCCGGTCTCTTTCTATCTTATGCTCTAACTGATATTCTGCTAAAAATCCGCAGAACACAGCGAGAAATAACATTAAGAATTCCCAGAAATAATGAGTCCATTTTTT
>JBGAPQ010000037.1:0-1607 GCA_044221225.1 Chitinophagaceae bacterium
GAGTTGCTTAAAACTTAATGACCCTAAAAAATCGCTTATGTCTTTTTCATATGTATCACTGTTAGTGAGAATAAGAATGTTTACCATTTTCTCAGAACCAGTTGAGGTTACGAGCATGACGATTCCTTTACTACCGTTACTCTCGAATGGTGCATACCCGGTTTGAGCCTCCCAGCCATTTTCTGTTACTGCGGGTTGCATTTCGGGAGGAGAGGAGACTGTAACTGCTTCTTTTACTACTGTTTCCCAGGCTGCATCGAAATTTGCTTTTGGATCTGCGGTGCCGGGCAGTGATTTGAACAACATGATCAGGCAATAACTTCCTTTAGCTTCATCTTCTGTAGAAAACTGGATCGTACTTTCTGAGGACTGCGATTTCCAGGCCTTAGGGGCAGAATAATTAGTTATATCAAATGTTTCTGATTGAGCACTTGTTTTGAATGAGCTGAATATTACGGTTAATGAGAAAAGGCAGCCTGGTAAAAGGAGTATTTTTTTCATTCCATAAAGATTGAGTTAATAAATGTTTTGTATATCCCCGAAAAGCATGATTTTTAGTCCGAAGAGGGTATTATCAAATTCCCGGACTGTTAATGTGAAAGCAATGATAATATTCAGGTAGTTCATTTTTTTACCAGTGCCCGGGTAGTTTTTAACCGGTCGGTCATTAATAGAATCCTTCCGCCTTTAATGGCTTCAAAATAGCAATCATAATTTTCTGTAGCTCCCCGGAACCGGTTGGTTAATGTAATGGCCCAGTTGGAAACGCTTGATTTGCCTTTATACACCTGGTTAGAGAATTTTATATTACCCACTTCTCCCGAAGCTCCGGAGTGTTGGCTTTGATAATTATTACCTGGTGAAAAAGTGAATTCATCAGCAGTAGAAGTGGTGCTGGTGCCAGCGAGGCCACCACTGGTTACATAATAGTAACTGACAGATGCATAATCGCTGGTGGTCCAGGTGCCAATCAGATCATTGGCTGCAACAGAGAATTTATTCCGGAATTGCATGTTGGCTGTTTTGTCCCAGTCATATGAGGTGCTGTGATAAGCACCAAATTCATACTCATAGGCAGCCTTGCTGTCAGTTACAAATTCAAGATAACGGCCATTGCCATTGCTGTAATGTTTTTTAAACAAAACAATATGCACAGTTTTGCCACTTCTGATTTCTGTGGCATCAGCCTCTACAAAACTGATGGATTCATAACTCTGGATGGTTCTCCATTCAAAGTTCTTCATATTACTGTAGCGGGACGCTACTAAGATATTCCATGCATTATAATCTTCTTCTTTCAATACAGAATTATAAACATCTGCTTTTTTATTGGGATAATGCAACAGCACTTTTATATTTCCTTTTGTTACTTCCACCCAGTCTTCCTGTACAGTACTGTTCCATCCATCATCAAAGTTGGTAGTGTTAAAGGCAAATCCATCTTTTTTTGTGACTGTATTGGGGGCAGCTATTTTTGATGGATCAGGAGCAGGTTTATTTGAAGGAGCAGAGAGTTGCTTAAAACTTAGCGACCCTAAAAAATCGCTTATGTCTTTTTCATATATATCACTATTAGTGAGGATAAGAATATTTATCATTTTCTCATA
>JBGAPQ010000038.1:0-740 GCA_044221225.1 Chitinophagaceae bacterium
ATCAACCAAACTTTTTGCTTGGGCTTGGTCGTTCATTCTGGTTTGGTTGTCTCTGCACCACTTAAAAATACCTACTAAAAACTCAGGTGTTCTCCAACGAATACGGGAAATGATACTATATAATTCGTCAGATTTTTCTTGAATTTTCAATGGACTGTTTGTGGCAAAAAATGCACTTTCTTGGGCAACAATGTCATTAAATGTTTTACGCTCGTGATCATTACCGTTTTCGTCTAACATCTTTTCGCATTCCTCTTTAGTTTCAAAATAATGGGCTTTTACTTGTTGTATTCTTTTATTCTTAGTTGCACTATCAATCTCTTGTGCAATTTTTCTTTTTTTATCTTCCAATTGGTAACGTTTGTCCGTAACGTCATCGCTTGTTAGGCTTTCAGTTTCATCACTAATGCTTTCCATTTCTTTCTTCAATTTGCTCAATGCACTAGCTGTTTCAAAATCTTCCTTTTCTGTAGCTTCTTCAATTTCTAAGTCTAACTTCTCTGAAAGTTCCTCAACTTGTTCCCTCAAAAACTCAACTGGTGTGTGTCTTTCTTTCGGATTAAAAGTTTGTTTAAACTCTTGGTCAGCCATATTTAAATAAACCGAAATGGTAATGTCTCTTGATTCTGAAATCGAAATAGTAATCTCAATATCCGAACCTTTAGCAATATCTCTTTTTATTTGAGTGCCTCGAATTTCCATAAAGCCAATAACTTTATTAGCTTCAGGCAATGCCAAAT
>JBGAPQ010000038.1:750-1394 GCA_044221225.1 Chitinophagaceae bacterium
TAAAATCGTCATCATTTCCTTTAATAAGCCCTTTGTTTAATGGAAAACTAATAACTTGAGAACGCAAAGGGAGAATTGAGTTTTTGAAAAAGATTGGCTTTAGTCTCGTCTTTCCTGGGTTATCGTAATCATCGACTTCCAAACAAATATCTTCTGGAATTGGCTGACCACTAATTCCAAACCCGCTATTGATACCTATAGGTTCAATATCTGTTTCAACGATGTTATTCTGGCTATCGTATACGACAAAAGAAAAGAAATTGAAAGCTCCATCAACTAATGGCAAATCTTCGCTTATTCTTTCTGTCAGTTTCTTTAACCCGCTGTCAAAACCTCCATCTTGTCTTGTTATTCTGTATAATAAACCATCTGTATTGCCAGTGACTCTTGCAGAAAAAAGTTCGTCCTTTTCTTTTGATGCTTTGTTGTAGGATGTCTTGATTGAAATTGCGGTTGTCGGTTTTGTGCCTGTTCCCTTTCCAATCTCTTTAGGCTTTGTAGCGGCATAATAAGCAGCACCAACAGCCACAGCAGTAGTTGGGTCAATTTCACAGTTAACTGGTATTTGTAAAACTTCTTCCACTCGACTACGCACGTAAGGAATGTATGTAGAACCACCAACCATTAAATTGAATTGTAAATCC
>JBGAPQ010000039.1:0-1259 GCA_044221225.1 Chitinophagaceae bacterium
CATTATATCAACCAAACTATTGTTCAGCTAAACCTTAAAAAAGATCAAAATTTGTTTGGTTTTTTACACAGTTCATGGTATGTAAAAAAGGAGTATGTTTCAAAAGGTTCTGAAGGCATTAAGGTTTGGATAAAGATAGAGATGTCATCTATAACTGTCGGTAAGAAAACTTATAAACTACCTACACAAAAACAATTAATCACCGTTGACTGTAAAACTCTAAAAACAAGAGTCGAACAACTAATAACTTATTCAGCAACCAATACAGTAATTGAAAGTTTAGATAATCTTTACGAACCTTTTGTGGACGTTATTCCTGGCAGCATAATGGAAAAAGTCGCACAAAAAGTATGCGAATTGTTTAATGATTAATAAATGAAGATAATAATCTACATATTTATTATTTGTACATTAATTTCTTGTAATTCTAAAGCACAGGATTGCAAGAATCTTCAACAGACATTTTCATCGTATAATGAAGCAATAGACAAGATTCAAGCAGCGAATTTTAAATTTACAGACCGTTTACCACTAGGTAAAAGTTCATGGATTACTTCTGCGAACTATTACAGTTGCAATGGGATTAACGGCTATTTGATATACACAACAAAAAAAGCTGAACAATATATTCATCAACAAGTCCCATTATTCATTTGGCAAAATTTTAAAAATGCGACTTCAAGTGGGAGCTATTACGATAAAAATATAAAAGGTCGATATAAGTTACAATTGAATTAGAAATTGGAAGCGAGTTCATATAGCCATGCAGCCAACATAGGGTTTACATAAAGTTTGGCTGGACAATCAAATCTTCAGCAGTTGTACGCAACTCAGCTTTGGTTCCGGGCTGGACAAGCAATTTTGGGCATTTGTTCTTAACTTCATCTAAACAAAAATTTCAACAGCGGTACCGGGCAGACGGAATACTAATACCAAACCTTCTGTAAGCCCTGGCACGTTAGCCGGCATTTTAAACGATGATTGAATGACAATAAAAGGAACAATTACATTATTTATCTTTTGCTGCCAGACTTTGTTATCATACAGTCAGGACACCACATTAATAATTTCGACTATAGACAAGGATTTGCAAAGTAGCAAGAAAACAATTTCAGATGTATTAACAGATAGCAAGCTAATGTATTTGCATTCATTAACTCCTTTTAGAAAGGTAGTAAGAAAAAATGCAAATACAGAAACAATTACGATTGTGACAGAAACGGAAAGTGGAGTAAGAATCATAGTGAATGGCACTGTTA
>JBGAPQ010000003.1:0-135396 GCA_044221225.1 Chitinophagaceae bacterium
AAAAGAAGATGGTTGGAATGTGGTGAAGAAAGCAATTACTGGTTTAGATATCCAGCCCGGTAAAGATTCTGTATTAGATGTAGCTGCTTTAATCCCGGCATTAAAGCCCGGCGCAGCTTATCACCTGAATATGCGTTTTACATTTAAAGATTCAACTGCCTGGGCTGGTAAGCATTTTATTATTGCAGAAAATCAGTTTGAATTACAGCGTGAGGCAACGAGACTTACAATTAAAAATGATGCATGGTTTAAAAGTGTAAGACGGACAGAAACCAATGTTACACTCGTTGGAGATGACTATTCGGTAACGTTGGATTTTGCAAAAGGGCTGTCTTCATACATATATAAAGGGGTGGAAAAAATTAAGACCCCTTTAATGCCTAATTTTAAAAGACCTTTAACTGATAATGATAAGAGAGGCTGGAAGCCCAACAGAAAATTAAAACAATGGTATGAAGCGACCCCAAAACTTGTAAATACCGTAAGCGGCAAGTGTGATGGTAAATATGGCGGGGGATTATTTTTTAGAAATACATATTCATATATTAACGACAGTGCTGTTGTTGCTATTACCTATTGTTTTTTTCCGAGTGGTATTATTGAAGTAGCTTATGATTTAAACGTCAAACCCGGCTTACCTAACATTCCTAAAGTGGGCATGCAAATGGGTATTAACAGGAGTTATGAAAACATTAACTGGTTTGGCAGGGGGCCTTTTGAAAATTATATCGATAAAAAATATGCTGCTGATGTGGGCTTATATAATTTGCCAATTAATGAATTTATGGAAAACTATGTGGTACCACAGGAAAATGGTAACCGCACCGATGTGAGATGGATGTTTCTTGCTGATAAACAGAAAGAAGGTTTATTAATTGTAGCCGATAGCTTACTTAGCATGAGTGCATGGCCATATACTGGAGAAAATATTCAAAATGCTAAACACACCAATAAATTAAAAGATGCCGGTTTTATAACCCTGAATATTGATTTGATACAAATGGGTGTGGGTGGTAACGACAGCTGGAGTGAGGTTGCTGCACCGCTGGAGAAGTACCAGATTCCTGCAAAAAATTATCAATACAGTTTCTATATACTTCCATTTAATGCAAAAAATAAAACAGCTGATGAAAGAGCAAAAGAGATTCGGTAAGAGATTGGTTATAGCCATTTTTTTACAATTAGGCTTACTAGCCTCAAAAGCCTGTGTATGTCATACAGAGCCGTTGACAGAAGCAAAACTATCAACATTCAAAAACATACTGGTTGCCAAGATAATCTCCTTAACTGACACGGTAACTAATGATAAGTACCTTTCCAATTGGCAAATTGCTAAAATTGAGCCACTGGAAATTTTTAAGGGAAGCAATATTAAAAAAGTGCTTATAACATCTGTTAAAAGTTCATGCGATTTGGGGATAAGGGCAGATGATGTATGGGTATTTTTTTTGAACGACCTGAATGGCTTACCCGCTGTTTTGCCATGTGGATATAACACTGCATATTTATCCGAAAAGTATCAGGAGTTGTATTTTGTGGAAACTTATTTAAGAGGAGTTGGGACTCTTTCTTTTTTACGAAACTTTTTCAATAGTAAAAACCTAGACGGAAGCAAAAAATCGAAATGGTTAAATAAGAAAAACTCATACTCCCATGAGGCAAAGGATGGTTTGTTGCATGGCCTTTATGTGTTGTATGATGAAAATGGAAACAAAATAAGTGAGAGTAATTATGAAAAAGGAAAATTAAAAGGGGGAAAGCAAACATGGTATAAAAACGGTAAACCACACGGTATAGAAAATTATGAGAACGATATGTTATCAGGTAAAAAAGTAACCTTTTACCCAACTGGAACTAAACAGTCGGAAATATTTTACAATAGTGGAAACAGGCATGGCGCTGCAATGGAGTGGGATGAGTTTGGAAATATTATTTTCTCAGGAAAATATACTGATGGAAAAACTAGGGATACAGCCTGGTGGTGGCACAAAATTGATACTATAAAGTGGATGGCGAAAATTGACCCTTTAGTTATGTTCGGCAAAGTTTCAGGTGATTCACTTTACAAATGGAATCAGTCCCGTCAATTGGAGAGAATGACAGTGAATGATTCTTCAGGAAAACTAATTCATAGTTTGTCCTTTTACCGAAATGGCCGTTTGGAAAGCGAAACAAATTTCGAACCTAATTCTGGGTATTATATTAAGCATGAGTATCATTTCAATGGCATTACCAAGGAGTTTCAGATTTATTGGATAAGTAAAGAAAAAAATAAATATGGTAGTTATGATATAAGATATTTATATGAAGAGATTTGCTTTGGGGATGATGGGAAAAGGGTTCGTAAAAGATTCTTTGATAAAAGCGGCAAAAAAATAATTAAGGCTGTTGATATTGAAAATGGTATTGAGACAATTGTTTATTCTGCTGCAAAATAATTTTTATGAAGATTATAATTTCAGTTTTTCTTTTTTTGTTCAGCCATGGTGTTACTGCACAACAAAAAGAAGTACCACAAACAGTAATGCAGCAGATTTACGAAGAAGTAAAAACACCTTACAAATACGGCATGGTCATTACTCCGGCGGACAGTACCAAAAAAATTGACTGCCCCTCTGTTTTCCGTAAAGGCAAAAAATGGTACATGACGTATATACAATTCACCGGCCGTGGTTATGAAACATGGCTGGCAGAAAGTAAAAATTTACTGCAATGGAAAACGCTGGGACGGATCATGAGCTTTGGTGATACTGCTGAAACAAAAGATTTAACAGAGTGGGATGCCAACCAAAGAGCCGGTTATATTGCCTTGCAGGATACAAAATGGGAAGGCAGTTATAAATTAGAAAAGTTCCAAAAAAAATACTGGCTTAGTTATATTGGTGGAAAAGAAACCGGTTACGAAGCAGGCAAACTTAGTATTGGCATTGCTTCCACCAATGGCAATATTACCAAACCACATGAATGGAAAAGAGTGGGTGACCCTGTTTTGTCAATGAGTGATATTGATGTTCGCTGGTGGGAGAATAAAAAATTATTTAAGAGCACTATCATCCGGGATAAAAACAACACACTGGGCAAGCCCTTTGTAATGTATTACAATGCTAATGGCGATACCAGCAATAACACACCCAAGTGGCGCTGGTTTGAAAGAATTGGAATGGCCATCAGTGATGATTTGATTAATTGGGATCGTTACCAAACCGACCCGGTAGTGCATCATAAAATTGGAATAACAGGTGATGGTGTGATACAAAAGATAGGTAATGTATGGGTGATGTTTTACTTTGGAGCTTTCTGGGAAGGAAGAAAGAATGAGACCTTCAACCGCTTTGCCTGTAGTTATGATTTAGTAAACTGGACAAACTGGAACGGTGATGACTTAATTAAATCATCTGAGCCTTATGATGCTAAGTATGCACACAAACCTTTTGTTGTAAAATGGAAAGATGTGGTGTATCACTTTTATTGTGCGGTGGACAAGAAAGACACAAGGGGGATTGCAGTGGCGACGAGTAAAGACTTGAAGAAATAGGAACACGGATGACGCAGATTTGACAGATTTACACTGATTTGTTTTATATGCTAAACCCTGAAAGGGTTTAATACTAATAGCTCCGGGTGAAACCCGGAGAATAAAATGAAAAAATGTATCCGAACCCCGAAGTGGTTCAACAAAAAGGAGAGTTATAAACAAGTAATAGGTGAGGAGTAAAAGTATTTTGCAAGATGCTCATCTGTGTTAATTCAGTACAAGTGTGCGACGCAACAGACGATGATAGTAGTGCTAAAGCTGGTCAACAAAAATGAAAAAAATATTTTCAATCATATTGTTTATTTATTTGAGCAATTACAGCATTGCTCAAAAAGTTGATATTGAAAATATTTTTAAAAACCCACCACAATCTGCCAAGCCCTGGGTATTTTGGTACTGGCTACACGGTGCTGTAAGTAAAGAAGGCATTACTGCCGATTTAGAAGCGATGAAAGAAGTGGGTATTGGTGGTGCTTACTTAATGTCAATAAGAGATACTTCATCGGCAATTCCATTTCAACCGCAAATAAGAACATTGACTCCCGGGTGGTGGGCTATGGTAAAATTTGCCATGCAGGAAGCAAAGAGATTGGGGTTGCAGATTGGAATGAATGCCTGCGATGGGTTTGAACTGGCAGGTGGTCCCTGGATTACTCCCGAACTTTCTATGCAAAAGCTTACCTGGTCAAAAACATTTGTAAAGGGTGGACAGAGCGAAATGATTCAGCTTGCTGAACCTGACAAGAAGGAGGGTTACTATAAAGATATTGCCGTATTTGCCTATCCGGCTAACTGCAGCAAAGCCTTTGAGGAAATGGTTCTTATTCCTGCTGTTACTACGAGCAATGCTTCAAGAGCAAGTTTTCTTTCATTTGAAAATGAAAAGGAAGAAACTTTTCGTTGCGATTCTTCTTGCTGGATACAATACAAATATCCCAGGCCATTTACTTGTCGTTCAGTCAGAGTGCGGACGGCCGGGAATAATTACCAGGCACTTCGTTTAATAATGCAGGCAAGTAACGACGGAGTCAATTTCAGGACTGTTGTCCAATTTGATCCGCCGCGGCATGGATGGCAGGATGGTGATGAGGATATTACATTTTCTGTTCCTGAAATTACTGCCCCTTTTTTCCGGTTTAGTTATGATGTAAACGGTTCGGAACCCGGAGCCGAAGACCTGGACGCAGCAAAATGGAAACCTGTTCTAAAAGTTCAGGGTATTTACATGTCTGATGAGCCGGTTATCCATCAATATGAATCGAAGAATGGCTCTGTCTGGCGGATAAGTAAAGGAACAGCGACAGAACAAATACCCGGGCATCTTATAGTTCCCCGGAAGAATATTATCCCTCTGACAGGAAGAATGGATAAAGACGGCAATCTTAACTGGCAGCCTCCTTCAGCAGGAAATTGGATTGTTGTGCGGATTGGACATACATCCAACGGGCATACTAATTATACAGGTGGTGCAGGACTTGGGCTGGAATCTGATAAATTCAGTAAAGAAGCTACAACACTTCAATTTAATAACTGGTATGCAAAAGCATTTGAAAAAACTGATTCTTTCCTGGCAAAAGAAGTACTAAAAGTGCTGCATATTGACAGTTGGGAAGCGGGCAGTCAGAACTGGAGCAAAAATTTTCCTTCAGAGTTTAAAAGGAGAAGAGGATATGATTTAATGCCATGGCTGCTTGTGATGACAGGAGTCCCGGTCCAGGATATAACTACATCCGAAAAAGTATTACATGATGTGCGAAAGACAATTGCAGAATTAGTAAATGATGTTTTTTATAAAACACTGAATGAACTGGCACATAAAAAAGGTAGTCATTTTAGTTCGGAATGCGTGGCGCCGACTATGATGAGTGACGGCATGCTTCATTTTAAGAATGTAGATTTACCTATGGGTGAATTCTGGCTCAACAGCCCGACCCATGATAAGCCCAATGACATGCTGGACGCCATAAGCGGGGCTCATATTTACGGGAAAAAAATAATTATGGCGGAAGCATTTACTTCTGTTCGCATGAACTGGGCAGAGCATCCTGGAAATTTAAAAGTAATTGGTGACAGAAATTTTGCCCTGGGTATTAATAAACTGGTAATGCATGTATTTATGCATAATCCCTGGATGGATAAGAAACCTGGAATATCATTGAATGACGTTGGTATTTTTTTTCAACGGAATAATACCTGGTTCAGACAAAGTAAAGTATGGGTAGACTACCTGACTCGTTGCCAGGCCTTATTGCAATTGGGCGAACCTATTACTGATATCGCAGTATTTACAGGTGAGCAATTACCAAACCGGGCCCTTTTGCCAGATAAACTGATTCATGTTTTACCCGGAATTTTTGGTAAAAAGAAAACAGAGACGGAAAGAAAAAGAATAGAAAATGCCGGACAACCTTTGCAGGAAATACCAGATGGGGTTACTAATTCAGCTAATACATACAAGCCGGAGGCCTGGATAGATCCATTGAACGGGTATGCTTATGATTCTTTCAACCCGGATGTGCTGATGCAGATGAAAGTTAAAAATGGACGGGTAATAACATCAGGAGGAGCCAGTTATAAAATATTAGTATTTCCTGATAAGCACAGAATGAACCCTGATGGCAGTTTGATATCATTGCCGGTTGTAAAAAAAATAGCACAATTAGTAAAAGATGGGGCAACTGTTATAGTAGGTAAAAACATTCAAAATGAAGTCGGTTTAAAGGGTAAAAAAGATAAAGTAAAAGAAACGTTGAAAGAGTTGATGAAACCGGGTAATAAAAAAGGAAAAGTGGTATTGGCTCCATATACGGATGCATCATTTGCCAGGTTGGGTTTGGAAAAAGATGTGGAGATCATTGATGCAGCAAATGCAATTGCATGGACGCATCGGAAAACAGCAACAGAAGATATTTATTTTATATCCAACCAACAGCAGAGAGATATTACTTTCTATGCAAAATTCAATCTTCAACAAGGGTACCCGGCAATATGGGATGCGGTAACTGGTAAAAAAGCAGAAGCCTTTTCCTGGAAAAAGGTAAATGGAAAAATTGAAGTGGTGCATAATTTAATGGCCGGACAATCTTTTTTTCTGGTATTTACCAATACTCCGCAAACAAATGTAACAGCAGTAGAAAAATGGGAAGGAGTAACTGAGCAGCGTAATTTGAATAAATGGCAACTGGTTTTTAATAGAAATGGCAATAGCCCGGATTCTATAACGAATCTGAATTATTTAAAAAGCTGGACTTCATATGCTGATACGGCCATTAAATTTTATTCAGGTACGATAATTTATAAAACGAATGTTTCTATAGCGCCAAATAAGCTGGAAAAAAATATGTGGTTAGAAATCGATTCGGTTTTCAATATTGCTACAGTTAAAATAAACGGTATAGAGGCAGGTACACTTTGGACAAGACCATACAAATTAAACATATCAAAAATTGTCAAAGCAGGAAATAACCAAATTGAAATTGCCGTTACCAATACCTGGCATAACCGGCTAATCGGAGATCAGTTGTTACCTTCAGAAGAAAGAATCAACTGGACCAATGCCCCGTTTCGTCTCAAAGATAAACCATTGCTTCCGGCAGGATTGATAGGAAAGGTATCGATAATCAGCCGGTGAGAAATAGCTGGGTGCTTAAAGAGAACATCGCTGCGTTACGTAAAAGGGTATCTCGATATGTTCCGATGATCCTGTTAACAGGAGTTCCGCAGCTTTTTTACCCATAAATTCAAAATCAGTGGAAATAGTTGTTATTCCGTTCAGGATTATTTTTTTTAGGGGTGTTTCATTATAGGATATCACACCCACATGTTTACCAACTTTTAGTTTAGTAACAAGAATTTTTTCAATCAGTGTAACCAGGTCTTCTTCCATCAGATTAATAAATACTTCTCCTTCTTTAATAGGTTCCCGTGAAATATCATGTACTACCCGGTAGTTAAAGGCATACTGCCGGCAGAATTTGGTAAAACCCTTCAGTATTTCTTCCGGGTGATAAGTATCTTCAGGGAAAATGATTTTAATTGTATGATACTTGCTGAGCTGGTCTTTTAGTTGTTCCAGTGCATCATGGAGATCTTTTTCGAAATTCTCATACACAGCGGCATAGTTTCCTTTTATACCGGGTATAAGTTTATCCATTATCAGTAATTTCTCAGCAGGAAGCTGGTTAATAATGTCATAAGCGCCTTCGCCACCCTCCAGGAAGTGGGGTATGATGACATAATGTGTATATTCTTTTTTGTGGCTTTGTATTAGTTTCTTAAACAGGGAAAAATCATTGTTATAAATGTAAAAGTCTATCAGAGCCATTCCTCCCAGCGCATTTACAAATGAATCGTACACTATTTTTTTGTGGGCACCCAGTTTATTAAAAAGCAGGAAAATCTTAAGCGGTTGTTCCACTTCTGTGGATTTTACATAATATCCCTTCCCTGGCACAGACCCTAATACTCCTATTTGTTTCAGGTATTTATACCCTTTTTCCGCTGTATCCCGGGAAATCTCAAATTCAAAACTTAGTTCATTAATGGAAGGAAGCAGGTCATCCTGGGCAATTTTTTCCTCGCTGATAGCTTTAATTACCGAGTTGGCCAACTGCATGTATTTTGGCGTGGCAGAAAGGTAGTCTATGTGAATGTATTGAAAGAGAATGTTCTTTTTCATCTGTCAGTCCTTTTAAAACCGGCCGATCCGGCACAATTTTTTTTAGCATCCGGGCAGGTTCTTACCGGTTCAGGCAATCGAGGTTTGAAAGTAAAATTTATTTCCCTATTATGAGCTGTTTTACCCATATGTATCAAAAATAAAGCATGACAGGGCATGACGGGGGACTATCTGTAATTCATAGTTTTACTATTACGCATTTTGATTGCTTGACAAATTGAAAAATCCTTTATGAATGTAATTCTTGGTGTTATTTTTCACTTCCTTGGCGGCTTTGCTTCTGGTAGCTTTTATATCCCTTATAAAAAAGTAAAAGGCTGGAGTTGGGAAAGTTATTGGATTGTAGGCGGATTATTTTCATGGCTTATTGTTCCCCCATTGGCTGCCTGGCTTACTATTCCCGGTTTTGGTGCTATGATTAGCGGGGCTGCTGGTTCCACTTTAGGTATTACCTATCTGTTTGGAGTACTGTGGGGTATAGGCGGGCTTACCTACGGACTTGGAGTAAGATACCTTGGTGTTTCTCTTGGCAGCAGTATCATTCTTGGTTTATGCATGGTATTTGGTGCGCTGATACCCTCTATTTATTATGATTTCTTCCCGGTTGCAGGCAAGGATACTTTTAGTGAAATGGCAAGCTCACAATGGGGACTTACCATTCTTGCAGGATTACTACTCTGTATTGTTGGTATTGTTATTTCTGGTAAGGCCGGTATGATGAAGGAAAAGCAACTTTGTACTGTTCCTGCCCCGGATCCCCATGCTTTAAATCTGGATACAGAAACAAAGCAAGAGTATAAATTCGGCCTGGGTATGTTTGTTTCCATTGTATCCGGGGTACTCAGTGCCTGTTTTAATTTTGGGCTGGAAGCAGGTCAACCGCTTGCTGGTGTAGCAAATGATGCATGGAAGGCTGCTAACCCCGGTGATGGTGAATTTCTATACCGGAATAATGTGATTTATGTTGTTCTCTTATGGGGCGGCCTTACAACTAATTTTATCTGGTGTATGATTTTGAATGCCCGGAATAAATCATTTGGGGATTATGCCAATAAGAAAACCCCCTTGTTTAAGAACTATCTTTTTTCAGCTATTGCAGGTACGGCCTGGTTTCTGCAGTTTTTCTTCTACGGTATGGGTGAAAGTAAATTAGGAAATGGCCCAAGTTCATGGATTTTACACATGGCATTTATTATTCTCGTGGCCAATATGTGGGGATTGGTGCTGAAAGAATGGAAAGGGGTTTCTCAAAGAACAAAAACAATTATTGCAATAGGTATTGCCACAATTATTCTGTCAGTGTTACTGGTAGGCCGGGGCAACAGCCTGCATGAAAAATCAAAAAATGAAAAAGCTATAACATATGTCAGTAGCAACAACCAATTTTAAGTATGTAAGTTATTTGTGGGACGAAGCGAAGGCTGCATCCATGGCAGGTGATGAAGTGGCTTTATTAGTATATCGGTCTAACTTACTGGGTGCCGATCTCCGGTTAACTAACTATGGTGGCGGCAATACCTCCTGTAAAGCCATCGCAAAAGACCCGCTTACAGGAAAAGAAACAGAAGTGATGTGGATTAAAGGAAGTGGTGGCGATTTGGGTTCTATGAAGCGGAATGGCCTCGCTGCTTTGTATGTGGACAGGCTGCGCAGCCTGAAAAATGTGTACAGAGGCATTCAGTTTGAAGACGAAATGGTGGAGTTGTTCAATCATTGTATTTATGATTTGGCCTCAAAGGCGCCATCAATTGACACACCGCTGCATGGGTTCCTTCCATTTAAACACATAGACCATTTGCACCCGGATGCGGCAATCGCTATTGCTGCTGCAAAAGATGGTCAGAAGATTACGAGGGATTTATTTAACGGGACTATTGGCTGGGTGGATTGGCAGCGTCCCGGTTTTGATTTGGGATTAAAACTAAAACAATGCCTGGATGAAAACCCGGGTATTCGCGGAATAATGCTTGGCTCGCATGGATTATTTACATGGGGCGACACTGCCTATGAAAGCTACATGAACACTCTGGAAGTGATAGAACGTTGTGCCCAATACCTGGAAGATAATTATGGCAAGAAGGGAGAAATCTTCACCGGTCAAAAAATAAACTCTTTGCCCAAAGAAGAAAGACTTAAAAAAGCAGCAAGCCTTGCGCCTGTTTTACGGGGATTTTGCTCCAGTGCATATATCGGCAATCTCAATTCATCGGGAACCCAAAGCCCCCCGGCGGGGGGCAGGGGGGCCAGGATGATCGGACATTTTACAGATGATGAAAGAGTATTGCAGTTCATCAATTCAAACGATCTTGACAGGCTGGCGCCATTGGGTACAAGCTGTCCTGATCATTTTCTTCGTACTAAAATATCTCCCCTGGTTCTTAACCTTACTGCCGCTGACGACATTACTGATGTAAACGAAGTAAAGGAAAAACTGAAACCACAATTTGAAGCATACAGAAAAATGTATGCAGAATACTATAATACCTGCAAGCATTCCAACAGTCCTGCAATCAGGGATGCAAACCCGGTGGTAATACTATACCCCGGCGTGGGAATGTTCACTTTTGCAAAAGATAAACAAACTGCAAGAGTGGCTGCTGAGTTTTATATCAACGCAATTAACGTAATGCGTGGCGCAGAAGCAGTATCTGAATACACTTCATTACCAAGACAGGAGGCCTTTGATATTGAATACTGGCTGTTAGAAGAAGCTAAATTGCAACGTATGCCAAAACCAAAGCCACTAAGTGGCCGGGTGGCTTTAATTACCGGCAGTGCCGGGGGCATTGGTAAAGCTATTGCTAAGAAATTTGCTGAAGAAGGAGCTTGTGTAGTAATAAATGATATTAACAGCGAGAGACTGGAATCTACCAAAGAGGAGTTTATTAAACAGTTTGGGAAAGATCCCGTAAGCAGTACATTACTGAATGTTACGGATGCGGCCAGTATTGATGAGGCAGTTGAGGCAACAGCTTTGGCTTTTGGGGGAGTGGATATAGTGATTAACAATGCCGGAATCAGTATCTCAAAATCAATAGCAGAACATACCATTGAAGATTGGGACAGGCTCTATGATATTTTGGTAAAAGGCCAGTTTCTTGTTTCAAAGAAAGGGATTGAAGTAATGCGTAAACAAGGTTTTGGCGGAGATGTAGTGAATATTGTTTCTAAAAATGCAGTGGTGGCCGGACCAAACAATCCCGGATATGGCAGCGCAAAAGCTGCGCAGGCACATTTAACCAGATTAATGGCGGCAGAAACAGGTGCGGATAAAATAAGAGTGAATACGGTGAATCCTGATGCTGTAATAGCCGATTCAAATATTTGGGCAGGTGGCTGGGCCGAAGGCCGTGCCAAAGCATATGGAATAACAGTTGATGAACTGCCGGCTTATTATGCAAAGCGGACATTGCTCAACGAAATTATTTTGCCTGAAGATATAGCTAATGCCTGTTTTGCATTTGTAGGCGGACTGTTGAATAAATCAACAGGAAATGCTCTGAATGTGGATGGTGGAGTGGCAATGGGTTTTTACAGGTAATTCGGTTTTATTTGATAAGATGAATGAGTAATAACTTAGGATAATAATTGATTTTATGAGAATAGATAAACAAGATGTTGCTTTACATAACGATAAATATTTACAGCAGCACCAGCAACGTTTTTCTTTTATCAGAACAGAGGTTGAAAATGCTGATGCAATTATTGAGAAGCTGATAGAATTCCAGGTGGCCATTCCTTCCTGGGCATTGGGTACAGGTGGCACTCGTTTTGGCCGTTTCCCGGGTCCCGGTGAGCCGGGCACTCTCGAACAAAAGATGGAAGATGTGGGATTACTTCATGCATTGAACCGTTCTAGCGGAGCTATTTCTTTACACATCCCGTGGGATATTCCTAAAGATTATGCCGCCATAAAAAAATTAGCTGATGAATTGGGACTAAGATTTGACGCCGTTAATTCCAATACTTTCCAGGATCAGCCAGGTCAGCCACTTACTTATAAGTTTGGTTCATTACAGAATGTAAACAAAGCTATCCGCAAACAGGCCATTGAGCACAACATTGATGTGATAAAGCATGGTGTGAAACTTGGTTCTGAGTCGTTAACCGTATGGCTGGCTGACGGTAGTTGTTTTCCCGGCCAATTGAATTTCAGGAAAGCTTTTCAGAATACATTAGAAAGCCTGAAGGAAATTTATGCGGCGCTGCCTGATAACTGGAAAATGTTTGTAGAGTACAAAGCATTCGAACCTAATTTCTATTCAATGACGGTAGGAGACTGGGGCCAGTCATTACTCTATGCAAACAAATTGGGCACTAAGGCATACACTTTGGTAGATCTTGGTCACCATTTGCCCAATGCGAATATTGAACAGATTGTTTCTTTATTATTAATGGAAGGCAAACTGGCCGGTTTCCATTTTAACGATAGTAAATATGGCGATGATGATTTAACAGTTGGAAGCATTAAGCCATACCAGTTATTTTTAATTTTTAATGAACTGGTGGAGGGAATGGATGCCCGTGGTATGAACCACGCCAAAGATCTTGGCTGGATGATTGATGCATCACATAATGTAAAAGATCCACTGGAAGATTTGCTTCAGTCCGTAGAAGCGATTATGATGGCGTATGCTCATGCCTTGCTGACAGACAGGAATAAGCTGAATGCGGCACAGGATGCCAATGATGTAGTTGCAGCACAGGAAATTCTCAAAAATACTTTTCATACCGATGTGAGAAGTCTGGTAGCTGAAGCAAGGCTAAGAAGAGGCGGCGCCATAAACCCGCTGCAATTTTACAGGGAAGAAAAAATAAGAGAACAATTAACAAGAGAAAGAGGCAGTAGTACTATTGCAACAGGACTCTGATGGAAAAAATTCCCGTCATAGCAATCTTCGATGTGGGCAAAACAAATAAGAAGCTGCTGCTCTTTAACGAGAAGTATGAAGTGGTACATGAAGAAACCAGTACGATGAACGAAATAACAGATGAAGATGGTTTCCCCTGTGAAGATATAAATGCATTGACGGGTTGGCTTAAAGATTCATTTCAGGCTGTGCTTTCTAATGAGAGATTTGTTGTAAAAGGGGTAAACTTCTCAGCGTATGGAGCCAGTTTTGTTTATACGGATAGTACTGGTAAGGTTTTATTACCCTTGTATAATTACCTGAAACCCTACCCGCTGAAATTACAGAAGCAGTTCTATGAAACATATGGAGGAGAGAGTATGGTGGCCAAACAAACTGCTTCGCCGGTGTTAGGAAACCTTAATTCCGGTATGCAGATTTACCGGCTTAAGTATGAGAAGCCTGAAGTATTCACCAGGGTTAAATATGCTTTGCATTTGCCTCAGTATCTAAGCTTTGTTTTATCAGGCACTTTTAATGCAGATATAACGAGTATAGGTTGCCATACCAATCTTTGGCATTTTCAGAAGAATAAATACCACGAATGGGTACTGAGGGAACAGATTGCAGAAAAATTTCCGCCTCTTAAAGATATAAGTGAAATTGCCGGATTTGCAGAAAATTCAATCCCGGTTGGCATTGGATTGCACGATAGCTCTGCTGCACTTGTTCCTTACCTTACTGCATTTTCAGAACCATTTATTTTATTATCTACCGGTACATGGTGTATCACTCTCAATCCGTTTAACCACAGCGTTCTTACCGATTATGAATTGCATAATGATTGCCTGTGTTACCTTTCGTATAAAGGTAATCCTGTAAAAGCATCCCGCTTATTCGCAGGCAATGAACATGAACAGCAGGTAAAGAGACTGGCGTCCCATTTTCTTACGGAAGTCAACTATTATAAAAGAGTAAAAGCGGATAAATTATTGATGAAGAAATTCATGCCGGCGTATAAATCAATGCATACAACAGGTGAGACGGTAATGATAGGTGAATCAGGGTTTTTCAAAAGGAAACTTTCAGTTTATAAAAATTATGATGAGGCGTATCACCAGCTAATCGCCGATATTATGGAGCAACAGGTTAGGAGTACTGGTATCGCCTTAAAAGGAACTGCTGTAAAAAGAATATTTGTAGACGGGGGATTTAGTAAAAACTCAATTTATATGCATTTGCTGGCAGATGCGTTTCCGGAAATAGAAGTATTTGCCGCCACGGTGGCACAGGCATCATCATTAGGCGCCGCCATGGTCATGCATAAACACTGGAATTCCCAATCATTTCCTGCAGACATCATCGATCTGAAATTGTATCGTGATGTAATTGAATACTAGTTATGAAAGTCGCTTTATTTATCCCATGTTATATAGACCAGTTTTATCCTGGTGTGGGTATTGCAACGCTGCAATTACTTACAAAATTGGGTTGTAAGGTTGAGCTCCCGTTAAATCAGACCTGCTGCGGTCAGCCTATGGCTAATAGTGGCTTTGCTGCTTTGTCTGAAGGATGCGACAGGAATTTTGTAAAAAATTTTACCGGTTATGATTACATCGTGGGGCCATCCGGCAGTTGTGTGTTGCATGTAAAAGAACACCTGCATGATGATACCAATAAAGAAGCTGCGCTCAAAATCAGGGAAAATATATTTGAACTTACTGAATTCCTTGTTGATATATTGAAAGTTGAACGCATCAATGCATTATTTCCATTTCGTGTAGGGTTGCATAACAGTTGTCATGGTCAAAGGGGACTGAGATTGTCTTCTATGAGTGAAAGAATGTTACCGGCATTTTCGAAACCCGAACACTTACTCAGCATGGTAAAAGGAGTGAAGGTATTGAAACCTGTTCGTACTGATGAATGCTGTGGCTTTGGCGGTACATTCTGTGTATTTGAAGAAGCTGTGAGTGTAAAAATGGGGCAGGATAGAATAAAGCAACATGCAGCCAATGAGATTGATTATATAACTGGTGTAGATGTAAGCTGTCTGATGCACATGGAAGGAATACTGAAAAGGCAGGGAAGCAAGATTAAAACAATTCATATTGCAGAGATATTAAATGCAGGAGGTGCTTTATGAAAAAACATGCAACCTTAGCCAGGGAGTTTATTAAAGACGTCCCCCGTACCGACTGGCATGATGAAACCCTTTGGTTTGTTCGGCAAAAAAGGGACAAAGCAGCACATGGCCTTCCTGAATGGGAGCAGTTGAGAGAATGGGCTTCACAAATTAAAAATCATACTTTATCAAATCTTGACCACTATTTAGAAGTATTTGAAAAAAATGCTCTTGCCAACGGAGCCAGGGTCCATTGGGCTGCCGATGCGGAAGAGCATAACCGGATTATTCATTCGATTATAAAAGAAAATAGAATCACCCGGATTGTAAAGAGTAAGAGTATGCTTACGGAAGAGTGCCATTTAAACCATTATCTCTCTCAACAGGGAATTGAAGTGGTGGATACGGACCTTGGCGAGAGAATTGTTCAGTTTCGTAACGAACCACCCAGCCATATTGTATTACCCGCTATACATCTGAAAAAGAAAGACGTAAGTGATACTTTTCATGAACACCTGAACACTGAAAAGGGGAATAACGACCCTCAATATCTGACACAAGCTGCAAGGGTACACCTCAGGGAAAAATTTATAACAGCAGAACTGGCTATCACCGGGGTAAATTTTGCTGTTGCAGAAACAGGCGGGGTCGTTGTTTGTACGAATGAGGGGAATGCGGATATGGGTACCCATTCGGCCAAAGTGCATATTGCCAGCATGGGGATTGAGAAATTAATTCCGGCTGCGGAACATTTATCAGTATTTCTTCGCTTGCTGGCCCGCAGTGCCACCGGGCAACCTGTTACTACTTATTCCAGTCATTTTCATAAGCCCAAACAAGGCCGGCAATTGCATATTGTAATAGTTGACAACGGAAGAAGCAAGATATTGGGAAAAACTGACTTCAAAAATTCATTGAAGTGTATCCGCTGCGCCGCATGTTTTAATACATGCCCGGTGTACAGGAGAAGTGGTGGTTATAGTTATCATACTGCGGTGGCAGGACCTATCGGTTCAATACTTAACCCCAATTTTGACGTTAAAGCCTTTGCTGATTTACCTTTTGCATCATCACTTTGCGGAAGCTGCAGTAATGTTTGCCCGATAAAAATTGATATACATGAACAACTCTGGAAGTGGCGGCAGGAAATAGCAATACAAGGACATGTTGCTGTTGTAAAGAAGATGGGGCTAAAAGGGATGGCATTTGTATTGGCGAGGCCAGGACTGTACAGGTTTAGCGGAAAAATGGCAAGATGGGTGATGAGGGCTTTGCCATTTTTAGTAAAAAATAAATTGAACCCCTGGTATAAACAACGGGAAATGCCAGAGCCGCCTAAACAAAGTTTCAGGGACTGGTATCTGAAAAATAAGAAGTAATGAGTTCAAGAGAACAAATATTAAGAGCAGTAAAAGAAAGCAAACCAGCGGCCACAGAACTGCCCTCAATTGATTTATCTGCAGTTATTTCTTTTGATGACCTTTCAGGCCAATTCAGGAAAACATTGGAAAGTATTGGAGGCTCCTGGGAGCAGGCCGCTGATCAGGAAGAAGCGGCAAAGATAATCGCTGCAGAACTGAGCAATGCAAAGCATACTATAAATACGCTTGGAAAATATGATGAAAAATTACCACTGTTAACTTCAGAAGAGCTGGCATCAGCAGATATTGCTGTAATTAGAGGAACTATAGCTGTGGCAGAGAATGGTGCTGTTTGGGTAAGCGAATATGAAATAGTAAACCGTATTTTACCCTTTATCGCACAGCAATTGATAATTGTTGTGGATGAAGAAAATATAGTTCCTACCATGCATCATGCTTTTCAGCAAATTAAAATAAACGAAACCGGGTTTGGTGTTTTCATTGCTGGTCCTTCAAAAACGGCAGACATTGAACAGAGCCTGGTAATTGGTGCTCATGGCCCCGCGGGTTTAAAAGTTGTTATTATTAAAGGCAAATAGTTAGTTAACATTGCAGGGTTAAAAAATATTCTTATGCTCAGCTTATATAAAAAAACAGCTGTTATTACAGGAGGCGGGAGCGGAATCGGGAAAGCAATAGCATTGCTGTTCGCAAAGCAAGGAGCCATTGCCCATATTGTGGAAGTAAATGATGCCTCTGCTTCAGTGGTGGTGAATGAGATAGCGGCAAACGGGCAAAGGGCCTTTTCTCATGTATGCGATATTTCAAACCAGCAAGAAGTAGTGGATACAATGGACAAAATCGGACAGATTGATATTTTGATTAATAATGCGGGCATTGCTCATGTTGGAAATGTCGAAAATACCCCCTCTGAAGATTTTGAGAAGGTGTTTAATGTAAATGTAAAAGGTGCTTATAATTGTTTGTTTGCAGCCATTCCCAAAATGAAGGAACAAGGTGCTGGTGTTATTCTTAACCTTTGTTCCATCGCAGCCTGGGTAGGTATCCCCGACAGGTTTGCTTATAGTATGAGCAAAGGCGCTATTCATGCGATGACGATAAGTGTTGCAAAAGATTACCTCAATTATAATATCCGCTGCAATTGTATATCCCCGGCAAGGGTTCATACCCCGTTTGTGGATGGTTTTCTGGCAAAGAACTATCCCGGAAAGGAAAAAGAAATGTTTTCGAAGTTGTCGAAGACTCAGCCTATTGGGCGAATGGGCACTCCGGATGAAATTGCCACACTGGCCTTGTACCTCTGCAGCGATGAGTCTTCTTTTATTACAGGTAATAATTACAATATTGATGGTGGTTTTATCACCCTGAACAATTAAAATAGTACTGCGAATGAAACTTTTCAGATTTCGTGATGGTAATGTGGTGAAGCCAGGAGTTTGTATTGGCGAGAAACACTATGATGCATCAGCTATTGCGACAGATTTCAATGAATATTTTTTTCAGAATGACTTTGATGCTTTTGTATCTAAGGTGAATTCGGGCATGCCTGAAGTTGAACTCAAACCTGAACAGTTCGATTCGCCGGTGGCAAGGCCTTCAAAAATTGTGTGTATTGGGTTGAACTATGCAAGTCATGCCAGAGAAACCGGTGCCGCCATTCCGGCTGAACCAGTCGTGTTCATGAAATCAACAACGGCTCTTTGCGGGCCATTTGATGAGGTGATGATACCAAAAGATTCGGTTAAAACTGACTGGGAGGTAGAACTCGCCATTGTAATTGGGAGGAAGGCTTCTTATGTTGAGGAAGGTGCCGCCATGGATTATGTGGCGGGTTATTGTTTGCACAACGACATCAGCGAAAGAGAATTTCAATTGGAAAAAGGCGGGACATGGGACAAAGGAAAAGGTTGCGATACTTTTGCACCGGTTGGTCCATATTTGGTTACAAAGGATGAAGTGAAAAATCCACACAATCTTCGCCTTTGGCTTTCTCTCAATGGAAAAGTGATGCAGGATGGAAATACTTCTGATTTCATTTTTAATATTCCACAGGTGGTTTCTTACGTCAGCCGGTTTATGACTTTATTACCCGGTGATATTATCAGCACGGGTACACCTCATGGCGTGGGGTTAGGTTTGAATCCGCAAATATATCTCAGACCGGATGATGTGATGGAATTGGGAATTGACGGATTAGGAATTTCAAAACAGCGTGTAATTGCATTCAGTAAAGATTAAAGAAAGCAACAATGAACTTACAACTTCAGAATAAAGTAATAATTGTTACAGGTGGAGCAAAAGGTATTGGACTGGGTATTGCGGAAGTATTGGCTGCTGAAGGTGCTATACCGGTTATTGTTGGCCGAAACAAGGAAGATAACCAGAAAGCGGTTGATGCTATCCTTGCCAAAGGACTTAAAGCCGGGCAGGTGCAGGCTGAATTATCTGTTCCTGCTGAATCGGAACAGGCAGTTAAAGCCGTTATCGAACAATATGGCGGCATTGACGGAGTGGTGAATAATGCCGGAGTAAATGACGGAGTGGGATTAGAAAGTGGTAACTATGAAAAATTTATTGAGAGTTATCATAAAAATGCTGTGCACTATTACCTGATGGTGCATTATGCTTTGCCGGAGTTGAAAAAAAATAAGGGACCAGTCGTTAATATCAGTTCTAAAACAGCAGAAACAGGACAGGGCAATACTTCCGGTTATGCTGCATCAAACGGTGCCCGAAATGCATTGACAAGGGAGTGGGCGGTGGAATTATTAAAGTATGGCATTCGGGTAAATGCAGTGATTGTGGCTGAGTGCTTTACTCCGCTTTATGAAAAATGGATTAAGACATTGCCTAACCCCGAAGAGAAACTGAAAAGCATAACAGAAAAAATTCCACTTGAAAAAAGGATGACTACTGCCGGAGAGATTGCGAATATGGTGGCTTTTCTATTGTCGCCTGTATCAAGTCATACTACCGGGCAACTGATTCATGTGGATGGTGGCTACGTTCATCTTGACCGGGCCTTGTTATAATGCTTTTTACTTTATTTTATATCTATAATCATCATGCTGCGTCATCTTTCTTTTCTGTTGTTTGTTTTTTCTCCGGTAGTGGCTTTTGTTCAGCCTTATGGGAGTGAATACGATATTATCTGGAATAGTCAGAGTAAAAATTCTTCAGAATCCATGCCCTGCGGCGGTGGTGATATTGGGCTGAATGTATGGGTGGAGAATGACGAGCTGCTTATTTATGCCAATCAAAGCGGTGCATTGAATGAAGATAATAATCTGATGAAGGCTGGCAGGCTTCGTATAAAACTATCTCCCAATCCTTTTGACGGAAAAATATTTAAGCAGGAACTTCACTTACAAAATGGGTACATCACTATTAAAGGGGAGAGCAGCGACGTAAAGGCTACAGTCAGAATCTGGGTGGATGTATTTAAACCTGTGGCGCATTTTGAAATTTCAGCCAGCCAAAGAATTATAGTTGAGGCATCGTATGAAAACTGGCGTTACAAAGACCGTCTGCTGACAAAGCGGGAAAGTTTTTCCAATAGTTGGAAATGGGCACCACCGAAGGATAAAAAATATACAAAGGATAGTATTGAGTTTTGGGAAAACGGAGTTCGGTTTTTTCACAATAATGGTGTCAGGACAATATTTGACACCACTGTTTCGCAACAAGGGCTTAATTCAGTAAAAAGCCAGATGTATAATCCTTTAAAGAATCTTGTTTTTGGAGGACACTTTTGGGGTAAGAATTTCAGGACGGCTGGTGTATATAATGATGAATATGAGGGTACCGATTTTAAGGGATGGAAGCTTATATCTAAGAAGCCGGAAAAAAAGCAGAAACTTCTTCTAGCTCTGTACAACGAACAATATAGTGAAACTACGGAAGGATTAGTTCCTGCATTATGGATGTTGAAATCTGGTTTATTGCGGCTCCTCAAAGAAGACAAGGATGTTTTTGCGAAAACACAGCAATGGTGGCAGCAATTCTGGAGCAGAAGTTTTATTTATGTTGACAAGCAAAAGAAAGATTCCATAGCATGGGAACTGGGAAGAAATTTTCAGCTTTTTCGTTATATGCTTGCCTGTAATGCTAAAGGAGCCTGGCCGACAAAATTCAATGGTGGATTATTTACTGTTGATCCCAAACATACTGATAAAGGAAACAAAGGCCTTACTCCTGACTACCGTAACTGGGGCGGGGGAGTACATACAGCGCAAAATCAACGGCTGGTATATTTTCCCATGATTAAAAATGGAGATTGGGATTTACTACAGCCCCAGCTTGATTTTTATCTGCGCATTCAGCAAAATGCTGAACTGCGCAGTAAAGTGTATTGGAATCACGGCGGGGCCTGCTTCACTGAACAAATGGAAAATTATGGCTTGCCTAACTATGCTGAATATGGAGTAAAGCGTCCTGCTGATTTTGATAACGGTGTAGAGTATAATGCATGGCTGGAATATGAATGGGACACAGTGCTGGAGTTCTGCCTGATGATGCTTGATGAAGCTTTATATACAGGAAGGGATATTTCAGACAGGATTCCTTTTATTGAAAGTTGTCTCCGTTTCTTTGATGAGCATTATCAATACATGGCAACGAAAAGAGGAATAAAGTCATTAGATGGTAACGGACAATTAGTATTGTATCCGGGCAGTGGTGCAGAAACATTTAAGATGGCCTGTAATTCTACTGCTACAATTGCGGCTTTGTATACAATTTCTATAAAATTATTTCAATTGAATGATTCATATTATGGTAAAAACGGACAGGGTGCTTTGAATAAAAGCAAAACTGATTCAATTATTTCAGCAAGGTCAAATTATCTTACCGGTTTATTATTGAGAATACCTCCAATTAGTTTTCGATCATTCAATGGTCATGTCACTATTGCGCCTGCAAAAAGCTGGGAACGGGTGAATAACGAAGAGTCACCGCAATTGTACACCGTATTTCCATGGGGAATCTATGGTGTGGGCAAGCCCGGGTTGGATACAGCTATCAATACATGGCGATATGATACTTTGGTACAAAAATTTAAAAGCCATGTTGGTTGGAAGCAGGATAATATCTGGGCAGCAAGGCTGGGCCTGGTGGAGGATGCCTGGCATTTTAATAAGCTAAAAATGCAGAATTCCGGCAGACGGTTTCCCGCATTTTGGGGCCCGGGGTTCGACTGGGTGCCTGACCATAACTGGGGCGGCAGCGGCATGATAGGAATGCAGGAAATGCTGGTGCAGACAAATGATAAACGTATTCTTCTTTTCCCTGCATGGCCAAAAGATAAAGATGTGCACTTTAAACTGCATGCACCTTTCAGCACAACTGTAGAAGCCGAGTTGAAAGATGGCAAGGTTATTTTGTTGAAAGTGTTACCAGAAGAAAGGAAGAAAGATGTAGAATTATTCTTAAGATAAATCTACCACTCATCTGTTCTGAAACTGCTAACCGGAAATCCTTCTGTGCTAAACAATTCTCCTGTTACAAAATCTTTGAAGGCATAGCGTACAGCCACTGGTTCTTTTACATCAGGAGAAGAAACTATGATGTTACCGCCAGAAATACTTGCTTTGGCTGGCCGGAATACTTTATTACTTCCTGCTATTTCAAAATATTGCAAGGCCTTTCCATAGGATGTTAAGCCGTTTAGAGCATTTGAAAATTTAATTGTGGCTATGCTAGTGGTAAAACTTACTGATTCATAGGCCGGACTTTCGCTAGCAAACCCTTTTTTCGCATAAGCTTTAGCCAAAGCCATATAGGCAAGCCTCTTACTGCCTGTTGCCTTATCCATCGGGTGTATGCTGAACTCTTCACCAATATCCATCAGCACTGCCATACCGCTGTTTGGTATTTTGGCCTGTGCTTTTCTTTGTGCATCCCGTAGGTAGGCTGAGTTATTGTTTACTACATTAACTGCAGCATGGTTGTAGTAATTGTATGGTGCAATCTGGCAGAAATAAAAAGGGAAATCACCCAGTTCGCTTTGCTCCCTTATATGTCTTACGAAAGCAGGAAAGAGTGCTTCGTATTGCTGAGGCCGGTCGTTGTTGCTTTCACCCTGGTACCAGATGCAGCCTTTAATCGAATAACCGAGAAATGGCTTTAGCATACCATTATACAAAACAGTTGCCACTTTGTTGTTCAATTTGGCAGTATCTGTTTTAGCCGGAATTTTTATTTCTGGAAATGCTTTCAGAGTATTTTCATCCATAAATGCTTCTACAGGTGAGCCGCCATAGCTGATATTTACAAGGCCAATGGGTACCTGCAACTGCTCATACAACAATTTGCCAAAGAAATAGGCAGTGGCGCTGAAGTTCGAAACGGTTTCTGGTTCAGCCGCTTTCCATACAGAGTTTTTGCTGGTATCCTGCGGGGTACGTTGCACAGAGCGGGGGACGGTGAATAAGCGGATATTACTATTGGTGGAATTAAAGATGGCGTCGTTACTTTTCAGTATAGGCTGGTCTTTAAAACCTTTCATTGGCATTTCCATATTGCTCTGGCCGCTGCAGAGCCACACTTCACCTATCAGAATGTTTTTAATGGTAACAGGCGTACCATCGCTGATGGTTATGCTGTACGGGCCACCTGCGGCAGGAGTAGCCACTTTCAGTTTCCATTTACCTGAAGCATCGGCGGTGGTGTTGTATTTTTTTTTGCTCCAGGATGTGCTAACTGCTACTGTTGTTCCTGATTTAGCCCAACCCCAGATGGCAGCATCAGTTTGCTGCTGCAGTACCATATTATCTGTAAAAAAGGAAGGAAGAATAATACTTGCCTGGAGAAGATTTCTATTCAGTAAAAAAAATATAAATGAAAACAGGAAAATCCGGGTAAAGTTTTTTGCCGCAATCATGGAATATATTTTTATAGTATCTGACGAAAATAATTGAATGGGAGAATCAAACTGTCAGGTACTGTTGATTTTAAAAACTTTCTGTAATTTACCTTCATTATACGGAATATTGCTGCAAATATGAAAGAGAAGGAAAGCAAGGAAGGGTCACATAAAAACATCTGGTATGGCACTGGCCGGCAGCGAATTGAAATCCCCAAAACAATCCTGAAATCAAGGGTGCAGGGAAATTCTTTATTAAAGCACCTCCATATTTGTTCAATAGGGTATTATCCCCGTGCAAAAGATCATTATACATACCGGAAAAAGGGGCTGGCAGAGAATTTTCTCTTTTATTGTGTAGACGGCCGCGGCTGGTACCAGATCGAAGAACATCGTTATGAAGTGGGCCCCAATGAATTTTTTATCCTGCCACCAAACAAGGAACATGCTTATGGTAGCAGTCCTGAGTACCCCTGGAGCATTTACTGGATACATTTCGGAGGGGAATCATTGCCCCAGCTAAATAAAATGCAGGCAATACAATCACATTTCAAACCATATTACATTAAAAACAGCGGGGACATTATTCCGCTTTTTTCCAAAATTTATAAAACACTGGAACTGGGCTATAGTATAGATAACCTGCTATTTGCTAATATGTGTTTATCCCAGTTTCTTACTTTGTTTGTGTACAACTCCCGTCATTACGAGGCTGCGCCCTCTGAAAAAACCGATTGTGTGGACAGTGCTATTTTATACATGCAGGAACATATCAACGATAATATTTCCCTGAAGGAATTAAGCAAGTTGTACAATTATTCTGTATCACGGTTTTCTAATCTCTTTAAACAAAAGACCGGCTATGCACCTATTGACTATTTTGTTCAGCTTAAAATGCAAAAAGCCTGTCAACAACTGAATTTTACTAATCGTTCAGTAAAAGACATTGCTTTCAGCATGGGTTTTGATGATCCTTATTATTTTTCAAAGCGGTTCAGGACTGTAATCGGGATGTCTCCAAAAAAATACAGGTCAATGAATAATGAACAGGCGGGGGTATAAAGTGTTTTTTATAATTTAGTTCAGGTGGTCTTTTATTACTGTATTAAGTATTTCTTTTTTGCTCAGTAACTTACCGAGTCGTTTCATGAACGCAGTTATCAACAGCATGAAGGTTATTAGCATTAGCAATACCAGTTCCTGTTGTTTTAGCATTTTTAGCCAATAGCTCTCAATCAGAATAAGACCGTGGATAAAACAAATTAGTTTGGAAGCAAAAGCATGACTGAATCCCTGGTTAGTAAGCAAATGGTGGATATGTGTTTTGTCTGCTGAAAAAGGAGAATTTCCTTTCCATATGCGAACAGCAAATACCCGTAATGTGTCAAAAACAGGAATAAAAACAACTCCGAGTACAAAGATAGCAGCGTGGGGCAGCACAGTTATCTCCGAAACTATATTTACCTGCATCAGGCGAATAGATAATACGGCTGTTACAAAGCCGAGTACCAATGAACCGGTATCTCCCATAAAAATTCGGGCAGGGTTAAAATTGAAATATAAAAAGGCCAGAATTCCTCCTGCCAGCGCAAAAGCTATTAATGCCGTATTTACATCACCACTCATGGTCAGGAATATTCCAAGGGTGATAAGACTCATAAACCCCAGGCCACCGGCAAGCCCATCAATTCCGTCGATTAAGTTAAAGGCGTTTGTAATTCCAACTATCGCCAGCAGGGTGAAAGTATATTGAGCCGTCAAGGGAAGTTCATTAATGCCAAAAAGCCCTCCGAAGGAAGTGATTCTGATGCCGGATACGGCTATCAGTGCTGCAAGAGCCAACTGAGTAATGAATTTATATTTAGCCGGTAAATCTTTCAGATCATCCATTATGCCTAAGGCTAGGAGAACTATTACTGAAAAGAAAAAACTGATCTGACCGGGTTGATTACTAAAAGGGAACCATAACACTAACGACAACATCATGCCACCTACTATTGCAATGCCACCCATAGTTGGTATGGGCAAAGAATGTTCTTTGCGGGCATTGGGTACATCATATAACCTGTATTTTCGTATGAGGCTGATGATGGGTGGAATAGTAATCAGTGTTACCACAAATGCAGTAATAAAACATAACAATGCAAACTTATAATCCGAAAAAAGCAGGTCTAACTGCAACAGGTGAATGTGGCTTTTCATTGGTGGTCAGATAATTATTTTCCTGATAGTGGATTTACGATTCAAAATAGACAGCTTTCATCTTTTTTGCAAAAGGAATTTTATTGTGTCATGGAAAAATTTCTTTCAGCCTTACAATATGCAGTATTTAGCCTTTATCTTGGGATATTTGCTAATTATGCATCGTAATTTTCACATATAAAATGTCTGCTGACCTGTTACTTTTTTATCTGAGTATTGCTGTTTTGTTCTATTGTTATATAGGCTATGGTATTTTACTGACCTTTTTGAATGGTATAAAGTACAATTTTATTCATCACAAACCAGCAATGCCTGGTGCTGCAGAACCAGGTATTACAGTAATTATTGCAGCATATAATGAAGAAGAAGTATTGGAACGGAAAATAATAAACACTCTGTCGGTTGATTATCCTGCAGATAAGGTTACAATCATTATTATAACAGACGGAACTACTGATAATTCGGGTACCATACTTGAAAAATATACTTCCATTCTGTGGCTTCACCAGGATGAAAGAAAAGGTAAATATGCTGCTGTAAAAAGAGCCATGCAATTTGTTAAGACTCCCTTTGTGATATTTAGTGATGCTAATACAATGCTGAATGAAAATAGTTTCAGAAAAATAATTGCCCGTTATAGTGATTTATCAGTTGGCGGGGTGGCAGGTGAAAAAAGAATTCTGCTGAATTCCCGGATGGCGGCTGTGGGTGAAGCAGAGGGGTTATACTGGCAATATGAATCTTTTATGAAAAGGCTTGATGCGGGTTTTTATTCAGTGGTAGGTGCTGCAGGCGAATTATATTCTATCCGTACAAACCTGTTTAAAGAAATGGATGATAACCTCATTCTTGACGATTTTGCCATTTCGATGCAGGTTTGCCTGCAGGGATACAAGATCGCCTACGAGCCAGGGGCCTTTGCAACAGAAGCAGCATCTTATTCATTAAAGGAAGAGCAGAAAAGAAAAGTAAGAATAGCAGCAGGTGCTTACCAGGTAGCTGGTTATTTAAAAAATTGCCTGAATATTTTCAAGTATCCTTTACTGAGCTTTCAATATATTTCAAGAAGAATTCTCCGGTGGTATGTTTGCCCCTTACTGCTGATTGTGGTTTTTTTTACAAATCCTATGTTAGTGAATAGAAACCCCGGTAACACTTTTTTGAACCTGGCATTGGGGGCGCAATTATTTTTGTATATCCTCGCTTTTGCAGGATGGCTTTTGGTGAGGTCTGGGAAAAAAACAGGCTTTTTGGGCATCCCATTTTATTTTGTATTTACGAATTATTGCCTGGTAAAAGGGTTTATCCAATTTCTGAATGGCAGGCAATCGGTATTATGGGAAAAATCAAAACGACAAATAGTAGAATAGCTGCAGGTTATGCGTAAGTTGCTGCATCAGTATAGCGTACTGAATCAGTACTTTTGTCAGAAACATAAGATTATCTCCACTTTCCAGCAAATATTATCAAACCCGATAGAATACCTAAAAGGTGTAGGGCCGCAGCGGGCAGACTTATTAAAGAAAGAACTTGGAATTTTTACTTTTGGTGATCTGCTAGACCATTTTCCTTACCGGCATATCGACAGAACAAAAGTGAATCTGATTGCAGATTTAACGCCGCAAACAGATTTTGCGCAAATAGCGGGAGTATTGGTAAGTTTTGAAGTAATCGGTCAAAAAGCTGGTCGCAGGTTAGTGGCGCAGCTAAAAGATAACTCCGGTTTTTTAGAACTAACGTGGTTTCAGGGTCTGAACTGGGTACAAAAACAACTTGAGGCAGGGCAATCCTACCTGGTATTTGGAAGAATTACTTTTTACAATGGTAAACCACAAATTGTACATCCTGAACTGGAGCTATTAACTCTCGATCAGCAATTGGGCAAAGATTACCTGGAACCGGTTTATTCAACCACAGAAAAACTGAAATCAAAAGGCCTGGGAGGAAGACAGATCGGAAAGCTTACCCGGCTAATTATGGGATTGGTCAGAGACAGGGATTTGGATGAAAACCTGCCTGCCTCTGTATTGAATCAATTAAAACTGATAAGCCGGTATAATGCCTACCGCCAAATTCATTTCCCGCAGACAACGGTTGAATATGATGAAGCAGTAAAGAGGTTAAAGTTTGAAGAACTATTTATGGCACAAATGCGGATGAACCTGGTCAGAAGTCAGCGTCATCGCTTTTCCAAAGGGGTGATTTTTGAACAAGTAGGAGCATATTTTAATGGATTTTACAAAAATTATCTCCCTTTTGAATTAACCGGCGCACAAAAAAGGGTACTCAAAGAAATAAGGACAGACACAGCAAGGGGCAAACAAATGAACCGTTTGCTTCAGGGGGATGTAGGAAGCGGTAAGACAATAGTAGCCGTATTGACAATGTTGCTGGCCGCAGACAATGGTTACCAGGCATGCCTTATGGCACCAACAGAGATATTATCGCAACAGCATTACCAGACAATTAGTTTCTTGCTGGATAAGATCGGAATACCTGTAAAACTGCTAACAGGATCAACAAAAACAGCAGAACGAAAAAAAATATTACAGGAATTATCGGACGGCTCATTAAAAATCCTGATTGGCACCCATGCCGTAATTGAAGATGTGGTACAGTTCAACAACCTTGGTATTGTCATAATAGATGAGCAACACCGGTTTGGTGTGGCTCAGCGGGCAAGGCTCTGGCAAAAGGCCGAAGTGCCTCCTCATATATTGGTGATGACCGCCACACCTATACCCAGGACCCTGGCCATGACAGCTTATGGAGATCTGGATTATAGTGTGATTGATGAATTACCACCCGGACGGCAACCCGTTACTACTGTTCACCGTTATGAATCCCATCGCAGTAAAGTGATGGATTTTATCAGGAATGAAATTGATAAAGGGAGGCAGGTTTATATCATTTTTCCGTTGATTGAAGAAAGCTCAAAACTGGATTATGAAAACCTGATGAAGGGTTACGAAAATGTAAAAGCATACTTTCCTGAACCAAAATACTGGATCAGTATGGTACACGGTAAACAACCAACTGACCAGAAAGAACTAAATATGAAAAGATTTGTTGAGCATGATACCCAGATCATGGTTTCTACCACGGTTATTGAAGTGGGGGTAAATGTACCCAATGCTACTGTAATGGTTATAGAAAGTGCAGAGAAATTTGGGTTATCACAGCTTCATCAGCTTAGAGGAAGGGTGGGGCGGGGAGCCGAGAAAAGCTATTGTGTACTTTTAACCGGCTCCAAATTGGGAAATGATGCCCGGGAACGCATCAGGATAATGACAACAACCAATAATGGATTTGAGATTGCTGAAAAGGATCTCGAATTACGGGGGCCGGGAGAAATAGAGGGTACCCGGCAAAGCGGGGCTTTAAACTTCAGGCTGGCCAGTATAGTCTTAGACAGGCAGATTTTGGAAATAGCGAAAAATATGACATTGGAGGTATTGCAAAATGACCCTGATCTCCTTTCGGCAGACAATTTGCAGCTTAAGAAATTCCTTCACTACCGGAAAGGCCCGGTGCAATGGAGTAAAATATCTTAGAGAAAAAAACCGGTCAGGGCGGGCTTTGCAGGGATCGGGAAAAAACTACGATCATGAGACAATTGTTAACACAAGTTTTCAATCTTTTTTTGATAAAAATTGGTTACTTTAAAGAAAATAATGTGACCCTGAAACGAATTCTTTTTCTTGCCACCCTTCTTTTTGCTGGTTCAAACATTTCAGCACAGGGAAATATTGAGTTTATCGAGAATAAAGGACAATGGGACAGCCGTGTCAGGTACAAGGGAGATGTGAGTAACGGGAACTTTTTTATACGCAACGGCGGGTTTACCGTTGTGCAGCATAACCCTGCTGACGTAGCTGCAATGGCACGGTTTACACATGGACTAAGTGCCAACGGAAATACGCTGGCCAGAGATGAGAACCTGTTGGTACGGTCTCATGCATGGAATGTAGATTTTATCGGGGCAACCAATTCTATGAAAATTGTACCTGAAAAACCCATTCATACATATAACAATTATTTTTTAGGAAATAACCCTTCCAAATGGGCTGCTGAATGCCGCATTTTCCAGGCTATTACTATGGAGAATGTGTACCCTAATGTTGATGTCCGCTATTACACTGACAGGGGGACATTAAAATATGATATTCTGATCAAACCCGGTGGTGATGTTTCAAAGATTGCACTGAAGTATGAAGGAGTGAATAAGTTACAAATAAAAAATAAAGAGCTGCTCATATCTACTTCTCTTGCTGATTTTAAAGAATCTGCTCCCTATACTTTTCAGGCAGGAATGACCGGAAGAAAGGAAGTACCCTGTAAGTATATTGTTACAGGCAATATTTTGAAGTTTGATGTTAAGGATTATGATCGTTCAAGTACTTTGGTAATAGACCCCACCATTATTTTCTGTTCTTTCTCAGGTAGTCATTCGGACAACTGGGGTTTTACTGCTACTTATGGACCTGATGAGAGTTTCTTTGGAGGTGGAATTGTATTTGGGGGTACAGGTGGAGGTTTCCCTGTTTCCCCGGGTGCTTATGAAACTACCTACCAGGGTGGTGAATTTGATATAAGTATTATGAAACTAACTCCTGATGGATCCAACCGTGTGTATGCTACTTATATTGGAGGAAATGGAAAAGATCAGCCTCATAGTTTGATTGTTGACCCGCAGGGGCAGTTGGTTTTGGCAGGCAGAACAAATTCATCAGATTATCCTGTACTTAATAATGGAGCAGTGGCCGGCTCTGATTTTGATATTGTTGTTACTAAATTAAATGCCAGCGGAACTAATATAATTGGTTCCCGGAAAATCGGAGGAAGTGGAAAAGATGGTGTTAATATAGACGATGTTCGTCACCTGGTTTCGTTGCAAAGAAATTATGGCGATGATGGGCGCAGTGAGGTTATTCTTGATGCTGCCGGAAATGTGTATGTGGCTTCAAGTACCCAATCCAGCAATTTCCCCGGTACAACTGGTTTTTTTCAACCTGCTTTTGGCGGAGGCACACAAGATGGTGTAGTATTAAAGTTCTCTCCTGATCTGAGCAACTTACTTTTTGCAAGCTATCTCGGAGGTTCGGGTAATGATGCAGCTTATGTTCTTTCCATTCATCCGGCAACAGGTAATGTATATGTGGCAGGTGGCACAGAAAGTGCAAATTTATTACCGGGCACTCAAGCCGGAACTATTGGCCCGTCTAATCATCTCAATAGCGGTAACCCTACGATTGATGGTTATGTTGCTGTTATCAATCCCGCCGGGACTACTGTTATCCGTTCCACTTATATCGGAACAAACGGAATAGATCAGATTTTTGGAATACAGTTTGATGCTAACAGTTTTCCTTATATAATGGGGCAAACTACAGGATCCTGGCCCATTCAGAATGCTGTCTATAATAATACTGCAGGGAAACAGTTTATTGCCAAATTACAGCCGGATTTATCAGCATATGTTTATTCAACAGCCTTTGGCTCCAGCAGTGCAGTAACTCCCAATATTTCACCTATCGCATTTCTGGTGGACAGGTGTGAAAATGTATATATATCAGGCTGGGGAGGATTTTTCAGTACGGATAATAGTTTCAATAGTGCAGGTACAACTGGGTTACCGGTAACTTCTGATGCATTTAAGAGTACTACAGATGGAAAGGACTTGTATTTCTTTGTATTAAAGAAAGATGCGGCATCTCACTTGTTTGGAAGTTTCTTTGGCGAAAATAATCAGCCCGGCACCGGGTGCGACCATGTGGACGGAGGAACCAGCCGCTTTGACCGGAATGGTAAAATATACCAGGCGATTTGCGGTAATTGTAATATAAATGGAAGACCATCATATCCTACAACAACAGGAGCCTGGTCAACTTCTAATCCTGCTACCGATGGCGGACAGTGTAACCTGACCATGCTCAAAGTCAATATGGATCTTTCAGGTGTAACTGGCGGTGTTCAATCTGCAATAGATGGTAATATCAGGGACACTGCAGGCTGCGTGCCACAAACTGTTGATTTTACAGATACAATTGGTAATGCACAAAGTTATGAGTGGTATTTTGATTATGTTCCCGGAAACCCTCCTACTTTAACAACAACTACCCCCACTGCACAATGGACATTTAATACAGTCGGAATCCATAGTGTGATGTTAGTCGCCATCGACCCGAGTACCTGTAACCAGCGGGATAGCTCGTTCATGAATATTAAAATTGGAATTACAAAAGCTACTCCTGCTTTTATATATGCAAGACAAGATCCCTGTGAAGATTTTAAGTATCTGTTTACCAATACTACAATAGAACCGGCACTTCATCCTTTTAAGGATACAAGTTTTGTATGGGATTTTGGAGACGGGTCATCACTGGTAAAAACGGGAGATGGACCTGTTACTCACCAATATGCCGGGCCCGGCACTTATTTTGTTAAGCTGTTACTCAATGATTCCACTTATTGTAATTCACCTGATGACACCACATTAAGAATTGATGTTTCACTGAATGTAAAAGCTGGTATAGAAGCTATAACGCCGGCTTGTGTGGGAGATGCTGTTCAGTTCACCAATACTTCCACAGGTGCTGCAACTTACTTATGGAATTTTGGGGATGGTGCTACCTCAACAGATGAAAATCCTACACATACTTATGGTTCAGCACAAACATATACGGTAACACTTACTGCATTTAATCCGGGCTCCTGCAACAGACAGGATATTGCAACGTTTTCAATAGTTGTGTTTGATGTGCCAATTGCTCTGGCAGCCTTTTCACCAGATCCTCCGATAGTAAATACACCTACTACATTCACCAATTCGTCATTAAACGCTGTCAGGTATAAATGGCTTTTCGGGGACGGAGATTCTCTTGAAGTAAGTTCATTACAATCGGTAATACACCAGTATAATGCTACAGGAACTTTTCAGGCAAAACTTGTAGCTTATAACCAGGCAGGATGTACAGATACTTTTCCCATGACAGTAAGCAGCCTTGTACTGCCGGCAGTAGATGTGCCCAATGCATTTACTCCACAAAGTGGTGATGTAAACAGCATAGTAATGGTTAAGGGATTTGGAATTGCAAAAATGCAATTTGCTATATGGAACAGGTGGGGCCAAAAAGTATTTGAGACGACTGACAGAAATAAAGGATGGGATGGAAAAGTAAAAGGGGCTCTTCAACCGATGGATGTTTATGCGTATACACTGACAGTTGAATTTTTTGATGGTACAAAAATTACTAAAAAAGGAGATATTACTTTGATAAGGTAATGTTTCCTGATAAATCAGTAACTTGATTACCTGAAAATGAAAGGGAAAAAACAAATAGTATTGCTGGCCATTTTCGCTGTTGTACTGGAGGCATCAACGCAGGATCTTCATTTTTCTCAATTCATGAATTCTCCTTTGCTTACTAATCCTGCTAATACCGGGTTTATTCCGGACGGGGATTACAGGCTTGGTGCAAACTACCGGAATCAATGGGCATCAGTTACCGCATATCCTTACAAAACAATGAGTGCCTTTGGTGATGCTCAATTAATGCAGAATAGTGAGAACACAGGTTGGTTGGGTGTGGGCGGTGTGATACTGAGAGATGTAGCCGGTGCCAGTGTACTTACTTCTACCAAGATTTATGGTTCTGTAGCTTATCACCAGATGATCAATGCAGGAAGCCTGGTAAGTCTTGGCTTTAATGTTGGATGGGCCAACAAACGGATTAATACTGCCGATCTCAGCTTCCCAAGTCAATGGAACGGTGAGTTTTTTGATGCACATCAGACTGCTGTAGCGCCGAAACTGGATTATAATAATATCAGTTATGCAGATATGCAGGTGGGAATGAATTATGCCTATTTTCCCAATAGCAGCATTTACCTGAATGCTGGTTTTTCCGCCATGCATGTTAATCAGCCTAAGGAATCATTCTTTACTGAACAGGCCGGAGTTAATAACAGGATTCCTGTCAGGTATACAGGATTTATTAATGGTAGTTTTAAGCTGAATGAAATGGTAATTATTAATCCGAATGCTTATGTTTCATTGCAGGCAAAATCGTATGAGATAGTAGGAGGTTTAAATGTTCATTATAATTTATCCGGCGATGGTGAAAAAGTGCTGATGGCAGGGGCTTATTACAGGTTTAAAGATGCTGTGATCCCCATGGTGGGCTTAGGATTGAAAGATCTCATTTTTACTTTTACCTACGATGCTACCACCTCTTCCCTGAAGAATTATAATAATACCCACGGAGCTTTTGAATTTTCACTCATCAAACAAGGAGTGGTAGATACTTACAGGGGCAACAAAAGAGAGTCTATGTGCCCATCGTTCAGGTACTAACTTCATTTATATTTTCTTTGTAACAGGATATGATTTTGCGAATTTTACAGGCAATAGAATTTATGGAAAGATTCAATTGTCCAGTACAAATTCAGGGCAGGCAATAAATTTTATTAAATGACAACACCAGCAGGTTTTACCGGGACACCCAAGGAAAAACTAAAAGTATTGCGGATACTTACGGCTGCGCTCTCCCTGGGTGTGCTTTTTTTCGCTTTAGTTGTGGTGGTATTGAACCAGATGAATGGCCCGCTTTTAGATGAGGAAAAATCGAAGTATTCAGACATTTTTTTAGTGGTAGCGGCTGTCATGGCAATTGTCTGCGGAATAGTTGCGATATCCCTCTACAACAAAAAAGTAAGTTTTATTAAGAACGGGAATTCTGCACTTGACGAAAAATTAAATCAATACAGGATTACTCTCACTTTATACCTGGCCCTTTGCGAAGGAGCGGCATTACTATCTGTTATTATCTTTTTTTTGACAGGAGAATATATTGTGTTTGCAATTACCGGCATAATGCTGCTGGCAATGTTGTTAAAGATGCCTGTAAAAGCGAAACTCATCAATGAGCTTGGGATTGACTGGAAAGAACAAGATGAATTATAATTGAAATAAAAATGAAGAATATGAAGAAACTGTTTATTTGCTTTTTTGCAATCTTCCTGACCGGGCCTTGTTTGTTTGCGCAGGAAAAGGAAGAAAAAGGTGGTTGGAAAGCCGACCATCTATTTATCGGGTCAGGTATTAATCTGGGATTTTCCAATGGTTTTATTATTGGGCTGAATCCGGAAATCGGGTATAGTATTAATAAGGTGATTGATGCAGGGGTGTCGGTAAATTTTACCTATGTAACACAAAGAAGCCAGGTGGCTGATAATTCAGTAAGGTACCTGGCCCTTGGCGGTGGCCCGTTTGTCAGGATATGGCCCATTGAACAGATTTTTATAGGGGGGCAATTTGAATATAATAAAATAACAGTGAGTGAAAAACTTAATGGTACTGTGATTGATAAAGTGACAGTCAATGCACCGAGCATGTTAGTGGGAATTGGTTATGGAAGAAGGCTGCTGGGAGAAAACCAGTTTTATACCAGTATTATGATAGATGCTTTAAATGATATTAATTCGCCGTACCGGGATCAGTTCGGAAGAGTATTACCCGTTTTTCGAACAGGATTCAGTTTTTATCTCGGACGGAAAAGCCGGAAAAATTAAATCAGGGGGTAGAAATTTTGTACAAGTTCAGATGGATCGTTAATTATTGAAATCCTTTTTATGGCATCTTCGTACAAAAACTGTTCAGCTTTCATTTTTTCAATATGCTGGATCAGGTGGTCATAAAAGCCACCGGAATTCAGAATATAAATGTGCTTGTCATGGATGGTAAGCTGGTTCCACGTTACTATCTCGAACAATTCATCCAGTGTGCCAAACCCGCCTGGTAATATCAATGCGGCATCTGATATGCTGTATATTTTTCTTTTTCTTTCATGCATATCATCGCATATTATTAATTCTGTAATGCCGCGGTGTTCAACCTCCCATTCTAATAGCAGCTTTGGAATTATCCCGGTTACTTTTCCGCCATTCTTCATTACACTATCTGCAATAATACCCATGATCCCTGCACTGCCGCCTCCATAAATAAGCCTGATGCTTTTCTCGGCCATCAGTTTCCCCAGTTCGGATGCATGTCTGGCAAATATTGGATTGCTTCCGTTTTTTGAACCGCAGAAAACAGCAAGAGATTCTATAGCCATATATCATTTATTACTGCAAAGGGATAACTTTTTTGTTTACCTTCAAAATTCATTAATGTTTATTTTGCATTAGTAACTATTGATTAAGAGAAACACGGCACTATGTCTCCAGTTGTACTTTTTACATTCGTTATCGGATACTTTCTTCTATTATTAGGTGTGGCATGGTACACATCCCGTAATTCAGATAATGAATCTTTTTTTATCGGTAACCGGAACAGTAATTGGGTGCTGGTGGCTTTTGGTATGATTGGCACTTCTCTTTCCGGAGTCACATTTGTAAGTGTACCCGGAGGTGTAGGTAGCAGTAATTTTTTTTATTACCAGGTTGTTTTAGGCTACTTGTTGGGTTATATGGTCATTGCCTTTGTATTGATTCCGCTTTATTATCGCATGAACCTGACAAGTATTTACACATATCTTGAAAAAAGGTTTGGAGTAAATGCGCATAAAGCAGGAGCTTTCTTTTTTATACTTTCACGGACGGTTGGCGCTACAGCAAGATTATATCTTGTAATTAGTGTATTACAGATTTTTATTTTTAATAAACTTGGAATACCTTTTTGGATAACAGCTCTTGTAATATTACTCCTGATACTGTTATACACTTTTGAAGGCGGCGTCAAGACTATCATTTATACAGATACATTACAAACAACCGGCATGCTGGTTGGCCTTATTGCCTGCATTATAGTTATCGTTAAGGCTCTGGGGACTGATTTTGGAGGCGCATTATCTATGATGGCGGATAAGGGCTATACTCAAATTTTCAACTGGGATGTAAAAGCTGGTTCTTATGTATGGAAGCATATAGTCGGAGGGATGTTTATAGCAATTGCAATGACAGGCCTTGACCAGGAAATGATGCAAAAAAATATCAGTGTCAAGACGCTAAAGGATTCTCAGAAAAATATAATGACGTTTACCACAGTTTTAATGGTGGTGAACTTTCTCTTTTTGGTTCTTGGGGGTGTATTATACCTGTATGCAAACGAAAAGGGGATTAGTGTTCCTTCCGATGACTTATTTCCGACTATAGCATTAAGCGACGCTTTCAGCGGCACAATAGGGATTATTTTTATTATTGCACTGATATCCGCACTTTTTCCAAGTGTGGATGGCGCTATTACATCTCTTACTTCCTGTTTTTGTATTGATATTCTCGCTATTAATAAAGGGGGAGGTACGGAGAAAGAAAAGAAAAAAACCAGGCTCAAAGTTCATTTCACTTTTGCGCTGGTATTTTTTATTATGGTACTGATCTTTAAATGGATTAATGATAAGCTCATTATTGATTTCATTCTGAAATTTGCCGGAGTTACATATGGCCCGTTATTAGGATTATTTGCCTTCGGTATCCTGACTAAAAGGGAATTGAATAAGAAATTAATCTGGGCTGTTTGCATTATTGCTCCGCTTCTGGCGCTGGGAGCCGATATACTCAGTAGCCCGGCATGGTATGAAGCTAAATTGCATATAGCGCTTGGTTTACAGGATATTTCCACTAGAATATTCAACGGCTATAAAATTGGAAATGAGCTTATCCTTATTAATGGCATAATCACATTTTTCGGGCTATGGCTTATTTCAGGAAAACCATCTCAGTCAAAAGGAAAGTTGCAAGCGGTATAGAATTATCTTTGCAGCAAATTTTAATGTTTGGAGCTTATCAATCCATTGGTACAGTATTATGCTGAACGGTACACCTCGGAGGAAGATGTATTATTAAAAGAGGTGCATGAATTTACACTGGCCAATCATCCGGAGTTTCATATGGTAAGCGGTCACCTACAGGGTAAACTTCTTGAGATGATCAGCTGTATGATTGCGCCACAAAGGATTCTGGAGATAGGTACCTTTACCGGCTATAGTGCTTTGTGCCTTGCCAGGGGCCTTTCACATAATGGACAACTGCACACTATAGAACTGAGGGAGGCTGATGCGTTTATAGCCCGATCTTTTTTTGACCGTTCTCCCTTTGGTGGTCAGATAATATCTCATACAGGTAAAGCGTTAGATATAATTCCCGGTTTGCCGGAAACCTGGGACCTGGTGTTTATAGATGCGGATAAACCGGCTTATATCGAATATTTTAACCTTGTTTTTCCCCAGTTGCGGAAAAACGGGTTTATTTTAGCAGATAATATCTTTTTTCACGGCCAGGTATTAAAAGAAGAGGTGAAAGGTAAGAGCGCAAAAGGCATCATGGCATTTAATGATTTTGTTAATGCTAGAAAAGATATTGAAAAGGTGGTTTTAACCGTTCGTGACGGGCTATACCTGTTACGGAAATTGTAATAACATACTATTCCATGCAAAATTTCAAGACTTTATTGATTTTCTTTTTACTGGCTGCTTCAATGATTTCTAATGCCCAGAATTCCGGGGTGATCAGAAATTATGTTGCAACGTACAAAGATTTGGCAATTGCAGAAATGCAGCGAACAGGCGTTCCGGCTTCCATTAAACTTGCACAAGGTATTCATGAGACAATGGCAGGAACAAGCCAGCTTGTATTGAAGTCTAATAATCATTTTGGTATTAAATGTAAATCAAACTGGGCGGGCGAATCAGTAAGCCATGATGACGATGCAAGAGGGGAATGTTTTAGAAAATACCTAAATGCAGAGGACTCCTACCGGGATCATTCCAATTTTTTAAAGAACAGTCAACGTTATGCTTCACTATTTTTGCTGGAGCCAATAGATTATGAAGGATGGGCTAATGGTCTCAAAAAAGCCGGCTATGCAACTAATCCTAAATATCCACAGGTGCTTATAAAGTTAGTTGAAGATTATGGTTTACAGGAGTACACTCTTGTAGCTTTGGGAAAGAAAGTTGCGCAGGATGAAATAGCTGCAAATACACAAAAGGATACAACCTCTAAAGAAGTTGGAGAGGTTAAATCGATGAGCAACAATTTTGAGAATAAAGATAGCAAAGAGAGTAAAGAAGAGGCAAATATGGCGGCCTATCCCCAGGGGGAGTTTAAAATTAATGAGACAAGAGTGATATACCTGCGGCAAGGGACATCTTTTCTTTTTGTAGCGCAGCAATACAATGTACCGCTTGCAAGATTATTTGAGTTTAATGAGATCAAGGAAGCAGAGGCATCTGATAAAGATCAATTGATCTATTTACAACGAAAACGTAAAACAGGGGATAGCGAATTTCATATTGTTCAGCCAGGGGAGAATCTGCATGATATTGCGCAGAAACAGGGGATCAGGTTGGAAAGTTTATTAGAGCATAACTGGTTAAAAGCAAATGAACGGCCTGCTCCCGGTGAGCAATTAAACCTCCAAAAAAAATCGGCCTCCATGCCGAAACTGATGGTGAAGGAAAATTATTCGTTGTATTCGGGAAGGGAAAAACAGGCAACTAACTAACGCTTAAACAATTCGTATGGCGGTGATTCAGGTACATGACAAGTCATTTGAAACGTATCTCTCAGAGGAAATTATACAAAAGCGGATTAAAGAACTTGCAGATATAATTAATAAGGATTATACGGGTAAAAGGCCATTATTTATTGCTATTCTTAATGGTTCATTCATGTTTGCAGCAGATTTGTTCAAGCATCTTGAAATTGAGGCAGAGATATGTTTTATTAAACTTGCTTCCTATAAGGGGATGAAATCAACAGGAAATGTGGTCACATCAATTGGCCTGGAAGACGATTTGTTCGGGAAAGAAATCATAATAGTGGAGGACATTGTGGATACAGGAAAGACATTGCACAAATTTCTTCCTAAACTGGAACACCAGCAACCAAAATCTATGAAAATTGCGACCTTGTTACATAAATCGGCCGCCACCGTATATCCTCTCAAACCTGATTATATTGGATTTGATATACCTGATAAATTTGTGGTTGGTTATGGACTTGACTATGATGGGCTTGGGCGAAATCTAAAAGAGATTTACCAATTAATATGATTTTAAAAAACCAGTCTTTCTTTTTTTATATTTTATCAGCCAAAGTATCCAATTGAAGGCTGTTTGTCATATATTAATCTATCTGCTCCTCAGTTCTTCCTTATGCGCCCAGCAGTATTATGTTCGTGGCGAGGTAAAGGATGAAGCAGGCAACATTTTGCAAAATGTAATCATAAAGCAATTCAGGACAGGGTATATATTCAGGAGTGGTTCTGCCGGTACATTTGGTATTGTGGCAAATCACCTTGTGGACACATTCAGTTTTTTTCTGGAGGGGTATCGTCCGGAAAAATACCTTGTAAATGCGAATAATTATATAAGTGTAAAATTGAAACTGGTGCCTGCCTCTGCTTCTAATGTAAGGAAGGACCGGCTTTCTTCTATTACAAAAGACCTTGGAAGAGACGAACAAAAAAAATGGTTTACTGGTGAAGAAACATATGCCAGTTTATTGGAGAACAGATTTGTAAGTGCTAAAAGATTCCCCAATACTGGTATGTCATTGAATGTGGACAGGGCATCTTATAGTAATATTCGACGTTTTATAAACCTGAATTCATTTGTTCCTCCTGATGCGGTTCGCATAGAAGAGATGGTAAATTACTTTAACCTCAGTTATACTGCTCCGGAGGGTAATGACCTTTTTCACCTGAAAACTAAATTAAGCGATTGCCCCTGGAACCAGGACAATCAGTTGTACTATATTAACCTTTCATCCCGAAAACTAAACCTTGACACATTACCGCCGAGTAACCTTGTTTTCCTGATAGATGTATCCGGGTCGATGGACATGCCCAACCGGCTTCCTTTATTGCAATCTGCTTTCAGGTTATTAGTAAATAATCTCCGGGAAAAAGATTCTGTGGCTATTGTTGTTTATGGCGGGGTTACAGGGATTATGTTGAATACTACCAGCGGCGCAGAAAAGGAAAAAATCCTAAAAGCAATCGATGAACTGACTCCCGGAGGGTCTACACCAGGAGAATCTGGTATTAAACTGGCTTATGCTGTGGCCAGAAGGCATTTTATAAAGGGGGGGAATAACAGGGTAATATTAGCAACAGACGGAGACTTTAATGTAGGCCTGAAAACAGAAGCAGAATTGGATGAGATGATTACAGCACAACGGGAATCTGGTGTTTATCTTACTTGCCTTGGTGTTGGTATGGGAAACTATAAGGATTCTAAAATTCATCTGCTGTCGGAAAAAGGTAATGGAAATTTTGCTTACCTGGATAATTTCAAGGAAGCAGAAAAAGTATTATTGAAAGAATTCAGCCAGACACTTTATTCGGTTGCAGATGATGTGAATATGAATGTGGAGTTCAATCCAGAGTATGTAAAAGAATATCGTTTGATTGGGTTTGACAATAAGGTAGGTGCCCTGAGAGATTCTTTGGCTCTTATAGAGGGTGGTGAGCTTGGTTCCGGCTATTCTATGATTGCCATGTTTGAAATAGTCCCAACAGAATTAAACAAAGGGGCTATTAAGGACGATTTTACCGGGGGCAAGCTGGCGGATGTGAGATTAAAATATCGCTATCCGGAAGATACAACACATCGTCATTATACACATACCAGTTGGTTCGAGTTTTTACCGTTTGACGAGATGGAAAAGTGCTATCAATTCTCTGCATCAGTTGTGATGTTTGGCTCCTTGCTCCGTAATTCACCATTTGTAAAAAATATTGGGTGGAATGATTTGTTAATACTTGCTCAGTCATCTTCCGGTTCAGATGATTTGCTTCAAAAAGAATTTATCAGCATAGTTCAGCAGGCAAAAAATTTGTATTCAAAAGGAAAGAAGAAAAAAGGAGATGCTAATAGCTGGCAGAATTAGGAAAAGATCTCCTTTATTTTATCAAAAAAATTCTTATCGCTTTTATCAGGATGTGGTTTGAAATTAGGAGAATGACTCAGTTTCTCTAATACAGCCTTTTCCTCAGCACTAAGATGTTGTGGCGTCCAGATACTTACCTGTATGAGCTGATCTCCTTTCTCATAAGAATTTACAGCCGGGAAACCTTTTCCTTTTAGCCGGAAAATTTTTCCACTTTGTGTGCCAGCCGGGATTTTGATTTTGGCCCTGCCATCAATAGTAGGCACTTCTACCTGTGTTCCGAATACGGCATCCGTAAAAGAAAGATATAATTCATAAGCCACATTTAATCCTTCACGATGTAATTCTTTATGCGGTTCTTCTTCAATCAGAATTATTAAATCACCCGGCATTCCTCCCCGTTCGCCTGCATTTCCTTTACCGGTTACGTTCATCTGCATACCTTCCTGTACTCCTGCCGGAATATCTATACTCACGGTGTCTTCACTATAAATACGGCCTTCTCCTTTACAACTGACACATTTTGCTGTAACTGTAGTTCCTTCTCCATTACATGCCGGGCAGGTGGTTACTGTCTGCATTTGTCCTAAAAAAGTATTCTGCACTCTGCGAACTTGCCCGCTGCCTCCACAAGTGCTACAGGTCTGTACACTACCTTTATCTTTGGCTCCATTGCCACCACATGTAGAACAGGGGACATATTTTTTAACCTTAATATTTTTAGTTACACCTTTGGCAATTTCTTCATAAGTCAATTTTAGTTTGACTCGGAGATTGCTTCCTCTCACACCCCGGCTCTTTTGTCCGCCGCGACCACCTCTTTGCCCTCCGCCACCAAAGAAACTTCCAAAAAGATCATCACCGAAAATATCACCGAACTGGCTGAAAATATCATCCATGTTCATACCGGCGCCACCGCCAAAACCACCACGACCATTACCACTTACTCCTGCATGTCCGTACCTGTCATATTGGGCTTTTTTATCAGCATCACTCAACACTTCATAAGCCTCAGCCGCTTCTTTAAATTTTTCTTCTGCAGCTTTATCACCCGGGTTTCTGTCAGGATGGTATTGCATAGCCACCTTACGGTATGCTTTTTTAATTTCATCCGGGGATGCTGTTTTACCAACTCCTAATATTTCGTAAAAATCTCTTTTTGACATTTGCTGTATTAACCAATTAATAAATCAACAGGGTTACTTTCCAACTACCACTTTTGCGTGACGGATTATTTTATCATTAAGGTAGTACCCTTTTACCACTTCATCAATCACTTTCCCTTTTAATTCTTCAGATGGTGCAGGTATTTCGGTGATTGCTTCATGTAAATCCGGATTAAATTCTGCATTCATTGTTTGCATGGGCTTTAATCCTTTTGCCTGCAAAGTAGTACGGAGTTTATTAAACACAAGCATTACCCCTTCTTTAAGTGAAGCAGCTTCGCTGCTGGCTTCAATTTGTTTTTGGGCTCTGTCGCAATCATCCAGTACATCCAGCATATCTGTAATTACATCTTTACCGGCGGTTTGAATCAAGTCGACTCTTTCCTTTGCACTTCGACGCTTGAAGTTGTCGAACTCAGCCACTTTCCTGATGAATTTGTCTTTTGACTCTTCCAGTTCAGCTTTTAACTTTTCTAGATCAGACTCTTCAGTTACAGGGTCATTAAGATAAGTGGTGCCGCTCAGGCTTTCGTCGGTATTAATATCCATACCCGAATTGTTTCCGGGGACGGTTGTTTCCTGTTCCTTTATATTTTTTTCTGTCATTTTTGTACAAATTGTTTGCAAAGGTAAGGTTGTCAAGAATACTGCCAACCGTGGATTTGGGACAAAATGACCTGTATGGGCAGATCAGGAAGTCTGAAAGTCAGGAGGTTTTGAGGGAAGGGATAATATCGGCCATAAGCAATAGCACAAGCCTCTTTTCTGTCTTTCTTCTATCTTCGCCGCTTTATGAGTAAAGTTTACCTGAAAAGAAAGATTTCACCCCGGGTTGTTAATGGCCATCCCTGGATATTCAATAACGAGGTTGAAAAAACAGAAGGCGATCCGGTTGGTGGAGAAGTAGTTGAGGTGTTCACTCACGATAAAAAATTTGTTGGCAAAGGATATATTAACCCGAAATCACAGATCCTGGTAAGGCTGCTTACACGGAATAAGGCCGAAGAAATCAATGAACAATACTTCTTTGACCAGATCAGGAAATGCTGGGAGTATCGGAAAAAAATTGGGTACACTGAAAATTGCCGGTTAGTTTTTGGAGAAGCTGATTCATTACCACAACTGATCATTGATAAATTTAATGACTATTTTGTTATTCAAACGCTGGCATTAGGAATTGATGTATGGAAGTCTGCGATTGTAAAAGCACTAGAAGCCCTGTTTCAACCCAAAGGAATTTTTGAAAGAAACGATGTACCTGTAAGAGAGTTAGAAGGATTACCGCAGCAAAAAGGTTTTCTATCGGCTCCTTTTGATACACAGATCATCATCAATGAGAATGGCCTGAAATTTTATGTTGACATCGAAAATGGACAAAAAACCGGTTACTTTCTTGATCAACAGGATAACAGGCGGGCTATTCAGCATATTGTGAAAGAAGCCGATGTGTTGGGAGCTTTTACTTATACGGGAACATTTGAAATTTATGCAGCACATTATGGGGCTAAATCTGTATTAGGCCTTGATATTTCGGCGAACGCTGTAGCGCAGGCAAACAGGAACGCTGAACTCAACAGGCTTGATAGTATATGCAGATTTGAAATAGCCAATGCATTTGATGTCTTGAAACAATGGGGAAAAGAAGGGAGACAATATGATGTGGTAATGTTAGATCCGCCGGCGTTTACAAAAAGCAGGGAAACTATTCAGAAGGCCATTACCGGGTATAAGGAAATAAACCTGCGGGGGATGAAACTGGTAAAGCCAGGAGGATTTTTAGTAACATCTTCCTGCACAAACCTTGTAAACCCTGACTTGTTTCTTCAGATTATTGATATGGCTGCAAAAGATGCAAGGAGAAAAATAAGACAAGTAACTTTTCAGACACAGGGAGCAGATCATCCCATTATCCGGGGCATGGATAACACACAATATCTCAAATTCCTGATAGTTCAGGTTCAATAAAATCAAAAAAAACATTAGCGGGAAACCTGGAACTTGCCGGATTCAATAATTTTTCCAGTAGCATCAACAAGGTGATAAATGTAAATCCCACGGGTATAGTTACCCAGATTCAGAATAAACTTGTCAGGGATATTTTGTGTTTCGTACATTTTTTTACCCAATACACCATTGTAAACCTGAACAGTCAATCCCTTTCTATAATTGTTTTGTAAATCAAATGTGATATAAGAAGTTGCCGGGTTTGGATACAACTTTACAATCCTGTCTGCATCACCTCCCGGGTTCGGTCTGGAAGACTGACCCTGAGAAGAGATGGTAATCAAGAGAATAAATGATAGTATGGGTAGAATTCGTCTCAACGAAACAAATTTACTTTTATTATCCGAAAAGTAGGCCGTTTTTTTTTTCTGTGCAACGTAAAAATACGATAGAAAATTACAGCCTCCTAATCAATGATTTACAAAATGAAATTCTAAAATTTTAACGTAAGCTTAGTGCAGGCTGTTTGGCATCGTATTGATCTATTTAAAGCCAGGGATATTATTTATCCTCTCAGTATATCGCATACGGGCAATTCCATTATTATGGGTTTTAAAGCTGTTCTTTTAGAAACACTTATCATGTTTACTATCCATCTGAACACTAATGGTAGTGTATCTAAATAGGAATAATATTATTATATTCGGTATACCCTCTAAGAAACAAGCAATCACTAAAAAAGTGGTTACCAAATTCTCTTTTTTCACCTAAAACTATTTGTTTATGAAAAAGCTTTTAGCAGAATTGATCGGGACATTTTCCCTGGTTCTTTTTGGTTGTGGTGCGGCCGTTATATCAGGTATATCCGTAACCGGGCCATCAGGAATTGGCTTACTTGGAATTTCATTTGCTTTTGGTCTTGCGGTTGTGGTTATGGCTTATGCGATTGGCGGTATCAGTGGTTGCCATATAAATCCTGCCATTACTATTTCAATGATGGTAGCAGGAAAAATAAAAGCAGGTGAGGCCGTTCAGTATATTATCGGGCAACTGATCGGTGCTGTTTTGGCTGCAGGAGTATTATACCTGATTCAGAAAGGATCTCCCGGATTTATAATGGGTGAATGGGCACTTGGCTCAAATGGATGGGGTGAAGGATATCTTGGTGGTTATAATATGACCTCCGCTTTTATAACTGAAGCAGTACTAACTTTTCTTTTTCTGTTTGTTATTTTCGGTACCACTTCAAAATGGGGTAATGGGGCCATGGCTGGCCTTGCCATTGGGTTAACCCTTGTGCTGATTCACCTGGTGGCTATTCCTGTTACAGGAACATCCGTAAACCCCGCCCGTAGTTTTGGTCCGGCAGTTTTTGCACAAGGCAAGGCATTAACTCAATTGTGGCTTTTTATTGTTGCACCTGTTGCAGGCGGGGTAGCTGCTGCATTGGTATGGAAAGGAGTTTTTGAAACAAAAGAAGAGTAGCATGAGTTTAAATCAGGTAAATAGATAGCCTTTTTATTTCTATTCATGTGGGTTACTAATCAAAATTTTGGGCAAAGTAAATAACCTTCATTTCTCTGGAGGAAACCTGTGTAAGAAACAGATAATTCAAAGCCTCCTTGTCCGTAGCTGGAAGGTTTCAGTTTGGAGATATTGACATCATAGCTTAATGCAACAGAAAAGGGATTATAATCAAGTTTTAAAACCGGGATTAATGCATCATTCCAGCGAAGAAATCCGCCGGCATGAATGGTATAGGCAGGTTTGTCAGGGTCTTCCCCCAATTTCAAGCCGTACATAGCGCCAGCTAATGTTTCAGTGAAGCCCCCCTGTCTGGAATAATCTGCTTGCACAGTCATATATGCATAATCGGACACACCAAAACGTAAACCACCGGAGAAAACCCATTTAGGTTGTAATTCGATATTCGCATTTCTGTAAAAAGAATTATTGGGCCTGTTGAAATGATGATAAGCGGCTCCTATATAAAAATTATTTTCGGGGTTGAAATTCAGGTTTGAATTATAACTCATGCCCACACTGCCATCGGGATAACTGTATTTGGTGTTGGTTAAATTTTCACCCAATCCGCCATTATCATACTGGCTGTTGGTAGTCATTTTGGATGGGTCAAATCTTCTTTGAACAATACCGCCCATAAAACCAAGTGACAGATAGCGGTTGTTTTCTGCACTCAGTGACTTATGGTAATTCAGTGCGGGTAGTGCATGAGTGGAAGTCCAGCCAATGGTTCCAGCCCTGTCATATAGAATTTGCATTCCCATTGTAATGAAATCATTCACTTTACCAACTGGCATTTTGTATTCAGCATTTACGGAACCTGTACGGTAGGCATTAGTTACGCTGTTCCATTGATCTCTGTATACAGCCTGCACTCTCACATCCCCTGTGAAGATACCAGCAAGAGAAGGGTTTCTCCATAGAGGAGCTTCAAAAAATTGCGAAAAATGAATATCCTGGCACAAAGCCCCCAACTGCGAAAAGCAGGCAATAAAAAGGATAAAAATTTTTTTTATCGTCGGTCTGATCATCATATTATAAAATCAGGGCAATGTTTCCATTAAAACGGATAATTTCACCATTATCACAAAATACTTCTGCCTGGAACACATAAACATCAGCTTTTGGTTTTTGACCTTTAAAACTGCCATTCCAGCCCGCAGATGCATCATTCACCGGAAAATCTTTTTTCTCAAACACAACTTCACCCCAGCGATTGAAAATGCGGAGTAACTTTACTCTTGCCAGGCCTTTTCCTCTTGGATAAAATGTATCATTACTTCCATCTCCATTAGGCGAAAATGTATTTGGAATAAACAGGTTACCCTTTCCGCATAGTACAGTTATCAGGATACTTCCGCTATTGCTGCAATTATTAGCATCTGTAAAATATACCTGATAGGTAGTGTTGAGCTTAGGTGCTGCATCAGGTGTGGGACAATCGGCACAACTTAATCCTGCTGATGGTGACCATATCCAGCTAACTGTATTTGGAGTATAATTTGCAGGAATGGTAACAGGGAATCCGGCCTGTATCGTTATTTGCCCTGGCATTGTCACTGTGGGCAAAGGATTTACTACGATTGTTTGCAACGTAGTGTCTTTGCAACCGCTGCTGTTTGTGGCAATGGCGGTGACAATAAAGTTTCCGGTTACAGAATAAGTTTGCGAAGGTGGATTTTGTACAGAATAAGTACTGCCGTTAGGAAATACCCATTGCCAGTTTACCGTTGAGGTATCTGGCCGGATAAAGACTCCTGAATGTAAAATTGTTGAATTTATACAAATGATCGAATCTCCCGCAATGTCTATTAATGGCCGTTGAATTAATTTTATAAGATTAGGCTTTTCTATAGTATCAATGCAGCCAAGCTGAGTTTCTACTATGAGTTGTACTTGATATAATCCCTGAACATTGTAAAGGTGCGAAGGGTTTTGCAATGCCGAAGTCCCTCCGTCTCCAAAGTTCCATGTATATCGGATAATAGGATCATTAAAAGTTGTGGAGTCGGTAAAATGTACGATGCCAAAATCGCAAAAGAAGTTTGAATCGGCCCCAAAATTTGCTTTTGCCCCGCTTACAAAAACAGTATCCAGCCCCTGCAATGGTATTAAACATCCGGAAGGATCTTCCATAATCACTTTAGGTAAGAAATTTCCAAATGATGCGTACAGGTGAGTTGCATCCGGAGTTGTAGTTGTCAGGGTATAACCATCACCAAAGTCCCAGAAATACGATGCCATTGGACCGGGAGAAAAAGTATTGAGAGTAACTGTCAGTGGCTGGCAGCCATTTACAGGGGAATAATTGATTCTGGAGCCTGATGTATCATATATCCGGATTGTTTTAATGATGGAATCTTTACAACCACCGGGGCTGGTTACCACAAGTTTTACGGGGTATACACCAGGATCGGAATAAAAATGGATAGGATTATTAAGTGTTGAATTACCCTGGCCCGGTCCAAAATCCCAGGATACGGATGTATAGAAGGTTGAAGTGTTGGTAAACTGTACTTCAAGCGGCGTACAGGAGGTTACTGAGTCGCTTACTGTAAAGTTGGGAACAGGTAAATCAACCCTGATATAATTAAATCTTGTTATTGAATCGGCGCAGCCAATTGTATCTTGTACCACGAGTTTTATTGTGTAAAGCCCGGTAGCTGCATAGCTGTGTGTGGGTGAAGCTAAGGCAGAAGTATTTCCATCCCCAAAATCCCAGAAGCTCGATAATCCGGCAGGGACTGATGTATTTGTAAATGTAACAATAGCCCCCGGGCATGTTAATGTATCAACGGAAAAATTGGGAGTGGGGTCAGTAGTAGTAATCAGGTTAGCTAAAGTGATGCTGTCTTTACAACCGGACATATCTGTAATAACGAGTTTAACTGAAAATGTTCCTGTTGTACTGTAAGTGTGCTGAAACGGGGGCGCACCGAAATTTTGAATATTCCCATCACCGAAATGCCATTGCCAGTTTGTAATATTGTTCATGCCATCAGTAGTGGAAAGATCATTGAAAGTAGTGACAAGGCCTGTGCATCCGGCGACATTGGCTGCAGTGAAATTTGCTGCAGGTCCATTAATGCGTATATAATTTGGTTTTATAATAGTATTAGTACAACCATTAACATCTGTAATAGTGAGTGTAACTGTATAAGTGCCGGAATTGGTATAGATATGTGTTATTCCCGGAGTAGTCATACTAATTGTATTGCCATCTCCAAAATCCCAGTCATAGCTCCGGATATAGGTTGTATTAAATCCCGTTGGTGTAAAAATTACAGTGCCTATCTTACAAAGGGTGGTTTGATTGGCTGTAAAATCTGCTCTTTCATCCAGGGCATATACATCCTGAGCTGTGGTATCAGCACAACCTCCGTTTGTTACAATGAGTCTTACATTATATACGCCTAAGGCAGGGAAAATATGTACAGGGTTTTGAATGGTTGAAACGGGGCTGCCATCACCAAAATCCCATTCCCAGGTCAAGGGGGCAACTGATTGGTCTGAGAACGTAAAACGAAGCCTGTTGCCACAATCTGCTGCATTAATAAACCGGGCTATGGGTGGAAGCACATAAATATAATTTGGCCGTATGATAGTATCGGGGCAACCGTTATTCACTGCAATAAGGCGAATAGTAAAATAGCCCGTGTCATTAAAATTATGTACCGGGTTTTGGAGGTCAGAAATAGTTCCATCTCCAAAATCCCAATGCCATTCATCTGCTGGTACAGATAAATCAGTAAACTGTACAGGATCTGTTGCACATACGGGGTTGGGGGTTCCTGAGAAATTAGCTATAGGCTTTGTTCCCACTCTTACGGCACTGTTCATGATTAGGGTATCCCGGCAGCCTGTGCTGGTGGTAATAATCAGCCTCACAGTATAAGTTCCCTGCACAGTATAGGTATGGGTGGGAACGGGTAATGTGGATGTGCCTCCATCACCAAAATCCCAATCGTAAGAAATGACGGCATCCAGAGCTGTTATTACCGGTGTGGGTATTATTGTAAACGGCACGCATCCTCTATCAGGTAATGAAGGAATAGTTATCGTGGCCCTTTGTATCCGGATATAATCTGTTTTTGTAACAGTATCAGTGCAGCCAAATCCATTAGTAGCAATAAGTGTAACAGTAAAATTTCCATAATTGGTATAGGTGTGGGCAGGATTTTGTAATGTGGATGTGTTACCGTCACCAAAATCCCATTGCCATCCCACGGCTCCACCTGTTGAAAGATCCTGAAAGTTGACGGTAAGTGGCGGCTGACAGCTTACTCTCACCGGAGCAGTAAAATCGGCTACTGGTCTTGGATTAACAGTAATATTATGCGATATGGAATCTGTGCAGCCAGCAAATGTATTGTATAGCCATACTGTATATACTCCCGTTGTGGTATAACTATGTGTGGCATGAATCCCGGTAGCAGTTCCACCATCACCAAATGTCCAGTTGGCACTGGCCGGTAGCGGTACAGATGTATTGGTGAATGCTATAATTTCATTTACACAGGCATTTGCAGGTGCCGAAAAGGAAGTGGCATACCCTCCAATTACTATCGGGCTGCTTCGGATAGTATCCTGGCATCCGGCAGAACTAAAAGTTACCAGGGTGACAATATATGTACCATTGACTGCGTAAGTATGTACAGGGCTGGTAGCAGCAGAAAAATTTCCATCACCAAAATCCCATAAATAAGTAAGGGTAGGCGGACCGGTTGAGGTATTGGTAAAACTTATATCAGCCGGTGCACCACAAACTGTTGGCTGTGTATGAGTAAACGCTGCAGTTACTCCGGCAGTTACAGTTATATACGATGGTCTGCTTAAGGTTCTGGTACAGCCTTTGTCGTTCGTAACTTTTAAGGTTACATTAAAAACGCCGGCAGTGGTATAAGTTACCTGTGGATTTTGTTGCGTGGAAGTAATGCCGTTACCAAAGTCCCATTCCCAGCTTACATTGGTATTACCCACCCCTGCAGTAGAAAGATCGGTCATCTGCACCCTTAACGGGAAACAACCGCTGGTAACGCTGGCAGAAAAATTAACAGTGGGCGGTTCATATACAGTGACATAATTAGTCCGAACAAGGCTGTTGTTGCCACCTGCATTCGTTACAGTAAGAGTAACGGTATATGTACCAGGTGTGAAATAAGACGCTGTAGGGTTTTGAAGAGTGGAAGTATTACCATTTCCAAAATCCCAGTTCCATGAAGTGGGGCCACCGGTTGAGAGATCCTGAAAGTTTACAATAAGTGGTGAACAACCAGCTAGTGGTGCACCCGTAAAATTAGCAACAGGCTGTGCTTTGGCAGACAGGGCTTCAATGATGAAAAGGCAGATGATAATAAACCTTTGGAAGATATTGTAAAATAGTCGTTTCAACAGGTAGCTGGTTTAAATTAGGGAAATGGTTTCAAGCAAAAATTATTCCTAATATCTTAAATATAGTGCCCTGCTATCCTTTTTTACCAGTATTTAGTTACTACGGGTATTGCCGGGATGGTAGGACGCTAATCAGTGCATAATGTTTAACTGGCAGGTACAGAGTAAAGAGTTTATTGCTTTAATCCGGAACTCATTGTTTATCGAGCCGCATGGTTTTTACATCACTACCACTGGTTTGTGTGGCTTCCACATAGGTCCAGCTATTTCGGGTTATCAGCCAGTTTCCATTTATCAGTGATAAAGGGTAAGCGGCTGCGGTAAAGTTGGCAGAAGTGGTCATGGTGCTGGCATTGCCATCCCATGTGCCGGTTTTTTCTACACTCCCGTTGTTAATGGCATCTACAGTTTTATTACTGTAATACTTAAATCTGTAATTGGTAAAATCAGTTGTGATGGTAGTACCATTCAGGGTAAAACTGGTAATTGCCCACTGGCCATCTGTCATAGCCTGTATAACAAGATCCTGCTGAATTTTTTCAATAGTTTTTTTACAGCCGGTGAGCAGAATGGCAATAATAAAGATAATGGTGAGTTTTTTCATATTTCCGGTTAAACGTTACACAAAATAGGAATATTATACAGCTTCGCCAACAGGTAAATTACGGTTGGTGCAACAGGATTAGAGCACTCTTAACACCTGATCTTTTGTGTTTTACAATTATGCTCTTAATTTCACAGTCACTTATCCACTTGTGCAATGAAATTTAAAATACTGCTCCTGGCCGGGCTTTCAGGTATTGGGGCCCACATCCATTCGCAAAAGCCGGAAGAACTGCTGACCCAATGGCACCTGCGGTCACCAATCGAAAAAGTGTACCTTCATTTTGACCGTGATAATTATCTCGCCGGAGAAACAGCCTGGTTCAAGGCTTATTTATTTTCGGATTTTCAACCGGACACTATCAGTACCGTTTTGCAGGTGGAATTATTGAATGAATCAACTGTTTTGGTAAGCCGCAAAATACTTCCGGTGGTATTGGGCACTACTAATGGGCAAATTGAATTCTCCGATTCACTTCCGGCAGGCAATTATTCTATCCGGGCTTATTCACCATCCATGCTGAATAATGGAACCGGGTATGAGTACCGGAAAAACATCTCCATTTTTGGTAAAAAACAAACTAACCCCAACATCTCCATTTCCGGAGACAAATCAGTCAGGCTGGAATTTTTTCCGGAGGGTGGAAACCTGGTAACGGGGTTTACAAACACAATTGCTTTTAAAGCAACAGATGAAAATGGCTTGCCTGTAGGCATCAGTGGTAGTATCAGTAATGAAAAGAATGAAGTGGTTGCAAACTACACCACTTATCATGACGGAATGGGAATGTTTGAACTTACCCCGGGAGAACATGAAAAATATTTTACTCTTGTTTCTGATAAAACAGGAACTAAAAAAGTGTATTTGCCGGAAGCAATGAGTAATGGTATTGTGCTGACGATGATCCCGCATCCCCAGGGTAGTTTCTTTGAAATAAAACAACACTACTCCAATCCATCCATGCATGCTGCTTACATGCTCGGACAAATGCAACACCATGTTGTATTCAAACAGCAGCTTACTGCAGGAAAAGATGAAATGCAGGGAGTAGTGAATACTGAAAAGTTAAACTCCGGTATTTTACAGATTACTGTGTTTACTAAAGAAGGTATTCCGCTGGCAGAAAGATTATGTTTCGTAAATAATAATGAGTACAAACAAATTGCAGTTATCAGAGCTGATACACTCAGCTTTGCAGAAAAGGGAAGAAATCATCTTAAAATAATGATGAAGGATACAGTACAGGGAAGTTTGTCGGTCTCTGTTACAGATGCAGATTACAGTTTACCTGCTAAGCGGGAAGAAACTATTGTCTCCAATCTCTTGCTTAGTTCCGACCTAAAGGGGTATATCCATAATCCGGCCTGGTATTTTTCTTCTGAAAATGATTCTGTGAAGACAGCATTGGATTTAGTAATGATGACAAACGGCTGGAGAAGATTTAAATGGACAGAACTGGTTCAAAAAATTAAAAGCCCTCTGCCATACAATGATCCTTCATATATTACTATTGCAGGAAGGGTAAACCTGCAGGGTACAAACAGGCCATTTGCAGAGAAGCAGATGATCGTAATTATTTCTGCAGAAGGAATGATAAGAAACTCTCAGTTGATTACAACAGATAAGCAAGGCAATTTTAAACTGGATTCATTGTTATTTTTCGGAAATGCCCGGATTTTTCTGATCGATATAAGAGGAAGGAGAAGTCAGTATATTGATGTAAAAATGACAAGTGATACATTGGGTAATGTTCAGGTAAAAACAATCCCTGGAAATTTGCCGCCTGTTTTTACAAGAGCAGTCTCTCCGGATAAGAAGGCAAAACTGGCGGAAGATTACGACGCCATCTTAAAGGCGAATGGTTTAATGCTTGAGGGCATAACAATTAAGGTAAGAAAGAAAAGCCCTGCAGAAGAACTGGATGAAAAATATACCAGGGGAATGTTCAGCGGGTTTGCAGAAAAGACGCTTGATCTTGTCAATACAGAACAGTTCATTTCTGAGAACAATATATTTGATTACCTGATGTCAAGAGTACCTGGTCTGGATGTTACTAATGATGGTATAGATTATAAAGTGTATTACAGGCAGGGTCCTTCATTAAGTTCATTGGGGCCAGTAGGAATGACTCTTTACCTTAACGAAATTGAAACCGATGCAAATGTTATTGCCACATTGCCAGCTACTGAAATAGCACTGGTGAAAGTGTACAGCACATTTGTAGGTGCGGCTGGTGGAGGAGCAGGAGGTGCATTGGCGATTTATACAAAAAAAGGGTCTGACATTACCAACTCATCAAGGGGTGACCTGATAACTTACAAAGGTTTTTCTGTTGTAAAAGAATTTTATGCTCCCAACTACAAAACCGACCCGTCATTACTTTCCAAACCCGATACCCGCATCACCATCGACTGGCGGCCGAATATTTTTGTAAACAATATCAATCCTGTAATCCCGGTCAGTTTCTATAACAGCGACCGGACCAGACGTTTCCGTGTGGTGGTGGAGGGGATGACGACTTCGGGGAAGTTGATTTCGTTGGAGCAGATTATCGGCCAATAAAAAGGCTTCCTTATAAGCCTTATTAAATTTGCTGCCGGTATCATGAAGCATCTACCGCTTATACTCATTACTCATCACTCATTGCTCATTCTTTCGGGAATCCCGCAGCCGCTTTCACCTCATTCAGTTGCAGGGTATGCCGCTTGTTATGAGCAGCAATAAAAATATAAAGCTGGTAACAGTCAATCCAGCCAAATGGCATCTGCACCACATGGTTGCGCAGATCTTCTGTAGAAGTCCTGATGTATTTTATATGTTCAGTTCTGGTAGCTTTAAAATCAGCCAGTGCATCCGTAAGGTTTTTGTACCCTGTATTTTTTGGCTGAATGGGCTCCGGCGCCTGGTTCTTTTTTGTTCTGTCCTGCACCATATTTACCAGTTGCTCATCTGTAACTTTTATTTCGGAACGCTTTTCGGGATTGGCAGCCGTTTTCATGGCACCCTCAAACATAGACCATAACAATTTTTCCGCTGCTGCCATGTGGTAGATACATTCTTTTACAGACCATTTCTCAGGAGCAGCTTTAAAATCAAGCTGCGCCTCTGATAATCCTTTGGTGGCTTTTACCGCTTCTTTGAAAGTTTCCTTCATTAACCCGGCAGCATATTTCCGTTCCGGTTTAGAGAGAGAATTATCTTCAATGGTTCCTGCTGAACCTGTTATTACTAATAATAAAAGCAACAAGCGGCCAGTTGTTCTTTTTAACATGTCAAGCAATTTTAAATGAACAAATCAGACGGGCAGTTATTCAGCGAGCCGGAAGGACACAAAAGGTACAAAAGTTTTGTAAATACCAAAACAATGTTTTTCAACCTCTTTTAAATACAAATGAGTATTGCAGTAACTTTCGGTCATGAAAATCTCTGCAATCATCTCTTATCTAGAAACATTAGCTCATCCTTCCCTGCAGGAGCACTATGACAATGCAGGTCTGATTACCGGTAACGAAACCTGGGATTGTACCGGCATCATTTGCTCATTGGATGCAACAGAGGAGGTAGTAAAAGAGGCTATTGACAAAAGGTGTAACCTTATTGTAGCGCATCACCCTGTCATTTTTGGGGGACTTAAAAAGATAAACGGGAAGAACTATGTGGAGCAAACAGTAATCACCGCCATCAAAAATGATATTGCTGTTTATGCAATTCATACCAACCTGGATAATGTACTTAGTGGTGTAAATGGGAAAATTGCATCTATGCTGGGGTTACAAAATCAATTAGTTCTTTCGGAAAAAGAAGGCACACTAAAAAAACTGTTCACCTTTGTACCGGTTGCCAAGGCTGAGCAGGTCAGGGATGCCATCTTTGAAGCAGGTGGCGGATACATTGGCAACTATAGTGAATGCAGCTTTAATGCTGAAGGAACCGGCACTTTTAAAGCGGGTCATCAGGCTGACCCATATGTGGGAGAGCCAGGGAAAAGGCATTATGAAAAAGAGGTAAAACTGGAAGTAATTTTTCCGGCTTATCTCGAAAATAAACTGGTTTATACCTTAAAAGCGGCTCACCCCTACGAAGAAGTAGCTTATGATGTTGTATTCCTATCCAATACCCATTCAGGCATCGGTGCCGGGATAATAGGAAACATGGCAGATGCAATGGATGAAAAGCAGTTTTTGCAGTTGCTGAAAAGCACTTTTGGTACTCCGGTTATCAGGCATACGGTACTAACCGGCCGTCCGGTAAAAAAAGTGGCTATTTGCGGAGGAGCAGGCAGTTTTCTGATTTCCAAAGCATTAGCATCAGGTGCTGATGCTTATGTAACGGCGGATATGAAGTACCACGAGTTCTTTGATGCCAATGGCAGGATGTTGATTGCAGACATCGGACATTACGAAAGCGAACAGTTTACAATTGCGTTGCTACAGGAGGTTTTAGCCAAAAAATTCCCTACATTTGCCGTCCTTAAAACAGGGGTGATAACCAACCCGGTACATTATCTTTAAGAAAACAGAACCGGGATTGATGTTTGGGTAATCCCGCTGTTGGATAACTTAAAACTACAACTCCCAAACTATAAACATAAATATGGCACACGTTAAAGAATTTTCCGTTGAAGAAAAACTGACTTCCCTGGTTAACCTTCAGAAAATTGAAAGCAAGCTTGATGAACTGCATATACTGAAAGGCGAATTGCCCATGGAAGTTGCCGACCTGGAAGATGAAATTACCGGCCTGCATGCCCGCCAGACCCGTATTGAAGAAGAGATAAATGGGGTTACTGATTTTATTGAGCAACGCAAAAACGCAATTAAAGAATCTGAAGCGCTGATCAAAAAATACGAGAAGCAGAGCAGCAATGTAAAAAATAACCGTGAGTTTGAAGCCATCAACAAAGAAGTTGAGATGCAGCAGTTGGAAATTAAACTGGCTGAAAAACATATAAAAGATGCTACAGAAGAAATAGCTGAAAAAGCTATTTTACTGGAAAAAGCAAAAAAGAATATCGCTACAAAAGAAGGTGTGCTGGCTACCAAAAAAGGAGAGCTGGAGAAAATTATTGTTGCTAACGAAAAGGAAGAAAAACATTTTAATAAACTGGCAGCTGATGCTAAAGTGCATGTGGAAACCAGGTTGCTGGCCAGTTATGAAAAGATTCGTCGTAGCTATCGTAACGGACTGGCTGTAGTACCTGTGGAAAGAGATGCCTGTGGCGGATGCTTCAATGCTATCCCCCCGCAAAAACAAAGTGAGATCCGCCAGCATAAGAAAATTATGATCTGCGAAAACTGCGGACGCATCCTCGTGGATACAGATTTGCATAATAGTGTGGAAGTAAAATAAACCCTGCCGAATGATTATAAATGTCCTGCCTTTAAACGGTGGGATTTTTTTTGCAGATTTTGTGATAAAAAATTGAGATGCCGGTATTCTAATTCATACCTAAATCCTAATTTGCCAATTCATGCTTACCCGGCTTTCGATAAGTAACTATGCAATCATTGATGAACTGGAAATTGAGTTTTCAGGGAAAATGAATGTGATTACCGGTGAAACAGGTGCCGGTAAATCAATTATTGTAGGCGCTCTTGGATTGATACTGGGAGAAAGGGCCGATTCTTCTGCATTGGTAAACCAACCCGGCCGGGAGGCACGCAAGGAAAAGAAATGTGTGGTGGAAGGTGTCTTTAAAGCCGAAAAGAAAAAAAATGTTATTGCATTTCTGAAAGAAAATGAACTGGATACCGAAGAAGAGCTTGTAGTAAGGAGGGAGATTACCGGCAATGGCAAATCAAGGGCTTTTATTAATGATACTCCGGTTAACCTGTCGCAGTTACAGCAACTGAGTTCATTGCTTGTTGATCTGCACCAGCAGTTTGATACTCTGGAAGTAGGTGAAACCAATTTTCAGCGGGAAGTACTGGATGCGCTGGCAGATCACTTCCCAATACTGGATGAATACCAGTTGCTATACAAACGATGGCAATCCGTGAAGAAAAAATGTGAGGAATTAAAAAATCAAAAACAGCAGTTTGATAAAGAGGCTGACTACAACCGTTTCCAGTTTACCGAACTGGAAGAAGCGGCATTTAAGGAGAATGAACTGGAAGAAATTGAGGCGGAACTGAAATTGCTGAATAATTCAGAGGGGATTAAAGCTGCTTTAAGTAAAACATATTTTGAACTGAAAGAAAGTGAAAGCCCGGTGGTGCAGCAACTAAAAGCATTGTTGAGCCAGTTAACCATTTATTCTTCCTATCATCCTGATTTACCCGGGTTACTACAGCGGCTGCAATCTGCACAAATAGAATTACAGGATATCGCCAGTGATGTAGACCGGATCAGTAATCATATTAACTATGATCCCGAAAGAATTGAGCAACTGAATGAACGGCTTTCACTGGGATATAAGCTGCAAAAAAAACACGGCGTCAGTTCCACCCATGAACTATTGGAAATACAAAAGCAGTTAGAAGAAAAACTGCAGGCTGTACTCAGTATTGACAATGCCATTGAAGAAAAAGAAAAAGAAAACCATAAACTTTTTGCTGCAGCGGCAGCACTGGCAAATAAAATTTCTGATAACCGCAAAAAGCAGGTGAGGCCCCTGGAAGATAGAGTCAATAGATTATTGGCGCAGGTAGGTATGCCCAATGCAAAACTGAAAGTTGATATTGAGGCTATCGAATTACATTTTTCAGGAATTGACAGGATTGAATTTTTGTTTAATGCCAATCTGCCTTCCGGCGATGCGGCCAAGACCGGTCAGTTTCTGCCGGTACGCAAAGTGGCCAGTGGTGGTGAACTCAGCCGTCTAATGCTTTGTATTAAATCATTAGTAGCACAGTCAGTTGACCTACCCACCATGATCTTCGATGAAATCGATACCGGTATTTCTGGTGAAGCAGCCAGGCAGGCAGGGATCATCATGAAAGAACTGGCTGCTAAACGCCAGGTTATCTGTATTACACATCAGCCACAGATTGCAGGTAAAGCAGATGCACATTTCTTTGTGTATAAAGAGATCGTAAAAGATGCTGTGAAAACAAATATCCGGCAGCTTACAACTGACGAAAGAATTACGACCATCGCCAAAATGCTCAGCGGTGAGAAGCCCACCGCTGCTGCTATGGAAAATGCAAGAGAGATGCTGAGGAATTAGAATCTTGTTTACTTTCTTCCGTTAACCCCTTTCATTTTTTACTTCGTATCAACACAGCAAAGCTCTGTTATGTTCACTTCGGAAATATGCTTCCATGCCAATTCCTGCATGGTTATTGTTGTTTTAAAAAAGGAACGATTTCAAACAACTAAATCCGAACTCATGAAAACGCCTAAACCAATCCTCTTTACTGCAGGGCTTTTATTTCAATTTGTAATCCAGGCACAAATTCAGTGGTACCAGAACCAGGATGGAAATAATCAGCCTGCCGGAACTTATGCTACAAAAATTGAATCACTGACTCCCCATTCTTTTGTAGCCGCTTATCTCTGGCAAAGGGATAATGAAAACTATACCTGGAAGATTTCGAAATCACATATTAATGGTGCAGAGCAGCGAACTTTTTTCCTTTCAGGTCCTTCGGCCATTGCAGAAATAAAAACAGGATACCGGAATTCAGTGTATGTACTGTTTCGCAGTTTTCCTTTTGCGCAGGACCCGCAGTACACTTTGTATAAATTAGATAGCAACCTCACCATTAAAGCTCAACGCAGCATCCATTTTCCGAACAACTTCTGCATCTTTAACCTCAATGCCTTTGAACTGGATGATGCAGGTAATGTGTATATGGCCGGTGACGGACAATATCCTGAGGGACCGGGTTTCAGTCCGGCTTCTTTTATTATCAAAACCGATAAGCATCTTACTACCCGGTGGAGCCGCATGGATTCTGTGCCGACTTCTTATACAAAAGTGCATATAGAAAGAAATGGTACAATAAGGCTTGTTGAAGATTACTATGGGTACTTTCCTGATATAAAAGTGCAGAAGATAAGTGCCGGGGGGCAACTGCTGCAAACAAAAACTGTACAAACAGATGCAGGAAGGCAAAGCCTTAATTCTGTACTTGACAAGGATGATAACCTCCTGCTTTATGGCACTAAAGAAGTGAGTAACGGGCAGGCGATGTACCTCAATAAAGTTTCCCGTTATACCGGTAATATAGCTTACCGGAGAACATTTTTTACTGCCCCGGGTGTACAACTGGATGACCTGAAACTGGATAAGCAGGGAAATATTTTTGCGTTACTTAGTCAATATGAGGCCAGTGGCAGCCAGTGCCGGGTAAGCCGTATTCATGCAGGCAACGGTATTATTTACTGGAGCCGGTTTTTTCCGTTTGCACAGGACAGTTGCATGCTCAAAAGTATAGTGGCTACTGACAACGACCGCCTCTATGTAATTGGCGAAAGGAGAAGTGGTCTTTACTTTTCAAAAGGGTTTGCTGTACAACTGCGGAAGAATGGTCATCGGGAAAATGATTTTCCTTCGCCGGACAGTGTGAGCTATCAGCGGTCGCATAGTTTATTACAGGGCATAGCCGACAGAGATGACCGCCTCATTGCCATAGGTAACACCAACGATCTTGATACAATAACCGGTTCCGGTTCTTACTATCGTGCCTTTGCAGTTCGTTTTGGTACACAGCGCCATCATCATGGGTGTGATGATAACAGGCCTGCTGCCAATATGATTGCAGAAGTAGTAACAGAAGAACTGTCTGTAAATAATAAACTGACTTTATATCCCAACCCGGCGCAAAGCCAGTTGATGCTGAGTAATATAGAGCAGGATAAATATGACCTTGCTGTATTGTACGATATGCGGAGACATGTTTTAGCACAGCAAAAGATAAATAGCGCTACCCTGCATCTTGACGTAAGCCGGCTAGCCGGGGGCATGTACATGCTGGTACTCCGTTCTTCCAAAGGAAATCCTGACAGGAGTATGCTGTTTGCCGTGAAGCGGTAGCCATTTTTTAGTTGAGCAGACCTGTAATGTTTGCGGCGCTGCAGGCAGCCCGGCAAAGATTACAGGTTTTTGTTTTCAAAAAATACCATAAAAATAGTATTGACTTCTGCCGGGAAATAAACCAACTTAGGGATCTATATGAAAACAGTAAAAACACCTTTCTTGTTTCGGTGAATAAACTGTTTTTTTCATTATAGTCGTTACGGACATTTGAAATATCGAAATCCACAAAAACTTTCACTTATGTCTTTTTGGTTAATAATAATCATCATCCTGCTGGCCGGTATAGCCGGTGGCTATATTAATTACCTGTTGCCTTCCAACACTAATGCGGATGGTAATAAAATACGTACCTGGATAATTTGCATTGTTCTGGGTATCGGAGCTTCCATATTGGTTCCCCTTTTCCTGGAGATTGCACAAAGCAAGCTAATGGATAATATCCGGTATAGCTGGCAACTGCAGGTAAAAGATTGTAAAGCGGATACGGTTAAGGTAAAGGTGGAAGTGACTGCTCCTGGCAGTACCGATACAACTGCCAGGCCTGCCGTAAAACCTGTGGTGAAGACTTCCCAGCAAGGAACTGCTGCAATAAAAAATACAGAATGCCCTCCCCTGAAAGATTATTTTTTATTCTTCGGGTATTGCCTGCTGGCAGCAGCAGCGGGTATAAGGTTTATCAGCAGCATTATGGACAGTGTGATTAAAGACAAGCAAATTGCCCAGCAAAAGGAAAAGATTGAGAAAACAGAGGATGAAAAGGAAAAGGAAAAGAAAGCCAAAGAGGAAGCAGAAAAAGCCAAAGAAAAAGCCGAGAAAGAAAAGCTGAAACTGGCTGCACAGGATATGCGGGAAGCAGAACAAGCAGAGAAAGAAATACTGCATCTTACCAATATCAGGACAATGTCACTGCATGAGAAGGCTGTTGCCGGTTCACCCGCCATTAGCCCGGTAACAAATACGGAGGACAGACAAAAAGGCCGCTTTGGTGGCAGAAATGAGAACAATGGCAGGAAGTTATCAGCTGTGGTTGCTAATGAACCCAAAGGGATTTTTTATGATTTTACCATTATGGTTGAAAGCACCGATAATACGAGGCCGCTAACCGGTGAAGTGATCCTGTTCCTGCATGATTCCTTTACTCCAAACGTAGTCAAGCTGACAGTAGCTGATGGTAAGGCAGTTTACAAGAACATTGCCTATGGTGCTTTCACAGTGGGTGCAGTAGCAGATAATGGCAATACCTTGCTGGAACTGGACCTGGCAGAAGATAAAAACTTTCCGAAGGAGTTTCGGGAGAGATAATACTATTAATAAACAACTAAATCAATTCTATGCCACTTTACATCTCAGTGCTCGATTCGAATATGAATCAAGGTGAATGGATCGCTGTTCAATGGGATACTTCATTAGAACGGATTAATGCAAACCGGTTTTACTCAGCCAACAGTAGTTTGACGTTAGCTAAAAATCCGGGAGATAGCATTGCCGGTAACAAAACCCTTACTGAAGTGCATACACAAAATCAGGCTTCCGCCACAGTAATTAGAACAATGGAAGGTGCTGAGCATTTATCCTTCAATTCAGGAAAGGTTTCGAAATCATTATTAAAAAAATTCAATTTATAGTGTTATGAGTCCTCTGTTTAAAAAATCCATATGTATAATACTCATTGCTTCACTTTACGGCTGTCAGTATACAGGGAAGCTAACAAGGCGATATAAAAAGTTAGAATTGAAGCCAGACGGCAATATCGAGAAATGGGTTGGAGTAGAGGGATATGTTTACGAACCAGACAAACCTGTCATAGCCGATCCAGTACCCAAAATAATTACAGATTTATCACCTGAAGCCCAACGAGAATTGATTAGGCAAATAAGCAATAAAGAAAGAAAATCAGACAGTCTAATTTTTTTTCTTGGTAAAGACTTGTATAAAGCAGTCCAGCAGCAGACAGCTCCTAAGATTATTGATTATAGTGTATTTAAGAAGAGGTTTGTGTTGACATTAAAAAATTTAAGTGATTATCCTGCAGATCGTATATCAAAAGTGGAGATAACACTTCAGACTCTTGACGCAAATGTAGAGGTTGTGAGTTTTGATAAACTTGTTACAAATTACCAGACTACTGATATAGGTAAAGTAAATTATAATAACAGCATGGGCTTCGATGCAAACGCAGGCATAGGTGGAAGTTTTTCAAATAGCAGCTCGTTATCAGACAAAACGACTTCCGGCTCAACAAACTCAACAACTAATACTGGTTCAGAAAGCAATAGTTTTTCAACAAGTATTAAAGATGATGCATTATCCTCAACAAATACTACAACAACTGGTTATCAATCCTCCAATGCATCAGGCAGTACGCTTGGTTCTGAGATATTAAATACTGCGGGATCAATACGAACTTTAACACCCAGCGCAAACGTAAAATTTTCAGCTGCCCGTTCTTTGGCAGAGGAAGTACTGTTGAAACAACGTTATGTTGTAAACAGCGGTAGCATAACAGATAAAACATTTTCTATCTACCAGGAATCTGTTAGCGGAATTGACCTGACAGGAACAATAATTACAGATGTTAAACTGAAATACAATCATAATAAAGCTGACCAGGGCATTTATAATTTTAAAGGACTATTTAAAGCTGATAATTCTGTTAATGACCCTTCTGCTGTCGGTGTAGCGAATTACATCATAACCTATCCAAATAATACTGCTCCGGTTTATTTTAAAGTAAAATATACTGCTTATTTGCGCCATGTAAGGTCAGGCGATAAGACAATAAGCGAATCTGATGATAAGATTCTTCTTTATCATGGCTATTGCGATAGCAGTGGGAAAGTGCTGGTAGTACCACCAAAACAGTTTATTCCAAAACTGTGGACAATAAGAACAGCCGAAGGTACTCTTTTGTCTATTTCTTCATTATCTGAGGCAAATCCGGGAAATATACTTTTTATAGATTTTGATTCGGCAAAAGACGTCTTGTTGTGGCTTAAAAAGTCAATAACAACCATCAGGGGCAAACAGGAAATAAAATTAAAAGATGGTATTTTTTCACTATTACTTATGAGAGGCCGTAATAAAGTACAGTTTACAGATGACTTGATCAATAGCCTCATTATTATACCGAGGGAGCCACAATAGTTACAAGTCCCCCCGAAACGCCCCATCCAGCAAACTGCTTTTAAAGCCTGCAACTGCTATAACTGAATAATGCTGCAGTTGCTGTTGCCTGGCACAGAGTTGAATCATTGACTTTTTTTAGAAAAGCCGAAGGGTCAAGCAATAATCGAACCTTCAATTATTACCCACAAAACAAATTCCTGTCCAGGAATTTAATATCGTTTTTATTGAAATAGGGCTTAGTCCAGGAGTTTGTCTTCTTTAATGTGATTGGTTTGTTATTCTCAACAGCTCCTATCTGGTTTGCCCGGAAATGATAGTGATCTACTAACCGCAGCGCTTCAATGGCAAAGACTGTAACTATTTCCGGATCTCTGATCTCTATCAGATTATCACCGTTTGATTTTTCACCACCCAGGGCAAGATTAGAAGATCCGCAATATACCCGGGCGCCAGGTTTATTGAAATCTATCACCACAAACTTGTGGTGTATGGCATGGGCTTTTATTTTTACTTCTTTATCAAATGGGGCAGGTAATACTCCTTTCAGGCTTTTGGCATTAATCAGTAATCCGGTTTTACGATTGGGTTTATACAGGGACACACCTTTTACTGAGTCTGTAACACCATAAGTAAATTTGGAAGTGTCTTTATGAATTTCTCTCAGTGCCGGTACTACTGAACCTGTAGTGGTGCTGGTCAGTTGCATTACTGAAAACAGCACAGATGATTTGGCATTTTCAATTTTTTCGGTGATTTCGTCCAGTAATTCCTGGGCAAATTTTTCTTCATGTGGAGCATAACTTATAAGTGTCAATGGCAGATCTGGCGGTGAGAACCGAAATTTCTTTTGAGCCATTGTTGTGCTGCGAAATGTTTTCATTTTATCAGGCCCCCAGGAGGCTTCAAATACTTCATGATATTTTTTGGCCACTTTGGGGCTGTCAAATATGATAACATGATTGGCATTTACGCATATCCCGGTAACTGTAAAATTAGTGGCGCCGGTTAAAACCTTTACAGGCACATTATTCTTTTTTACTATCATCACCTTATTGTGTTGCAATCTGGAAAATTTTCCCCTTACTATATCAGCATTGCCTGTTTTTACTTTGTTGAAACGATTGTAAAACTTCGTTTCGGTAGAGCCAGGTGTACCGTGCCCTGTTTCTACACCGTCTTTGCTGCCAGTGGAGTTATCCAATATCATTTTTATCCTGCCATCAGCAGCCAGTTCCAGCAATGCTTCCATTACGGCCGGTTCGTCAAGATCGTAGGCAAATACTTCTATGCTGAGTTTATTGTCATCCTTTACTTCCTGCAATAAGTTAAGAATTCTTTCCCTTGCTTTAAATCCCATCCATTCATACTGATCTTTAAAAGTGTATTTATATCCCCGGGGATCAGTGCCGGATACCTGGTTAATATCAGGAATCAATGCTGTACCGGGTGGTTCTATGGTACTGTCATTCCCAAAGCGGCTTACATAAGCCTGAGAAGTGGAAAATCCACGGGTAAAAGAAACATAAATATTTTCTTCATCAAATGCATCTACTTTGATATCAAGCTCAACTGTAAGGGCATTATCTGCCGCCAACAGCTTATTATTGATTGTATCCCAATATCGGGGAGTTACGAAATATCTGTATATGCCATACTTCGTCTCATTTAGGGCCTGGTACCTGCTTCCGGGTACATGCAACCATCTGAATTTTTGAAAAGGAGCTTCCGTACTTGGCCTTGCTTCATCCACACCGTCAAAATTCAACATATTGTTTTGAGCATATTTTTTTACTCCGCCTGGTGGAATGAATTCAATGCTAAAGCCAACAAAATCCGGGGTGTTCTTTGCAGGATCAAGGTTGAAGGCGAGTAGTGTCATAGCATCACCTCGATAAGCTCTTACTGTAAGTCCATTTTTTGTTTTTTCTTTAAACATAGCTTCATGCTTTAGTTTGAATAATTATTTATTAAATGGCAGAATTAATTAACCAAATGGTCATGCTTTCATCGGGGTGGAAGTATTTTAGTTGCAGAAAAGAATAATCTAAGTTGAAGCAAATAAAAAGAAAAGTCAATACCACTTTTATGGTATTCCCTGTTAACAAATTAAAAACAACATCGTCATTGCTACAGGCGGGAATGGGGGTTTACACATACCATTCTTTCAAAAAATCTACGCCATTCTGGTAAAAAATATTATCCATCAGCTTTTTAGGTGTGATAAAGGAAGATATTTTGATGCCTGTCACTTCGGTAAAATCTTTTTCCCATTCTTTGAAATTTTGTACCAGGTAATTTTTGAATTTTTCCAGTTGTGTTACATTGGAACAGCTATCCACCGGATTGATCATACCATCAAAGTCAGAGCCGATACAAATGCGGCGGGCCATTTCTCCCTTGTTGTAATTAAAGTCTTCACAGATTTTAAACAAATGAAATACCTGGTTCAAAAAATGCCGGGCATGAAAGCGAGGCCAGTCCTGCTTATCAGCAGCGGTAATATCGGTAACTGTAATAATGTCTGAATTTCCCGGGGTGGATTGCACAACATTCCGGAAAAAATTTTTTTCACCGGGACTGATTACTTCTTCTTCATAAATATCGCCCATATTGTCAATAGACATCATCCATTCTTCCGGCACACCGAGTATCCGCTGGTCAAGTGAAAGACCGATTAATCCGCCGGATGCCACTATTTCAAACACATCTTCATCGTACAGGTTAATGCTGCTTGGATTAAAAGAAGTGCCCAGCAGGTAACCGGCCGGTTTGTAATGACGTACAGAAAGAAATTCTCCTTCATGGTGCTGTTCGAGAAAATAGTTGCCGCGATTTTCCTTTTTAATACCCGTTAGCCCGGCATGGGTACACACTATAGGCCAGTCGTTTTCATTAATGCGGTAATCGTATAATTGTTTGCGGGCATAGAGGCTGGTATGTTTAATATCGAGCAGGATGTTTTTTTCTTTCATTTTCTGCAACAAACGAAATCCATGCTGGGTGATGCCATTGCCGCGGGGATAAAATGGCCCCGGCTTGAATATCTGTATGCCAAAAGCATGGTTGCAGAATTCGTTATCCTGCAGGTGAGAAATATTTAAAGAAAAAATCCGGTTGCTCGTAGTAAAGGTTTCAAAATTGTTCCAGAACTCGGTAAAGATTTCAGTTTCCGTTTTTAGCTGCCGTGGACCAAAAAAAGCATGTGGACCTTCAATGGTAAGTACGGCATAAACAATATCTGTATCATTGGGTTTATACTGGCCGATGTTACTGAGAATTTTTAATTTCGTTCCGTTGTTTGATAAATTCTTTTTCAGGTTGGCCAGTTCCTCATTCAGCATCCGGAAATAAATATCACCGGAACCTATATCTGTTATCCTTGCCAGGTTGATATAAGCTGTTTGTTCTTCGGCGGCAATTTGCTGGATCAGTCCGTCATTCATCATGGCTGTTTCCGGTGGATGGAGGGCAATTGCTACAAGGTTTACTTTTCCCCTTATCAGTTGTGCAAGTGACGCCTGAGAATCTACCACTTCATTGATGCCGCTGCATTTCAGCAGTAGTGTAATAACATTGGGATGTTTGAATTTAATCTTGATGATATCCCATGGAGAAGGAAAGTCGGGTGGTAATGACATTTGCGGCTTGAGGGACGGATGCAAATGAAAATCAAAATATGGCATAGCACAGGTTTAGGTTGTAATGGTTACTGTAATGTAATCAAATTACACAGCCTCGCCAATACCCATTTTATGGTATGGATTGCTAGGGTAAGAAAAAACCTGCCGCCCTGAATTTCAAAATGAAAAACAAGGTGACAGGGTTTTGATCTTTTAACCGTCTCAATTATTTATTTAGGCACAAAGTTCTACCTTAAAGGCCAGACTAAAGTACCGGAAAAATTCTCCTTTGTCTTTGTTGCTGTGCCCGTTCCAGGCATGGCCGAAAGTAAACGGATGGCGGTTACCACTGGCGGCTTCGCCGATACCTATAATGCCATCATCCGTTTGCAGGCGGAAACCATAAGTAGCCTCTTTTTTCAGTTCAACAGGATCCAGTTCGAAACGGATCCAATGAGTATCATCCTTTTTGTCAACATGCCGCTTGCTGTTGCCGATAGCGGCTCCCCATGTTTTGGTGGTCATATCAAATTCATGCAGCGTCAGTGCTACATTACCGGGTTGGGTAACGGCAGAAGCATAAACCTGTATATTGTTGATTAATCCTTCAGATGGGCAGATAAAAGTTTGTCCGGCCAGATGGTCATGAGCATGGTGCTTCAGATGACCTATCCAGAGAGTGGTGTTGTTTTGCGCCTGGCTGAGTACCGGGCGGGAATGGCTGCTGTGTTGTTTAGTTTCCATAATATATGTAAGTTTTAAAATAAAAAAATAGGGGTACGGTCGCAGCGGTTGTTGGTATAAAAAGAACTGTTGTTAAGTCAGAAACTCCTGTTTCCGGGTATTATTGTGTGTCTGACGAAAATCAGACATAAAAGTAATACACATTTGTGCTGATTTTATAAGAAGTTTTACCAGACTTTTTTAGTAAATTGTCTGAGACCATACGGGTAAAAAGTGAATGTGGATAACCCCAAAATCGAAGTGAAAAATTAGTGCAGAAAGAAAAATTTTTTTCAAAACCTTTTTGCTCTTTATTTCGCCTTACTGACTGACGGAACATTCCCTTTACAAAGAGATAATCATTTCTTAAAGCAAGTTTGGAACTAACCCCGTGGTCACCTGCCCGCCAGTTGGCAGGTTTGTGAAAACTGATGGTTTAACCCTTTATCACCCTGACTGAACAATGGACCTGACCAATATTAATAAAGACCGGAAGACGAGAAGAAAATCTGCCCTTGACCTGGGAACAATGGTGTATGGTAAAGTGCCGCCACAGGCTAAAGACCTGGAAGAAGCAGTCCTTGGCGCTATTATGCTGGAGAAAAGTGCATTTGATACTATTGTTGAAATATTAAAACCTGAGTGTTTTTATGTGGAGGCTCACCAGCGTATTTTCAGCGCCATGCAGGGGCTGGCCAATAAAAGTCAGCCGATTGATATATTGACCGTGGCTGAAGAACTTCGTTTCCGGGAAGAACTGGAAATGGTGGGTGGTGCTTATTATGTTACCAAGCTTACTAACTCCGTTGTTTCTGCTGCTCATATTGAGGCTCATTCGAGAATTATTCTCCAGAAATTCATTCAGCGGGAACTGATCCGCATCAGCGGTGAGATCATTGGTGATGCATACGAGGACTCAACCGATGTGTTTGACTTGTTGGATGTGGCCGAAAGCAAGTTGTTTGAAATTACTAATAACAACCTGCGTAAAAATTTTGAAACGATAGACTCCGTTTTGGTTAATACTATTAAACGGATAGAAGATCTGCGTCATAAGAATGAAGATGTAACCGGTGTACCCAGCGGCTTTCCTTCGCTTGACAGAGTTACATACGGATGGCAGAATACCGATCTTATCATTTTAGCAGCAAGGCCGGCTGTTGGTAAAACAGCATTTGCCCTGAACCTGGCAAGGAATGCAGTGATGCATCCGGGAAAGCAAACACCTGTTGCTTTATTCTCTTTAGAAATGAGTGCCGGCCAGTTGGTACAACGTATTCTGTCTGCCGAAAGCGAAATATGGCTGGAAAAGATCAGTCGTGGTAAGATGGAAGAGCATGAAATGAAGCAGTTGTACGCAAGAGGTGTGCAGCGGCTGGCGCAGGCTCCTTTATTTATTGATGATACTCCGGCGCTGAACATTTTTGAACTAAGAGCCAAATGCCGCCGGTTGAAAAACAAGCATAATATCGGACTCATCATTATTGATTATTTGCAGTTAATGAGCGGAACAGGTGAAAATCGTAACAGCAACCGGGAGCAGGAGATCAGTAATATTTCCCGTAACCTGAAAGCATTGGCCAAAGAATTAAGTGTTCCTATTATTGCGCTGTCACAGTTAAGCCGGGCAGTAGAAACCCGTGGTGCAGGTAAAGATGGAAATAAAATGCCGCAATTAAGTGACCTGCGTGAATCAGGAGCCATTGAACAGGATGCTGATATGGTTATGTTCCTGTATCGTCCGGAATATTATGATATCACTACCAATGAACTGGGAGAAAATAACCGGGGCGAAACCCATGTACGAATAGCCAAACACCGTAACGGATCTTTGGAAACTATTAAACTGCGGGCATTGCTGCATATTCAGAAGTTTACTGAAGATGATGCAGGTAGTCTTGGTGGTACCGGTTTAACAGGTAACTGGAAACCAGTAAGCGATGTGGATGGTGATGGCGGCGCCAAAGTATTTATACAAACAGGCAGCCGGATGAATGACCTGTCGGAAGATGAGGACACTCCATTCTAGAAGCAAACCTTTATATGAAAATAAAAAACAAGTTCATCATTGCTACCGGGATAGCAGGTTTAAGTATTATGATTATAAGTGCTGTTCAGAAAATTACACATCAACCATCTGCAGATAAAATATTTGCTGTTTCTAGTTATGTTATTGCTGCTGCTGGGTTGTTGTTGCTGATAAAGGTGTTATCTAATTCAGAAAAAAATAATTTTCTGAATAAATAGTACGTTGCCCTCCTATGGCACTTCCTTTCTTTTATACCGGCAACTACAAAAAAGAACAGCAGGTAATGCTCGATGAAGACACCAGCAGGCATGTGGTACAGGTGCTGCGGATGAAAGCAGGGGAGCAACTGAACCTGACAGATGGGAAAGGACATTTACTCTTATGTGAAGTTTTAGAAGCAAATAAAAAACACTGTACAGTCAATGTAGTCGGTTCATGGCTTACGCCTCACGTCTCACGACATATTACTATAGCCATTTCATTACTTAAGAATGCCAATCGCTTCGAATGGTTTCTGGAGAAAGCAACAGAGATAGGTGTAAGTGAAATCATTCCACTGATATGTGAAAGAACAGAGAAAGAAAAATTCAGGTATGACAGGATGAATGCCATTTGTATCAGCGCCATGTTGCAAAGCCAGCAGTGCTGGTTGCCGGTGTTACATCAGCCGATGGATTTTAGTAAAGCTGTGACATTATCAACAGCTAATCAGAAATACATAGCGCATTGTGATGACGGCGCCAAAAACCAGTTGACCAGTCAATCATTTAACCAATCAGCCATCATCCTCATTGGCCCTGAGGGAGATTTCACTCCGAAAGAAATAGAACTGGCTTTGGCTAATCAGTTTATTCCAGTATCACTTGGGGAAACAAGATTAAGAACAGAAACGGCTGGAGTGGTGGCGGCAGCATTACTTTGCCTGGTCTGAGTATTCTTCTTTTCCTTTTTCTTCCAGCACCGGTTCATTCAGTTCTACCACATGGGCTCTTTTTTTAGCAGCCCTGCTCCGCATGGTCATATTCAGCATTTCTACTACAAATGAAAAAGCCATTCCGAAATAGATATAATTTTTGAGATGTAATTCATGTGCAGCTTCACTATCCCATCCTTCAATAATTAAGCTTAATCCGATCATTACCAGGAATGACAAAGCCAGCATTTTCAAAGTAGGATGTTTATGAATAAAACCTGATATAGAAGGACTGAACAAAAACATGATCGTCATAGCAATCACAACTGCTGCAATCATAATCTCTACATATTTGGCAGTACCACCTGCAGTGATAATACTGTCGAATGAAAAAACGGCGTCAATCAATATGATCTGGCCGATAGCCTGCCCAAATGAAAGAGGTTTTTTATTTTTTAATGCTTCATTCGGATCCTCACCTTCCAGCTTGTGATGGATCTCCATTACCGATTTGTAAATGAGAAATAACCCACCGGCAAGCATCACGATACTGGCAAGGTCAAATCCTTTACTGCCGATACTGAAAATAGCTTTTCCTTTTTGTCCCAGCAACCAGCCCAGCCCCATTAGCAAAAGACTCCTCATCAGGATACCCGTAACCATCCATGCCCGTCTGGCATTTTTTTGTTCTTTAATTCCTTTCAGCCTGTTGAGAATAATACTGACGAAAATCACATTATCAATACCCAGTACCACTTCAAGTATGACAAGGATAAAAAAACTGATAATACTTTCCGATGTAAACAGATGCTCCATTCAGTTTGTTGTTTATAGCGATTTACAAATTTTTTTTACAATAGCCGGCCCTTCATAAATAAATCCTGTCCATACCTGTACTAAAGATGCACCGGCATCCAGTTTTTCCCGGGCATCCTCACTGGTAAAAATTCCACCGGATGCGATAAGAGGTAAAGCGCCTTTTGTTTTTTCAGTGATATATTGTACCATTTTGGTACTTCTTTTTTTGACGGGCAAACCGCTTAGTCCTCCTGCTCCCATCATTTCAATTCTGTTAGCCGGAGTGATAAGCCCTTCACGGCTGATAGTAGTATTGGTTGCTACCAGTCCGTCCAGTTTTATTTCCATTGCAAGGTCAATCACATCATCAACCTGTTCCTGTGTAAGATCAGGTGCAATTTTCAGCAGTATCGGTTTTGCCTTTGCTTTACCATTGTTGATCATTTGCAGATGCATTAAAATTTTTCTCAGCGCTTCTTTTTCCTGCAATTCTCTCAGGCCGGGTGTATTGGGTGAACTGACATTCACTACAAAGTAATCCACATAAGGATGCAGTTCTTTGAAACAAATCTCATAATCTTTCCAGGCATCTTCATTGGGGGTTACTTTGTTCTTGCCGATATTTCCCCCGATGATAAGCGCTGAATTGCGGTGTTTCTCTTTCCACCGCTTTACTCTTTCTGCAATAATTTTTACACCTTCATTATTAAATCCCATCCGGTTGATCAGGGCTTTATCTTTTGGCAAACGAAAAACTCTTGGTTTATCATTACCCGGTTGTGGTAAAGGAGTTACTGTTCCTATTTCCACAAAACCAAAGCCGAGACATTCCAGTTCCCGCAGGTATTTGGCATTCTTATCAAAACCAGCACCGAGCCCAACAGGATTATTGAAATCAATATGGAAGAGACTGGTTTTGCATTCATGCTTGCGGGGTGAAAATATTTTAGAAACGATTTTCCGGGTAAAACCCGTACTGCAAAAAAGACACAATGCATTCATAGAAAAATGATGCACACCCTCAGGTGGGAAACGGAAAAAAATGCTGCGCAGAATTTTATACATACCGGCAGCGAAGATAAATGAAGTTTTGAGGCAGTTTTGGTCAGAATGACAAGTCTCTTTACTTTTGATACATAAAGTTGCATAAACAACCAAATCAGGGTTTGCAGTTTGTAGTTTGCTCTTCAGAATTGGATTGCTGACTGTACTGTGTAAACTAACGTAAAGAAGGAATTGAAAACTTCAAATTAACATTATGCAGGAAGCATATATCGTAGCGGGCTACCGTACTGCTGTTGGAAAAGCCAAACGTGGTGGTTTCCGTTTTACCCGTCCGGATGACCTTGCCATAACGGTCATAAAGGGTTTGCTGGCATCCGTACCACAATTGGAGGCTAAGAGAGTAGATGATGTGATTGTTGGTAATGCAGTGCCTGAAGCAGAGCAGGGTTTGCAGGTGGGCCGTATTATTGCGGCAGGGGCATTGGGTTTTGATGTGCCCGGTATGACAGTCAACCGCTATTGTGCTTCTGGTCTTGAAACAATTGCAATTGCAACAGCTAAAATCAGGATGGGAATGGCTGATTGCATTGTAGCTGGCGGTACAGAGAGTATGAGTATGGTTCCTACAGCGGGTTGGAAAACTGTGCCTGCCTATTCTATTGCAAAAGAGGAACCGGATTATTATTTAAGTATGGGTCTTACAGCCGAAGCAGTGGCAAAGGATTATAATATCAGCCGGGAAGCTCAGGATGAATTTTCATATCAATCCCATCAGAAAGCCATAGCTGCCATTCAATCAGGATATTTTAAGCCGGGCATTCTTCCGGTGAATGTGGAAGAGGTTTACCTTGATGCTAAAGGGAAAAAACAAAAAAGAAATTATGTGGTGGATACAGATGAAGGACCAAGGGCGGATACATCCACAGAGGCATTAGCAAAGTTGAAACCTGCTTTTGCGGCAGGAGGTTGTGTTACGGCAGGTAATTCATCTCAAACATCTGATGGAGCAGCTTTCGTAATTGTGATGGGAGAGAAGATGATGAATGAACTGGGCTTAAAACCAATCGGAAGATTAGTGAGTACGGCAGTAGCAGGAGTACATCCGAGAATTATGGGTATTGGGCCGGTGGCTGCCATTCCTAAAGTACTGAAGCAGGCAGGTATGAAACTTTCTCAAATTGACCTTATCGAACTAAATGAAGCATTTGCTTCACAGTCATTAGCAGTTATTCGTGAAGCCGGGCTTGATCCCACTAAAGTGAATATCAATGGTGGCGCCATTGCATTAGGTCATCCGTTAGGTTGTACCGGATGTAAACTCACCATTCAGAATCTGCATGATATGAAACGGCTGAACAAAAAATACGGAATGATAACGGCTTGTGTGGGTGGTGGCCAGGGTATTGCAGGTATTATAGAAAACCTCTAAGGCATTCTTTTCTAAATGAATACAACCGGCTGAACCCACGCCGGTCTTTGTTCTCAGCACTATAGTGTAACAGGTAGTTTTGCTATTTTAAATCTGCATCACAGGTGTAAAATTTGTTAAGTATTCCTTAAACCAATTATTATCTTTAAAGTCGTAATCCTTTACCGACCTAAATGCTTTGATATGGATAGAAGAGATTTTCTGAGAGCCCGAAAAAGAAAAAAGACAATTGCTGATGCCCCTCAGCCGTTTCGTACTTATTCCGGAATCAGCACATATACCGGTGCATGGACCGAGCAGGAGATTATTCACCTGTTGAAACGGACCATGTTCGGAGCTAAAAAAGCGGATATTAATTATTTCAAAACCAGGACCATGAGCCAGGCAGTGGATGAGTTATTAAACCCCACAGCCCCACAGCCGGCAGTTCCGGTAAAGGAATATGCTACTTCCACTACTCCGGGTGTAGTGGCAGATGGAAATATTGCACAAGGCACTACCTGGATCAATGATATCAATAGTGATGGAACCGTACAGTCACAACGCCGTGCTTCTTATAAAAAATGGTGGACAGGGGTGATGATAAACCAGGACAGGAGCATCCGGGAAAAACTGGTTATGTTCCTTGTTGATCATTTTGGTAATGAAGCCACAGATGTAGGAAATGCCAACTGGATGTACAAACAGCATGATTTAATCCGGCAGTATGTGTTAGGTAATTTCAAAAACCTGATAAGAGATATATCAAAAGATGTGGCGATGCTGCGTTATCTGAACGGGTATCTCAATAACAAAAATGCACCTGACGAGAACTATGCAAGGGAGTTATTTGAATTGTTTACGCTGGGTAAAGGTCCCGGTTCTCAATACACAGAGAATGATGTAAAAGAAGCAGCCAAAGTATTAACCGGCTGGCAAATAAATGGAACCACCTACACGTCTTATTTCAATAGTAACCGGCATACTACTACCAACAAGACATTTTCTGCATTTTTTAATAACACTGTCATAACAGGGCGAACAGGAGCTACCGCAGGTGACCTTGAACTGGATGACCTGCTCAACATGACTTTTGCCCAGCAGGAAGTGGCTAAGTTCCTGGTTAGAAAAATTTATCGCTGGTTTGTTTACTATACTATTGATACAGCCACAGAGACAAATGTGATAGAACCACTTGCCGATATTTTCAGAACAAATAATTATGAATTAAAACCGCTCTTGTCTGCCTTATTCAAGAGTGAACATTTTTATGATGTGCTGAACAGGGGTTGTATGATAAAAACACCGGCAGACCAGGTAATCGGATCCCTGCGGGAAATGAATGCAGCTTTCAGGCCGGAGACAGATTGGGATACAAATTATGGTTTATGGAATACATTTTATGCATGGATGGTGAATATGGGGCAAAATCTGCATGATCCACCGAATGTATCGGGTATGCCTGCTTATTACCAGGAACCGGTCTTTCATGAAATATGGATCAACTCCGATTCATTGCCCAAGCGGAACCAGTTCACCGATACCATGATTAATACCGGATATTCCAGGAACGGCTTCAGGGTACAGTTTAATTGTGTGGCGTTTGCACAGTCGCTGGCAAACCCTGGAAATCCCAACGACCTGATTGATGAAGCTATCAGGGTAGTTTTTCGTAATGACTTATCAGTTCAGTCAAAAAGCCAGATTAAAACACAGATATTACTAACAGGCCAGCAATGGGACTATTACTGGACCAATGCATGGGCGGCCTATGAGTCTAATCCTAATTCAACCAACCTGAATACGATTAACACAAGGCTGAAGTCCTTATTTCAATACCTGTATAACCTATCAGAATACCAGTTAGCATAAACATTCATTTCTCATTTAAATGAATAAAATGAAAAGAAGAGATTTTTTACTTAACTCCATACCCGCAGCTGCTTTATTACCCGAAGTGATAAACGGGTATTCTGTAAAAGCATTCAACAGTAACTCGCCGCTGGTGCAGGCATTGATGCGGGGCAATACACTCACCGATCATGTGCTGGTGATTGTGCAGTTATCGGGTGGTAATGATGGATTGAATATGGTGATACCGGTGGCTGATTATTCTAATTATTATAATGCGAGAACAAATATTGCCATACCACAAAACAGGGTTTTATCAATCGCAGGAGTAACAGGCACAGGAATACATCCTTCGATGACCGGTTTGCAAACATTATTTACTGAAGGCAAAGCAAAACTTGTACAGGCAGTAGGTTATCCGCAACCCAACTTCTCCCATTTCAGGGCTACTGATATCTGGATGAGTGCTTCTAACAGCAACCAGGAAGTGTACAGCGGATGGGCGGGCCGCTACCTCAATTATGAGTATCCCAATTTCCCAACTGGCTATCCAAGTATGGATATGCCGGATCCATTGGCCATACAAATTGGCTCCACCACTACACTAACCACACAGGGCCCTACTGTAAATATGGGAATGAGTATTACTAACCCTACCAATTTTTATAACCTTATTAATGGCACGACTGATCCTGCACCTGCAACACCGGCAGGAAAGGAACTGAAATTTATCCGCCAGGTAAACCAGCAAACACAGAAATATTCAACAGTTATTAAAGCAGCTGCCAATGCAGTAACGCAGCAGGTAACTTATCCCACAAATAACTCACTCGCCGATCAGCTTAAAATAGTTGCCAGATTAATTGCAGGTGGGTTGCGTACAAGAGTGTATATGGTAAGTTTTGGTGGTTTTGATACACATTCAGTACAGGTAAATGCTGCGGATACATCAACAGGAGCACATGCTAATTTATTGCAACGGGTTTCAGATGCCATTAAAGCCTTCCAGGATGATTTAAAATTTCTGAATGTGGAAGAAAGAGTGGTGGGGATGACGTACAGCGAATTTGGCAGAAGGATAAAATCCAACTCCAGTACAGGCACGGATCATGGCGCTGCAGCCCCGATGTTTTTATTTGGCAGCCAGATAGATGCCGGAATGTTGGGTGTAAACCCGGCGATACCGGCCAATGCTACGGTAAATGATAATATACCGATGCAGTATGATTTCAGGAGTATTTATGCCACATTATTAGAGAAATGGTTTTGCCTGGAAAAAACAGTAGTAGATTCATTATTTCCTCCCAATATCAACAACCAGTTACAAAGTCTGCCATTGATAAAAACCGGGGCTTGTACAGGTGTTACACCCCCGCCGCCAACGCCGTCGGATGTAATGATTACGAATTCTCCCAATCCTTTTACCGGAAATACCACAATTAAGTTTACAACGGCAGGTGGCCACACTTTTATCCAGGTAATAGATACACTGGGCCGTGTAATAAAAATATTAACCGATAAAGAATACACTGCCGGAACGTATACACTTGATTTTGCAAGCGACGGGCTACCCACCGGAATCTATTATGCCCGTTTGCAGAATGGAGTGACACAACAGGTAAGGGCAATGCTGAAAGTAAGATAATGCTGAAACCCGGTTACGTATTTCTGCTTAGTAGTGATTGGGGGGGGGGGGTAAATTTTTTATCTTCTCCATATCTGAATCAGTGCACTTAAATGCCTTTTTTATTTTCTCCTGCATCGTAAGTTCAATCTTTTTTTTCTTTTCCCATTTGCTGTAAGCCGGCTGGCTAATGCCCAGCAATCGGGCTGCCTGTTTTTGTGCCAGGCCTTTCCAGGTACGTAGAATACGTAGTGCTTCACCACTGATCATAAGCAAGATAAAATATTTGGATTAAAGCTAAACGGTTTCCTTATCACAGGCAATACTACTTTCATGGTATTTTTTTTACCTAATGTGAATTTTATTCAGTGGTTATAAAATATAACCGGGTATGATGCCTTTCGTATAAAAACTTTTCTCAACTTTAAAACTGGTAAACCTTTTTCTATGACCCTTTCACTGGAACATGTAGTAAGTCGGTGGCTCAATAAGATGGGAATTAAAGTCTCTCAATCATTGTTACGGGAAAAAATACAGGCCCACCCTGCTTATCCTTCACTACTTTCAGTTACTGACACATTAGACGAATTGGGTATTGATAATGCTGCTTTGCAGGTTGATAAAGAAAAAATATTTGAAATACCATTGCCTTTCCTTGCACAGGACAGTATCAGGAAGGAATTTGTGATAATAAATAATGCGAAAAAACAGATTAAGCCCGGAAGTGATTTTGAAAAAAACTGGAATAGCATAGCTCTTCTGGCAGAAAAGCCGGAGAACTGGCATCATGCTGAAAATGAGAAAAGGTTGCTGAAAGAAAAAAAATCAGTGCAAACCCTTACTGCTACTACTCTTTTTATTGTATTGCTGGCTTTTCTTTCACTGATTGATGGCTTTTCATGGCAAACAGCCGGACTATTGGCTGCAACACTGGCCGGGTTTGTAATTGCCATATTAATCGTTCAGCAGGAACTGGGAATCAGCAATGAGCTGACGGAAAAACTTTGTCATTCAGGCAGCAATACAGATTGCGGGGCGGTGATGCACTCAAAAGGCAGCCGCTTAAGCAAATGGATGAACTGGGCAGATGCCTGTATTGTTTATTTTACTTCTTATTCATTGCTGCTGATAACTTTTTTATTTACAAATTCGCTGCATGGTATAACAGTCCTTGCAATGATATCATCTTTTGCTGTTCCGGTTACTCTTTTTTCACTTTATTATCAATGGAAAGTGGTAAAGAAATGGTGTCCTCTGTGCCTGTTTACTGTTGCAGTATTATGGTTGCAGTTTGCAATTACAGCCCCTGCGGCTGTGCGCCTTATGAAAGGAGAATACGGAGGTATCATTTCAGTAAAGGAACTGTTACTTGTTGTTATGATTTTCACTATTATCAGTACTGCATGGCTTTTGTTGCTGAAACCTTCATTGGAAAGTAATAAAGAACTCTTGGGCAAAAACTTTTCTTTGCTCCGGTTCAAGAATAATCCTGATGTGTTTGAAAGCCTGTTGAAGAAGCAGCGCCGCATAGACATTGCCCCATTTGAAAATGAACTACAACTTGGCAATCCGCATGCGCCGTTGCAAATAATGGTAGCCTGCAACCCCTATTGCGGCCCTTGTGCCACAGCACACAAAGTATTGCATAATTTAACTCAAACAAATGATATTGGCCTTGCCATACGTCTGAGTGTGAAAACAGGCAGCCCGGAAGATAAAAGAACAATGGCAGGAAGATATATTATGGAACTAGCAAACAGTGCCGGCACAATGGATAAGCGTAAAATGATGCATGACTGGTATGAATGGATGGACCTGGAAAAATTCAAAGGGAAATATCCTTTGCAGGCGGGGGTAAATGTGCAGGAGCAACTGGTGCAGCATGAAGAATGGATGAAGGAAGCTAAGATTGAATTTACCCCTTCTGTTTTTATAAATGGTTATCAGTTGCCAAAACAATACAAACCGGAAGATCTGAAAAATTTACTTGAAAGGGCAGAGGGTAACAGAGTAATAAGCGAAGAAACAACTATTGAAAATAATTTAACCCTTGCATAGGATAAAGTTCTTTGTACAAAGCCATACAGGAGCAGGGGGTGTACAACCCATGCCGATGGATGGAACCGTTTATTACTTCTCTGTCCCGCCAAAAGCGGGATGGGGAAGTAAAAGCGAAATAAGTAGTAAACGATGAAGTAATAAATGGATCGTACAACATTCTTTAATTTTAAAAACTTTTAAAACATGAAAAAGTTTGAAAACCTCGGCAGGAAGCTGAGTAAGAATGAGCAAAAAAAGATATTAGGAGGAAATCCTCCGGGATCTGATTGCCCCACAGGGGAATTTAAATATGATTGTTGTCTTGAATGGGTAAGCGGATCCCCGGATTCGCATGAAGATAGTTGTGGAAGCGGTGAGCAGGCCGCAAGAGTACATGTTTATGAAAAGCACCCGAATCTGCTGTCTAATGTAACATGTTCATTATATTGATAAACCGCAACATTTCAAAGAAAACCCGTCCACTAATAGGACGGGTTTTAATAAAATAAACATGAAAAAGATAATTTTGGTATTTCTTACGATTAATTGTCTGTGGAACTTATATGGTCAAGAGCATAATTTTAAATTTGTATTTCAGGTAAATGGATTAAAACCAGGGGTTTATCCAATTACGGTTCACCTTGTTACAGAACTTAGAGGTAATTCAATAATTTTATCCGATACACTGTCCCCAGAAAAAAATTTAGTAACAGTTAAGGGAAATATTCAGGAAGAATATTTAATATACTTTCAGGTGAGAAGAGCGGGAATGTTTGATTGTGCAATTGGGCCGGGAGATTCGGCATTTTTAATAGTAACAGCAGGCCAATTTGGGAAAGATTTTCAAATAACAGGAAGCATCCGACCGGTAGTTATGGCCGATTATTTGTTCAATCATTTTGTTAAACAGGCAGAAGAATTAAACAGGTATAAGCAAATGGTTGACAGTTTGATAATTAACAATGCCGGTAGTGACACAATTTCTAATGCAAAAAAATATTTAGATTCAATAGGTAATTCTTACTACGACTACAATACCAATTTTGCTGATACCACCCCGAGTGCAGTTTCTGCAAGTTTTGCGCTTACACGTTATCTTGGTAGGACCTCAAAATATGATGTATTCCCATATATGGAAAGGGCAATTAATAGGTTTGGAAGTATTGTAACAATGAAGGCACTCGAAGAGGATTATTTTGCCAGTTTGAAGACCCAGACTTTTTTCAATCCTGGAGACACATTGAATTTATTGAATTTATTCGATCCAAAACTTCAGAAAGATATTAGGAAAAAAGTAGTTTCAAAGAAACTGATACTTGTTGATTTTTGGGCATCATGGTGCTTACCCTGCAGGGAAGAGTTTCCTGTGTTAAATGAAAGCTATAAGCAGTTTAGGTCGAAGGGGTTTGAAATTATTAGTATATCATTCGATAAAAGCAAGGAAGCTTGGAGCAAGACATGGAATTCGTCAAATAACAGCTGGAAGTTAAGTTATTGGGATAGTAAAGGATGGCAATCGCCAACAGTAAAGCTTTTAAATATCAAGTCGATTCCCCGCAATTATTTAATTGATTCAAAAGGGAAAATATATGCGAAGGACCTAAGAGGTTCTGAGCTTATCGAAACACTTCGTAAGATGTTATAGGCGAACTGCAATAAAATTATAACAAAAGCTTGTTTACTTTCTATAAACAACCCAACTCCATAGACTGCGGCCCTACCTGCCTCCGCAGGGGCAAGATATTAATAGTTCTTTGTACAAAGCCATACAGGAGCAGGGGGTGTACAACCCATGCCGATGGATGGAACCGTTTATTACTTCTCTGTCCCGCCAAAAGCGGGATGGGGAAGTAAAAGCGAAACAAGTAGTAAACGATAAAGTAATAAATGGATCGTACAACATTCTTTAATTTTTAAAACTTTTAAAACATGAAAAAGTTTGAATTTCTCGGAAGAGCACTTAGCAGGGCTGAACAAAGAAATGTTATGGGCGGAAATTTTGATGGTGGGGGTGGGCCATTATGTGGAACGGGACGTATAGGAACTTGCAGTTGTGGAGGACCAGTATTTAATTGTTGCATTGATTGCCCAAACGGAAACGTCCATGATGAGACCTGTATAACGAATAATGGATGTAGCATGTCCAATTATTTGTGCAGTCACAATCCTTGTTCTTAATTAATTGGTTGCATGATCGGACAATTCGGTCTTACAATTTCTACCAGGGGGTGAAATATCTCCATTTTTCAAACCTATTTGATATCTACTTTGTGGTATCTTCAATTGGGTTGGTTTTTGATGCGAATTCTTATGGATTAAAAATATTACAGAATTGTCGTCTTTTAAAAATAAGATATGAATAAAGTTATTTTCATTGTGCTTGCTCTTATTTTTCAGGCAATGAACTCTTTTTCACAGGACGTTTATAAGCAAATTGCTATTCATGACTCAAGCATTTTAGCTATAGATAGTGGAAAACTTTACAAATACCAACAAGTAAGTGGTGCCTCGCCAATTATGGGTAGTTATCAAGGATTCGTTTATAAAAAAGCTGGTTCTAATGAAATTTCGAAAATGATACTTGTATTCTCGGAAAATGAGGCAAAGATATATTGCATAGATACTGTTATTCTGAGAATTTATGAAGATATATTCAAAAGTTATGACTTTTTTGGCAGGTGTACTGTTTCAAAACAAGGAATTTTAGTTACTGATAGGGAGATAATAAATAGGCTAAATGCATATAAAGAAATTTTTAATACTGTAAATACTTTGCTCTATGGTACTAAAACTAAAAAGTAGTTATAAGAGAAATCCTTCGAACTTTTTGCAAAAAATATCCTGAGCAATGCGATTTTATTTTTTCCAACAAAAGGATGCAACGGATTGCGGCCCTGCCTGTCTCCGCATGGAACAAGATATTAATAGTTCTTTGTACAAAACCATGCAAGAGCAGGGGGTGTACAACCCCTGCCGATGGATGGAACCGCTTATTACTTCTCTGCCTGAACCTGAGCATGTCGAGGGGTTGGGCAGGGAAGTAAAGGCAAAACAAGTAGTAAGTGATGTTGTAATAAACGGTAAGAAACAACATTCTTTAATTTTAAAAACTTTTAAAACATGAAAAAGTTTGAAAATCTCGGCAGGAAGCTGAGTAAGAATGAACAAAGGAAAGTTTCGGGAGGTAACCCTCCAGAAGGAGGAGGTGGTGGTAGTTGCACTTACACTAATGGGGGAGTGCAGTGTTCAAGTACTAGTGGGAATTGCCAATGGCTATATTGTAGCTCGCAAAGCCAGGTAGTTGTTGGAGTATGCTGTGATGGCGTCCAACACAAAAATCATGGTTATAATTGCCCTGATGCATGTTGTGATGCATAAACCAGGAGGAATAACAGCTATTATCTGATAGGTGAAATACTATTTACAACCATTTCAGATGAATAATTTCAGAATGAGTAGTAGAAAGAAATTTGGAAGTGATATTGAACAGAAAATTAGCTTTTTTAAGTCAGGGGTCAGAATCGTATTTTGTTTTATTCCATTTGGGATGGTTGTTTTTCCGGATGAATAGTAAATTAAGTTGTGATTTTGAATAAGCTGTCTGATAGGTGTATTTTTAAGAATAAGTCAAAATCTATCTTAAAATGAGAATCATTAATGAGCAACATTTTAGAAAGTATCACTAAATACAGTTTTCTAATGAATAAACAGAATAACCTGGTTTCTAAAACTTTATTTTTTGTAGCCGTCTGTAAATCGCTGCTTCTTTCGCCTTTGTTTTCTCAACAAGTAAATAAGGAGGCATCATGGTATGTATTTAATAATGTAAACGGTTATGACAGCCTATTTTCATATCCTTTGAACCTGGTGAGTAAGGATAACGATATGTTGGTAGCAATTTACAAAATACCCGAGAATTTAGTCAAAGAAAATAAATACCGTATTCGTTCCATTGTTTTGCAATGGGATCAATATTATTTTTCGAAATTTAAACAAGGTAAGCTTTCCTATTCTCAACTATTGTTAACTGTTCCGTGGATAGATTCTTCCGGTCTTGCAGAGGATGAACTTAAGAATTATCTTTCTGTGCTGATTTATAACACACTGGATGAAAAGTATTTAATTTTTGACAGGGACAGGGATTTTGATTTTACTAACGATTCTATTTATACATTCCCTCTGCGAAATACAAATGAGCAAAGTACCAATAAATGGAGACAACATGTTGTTTCTATATGTGACAGCTTTGAGATTGTATCTGACAGAATGATTCAAAAACAAAATATCGAACTATTTATATTTCCCTTTAAAACTCCCAATGTGAAAATTTTAGGGATTGATGATTTTTTTTTCCAGTATACTGAACCAATAAAGCTTTTAAAAGCAAGTGGCCCTGACAGCTTACAACTTTATATAGTTAAAAATTTTTTGGATACGATAAAATACGTAAACATCAAAATTAGGGATGAGGATGGTAAAATCAGGGATAAGAACTACAAACCTAAAAGCTCTTTTAGTTTTAAAAACTCCAATTATATCATTGATTCATTAAACAAAGAAAGCAACAGTGTAAAATTAAAAAAACTAAATTATGAAGATTCAGTATTGGCTACAGGAAAGGAAATAAACCTTTATTTTTCAGATCATTTGTCCGGGCTGGATCAGAATGGACAAGCAGTATCTACAAATAATTATAAAGGCAAGTACTTATTAATAGACTTTTGGGCAACCTGGTGCATTCCTTGTATCGAATCTCTTCCAATTTTATCTGAATTTTATCAAACATATGGCAACGGCAGACTTTCTCTTCTAAGTATTTCAGTTGATGACCCTTCCGAAACACAAAAGGTGAGCAAGTTTATTAGGGATCACAAAATTATCTGGGACGTTATGATGCCCGCAGATAAATCTCGCAAAAGGGCTTCAGGCTTTGCTAAAGCAGGTATTCCGATATTCGTTTTGCTTAACCCGGAAGGCCGGATTGTCGAAATTGCCTATGGGCTGAATGAGTTGTCAAGAATGCGTACTAAACTTGAAAATCTGTTTAGTATGAAGAAGTGAACGATCGTTTAATCTCTTCCATCCGCTCTGTGCTTGTTGAAGAGTTGAGCAAAGAAGTACAAAAAAACATCGCAGGCAATAAGCAGTTTTAATTATTTGCAATGTCTTTTCCTTTTTACAAACAACCTGATGTCATGGACTGTGGCCCCACCTGTCTTCGTATGGCGGCAAAGCATTACGGCCGTAATATTTCACTTCAATCTTTAAGAGAAAAAACGCAAATTGGAAAAGGGGGGGTGAACCTGCTTGGCATAGGAGAGGCCGCAGAATCAATAGGTTTCCGAACTCAGTCGGTAAAGATTACTTACGAGGTTTTAACCAGGGATGCAAAGCTCCCGGCCATATTACACTGGGACCAGAACCACTTTGTGGTGTTATATAAGAACCGTGGAAGTAAATTGCACATAGCCGATCCGGCCAAAGGATTAATAACTTATAACCCGACGGAATTTAAGAATCATTGGATAAGTGATAAAGCAAATGAGGAGGAAGGGGGAATTGCCTTACTGCTTGAGCCGTCCCCTGCCTTTTACCAAAACAATGAAGAGAAGGAGGATAAAAATGGACTGGGCTTTAAAAATATTTTTCAGTATGTATTTCCCTACAAAAAATTAGTTGTACAGTTATTTATTGGCCTGGCAGTAGCCAGCCTGTTGCAGCTTTTTCTTCCTTTCCTTACTCAAAGTATTGTTGATACTGGGGTCAGTACGGCTAATATTCATTTTGTGTACATTGTTTTACTGGCTCAGCTTGCTTTATTTGCCGGGAGGCTGGCTATAGAGTTTGTACGGGGGTGGATACTGCTGCATATAAGTACCCGAATCAATATTTCCATTCTCACTGATTTTTTAATAAAGCTGATGAAGCTGCCTGTCAGTTTTTTTGACAGCAAACATACTGGCGATATATTGCAGCGGATGAACGACCACCAGCGGATTGAATCCTTTCTTACCGGGTCATCACTTAACGTATTATTTTCTTTAATCAATCTTCTTGTTTTTTCTGTAGTACTGGCCATTTTTAACATCGGCATTTTTGCTGTATTTGCTATTGCCAGTGTACTGTATGCCTTCTGGGTTATTTTTTTTCTTAAAAGAAGAAGGATACTGGATTATAAGCGGTTTGAAGTGGCAGCAAGGGAGCAAAGTATTACGATACAGTTGGTGCAGGGTATGCAGGAAATAAAACTAAATGGGGCAGAAAGATCAATGCGCTGGACATGGGAACGTCTGCAGGCCAGATTATTTGGCCTTAGTATGAAGGGGCTGTCTCTGAATCAATGGCAGCAAGCTGGTGCTTTTTTTATCAACGAGGGGAAGAATATTTTTATCACCTTTCTTTCCGCTAAGGCGGTCATTGACGGGCAAATGACGCTTGGCTCTATGTTGGCCGTACAGTACATTATTGGCCAGCTTAACAGCCCGATAGAGCAAATGATAGGATTTGTGCAAAGCTGGCAAAATGCAAGGATAAGCATGGACAGGCTGAATGAAGTGCATACTATGGAAGATGAAGAACCAGCCGGGAAAGAATTATTGAAGGAACTGCCAGCAGGTTTTCAAAGACAAGTTGTTGGTGGAAGGTCAGGGATGGATTCTCCTGTTTCACTTAGCAACACCGGAACACAGCATCTTTCCTGGAATGAAGACTTTGATAGTATTGCTTTTTTAGGTGAAACGGATACTTCTGTTCGTTTTCAGAACGTTTCTTTTACCTATCCCGGCGCCGGGAATGAGCCGGTGCTGAAAGATATTAACTTGCAAATTCCAAAAGGGAAAACGACTGCTATTGTAGGAGTAAGCGGCAGTGGCAAAACAACTTTACTTAAACTGTTATTAAAATTTTACCGGTTGCAGCGGGGAGAAATAAAACTTGGTAATACACCATTAGAAAATATAAGCCATAAGGCATGGCGGGCCCATTGCGGCGTGGTGATGCAGGAAAGTTTTATTTTTTCTGATACCATTGCCAGGAATATTGCGGTTGGGCGGGACAAGATTGATATGGATATGCTCCGACATGCCGCGGAAGTGGCTAATATAAGGGAGTTTATCGAAAGCCTTCCATTGGGATATAATACCAAAATTGGTGCAGAAGGAACCGGAATAAGTATGGGTCAAAAACAAAGGTTGCTGATTGCAAGGGCAGTTTACCGTGATCCTGATTTTATATTTTTCGATGAAGCCACCAATAGTCTTGATGCCAATAATGAAAGCCTGATACTGCATAATCTGGAGTCCTTCTTCAAAGGACGAACAGTTATTGTAGTGGCCCATCGCCTGAGTACGGTAAAAAATGCAGACCAGATAGTGGTATTGAATAAAGGGGTTATTTCAGAAAAAGGGACACACCAGGAATTGGTAAACCTGCGAGGGGAATATTTTACACTGGTAAAAAATCAATTGGAACTGGGAGCCTGACATACTATGCCGGAATTATCAGTACATAATGAGTTATTAACGGATGAGGTTCAGGAGGTAATCAGTTACCGCCCTCACTGGGTTGTGAGAAAAGGTAATAGTATTTTTCTGCTTATTATTTTATTGTTGCTGTTTCTTTCTTGGCTTATTAAATATCCTGATATTATCAAAGCCCCTTCCAGGCTGGTTGCCTTAAATCCTCCTAAACTAATTACTGCCAGAACAGAGGGAAAGCTGATGAAGTTGTTTGTAATTAATGAGCAGCTCGTTAAAAAAGGCGAGCCACTTGCCTATATGGAGAGTACGGGAAATTATGATGAAGTATTAAAGCTACAGAAATGGATTAATATCATTATGGACAGCTTAAGCACTGCTGATTATGCTGTTGTGATAAAACAACCATTTCCCAGGCTTTCCGATTTGGGAGAACTACAGGGTAACTACCAGGCATTTCAGAATCAGCTGGAGCTTACAAAACAAACGCTGTCTTCAGGATATTATCAACGTAAAAAAAATGCTTTACGGCAGGATCTCCGTTACCTGGCAGTATTAAAGAACAATTCAGCAAAACAAATGGAGTTAATTGAAAAGGATAAAGAATTAGACCTTAAGGAATTTGAAGTGTATGAAAAGCTGGCGAAAGAAAAAGTGATAGCCCCGCTCGAGCTAAATCAATATAAGAGTAAACTTCTTGCAAAGGATCAAAACCTTAAACAAGCCAGTACTCAAATTACAACAACAGACATCAGCAGCCACGGAAGAAATAAAGAACTACTGGATTTGGAGAAACAGGTAAGTGATCAGCACCAGCAATTTTATTCTTCATTGCTTGAGCTTAAAAGCCAGCTTGAAAAATGGTTGCAGCAATATGTTTTAACTGCCTCTGATGGCGGTAAAGTAATATTTGTTTCTTCACTTCAGGAAAATGAATTAATTGCAGTAGGCCAACCCCTGTTCTATATACAGCCCGCACATACTGAATTTTATTCAGAGTTGATGGCTGGCCAGTTAGGTTTAGGAAAAGTAAAGAATGGCCAGCAGGTAATTATAAAAGTAGAAAGCTATCCTTCTGCTGAATTTGGCTACTTGCAGGGGACAATAAATTATATCCAGGCAATTCCAAGCCGGGGGGATAGTTTTCTGATAAAAGTTAATTTGCCAGACGGTATGCAAACTAATTATGGTAAAAAAATTTTCTTCCGCAATGATCTGAGGGCAAGCGCAGAAATAATAACAGATAACAGGCGATTGATTCAAAGGTTTTTGGGGGAACTTAGGAATATTGTTAAACGGTAAAAGACCGGAGGGCCAAATTCTTTGTTTTCGCAAACAAGGTAAAAGAACCTGGTACCTGGACCCAGGCCAATTAATCAAAATTAAACTTTTAAAGCATGAAAAAATTTGAAAATCTTGGCAGGAAGCTAAGTAAAGAGGAAAAAAGAAAAATTATTGGTGGTGACTGTTATGCTGATTGTTTTGCTATCCGGACTCTGGCAATAGAAGCTTGTTGGTCATATGCTAATGGTGGAGGTTATAATCAATTGTGTGTTGATAATGCTTGGACAGCATGGCAATATTGTATGAATAATTGTGGGGAGCAGCCATATTAAAATCAAATCATACCTATTGTTTTGCACATTAAATGATTTTTTGCAACAGGATCTAATCTTATGTTTCTTATGGTACTGTATAAAAAACTGGTTTGTGTATTAATTTTCACTTGCCTTTGTTTATTATCAAAGGGAAATTCACTTCATTTATCCACTGAAAAGGAGTTCTATAAATCGGATGAAACACTGGAATATATAATCACTCAATTGTCTGGAAGTTGCAATGGCACTCCTGCGACAGTTTATGTTGAGTTATTAAATGATAAGTTGCAGGTCTTACGTCAGCAAATAATCCAGTTAGTGAGTATCGAAACAAAATATTGGCTTACATTGGCAGACCTTGATACGGGTTATTATATACTTCGTGTTGCTGGGAACAAAGTAATTGGAAGACAGAATGACTCACCTGAAATCTCGCAGGTGGCCATAGGTGTTGATATTCCGACTTTCATGCAAACCGGCATGCGTAAGATAGAGGCTTTAATATATCCCGAAGGGGGTAAGGCACTTGTAAATTTTATTAGCCGATTTGTGATTTTGCTGCAAACGAAAAATGGTAAACCCTTATGTGACAGATTGTTAATTAAAAATAGGCAAGGCGAATTAGTAACCGTTTGTAACACATCGTCAGATGGTTATGCGGTGGTCAATATCTTCTTGCCGGAAAATGAGATTATTAATATTGAAACAGAAAATGGGGTTTTACTTTATTCAATGGACGTCAATAATAATATAGAAGTAGGTAATGCAGGTTTTTCGCTTTATTCAGATATTCTTGACGATCAGGTAGTGTATGTTGAAATGAGAAAAGCTGCAAATGAAAGGGGAAAAAAGATTTCTTTACAGGTTTTGTACAAAAACATCTTATTGTACGATGCGCCAGGGCAGTTTAATGGAGACACAGCAATTGTTGCAACCACTTTTCCCGTGAAGGGACTTGAGAATAAACTTTTAAGGCTTGTATTAAAGGACGAAAATGATAGTGCACTATCGGAAAGGCTTCTTTTGATACCAGGTGATATTAGTGACAGTGTTTTAATAAGTAATGAAATTTATTGTAATTGCATCCTGCCGGCAGCCATTGATTTTTGCAATTACAAAGGGAGGGAATTAAATAACAGACTTATATCAGCCAGCTTTTCAGACAAGAAAGAGATAAATAATGATGCGAGGGGTTTTTCACTTTTTTTTTATAACAGGAAGCTAAAGGGTCAAAACGTTAATTATTCAATATTGGGCGAGCACAATGAGTTAATAAGGGCAGGTGCTATTATTGTAGATACTTCCGGGTTTTTGGAAATCGAAAACTGTACATTTAAAGGGAAGGCATCTGTATTTTTTTATTTCGGCGGGAAACAGGAAAATGAATTTGAGAGAGTATATTCGACAATAACAGAATACGATACAATAGCGGCAATAGGGCAAATTATAATGCTTGTGGATAGCATTAGTATGATAGAAAAAGGAATGTTTCCTCCGAAATCAGATTCTTATACGCAGTCAGAAGATGCGCAAAATGATGTAAAGGAACTAAAGGGGATTACAGTCATTGGGAAGAAAACAACACGTATGGAGGAATTGGATGAGAAGTATGTTCATAGCGGAATGTTCAAAGATTTAGGCTCCTTGTCACTTAATGTTGAGGACGATTCCGATGCTAGGAATTATACTTTGCAGAAGTATTTAATTAAGAATATTCCGGGTTTATTATTGCGAACAGAAAACGCAAAACAGGTTTTAATATATAGAACAGGCTATTTAGATTTTTTTGTCGATGAGATTCACTATAGTGACCTTCCTGAGTTGTTTTTAGGAGATGTAGGCTATATCAAGTTTTTTAGAAACCCGGTTCGGGGAGGTATGGCAGAACAAAAAGGAGGTGCTTTACTAAAGCAGAACTCTTTTGCAGCCGGTATTCAGGGCAGTGTTGCTATATATACAATGAAATTTTCGAAGGCTAAAGAGAAAGGGGGATACAATCAGGGGATTGAAGTTTGGGGTTATATGAACGTTACATACTGACTATTACACCTAAAGACTGGCGTAGAGATTTCGGGGCAATGCTGAAAGTAAGATAATGCTGAAACCCGGATATTATTGTCAAAGAAGTATTGTGATGCTTCGTTTGCAACGAAGCATCAGCTTTGAAAAGGCTGTCAATTTCCATCTACAAAAGCACTACATCCAATAAACCACACTTCTTTGTCAATTTATAATCTCTTGCACTGCTATACAAATAATCTTCCGCTTTTTCCTTTTCCGCCCGGAGTCTCCTACTCCAAGTTTTGTGCAGTGGGCAGGGACTCTGGGCTGGTACGGATAGCAGATGCTTCCTTTTTTTCCGCCCGGGTCTCCTTCTCGCCGCCATGTGCCATGCAGGGACGCCAGGCGGTTCGTTTTTTACACTCCCACTATGGCTTATTACTTTTAATCACTCTGCCTGTGTCCTGCATTTACCCAATCTGTAATTTTTTGTTTATCTACTGCAGTAAGCGGTGCATTAGGTGCCTGCGGCATTTGTGAAGGATTATTGTCAACGGCCCTTGCTTTTATGCGATCCCAATTGGCCACAATACTTGAATCTGTATCAAAATTTTTACCACCATTCACCGTACCATTCAGGTGGCAGGGGCCGCAATAGCCGCCACCGCTACCGGAGCCACTGATAATTTGTTTTACCAATGCATACTTTGGCCCATAGTTCAGAATAGTGATTTGGGTGGTATCTGTGCAACCTTTCTGGTTTTTAACGATAAGCTGGTAGTTACCGGGAGACAGGTTAGAAAAATTCGGTGAAGCCTGGAAGGCACTGCTGTTTAGTTGATAGCTGATAGTATCACCCAGGGGGAATGTAATGGCAATAGTTCCGTTGTTAGAACTGCCAATGGATTCGGTTTTGAAATATTGTATATCCCAGCTTACACCCAGGCACGGGTCGGGAACAACTACATCCTTTTTGTTGCAGGCCCAAATGAACAGGATGCTCAGTACAATGGCTGTAGTTTTTTTGAAGTTGTATTGCATGAAAAAAAATTTGCAGCTCAGTAAATGTAAAAAGGTTAACTGTAATATAAAAGCACTTTGCTTTAAGGTCAGGCAATTATGACCATTTATTTTGGTCAAAGATTAGCGGGAGGCCATTCCAAAAACAAAATTTGTATGTAACGTTGTTGCAATTTATATTTGCAACAACGTTACATTAATTATGAAACAAAAGCTACTCCTCTTTTTTTTAGCCGGTATTATTGCCAACTCCGTTTTAGCACAGCCCGAAGGAAACCATCTTGTTTTTTCTACCCCTGCCGCAACTGGCCTGAAAGCTACACTTACAGGTAAAATAACGGATGCAAAGTCCGGTGAGCCGCTGGCGGGAGCATCCGTATATTTTATCGATGATAAAATTGGCACCAGCGCTGACGATTATGGAAACTATAGCTTAAAAAATATTCCTCCTGGTCACCATGTGGTGGAAGTGTCAGCCATCGGGTATAATACCCTGGTGGAGCATATAGAAATAGCAGCTGATATGCAGAAAGACTTTGCCCTTTCTCCCTTTATCGTGGAAAACCAGGGAGTGGTGGTAACAGGTGTATCAGGCGCCACCAGTATCCGGAAAGCTCCGGTTCCCATAACTTCAATTAAAAGAAATACATTATTACAGACGCCATCTTCCAATATTATAGATGCTTTAAGCCATGTACCGGGAGTTTCACAAATTTCTACCGGTCCTGCTATATCTAAACCCATTATCCGTGGATTGGGCGCTAATCGTGTAGTAACCATTAATGATGGGGTAAGGCAGGAAGGGCAGCAGTGGGGAGATGAGCATGGAATAGAAGTAGATGAAATGAGTATTGCAAAAGTGGAAGTGCTGAAGGGACCGGCCTCGCTGATGTATGGGAGTGATGCACTTGCCGGTGTGGTGAATTTTATAACTAATGTGCCGGTGACTGAAGCAACATTGAAGGGAAATATTCTCAGCACTTATCAGACGAACAGTGGCCTGATTGCTGCCAGTGCGACTGTTGCAGGCAATAAAAATGGTTTTAACTGGAACCTGTATGGTTCTGGCAAATCGGCCGGTAATTATAAAAACAAATACGATGGGAGGATACTGAACTCAGGATTTAAGGAGAAAAATTTTGGTGGCTACTTTGGATTTAATAAAGGCTGGGGCTACAGCCACCTTATCTTCAGCAGTTTTGATCAGCGAATTGGTTTGGTGGAAGGAGACAGAGATATTGCAACCGGCAGGTTTGTTCTTTATGCAGGCACAGCCTTGGAGAGGATTGCCACTGATGACGACCTTGCTTCCAAATCATTATTTGTACCGCAGCAAAGAGTACAACACTACAAAATTACATGTGACAACAATTTTGTTGTAAATAAAAACCGTTTAAAAATAAATATTGGGTTTCAGAACAATCTGCGCAAAGAGTTTGGCAACCCGGATGATCCCGGCGAAAAGGAATTATTCTTTGATTTAAAAACGGTCAATTACAATATTCAATGGCAAATGACCGAAATAAAAGAATGGCATGCTACACTTGGAGTAAGCGGGATGGGGCAAACAAACCATAACCGGGGTGAAGAAGTCCTTATTCCTGAATACCGCCTGTTTGATATTGGCAGTTTCGTTTATGTACAACGGTTTTTTAAAAAAGGAACAATAAGCGGGGGGCTGAGATTTGATAACCGGTTGGTACATTCAAAAGAATTTTTTGAAGGGACAGATCAGAAGTTTGAAGCTTTTTCAAGTAATTTTTCAAATATCTCCGGGAGCATTGGAGTAAGCTATGAACCAACAGAGCTGGTTACCGTCAAGGCTAATGTTGCAAGGGGGTTCCGGGCACCCACACTGGCGGAGCTGGCCAGTAATGGTACCCATGAAGGAACAAACCGGTATGAATATGGTATGCAGGACTTGAAATCGGAAACCAGCCTTCAATTGGATGGAGGTATCGATCTTAATTATGAGCATTTCAGTTTTGGCTTATCCGCATTCTATAACGGCATCAATGATTTTATTTTCTACCGTAAACTGGAGTCTGTTACAGGTGGTGACTCATTGATAAATGTGGACGGAGAGGATATACCTGCTTTTGTATTTAATCAGCAAAATGCCAGGTTATCGGGTTTGGAATTGTCGCTGGATATTCATCCTCACCCTATACACTGGTTACATATAGAGAATAGTTTCTCCTTTGTAAGGGGGAGATTTGATGAAAAGCTGGATGGTGACCGTACTGGCAGTGATAATATTCCACTGATTCCGGCACCGGGATGGAGCAGTGAATTAAGGGCCGATTTTAAGAAGGCCGGAAAAATATTCCGGAATATATATGCAAGATTTGAAGCTGATAAAACTTTTAAGCAGGATAAGTTCTTTAGCGGTTATGATACAGAAACGGCAACAGACGGCTATTGGTTGTTGAATGCAGGCCTGGGGGCGGATGTGAACAACAAAAAAAACAAGATACTGTTTAGTCTTCATATAGGAATTATGAATATCGGAGATATAACCTGGCAAAATCATCTAAGCCGTTTGAAATACGCAGCTGAAAATATGATTACAGGCAGAAAGGGAGTTTTTAATGCAGGAAGAAATTTTTCTGTCAAACTCAATATTCCCCTTGAGTTTACCATCAAATAATTGGTTTTGGTGCAAGAGTAAAAGTAAAGCTCTGTTTGCAGGGCTTCTTTTTTATACTGACATTTGTACTATGGAAATTACATTTAATACCCCGGCGCTTTTATTCCCTGCAATAAGTTTATTGCTGCTGGCTTACACCAACAGGTTTCTGGCATTGGCCAGCCTTGTCCGAAAGTTGCATGACGAATATGAAAAGGGAAAAGAGAACCACATAATTATTCAGCAGATAAAAAGCCTGCGATACCGTTTGCGGCTGGTACGTTATATGCAGACGCTGGGAGTTTTCAGTTTTCTATGTGCGGTATGTACAATGTACAGCATATACAGCCAGTGGGTGCTTGCTTCAAGATATATTTTTGCGGTTGGCCTGCTGAGTTTATTGGTGTCACTAATAGTTTCATTGATTGAGATTGGTCAAAGCACCAGGGCCCTGGAGCTGGAGCTCAGTGATATAGAAGAACCGGAAAAATTTAAATTTATTACAGATTTGTGGACAAGTAAAGACAGGAAAAAAGATGATAAGGAATAATCAGAGAGAATCAATCAGCCGCAATACTTTTTCCCAGCTTCCGCCATTATAAATCTTTTTCAACCCGTATTGCTTTAATGTATCTGCAGCTATTTTACTCCGGTGGCCCGAAGCACAGCAAACGATTACCGGTTTGTTCAAATGCCTGATTCTTTCTACACTGATAGCAATTCTGTCAACCGGTATATTAAGTGAGCCGGGAATTCTGCCCCTGTCATATTCATTGGCTGTTCGCACATCAACAATCACAGCTCCCTGCTGTATTGCTTTTTTAATATTTCCTGATCCGAATAATGAAAAAAAGCTCATAACTTTTTTTTAAGCTACTGCTATCCTGTTTTTTCTTTCACCGATCTGCTGCCGCCACATAGCGTAATATAATCCTTTTTCTTCCAGTAATTTTTCATGATTGCCTGTTTCCACCACATCTCCTTTTTCCAGTACATAAATTCTGTCGGCATGCATGATCGTGGAAAGCCTGTGTGCAATCAAAATAGTTATTTGTGTTCCTTCTATTGAAATATCACGGATGGTATCTGTTATTTCTTCTTCAGTTAATGAATCAAGTGAAGAGGTGGCTTCATCAAACAATAGAAGTTTGGGTTTACGCAGCAAAGCTCTTGCAATGGACAATCGTTGTTTTTCACCACCTGATAATTTGAGACCCCCTTCGCCAATCATTGTCTCTAACCCTTTTTCTGCACGGGCCAATAAGTTCTGACAGGATGCTTTACTCATTACATCATGCAGTTCTTCATCACCGGCAGATGGATTTACAAACAAAAGATTCTCTTTAATAGTTCCGGAAAACAATTGAGTATCTTGTGTAACAAATCCAATCTGGTTGCGCAGGTCTTCAAAGTCAATATTGTTTTCATCCATTTCATTATATAAAATTTTTCCGTTTTGCGGACGGTAAAGCCCCACCAGTAGTTTCATTAGTGTTGTTTTGCCCGAACCAGAAGGGCCGACAAAAGCAATAGTTTCACCCGTCTTTACTTTAAAACTAATATCATTGATTGCATTCTGACCAGCTGTCTGATGTTTGAACGCAACATGATTGAATTCCAATGTCTGTATTTCTCCCAGGTGTTTGGGGTTGGCGGCTTTGGGTTCCGGGGCTTTCTTCATCAGGGTGGCAAAATTTTCCAGTGAAGCTTGTGCTTCCCGATAAGTAAGAATGATATTGCCTATTTCCTGTAATGGGCCGAACACAAAGAAGGAAAAAATCTGCATGGTAACAAGTTGCCCTGCATCCATTTCACCACGGAATATTAGCCACAGCAGCATGAATAAAATGACCTGACGAAGAGTGTTGACAAAAGTTCCCTGCACAAAACTGATACTGCGGATGCGTTTTACTTTGGTTAGTTCCAGTCCCAGTATTTTGAAAGTATTTTTATTCAGTCTCGAAACTTCCTGTTGCGTTAATCCCAAACTTTTTACCAGTTCAATATTGCGCAACGATTCTGTGGTAGCTCCCGCCAGGGCCGTAGTTTGGCCAACAATTTTTTTCTGGATTGTTTTTACTTTTTTGCTCAGCAAATTGGAGATAATAGTCAGTAAAAAGATACCACCGAAGTATATCAATGGTAGCCGCCAGTCAATCCTGAATGCATATACTGCGACGAAAAATATCCCGACAATAACCGGGAAGAGAACATTGATAAAAGAGGCGACAAATTTTTCTGTATCAATTCTCACTTTTTGCAATACACTCAATGTTTCACCACTACGGGCATCTTCAAACTCCTGGTAGGGTAATTTCATTGCATGTTGTAATCCTTCTGTAAAAACAGTGGCTCCGAATTTTTGTGTAATCAGGTTTAAAAAATAATCCTGGAAAGCTTTGGCAATCCGGCTGATCATGGCTACTGAAATGGAAGCCAGTAATAAGGCTGCTACACCATAATGGGGATTTTCTTTGAAAGACCAGAAGAACTTATCAAAATCATAATCCTGTTTATTGTTGGTAAAATGAGTGGCCAGGTTTACCAGCTTGCCCAGTATAATAGGATCTACCAAAGAGAAACCAATGTTGACAGCAGCTAACAACAAAACCAGTGCGACCAGCCATTTATAGGGCTTCAAGTACTGAAATAATATCTTCATAAATGAAATTGAGGCGAAAGAATAGTTGCAGTTTCAATGTGCAAACATCGTACAAGTTCGGTAAAAATGACAATATTGCAGAGGCCGGAAGCCGGAACTCAGCAATCAGGGAGTTAGCTGGTGAGAGAAGATATTTTCCGGCAGAAGACGGGTTCAAACATCACATAGCTGATACAAGGTTCTGTTACCCAGCCCATCCTTCCCTGTCAAGGCTTCGATATTGAATGGCTTCCGCCAGATGTTCTGGCTTTATATCAGCGCTGCCAGACAGATCCGCAATTGTTCTTGAGACTTTTAATATCCTGTCATAAGCCCTGGCGGACAGGTTGAGTTTTTCCATAGCTGCTTTTAGTAAATTGGCCCCCACTATATTGATCACACAAATTTCTTTCAGCATTTTGCTGCTTATTTGTGCATTGCAATAAATACCCGGATTGTTTTTATATCGCTCTGCCTGCATTTCCCTCGCTTTTATTACCCGGTCACGGATGGCAGAAGAATGCTCCTGCGGTTTGATAGATGACAATTCACTAAATGCGACAGGGGTTACTTCTACATGCAGATCGATGCGGTCAAGTAAAGGGCCTGAAATTTTATTCAGGTATTTCTGTACTGTACCCGGAGGGCAGGTGCATTCTCTTTCCGGGTGATTATAAAAACCGCATGGGCAGGGATTCATAGATGCCATCAGCATGAAAGAGGCGGGAAAATCAACAGCCACTTTGGCTCTTGAAATGGTTACCCTTCTTTCTTCCATTGGCTGACGCATCACTTCAAGCACCGTTCTTTTAAATTCAGGCAGTTCATCCAGGAACAAAACCCCATTATGTGCTAAAGAGATTTCACCGGGCTGCGGTATGCCGCCGCCACCAACCAAAGCAACATCGCTGATCGTATGATGCGGTGAACGGAACGGTCTTTTTGAAACCAGGGTGGAGTTTTCAGGAAGTTTGCCGGCTACTGAATGTATCTTGGTTGTTTCCAGTGCCTCTTGCAAAGTGAGCGGCGGAAGTATAGTAGGCAATCTTTTTGCCAGCATGGTTTTACCTGCACCGGGCGGGCCTATTAATATTGCATTGTGGCCACCTGCAGCAGCTATTTCCAAAGCCCTTTTGATGTTTTCCTGCCCCTTTACATCAGCAAAATCAATTTCAAAATCATATTGGGAGTTAAAAAACTCTTCTCTGGTATTAATGATAACCTGCTCCAGTCCCTTTTCTTGATTGGCAAAAAAATCAATCACTTCTTTCATGTGAGTGACGCCATACACCTGAAGGTTATTGACCATGCCCGCTTCTTTGGCATTTACTTTTGGAACGATCAATCCTTTGAATCCTTCTTTTCTTGCCTGTATGGCAATCGGCAGGGCTCCTTTGATGGAACGAATTTCACCATCCAGTGATAATTCTCCCATAATGACATAGCTGGCAAGAGCTTCTGCATTTTCAATTTGTTCAGAAGCGCCGAGTATACCTAATGCAATGGGGAGGTCGAATGCAGTTCCACTTTTTTTGATATCTGCCGGGGCCAGGTTTACTACCACTTTTGTGCGGGGTACATTGAAATTATTGGTTTTGAAAGTACTTTCGATTCGTTGCAGGCTTTCTTTTACAGCATTATCAGGCAGGCCGACGATCATAGGGTCCTTTCCAGTGGTCAGCCAGTTTACTTCAATAGTAATGGTAATGGCTTCCACTCCATAAACCGCACTGCCAAACGTTTTTACAAGCATGGACGGAAGATAGGGAAAAATGCCATTCTACTGATTACCAGAAAGTGGTATAAGTTGTATACGGGAATTATTTTAACTCTTTTACACTTCCCTCAAATAACAGGGAGGTATGGGGATCTGCTTTTATACTTATAACTTTTTCCTGAACCGGCAGGTCATACACATTGGTCCTGGTGACATTGAAAGTATGACTTACTTTTTTTCCGGATGCAAAGGTCAGTTCTATTTCAAGGGGAATATTGAATGTTACATTTTCCTGTTTTTGCAGAATTTCTAATAGAATTCTTTTATCACTTTCGTTGTATTTCCACATAATAAGTAAGGAAGGATTAACAGGACTATACAACCATTGCTGAAAAAATTTTTCAAGGTTTTTGCCGGAAACATTTTCAAATACTCTCTGTAAATCTTTGGTATCAGCATTCTTTCCGGCATAGGCAGCATAGTATTGTCGTATACTTTCTTTAAAAATTGAGTCACCCAGCTGCCTGCGCAGCATATGCAGCACCCAACCGCCTTTCTGATAACTGTTGGCATTCAGCAGCCGCATATAATCGGGAGTACTGTCCACCACAGGTCTCTTGGCATTTTTTACAAAATCTATGACCGTTTCCCTGTCTTCCCGCATTCGTTTGTTCAGGCTGTCTGTTCCGTACTTTGATTCTAGATAGATATGTGTGAGATAAGTGGCAAAACCTTCACTGAGCCAGAAATGAGCAAAACTTTTTTCGGTAGCCATATTGCCAAACCACTGGTGTACTATTTCATGGGCTATCAGCCGTTCTTCTGTTTGCAAGCCATTGACCGTATGCTCTGCATAAAAAATGGCGCCGGCATTTTCCATACCCCCAAAGATGGTCTTCGATTGCACATTGGCTAATTTTTTATACGCATATGGACCAATATAGTCTATAAAAAAAGCAAGTATGTCTCTTGCTATGGCATAGTCATAAAATCCGTGATCCTTATTTTCGGTGTACACCCAGCTGCTCACGGGAATACAATCATTTACAAAGCCGGCATGTTGCACAGCGAAATCAGCCACACCGATCACCATGACTTTAGTTGGTAAAGGCACATTTTCTTTCCAGTGGGTTAGCTTTTTATCGCCGGGTAAATTTGATTCTTCCATGAGAACACCATTCGAAATAACCCGGTAACTGGAAGGAGCAGTTACAATAAACTCGACGGATGCTTTATCGGAAGGGTCATCATTGCAGGGCAGCCAGCGATGGGCACGGTTAGGCCAGTTGTCAGCAAAGAAGGTTCTTTTGCCAAACTGATTTTTTGAGATGATGAGTCCGTCAGCCGGTACACCTTTATAGCTTATCATAAGAAAGCCAGTATCGCCTTTGACAGTTTTTTCTCCCCGGGGAATAACAATTTTGTTAAGCTTGTGACTGAAAGATGCTTCTTTAATGACAATTTCTCCAGGCCATCCGTCAGGATATTTCACGGCCATTACTTTCATCCCTTTCAATGTGGTATTGATATTTTCCAGGTCAATTTCTATGGCAGAAGCATTTTGTGTGTATACGAATCGTATAGCCGCTTCTCCGTAAAGAGTGTCGTCCAGGTCATTTAGTTCTATCCTGAAAATGTAATGCAATACATCTATCTTGCTTTGCGCTGCAGACATGAATGATAACCCCAAAATAAAGACGGAAAGCAATCGTTTTTTCATGAATTCAAAATAGTAAATAATTCTCCTTTATATCCATAATAATCCTGTAAATCCCGGTTCTGCTTATAACTTCTCCAGCATATCCACTACTTTTTCTCTTTTCAGGATGACATAACCGATACGGTCATTACTGATGCCTTCCTTAAGTTGATAGCTGAATTTCAGCTGGTCATCATTTACATCCGTTTCAAAATACCGGAAAGAAATATTGGGATAATTTTTCAGTTCATCCCCGATCTCATATAAGTGAGTGGAAAGAATGAAAAGCGAGTTTTTTATTTTGATTAGTCCTTTGATCACCGCCAGGGAGCATTTCATGGCATCCTGTACATTGGTGCCCTTGAACAATTCGTCAATAAGTACTAGCCATTTTTTACCATCATTTATTTTTTCAATAGTGTTCTTGATGCGCTGTACTTCATTGAAGAAATAACTTTCGCCTTTTGCGATATTGTCAACCACATTAATATTACTTAGCAGCCCGTCAAACAAGGTCAGTTTCATTTTTTTTGCCGGTACACCCATGCCAATATGTGCCAGGAAAACCGCAGAGCCTACCGATTTTATCAATGTGCTTTTGCCGGCCATATTGGCCCCGGTCAGGAAAAGAAAATTTTGCTCAGGACTCATGTGCAGATCGTAGGCCACCGGTTGCGGTAACAGAATATGATAAAGCCCTTTTGCATCTACAAGGGGAGTGTCATGTTCAACAAATTCAGGAAAACTGAGTCCATAGGTTTTTACTGCCACGGCCATCGAGTACCAGGCATCAAGACGGCTGAAAGTATCAATTAATTCCAGTGTATTTGTTTTGTATCGCCCCCGGAGATAATAAGCAAAATATAAATTCTGCCGGATGGAAAACTTCTGACTATGTCCTGTTTCTGATAACTTCTGTAAAGGAGGTTCTTTCAGCAGACCATTAATACGGTCAATATATAATTTAATACTGGCTGGCAAATCTGGATATTCCAGCAACTCAGCTACTTTACGGATACCACGATAAAAATCTGCAAAGTGTGGTATCGAGTATTTGATCATGGAATAATCCGCATTGTGCAGCCATTTATACAACAGGTTGTTAAAAGAAGCAGGCGCTTCACTGATCGGATCTAAAGGGTAATCTAGAAATTTATCAAGAACAAGTACAGTACCATTGGTGATCTCAGAAGGCCAGTGCTGAATATGCTCCATGAAAGTGCGGATCACTTTTTGGGTGCCGATGATTTTCTTCAGGTCATTATGCGGTTCGCTGAAAAATTTCCGCAACCATTCCCGGCCACCTACGGTACGGGTAAAGTTTAGTTTATGGAAAATAGAAAACTCTTCTTCCTGGTGAAAGATGGAAATATCATTGAAGGATGTGTTGTCTATCTGCATGGTGGTTATTGGTGAATAGTGAGTGGTGAATAGGTTAGTTATTCACTACCCATCATACACGACTGACCTATCTTTCAAATAATAGCCGTTGTCCCATTTGAGATTCATTCCATATGCCATTTCCATACACCAAATGACCATTTACAAATGTATGGGTAATGGTAGCCGGGAATGCAATACCTTCTAAAGGGCTCCAGCCGCATTTGTACAAAATATTTTCTTTTATCACTTTGTATTCTTCGTTCATGTCAACGATCACCAGGTCGGCATGATAGCCTTCCCTGATATAACCTCTGTTCTTTACCTGGAAACAATCCGCTACCGCATGACTCATCTTCTCCACTATCTTTTCTAAACTGATCTTTCCCTGCTTATAATAATATAGCATTAGTAATAATGAATGCTGAACTAATGGTAACCCGGCATGAGCCTTTTCATAAGGACCATCTTTCTCCTCCCATGTATGTGGTGCATGATCGGTTGCTATTACATCTAACCTGTCATCAAGCAAAGCTTTCCATAATGCTTCTTTGTTATGCGGAGCTTTGATGGCAGGGTTACATTTGATACGATTGCCCAGCGCAGCATAATCATTACTTGTAAAATGCAAATGATGCACACAAACTTCCGCCGTTATACGTTTATCTTTTAAAGGAAGCATATTGGTGAACAGCTGCAGTTCTTTTTCTGTACTGATATGAAGTATATGAAGCCTTGTCCCATATTTTTTTGCTATCTGTATGGCATACAAAGAAGATTGATAACAGGCCTCTTCATCCCTGATAACAGGATGATCTGCGGGAACCAATGTTCTTCCCGTTAATTTTAGTTTCTCAAGATTTTTTTTGATGATGCTTTCATCTTCGCAGTGTGTGGCAATCAGTAATTCACTCTCACGAAAAACCCTGTCTAATGTATTTGGATTATCCACCAGCATATTACCTGTACTGCTGCCCATGAATATCTTGATGCCGCAGATATCATTTTTCTTATGGTTGCTTTTTAATACTTCTTCAGAATTACTGTTGCTTACTCCCATGTAAAAGGAATAGTTGGCCAGTGATGTTTGCGATGCAATACTGTATTTATCTTCCAGCAGTTCCTGTGTCAGTGCATTGGGAATAGTATTCGGCATTTCCATAAAACTGGTAACTCCGCCTGCTACAGCCGCTTTGGCTTCTGTTGCAATCGTTGCTTTATGCGTCAGTCCCGGCTCCCTGAAATGTACCTGGTCATCTATACAACCGGGCAACAGGTATTTCCCTTCGCCATTGATCTCAATTGCACCCGCATTTATTTGCGATGCAATTTTTTCTATTCTGCCATTTGTTATCAACACATCTGCATTTTTAATCTGCCCTTCGTTGACAACCTGTATATTCTTAATCAGGTAATTTTGCATATCTTGTCCGGTGAAATTTAAGTCCAAAGCCAATACCCATGCAATTTAAACAAATTACCCCCCGTCCCCTAAAGGCGGGTTATTATTTCCTTATTCTCAGCTTACTTTTCAGCACCATACATACACAAGCACAGACAACATACCTGCCACAGGGCGATAAGGCCAATATTTTACTGGAAAGGCTGGAGATAAAGGCAAGAAAAGACTCCGCCTTTAATTTTTCAAAACTTAAACCCTTTAGCAGACTCAAAGCTATCAGCTCGATATACAATATCGGGGATAATAACCAGCTTGCCTACCGGTTAACAAAAAGTGTTTGCTTGTCTAAAGTGGATATGTACAACTTATATGCACTGCTTCGGAATAATTATGAATACTTGCCTGATTCCTTAAAGAATGCCTTTAAAAGTAAAAAACCTGTTCTCAAGAATTTTTATACCACACCGGCCAATCTCTATGAAGTACATGTGAAGGATTTTGACCTTGTCATCAACCCGGTGATACAGGTGACCGTTTCCAAGGAAAAGGATAATGACGAAACATTGTATCAAAACACCCGGGGGCTGAGTCTTCGTGGCCGCATTGCCAATAAGATCGGCTTCTCTGCTTACATTACCGATAACCAAGAGAAAACAGCTTTCTATGTAAGAGATTTTGTAACAGCCCGCAGGGCAGTGCCCGGTGCGGGGTTCTATAAAAACTTTAAGGGGACCGGCTATGATTATTTTGATGCCCGCGGTTATTTCACTTTTAATGTTACAAAGTATATTGATGTAACATTCGGGTACGACCGCAATTTTATCGGCAACGGACATCGTAGTATGTTCCTGAGCGATTTTGGTAATAGCAATTTGTTTTTAAAACTGAATACCCGGATCTGGAAGATCAATTACCAAAACCTTTTCATGGAACTGCACAATGCAGATAACAGGGTAGGGGATAAGTTGATCGGTAAGAAATACGCCGCCATGCATCACCTGGATGTAAATGTGACCAAATGGCTCAATATTGGTTTGTTTGAAGGAGTCGTTTTCGGCAGACAAAACCGTTTTGATTTTGGTTACCTGAATCCGATCATATTTTATCGTTCTATTGAACAGCAGAACGGCAGTTTTGATAACTCAGTGGCAGGCCTGGATGCAAAAGCCAATATCGGGAAAGGCATACAACTCTACGGGCAAATGAGTCTTGATGAATTCTTATTGTCTGAAATAAAAAATAACCGGGGCTGGTGGGCCAACAAATGGGGAATACAGCTCGGCGCCAAATACATCGATGCATTTAATATTTCCAATCTTGATCTGCAACTGGAACATAACCGGGTACGGCCCTTCACCTATTCGCACCGGGATTCAGTAGCCAACTATACCCATTATAACCAGCCGATGGCACATCCGCTCATGGCCAATTTTAGTGAGTTCATTGGTATAGCCCGGTATCAGCCGGCGCCTAAGTGGCTGGCCGTTGGTAAACTTATTTATTACACACAGGGCAGAGACAGCAGCAGCCAGAGCTATGGCAGTAATATCTTTTATCCAAATGTGCCGCCCTTCCGCCAGGGAGATTTTGGATATAGTATCGGCAGCGGCTGGAAGACGAATGTATTCCTTGCTTCTTTCCTCCTGTCGTATGAACTGCGGGAGAATATGTTCCTGGAGCTGAATGCGGTGGTTCGAAAACTGGATACAAAGACGGCACCCCTTGTTTCCAATAACACCTCAGTCATCACTTTTGGTTTCAGGTGGAATATGCACCGCCGGGAGTTTGATTTTTAATCGAAGCCGGTAAGCTTCAAAATGTGAGAGTCCCCTTTTTTTGATACGTCTGCTGTCTGTTCAAAATTTATACCCTCAGCGAGCCACGAAATGCCCTGGCGGCATAATAAGATTCTGCACCATTATGATAGGTGAAGACGGTATTGTAGCGGCGATCACAAAAAATAGCGCCACCAAGTTTCCTGATAGCAGGGGTTGTCTTCACCCAGCTTGATGTTTTTGTATCGAAACTTCCCAATTGCTGCAACTCCCGGTATTGTTCTTCCGTTAACATTTCAATGCCCATGGCAGCGGCCATATTCATAGCGCTATTTTTAGGTTTATGCTCTTTCCTTGCCTGTAGCGCATCCTGATCATAACAAATACTCCTGCGATCCCTGGGGCTTTCCGCGGAGCAATCATAAAAAATATACTCTCCAGTCTTTTTATCATAACCAACAACATCAGGTTCACCGCCCGTTCTTTCCATTTCATTGAGTGACCAGAGTTTTTCGGTATTGGCTTCCAGCTTTGCCTGTACTTTAGCCCATTCAAGATCTTTATGACGGTTCTTGTTTTTCTCAAAACGGGCTTTTAATGCACTCAGTAGTTCTTTGCGTTGTGCTGGTGCTAATTCCCTTTTATTTTCCTTTGACATAAGAAGTCTTTATTATAAGTGTTAGGTTGTATCGTCCGACACCTACGGCCTTTGCGTTTAGCGGGAGGATTTGAAAAATGTCCCACTCAGAACCGAAGCCCAATTGAAATTTGTCTCGCCCAAAAAAAAGTTGACTGTGTTAGTTAATTAATCCTGTTATTGATTTACTAAGATAAATCATCCGGGTATAGGTTGGTTAAGAAATTTTTTGTCACTCGTCATATAAAAGTATTTGTCAATTTCGTCCGGTTTGAAATGTCAACGACAATTGATTTCCACCAGTCAGCAAGTATCAAATTGTGTTGATTTTTCCTTGCTTGTATGGGCATATCTTTTAGTAATCGTATATCAATCCCTTTTCCGGTAAATGATAAGCAGAACTGTGCCGCAGACTAGTAAGCTTCTTAGCCCGTCGAAAGGCTGATACATCGGGGATGTATAAAACGAAAAGAGAGTTATTAACTTACCCTTCCAGGTGAATACTGAATACAATCATCCGTGATTGTATTTTATCAAATACATTGGAGAAGCGGAGGTTCTCGTCTCTGGCATGGATGTTTCTGACGCCATTACTTATTTTTATTTCAGGCGAGAAAATAAAACTGGGAAAAAAGAAATTGAAACCTATACCAAACTCAGGACCGAAATCATACTTTTCAATTTTTACTAATTCCTCTGCTCTTTTCGCCCGGGCATTACTTGCCATATCAATATCGGCTTTGATGCCAGCCAACGTATATACCCGGAAATTACCGATCCTGTCACTTTGGAATTTTATCTGAAGGGGAAAAGACATAGTTACCGACTCCACTTTTTTTGTTACTTCAGTTTGTCCGTCAAGGTCAGGATATTTTAGTTTATAAAAGATATTTCGTTCTATAAACATTAATTGAGGATTGAAGCGTACCTGGAAACGATCTGAGATGCGGCCTGTTGCGGAAAGGCCTAAGGAAAGCCCGCCGGAGTTGGTAGGCTCGGCTACAAACACACTATCATACTGAAGGAAACGGGAATGCATATCAGGATGAAAGCGGGCAAGATTGATCCCGACTGTAATGCCAAAATAATAAGGCTTGCTGTCATGATCGTACATGTTCAGCTCCACTTTTCCCATTTGTGCTTTTGCACCCGGTGAAAAAAGTAAAAAGCTGTTTAGTAAAACAATAACAGTTAAAATATTTATGATAGTTTTCTTCCGGAGTAAATGCAACATATCCCAAGTGTCAGCGGCTTAAACTCCGTATCGGAGTAACCCGTTTTTTTTAAAATGTCAGTAAATAAATGGCGATCCGGAAAGGCATTGGCAGATTCATTCAAATATTTGTAAGCCTCTTTATTTTGTTTAAACCAGCGGGCCACCTGTGGCGCTACAATACCCATATACAGGTTATAAAATCCTTTTATTGCTTTGCGCCGGGGTTTTGAAAATTCCAGCACAACTAACCGGCCACCAGGTTTTAATACCCGCAACATTTCAGCAAGGCCTTTTTCCAGGTTTTCAAAGTTCCGTACTCCAAATGCCACCATTACGGCATCAAACGTATTATCTGCGAAATTTATTGTCTCAGAATCGCCCTTATGTAAGTGGATTTTGTCAGCAAGTTGTTCTTTTTCAATCTTTTTTATTCCCAAATTCAGCATACCTTCCGAAATATCAATACCGGTTATTTTTTCCGGTTTCAGCATTTTAAAAGCCATTAGAGCCATGTCTGCGGTACCAGTGGCTACATCCAGGATATGCTGGGGTTTGTCTTTTTTCAGCATCAGGATGGCTTTTTTTCGCCAGCCAATATCTATCCTTGCCGAAAGAAAACGGTTCATCAAATCGTACCGGCAGGCGATTTTGTCAAACATATCGGCAACCTGTTCTTTTTTGCTTTTTTCAGATCCTTTGAACGGGATGATATTATCGTGAGGTAGAGCATTTGACATGGGGGGCAAAGGTAGGCAAGTTTATAGTTCGGCCTTTATTGTTTAAAGTTTAAGAAAGCAGATAAGTTTACTGTTAATTTGCAGCAGCATGGAAATTGTATCAGCTAAATATGTGATCAGCAGTGCTACTTATAAGCAATGCCCCCCGCCAGATAGACCGGAGTATGCATTTATTGGCAGAAGTAATGTGGGCAAATCATCTCTGATAAATATGATTACTGGTCAGACAAAACTGGCTAAAACCTCAGCCACACCCGGCAAGACCAAACTGATCAATCATTTTGAAGTTATATCATCAGACAAAAAAAAATGGAATATTGCAGACCTGCCCGGCTACGGGTATGCTGCCACCGTTTCTCAAAAGGCCAGAAATAACTGGGGTAATATGATCGAATCTTACATTCGCAAAAGAGATAATCTCGTTTGTTTGTTTGTACTAATCGACAGCCGGCTTGAGCCGCAGGCTATTGATATGGAGTTTATCAATCAACTTGGTGAATGGCAGATACCTTTTGTACTGGCATTTACAAAAACAGATAAAAATAAACCCGGCGCTACTGTAAGAAATATAAAAAATTTCCTGGGGGCTCTTTCGAAGAACTGGGAGGAACCTCCACCTTACTTTTTGACATCTTCAACGAAAAAAACAGGGCGAAAAGAAATACTGGAATATATTGGGGGGCTTAATGCCAGTTTTAAAAAGTTGTAAGACCGAGTTGATGCAGTTCAGAATTTATGTATTAATTTGCACCATATTATCGTAGTTAATATGAAAACGATCTTATCCGAGAAAAACATTGTAGTGATTTTATTTGTAATGGTTCTTGTTACATTTTCATTAGCCCAGGAGGATTTAAAGAAGGCTGAAAATATGCATTCCACCACTGCATCAGCATCTAAACCTCAATTAATCGTAAAAGAAAGTATAACAAAGGCTCCAGGCTTTAATTCAAATTCTGTTCCCCGTTAATTTATCACCTGTATTCTTATTATTGTTGCATGGCGAATCGGATATGATTTGCAGGCATAATTTTTCTCAGATATTTTATACTGGAGAAGTGAGGGGGACAAAACCACTTACGGAGATTTGCTCCGCATTGCACAGTAAGTTTTTGTAAGCTCAGTTTACTACTTTGTTAGCACAACTGCTGCTGGCAAAAGCTTCTGGTTTAGCCTTAAAGGCAAAGCCCATTCCAAGAATGTAGCCCATTGCTTCTCTTAATGCATCGTTGCTTTTAAAGTGTGGGTTGGTGTTGATGTCTGCATGTACTTCCATGTCTACGTCGTACACAGTAAACAGGTTGCAAAGTTCGTATGCAATTTCAATACTTTTTGCAACTTCTGTCAGCATTCTTTCTTTGATTGTAAACTGCTGTTTTGTTTTTTCATTATGAATGAACATGAATCCACCGTTTCCTTCACGTAAAAAAACGATTACAGTGGCAAACTCGGTTTCCTTTCCTTTTACCTGTGAATCGGTACCGATACAGACTTTTAAACGGTGGCCTTTTCCCGTTTCCCGTTTGATGGCATGTTCGACAGCTTCCAAAATGGGTAGTTCAATCGGATCGCCATTAAATTTTCTCCAACGCATATAAAAAGAGGTTTTCCTAAGGTACAGGAAAACCTCTGAATTTACAAAAGGGGCACGGATTATCGTTCTGTTACCAGAACAAAAAAGATTTAGTGACGGATTATTTTGTCGGACCATTGCTGCCCGTCTTTAGTAAAGCGGACCATATACACACCTCCGGTCAAATTATTTGCAGCTATGCTGGTGATACCGTTTGATAATACACCTTTTGAAACCGGTTTACCGGTGAAATCATAAACCACATAATCATAAGTATCCGGGCTGGAAACTGTAATTGTATTTGAACTAATAGGATTGCCGATTATACGGGGTTTTGAATTACTTTCTGAATTTCTGAGAGTAACTATATTTGAATAGTACTGCCTGTCGTTCTCAAAAGTTACATTCAGTCTGTACAGCAGGTTGCCTGCGGCATAAGGTTTATAGTTGAAAGCCCGGTCAGATACATTTGAGTTTATAACCGGCACAAAATTTCTTCCATCAGTTGATACTTCGAGTGTCAGTCCGGTAACAGTTTCATCCGCATCAATTATCCATGATAACTGATGTCTTTCTCCATTCAGCTGCCCTTGCAGACTCAATTGTCTCAGGGGCAGGGGGGTGCCGGCTGTAAAACTGCCTTGTAATGCGTAAGACCCGAGACTTGCGTAGCCGGGTGCATATACATTACCTTTCCCTTCTATCCGGAGATAATAAATTCCGGCATGCAAATTTGTATCTATAACTGAATTCAGTAATGTTCCCGGATTGTAAACGTTTAACTGTGATTGAGAACTGTTGAATAAAGTGACCTGCATGTCAAGATCAGATCCTGCATTACCGGTTCCAACATTATATGGAACTGCGCTCAACTGGAACCTGCCATATGAAGGTTGGGTAAATTTTATCAGGTCCTGGTCTGTATTTTGTTCTATAACACCATTAACGGTAAACTGATTTCCTGCGTAAGGTATGGTAATTGCCGACGAAAACGTTCCACTATAATCATCTGTTCTGTATGAAAATCCATTGCTGCTGGTAAGAACAGACAGGTCGCTTTGGTAATTAGTACAGCCAAAAGAATTAGGCCCGTTATTCCAGAGGGTAAAATTTTGATAGTATCCTACACCCATTATTGGCGCCCAGCCTATTTCTCCTGTTCCCTGGCCATAATTATAATCAGAAGTTTTAACGCAGTTAGTATCATAAGCAGCCTGGTGAAAAAGGCCAAGTGTATGACCTGCTTCGTGGGCAGCCGCTTCAGAGATATTCTTGACATTATTATTCAACAAACCTGTAAAAACAAAACAGGGAGTATCATCACCCCATATAAACGAGCCTACAAAAGCTACACCGCCGGCAGAACCATACCACTCATGGGTAACAGTGAGAATTACCCTCATTCTGTTAGCTACTGGTGCCGCAAGATATGCTGTTGAATCAGTAGTGATATTGAGATTAAAAGGGCGATAGTCTTCGGCTATCCGGTTGAATATGGTAGTGATTTGAGTATTATCGAGACCAGAAGGAGCACATATTATCGGGCCGGCATAATTCCAACTGGTGCCGGAAACAGTATGCCCGTCAAAGTCGAGGAATAACACCGAAGAAGCTGAAGGATAGCTGCTGAGAACCGGTACCTGTGCGCTGATACTTTCGGCGCTGAGCAGTAGCATTGCTGCAAGTAGGGATTGTAAACAGGTTTTCATAACAAGGCGGATTTAGATTTCAATTGGGTACAAAGGACACGGATATAAAAACGGGTCAGCTATAACTTATTTTCATAGAGTTATTATTCATTTACTAATTCATAATAATTTTTCTTTACCAATACCAGTTGCCCTTCCTGGTTTTGCAGTTCATACAGATCTCCGTGTTTAAAACTAATAATCCGGCCTGAGTAGCTGATGCTGCCATCGGTATTTGTGATCTTCGAAATAGTCAACCTTGCCCCATTAAAGTTGCCTGAACGGATAACAACACTTTGTATACTGTTGTTATATTTACTGGTAACAGAAACAACTTCTCCCTCAAATTGAAAATCTGACGATTCATCAAGACGGAAACTTGAAGTGCGTCCAACGGGGGATGTTACGAGGGCATTAATTTTTTCAGTGCTTACGGAAATCTTGTCAGGTAAATTCGAAAAAAGTTTGGGCTTATTCTGATCAGGTTCATTGACAGGAACTTTTTGTTCCTGGCCAAATGAGGTGAAGCTGCAAAGCATGATGCCTGCGTACAGGAGGATGGTACGAATGTTTTTCATCTGAACGTATTTAAGTCAATAGGATATTGTTCGGCAGTCAGAATTTGTAACTGCAGTTTTCAGTGGGGACGGTTATGCAAGATTTGTGAAAGTTTTATAGTCTTCCAAGAACCGGACTGGTTAATTAGTTCGAATAGAGGGGTAGTACCTGCAACAGTTCGTAAATCTTCGAATGTGCTTTTGTTTATCTACGATTTAATATTGGTTTGTACTTAACATGACCAGTGTACAAGCTTCAATGGGTTTTATGTTCTTTTTTGCAGCCAGAGCAGCCAGTTCATCATTTTCTGTTCCTGGATTAAAGATGATGCGTTCGGGATGAAGAGAAAGTATATAATCATAAAACTCCGGTTGGTGTACCGGATTCAGGTACAATGTTATTGTATGGATGTTATCAAAATTTTTCTTTTCAGTTTCAATAGTTACATCAGCTACGACAGTATGTTTACGGCCTACGGCAACTACCGGATGGCCCTTGCTTCTCAGGCACTGTACAGCCAGATAGCTGTATCTTGAAGGATTATCTGAAGCGCCAAGAACAAGAGTTTTCTTTTTTATCATATTGTAAAACTACAACTCCCTGTTAAAAAAGTTTGTATTGTCTGCGCGGTACATTCAGGATCACATTCTCAAGGGCATTTTTAAGAGACGGATATTTAAATTGAAAACCTGTTTCCAGTATTTTTGTGGGAATAACCCAGCGGCTTTTCAATACAAGTTCAGTTTCTGTTCTAATTATAAAGGCGCCGGTTTTTAACATCCAATCGGGAACAGGGATGCCTAATCTGTTTCCTGTAATGTTCCGTAATGTTTTCATGAAATCATTGTTAGTTACGGGTTGAGGAGACGAACAATTATAGGTCCCTTTGATAGCATTATGAGTTTCTATCCAGTCAATCATACTGCAGGTATCTTCCACATGTATCCAACTGAACATTTGTTTACCATTGCCTTGTTTGCCTCCTAATCCGAATTTCAGCAAGTTGAAATACGGGATCAAAACACCTCCTGATCCTAAAGTGATGGCCATTCTCAGCGCTACTTTCCTTGTTTCTGGAGTTATTTGATTATAAAATGTTTCTTCCCATTGTTTACACACTTGTACTGAGAAGTCGTCCAAAATTTCACCATTGTATTCATCTTGCGGACTATTCGGTGCATGGCGATAAATAGTAGCCGAAGAAGCATTTATCCATAGCTTGGGAGGAATTGAGCATTGCCGGATTGCTGCACCAATTGCTTTCACCGGTTCTGTTCGGCTACATAGGATTTCTTTTTTATTTTTTTCTGTATACCGGCAGTTAACTGATTTTCCTGCCAGGTTTATGATAATGTCAGCGTCATTTAGTTCCTCTGCCCATTTTCCTGTGTTAAGGCCGTCCCATTTTACGAATTTTACTTGTGGTATATTTTTCCTCGAAATTGGGTTATTACCATACCGGGTGTTTGATGCGTTTGAGAGTTGTCGTGTCAGAACAATAATATTATTTTCCTCTCCAAAATATTTTATGATTTCTGTACCAATGAAACCGGTACCTCCTGCAAGGATGATCTTCTTATCTTTCATATTCATTATTTAGATTTAATGATACCACTTAGCTCATTTCTCAGTACCTGATGATTTATTAATCTTTTATAGATTGACAGATAGTAAATGGAGAGTGGTACTGATGCCATAACCGCAACCCCGGCAAGTATTTGTATATCATCCGGATTAAACCGTTGGCACAAGAAAACACAAAGGAACAGGGAAGCCATTATTATACCGGTCCATTTCCAGTAACTGCTGATCTTTTTACAGAGACCGGAGGAAATAAAATTATTTGTATTGGCTGATGCACTGAAAAGTTGCCAGCAATCAATCAGGAAAAAACCTGCCAGAGATCCATATTGGAACATTACCGGAAGAGATAGCAGCATGATACTCCCTAGAACAAATTGTGAGTAGTAATCAATCCTGCGGACAGTAAGCATAATTTAATATTTTAAAATTTCAGAAAAAAATGAAAATATTGTTTCAAATAAAAGCCGGGTTACCGGCTTTTATTTACTTGTTATTTTAATTTTCGCCATTCTGCCCAGCTTATCACAACATAAAAAAGGCTTAGCAAAATGGCCGGAATAGTTGCGTATATCGCAGTTTCAAGTCCGGGCATGGCGTATTTATCTTCTTTACTTCCGGTATGGCCGGCTGTATCCTGCATTAATGCTATTAGTAATGCACCCAGTACTAGAAGGGTGCCTGTGTGGTGAATTTTTCTCCAGGTTGATTTCTTCCATTTTCTTTTACCTGCAATAAGGTGAATGACAATACTGATTACCTGGACCAATGCTAAAGCAATAATAAATGCCAGGGGATTAACCAAATCAGTATCACCTGCTATAAAAGAAGTACAGATAAGAATAAGCAACCCTGTTTGCAGAAATACATCTGTTTTTTTGAAAGGCTTCATTTTTATTTAAATATTTTCATCAGCGCACCCACAAACCAGCTTTCCTCAGCTTTTATCATGGTGTCAAGTGTTTTATCAGCCTGTTTTCCCAGTTTTTTGATACTGCTTACTGTATCAACAAATGTCTTTACATGTTTATCTTTCTTGTCTCCTTCCACAGCTTCCAGTTTATCCAGCAATTGGAGCATTGGTTCAAGTTCTCTTTTTTTTCTTTCTTTTACAATTTGTTTTACCACTTTCCAGATATCTTTTTCAGCAGCAAAGAATTCCTTTCTTTCTCCGGCAATGAGCACCCGGGCTACCAGTCCCCAGTTAATCAGTTCCCGGATGTTCATATTTGTATTCCCACGGCTGATGTTCAGTTCTTCCATTATATCGTCCTGGGTCAGAGGGTCAGGGCTCACTAATAATAAAGCATGTATTTGTGCCATGGTACGGTTAATTCCCCAATGGGTGCCAAACGCACCCCAACTACTGATGAACTGTTGTTTGGCTTCTGTTATTTTCATAGTACAAAACTAAAGTATGATTTCCGAACTTTCAAAAATTATTGAAAATTATTTTTTTGATGTTGTTTCTGCCACTTACGGGCAAATGAGTAACTTGTTTTATGAAGAAAGCTTTGATATTATTTTTATTTAGCATCTCACTTGCAGGTCATTCACAGGTGAACCCCTTCCGGTTTGCTTTTATTTCTGATACACATATTGGTTCTCCCAATGGTTCAGCAGAGGAAGATTTACGGCGAACAGTAAGAGACATCAATGCCATGAAAGATATTGCATTTGTAGTATTGACTGGTGATATAACCGAACTGGGAACAAATGAGGAATTAAAACTTGCTAAACAAATCCTGGACAGCCTGAATGTGCCCTGGTATATTATTCCGGGTAATCATGATACGGGTTGGAGTGAAAGTGGCGGGGTTATGTTTACGAATGTCTTTGGGTACGATAAATTCAGTTTTGAATATAATACTGTAAGGTTTTTAGGATGCGCATCCGGCCCTTATGTGAGGATGAGCGATGGCCATGTGCCAAGGGATGCGGTAAATTGGCTTGATAGAGAATTAGAAAAAATAAAATCAGAACAGCCTGTTATATTTCTGAATCATTATCCTGTTAATGATGGATTGGATAACTGGTATGAAATAACTGACCGCCTTCGCCATTATAACACATGGGCCATTCTTTGTGGCCATGGTCATGCTAATAAAGCTATGAACTTTGAAGACATTCCCGGAGTAATGGGACGATCAAACCTGAGAGCCAAAGCCAACGAGGGTGGCTATAACCTTGTGGACGTAAGAAACGATTCTGTTCTTTTTACTGAAAGAAAACCTGTTTCGACAGCTGAAAAAACATGGGCCGGAGTTAAGCTTGAAACAAGAAATTATGATCAGAAAAAAAAATTTTCAAGGCCTGATTATTCTATGAATGAAAAGTATGGCCAGGTAAAAAGAGTATGGGAGTTTTCTTCAGATGCCAATATTATTTCCACGCCGGCTGTTACACAGGACAGAGTATTTGTGGGTAACCAAAACGGCTTGATGACATGCTTTAATCTGAACAATGGGAAAGTAATATGGGCATATAAAACAGGCGGGGGTATATTTTCTTCACCGGCAGTGTCAAAAGGCGATATTGTTTTCGGTTCCGGCGATGGGAATATTTATTGTCTGGACATCCGAAAAGGTAAACTCAGATGGAGAAAACAAATGGAAGCATCCGTACTGGGTTCTCCAGTAATCAAAGATGATACTGTGTTTATTGGCTCAAGTGACGGCAGTTTTATTGCTGTTGATATAAATCTCGCTAAAACAATATGGCAGTTCAAAGGCCTGGAAGGCCCGGTCGTAAGTACCCCCTTGTTGTATGACAACAAAGTAATCTTTGGTGCATGGGACAGAAATCTGTATGCATTAAATAGTTCAGATGGATCATTGGTCTGGAAATGGAATAATGGTTCATCCATCCGGAACTATTCTCCGGCAGCCTGCATACCGGTTGCCGCCAAAGGAGTAGTATATATAGTAGCGCCGGACCGCTATCTCTCTGCCATTGATGCATTGAGTGGTAAAACATTGTGGCGGAGTAATGATGCGACTGTCCGTGAATCAATTGGGATTTCTGCGGATGGCAATTTAATATATGGGAAGACAATGCAGGATACAATTGTGGCCTACAAAACCGGCTTTGAGAAACAATCAGCCACCTGGAAGCTACATGCCGGATTTGGTTACGAACATGTCCCCTCTATGCTGATTGAAAACGAGGGATTAGTTTTTTTTGGAACAAAGAGCGGCGTAGTTTATTGTATGAATCCAACTGAAAGAAAGATCGTTTGGATGCACAAGATTGATAATTCAATGGTAAATACTGTGAGGGTGATCAGCAAAAACAAACTTGTCGTTTCGACAATGGATGGCAAACTTGTTTTTTTGGATATTTCGGGGACTTAGCGAATTATTAAGAAACCAGGTTTCTTTTTTTCTTACTGTGTGCTTTGGGCAGCAATGAGCCTATCCAACTAATAAGGCCAAGTACAAGAGCAATTGCTCCTATCCATAACATGGGTATTGAATAAACTCCATCAAGAAATTTCAAGCCACAACTGAAAAGCAAAAAAGAGATGCCTGTAACAAAGAACAATGCTTGCCAGGAAAATTCTTTCATTTCCTTGTCTTCCATAGTATTAAATTTATCCAGTAATGTAACGTCGAAATATACCTAACAGCATGATTCACAATTCTTTTTTTTACTATTTAAGATGTTACACTTACAGATAATTAGGATAAAGTTTTAATTATTATTGATCCTGTCCTGCAATGCTGTAAACAAAAAGCTGCCCGCAGGACAGCTTTACGTATGTATGAAGAAAATATATTACTCTACAAAAGCATAGTGATCGGGTTCTCCAGATATTTTTTGAATGTTTGAAGAAATGCTGCACCTGAAGCACCGTCCACACTTCGGTGATCACAGCTTAATGTAACTTTCATGAAGTTACTTACACCAAAACCGTCTCCTTTTCTTACTACTACTTCTTTTATTCTTCCAACTGCCATGATAGCACTGTCAGGCGGATTAATAATTGCGGTGAACTCCTCGATATCCATCATTCCTAGGTTGGAAATAGTAAATGTATTACCTGTGAATTCATTGGGCTGCAGTTTTTTATTTTTTGCTTTCCCTGCAAGCTCCTTGCTTTCCGCAGCTATCTGGGGTAGTGTTTTCTGATCTGCAAACCGAACAACAGGGACTATCAACCCATCTTCAATTGCCACGGCAATACCTATATGAATATGACTATAGCGGCGGATTTTATCCCCCATCCATGAGGCGTTGATAGCCGGATGCTGACGCAATGCTAATGCAACTGCTTTTACCACCATATCATTAAAACTGATTTTGGCAGGACTTATTTCATTCAGCTGCGTTCTGGCTGCTATCGCATTATCCATATTGATCTCCATCGTGAGATAAAAATGCGGGGCACTGAATTTACTTTCCCCCAAACGCTTAGCGATTACATTACGCATCTGTGAGTTGGGGATATCTGTAAACCCTTCTTCCGTGCTTCCAGAATATATTGCAACAGGTGCAGAACCAACTGCAGAAGTTGCAGTGGCCGCCTGTGTACTTCCGGATGCAGCGGGTTTATAATTGTCAATATCAGCTTTAATGATTCTGCCTCCATCGCCACTTCCCTGTAATAATTTCAGGTCGATTCCTTTTTCACTTGCCACTTTTTTAGCTAATGGAGATGCTTTCACTCTTCCATTTTCTGTTATAGCCGCACCAGATGTATTGGCAGATTGCTGAGGTTCAGCTTTAGCTGATGGGGCAACTTCCGTGGCTCCGCCGTTTTGTGTTTTTACAGCACCACCCCTGGTGGCAGCAATAATTGCATCAATATCCACTTTTCCTTTTTCACCAATTACGCAAAGAAGTCCGTTGACGGGAATTTTCTCTCCTTTGGAGGCACCAATATGCAGAAGTGTACCATTTTTATAACTTTCCAGTTCCATGGTGGCTTTGTCTGTTTCTATTTCAGCCAGCACTTCACCTTTTTTTACCGGATCACCTACTTTTTTATGCCAGACAGCAATCACACCTGCTTCCATAGTATCGCTAAGTCTTGGCATTAATACCACTTCCTCCATTTTAGAAACATCCACTGCAGGAGAAGATGGGGCGACTGATTCAACAACAGCAGCAGGTTTTGTCATTGCTTCTTTCTTTTTAGTAGCCTGTGGAGCACTTCCGGTATTTTGAGAAATCAATAAAGAAACATCCTCACCGGCCGTGCCGATAATAGCGAGCAAATCATTCACCTGTAACTTTCCACCCTTCTCACTTCCAATATGTAATAAAATACCATCCTTATAGCTTTCCAGTTCCATGGTAGCTTTATCCGTTTCCACTTCAGCCAGCAAGTCACCTTTTTTTACCTGGTCACCTACTTTTTTATGCCATGCAGCGATCACCCCTTCCGTCATGGTGTCGCTTAACCGGGGCATTAATATCACTTCAGCCATTTGCCTTTAAATTTTGGCCGAAATTAAGGTAAAATAGTGAATGCCGGACGTTGTACGAGATGAGAAAGTCAGTAATCCAACTCGAGTCGGAGCCTGTCTTTCAGTTCTTTAATAATAGGATACTGATCAGCCAATTTTTGAAACTGTTCTTTGGCTGTTAATGTAATTTCCACCGGGGGCCGGTCAACATTTTTTTCTTCTACCAGTACCACAAATTGCAAAAGCTTATTGTGAAGGTGTAGCTGAAGGAAATGAAACAGGGCATTTCGTTCCTGCTCAATAAATTTCTGTTCAATGTTATTAGCAGTTATAGCTTCAAACGAATTTTCATCTTTTATACGAAGTATGGCTAATTCGAAAGGCTGTGCGGCGGGGTTTCTTGCTGTTTTTAGTTTTACTATGTATTCTGCCCAGGCTTTTTGCAACGTTTCTTGCTCCAGCGGATGATTGATTGTACCGTTCTCACTATTACCATTGCCCTTGTATTGCTTACGGATTTTGTCCAGGGCAGATAATTTACCGGTTTGCTGTTTTGGGTTTGCAAGAGGGAGGCTTCCATATTCTTTTTTCTCTTCATTTAAAATACTAACTGGTACCTGATCTGAAGTATCAAGTATAAGTTTTGTTCCGGATTCATTACCCGGTTGTTTAATGGAACCAGGTTGAGAACCACTATATGATTTTATCGGCGCAGTCCTGAACGCAAGTGCTGTACTAACTATTTTTTTTTTACTTACACCAGTTGATTCTGCTGTTAATTCAATAGCTTGTTGCAGGTAGCAAAGTTTGATTAATGCAAGCTCAACATGCAGCCGTTTGTTCCTGGCTGCTTTGTAATTTATTTCGGCATCATTCAATATGTTCAATGCACTGATCAGTAAAGCAGGGGATGCTTGTTTGGCTGTTTCAATGTATCTGTCTTTGAAATTCTCCACTACTTCCAGTAAAACAGCTGCTTTTTCATCTTTACATACCAGCAGGTTACGGATGAATTCCGCAAAACCGTTAATCACCAGGTCGCCTTCAAAACCTTTGCGGTTGATTTCATCATACAAAAGCATGGCACCTGATAAATCCTGTTGCTGCATACTTTCCAGCAGTTTAAAATAAACTTCAGCATCAAGAATGTTCAGGTGTTCTAATGTGTTGGAATAATTCAGTTCCCCATTGGTGAAGCTTACTATTTTGTCCAGAATACTCAGTGCATCCCGCATACAACCTTCGCTTTTTTGCGCAATCACCTGCAGGGCTGCCCTTTCGGCATTAATTTCTTCCTTCTGACAAATTTCTTCCAGGTGCTGCACCGTATCGTTAGTAGTAATGCGTTTGAAATCAAAAATCTGGCAACGGCTGAGGATTGTAGGAAGAATTTTATGTTTTTCCGTGGTGGCTAAAATGAAAATAGCATAAGGCGGTGGTTCTTCCAGTGTTTTCAAAAAGGCATTGAACGCAGCCGAACTCAGCATGTGTACCTCATCTATCACATACACTTTGTATTTACCTGTTTGCGGAACAAAGCGAACCTGGTCCACCAGGTCACGGATATTATCCACTGAATTATTAGAGGCGGCATCCAATTCAAAATAATTCATCGAAGCTCCATCGTTAAAAGAAATGCAGCTCTGGCATTTATCGCAGGCTTCGCCTTCTTTGGTTGGTCTTTCGCAGTTAATTGTTTTGGCTAAGATCCTGGCACAGGTTGTTTTTCCAACACCTCTCGGCCCGCAAAAAAGAAATGCATGTGCTAGTTGTTGATGTTTTATCGCATTTTTTAATGTGGTGGTTATATGCGACTGGCCCACAACTGTATCAAAAGTCTGCGGTCTGTATTTTCTTGCCGAAACGATGAATTTGTCCATACCCGCTGCAATTTAAGGAACCCGGATAAGCTCCCGGTGAATTGAAGAGTTTTGTGAATAAGTTTTAAGTTAATACGGGGTGAGGTTTGAATTCTTTTGTTCTGTCGAACAAGTAGCGGTAAGTAACTAACAGACGGCTTCGATAAGTACCCAGCGATTCTGCCACATTGATCATTTTAGGATTGAAATCGCCGATCCATTGCATCTCATAATCATCATAAATAGTTTTGCCTAGTTTATATTCACCGCATTCCACATGTACACCCTGTATAACTTTGGCGCCTTCAATTATCATGTAGCTGTCAATACCTTTTCCCTGCCATTCGGGAACTATACCAAATGCTATACCAGCGAATTTTGTATTTTTTTGGGTGGCTTTCAGCCAGAGGAATTTTAGTTTTTGCCAGAAACCAAATTTGCCATTGAGGTATTTGAACCATTGATTCAGATCGGGAATATTGACCCACAAACCTACAGGCTCCCCTTTGTAATATACAAACCAGTCAATTCTTTCATCCATTACGGGTTTCATCGTTTGAAACAGTTTCAGCACTACTTTCTCATCTATTTCTTTCATTCCACCGTGTCCGGCCCAGGCTTTGTTGTAAACAATAGCAAAATCCTTTGCAAATTTTTCCAGTTGATTTTTTTTAATATGCGATGAGCAGAAATCAGAATCCTGAGAAACTTCCGCATGACGGTCGTAGAATTTTTGCTGAAGCCGGTCTTTAACCTTCAGCGCAAAACATATCTGGGTAAAGAAATTACGAAACCCATAGGTTTCAAATAATTGCTGGTAATAAAGGGGGTTAAAATTCATACAATACATAGGCGGAATCTCATTGCCTTTCACCACCAGCCCCCACCAGCGGTCTCTTTCTCCAAAATTGATGGGCCCGTCCATTGCCTGCATTCCTTTCTGTATCAGCCAGTGTTTGGCTACATCAAAAAGCATATCAGCGGCAGCCTGGTCATTTACACAATCAAAGAAGCCAATACCGCCTACTGGTACATCGTCATCTCTTGTTTTATATTTTTTGTTGACAAAAGCAGCTATCCGGCCCGCCAGTTTTCCCTTCTTGTCTTTTAATATCCAGCGGGAAGTTTCTCCATGCCTGAATGCTTTATTTTTTTTCGGATCAAAAACACTGTTGATGTCTTTATCTAATGGTCTTATGTAAGCAGGATTGTTTGTATTCAGTTCAACATTTACACGAATGAATTCTTTAGCAAGTTGGGGTGAAGTTACTTCGGTCAGTTGCATAGTAGTGCGCAAAAGTAAGGATAGTCAGAAAAACGGGTATAATCAACGAATTATCTGTTAATGGGGAACCCTCATTTGAACTGGAAAAAGATGGACTAAACCTGTTTCCAACAGGCTTTTCCACAGCTCTAAAATCTTTGATTTTCAAATTGGCAGATTAATACTGCCCCCTTACCTTTGCGGCCTGAAAATACCGGTAGTTCCGGTCTCCAAATAAACAAAAAATCATGGCAAACGTAGGTAAAGTAAAACAGGTTATCGGCGCCGTAATCGATGTTCAATTTGATGGCAAACTTCCCGAAATCTATAACTCATTGGAACTTAAAAGAGAAAATGGTGACACCCTGGTACTTGAAGTACAGCAGCACCTGGGCGAAGATAGTGTTCGTACCATTGCGATGGATGGCACCGAAGGTATCGTTCGTGGTACCGAAGTAGTGGATACAGGAATAGCGATTGCCATGCCAATCGGTGAAGCTATTAAGGGCCGCCTGTTCAATGTTACAGGCGATCCGATTGACGGATTACCTGTTGTAAGCAAAGTTGGTGGCCGTCCGATTCACGGTTTACCACCTATGTTTGAGAACCTGAGTACAGCTACTGAGGTATTATATACAGGTATCAAGGTAATAGACCTGATTGAGCCTTATGCAAAGGGTGGTAAAATCGGCCTTTTTGGCGGCGCCGGTGTGGGTAAAACGGTTTTGATCCAGGAACTGATTAATAATATTGCTAAAGCATATTCTGGTTTATCCGTATTCGCTGGTGTGGGTGAAAGAACCCGTGAAGGAAATGACCTGATGCGTGAAATGATTGAAGCAGGCATTATGAAATATGGCGAAGCATTTAAACACAGCATGGAAGAAGGTGGATGGGACCTGAGCAAAGTAGACATGAAAGAACTGGCTGATTCAAAAGCAACTTTCGTATTTGGACAGATGAACGAACCTCCTGGTGCCCGTGCAAGGGTGGCCCTTTCAGGTTTGACAATTGCAGAATACTATCGTGATGGTGATGGACAAGGCAAGGGCCGTGACATCCTGTTCTTCGTTGATAATATCTTCCGTTTCACCCAGGCCGGTTCTGAGGTATCAGCGCTGTTGGGTCGTATGCCTTCTGCGGTAGGTTACCAGCCTACACTGGCTACTGAAATGGGTATTATGCAGGAACGCATCACTTCTACTAAAAATGGTTCTATCACATCTGTGCAGGCCGTTTACGTACCTGCAGATGACCTGACTGACCCTGCCCCAGCTACAACTTTTGCTCACCTGGATGCCACTACGGTATTGTCAAGAAAGATTGCTGACTTAGGTATCTATCCGGCGGTGGACCCACTGGATTCTACGTCAAGAATCCTTTCTCCGCTGGTGGTCGGCGATGCTCACTACGAATGTGCCAACAGAGTGAAATCAATGCTTCAGCGGTATAAGGAATTACAGGATATCATTGCCATCCTGGGTATGGATGAATTAAGTGATGAGGATAAATTAGTGGTAAGCCGTGCAAGAAGGGTTCAGCGTTTCTTATCTCAGCCTTTTCATGTGGCAGAGGCTTTCACAGGTTTGAAAGGAGTACTGGTTCCGATTGAAGAGACCATCCGCGGTTTCAATATGATTATGGATGGTGAAGTAGATGAGTATCCGGAGGCTGCCTTTAACCTGGTAGGTTCTATTGATGATGCTATTGAAAAAGGTAAAAAATTACTGGCGGCTGCACAGGGTTAATTAACCTATTCGTCAATTAGCTAATGTGCCATTGATTGCCGACTTATCAAATTGACAAATTATGAATTTAGAAATATTAACTCCCGAAAAAAAACTGTTCAGCGGTGAAGTGTACGGTGTTCAAATGCCGGGTATTACCGGAAGTTTTGAAGTGCTGGATAAACATGCCCCGCTGGTAAGTGCTTTAAAAACAGGCCGGGTAAAAGTGCTGAAGGATAAGCAAAATCAGATTGCCAATTTTGATATTCAGGGCGGCTTTGTTGAAGTATTAAATAATAAAGTTACAGTGCTGGTGGAAGGTGCAAAAGAAATAGAATAGAATGCTGATTATAATTTTGTGAAACCCTCCTGCCAACGGGAGGGTTTTTAGTTTTTTTGTATCTTTTTTTTCAATTCTCCCTCCGCCCAGGTAAACACTTTTTTCATCATATCTGTTTTCCTCAGTTCATATTTACCCCTTATTTGTTCTTCTTCATTCGCTACCATTACAAACATCAGGTCTATTACCCGGGCAGAAACAAAATCAGTAAGATTATTTTCCAGTGGCTTGCTGATAAATGGAATACTGTTGTAGATGTTAGTGATGCCGCTCCATTCTCTATCAGCGCCTTCTGTTTTAATGGTACTGTCTATTATCGGACGAAAACCAGCCATCAATCCGGGTTTCATTTCCTGCTTAAAATAATCAGTAGCAGCATGTGTATTATCTGTCACCAGAATTTTTGCAGCGTCTTTTATTGTCATGTTTTTCACTGCTTCTAAAAAAGCGGGTTTGGAAACAGCTACAGCTGAAGACATGGCGCTGGTAAATTTCCCGGTTACCTGATTGTTGGTTTTGTCGAAACCAAGATCACGGAGAGTCTTTTCAATTTTTGCCGCTTCTCCGGGAAATATAAACCGGACAAGCGGATTGCCAGCAGGATTGGCAAAAGCATCAAAACCTTTAAACAAGCCTTGTGACAAAGCATCTTTTAATCCTAACGCCATTTCCAGTTCGGATGGAACTAAACCGAGATGCTTGAGTGTGTTGCAGCTAATATTGGCAAACAATATAAATGCAAGCGGAATAATGAATAACTTTTTCATACCAGTTAGTTAAGCTGGGGATCCAGTGGGAAGTTTATCATCATTTCATAATCGCCGCCAAGGTGACGAAGAGAGTCTTTCCAGATTTCAGTATGGTTTTTATGAAAGATAAGTTTCCTGTTTGCTTTTACAGTAAGCCATGTTTTTTCCGTCATTTCATTTTTCAACTGTCCTTCACTCCAACCTGAGTAGCCGATATAAAAGCGGATTTTATTGCTATCCACTTTGTTATTTTTTACCAGGTTAACAAGGGCATCAAAATCTCCACCCCAATAAATGCCTTTTAATATTTCCTGTCCGCCGGGAATGAGGTCTGGATACTGGTGCAAAAAATGAAGGGAATCCACCTGCACTGGCCCGCCATAATAGACAGGCAATTGATGCCCTTCCAATTCGGGAATCAGTTCATCCAGTGTGTTTTCATAACGGCGGTTCAGCACAAAACCAAAACTGCCTTCATCCTTATGTTCACACAAGAAAACAACCGTTCTCAAAAAGTTGGGGTCTTTCAAAAAGGGGTCTGCAATCAGCAATATACCAGAAGCAGGTTCAATCATGCTTCAATTTAAGATGAAAAATCTTTTTTTTAAATTTCTGATCAAAAAAAAATTGACCTGCTTTTTTGTAAAAACCCGTTAAAAAAGCAGTTATACCGTGTTCAGGGGATAGTGGTCAACTCCGGAAATGTATTTTTGCAGAACCATCGGTTATTAGGGTTATTCTGACGGCAGGCTGTGTGAAACAACGATTACATACTGATGTAGTATATTACGGCACAATTTTTTAGCATAAGTGAAACGCATATTTACAATTATCACCGTTTTAATAAGCCTGTCGCTGATTGGCCTTATGGTTATACAGGTATCCTGGATCAAAAACATGGTACTGTTGCGGGAGGAACAAATAAAACATAGTGTGGAGGAGAGTACTGAGATGGTAGGAAATGAGCTATCACAGCATAAAGGAAGTTACGCTACCGGCGCCAATAAAAAGGGGTTTCTTAATGATGACTATGTAATTGATATATTTAAACCGGTTACCATCGGAAAGCGATTTGACGTAGAGGAGATCAAAAGGAAAATCAATAAAGCTTTTTTACAAAAAAACCTGAAGAATATAAAGTTTGAGTTTGGTATAGCTACTTTTGACAGGTTTGATAATAATGTTTTTGAGATTGTCTCGCCCAATTTTGCTGTGGCTTATGAGGATACCGTCAATAACTGGACCTGCCCATTCTTACTGGAGGCATATAGCGGAACTGACGGTGAGAATATAAGTGTAAGCGAAGGATTGTTTATAGTGATTCCTAACATCAAAGGGCTGGTTCTAAAATCACTCCGCTGGAGGATTGCTACTTCACTACTTTTCACCATTATCATTATCGCAGCATTTTACCTTACAGTACATACTATGCTGCGCCAAAAGAAACTGGGGGAGATAAAAAACGATTTTATCAATAATATGACGCATGAGTTCAAAACACCTATTGCCACCATTTCTTTAGCAGTAGATGCCATGCGGAATGATAAAGTGATAAACGATAAAGACAAGCTTAGTTATTTCAGCAGCATCATTAAAGAGGAAAACCAGCGGATGAATCGCCAGGTAGAGATTATTTTAAAAGCATCTCAACTGGAGAAACAGGAAGTAGACCTGAACATGAAACCCGTTCATGTTCATGATGTGATAAAAGAAGTGGTAGATAATTTTGAGTTGCAACTGGAGAGTAAAAATGGAAAAGTTGAACTAACCCTGAATGCGCAAAACGATTTGATAGATGCGGATGAAGTACAATTCTCTAACCTGGTAAATAACCTCGTGGATAATGCTGTTAAATACTCAAAAGAAAATACACCCCCTCTTATAAAACTTGCCACCAACTCAAATGGGAAAAGCTTTACTGTTAAGATTGAAGACAATGGTATTGGGATGAACCGGGATACAGTGAAAAGAATATTTGAACGTTTCTACCGGGCTCATACCGGTAATGTGCATAATGTAAAAGGGTTTGGTCTGGGGCTGAGTTATGTCAAAACGGTGGTGGAAGCTCACAATGGCGATATAAAAGCAGAAAGCACACTTGGGAAGGGCAGCACTTTTACTATTGAGTTACCGCTGAAAAAAATTTAGCAGCTCTTCAGCCATAACAGACAGCCGTCTCCATAGCTGAGAAACCGGAAATCGTTTTGCAATGCATATTCATATACTTTTTTCCAGCCTGCCTGTCCGGTAGGCAGGTCATTACCAACGAGGGCAGCGACCAATAATAACAATGTTGATTGTGGTTGATGAAAATTAGTGATGAGCCCCTTTATAATTTTGAATTCATAACCCGGGGCGATCAATATCTGCGTTTTCGCAATCAGTCTATCCAATTTATTTTCATCCATCCAATCTAATAATGCTCGAAGGGCATTGCTGGCGGAAATATTTTCTTTAAGTGGCTTGTATACTTCCCATTGGAAAAGCTCCAACATTTTACTAGTGTTTTCTCCTGACTCCAGGCCCCTGGCCTCTGATTGCTTCACTCCCAGCCAATATAAACTTTCAATTGTTCGTAGTGAAGTTGTGCCAACGGCTACAATTGGCTCTTCAAGATCGTTGAATATATTCTCAATAGTTGTTTTTGATACATCAATCCATTCGGCATGCATAATATGTTCATGCATGGTCTCACTTTTCACCGGTTTAAATGTACCGGCGCCAACATGCAGGGTAACAAAATCCCGGACAACATGAATGTTATCAAGCTCTTTGAAAATTTTGGGAGTGAAATGCAGACCGGCTGTAGGAGCCGCAACTGATCCTCCTGCATGAGCATATACGGTCTGGTACCTTTCTTTATCTGATTCTTCAACTGATCTTTTGATATAGGGCGGGAGAGGGATGGCACCAGCGTAGTGTAATAGTTCAGCAAAACCAATGTGATCCGGCGTCCACGATAATTCAATGATGAAGTTATCAGCTCTTTTCTCAATATACCTGGCACAAAGGGTGATCTCGTTTTTACCAGTTTGTATTTTCTTTTCCAGTACTTGTCCTGTTTTCCATTTGGAAACGCCGCCCACCAAACATTGCCACAAGACTTTTTCTTTTTGCTGCATCGCTGTAGTGATATCAGGATACTGCTCATGAGGTTCAAGGCAAAATATCTCAATGATTCCACCTGTTTTTTTTTGAAAGAGCAACCTTGCTTCAACGACTTTGGTATTATTAAATATCAGTACAGAATCTTCAGGGATGTATTTTGAAATATTCCGGTAAGTATCTGTCTTTATTTTTCCTTCTTTATAAACAAGCAACTTAGAAGCATCTCTTTCTGCCAATGGATACTTAGCGATCCTTTCTTCAGGAAGAAAATAAGTAAAATCTTGTATGGATAAATGACGGGGATCTTTCATAACACAACCAACTGTTGTATTTGATGAAGAACAAAAGTACTATCGTTTATTTATTGGAACAACTAATTTCAATCCGCTCCATATATCACTCACAGCACAAACTTTTACATCAACCAAATCATTTTTTAATGCGTAATTCCGTATCACATCTTCAGTAAGATCGGTAGCAATCCTGGAAGATTTTTTATGCCAGGAAATCCAAATGGTAATAGCAGAGTTCTTTTTACAAATAGGTTTCAGCTTTTTCATTTCCTTTTCAAACTCCTTATTACTTTTTACGAAAAGATGAACAAGATCAGGCGTTTCATTTTTCTTCATCGATTGATCTTTCACATTTGCTTCAAGCAAAGAATAATAATCAGCCGGCTGGTTTATCAACAATAATTTTGTTTCTGGTTTAATACCAAGTTTTTTTAAAAGTGGAGTACCTGAATATCCTGTAGTGGCCATCTGGCAAAGCTTTGCAGCGAAGTAAGCTTTCTTTTTGACAACGTCATTCACGGCGGCAATCTCCTCAATTCACAGCTTATCCACTGCTATTCACATTCTATTCACGGCTTTTATGATCAAAATCGTATGACATCTTTCAGAACCCTTACCTGGAGGGAGTTTCAGGAGAAAAAATAGTGTGGAAAAAAGAAAAATAGAAAAATTTGGTTGTTAAGTGGGAAAAAGTGTTATTTTGTGTCAATTAATTCAAAATTGATCCAATTCACTGATAATGACAGGCTTTCTCGGAGAATTCGAGGCTACTTTGGACGCCAAGGGGCGGTTCCTCCTCCCGGCGGGGTTCAAAAGGCAATTGCCGGAAGAGGAAACGACAAAGTTCGTTATCAACAGGGGTTTTGAAAAATGCCTGGCTCTTTATCCGATGAGGACATGGGAGCCACTCTTTGAAAAGATTACCGGCCTGAACGAGTTTGATCCCAAGCAAAGGGAGTTCAGACGGGCATTCCTGAATGGCGCCACTTATGTGGAGCCGGACAGTGCCGGCCGGATACTGTTGCCGCCAAACCTGAAGGTGTATGCCGAGTTGCAAAAGGATATAGTGCTGATGGCGACAGGAGATAAAATAGAAATCTGGGATAGTAATAAGTACAAAAAGATCTTTGATTCACTTTCTTCGGACACATTCAGCGATTTGGGAAGAGATGTATTGGGTGGAGGTAAACAGGAGAGTTAAATAGTTAATTGGGTATTAGGATGAGAAACCAAAAGAACAAAGGGAAATCTGATAAGCCAATTAACCAGTTAACCGGTCAGCCTGAATACCACATACCAGTTCTACTCAATGAGGTGATTGAAGGATTAAACATCCGGCCTGAAGGCATTTATGTCGATTGCACTTTTGGAGGAGGTGGTCATTCAAAGGCCATTCTTTCCAAATTGGGGGCAGCAGGCAAATTGGTGGCTTTTGACCAGGATGATGATGCAAAGAAAAACCTGCCGGATGACGAAAGATTAGTTTTTGTTTCACACAATTTTCGTCACCTGCAACGTTTTCTCCGTTTAGAACAGATCACGGCAGTTGATGGCATCATGGCTGATCTGGGAGTAAGCAGTCACCAGTTTGATGAGGCAGAAAGAGGATTCTCTACCCGCTTCAATGCAGACCTTGACATGCGGATGGATAAGCGGCAAATTGTTACAGCCTTCGATGTGTTAAACACCTACACTGAACAACGATTGCACAAATTATTTGAACAGTATGGTGAAGTAACCAATGCCAAAACCTTAGCCAGAACAATTGTTCAGGTTCGGAACGCCGCCTTGCTTAAGACGATCGATGGATTTAAGAATGCAGTCCGGGAAATAGTAAAAGGAAATCCCAATAAGTACTTCGCCCAGGTTTTCCAGGCATTAAGGATTGAGGTTAATGATGAATTAGGTGCGTTAAAAGAAATGCTTCAACAAGTCCCCACCCTGTTAAAACCCGGAGGCCGGGTAGCCATCATCACTTTTCATTCCCTTGAGGATAGACTGGTAAAGAATTTTTTCCGCCGCGGTTCATTTGATGAGCCGGAGGAGAATCCCTTTATCAATACAGAACCGGCCAACGAACTGAAAGTAATAACAAAAAAACCAATTGTACCATCTGAAGAGGAAATGAAAAGAAATGCAAGATCAAGAAGTGCAAAGCTGAGAGTGGCAGAAAAGATAATGATGGTTTGATCGGGTAAAAAGAGTTTAGTACGTACGCTATATAGGGTATAAAAATCTGGAAAGTCTATATCCTTTGAAATTAACCCTTCTTTCGAAATAAGTCGGGTGATGAAAAACCAAACTAACGGGTTTAAAAACTCATTTATGCAGGAACAGGAAAATCCAAAAGAACGGGATCTTAAAGCTGAACTGTCTGCCGGGCAGGCAAGCTGGAAACGATGGCTGAATTATCAGTCTATCGTGAAGCAGGTGCCGTTCTTTTTGTTCCTCGCATTGCTGGCGGTTTTGTATATCTATAATGGTCATTATGCGAACAAAACCATCAGAAATATAAACCGGACAGAAAAGGAAGTGAAGGAATTGAAATACGAATACACAGCTATAAAAGGAGAGCTGATTTCCCGTAGTAAGCAAAGTGAGTTGATAAAAGCAGTGGAGCCGCTGGGATTGAAAGAGCTGGTTGTATCACCTGTGGTGTTGCTGGATAGCAACATCGCTAAAAAGTAAGAAACAACGGACGGACTGCAGCAATGCAGTTATATAAAGAACAGAACAACTAATAACGGACACAAGCAAAGCGGCATTGGAAGTAAAACGTGACATACTTTGGAGGGTATATCTCAGTTTCCTTGGCATCGTGGTGCTAAGTTTACTGGTACTCGGCCGGGCCTTCTATATTCAACAGGTAGAAGGAAGCCACTGGCGCAGTATGAGCGACAGTTTGCATCAGCGTTTTATTGAACTGGATGCACAAAGGGGTACTATCTATAGCGAAGATGGTCAGATGCTCAGTACCTCCATCCCCACTTTTGATATCTATATTGATTTCAATGCGGAAGGACTGAGAGAAAAGAAAGGAAAACGATTTACTGAAAACGTTGATTCCTTCTCTATTGCATTGGCTAACTATTTCGGAGATAAGACAGCTTCACAATATAAAAATGAATTAAAGCAGGCATTTAAAAAGAATGCGAGGTATTACTCCCTAAAGAAAAAACTAAGTTTCGAACAGTACAAAGCTTTCCGTGAATTTCCTTTGGCCAGGCTGGGACGGAATAAGAGTGGTATCATCGTCGAGACCAACAGTAAAAGATTACCGCCTTTTGGCTTACTGGCCAGCAGGACTATTGGTTTATCCCGTGAACATATGGCCACTGACGGAAAGATCAAAAAGCAAAACGTAGGGCTGGAGAAAAGTTATGACACTGTGCTGAGCGGTAAAACGGGACAGCGATTAGTAAGATATATCGTTGGCGGTACTGCCATTCCTATTGAAGGATCAGAAACAGATCCTGTAAATGGCAAAGATATTTATACCACCATTGATGTAAAGATCCAGGATATTACTGAAACAGCATTGATGAGGATGATGCTGCAAAGCGAAGCAATGTATGGTACTGCTATTGTGATGGAAACCAGTACCGGAAAAATAAAATCAATTGCCAATCTGGGACGCAGGCCGGATGGCAGTTATTGGGAGGATGATAATTATGCGTTAAGAGCAACAGAGCCAGGTTCCACCATCAAACTGGTTACACTATTATCAGTATTGGAAAAGGGCACCAGTTCAATGGAAGATATAGTTGAAGTGGGAAGTGCAGGAAGATTGCAAGTGGGTCCTAAAGTAGTAACAGATGCAGAACGTTCACCCAAACCGCTATTGAGTGTGAAAGAATGTTTTGCTCACAGTTCAAATGTGGGCATGAGTAAACTGGCACTGAAAGCATTTGGTTCGAAGCCACAGGAATTTAAAGACTATCTGCATAAGTTTCATCTTGATGTTCGTTCGCCAATAGATCTTGCCAATGTGCCTAAGCCAACAATGGCACCGTTAAATGAGAAGGGCAGTTCATTAGGGAATATGCTCTGGATGAGTTTTGGATATGCACTCCAGGTTAGTCCGCTTCATACATTGACGCTTTATAATGGAGTAGCTAATAACGGAAAGATGATGAAACCTTATTTGGTCAATAGTATCCAGAGCGGAGGTGTGATTCATCGGCAATTTGAGCCAACAGTAATAGAAGAAAATTTCTGTAAACCGGCTGTTATACAAGCAGCAAGATCTTCAATGGAAGCAGTAGTAACAGAAGGCACAGCCAGAAGAGTTTTTGCCGGAGTTCCATTTTCAATCGCCGGTAAAACTGGTACAGCACAGGTTTCAGACGGGGCCATAAAATATGGACATGGAGTTTACCAGGCATCATTTGTTGGATACTTTCCGGCCGATAAACCACAGTACACCTGTATAGTGGTTGTTCGTACCAAGCCACATGCTGCTTCGCATTATGGAGGAACAGTAGCGGCGCCAGTTTTCCGGGAGATTGCTACAAAGTTGTATGCAATGTATGTTGACAGAAAAAGCCCTTCCTTATTTACAACTGTAAAAGATAGTTCTGCATATTTCTATGCCGGGTATACAAATGATATTAGAAATGTGTACAGCACACTGAATGTCCGGTATACTGATTCTGTAATGCAGCATGACTGGAGTAGTGTATATGCAGGCAACTACTACCAGCCTGTACTGAAAGCAAATGCTGTTCGCAGGCAGGTTATGCCAAATGTCAGGGGAATGGGATTGAAGGATGCCTTATTCCTGCTGGAAAATATGGGATTAAAAGTAACAGTGAAAGGGAAAGGGAAAATTGCGACACAGTCGATAGCACCGGGAACAGCTTTGGCAAAAGGGGTAGTGGTGTTACTTGAACTGATTTAGGATTAAATGAATAAAGCTTATTTGTGTTATTACAGGATGTATTATATAAAGTGGCAATCAGGTCTGTAGCGGGAAGTACATCAGCGGAGGTGAAAGATGTACAGATTGATTCAAGAAAAGTGAAGAAAGGGGCGGCTTTTATAGCAGTGAAAGGAGCAGCAGCGGATGGCCATCAGTTCATTGAGAAAGCAATTGAAAATGGAGCAGTGGCGATTGTGTGTGAGGAAATGCCTGAAATAGTAAATGAAGCAGTAGTGTATGTGCAGGCAGAGAACAGCGCTGCAGCTGCCGGATACATGGCCAGTAATTTTTTTGGAAAACCTTCGGAGCAACTGAAGCTGGTAGGAGTGACGGGGACGAATGGGAAAACAACGATAGCGACATTATTATATAAGCTCTTTACAAGATTGGGATATAAATGCGGATTGCTGAGTACGGTAGAGAATATGATTGGACAGAGAGTAGTGCCTGCAACACATACAACGCCAGATGCGCTAAATCTGAATGCTATGTTAAAGCAGATGGTTGATGAAGGATGTGCTTATGTATTTATGGAAACAAGTTCACATGCGGTACATCAACACAGAGTGACAGGATTGCAGTATGCCGGCGGTATTTTTAGCAATATCACACATGATCACCTTGATTATCACAAAACATTTGATGAATATATCCGGGTGAAAAAGTCCTTCTTTGATTCATTGCCTTCATCAGCTTTTGCGATCAGCAATGCGGATGATAAAAGAGGAACAGTGATGTTGCAGAATACCAATGCAAAGAAATATTTCTACAGTCTGAAAACGGTAGCTGATTTTAAAGGAAAGATCCTTGATAACAGCCTGAATGGTTTAATGATGACAGTAAATGAGGTGGAAGTAAACTTCAGATTGATTGGAGAATTCAACGCATACAACCTGCTGGCAGTATATGGAGCGGCTATTTGCCTTGGAGAAGATAAACAAGAAGTATTGACGGCACTAAGTGAACTGACCGGTGCAGAAGGAAGATTTGATTACCAGGTTTCAGCAAAGGATAGAGTGATCGCAATTATTGATTATGCTCACACCCCGGATGCTTTATTAAACGTACTGGCAACAATAAAAAAATTGAAGAAAGGATTTGAGCAGGTGATAACGGTGGTAGGTTGTGGAGGTGACAGGGACAGAACAAAAAGACCAGTAATGGCGACAGTAGCTTGTGAGCATAGCGACAAAGTGATTTTTACCAGTGATAATCCAAGGAGTGAGGACCCGGCGCAAATCATAAAAGATATGGAAGAGGGATTAGCTCCGGCATATAAAAGGAAGTATATCTCAATTGTTGATAGGAAAGAGGCAATAAAAACAGCGATCAGTTTGGCAAAGGAGGAGGATATCATATTAATAGCGGGAAAGGGACATGAGAAATACCAGGAAATAAAAGGAGTGAGAAATCACTTTGACGATAGAGAAGAAGTAAAAGAGTTTTTCGAATTATTAGATAAGTAAACCACGATCACAACCGGCATGCTGTATCATTTATTTGATTGGCTAAAAAGAGAAGAAATAGAATTCCCAGGTAGTCACCTGTTTGGATTTATCACATTCAGAGTGTTGGCTGCTGTGTTATTGTCTCTTTTTATAGCGCTGATATATGGAAAAAAGCTGATAAAGTTTTTGCAGAAAAAGCAAATCAGTGAAAGTATTCGGGAAGAAGGACTGGCTGGTGAGGAGAGCAAAAGAGGTACACCAACAATGGGCGGGATCATTATTATCATGGCGATCATCATCCCGACCCTGCTGCTGGCCAACCTGACAAATGTGTATGTACAGGTCTTACTTATCAGTACAGTTTGGCTGGGCATCATTGGTTTCATTGATGATTATCTAAAGCTGAGAGGTAAGCGGTTGTCGCAGCAAAAAGGTGAAGTATATAAAAAATCAGGGAAAGATGGATTGGCAGGATGGTTCAAAATATTGGGACAAGTGGGATTGGGCATACTCGTAGGAGCTACATTGTATTTCAACAGTGATGTGAAGATGTGGAGGGAATATGTTGGGAAAGTACCGCCTACAGATTCAACTGTAATCGCAAAAAGTGTCAATGGGAAGACAAAATATTTTGTAGAGACAAAGGCGCCGGTAACAACCATTCCGTTT
>JBGAPQ010000003.1:135406-340775 GCA_044221225.1 Chitinophagaceae bacterium
CAATTATTCAAAGTTATTACCGGCTTCATGGAGGGATTACACATGGGTTCTTTACATATTGATTGTGATATTCATTATTACAGCAGTTTCAAACGGTGCTAACCTTACCGATGGGTTGGATGGACTGGCGACAGGGACATCTGCATTGATTGGAACACTGCTGGGAATTTTTGCTTATGCAAGCGGTAACATGGTATTTGCTGATTATCTCAATATAATGTACATACCCAATTTGGGTGAGTTGTCCATATTTATTGCGGCAATGATAGGTGGTTGTGTCGGGTTTTTGTGGTACAACTCTTACCCGGCGCAGATGTTCATGGGAGATACGGGTAGTTTGACATTAGGCGGGATCATTGCTTCGTTGGCAATTATTGTTCATAAAGAATTGTTGATACCAATTTTCTGCGGTGTGTTTTTAGTGGAAGCGCTGAGTGTAATGCTGCAGGTAGGATATTTCAAGTACACAAAAAGAAAATTTGGTGAAGGAAAGAGAATTTTTCTAAAAGCGCCATTACATCATCACTACCAGGTAAAAAGGTACCACGAAGTGAAGATTGTAACAAGATTTTGGATCGTGACAGTGTTGCTGGTGGTGCTGAGTATTGTAACGCTGAAGCTTAGATAGGAGATAAAGAGGGTTCACTGAATGGATAACTTATTTAGAAAGGATATTACGAAAAACCCCAAATCCAATCCTTACGAAGACTATGTTCTGATCCAATCGAATTGTGGTGCAGTTGTATTAGAAAACCAATGCTTATGAAGAACCGAATTCCGTACACTGTTTTTGAACATGAGTAAAAGGTTTGTCATATTGGGAGGTGGCGAGAGTGGTGTGGGAGCCGCACTGCTGGCGAAGCAAAAGGGATATGACGTATTCCTTTCTGATGGAAGTTCTTTGAAGGATGATTATCGTAACGAATTAGTGAATGCCGGAATTGAATTTGAAGAGGGCATTCATACTGATGAAAAAATTCTGAATGCAGCGGAAGTGATGAAAAGCCCGGGTATCCCGGAAAAAGCAGAGATCGTTAAGAAGATAAGGGCAAAAGGAATTGATATCATCAGTGAGGTGGAGCTGGCTTACCGGTTTAAAGGAAACAGTAAAATCATTGCAATAACCGGAAGTAATGGCAAGACAACAACAACAGCGCTGACGTACCATATTTGTAAAGAAGCCGGGTTGGATTGTGCATTGGTAGGCAATATTGGCGATTCATTTGCTAAACAGGTGGCCGAAGATCCGAGACCATTATATGTTGTGGAGGTCAGCAGCTTTCAGTTAGATGATATTAAAACGTTCAGGCCGGATGTGGCTATACTGACAAATATCACAGAAGATCACCTGGACCGTTACGATTACAACTTCGAAAAATATATCCGTAGCAAATTCCGTATCGCTATGAACCAGCAGAAAAATGACTATTTCATTTACTGCGCTGATGATGAAGTAACCATGAAATATCTAAACCAGTTCAATATTCAATCAAACCAACTGCCAATAAGCATGAAAAGAGAATTACCAAACGGGGCTTTTATTAAAGATGGGGATATGTATGTAAGAACAGGACAGGATTTTACTAATATGAGTGTTTATGATTTTGCATTGAAGGGGAAACACAATCAATATAATACGATGGCAGCATGCGTGGCAGCAAGTACATTGGACATCCGGAAAGATAAAATCCGCGATGCGGTACAAAATTTTCAAAGCCTGGAACACCGCATGGAACATGTAGCAACAGTACGGGGTGTTGAATTTATTAATGACAGCAAAGCCACCAATGTGAATTCAACCTGGTATGCGCTGGAGAGTATGACGAAGCCAACAGTATTGATACTCGGCGGTGTAGATAAGGGAAATGATTATTCTCTGATTGCTGATTTAGTAAAAGAGAAAGCAAAAGCGATCATTTGTCTTGGTACCGATAACAGAAAGATTCACGAAGCATTTGGCAGTATGGTGAACCCTATTGTAAATACCGGCAGTGCTTTGGAAGCTGTACATGCAGCCTTTCACTTTGCAACAAAAGGCGATGTGGTGTTATTAAGCCCTGCCTGTGCCAGTTTCGATCTGTTCAAAAATTACGAAGACAGGGGAGCACAATTTAAACAAGCTGTAAAAGAACTATAGATATTAATGGAGGCAACAAGAGACATACAGTTTAGCGAATTGAGAAATACCTTCAGGACTAATAACCTTCTCAGTAAAACAAAGGGAGATAAGGTTATCTGGGCATTGGTGGTGTTACTTACCCTTGTTTCTTTGCTGGCAGTTTATAGTGCTACCGGCTCACTGGCCTACAAGAACTATAAAGGGAATACGGAAATATATTTGTTTAAGCAGGTAGCATTTATACTTGCTGGCATCATGGTAATATATTTTGCCCACCTGATTAATTATATTTTTTACTCGAAGGTGGCAAGGATTGTATTCCTGTTCTCTATTCCGCTATTGATTTATACATTATTCTTTGGAGTAAAAATGAATGAGGGCAGCCGATGGATCAGGCTTCCGATCATTAATATGACAATGCAAACATCCGACCTTGCAAAACTTGCTTTGTTTATGTACCTGGCCCGTTTGCTAAGTAAAAAGCAGGAGATAATAAAAGATTTTAAGAAAGGATTTCTTCCAGTTATCTGGCCTGTTGCATTGACCTGTGCTTTGATCGCCCCGGCCAATCTTTCAACGGCGCTTTTATTAGGAGCCAGCTGCCTCATGCTGTTATTTATTGGCAGAGTGAGCACAAAACATATTTTGATGACAATTGGTGTTGCATTAATACCGTTGATTTTTCTTGTAGCTGCCGCTGTTATTCGTCATAAAACAAGCAGTGAGGATACAGTTGTTACAAAGAAAACGTCATCTGCACTTACTGCAAGAGTTGATACATGGATTGGCAGAGTGGAAAGTTTCATTTACGGTACTAAAGAGGATATCGATGGCGGTGTCTACCAGGTAAGCCAGGCAAAAATTGCCATATCCAAAGGAGGTGTCTTTGGTGTTGGCCCCGGCAACAGCACCACCCGTGATTTTCTGCCACAGGCGTACAATGATTTTATTTATGCCATTATTATTGAAGAGTATGGTATGATGGGTGGTGCATTTATCATGTTTATATACCTGGTGTTTTTATATCGCTGTATCCGGATATTTAAAAGATGCCCTTTTGCATTCGGCGCATTCCTTGCATTGGGGCTAAGCTTTACACTGGCTATACAGGCTGTGGCAAATATGGCAGTAACAGTGAATTTATTCCCGGTTACCGGAGTAACGCTGCCATTGGTAAGTATGGGAGGAACAAGTTTCATATTCACCTGCCTTGCTATTGGTATAATATTAAGTGTTGCAAGGAATGTTGAACAACTGGAAGGAAAAACAGCTGGAGATTTTGCAAAATAAGTGAGGGATGAGTAAAAGGATAATCATAGCAGGTGGTGGAACAGGAGGGCATATTTTTCCGGCAATAGCGATTGCCAATGCGCTGAAAAAGATTGATGGAAGCATTGAGATATTGTTTGTAGGTGCAAAGGGAAGAATGGAAATGGAAAAAGTACCGCAGGCGGGTTACAAGATCGAAGGATTAGATATAGCAGGGTTTAACAGAAGTTCTTTGATAAAAAATATTGGATTACCCTTTAAACTGATAAAAAGTTTTTTCCAGGTTCGGGCAATTTTCAAAAAATTCAAACCGGATGCGGCGATTGGAGTGGGTGGTTATTCCAGCTTTCCGGTATTGCGATTTGCACAGGCAAAAGGAGTAAAGACATTCATTCATGAGTCTAATTCATTTGCTGGTAAATCAAATATGATGCTAGGGAAAAAGGCGGTTACAATATTTACCGGAACGGATGGTATGGAGAAATTCTTCCCGGCGGACAAGATTAAAGTAACAGGTAACCCGGTGAGAGTTTCCATTACGAATGCAACAATAACGAGAGAGGAAGGGTTGAGATTTTTCTCACTGGATGAGAAAAAGAAAACGGTATTTATAGTGGGAGGAAGCCTTGGCGCCAGGTCCATCAATGAAGCGATTGATAAAGGATTGGATGATTTGTTAAATGCAGGGTTGCAACTTATCTGGCAAACCGGTAAACCTTATTCGGTAAAAGCAAAAGAGAGAGCAAATGGAAAAAAGTCAATATGGGTCAATGAGTTCATAACGCAAATGGAATATGCGTATGCTGCTGCTGATATAGTAGTGGCCCGTGCAGGAGCCATGACTGTTGCTGAACTATGTGTTGCTAAAAAGCCCGTTTTGTTCGTACCCTATCCCTTTGCTGCAGAGGACCATCAGACAGTGAATGCCATGCAACTGGTGAATAAGCAGGCAGCGCTGATGGTAAAAGATAGTGAAGTGATACAGAAGTTGGTTATGATGGCAATTGAATTGTCATCAGATGAAAGCAAACAAGAGGAATTGAAAAAAAATATTGCTGCATTAGCAGTAACCGATGCAGACAATAAGATTGCCAATGAAATATTGGCCAGTCTAAAATGAATTAAAGATTGAATAGTCAATACCCCATAAGAAAGCTATCGCCTCATACCCCTTCCGGGGCCGGGGCCATGAACGTACAAACCAATACTGTCCTTATGAATGCCCCCTTCGGGGGGATTGACAAGATCAATGAAGTGTATTTTATCGGCATCGGCGGAATCGGAATGAGTGCCATCGCCAGGTTTTTTCATGCGGGTGGCGTGAAAGTAAGTGGATACGATAAAACACCCACGGTACTGACAAAGGAACTGGAAGCCAGCGGCATTGCCGTTCACTACGAAGAGAAGGTAGAGTCAGTACCAAAAAAGGTTGACCTGGTGATTTACACACCGGCGATACCGGCAGAACATACAGAGTTGGTCTTTTACCAGGCCAACGGGTATAAAGTGGTGAAGAGAAGTGATGTATTGCAGATAATAAGTGAAAGTTCTTTTAATATATGTATAGCAGGAACACATGGCAAAACAACCATTACCACCATGGTGGCTCATTTGCTCCGGGACAGCGGCTTTGGCTGTAATGCTTTTTTGGGAGGCATTGCAGTGAATTATGGAACGAATTTCTGGAGCAGCAAGAAAAATGTATGTGTAATTGAAGCAGATGAATATGACAGAAGTTTTTTGAAATTAAGTCCTGATGTGGCCATCATCACAGCGATGGATGCTGACCACCTGGACATATATGGAACAGCAGATGCAATGGAACAGGCTTTTATTGATTTTAGTAAGAGAATAAAGCCGGGTGGGTTGCTGGTAAGACAGTTTGGACTGAAGCGAGGAAAAGAATTAAAGGCAGATCAGCATATCAGGTACAGTTTGCAAAATGAAAGTGCAGATGTGTATGCTGCCAACATACGGATGATGAATGGGAGCTATGAGTTTGATGTGATACTGAAAGATAATATACTGGAGAATGTGCAACTGAATATGGGGGGTATGCATAATGTGGAAAATGCTGTCGCAGCAATTGCAGTAGCTAGTTCTTTGGGAATTGAGAATGATAAGATTAAAGCGGCTGTAGAAAGTTTCAGGGGGGTGAAGAGAAGGTTTGAATATATCATAAAGAATGAGCGATTAGTATTTGTTGATGATTATGCCCATCACCCGGAAGAGCTGAGAGCATTGATAAATGGCGCCAAGACCTTGTTCAAACAAAAAAAGTGTACGGTTATTTTTCAACCACACCTGTACACCAGAACAAGAGACCTGGCTGAGGGATTTGCAGAAGTGCTCAACCTGGCTAATGAGGTAATCCTGCTTCCCATTTACCCGGCAAGGGAATTACCGATTGAAGGAGTGAACAGCGAAATGATTCTGAAGAAAATGAATAATGAGCATAAAAGAGTGATGACAAAAGAAGAGTTGATGAGCTGGATAAAGCAGGATTACGCCATGACATTAAATAAAGAATTTGGAGAAGTATTGATTGTGGCAGGTGCAGGAGATGTAGATATGCTGGTGGAGCCGATAAAGAAAGAATTAAAAGATATATAAGAGTGAGGGCAAAAACTACCATAAGAAAAATTTTATTTGTCACAGTCTGGATGTGTATTGGTGCAGGTATGTTTACCCTGTTGCTTGCGGCTATCAGCAAAAAGAATAAAGGTCTTTGCCGGGATTACAAGATTGTCATTAAGGGGGTGCAGAATAATTATTTTATAGATAAAAAGGATGTGGAGGAATTATTAAAGAAAGCGGCCAAAGGCAATATTAAGGGACAGGCTGTTTCATTACTCAACCTGCAGGAGATGGAAAACCTGCTTGAGGGTAATAAATGGGTTAGTGATGCAGAGCTTTATTTTGATAACAAAGATTTCCTGCATGTTACGATAATCGAAAAAGAACCAGTGGCAAGGATTTTCACTTCTGATGGCAGCTCTTTTTATATAGACAGGTACGGGAAAAAAATGCCTTTGTCGGATAAGATGAGTGCAAAGGTTCCTGTATTTACGGGGTTTCCCGGAAGGAAAAAAATGTCAGCTGCTGACAGTGCATTGCTGAATAAAATAACAACGACGGCTAATTATATCGTTGCAGATGCTTTCTGGATGTCGCAGGTGGCGCAAATTGACGTTACTCCTGAAAGAACATTTGAAATGATACCGGTAGTAGGTAGCCATATAGTGAAAATGGGTGAGGGGGAGAACATTGAAAGGCAATTCAACCGCCTGATGATATTTTATAAACAGGTAATGAGCAGGACAAGCTTTGATAAGTACAAGATCATTGATGTGCAATTCGAAGGGCAAGTGGTTGCTTCAAGGTATGCTGGCAATCCTAAAGTTGATTCCATCCAGCTCGGGAGAAATGTGGAGGAGCTATTGCGGCAATCGAAGGAGGCAGAAAATGATACAGTAATAAAAACATTGCCGGTAATACAAGAACTATTGACAGACGACGATAATTCAAATGCATTTATAGAAGAAGCGAAAACAATTTCCGTGAAACCAGAAAACAAACCTGTTGATCCCAACCCTGCGAAGTCTTCTTCTGTATCCAAACCCGTTGAAAGGAAAGGCGCTAAGCCCATTGAGAAAAAAGTGGAAAAGAAAAATCCGGCTAAGGGTGGTGAGGCTAAACCACCGGGGAAAAAACCAAAAGCAGTGATGCTTCCTAAAATATCGGAGGACGCTAAGGGAGAATATAACTAAAAACAAAAAGATTTCGATAAAAACAACAACTAAAACAACATCTATGAACAACGAACAACCCATTATTGTCGGTCTTGACATTGGAACAACCAAGATTGCAGTAATAGCCGGACGCAAAAATGAGTTTGGTAAACTGGAGATCCTCGGATTTGGTAAGTCCAACTCCAATGGTGTGAAGCACGGACAGGTGCTGAACATTGATGAGACAATTAAAGCAATCAAAACTGCACTGGAAAACTGTTTTGCTTCTAATCCTAACCTGGATATAAATGAAGTATATGTTGGTATTGCAGGCCACCACATTAAAAGTTTGCAAACCCGGGGCGATATAGTCCGCCAGAGAACTGACGAAGAAATCACACAAAGGGAAATTGATCAGTTGGTTGATGATCAGTATAAAACTTATATCCCTGCCGGCGACCAAATCATTGATGTAATTCCGCAGGAATTTACAGTTGATAATTTTCAAAACATTCCTAATCCTATCGGGTATGGCGGTGTTAAGATCGGCGCTAATTTTCACATCATCACAGGGGATAAGAATGCAATTCGCAATATCAACCGTAGTGTGGAGAAATCTGGTTTGCATACCAAGGATCTTGTATTACAGCCGTTGGCATCATCTTCTGCCGTAATGGGACAGGAAGACCTCGAAGCCGGAGTGGCAATTGTAGATATAGGCGGTGGTACCACTGACCTTGCTGTTTTTTACGAAGGAATTTTAAAACATACAGCGGTTATTCCTTTTGCCGGAGAAAATATTACCAATGACATTAAAACAGGATTGGGTGTATTGAAAACTCAGGCAGAGCAAATGAAAGTACAGTTCGGCAGTGCATTGGCCAACGAAGCAAAGGCAAATGCCTATATCACTATTCCTGGTTTAAGAGGAATGCCCGCTAAAGAGATCAGTGTAAAAAACCTGGCCAATATCATTCAGGCCCGTATGAGTGAGATCATGGATTTTGTAACCTATCACCTGAAGCAGGTCGGACTGGATAACAAAGCATTGAATGGTGGTATCATTCTTACCGGTGGAGGCTCACAATTAAAACATCTTATTCAACTTACGGAGTATGTAACAGGACTGAATGCAAGAATTGGTTTTCCTAATGAACATTTGGCAGCCGGACATATTGAAGAACTATCCAAGCCAACGTATTCTACCTGTATCGGTCTTATCCTGAAAGGATATGATGACTATGAGCATAACCGCAAGCAATTTGAAAAAGAATTCAGAAAAGTTGATGTACCCGATGGATTGAAAAGAAATGCAGAGGGTGAAGCTGAACAGGTAGTAGAAGAAGTAGTGAGCCAGGAAAAAGTAAAGAACCGAAAAGGACTCAACAACTTCTGGGGCAAGTTCAAAGACGGTATCATTGATCTGTTCAAAGAAGAAGAAGACAAACATTTATAAATTCAAAAATTAAAATTCAAAAATCAAAAAAGGAACAGTTTAAAAATCGTAATGACTGACCAGCCTTGGTTTTTTTTACTTTTTACTTGCTATTAACCATATATCCAACTAATAAAAAATTTACTTATGATACATTTTGATCTGCCCAAAGAGAAATCATCCATCCTGAAAGTGATAGGTGTAGGCGGTGGCGGAGGCAATGCGGTGAACTTTATGTTCAGCCAGCAGATTGATGGTGTAAACTTTGTTATATGCAATACAGATGCGCAGGCCTTGTCGGGAAGCGATATTCCCAACCGTATTCAACTTGGCCCGCACCTTACACAGGGCCTTGGCGCCGGAGCTAATCCTGATATCGGAAGACAGGCAACAGAAGAATCTCTCGAAGAAATAAAAAGAATCCTTGAAGTAAATACAAAGATGGCTTTTATCACTGCCGGAATGGGTGGTGGTACAGGTACTGGTGGGGCTCCCATCATTGCTAAAATATGCAAGGACCTTGGGATACTTACCGTAGGGATTGTCACCACTCCTTTTGCGTATGAAGGAAAAAAGAGACAACAGCAGGCGCAGGAAGGAATAAAAGCACTGGAGCAGTATGTGGACACATTGCTTGTTATTAGTAATGATAAATTACGTCACCAGTATGGTAACCTGAAAATGCGGGAAGCATTTGCAAAGGCAGATAATGTACTGGCAACTGCTGCCAAGTGTATTACTGATGTTATCAACAGCACGGGTCAGATCAATGTGGATTTTGCAGATGTGTGTACGGTAATGCGCAATGGCGGTGTAGCTATCCTGGGTAATGCAGAAGCTGCCGGGGAAAACAGGGCACACAAAGCTATTGAAGAAGCATTGAATTCACCATTGCTGAATGATAATGATATCCTCGGTGCGAAATGGATATTGATAAATATCAATTCAGCACAGGGAGAAAATGAATTTACCATGGATGAAGTGGAAGTAATACAAAATTACCTGCTGGCACAGGCAGGTGATGATACTGATGTCATCCTGGGTATGGGTTATGACAGTACTCTCGGTGACAGGATTGGCATTACATTAATCGCAACAGGCTTTGAACATAAAGACCCGTTTACCAAACCGGCGCCAAAGAAAGAAGAATCCAAACCTGAAGAAAAAATAGTAATGGTGCTTGGTCAAATAGAAGAGGCTCCGGTCATTCCTATTAATCAAAGAGTAGAAGCACAGCAGGCTATTGCGGCGAAAGAGAAAGAAACAGAAGTGAAAGTGAATCCATTACAGGTTGTTGCAAAAGAGCAGGACTACCTGATGCCAAAACTGGTGGAAGAATTTCCTTTAGCTGCTCCCGTTGTTGACTTAAGTGATATTAAGGAAGAAGAAGTGCCTGTTATTATTCATTGGGAACTTCAGCCGGCTTCAATGGAACCTGTAGCAAAAACAGAAAAAATACCAGGTAATACTACGGCTCAGATTGCAGGTAGTTCTACTGTTGGCAAAATGTCAACTACGGAAAAGAAGGATGAAATACATTCGGCATCGTTATCTGCATCCGTTCCCCCAACAATTAAGGAAACAGATGCTGAGTTGATCCTCAGTATAAAAGATAGTACTAGTAGTACAACACCGGTGTCTGCAGCATCGGGAGGTTATCTGGCCAGACCGTCCAATATCTACGCAGAATCTAAACCAGAGGTCGTTACCTCAAAGACTTCTGCCGAAGAACCGATCCCTGCTACAAAGAAAGTTGCCAGCGAAGAACAGGAAGAACTCCTGGATTTGCAAATGCAGCTCGTAGAACGGGATGACATTCCAGCGGCGGATATGCCGATGGCCCATCAGGCTCAGCCACCTTTGTCCACCGAAGTTGAGGATCCTGCGCTGCAGGACGAAACTGAAGAACAAAAACGTAGGGCGGCGGAACGATTGCACAAGTTGAGAAACTTGTCTTTCAATGTTAACGCTGCTGACCCCAATAATGAGTTTGAGACTGTGCCGGCATATATCCGCCGCAATATGGAATTGTATAATAGCAATACCCAGGTCGAAAACTTCTACAGCAGCTACGAAGTCAAATCTGACGACAAAAACCAGGGGCATATCAGTACCATCAACACATTTTTAGACGGCAAAAAACCTGATTGATCATATAAGAGATAATCCGGCACCCTCGTTCGTTCCAATGAAGCCACTGGGCATTTAGCTAGTGTTTTTTAGTTGTTCCCTCCGGTTTCCACCGGGGGGTTTTTTTATCCGGAGGAGGCAAAGGATGTGAAATAATTATTTATGCATACCGGCCAGTTTCAGCTCGCCGGCCATGAAGAAGGAAGAATAAGAGCCTTGTATAGTAATTCTGCATAACCCTATGCACTCATGGGCTTTGCATTTTTTTCCGCCCGTCGTCTTCGCTGCCTCAACTGTAAACTGTTCTGCCTATGTCTCCATTTATAGCCTTGTTAGTGGGTATGGGACAATGGGCATCTGCGGAGCAGTAGGCTGTAAACACTAACTTCGTAGTATGCCAGTACGCAAAAACATTCCTTACTATGCCGGCCTTTATTTTGAACCGCTCTGATTTCTATGACTCCAACAAATAATTTTTAAGGGATATAGTAAAAAAGTTCAAGCAACAATTTTTTGATATGCTTTGTTATTTTTAATAACAGCTGCCAGTCTTAGAATCATTTTATTTTAACGTTGTTCTGTACAAGCATTTTGGGCTTCGCTTCTTCTACTTTTCTTTTGTAGTAATGCTTAACTCATCATAATAACTAACCATCGGTCTCGTTCAAAATGAGACCGCTAAACCTGCAGGAAGAAATTACCTTTGTATTATGCTTCCCGATAATGATCTGTCACAACGATGGGTAAAACTGGAATCTGTACTTACACAACAATTAGGAAAAAAACCCTGCCTGGATGATATCTTATTTTTTATCGGTGTGCAGGAAGCAGGGTTACCACCCAAAGACTTTACTGAAAATGAAAAAATGGATGTAAAACAAATGGCATTGTGTAGCATCCTTGTACCGGCAAGATATTATGAACTGATGTGGGTGGAAGATACCGGCTGGCCGCATTTTAAACAACTCCGCCGGTTACCTCCAATGGATGAAACGGAGCGGGAGGAATTTTTAAAACCGTATGTGTTACTGTATGCAGAAAAGAATAAAATTATACAAGCAGACTGAATTGCAGCCTTTCCCGGTAATGAAGAACTTAGGGAGGGGTAATCGGCTGGTTCAATTCATTAAAAAATTAAAATCTTTTTGCTGCCAATGCACATGTTGCAGCACCAGCGCCGGTAGCCAGTCAGCAACAATCGTCTAAACCACGGCGTAACTTTTATTCGCAGGCTGGCCATGGTCAGCGAAGAAATTATGGCGCATAGCGGTACCGGTAAAATGTTTTTTTACTGCCGCCAAAAGAGGTTGCGTTTCTTTTAAAATCCTGTAATGATACCTTCTGCTTTATGAAGAAGATAAATAGTATTACTTGAGGTCCCTCTTGTTATTTACCCTGTAACAGATAGCCCAGATGATCGCCGTGAGGATAATTGTAAGACCAATATGAAGCGGAATGGCGTCTAATGCTTTTTGATAATTTTCTGCTGTTTCCAATTTACCCAGGAAAGCCGGAACAGGTATCATCCTGTCTGAAATTTCAATGGGAAGAAAACGGCCAATATCATTCACCTTTACTTTAAACAGGCCAACAAGGATGTTTTCAAGAATCAGGAAATAAAATATGAAAATGCCCAGTGCGATAAATGCTTTTTTAACCAGGAAGCCTGCAAGGAAAGCGATGGAAAGCTGAGCAAATGTTTGCAGGGCAAAAAGCCCGATATAATAGGATTTACTCCATATATCGCTATTACTGTCTGCCTGGTTGGCAAAACCCGTTACTAATGTTACTATTAAATACAGAACCGTGATAAGAAGGGAAATTATTGCCACATCGATCAGCTTGCTGGTAACAAACTGGCTGCGGCCCCAGCCATCAATAATATTCTGACGATGTGTTCGGAAAGTATATTCATTACTGATAAACATAATAACCACCACTGCAGGAATAAATACAAACCAGGAGGAAAAATAAGCGACTGTTTGCCATACTTCCGAAAAAGAAAATGGATTACCAATTGCCATTTTAATCAATTTACCGGATGTAGTTTCATTTTTGGTCATTGAATCATAGATCATGTAGAACATATAGTTGATACCGGGGTAGGAGAGGGCAGTTAATCCTATCACCCACCAAAAGGCACTATAGTTTTTCATTTTAAGCCATTCTGTTTTGATCAGCTTTGTCATACTATTTTTATTTACCTGCTTTGAACCTGTACAGCAACCTGGTACAATGCGCAGCAGTCGGTTTTAGTTATTGGTTAATTCAAAGAATTTTGCTTCAAGGCGTTTCTTTTTCAGCAACAGGTGATTTAATACAATTCCATTTTCAAAACACTGCCGGTTAATATCATCCAGTTTTGCTGTACCTTTCGGGAAAACTATCTGCACTGTATTTGCCTTTTCATCTATTGTAATTGTATTACCGGTTCTTTTGAAAAATTCTGTCAGCTTGCCCAGATTTGCAGCGCTTAGTTCTACTATATCTTCATCCATCAGCACTTCTTCCACATGCCCGGTAGTAAGCAGGTTGCCGGTTTTTAAAATAGCTACATGGGTACATACTTTTTCCACTTCGTCCAGCAGGTGGCTGGCCATAATAATGGTATGTCCCTGGCTTCTCAACTCAATAATGAGATTTCTTATTTCAGCTATACCAACCGGATCTAAACCATTGGTGGGTTCATCCAGTACCAGCACTTTAGGGTTTCCTAATAATGCAGCGGCAATAGCAAGGCGTTGTTTCATACCAAGGCTGTAAGAACTGAAGCGGTATTTACGCCTTTCATACAGGTTAACTTTTTTCAGTACATCATCTATATCGGCATCGGTACCTCTGCTGCTGATAGCTTGTGTGATCTTTAAATTATTTACAGCCGACAGGTAACTGTAAAAATTGGGTGTTTCCAGCAATGACCCTATCTTTCTCCGTTGTTCCGGAGAGCCTGGTTGTCCAAACCAGCGGAAATCACCGGAATTAGCTTTTAATACATCCATAACGATGCCCAGCAACGTCGTCTTACCACTTCCATTCGGACCGAGAATGCCAAACACGCTGCCTTGCGGCACATCAAAGGATACACCATTTAATGCACGGACTGGGCCATAGGATTTGGCAATATTTTGCAGAGAAAGAACAATACTCATAGCGGGTATTTTAATTCAGCTCCCAAGATAAAAGTTTCCGGCCTATCAGCCACAACAATATGTTGGCCGGTATGTTATTTTTAACATTAACTTGTATTGATTTATGGCGACAATTCTAATAACCGGGGGAACAGGACTTGTAGGCAGGGCTTTGTGCAAGGCTTTACAGGAAAGAGGATACGATATTATTATACTAACAAGGAAGAATAAGCCAATTGCTCACAATCAGCAACCTGCAGATAGAATACAATATGCTGAATGGAATATTGATACGCAAACAATTGATAAGGATGCTATAGCAAAGGCTGATTATATTATTCACCTGGCCGGGGCGGGGGTAGCCGAAAAAAGATGGACAAAAAAAAGAAAAGGAGAGATAATTGATAGCCGGGTGAAGGGTGGCCAATTGATAGTTGAAAGTCTCCGGAGTATTCCCAATAAGGTAAAAGCGGTAATAGCTGCATCAGCTATCGGCTGGTATGGAGCTGATCCTTTTATACCTAATCCCGATCCTTTTAAAGAAGATGCACCTGCTGATAAGGAGTTTCTGGGTGATACTTGCCGTCAATGGGAGCAAAGTACAGAGCCGGTTAATCAATTAGGAAAGCGATTAGTTAAACTGAGAATCGGCATTGTGCTCAGCAAAGAAGGCGGGGCGTTGAGAGAATTTAGTAGGCCGTTGAAATTCGGGATAGCAGCCATTTTAGGCAATGGCAAGCAAATGCTGAGCTGGATCCATATTGATGATCTCGTCAGTATGTTTATTACATCTGTTGAGAATGAAAATATCAGCGGGGTATATAATGCCGTGGCGCCAATCCCGGTTTCGAATAAAGAACTGGTTTTGCAACTGGCAAAATCAAGAATGAAATTCTATTTCCCGATTTATGTTCCTTCCTTTATTCTGAAACTAATGCTGGGTGAAATGAGTATTGAAATATTGAAGAGTGCAACGATAAGCTGCAGCAAGATACTGCGTGAAGGATTTCGGTTTAAATATCCTGTTATTGCAGGTGCACTGGCAGCAAAATAAAATCAGGCCATATTATTGCCCGCTTCAATGTCTGAATGGTTGGGGTGCCAGATATTGGTGAACTCTCCAAGAATCGCTTTCCTGTTTTCAAATTTCAACCGGTGCAGTCTAAGATTATGGATGTCTTCCTGCAATACTTTTCTGTAAATGGGATACAGGGTACCGCCTCTTGTTCCGGCAGGCTTGTCGGGTTCATACTGATATTCCGGGTCAACCAGTGTTCCTCTTGGGTACATAATGCCGGGCACACCTTTTCCGCGGATGTCAAGGTCATTCGGGTGATCAAGCCCTAAAGTATGTCCGTATTCATGGGCAGCCGTTGTAGAACCTTTGTATAAATTTTCCAGTTTAAAATAGCCACTGTTACAGCCCAGCCCGTCCACAAAGGAAATATTGCCGATTGCAAATTCTTCAATGCGGAAATAATTATTACAGGCATCAAGGTTCTGGTAAATGTCAATATCGGTTATCCCGGGCTGGTAAGCAGCTGAAATCCGAAAAACAACTTGTAAAGCTGAACCTTCAAGCGTCAAAATGGCTTTTGATTCATTCCACATGGTTTCTATTTCCTCTCTCATCATTTCGGTCAAAGTTTCACCCGCTGCATTACCATAGGTGATAATACGGGAGTGAATAATAAGTTGCTCTCTTTCAATTTCAGCGATACCCATTTTATTAATCAGTGCTTTATTTCAGGTTTTCGATCAAATAGTCAGTCACCTTTTGATAGAGATGCACCCTGTCTTTTCCAAGAACATTATGTTCATGTCCGGGATAAATCATGTAATCGACTTGCACAGCTTTCTCCACACAGGCTTTTACAAAATTTACAGAGTGTTGCTGTACCACTACAGGGTCCTGCAGACCATGTATCAATAATAATTTTCCTTTCAGTTTCCCTGCCTGCTTAATAAGATTCGTGGCTTCATAGCCTTCCGGGTTTTCCTGCGGTGTATCCATATAACGTTCCCCATACATCACTTCATAATACTTCCAGTCCATAACCGGCCCTCCCGCTACGGCGGCTTTAAATATACCGGGATGGTTCAGCATAAAATCAGTGGTCATAAATCCGCCAAAGCTCCAGCCAAAAAGGCCCATCCGGTTTTTATCAACATAAGTTTGTGCAGCCAGGTAATTAACAGCAGCCAACATATCGTCCATTTGTGCATCGCCCAGTTTCCTGAAAATACGTTGTTCAAATACTTTTCCCCTGTTATCACTTCCTCTTGTGTCGATAGTGAATATAACATATCCTCTTGCTGCCATATACCGGAACCAATAATCACCTGCGCCACCATTCCAGCTATTCAGAATCATTTGAGCATGGGGGCCGCCATACCAGTAAACAATAACCGGGTATTTTTTCTCAGCAGAAAAATTAACCGGTTTAAACAAACGGCAATAGATACTGTCACCGGCATTATTTTTTATTGTAAAGACGGACAGTTCGCCGGTAGCATAATCTTTTAGCGGGTTATCAGCCTGTAGCAAAACTTTGGGTTTTAATTTTTGTAATTTTTTTGCATCGATCAGTTGTACTGTTCTTGCGTTGGTGGCGCTGCTGAAAACGTCTAAAACAAAACTGCCATCAGTGCTTACCTGTGTGTTATGCACACCCGGCAGCATGGTAAGGATAGTTACCTGTCCGTTTTTAAGATTTACTGTTGATAAAGTTTTGCTTACAGGGGAGAGATTGGTAGAAACAAAAAAGAGGTTTTCTCCTTTTGGATCAAAGCCTTTTACTTCCAGCACTTCCCAATTGCCTTTCGTTAGTTGTTTTACAGGGTTATCGTTTGTAGAATAAAGGTATAAATGGTTCCAGCCATCCCTGTTGCTTTGCCAGATGAACCGGGAGGGATTATTTTTAACAAATAACAGAGGTGTAAGTGGCTCTACATATTTTTCATCTGTTTCTTCAAAAAGGGTTTTGATAAAATCACCTGTAGCGGCATCATACTGGTTCATCCACATGTGGTTTTGTTCCCTGTTTACTACAGCTATAAAAATATATTTGTCATCAGGGCTCCAGGCAATATTGGTTAAGTATTGTTCGGCGGGCTGTCCTGTTTTCAGCCAGATGGTGGATTCACTGGCTGTGCTATAAACACCCACTCTTACATGGTGGCTCTTATCACCGGCCATCGGGTATTTAATCAGCTCAACCTTAGCCGGTTTTTCGTTCCAGTTAATAACAGGGTAATCTGTAACCATGCTTTGATCCATCCGGTAAAAGGCAAGTTTGGTTCCGTCATTGCTCCAGAAAGTTCCTTTGCTGATTCCAAATTCATCGCGGTGCACAGAGGAGGCATATACAATGTCTTTACTGCCATCAGTAGTTACCTGCCTTACCTGCTGTTTTTGTTGTACATACAGGTTGTAATCCTGAAGGTAAGCAGTATAGCCTGCAACACTTTCTTCCGCATTTTCTTTTGCCATCATTTCTTTTGACAGCAGTATCGATACTTGTTTACTGACAGGATCATAACTGATTTTGTTTCCTTTATTATTCATCACCCAGCCTCCGGCAGCGAACCGGATGGCGGGCATGGTGGTGAAGGTATCAGTACCTGCATCCCGCATATAACTATTCAAAAGGGCTAAAGAAAGAAATGGCCATTCCTGACCAGCCAGTTTATAATTGCCCCTCATCCAGAAATCAGTGCCATTTTGCTTTTTCAGAAAAACATAATCATTACTGTTTTCAAAAAACTGTAATTGCGCCAGGTTTTCAGGCGCCAGTGTAGTTCTTGCTTTAAGTATGGCATCTTCCATACTGAGGAGTTTGTTCTGTGCAGCAGTAGCTAAATAAAAGCCGGAGATCAGGAGGAGCAAATAAATCTTTTTCATGAAAGGAGTTTTGGTAAAGCAAAAGTAGCTATAAAGCAAAAAGCCCGGTGGTTTACCGGGCTGTATTATATCTGAAACAGGTTAATTATTAAAGTAAGCTTTAAAAGCTTCGGAAAGCCGGGCAAACTCTTTCTTTACCTGGTTCATTCCTATCAGGCCTCCCGAAATGCCACTGGAATCCTTATGGAGAAGAAGGGAAAAAAAATCACCACTGCTTTTAATGCTCACCGTTTGTTTATGGTAAGGGGTAAAAGCTCCTAAGAGGAGGCGTTTTATCCTGCTTCCTTTCGTAAACACTTTATTATCTCCTTCGGCGGATTTTAATTTGTAGCCTTCTGAAGTAAAAAAAAGATTCAGTTTGTTTTCCAGCTCGTCTTTAGTGCATCCGGTGATATTAAACACGATTCTGTCTTTGGCAAAATCAACAACGGTTACCTGCATATTGTTTTGTTTTATGACTGGTTTTGTTAATTTCTTACAGGTCTGCCACTCTTCAATACACTCTGTATTCTTTCCAGTGTTTTCTTTTCTCCGCAAAGAGAAAGAAAAGCTTCTCTTTCAAGGTCAAGCAGGTATTGCTCAGAAACCAATGCAGGTTCACTCAGATCCCCGCCGCACATTACATAAGCTAGTTTTTTTGCCACCAGTGCGTCATGTTCAGTGGCATAATTAGCCGTTTTCATAGCATGTATGCCTGAATACAATGCGCCAAGCGCTGACTGGCCTAATACTCTGATATCATTTCTTTGAACCGGAGCTGTATAACCACTGTCGAATATATCAATTACTGATTTTTTTGCTTCTGCAATTCTTCTGCCCTGGTTCATCACCACTTCATCCAGTCCTTTTCTGAATACACCTAACCCAAAACCTTCATAGGCTGATGTGGCAACCTTAGCTGTTGCGATAGAGAGGAAACGGTTCTTAAGAGTGATTGTTTCCGGTTCGTCTTCATGCATTTCATCGGATGCCCTTAAAACAAATTCTTTGGTGCCACCGCCACCGGGAATCAGCCCAACTCCTAACTCTACCAGGCCGCTGTACGTTTCTGCAGCCGGGCAGCATTTATCAGCATGCAGATTAAGCTCACAGGCCCCACCCAGTGTGAGGCCATGCGGAGCCACCACCACCGGTACCGACGAATACCTTGCCCTCATCATGGTATTCTGGAAGAAACGGATGGCCATATTCAATTCGTCGTAATCTTGTTCTATCGCAAACATAAATATCATCCCTACATTGGCGCCTGCAGAGAAATTGGCTCCTTCATTGGCAATCACTACACCTTTATAATTTTTTTCTGCTTTGTCAATTGCAGTTTGTATTCCGCTTAAAACATCACTGCCGATACTGCCCATTTTGGTAAACCATTGCAAACCGAGTACATCATCTCCAAGGTCATATAATTTGCAACTGCCATTTTTCCAGATTTGTTTATCGGTGTAATTACTCATTACAATAAAAGCCCCCCCGCCCCCCGATGGGGGGATCTGATAACCCGATGATGCCGGGCTATAATAAAGGCGTTTACCATTTTCTATTTTATAAAAAGACTTATTGCCAGCGGCTATCATTTCATCTACCCAAGGTGCAAGAGAGTAGCCAGCTTCTTTCATTGCCTTAGCTGTTTTCTCAACACCCAATACATCCCAGCTTTCGAATGCACCGATCTCCCAGCCAAAGCCAGCCATCATGGCATCATCTACACGATATAGTTCATCACTTATCTCCGGAATACGGTGTGAGATATAGGAGAAGAGGCCATAGTGAAACAAACGATAGAATTCGCCGGCTTTATCCTGCCCGGCTACAAGCATTTTTAATCTTGCATATAAATCATCAACGGGTTTGGCTGCTTCAAGGGTTGCAAATTTTGGTTTTACTCTCGGCCCGTATTCCATCGTATCGAGATTCAGCGTCAGTATCTCTTTTTCACCACCAGCCCCTTTTGTTTTTTTGAAGAAACCTTGTCCAGTTTTATCACCCAGCCAGTTATTGGTGACCATTTTTTCAAGCCATGGCGGTGTAAGAAAAGTTGTTTTTGCTTCATCAGCAGGACAGTTATCGAAAACCCCTTTTGCTACTTTTACCAAGGTGTCAATTCCGACTACATCCGCAGTTCGAAAAGTAGCTGACTTAGGTCTGCCAATAACTGGCCCTGTTAAGGCATCCACTTCATCTATCGTCAGGTCCAGCTTATCAAGAAGTTTAAAAATTGCTGATATACCAAACACACCAATACGGTTAGCGATAAAAGCCGGAGTGTCTTTACATAGTACAGTTGTCTTTCCCAGGTACAAATCACCATAGTTCATAAGAAAGTCAACCACCTCCGGATCAGTATAGGGTGTAGGGATTACTTCTAATAATCGCAGGTACCTCGGGGGATTAAAAAAGTGAGAACCGCAAAAATGTTTTTTAAAATCATCACTTCTGCCTTCGGCCATCATATGGATGGGAATACCGGAGGTATTAGATGTAATTAATGCTCCTTGTTTTCTGAATTTTTCTACTTGCTCAAATACTTTTTGCTTGATATCGAGCCGTTCCACCACCACTTCAATGATCCAGTCGCAACCGGCGATGTCTTTCATATTATCCTCAAAGTTGCCGGTGGTTATTTTTTTGATTACATCCTTATGATAAACAGGAGAGGGGTTGGATTTTATTGCAGCAGCTAGCGCATCATTTACAATTTTATTTCGTTCTGCTGGCTTTGCGTCAGTAGCTGTATCTTTTGGTACGATATCCAATAATAATACCTGCAAACCCACTCCGGCAAAATGGCAGGCGATTCTTGATCCCATAACACCACTTCCCAGAACCGCTACTTTTTTAATAACTCTTTTGGACATATTATAAAATTAGTTAGTTATGCAACTATTTATTGACCGAAGGTAAGAGTTTTTGTGAAAGTCAAAAAAAGGTTGATGATGTTGTTTACAGTTTTTGAATGCCTATTCAAATTCAATAGGAGGCAGATTTCTTTTTTCTATTTCTTTCTGGTACCGGCGATACATTTTCTTGTTGCTTTTCAGGCCTGCGCTGCTGGCCATTCCACTGAGAGCTATCCTGATCAGATAATTAATTGCTGACCTGTCCCGTTGCCGGATGAAGAAAACATTTCCTGTTCTTGATTTGTTATTTTTTCTGATGAGAAAACTGTTTGCAGCAAATGTGATCAGTCTTGCAAGAAAAGGCCTTTTTTCGTCGTTGCCGTTTTTAAGTAATTGAATTTTCAGGTCTTCATAAAACATTTTCATTTTGCCAAGGGATAAATATTCCCTGCCTACGGCTCTCATGCTGAGGGTGTCGAGTTTACCTGAAATGAGTTTTACTGAAGCCAGAGGAATTAATGCAGTGTTTAAAACGGTTAGATCACCGGGTTTTAACTGCAATGTCATCAGGAAGCCACCAAGGGAATCAGTGTATGATTCTTTTACCCTGAGCCTTATCCATACCGTATCCATTACATAACCAACTGCACGGATAGTCAGGCTGTCAGAAGTACCCAATGCATAATTTTTTACTTTTAGCAGGGTAATTGCCATTCTGGTAACAGGTACAGTGCCTGGCAGTTTTGTTTTATTACTTACCTCTGTATATTCTACACTGGCATTATTGATCTGAACAGTGTCAACAGATAAAGGGAAAGAAATTTCTTTAATCATGCTTACTGGTAACGGCTTTATTGTGCCAGCAGCAAAGGATAAGTTTTTGTCTTTGTAATCAGTGAAATAAGGTTTGTCGATTATGATCTTGCCGATATTCAGCACACTGTCCTTTGTGAATTTAGCAATATCGATAGCTTTAATATTTATCGAACCTGCACCTGTTTTAATATAGTCTTTCTGATAAGTAAGTTTTGCAATAAAAGAATCCCTGCTCGGGGTTGGGTTGTAGGAAAATGAATCCAGCGACAGGGTTTTATTATGGGGGTTGAAGTTTGCATTCTGCCAGTTGAATTCTTTTTTTTCGTCTCTGTAACTGCCGGTAAACTCCTGTAGTTGAAAGAATAAATTGGCTGATGCCAGTTGATAGAAATCTTTTACTGATGCGGAACTCAGGTTAAAACTTTTTAAACCGGCTTTATTTATCGAAAGAAGACCATTTTTTTTACCAAGGCTGTCCAGCTTGAAATTGGCAGCCTGGAAATTACTGACAGTTACATTCCATTCATTAATGCTGCCATTTTCTCTGTGTAGTTTAATATCCTTTATCTCTGTTGCTATTTTTCCATTTCCTGCAGCATAGGTTTTTCCTTTCGGTGTACTAAATGCGAAATGACCAAGATGCAGCCCCAGTTCTTCTGCGGATAATACCGCTTTATTTCCTCCGCCGGCAGTTAGCCCCTTTATCCTGATTTTATTGTCTTTTTCCTGGTTTCCTCTCCAGTTAATATCCAGGTTGCCTTTTTCTGACTGTTGCCTGAAACTGATAACCGGCTGACTGACGTTTAAGTTATCAATATCAATTTCCGGCAATTCTATTTCTTTTTTAGTAATGTCTTTTTTATAAACTACTGCCATTGCAACCGGGTTATCCAAAAAAATAGCAGCAAATTTTATTTTTCCATTCAGTAAAACATTGATATCAGGAATCATTGTAACAGATGGCACTGATATATTTATTCTATTATTATTATTAACGTTATTGTACCTGGTGTCAAGTAAAGTGGATTCTTTCCGGTCAGTTATACTGTAGTCTGAAATACTCAATGAAAATGCCGGAGCTGCTATTTTCAATTTTTGGCCGGATGCAGAGAGGTTTTTAAGTTGAATTTTCTTGCCCGGAACCTTCAGCAGTTCGTCTATCGAAATTTCTTTCAGGAAAGTGCTGATTGTTTTGTTTCCGCTGGAAATGTTTACAAATGTATTAGCGCCTTTTACATCCTGTAATTCAAGAGAAGATTTTAAATCATTATTTTTTTCAGGTAATAATATTTTTATGTCCGCTTTATCCCACCGGGTACCGGTAATTGATATATCACCCGTTTCTTCATCAGCCAGTATATCATCAACAGCAGTATTTTCTGCAAGAATGGCAATATGTTTTACCTGGTCAGTCACCTGTACTCTTTTAGCCAGCAGAAAACCATTCTTATTTCCGGTGTACATTACATCTTCCAGCTTTATGTTCAGGCTCCCCGTTTTTATATTTCCAGATTTGAAGTCAAGATATTCCACGGCATGTTCAAGAGCCTTGGCCTTTTTTGCATTGAGCAGCGTTTGTGTCTTTACTGTCATCGAAGCATCTTTCAGTTGAACAAAGCTGTTATTGTTTAAATTAATATCAATCTGTCCGTTTACAATGTTCATCTTTTCCAGTTGCACTAACTGGCCTATATCGCCAAGGGTGGAGAAAATACTTTTTTTCCCTTTTTCCCTTTCCCTTTTCGCTTCAACTGTATAATTTATTGCCGGGTGATATAATGTGGCCGACCCTGCTTTTAACTGCCGTCTAAAAACAAGTTCATCCCATGATAAGCCCTTTAATTCAAACCGGGGGATACTAAAACTGCTTATGACTTTTCCCTTATCAAGTTTGTCGAATACAAAATGGCCGAGGTATATGCGGTCTTCTTTGAAGAGGATGCTGTCAAATCTTGCATTATAGGCACTATCCCTGATAAAATTCTCATAGTTGCGGATGGCCAGTGCAAAGCTTTTTACATGTATCGGATTGGTTGAGTTTTGTTCTACACTCAATCCCTGCAATTCAAAATTATTGTTGGAGAAAGCAAAGGAAGTAGGCTTATCATCGATTTTTGTTTTGATATTGAAGCCCGCATTATTCACTACTACAAACCCTAACCGAAGATCACCGGTTAATTGCTGAATAATATCTTCCAGTTTGGGAGGGTTTTTTTTATTTCCTTCTTTCTTTCTGTTAACTTCCACTTCCAGGTCAAACTTTGGGTTAAGGCAATAAACAGAATCCGCTTTAATAACTTCATGCTTGTAAAGTGTATCAAAGTCGATACTGGTTAGCCGCAGGGTATCAAAGAAAACCCTGAAAGATGTTTTAGCACTGTCTTTTTGCTCGGCTGCAATAGTACAACTGTCAAACTCAACCAATTTTTGCAGCAGGTTAATTTTAAAATTGCTGAAGCTGAGTTTATGCCTGCCATCCGGGAAAATGATTGCCTGGTTCTTACTGTTCAACACCACATTTTCGCTAAACAAAAGTTTCTTTTCTTCTTCTTTTTTATTTTTATCTACCGACAGGTTGTCTATATGAAAATGAATATTGGTAATAGTGAGCGGTACCTGGTTGGGGAGTATCTTGTTAATTAGCGTAAATTTTGCATCGTCAATCTGGAACCTGTTTACTTTTAATGCCTGCAGTGCATCCTGAATGGAGTTATATATTTTTCCCAGCTCTTCGGGGATGGAAACCTCTTTTTTTGATTTCCGGTCTTTGCCGGCTACAGCTTTTTGCCTTGTTACAATTATTTCCGGGTGATCCAGGTTCAGTGAATCGATCAGTAGTTTTTTACTGAAAATAATTGGCAAAACCTCCTGTGCAGTAAGTTTAATATTGTTTACACTAAATCTGTACGAAGTGCCGGCATTTGCAGAATCGGTTGTATAAATTACAGCATTATGTAATTCCACTTTTTTGCTGAACCAGCTGAACCTGAATTTTTCAATTTTTAGTTTAAGTCTTCCTTTTGATTTTGAATCGACCAGGTCTTCTACAATCTGTCTCGCATTATAGTTGATCCAAAGATGTAACCCGATAAATAAAATGATCGGTACGCCGAGAATCCACCCGGTTATTTTCAGAATTTTCTTGCCAGGACGTTTTGTTGTCAAGGTGCGGAAGAGATTTAAACATGAATTTACTAAAATCCATTTGCCCGGGAAATGAAAACCCCTGTCTCCTTTGCAGAAACAGGGGTAACTGATTAGTTTTATCAGTTAGCTAACATTTGAGCCGGTATCTGTAATTGTTTCAGGATTGATAAAGTGCAGTTTCCCTGATTTATCTTCTGCCAGCAGGATCATCCCATTGCTTTCGATACCTCTCATTTTCCTGGGTGCCAGGTTAGTAACTACTGTTACCTGTTTGCCAACAATATCTTCTGGTTTGTAATGCAATGCAATACCACTTACGATGGTCCTGGTTTCAAAACCAAGATCAACAGCGAGTTTTAAAAGCTTATCAGCTTTCTCTACCTTTTCAGCTGATAGAATTGTGCCGACCTTCAGGTCAATTTTTGCAAAATCATCAAACTGAATCTCAGGCTTAACTGCTGTTTCGTTTTTCACTTCTTCTTTTTTAGGCTCTTCCATTTTTTTTAACCCGCTTTTAAGTTTTTCTATTTGTTCTGTTATTTCGGTGTCTTCAATTTTTCTGAACAATAACTGTGGTTCTCTTAAACTGTAACCCACACTCAATAGTTTTAGTTTACCTGCATTTTCCCAATTGAGCAATTTATCCACCACTTTCATCATGTGCAGCATACTTTTGGCAGTATTGGGCAGGAAAGGGTTGATGAAAATAGCAAGATTGGCTGTAAGTTGCAGGCACAAATGCATTGTGTTGTCAATGTTTTTTTGTACCTCCGGATCTCCCGTCAGTTTTTTAGCTACAATCCAGGGTTCTTTTTTCTGCATGTACTGGTTGCCCTTGCGGGAAAGATCAATCACTTCAAACAAGGCTTCCCTGAATTTATACTCTTCTAAGAGGGGTTCAATTTTTATTTTTGCATTCTCAATTTCGGCGACCAGCGTTTTATCATTATCATCCAAAATATCTGTATGCAGTTGAGGTACTTTACCATCGCATAACTTATGCATCAATACCCAGGTCCTGTTTACAAAGTTTCCAAATATGCTTACCAGTTCACTGTTCACTGCATCCTGAAATCCTTTCCACATGAATTCGCTGTCTTTTGTTTCCGGGGCTATCTGTGTTAAATAATACCGTAACATATCAACAGCTTGCCCACCACCATTTTCTTTTTTCACAAAGTCATTGATATAATCCCGCATATCCAGTTTCCAGTTGCGGCTGGTGCTCATCTTGTCTCCTTCCAGATTCAAAAACTCATTGGCAGGAACATTTTCCGGTAAAATATTGCCATGCAGTTTCAGCATGATAGGGAAGATGATACAGTGAAAAACGATATTGTCTTTTCCGATAAAGTGGACTAGTTTAGTGCCCTTATCGTACCAATAGGGCTCCCATTCTTTATTATTATCAATTGCCCACTGTTTGGTGGCACTGATATATCCGATAGGTGCATCAAACCACACATATAATACTTTGCCTTCTGCTTCTTTCAACGGAACCTTAACACCCCAGTCAAGATCTCTGGTTACTGCTCTTGATTGCAAACCACCTTCAACCCAGCTTTTACATTGACCAACTACGGTGGATCTCCAGTCATCTTTATGTTTTTGTAGTATCCATTTTCTCAGAAAATTTTCATGTTTTCCTAACGGCAAATACCAATGCGTAGTTTTTTTCTTAACAGGGGCTTTGCCGCTTAATGTGCTGACAGGGTTTATCAGTTCGTCAGGGCTGAGTGTTCTTCCACAGGTTTCGCACTGGTCGCCAAAAGCCCGGTCGCTGCCGCAATTAGGACAGATGCCTTTGATATAACGGTCGGCCAAAAATGTTTTGGCTTCTTCATCAAAGTATTGTTCGGTTTCTTTTGTTTCCAGTTCGCCGGCATCATTTAGTTTAGTAAAGAATTCCTGCGCAGTTTCATGATGAAGGGTTTCACTGGTGCGGTGATAAATATCAAAACTCATACCCAGGTCTTCAAAATCCTGTTTCATTGCTTCATGATACTTATCGATGATAGCTCTGGGGGTAGTTCCTTCTTTGGTAGCCTGGATAGGGATAGCCGTACCATGTTCATCACTGCCGCATACAAAGACCACCTCTCTTTTTTGTGCCCGCAGGTAGCGGACATAAATATCAGCCGGTATATATGCACCTGCCAGGTGGCCCACATGCTTCAGGCCATTGGCATAGGGCAGGGCAGAAGTAATTAAATATCGTTTGGCTAAACTCATCAAATGATGTCTTATTAGTCTGCAAAAATACCGGAATAGCAATCATTGCCCAAAAGGATGATTTCAGATAACTTTAGTACTTTAAATTGTAACCATTATTTATCATGAAAAAATTCTTTGTATTTGTTTTAGTCAGCTGTTTTCAACAGCTGAATGCTAACGATGGTGTATTTTATGCCCTTGGCAATACGCTGATTCCTTTAAAAGAAACAAGCATTCGCCTGAAAAAAGAAATTTTAAGTCTTGACAGAAAAGGCGACTGGATGCAGGTGGATATTTATTTTGAATTTTTCAATCCGGGCCCCGAAAAAGAACTGACGGTAGGGTTTGTAACACCTCCCGGTGATGGTGATATCACTGATGAGGAAACAAGACATCCGCAGATAAAAGATTTTATGGTGATGGTGGATAATAACCTCTTGCCTTACCAGGTAGCCAAAATGGAGGAGACGGGGTTTAAAGTAGATTCTAAAATTGCAAATGGTTACGATTTTGTGTATCATTTTAAAGTGAAGTTCTTAAAAGGGGTTACTGTTATCAGACATAGCTATTTATTCAGGGGCGGGTCATCTGTGGAAGCTAAGGCGGACTTTGATTACCGCCTCACCACTGGTACCACCTGGGCTAATAGTGCAATCGAAGATTTTGAACTTAATATAAACATGGGTGATGAAAGTTACTTTGCTGTTCCGGCTGCTTTTGGTACAACACCCGTCAACTGGACAGTGATTGGTGCAGGACGACTCAGCAACCCGATACAGTTTAATCCATACGGCGAAGAGAGTGGAGGTGCAAAATTGAGAATGGCCTGTTTGCGAAAAGGGAAACTTCAATTGCGGACAACCAATTTTAAACCGCAGAAAGATTTATCGCTGGTAGTTTTCCAATTGCACAATGAAGTGAATCTCTGGTGCGATAAAGGAGTGAAAAATGATTTTGATGGAATCATGGAAATGATTTGGGGAGATTCTGCAGAAGTGGCTGTAAGTAAACTTTCAGATCAGCAGTTAAGATTATACAGAAATCTGAATTATGCCAGGATGGGATATGATTTTAAGGATGAATCTCTAAAGAAAGTTTTTGTAAAATATAATTGGTACATACCTGACCCGGCATTGAAACCGGATGCTGTTCCGGATTATTATGTAACCAAAGATTTGCTGAAACTTATCGCTGCAGAGGAAAATAAACGAAAAGTAAAACCCGGTATGCCTTAAAGCTTACCAGGTCGTTTTTTGCGGGGTATAATTATTTCTTTTTCTTATGCTGAAACATCCAGCCCATGTAATCGGGTTCGGCAAAAGCATTATCCCAACTGTTATGATTTACGCCGGGGTATTCTGAATATTTTACTTCTGTCTTCAGTGATTTCAATTTATCAACCATTTCTCTCGAAAGCTTTGGATCCACCACAGCGTCAGCCGCCCCATGAAATACCCAGAAAGCTGTTTTCTTAATTCGCTTATCATAGTTTTTAACATCTCCGCCCCCACAAATGGGCAATGCGGCGGTATATAGCTGAGGGTACCGGTACACTGATTCAAATGTTCCCATGCCTCCCATTGATAAGCCGGTGATATACACTCTCGACCGGTCAACTGCTTCTTCATTTATAATCTTCTTCACCAGTTCATTTGCAGCAGTCAGCGGCCAGTTGGCTTCTCCGCTATAGTCTAATTCAAATTTTACGGGTTGTGTTGTTCTGTCAATCCTGGAGGATGCCCAGAAAGATTCTCCGGGGCATTGAGGGAATACCACAATAGCCGGAAAATTTTTCCTGTTCTCTTCAGCAAGAAAAAGTTTAGCGCCATGCATGAGCTGCTTTTCATTATCTTTTCCTCTTTCACCAGCGCCATGCAGGAAAAGTATCAGCGGGTATTTTTTGCTTTTATCATAATTGTCCGGATACAGAATGCGGTACGGTAATATTTTTCCTTCTGCAAAAGCAAATTCGTTTTTCTGATAAGGAATAAAGGCTGGGTTAAATAAAGGTTTCTTTAATAATCCCTGTACATCCAGCCAATCAGTGAACCGTTCTATCCAAGTATCTGTCGGCAGGTTTTGTTTGCGCATACCAAAGCCATGGGCTCCCTTGGCATACATGTGCAATTCTGCAGTGTGTTTTGTACTCAGCCATTTATTATACAGATCAATACTGTGAGGTGCCAAACCCAATTGATCATCACTTGCAGTAGTAACAAATAGGGCTGGTGCATCAATGGCAACATTACCATGCATCGATGATGGGAAGAATGGATAGATGGGTGCTGTAAAGTCAGGTTTGTTTTCTTTTGTATAGTCAAAGGCTGCCGATGCAGCTACTGTGCCACCGGCAGAGAACCCCATAATGCCAATGCGGTCCGCTAATAAATTATATTCAGACACATGTTTGCGTACATAGGCAATGGCAGTTCTGCCGTCTGAAATGGCCAGTGGTATAACCTTGCCTGTTTCTTCATCAAATTCCTTTTTACCCATTTTGGCTGCCACTTCTGCCGTAGGATCATTACTTACTGTATGAGCAAGCCTGTATTTTAATACAAAACAGGTAATCCCTTTTTTTACCAGCCAGTTGGCAACATCATACCCTTCGCTGTTGATGGATAAAGCAAAAAAAGCACCACCGGGGCATATAATTACAGATGTACCATTTGCTTTATCAGCGGCCGGTTGAAAAAGGGTCAATGTGGGGTTGCTTACATTGTACACCACTTTTGTTTGCCACATATTATTATCATTTTCTGCTTCGTTCCAGTTCCATGATTCTGAACCGGGGGCAGTTCCTTCATACAGCGGAATAATTTTTTGTTGTGCATTGACAATTAAATTTCCGAGTAGTATTAAAAAAAGGAGAATGGATTTTTTTTTCATTGTTTCAATTTTTCAATGGGATAAAAATATGAACAAAACCCTTCACAAAAGGAAGGGATTGTATAATATCTATCAGTTACATTATTTTTTTAATTCGCTGAATGCTGCCTGTGGAACCAGGACCTTATCACATTTTTCTGTTATGATTTCTTTTGACAGGGTAAATTCCACGTTTTGTAAAACCCTGAGAGAAGAAGCTCCTATTTTTACGGAATACTCTCCTGCTTCAGCTACCCATGCAGTTTGTTGTGTGTCAAAAGAAGCAAGGTCTTTTGCAGTAAGTTCAAAACGCAGGATTTGCTTTTGCCCGGGGGACAGGAGGTTTGTTTTGGCAAAGGCCTTTAACTCCATTGCTGGTTTTTGCATCGTTTTTCCCGGTGCAGTGAGGTACAACTGAACCACTTCTTTTCCCGCAACCTTGCCAATGTTTTTTACATCAACTGTTATTATCATTTTTCCTTTAAATACCGGGGAGCTTAGTTTCAGGTTGCTGTAATCAAAAGAGGTATAGCTTAAGCCGTAGCCAAATTCATAGGCGGGTTTAACATTGAATGAGTTATAATAACGATAGCCGACATAAATCCCTTCCTCGTAAGTTATTTCAGCCGGAATACCTTTCATCCCCATCATACCGGTGGTGGCTTTTTCAGGGAATTCTATTCCGGGAAAGGTATTAGCTGTAGGATCATCCTCATATTTCGCAGGGAAAGTAGTGGCCAGTTTGCCTGAGGGATTTACTTTGCCACTCAGAATATCAGCTACTGCATTGCCTGCTTCCTGTCCGCCCTGCCATGCCAGAAGAATTGCATCCACTTCATCTCTCCAGGAAACCAGATCAATCACAGCCCCAGCATTGATGATCACAATTATTTTTTTGCCTTTTGCGTGGTAAGCGGCGGCTACATTCTTAATCAAAGCGGTTTCTGTTTCAGAGAGGTAAAAATCGTTTTCTTTTTTCCTGTCATGAAATTCACCTGCATTTCTTCCTATTGTTACCAGGGCTGCATCTGTTTCATTAGCGGTTTTAGCAAGTATTTCTTTATACAGGTCACATTCAGGAGCAGGCGGAGTAGGATTCATGATCTCCTGAATAAATCCTTTTTTGGGATGCAGGGTGTTATAGGCATTAAGATGTTCACTGTATCCTTTTTTGATGTCTTCGTCCAGCTGATAGCCGGCATTAACCAAGCCCTGCACCAGCGAAATAGTATAGGCTTCATTTACATCACCACTGCCTGTACCACCTGCTATAAAGCTGTATGAAGTATTGCCAAATGCAGCCAGTTTAATTGTATTCTTCAGTGGTAATGTGTTGTTATTATTTTTTAATAGTACCATTCCTTCCGCTGCTGCAGTTCTAACTAACGCCGCATGTGCTGTAAGATTTGGTTTATTGCTAAATGCGTATTGCCTGGCCGCGGGACTGTTTAATATATAGCTGACAATGCGTTCTGTATTTTCATCCAAAATTTTACTATCCAGTGTCCCATTAACAATAGCATCTGTAATTGCCTTTTTTTGCTGGGATGTTCCTGGCATCAGTAAATCGTTTCCTGCTTTCATTTGTGCCACAGCATCCTTTCCTCCAAACCAATCTGTCATTACCAAACCCTTAAAGCCCCATTCTTTGCGCAGAATAGTGGTTAGCAGGTCATAATCTTCGGAAGTATATTTTCCGTTGATATAATTATAAGAACTCATTACTGTCCAGGGCTGGGCTTCGGTTACTGCTATCTGAAATCCCTTCAGGTAAATTTCCCGTAATGCCCTTTCGCTCACAATAGTGTTGATAGTATTGCGGTTGGTTTCCTGGTTGTTGGCTGCAAAATGTTTGATAGAAGTGCCTACTCCATTTGATTCAATACCATTCACTATTGCTGCTGCCATTTTTCCGGAGATCAGCGGATCTTCTGAATAATATTCGAAATTTCTTCCTCCCAGAGGGTTGCGGTGGATATTTAACGCAGGCGCCAGGATAACATCAACCCCATATTCCTTTACTTCATTGCCCATAGCTTTTCCTATCTCTCCTGCCAGTTTTGTATCCCACGAAGATGCCAGCAGTGTAGCAACCGGCCATGCAGTTGCATAATAAGTATTCTTATCATCTTTCCGGTTGGGTTCAATCCGCAGGCCTGCAGGACCATCAGCAAGTACAGTATTAGGAATACCTAACCGGGAAATAGCATAAGTTGTACCTGCAGCGCCGGGCACTTTATCCATGGTTTGACCTACTACCGGATCACCGGCCTTCATACCTGGAATATTCATTCCCATCCCTACTACAAGATTAACTTTTTCATCCAGTGTCATCCTGGACACCAGTTCTTTGGCTTTATTTTTTTGAGAAAAAGCAGCTGTAACAGCAAAAAGAAAAGAGACAAGCAAAAACAGGGGTTTCATATTACAATCATTTAGAACATAAAGGTCTATACGATTGTAACAGGCTGATTTGATAAATGTCAAATAATGTTATTTGACTGACCGAATCCTGCTCAGTGTTTCCAGCGTTATTCCTAAGAAAGACGCAATATATGAAAGAGGTACCCGCTGGATAATACCCGGAGATGTTTTTAACAACCGTTGATAACGCTGCTGTGCCGTTTCAAACTGGATAGCATCCATTCTTATCTGTGAAAGTATCAATGAACCGGTTACCATTTTCCGGAGGAGTTTTTCCACATCGTGATATTTATCCGCCAGAGCCATTAAATCGTTATGATGAATACCATAAACCTGCGATGGTTCCAGTGTTTGAATAGCGAGATGGCTGGGTGCACGTTGAAAAAAACTGCTGATCGAAAGAAAGAATTGCTTGTCCATAGCTATCCACTCTGTGATTTCTTTCTCATTTTTATGATAGAATATCCTGGCAACCCCCTTTTTAATGAAATATATATAATCGCTTATGGATTGGTCTCTCAGTAAAAAATGATCTTTAGGTACTTCCCAATATTTCCATGCAGCAAAAAAATCAGATTCACTTGCTGTACTCAGGACAGAAATGGCGGTAACTTCTTTTTTCAGCGCTTCCATATCAGAAAATTAAGTAAAGAAATAATACTTTTATCACATGATTAAGATTCCTCCTTATTTAAAGAAGGGCGATACCATTGGTATGGTTTGCCCGGCTGGTTTTATGCCTTTTGAAAAAGTACAAACCTGTGTAAATGTGTTGCAAGACTGGGGCTATAATATAAAAGTGGGTAAAACAGTGGGTGGTGGCTCTGCCACTTATTTTTCCGGTACGGATGAGGAGAGGTTGGATGATTTTCAGCAGATGCTGGATGATGATGAGATAAAAGTGGTTCTTTGCGCCAGGGGAGGTTATGGCACTGGCAGAATAATTGATAAAATTGATTTCAAGAAGTACAGAAAGCAACCTAAATGGATTGTTGGATACAGTGATATAACTATTCTTCATTCTCACCTGTATTCTAACTATTATATTTCATCATTACATGCGCCAATGGCCGGGGCATTTAACGAAGAAGGATTTAAGAACGAGTTTGTACAGTCGTTAAAAAATGCACTCGAAGGAAAAAAGATAAAGTATCAGTGTGGCATTCATGAGTTTAACAGGAAAGGGGAAGCTGTGGGCGAATTGGTAGGTGGTAACCTTGCTTTACTGGCCCACCTGGTGGGCACGGATTCGGATATAAAAACGAGAGGAAAAATATTGTTTATTGAAGATGTAGGGGAGCAGATTTATAATCTTGACCGTATGATGTACCAGCTAAAAAGAAGCGGTAAACTTTCCCGGCTTGCAGGGTTGATCTTCGGAGGATTTACGGAAACCAAAGACACAGACAGGCCTTTTGGTAAAACAGTATATGAAATTCTGGGGGATATAATTAATGAATATGATTACCCGGTTTGTTTTGATTTTCCTGTAAGCCACTCTGACAGAAATTATGCTTTGAAAATAGGGGTTGGATATAAACTCAAAGTAGGCAAATCAAAAGTTGTGCTGGAAGAATAAAAAAATTGTTAGCATGACCTTCGTTCAGTTGGAATATATAGTGGCGGTGGATACCTGGCGGCATTTTGAAACTGCTGCACAGCATTGTTTTGTTACACAGCCCACTTTAAGTATGCAGATACAGAAAATGGAAAAAGAACTGGATGTAAAGATTTTTGACAGGAGTAAACAGCCAGTGGTTCCTACCGAGACTGGCGCTGAAATTATTCAACAGGCAAGGTTGATAATTGCGGGGCGGAACAAATTACTGGAAACTATCCAGGAAAAGAAGGGTATACTGGTCGGTGAATTAAGAATAGGAATCATTCCTACTCTGGCGCCTTACCTGCTGCCATTGTTTGTTCAGCCTTTTACAAAAAGATACCCTGAAGTAAGGCTGGTAGTGCATGAGATGATGACAGAACTGATAATCTCTAAACTCAGAGAAGGGAAAATTGATGCCGGCATCCTGGTTACTCCATTGCAGGAAGCCGGAATAAAAGAGTATGTTCTTTTCTACGAAGAGCTGATGGCTTATGTTTCCCGTAAAAATGCAGTGTATGAAAAGACATATGTGTTGCCACAGGATATTGACCCCAATAAACTCTGGCTCCTGGAAGAAGGGCATTGTTTCCGTTCGCAAATAGTCAATCTTTGTGAATTGCAAAAAATAAGCAGAGAGGCGAGTCATTTTGATTACGAAGCAGGAAGTATCGAAACTCTCAGGCGAATGGTGGAAATGAATGATGGAATAACAATTATTCCTGAACTGGCTACACTTGACATGCCTGCCAGGCAAACACAGTTGATCAGGCCCTTTAAAAAACCATCACCTATGCGGGAAGTAAGCCTTGTGGTACACCGGAATTTTGTAAAGAAAAGACTGATTGATGTTTTGAGGGAAGAAATACTGTTAACTGTCCCTGAAAAAATAAGAAAGAATAAAACACCCAATATTGTACCAGTGGAATTATAGACTTAGTACGGAATCGATTTTGTGTACAGTTTCTTTGTACTGATACAAATCATTATGGCTACCCCCTTTGATAGTAATCAGCTCATCTTTGGGTTTAAGCAGAGGTAAAAGGCGTTTGGAGTTTTTATATGTAACAGTGCCATCATCAGTACCATGAAAAATGGTAACCGGCGCTGATAAATTTTTGATATACTGGTGGGTGGGCATCTGGTAGTGCAGCATCCATCTTACCGGGTAGATGGGTAAATAATGACTGACCACAGATGGAAAATCGTAATAGGGTGTTTCCAGGATTAACCTCTTACAATCTCTTATTGATGCCAGTTGTGCTGCAATGCCTGTACCCATGCTTTTGCCATAAATGATAATGCTGTCTGCGGCAAATCTTTTGATAGCTATTTTATACACCTGTAAAGCCCAGTGGTACAATTTCTCTTCAGTTAGCTTCCCGGTACTTTTGCCAAATCCCGGGTAATCGATCATGAGTACCTGGTATCCATGCCGGGTGAAATAAGGAATGTACTTTGAATACCAGGAAATATTTCTTTTGTTGCCATGAAAATAAAGTATAATGCCACGGGTAACAGAACCGGTACTTTCAAAATCAACCAGGCTAAGGGTATCATTGGCATCCAGAGGAATACTTATGTCTTTGTGTGGTTCCGGGAAATTGTAATTGTGGGCCCTTTTTAATGTGACCGGATGAAAAAGAATGGCATCCTGCAAAAAAAATAAAGCCATACCGCCGATAAGGTAAACGGTAAAAATAATTTTAACCCATTTGATGGCTTTTTTCTTTGTCATCCGGGCAAAGATGAAAAGAAAAAGGACATGAAACTCATGTCCTTCTATTAAATTCAGCAGAATTGTTAGTATCTGTTGAAATAATTCTTAATACTATAAAGCGCATTATTGCTTATTTCATCAAGCATGCACTTCATGATTTCGTTTTCTGATGGGGCAAACTCTCTTCTGCGATTTATCAGCTGTTTGTCACTATCACTTAATGCTCTTTCATCGCCTGTAAAGGTAGCAAACCTGGTGCTCCAGTTGTGAGCAGCTCCGTAACTATCACTCCATACCCGATGGCCATTTTCATTGCGGACTGTTACCTGAAGCACCGCCTCAGAACGCATGATTCTGCTGGTTGTGGTAATGCTGGCAAACACTTTTGTGTATTCTTTTACTATGGAATCAGGCTTATACACAGTTTCTTTAACCACTACTTCTTTTGAAACTTTCCTGGTACTCCTGTCATCATGGTAGCGCCCGATATCTATACTTGCAAATTGCATACTTAATTCCTGGTCCACACGAATTTGCCGGCTTCTGGCATCCCAGGCTGAATAGAATTTTACAAATTCGCTTCCACCATTGTATTGGAGATTTCTGATCAACTGGTCATCGAAATTATTTCCGCCAACATTATATGAGCTGTAAACATAACCACCTTGTTGCTGCACAGGTAACACCACAACGTTTGTTACAGCATAATCAAATGCTTCATTCATTCTTAGTATAGCATCACGGTTGCCGGGTTCAAATCTTAACGCTGCCTGGAATTCACGATAAGCATTACGATAACTTTGTTTGTCATCCTGTTGCATAAAAGCAATTCCTCTTTCATATCGTACATCACCCGCTTTTTCACGATAAGTTACCAGGTAAGAAGAATAGTCAGAAGGGTTAACAATACGAAATACTTCAGGCGAACGGAAAATGGCTTCGTACAATTTTTGCATTGAAGCATACTCGCCGTATATCCATTCCCATTTCAGTTCATTATTACTTTCGCTATATGAATGAATGCGGTTTTCATGATCATTCAATGCATACCGATAGGCGTTTTGCAGAATGTTAAGCAGTTTGGGATCATCCGGATCTTTCTGCAATTTTTTTGCAGCCAGTTCCACGGCTTCATCGTAATTGCCTTTTTCGTATAGCTTACTGGCGGTTTTACAGGAAAAAAATGTAAGACTGATTCCAGAAAATAGAATTGTGTAGAGTTTCAGTTTCATAAACACCTCCTTTTTCATATTATACTTTCAAATAGCAGTCCAGATAACTGGAGCCTGCTCCAATTAGATAATCATTAACAATTAAAGGGGAATATCTTTAGAACTTGAGAATGTCTCTGATGAAATTATGATATTCGTCAAAGGAAGGAAGATTGTTATGTCCTCCCCCGATTATGCGTATTAGTGTAACTTTTTGCAGGTTTAGTTTCTGTAATGCCTTACTGTGCCGGATGGGAATCAACCAGTCTTTTGTGCCATGGATAATGTAGGTGTGGCATTTCACTTTGGGCAACCATTTGTCGGTGCGGAGATGGAAGCGGAGAACAATACGAACAGGCAGGATTGGTAAAAAACGTTCAATTACTCTCAAAAAATTAAAATAAGGGGCATCAAGGATAAGATAGCGGGGACTATTATCGGAAGCAAGCTTAGTCGCAAACCCGCTTCCCATGCTGCGGCCATACACGATCAAATGATCTTCAGCATATTTTTCTTTTAATTTATTATAAACAAATTGCATGTCACTCAGCATTTCCTTCTCACTCCGTTTGCCGGTGCTCTTGCCAAAACCTCTGTAGTCAACCAGTACTACATCATAGTCATACCGGTAAAAATCTTTAGCATAGCGGGCCCATCCTTTAATACTCCTGGTGTTACCATGGAAATATAATATGAGTCCTTTGGGATTATTTCGAAAAAAGTGAAGCCCGTTGATGCGGACACCCGGTTCTACGTCAAAAAAATATTCCCTGAAAGGAACGTCGTATTTAAACTGGAAATCCTGCTTTAGTTTTTCAGGTTTAAATATTAGCCTTTCCTGAAAAAAATAAGCAAGAACAGAAAGCAGGATAATGCCAATAATGATATACCAGATAAAGACGGGCAAGCCAGTTGTGGTTTTGCCTGAAATTAAGAAACCTGTTACAAACGGAGAACTTTCTTATTTCTCCACTCTTCTCAGGCGAAGATTTGTTACCGGAGAAACAATCAATGGAAACTTTTCTACAGTAACATTAGCTAAGTCAAGACCAAACCCTTTTTCTTCAGACAAACTGTGTTCTTTCAGCCAGAAATGCAATTTCATTACTACTCTTTCTATAAATGGCAGTTCATTATCCTGGCTCAGGTATTTTTCCATCACCATAAACTGGAAGTCGCCGACAGTATTACTGCTGGCCAGGCTTTCATAGCGGCTGATGATATTAACTTCTTTATTAGAAACCAGGTCTTCTACCACTTTGCGGAACATCAGGTTAATCCGTGGCTGCATCCTGAATCCGAGGCGGAAATCGACCCTGATAATGTCATTTGGGATAATATGTTCAACAATATATTCACAGGTATAAGGATCATCAACCGTATCAATGTGGACAAACCAGTATATATCTGCCCGCTTGGGTTTTTTATTCAGAATGGAATAAATGATCTTGTGCTCAATCTCTTTCGGGTTATTGGCACTGGTCATATACACCAGGTGTGTGGCATATTTAGGAACAGATTTATCGTTACTTAATTCCTGAATTTTAGGTATGTAGTGCTCAAGCCGTACAAATTCAACATAACGGTTTTTGATTTTTCTGGCACGATACCAGATATACATTACTAAGAAAAGTATACCTCCTACGACTAATGTTACATAGCCACCGTGTGGAAACTTTTCCAGGTTGGCGAACAGGAAACTGAATTCAATAGAAAAGTACAGTAATAGGTACAAGTATATGAGAAAAGATTTAACCCTGAGTAAAACAAGGAAATTCGCAAAGAGGATAGAAGTGGCAATCATACAAAGTGTAATGGCTAAGCCATATGCAGCTTCCATGTTTGTTGATTTTTTAAAAAAAAGTGTGATGCCAATACAACCCACAAACAGCAACAAATTTACTCCGGGAATATAAAGCTGCCCTCTTTCTTCAGTAGGGTAATTTATTTTCATTTTTGGCCATAGGTTAAGCCGGATTGCTTCACTCACAAGAGTAAAGGAACCGCTGATCAACGCCTGACTGGCAATTATAGCTGCTGCAGTTGCGATAATAATACCAAATAGTCTGAACCAGTCGGGCATAATACCATAAAAAGGGTTACCTGCAGACACATCAAAGATTGTCCCATTGTGGTGTGATAATAACCAGGCCCCCTGGCCCAGGTAGTTCAGGATAAGACAGGTTTTTACAAAGATCCAGGAATATCGGATATTCCATTTACCACAGTGCCCCAAATCGCTGTACAGGGCTTCGGCTCCGGTGGTACACAAAAATACCGCCCCCAAAATCCAGAATCCTTTCGGGTATTGGGTCAAAAGTTTAATTGCATAGTGAGGGCTAAAAGCCTTAAGGATTTCAATGTCGTCGAGCAGGTGTACGGCTCCGAGTATCGCCAGCATCAGGAACCAAATAGTCATTATAGGCCCAAATAATTTACCGATAGATGCTGTACCAAACTGCTGCATGAAAAAAAGCAGAGTAAGAATACCTAAGACAATATAAACGATCGTCCAGGTGTCGGTGCTGCTCAAAGCTGGTATTTGCCGCAGTCCTTCGACTGCAGAAGTGACAGAGATAGGGGGAGTAATCATTCCATCGGCAATCAGAGCCGCACCACCCAGCATAGCCGGAATAACAAGCCATTTTTTTCTCCTTCTAACAAGTGCAAAAAGTGAGAAAATACCTCCTTCCCCCCGGTTATCCGCTCTGAGGGTGAGGATAACATATTTAATAGTGGTTTGCAAAGTAAGTGTCCAGATAATACAGGAAAGGCCCCCCAATATCAGGTCTTCACTTATTACTTTACCATTGATAATTGCGTTAAGTACGTATAAGGGAGAAGTTCCGATATCTCCGTAAATAATTCCAAGGGCAATAAGCAATCCTGCGGCGGTGACTTTGTTGGTCGATAGTTTCACTTTTGGAAATTTGTTGTTTGTTTTCTGGCAAGCCCGCTATAGTCCTGAGGTGACCCGGACAAATGCGGGTACAGATTTTGTGTCTGTAACAGCATAAATACAAAGGTATAGGCAAAATTTAATTATAAAGAGCAACCTGAAGAACTTTAGTTTTCGTCTTTTTTGGGCAGCAGGGATAGCCGATTGAGAAGGGGTGGGCTTTAAATCTGTTAGTCATGTAATAATTCTGAAAACCGCATCATCAAATTATGGAAGTTGCTTTTGGCTTCTATCCTGTAACTTTAACGAAGGAAAATTATGATCACAATGCCTGGAAAAAAATGGATACTCTCTGTACTGGCCGGAATGCTGCTATTCCCTGCAACAGCTCAGAAAATCGTTTATTCAGAAAAAGATAATGACGATACACGGCGTCTGAATTTTGAAATAGTCGGAAAAATAAACGGCAACTTCCTGATTTATAAAAATAACCGGAACAAAAACTGGATCACGGTACTTGATAATGATATGAGGGAAATATCCAAAGAAGAGCAGGACTACGTACCTGATAACGACCGGATGATTAATGTAGATTTTTTCCCATATAGTGATCATGCCTGGATGATTTATCAGTATCAGAAAAAGAATGTGGTGTACTGTATGGCTTCGAGGATAAATGGAAATGGGAAGAAAGTGGGAGAAGTACTTGAACTGGATACGACCCATATCGGATTTGCAGCCAATAATAAAATATACTCTGTGCTAAGCAGCGAGGACAAAAAAAGGATCGGTGTTTTTAAAATTAACAGTCGCAACAGGCGCATTTACCTCATGACGACAATGCTTTTCAATGAAAAACTGGAGTTACAAAAAAAGAACCGCCTGGAAATACCTATGGAAGAACGAAATGAACACCTGGGGGATTTCAGTATTGATAATGAGGGTGATTTCGTATTTACTAAATTTTTAAGAACCGGTAATGACAATATCAGCAACGCCTCCTTCATAATAAAAAAAGCGCAGGAAGATACATTAATTGTAAAACCCCTGAATATCGAAAAAACCTGGCTGGATGAAATACATATTAAAGTGGATAATCATAACAGAAGGTATATACTAACCTCTTACTATTACAAAGAAAGGCGGGGAAATATTGATGGTTTTTATTTTTATATATGGGATAAAGTAAACCAGCAGCCGGTGCTTGAAACGGTGAGCATATTCTCTGATGAATTACGAAAAGAAGCCAGGGGTGATGCAGGTATGAAAATGGCTTTTAACGACTATTTTATCCGGAACATAATTACCCGCAGAGACGGCGGCTTTATCATTGGCAGTGAGGCCTATTATACTACGTCCCGCTTTAATAACTGGAACAGGTGGGATTATCTCTACGGCTCTCCATACTGGTCCACGGGGTATAATAACTATTATTATTCACCCTATTATGACCGTTTTTGGTGGAGCGGCCGCTCAGGAAGTAACCAGTCAGTACGACATCATGCAGATAACATTGCGGTACTTTCCTTTAACAGTACCGGGCAACTGGAATGGAGTAATGTTATGGGTAAATCCCAGTTCGATGATGAATCCGGTGATTTGCTTTCATACTATTTAATGAACACAGGAGAGCTGATTCACTTTCTTTTTAACCAGCAGGAAAAAAGGAATAATTTACTGAATGATTACAGTGTCAGCCCGGGAGGCGAAATGACCCGTAATCCCACATTAAAGAATCTTGACAGAGGGTATGAGTTTATGCCAAAATTTGGAAAACAGGTTAGTGCGAAACAAATGATTATTCCTTGTTTGTACCGTAATTATATTTGCTTTGCCAAAATCGATTATAACTAACCTGTAATACTGTCCATTACCTGTGATCGGTATATTTAAACAAAAAAACCCGGCCAATATCTTTTTGCTCCTCATTTTTGGAGTACTGATTAAGTTACCGATGTTTACTCATCCGCATATGCCGGTAGCCAACAAGGATGATAGTATACTGTATAAGTCAATACTTAATTTTATAAATGCTGCAGGCGGCCCTGTACATATTATTTATCCTCTGCTGGCATTTTCTCTGCTTTTTTTACAGGCTGTTATCTTAACCCGATTTGTTTCCGTACACAAAATGATGAGCCGCCCTAATTATTTTCCTGGCATGGCCTATATGCTCATCACTTCCCTGCTTCCTGAATGGAATTATTTTACTGCTCCGCTTATTATCAACACAATTTTGTTGTTTGTACTCTCAGCCCTTTTCAAAATTTACAATCAACAAAATGCCCGGGGAATGATTTTTAATATCGGCCTTGCCCTCGGCATTGCCTGTTTCCTTTTTTTCCCGTCACTTGCATTTGTTATTTGGATTTTACTGGCCCTGATGGTGATGCGGCCGTTTCGGTTGAATGAATGGATACTTTGTTTATTGGGTATAACAACTCCCTTTTATTTTTATTCAGTTTACCTGTTTATCTCCAATCAATGGAGTTGGCAAAATATTCTGCCTGATTTCTCCTTTAACATGCCCTCATTACAGCAATCAATATGGCTGTCCGGCGGTTTTTTCCTGCTTACAGTTCCCTTTCTTATGGGCGGTTATTATGTGCAGGACAATCTTCGGAAAATGCTGATACAAGTGAGAAAGGGCTGGAGTTTACTGCTTTTATACCTGTTAGTGGCTATCCTTGTTCCGTTTATTAATAATACAGAGACTTTTGAGAACTGGGTAATGGCGGCCATTCCTTTTGCTGCATTTCATGCCTGTACCTATTTATATTCAACCCTAAAAATCATTCCTGTGCTGTTTTTCTGGCTGACGGTTGCTTTTGTACTGGCTTATCAGTATGCCGGTCCGGGGTGGTAACAACTTTATGGTTTTGCCGCACGGGGCTTTCTTCGAAATCTTATCTTTGCTTTTTCTAATCGAAATCTCCATTATGAAATTTGGCGTTGTTGTTTTTCCCGGGTCTAATTGCGACAGGGATATGTATGATGCATTAAGCTATGATCTGGGTCAGGATGTTACTATGCTCTGGCATAAGGACAAAGATCTGAGCCGGTTTACTACCGAAGATTGCATCATTTTACCGGGTGGTTTTTCGTACGGTGATTACCTCAGGTGTGGTGCCATTGCCCGTTTTAGTCCGATGATGCAGAGTGTGATTGAGTTTGCGAATGCCGGCGGGAAAGTGTTTGGAGTTTGTAATGGTTTTCAGATACTTTGCGAGTCACATCTTTTGCCAGGTGCTTTATTAAGGAATGCTAACCAGCAATTTGTTTGTAAGAATGTATTTATCACTAATGAAACTGGCAAAGCCTATAAAATCCCGGTTGCACATGGAGAAGGCCGTTACTATGCTGATGAGCAAACCCTAGATCAACTGGAGGCTAACGGCCAGGTAATCTTCTACTACTGCGATGAAAACGGCAACAAAACAGCTGAGGCTAATCCTAATGGAGCCATCCGTAACATTGCCGGTATTTGCAATGCCAACCGGAACGTATTTGGTATGATGCCACACCCGGAAAGGGCTTGCTCACCAGCTTTGGGCAACACCGATGGCCGTGAAATAATCAAAACTTTGCTGATGGCAGAGCAACTTGTTTAGCCTGAAGGCCATCTTGTAATCAATAATTGGGGATTTGTCACTTTTGTTACAAACCGGTATCATCTGGGATGTTAATTTTACTGCTGAGTATTTTAACAGAACTGATAAATCAAAAAAGTAGAATTTTACGTAATTGAATCAGCATATATGAAAAGAATTTTAGCAATAGCATTGATTTTAGCCTCTTCTTTCGGCTGTAAGGCTCAATTAAATCCTGTTACCTGGAGTTTTAGCTCAAAAAAGATATCTGACAAAATTTATGAAGTACACCTAGTGGCCACTATCCAGAATAAATGGCACCTGTATTCTCAATCTCAACCGGATGATGCCATAGCCATACCCACAGCTTTTACTTTTAACCCTAACCCGCTGTTTACTGTTGAGGGTAAGGTGAAAGAAATAGGAAAGCTCGAAAAGTATACCGATAAGACGCTAGGAGTGTCAGCTAACCAGTATTCAAAAACAGTCACTTTTGTTCAGACCATTAAAATGAAGGGGAATGTAAAAACCAGTGTTACCGGAAATGTGGAATACCAGACCTGTGATGATGAAAAATGTTTGCCTCCCAAAACGGTGAATTTCAGAGTTGCATTGAACTAATCATGAAATAATTTTTTATATAACGAGTTCCCATTTTGAGAACTCGTTTGTTTTTTAAAAACAATATCATGTTCCGGCTGCTTAACAGATTTTTTCTTCTTGCTTTTGTTCTCCTGGTTTCATCAGGTGTTTATTCTCAGGATACAACTGCTTCTTTATATAAATGGACTGTTTCCAGCAATAAAATTGAGAATGGCAAGTATGAACTGGTCTTTTCAACTGCCGGTTCACCCGGCTGGCAACTATATGCGCCTAACCAGGACCTTGGAGGAGTGAAAACAGTTTTGCTGGAATTTCCAGATTCAAGTATAACTGCCGGACAGGAATTTGCAGAGAATGGTGAAGCAAAATCATTTGCCAATCCAACTTTTGATAATGCTACTGTAAAAGTGTACGAAGATGAAGCAGTATGGAAAACAATTATTGAAATAAAAGGAACGGCACCAGCTGTGCTGCAGGGTACACTCACCTATTTCTACGGTAATAAAGATGAGTTCAACCCGGATATTCCTTTATCATTTAATGTGGCATTGGAAGGAGGAGTGAAGGCGGAAAGTATTAAAATATCTTCTATCGATATTCATAACCCGGTGAATAACTGTGGTGATGACAGCACCAGGAATAAAAGTTTGCTTACTATTTTTTTCCTGGGATTATTGGGTGGACTGATCGCCTTGCTCACACCTTGTGTGTTTCCAATGATACCTGTTACGGTCACCTTTTTTACAAAAAAATCTACCGACAGGAAAATGGGCATTACCAATGCCATCATGTACGGGTTCTTTATTTTCCTGATCTATATACTGATCACACTGCCTTTTCATATTGCAGGCAAAGCCATTAGCCCCGAGATATTCAATAATATATCCACCAATGTGTGGCTGAATCTTTTATTCTTTGCTGTTTTCGTGGCCTTTGCTCTTTCTTTCTTTGGTTTATTTGAGATTGGTCTGCCAGCCGGTTTGGCGAATAAAGCAGATGCCAAATCAGGATTGGGAAATATCGGCGGTATCTTTTTCATGGCTTCCACTTTAGCGATCGTTTCTTTTTCCTGTACAGGCCCCTTATTAGGCACATTGCTGGTAGGAGTGGCCGACCAGGGCGCCTGGCCATTAACAGTGGGTGCGGCTGGATTCGGCATCGCATTGGGGTTGCCATTTGCCTTATTCGCCATGTTCCCGCATTGGTTGCAATCATTGCCCAAGTCAGGCGGCTGGATGACAGATGTAAAAGTGGTGCTTGGTTTTTTAGAACTGGCACTTGCCGTTAAGTTCTTCTCAAATGCAGATCTTGTAAAACAATGGGGATTACTGAAAAGAGAAGTGTTTATCGGCCTTTGGGTATTGATCGGTTTACTGACAGTCTTATACCTGTTGGGCAAACTGCGTATTTCACATAGCTCACCGGTAAAGAAGTTTTCCTTTATTCATATAGCTTTTATTGTTCTGTTTGCTGCTATTACAATTTATCTGCTACCCGGACTGACCAATACCAAATGGGCTGATCTTAAACTTATCAGTGGGTTTCCGCCACCAAGAACATACAGTCTTTATAAGATCGATAAAAACAATACTGTTCTCTTTGAGCCTATGCATAATGATTATGCAGGCGCAATAGAAAGGGCTAAAGCAGAAAATAAACCTGTACTGATTGATTTTACAGGTTGGGCCTGTGTAAACTGCCGCCGTATGGAAGAGAAAGTGTGGCCTGATAAGAAAGTAGACAGCCTGATGCGGAATGCATTTGTAGTAGTGTCACTCTATGTGGATGAAAGAAAGAACCTGCCATTACCACAGCAGACAGTTGAGAAGCTTTCAAATGGTATAGAGAAATCGATTGTTACAGTAGGGGATAAGTGGTCTACCTTCCAGATCGAAAATTTTGGCGCCACATCACAACCACAGTATGCTATAATAAGCCCCGGACAAACAGCACTGACCAAAACAAAATTCTACACTCCCGATGCAGATGAGTTTATTGAATGGCTGGAATGTGGCTTAGAAGCATATAAAAAAAATAAGGAATAATAAATGGCCGTTAAATAGTATCAACAAAAAGCCTCCCGTTACAATTACGTACCAGGAGGCTTTTCAATTAGGTGTCATTCTGTAAAAACCTTCCGGTTTAGCAAGCAAACTAAAATTCTTTTTTATTGAGAATCCGTATTACTCCGGGTGGAGATACAGAATGACAAGAGCTTATAAAGCAATTTGTTTTTGTGTCATTAGTTTACGCAAATTAATTAATCCATAACGCATTCTTCCCAAGGCAGTGTTAATACTGCAGTTGGTGGCAGCAGCGATCTCTTTAAAGCTCATATCTGCATAATGACGCAGAATGATTACTTCCCGTTGATCTTCCGGAAGGCTTTGCAACATATCCCGAACTCTGTCATGGCTTTGTCTTTTCATCATCGTTGTTTCAGCACTGTCTTCCGAAAAGTTCAGAACTTCAAAGATGTCTTTGTCTTCACCATTACGTATAGTGGGAGTACGCTTCACTTTGCGGAAATAATCTACGCAAAGATTATGTGCAATCCGCATAGCCCACGGAAGGAACTTTCCTTCTTCAGTATAACGTCCGCCTCTCATCGTATCAATGATACGGATGAAAACATCCTGGAAAATATCTTCTGCCAGGTATTTGTCCTTTACGAGAAAAAGAATGGATGTGTAGAGTTTATCCTTGTGTCGGAGTACAAGAACCTCTAAAGCATCGAGGTGTCCATCCTGAAAAAGATGGATCAGTTCGTGATCGGTTTTTTTTGATAAAGCTTTCATATCTTCTACAGGTTTAGGTTGCACTGCAAAGCGTTAGCTCTGTCAGTTATTCAAATGGATATTGGTGCAATAAAAGAAATAATCAATTAACGTTTTGTAGAAGTATTTACGATAGGCTGGGTAAGTTTTAGGTTTTTCATTTTTTTGATATTGGAATTTAAAAATAGGCCATTTCATGAAATTGCCAAACATTTGTGCATGTAATCTGTACTATTCTGTGCTAAAGAATTGTTAATGATTTGGGCTGAAATCCATACTGGATAAGGCTTTACATTTGTATTCGACATAATGGAAAAAATAATAAAAGGGAAAAATCCCGCCAAACCGAAGACCGTAATTTCCGCAGAAAATATCCTTATAAAGGGTGCCCGGGTACATAACCTGAAAAATGTGACGGTGGAATTCCCCCGCAACAAACTGATCGTTGTTACCGGTGTTTCGGGTTCCGGCAAATCATCACTCACAATTGATACCTTATATGCAGAGGGGCAGCGTCGTTATGCAGAGAGCCTGAGTGCCTATGCCCGTCAATTTCTGAACCGGATGAATAAACCCGATGTGGATTTTATCAAAGGATTGTGCCCGGCTATTGCTATAGAGCAAAAAGTGATCACCCGTACACCGAGAAGCACAGTAGGCAGCATGACTGAGATCTACGACTACCTTCGGTTGCTCTTTGCAAGGATTGGTAAAACTTTTTCACCAGTTTCCGGAAAAATGGTGAAGAAGGATGATGTGACAGATGTGCTGGACGCCGTTAAAAAACTGAAAGAAGGGGATAAGGTTTTCATACTGGCGACCTTTAAACAACATAAGAACAGGGATGTAAAAGAAGAATTGAATATCCTGGTCCAAAAGGGATTTGTAAGAGTGGCCTTCCCCAATCCCTCCGAAGGAGGGGCTTTGGAACCTCAACGAATTGAAGATTTACTCGGACTAACAGATAAAGAATTAAAAGCAAAAAAAATCACACATATCCTCGTTGACAGGATCGTTGTAAAGAAATTTGATGAGGATGATATGCACAGGCTTTCTGATTCTATTGGAACAGCATTTTATGAAGGAGAGGGTGATGTATACCTTGAAGTGAATGGCAGCCGGCAACTTCATTTCAACAACCGGTTCGAACTGGATGGTATGCAATTCGAAGAACCACAACCGAATCTTTTTTCATTCAACAATCCTTTTGGTGCATGTCCTACCTGTGAAGGATTTTCACAGGTGCTTGGGATCGATCCTGACCTGGTGATCCCTGACAGAAGATTAAGTGTGTATGATGGTGCTGTGGCTCCCTGGAAAGGGGAGAAACTGGATTGGTGGAGACAAAATTTCATAAAGGGGGCAAAGAAATTTGATTTTCCTGTACATAAAGCTATCGCTGATCTTACCGATAAACAGTATAAACAACTGTGGGAAGGAAGTAATGGGGTGTACGGTATCAATGATTTTTTTAAAGATGTGGAATCGCAGTTATATAAAGTGCAATACCGTGTACTGCTGAGCCGCTACCGCGGCCGTACGGAATGTCCTGATTGCAATGGCTATCGCCTTCGCAAGGAAGCATTGTATGTTAAAGTGAATCATAAACATATTGGTGAACTCAGCAGCTTGCCGGTAAAGGAACTGAAAACATGGTTCGATGAACTGGCAAAACATATCAGCCAGCATGATAAAGAGGTAGCAAAGAGAATTCTCATCGAACTGAACGGAAGGCTAGATACCCTGATTAAAGTGGGACTGGGTTATTTAACACTGAGCAGACTGGCCAACTCACTGAGCGGTGGTGAAAGCCAGCGGATACAACTGACAAGAAGTCTTGGCAGCAATCTTACTAACTCCTTATATATATTGGATGAACCCTCTATTGGCTTGCATTCAAGAGATACAGCTAACCTGATAAAAGTATTAAAGGAACTGAGAGATCTCGGTAACACGGTGGTGGTGGTGGAGCATGATGAAATGATGATGCGGGAGGCAGATCATATTATTGATATGGGGCCGCTGGCCTCTCATTTGGGTGGTGAAGTGGTGGCGGAAGGTGATTATGATGAGATCGTTTCAAACCCAATGAGTCTTACCGGTAAATATTTAAAAGGAGAGCTGACCATCGAGCCACCTAAAACGGTACGTAAATGGAACCGTTCTATTAAGGTGGAAGGCGCCAGGCATAATAATCTTAAAAATATCACGGTTGAATTTCCATTGAATGTACTGTGTGTGGTAAGTGGTGTTAGCGGCAGCGGCAAAACAACACTGGTAAAACAAATACTGAGCCCGGCATTGAGAAAGATAAAAGGAGAGTTTGGAGATAAGGTAGGATTTCATAAAGCGATAACAGGAGATATTGAAGGTATTAGCCAGATAGAAATGGTGGACCAGAATCCGATTGGTAAATCATCAAGAAGTAATCCTGTTACATACATAAAAGCATATGATGAGATAAGAGACCTGTTTGCCAAACAACCATTAAGCAAGATGAGAGGTTTTATGCCCAAACATTTTTCATTTAATGTGGACGGCGGACGTTGTGATACCTGCAAGGGCGAAGGCGAACAGGTAGTGGAGATGCAGTTCCTGGCTGATGTACACCTGACCTGTGAATCATGCGGCGGTAAACGCTTTAAAGAAGAAGTGCTGGAGGTGAAGTACAACGATAAAAGTATATATGATGTCCTTGAGATGAGTGTGGATGAAGCGATCAGTTTTTTTTATGAAGAAAAAAATTTGTCAAAAGCCATACAGCCATTAAGTGATGTGGGATTGGGGTATATAAAACTGGGTCAGTCGTCAGACACTTTATCCGGTGGCGAAGCACAACGGGTTAAGCTGGCTTCTTTCCTCGGTAAGGGAAGAGCCGCCAATAAAATACTTTTAATTTTCGATGAACCTACTACCGGGTTGCATTTTCATGATATCAATAAACTACTCGCTTCCTTCAATGCATTGATTGAGCAGGGACATTCAATTATAGTTATAGAGCATAATACAGATGTTATCCGTTCGGCAGACTGGCTGATTGATCTGGGACCCGAGGCTGGTGATGCGGGTGGAGAATTGGTTTTTGCGGGGAAACCTTCTGATCTTAGAAAAAACAAACAAAGTTATACAGCTATATATGCCTGATATTTATTACAAGTACAGGAATTTTCAGACCGGCCGAAAACTTTGCTTTATAAAAAGCTAGTAAAACTACGAGACTTGATGATAAGCAAAAAAATCAATAAATACTTGCAAAAACTGGTTGACTGGCATACCTTTACAGTGCTTCAAATAGTTAATCCTCCCATCCTTCGAAATTCTCACTTAAATCCTTTATTTAGACAGGCTCATATATAGTACAGCAATTTGTTGTCTGTATACATATATATAACCAGTTGCCAATCTCCTCGCAAAGACTCTTGTATCCTTCTTCTGTGGTAAGCCAAGCCGATTTCGACCTTTTTTAAACTTAAAAATTCTTGGTATGAGAAAGATTTTACAAGGATACAAGACGTTCACCGTCGTGTTCATCTTGATGATGACAGCCATTACCGTTAATGCACAGAAAACTGCCGTTGCGGATGGTTCATGGAACACCCCGACCACCTGGTCACCCGTTGGAGTGCCTGCAGCCTCGGATAATGTTACTATTAATAATGGAATCGACGTTACCGTTCCAGGCAATGTTAGTTGTAATTCAGTAATTTTCGCAAGTGCTTCCGGATCAATTTCCGTAAGTTCAGGCTTCACTCTTACTGTAACTACAAGTATTACACTTCAAAATGCTGCAACAGGGAGCAGAGCGGCAACATTGAGTGGGGCGGGTAGTATCAACTGTGCTTCATTAGTTATTGGAGGTACTTTGCTTGCTCCAAATCTTACAGGAGACGGAACAACAGTTTTAACTACAACTATTTCATCACTCACAATATCAGGAAATTTATCAATCAGAGGTGTGGATGATGGAAGTGACGATAATAACCCGACTTATAACCTGCAGTCAGGCACTGTTAGTGTGGGAGGGACTGTTAATTTAAACGAAGATGCCGGTTCTGCTGTAAATCTGAGTTTAAACAGCGGTGCAGAGACCGGAACACTTAATCTTTCCGGTGCAACACCTTTTACAATTACAGGAACACCCGGTTATGACTTTGATGGAATTTCGGCAACAGTAAACTATTCCGGTGCTGCACAAACAGTTCTAAATACTACTTACCGGAATCTTGTTCTTTCCGGCAGCGGTACAAAAACATTGACTGGGGTAAATGATATCAATGGTAATTTAACAATAAGTGGAACAGCAAGCGCCTCAGCTACTACAGGCATCAATATTGATGGAAATGTTACAGTAGAAAGTGGCACAACGTTTAGCGCTGCAACATTTACACATAATGTTGGGGGTAACTGGACTAATAATGGGGGCACTTTTAACGCAGGTACAAGTACAATACTATTTGATGGTGCAGCTCAAGCGATCGGCGGATCTGCATCAACTACTTTTAATAATTTAACAATTAGCAGTTCCACAGCCACAACTTTAGGTATCAATACTTCAGTTGCTGGAAATCTGAATGTCACTTCCGGAGATTTTTTTGATTTAAATACTTTTAGCTGTAACAGAACCGCTGCAGGAGGTACACTGACAGTTGCCGGTACTATGAGAATAGCAGCAGATGCAGGTGGTCAGACAGGGAGCAATTACCCACTGAACTTTACTGCAAATATGTTAACCGGCGGAACAGTTGAATATGATGGTTCTAATGCAATTACACAAACAATTTATGCTTCGCCAACATATGAAAACATTATTCTTACAAATGGAACAGGTTCAGGCGAAGCAAATAAAATTATAACAGGTAATGTCATCATGAATGGAACACTTACCGTGAATGCCAATACTGTTCTTACTCCGGGGGCTGCGAATGTTTTTTCTCCAGGATCAACGAATACAATCACCGGATCTGGTACTATAAAAGTTACCAAAATTTCGGCAACGCCTGATTATCTTAGCCAGTACGATTTTGATACTGATGACTTGGTTCAACTGACTGTTGATTATGCTGGTGCAGGTAATCAAACAATAAATGCGTTTACTTATGGCAGCCTCCATACAAGCGGAAGCGGTACAAAAACAATGAGTGGTGCAACAACTGTAAATAATAATGTAACTATAGGCACCGGAACTACTTTGAATGAAGCGGGTATCACAATGTCGGTTTCTTCAGCAACCATAAATATCGATGGTACGCTGGATTTTACCAGTTCAACAGGGTTGATCACTACCACTGGAGCCGGAGCCAATACTTTAACAATGGGTGCAAATGGGAAAATTAAGACTGTTGATCCCCTTGGTATCGGGCCGGTGGCAAATGCTTCTTTTGTTGTCGGCGGTGGTGGTGGTTCTTTCGTTATGACAAGTATCAGTACCAGTGGTACGGTTGAATATTATGCCAGTGTAGCTCAGGTTATTACAGACAGGGATTATAATAATTTGACTATTAATACCACTGCTGGAACAAAAACATGGACACTGGCTGCTGCCAGGACAGTAAATGGGGATATAATTATTGGAGCAGATGCAGCATTCACTTTAGCCGGTGGTCAATCAATTAATTTAAAAGGGGATTGGTCAAAAAACAGCACCGGGGCATTTACACAAGCTACAACATTAATAGTTTTTAGTGGTGCAGCCTTGCAAACAATTGGAGGCTCCTCATTAACTACATTTAACAGCCTTACTATTAATAATAGTTCCACAGGTGTGGCATTGGGGCAGAGTGTGGATGTAAATGCAGTGATGACGTTTACAGATGGTGTTGTGACTACCGGTTTTCCAAATTATCTGACATTAAAGGATGGAGCAACAGCAGTAGGTGCATCCGACGCTTCATTTGTAGACGGACCTTGCACGAAGGTTGGTAACGATCCATTTGTATTTCCGGTTGGGAAAACCGGTTTTGGGTATCACTATTGTGCAATTTCAGCTCCTTCTGATCCTGCCCATTCTTTTTCCGCAGAATATTTGAGGAGTAGTGCAAAGGCTTTAGGAAATATTTCAGCAGGCGGGCTTCTAGCTGTTAGTAATTGTGAGTATTGGACTATTTACCGTACTTCCGGCGATTCAGAACCCAATGTTACTTTATCATGGACAGGTAGCAGTACCTGTAATGCAATAAATTATGTTACCACATTAACAGGCCTGCAAGTTGCTTCTTTCAGCAATGTAAGCAGCACATGGGATTCTTATGGTGCCGATGGTACAAGCGGAAATACTACGTCAGGATCTGTAGTACGTAATACCGTTCCGAATTCTGTTTGGGGTACAAGTAATACATTTGCTCTTGGTAATACATTACCTGATGGTAGTCCATTACCAGTAAATTTCAGCGATGTAAAAGCATTTGAAAAAGGTGCAGCAGTACAAATAGACTGGACTAATCTGACAGAGACCAATATCACAAATTATATTGTAGAACGTTCTTCTAATGGTATTGATTTCACTGTTATTGGTCAGATTGCACCAAGAAGTAATGAGGCTGATAAGGAAAGCTACACGACCTTTGATGCTGCTCCGCTGACAACTAACTTCTATCGTATCAAAGCAGTAGAACTGGATGGAAAATCTGTTTACAGCAAAATGCTTCGGGTAGATATCGGGCGGATTACGAAAGGTATCACCCTTTATCCGAATCCTGTACGGGGTAGCGAAATAACTATTGGCTTTACAGCAGCAAAGGGCATGTATAATATGAGTGTGCTGAATACAGCAGGACAGATTGTTTACAGACAACAACTCAACCACCCGGGTGGTACTGTATCACAGGCTGTTGTGCTGCCATCTCTTCATGCAGGTATGTATAATATGCTTATCAGTGGTGACAATTACAAGGAAACAAGAATGTTCGTAATTCAGTAATAGAGTAATATTTCTGAAGACCACATAAGAGGGCCGGCTCAGTTTACTGAGACCGGCCCTTTATTTTGAGGTTATTACCGCCTGATAAATTTTTGCTGCACCAGTACACCGCCAGGTTTTATGACAGACAGGATGTAAGTGGCGGAAGGAAGATCGCTTGCATCTATGCTCATGCTGTTTTTTCCCGCAGGGATATTTTCTGAATAGTTTCTGACAGTTGTTCCTTTCATATCAGTGATACGGATACTGGTGTTACCCTCCTTTTCCTGGTTAAAGGAAACGGTGAGAGAAGTAACTACCGGGTTTGGAAATAGTAATATGCTTTTTTGAGTTTGTTCCAGATCAAACATGATTACCTTGCTATATTTGAATTTCCCATCCATATCCACCATTTGAAGCCGGTAGAATACTTTTTTCACAGGGTGGTTCTTCAGGTCTGAATCAGTATAACTATAACTATTTCTGTTGTTGTTGCCAGCGCCGTTTATCAAACCAATGCTGCTGAAGTTTATTCCGTCAAAACTGCGATGCACATTAAAATGGCTGAAAGCTGTTTCCTCTTCAGCTTCCCATTTCAGACAGACAGTAGTATTGTTCAGTGTACCGCTGAAATGAAGCAACTGTAATGGCAGGGGCACCTGAAAACTGCTTATTTTCCAGAGGTCATTTAAAATGCCCGCAGCATTACCATCATAGCCATAGCCGCCAAACAACCACAGGTTGCCATTTCCATCTGTCCATGATACGCTGGCCGTTCGGGCACCGGACTTATTGGATGTATCGGGTAATCCCTGTGTACCATATATACCGGGCTGGTCCACTGTATTATCCCCTTTTACCCAAGTCCATCCGTTGCTGGCGGGACTGTATTTCCAGAGATCATTCAGGTAACCGGCATTAGCACCATCATATCCGTAGCCACCGAATAACCATAACTCACCAGCATTATCTACCCAGGAACTGCTCACATAGCGGGAACCGGGTTTGTTAGCAGCATTGAACAAGCCCTGTGTACCATACACCGCATTCTGATTGATTGTTTTATCACCACTGATCCATGTCCATTTATTGGAGGAAGGATTATATCGCCATATATCATTAAGATTACCGGCAGAGGTTTCATCATAACCAAAGCCGCCAAAGAGCCACATATTTCCGCTATTATCGGTCCATGAGGTGCTTACATACAATGCACCGGGCTTATTGTCGGCGGCAGCCACGCCTTTGGTGCCATACACGGCTTTTTGGTCAACAGCTTTGTCACCATGTATCCACGCCCATTTGTTGGTTGAAGGATTATACCTCCATAAATCGTTTAGTATTCCGATTGAACTGCTATCGTATCCGTAGCCTCCAAATAGCCAGAGATTGTCATCGGCATCGGTCCAGGTGAGGCTGCCATAGCGGGCACCAGGCTTGTTGATATTATCTTCCAGTCCTTTGGTACCATACACACCAGTTTTATCAATAGTGTCATCACCTTTTATCCATATCCATTGGTTCGTTGACGGATTATATTTCCAGAGTGTATTCAGAAAACCAAAATTATTATCAGTGTATCCAAAACCACCGAAGAGCCAGAGGTTATTATTGGCATCGGTCCATGAAACACTGGCATAAATAGCACCTGGCTTATTTGCTGTATGAGCGGTTCCCTGAGTGCCGTATACACTGTACTGTTCAGTGCTGTTATCACCTTTCATCCATGTCCATTGATTATTGGATGGATTGTATTTCCACAGATCATTAAGATAACCCATAGTAGTGGCGCTATAACCCATGCCCCCAAAAAGCCATAAATGACCGCTGGTGTCCCTCCAGGTAGTGGAAAAATTTCTTGCACCTGGTTTATTACTGGATGCAGCAATGTTTTGAGTGCCATAAATGCCTGGCTGATCAACCGTATTATCGCCTTTCATCCATGTCCATGGAGTTTGCGGGTCTATCTGTGAGAAGGTGAATAATGCAGAAAAGATAAATACAATGAAGAGTACGAGGGTCTTCATAGTGGGATGGATTTGGATTCAATCAAACTTAGAGAACAAAGAACCCAAATGCAATCAAATCAATAAAAGAAAACAGGAATTCAGTAAATACACTTATTTGGTAAAAGTGTTTACTCCGTAAGTTTAAAGATTGGTTGCCGGCAAACACAGATACGTCAAAGCTGAGTGATAATGTTCAGCAGATCTTGTTTTTGCTTCTTGCTTACCGGTATTTTTTCACCGGCAATACTTACATAATCTTCTTCGATGGCTTCTATTTTAGCAACATTTGCAAGATAACTGCGGTGCAGGCGGAAAAAACCAAAGGGCTGCAGTTTATCCTGGATAATTCCGAGAGTTGTACTGATGATAAATTTATTGTTGGTCGTTTTAATTATTGTGTAATTACTATAGGCCTCAGCATATATAATATCACCCGGATCCAGTTTTATCAGCTTATTCTTGTTGCGGATGAAAAGGTATTTATTAATCAGGAAAGTTTCTGGCTTTTCTTCAGCAGTTGTTTTTTGACTCTGCTCATAGCGGTGAAAAGCAATCTCAATGGCGATTTGCAGGTTTTTTTCATCGAAAGGTTTGATAATGTAGCCATCCGGGTTTACATTTTTAGCCCTGTCAACTATTGCTTTATCTGAATAAGAAGTCAGAAAGATCAACGGGATATTCTTCAGGGATTTAATTTCATGAGCTAACTGAATACCATCTTTACCCTGGCCAAGGTTAATATCCAATAGTACAAGATCAGGATTATACCGCTGAAAAGAATTCAGCACCTCTTTGCTATGTAAAACTTTACAACTGACAGAATAACCAAGATCCTCTATTATGGCTGCAATTTCTTCAGCAATAACAGGTTCGTCTTCTACGATCATGATTTGTAAGGACTCCATCTGAATATATTTATACGGGCTTTTGATTTATGAATGTCATTCTGAAAACAGCCCCATTCTCATTCGAGAATTGATATGCTGCTTCAAGTTTGGCAGCAAGTGATTGAAGCAGTTTCATACCAAAAGATTTCCCATTATTACTGTCAAAACCGGGAGGAAAACCTTCTCCATTATCTTTAACTTCCAGAACAATTTTTTTAGAGATGTTTTCTTCCAGGCTGATTTGCAATATCCCGGATTCCCTGCGGGCAAATGCATATTTATAACTGTTTGTCACCAGTTCATTTATAATAAGTCCGAGGGGAATAGCAGTATCAACATCAAACTGCAAATGATGACTGTTAACTGTTGTACGGATATTTTTATTATTAAATTTAAATGTTTCCTGTATGCTGTTTACGAGATCATTCAAGTACTCCTCCATGTTTACGGCAGTGAGGTTTTCTTGCTGATACAATTTTTGATGGATTAACGCCATGCTTTTTACACGATTACGGCCTTCTCTTACTGCTTCCTGGGCTTCTGTATTTTCAATTTGCCGGCTTTGCAGGTTAAGAAGCCCGGAGATTATTTGTAAATTATTTTTAACGCGGTGATGGATTTCACGAATAAGCATCTCTTTTTCTCTCAGTGATTTTTCAATAACCATTTTTTGATTATTAAGTAACTGATTTTTTCTTTTATTACTCCTGTATGCATAATAGGCCAGGCCGGCCAGCAGCGAAAAAAGGAAAGCGGCAACTATAAAATAATTCCGTTCTCTTTTGCTCCGGATCAATGCGATTTCTTTTTGCATTCCCGCTTTATTCAGCTGATTGATCGTTTCTTCTTTCTTGGCCGTTTCGTACATTGTATTTATTTCGTTTAGCTGCCGCAGGTTTTCTTCATTAAGCAGGCTGTCTCTTATTGCTTCGCTGTTTCTGATAAAATTATAAGCCAGGTTATAATCTCCTGTTTTTTCGTGACAATCTGCAAGGTTGTCATAGTAATTTGCAAGCATTTCCTTTCGTTTGCTTTCTGTTGCAAGCATTACCCCTTTATTAAACCAGTCAATGGCCTGTTTATAATTTTTCCTGCTGATCATTAAAGTGCCAAGTCCTTCATAAATACTGTAAAGCGGCTCTTTGTATTCAGATGAGTCAGCTTTTGCGAGGGCTGCCATAAGATGTATTTCTGCCTGATCCCATTGTTGAAGCCCGGTATACGCCATGCCAAGGTTTGCCAGGCTGTTAACTTCGTCGCGGGGCTTATGGATAGTCCTGGAAAGAGTCAGTGTTTGTTTCCCATAGTACAGGGCACTGTCATATTTTCGCTGGTATTGATAGGAACTGCCAATGTTCATCAGACTGTTTAACTGCCCGGCCTGGTCATTTAGTTCTTTTTTTAATGCAAATGATTTTAAGTAATACCTGATGGCATTGTTGTAATCTTTTCTGGCCCTGTAAACCAGGCCAATATTATTATATGATTTGGAAATAAGAGATTTATTACCTGCCTCTTCCCGCAGTTTTAAAGCATCAAAATGATTTTGAAGAGCTATCGCATATATTCCGCGGAAATAATAAGCCAGCGCAACATCACTGATAGTATTGGATAACAATATCACCTGCTTTTGTTCTGTAAAAATCCTTTTTGCACTGTTATGATACCAGAGACTGCTGTCCAGGTTGCCGGACAGGTCATGCGCAACGCCACCGGCCTTGTAACACTCTCCTTCCGCTATCGGCATTTTTAGTTTTATGGCTAATCTTATACCCGCCTGTGCAAAGAGTAAAGATTCCTCAGGCGCATCTTCAGACAGGGTGATAGCTTTTTCCTTTAACAAGGAAAGCTTTACAGAATCATCCGGCAATTGTGACAAAGAATCAAGAGATTGTGAAAAAAGGGGAAAAGAAATCCCCTTTATGATAGTCAGTAGTATTATTAGCCTGGCATTAATCTTCATTCATTCTAAAATACTAATTAATTTTTAAGATGCCGTTAGCGATTCTTTATTCTTGATGCTCCCACCCATAAGTCATAAGATGATGAATATCCATCATAATGAATAAACCATTCGCCGGGTCTTGTTTTTAACACAGTAGCCGGATACCATTTTCCGTTCTCTTCCACAAGGACTTTATCACCTGTTTTCCAGCCTGATTGTGGGTCACCGGCTGCTTCTATTGTGCCTGGATTCGCATCGCAGGGTACTGCTTTCAGGGAGGCATTAACAGATGCATCCTTTGACACCTGCAACGTTGCGCTATTAATATAATAATAGCTGCCTGCTTTTTCAATCATAAAGTACGAATCTGGGCTAAAGTCATTTCTTTTGTTTTTAAAATAAAAGGCATTGCCTTCGATTTGAAAAGATGAAGTCATACAAAACTGGTCAATGAATTTTCCGTTTCCATCGTAGGCAGATTCTATTATAAACCTAGCTTTGGGTTCTCCATTACCGTTTAAAGTATACTGGCAGTTTTCGCATCTCATTTGCGGCCCCATTATCATGGAGAGATAATAATAATATTGTTCTCTGTTGAGGTTGAAAAGCATCAGGTAGGCATCTTTAGCAGCAGCCTCTGCTGTTGTATATTTTGGAGGTATCGGTACTTTCAGCCGTGTAATTTCCGCTTTGTTTCTGGCATCAGCCGCCGCATCCGTACCTGTAAGCAGGCCGGTATTCGCTTCGTCCGTTTTTTTTGACCTCGAAATTTCTACCAGGTATTCTCTCACTTCAGACGCATAGTCAATCCGCCAGGGCGATTTGAGTCCATCTCGTATTAGTGTTACCAGTAGTGGAGTTTCTACCAATGCTACTTCGGTATAGCTAACCTCTTCCTTATTCCTTTTGTAGGCATTGAAATTTAATTTTCGGGGGTTTACCCATTCGAATTTGGATTCTTTTTGGTTTACACCAATTTCTGTAATGCCATATTTACCACTCATGCTTCTAAAGAAAGCGGCAGGGTTAGATGTTGCTTCTTTTTTTAGAAGTTCATTCAGTTCCGCAGCGGATGGCAGGGGCAGGTTAATTCCTTTGTATTCACTGTAGGCCAGTCCATTCCAGGTGCTGCTGCAACTGCTTCCTGAGCATTCATAATGGGCTACTACATGACGTACCAGAGTTACCCCTTTTAGACCGTCTACTTCTTCCGGTTTTACAGGTAGTATAGTTCTGAGTGATGCCTTCCAGAGATAATGGTCTTTGTACCATTCTTTATTGATTACAACTCCTTCCACCGCAATTACTCCGTTTTTTCGGAAGTCATTAATAACCATTGACTGGGTAGGCTGGGCAAATATTCCGGAAGACAGGGCAAGGAATGACAGGGGAAAAAATTGTTTTGCTATCATGATCTGCTGTTTATTGTTGTGTCTGGGAAGAATTGTTGGATTGCTATTGACGTTGTGTTGTTTTGCGCTGCTGTTCCAGCTATTTTTACCTTGCTGGTATCAAAAAGATTCCTGGTATCTTCTTTGGGTTTATCAAAGCCCTTTTCCTTATCAGCATTTTGATGATTTAATTTACCAGCACAACTTCATATACTAATCTCTCTATGTTAACTCTTGTAATGTTAATTAATACTTTCCCCAAAGAGTTAGAGTGGCACGACCCCTGTTACTTCCGAGTGTTTCATACCAGAACTCTACTTTGGTAATACGTCGTTGTCCTCCCGGAAGTGTGATTGTACGGCTATGTCCATTTTGTTTTATCATACTGCGAATGGATACATCAAATTTGTCGCCATTATCGAAGTATACTTTCATATCATTTATCTTGATTGGGGCATCTGTCACTTTGAAATAGATTCCCGAATGCCAATGATCGTTGGCGGTTACAGTGATTACATCACGGTCGGTGTTATAATTAATCGTACGACTTCCCAGTACTTCCCAGGCAGTTGGAGAAGGAATTGAATTTTTGGTGTTTGCTGTTTTGCTTGTAACGGTAAACCCTGTTATTACCAGGTAAGCAACCAGCAACATAAGTACATTTTTCATTTTGAAAGATTTAATGGTTAATGGATTGGTTCTATTTTGTAAGTTTCATCACTGAGGTTTCTGTGAAGCACAAGAGTGGTTTCATCCTTTTTTTCAAGTTTAAATTTCATATCGATGGCAGAATGTATAACGAGCTCACCATTCTTAATGGCCCATTCGGCCTTTGCATTTCCTTTATCCATACAAGTGCCGTCGGCATACAATCTGAAGTCATTGTAATCCTTAGAGGGGTCATCTGACTTGAGGACTTTTCCCTTCAGCCAGGTGGTTAATTCCGCATCCAATCCGGTATCAACCGGTGATGCATCTGAGTTGGGAGAAGCTGTATCTGTAACTTTTTTATCATTGCCACTTCCACAGGAATAAAGCATGACAGTGGCTAAAATGATAGTCATAATAAATTTCATAATAATGATTTAGTGTTATAAACTGATTAACTGCCTAAAGCTAAAGTTCATCGTCCTGATAATTTCTGCTGATTGAGTGAAGGGGATAATAATTGATTGAAACAGCCCTTTTATGAGTAAGTGTGCATAAAGAAAGCCCCGGCGGGGCTTTTCACTATGTTTGTTGGACCATGTTCAGGTATCAGCGTAGTTTATCCAGCGACTTTACCAGTTTTTCGTCTTTCCTGATACCTCTTAAAGCCATAATAAAAGCAAATAAAGAAATCGCTGGCAACACTGCAGAGAGAGCAGGTACCGGTTTGATCAATTTATTCATCTGAGTAACATAAATAAATATAATAAGACCAGACAGAAGCATACCCAGCACACAAAGCCACATTTGTTGTTTCCTGTTTTTGAAAAGAAAGATAGTAATGGTGGATAAGGTAACAGAAGCTATGGTGAGCAGCAAAGTAAAAAAATTATCACCTGCAATAATCTCTGCGGGTCTTTCCATAGCCGTCTTTTCCACTAATTCGGTACCAGTGGCGAAAGGAAACATAAAACTAAGGATGGCGGTAGCTGTTGCCAATAGCAGCCAGAGTGTTTGCTGACGCTGTATCATAACTTACAGTTTGATTCTAAGGTACACTAAGCTACAATATTATCCTAATTCAGGGTATAGGGGAAATTGTTGCATAAAGGACTTTACTTCATTTTTTACAGATGCAATAACGGTTTCATCATCTGCGTTCATCAGTACTTTATCAATGAAAGAAACTATTGTTTCCATATGTGCTTCTTTCATACCCCTGGTGGTAACAGCAGGAACACCAATACGGATGCCCGAAGTAACAAAAGGTGATTTGTCGTCAAAAGGAACCGCATTTTTATTTAAAGTGATATGTGCTTTGTCTAAAGTCTCCTGTCCTTTTTTACCGGTCAGATTTTTATTTCTGAGATCAATCAGCATCAGGTGATTGTCTGTACCATTACTTATAAGTTGATAACCTCTTGATACAAATGCTTTGGCCATGGCCTGGGCATTTGCAATGACCTGCTTACCGTACGATTTAAAATCTTCAGAAAGAATTTCACCAAAGGCCACGGCTTTTGCAGCAATAACATGTTCCAGTGGTCCTCCCTGTGAGCCGGGAAATACAGCGAGGTCAAGCAACTGGCTCATGGTTCTCAGATTTCCTTTCGGATCTTTTATACCCCATGGATTTTCAAAATCATGACGCAGCATAATAATACCACCTCTGGGCCCACGCAATGTTTTGTGTGTGGTGGAAGAAACGATATGACAATGATCAAAAGGATCATTTAGTAGCCCCGTTGCAATTAAACCAGCAGGATGAGCAATATCGGCAAATACGATAGCACCGATCTCATCGGCCACAGCACGGATGCGTTTATAATCCCAGTCGCGGCTGTAAGCAGAAGCACCGCAAATGATCATTTTTGGTTTTTCTGCTCTTGCTTTTGCTTCCAGCTGTTCATAATCTACGATACCATCTTTGGTTACACCATAATGAAGAGCATGGTAGGTTTTTCCGCTGAAGTTTGCCGGGCTGCCGTGGGTAAGATGGCCGCCCATACTTAGATCAAGGCCCAGAAATTTTTCTCCGGGTTTCATTACCGCCAGGAACACTGCCGCATTAGCAGAAGCTCCGCTGTGCGGCTGTACATTGGCCCAGCGGGCATTAAAAATTTTTTTCAATCTTTCTATTGCCAGGTTTTCGATTTCATCCACTACTTCACAACCACCGTAATATCTTTTTCCGGGATAACCTTCCGCATATTTATTAGTAGGTACGGTTCCCATAGCCTGCATCACCTGCAGGGAAGTAAAATTTTCAGAGGCGATTAATTCAATACCGTTACGCTGGCGATCCAGTTCTTTTCGGATCAGGTCGAAAACGAGAGTGTCTTTTTGCATGGCGCAAAATTAAGAGAGTAGAGGGAATGAACAGCAGTAAAGTATTCAGGTTTTTGTTCACCAAAATTGTTACTTTCGTTGGCCTTTGATTAGTTACCCGGCAAAAAAAGACCGGAAAAATCTGTTGGCTTATACATGAAAGCTATAATACCAGTAGCCGGAGCAGGTACCAAACTGCGTCCGCATAGTTATACACAACCTAAGGCCCTCATTCCCCTCGCAGGAAAGACAGTGCTTAGCATCATTATCGACCAGTTGAAAGATGCCGGTATAAATGAGTTCATCTTTATTGTGGGCTACCTTGGTGAAAAGATTGAGGATTATGTAAAAGCCAAATACCCCGATCTCTCTGCTAATTATGTACACCAGACCGACAGACAGGGTGTGGGACATGCTGTACGGCTTACCCGGGGCCTGGTAAATGATGATGAAGTTTTTGTGGTGCTGGGTGACACCATTTGTGAATATGATGTAAAGGAAGTGGTAAACAGTAATGAATCTATGATCGGATTGAGAAAAGTGGAAGATCCCCGTGATTTTGGTGTTGCCGAAGTTAATGAGGATGGCCTGATAGAACATGTGGTGGAGAAACCTCAGATACCTAAATCGAATATGGCACTTGTCGGTATTTACAAGATTAAAGAAAGCAGCCAGTTATTTGAATGTCTTGAAAGTAATATCCGGCAGGGACTTCGCCGCCATGGTGAATATAACCTGACAGATGCAATTGACTGTATGATAAAAACAGGAGTGAAGTTCAGGTCGTTTAAAGTAGAGAATTGGTTTGATTGTGGCAGAAAAGAAACACTTCTCGAATCAAATGCCCTGCTGCTTAAAAAATTTGCAACACAAACAAATGCCGGGCAATTTGAAAATACAGTTATTGTACCGCCTGTAAGTATTGGTGCCGGTTGTGCTATCAAAAATTCCATTATTGGCCCCAATGTGGCTATAGGGGAGAATACTACAGTTGAATACTCTATTGTTAAGGATTCAATTATCGGTTCTTTTTCTAATCTTTTTGATATAGTGCTGTCAGACTCAGTAATTGGCAGTGACACTAACCTGCATGGAGAATCCCGTTCGCTGAACATTGGCGATAATACCAGCATTGATTTAGGGTAATGTTGTACAAAAGGTGCACTGTCATTGGTTATCTTTACTCTGTACTAAAGATTGCTGACTCATGACTCAATTTTCCAATCGTGTTACCAGGCTGTTCAATATCGAATTCCCAATCGTCCAGGCGGGCATGATCTGGGCTAGTGGCTGGCGTTTGGCAAGTGCAGTAAGCAATGCAGGGGGGCTGGGAATTATCGGGGCTGGATCAATGTACCCGGATGTTTTAAAAGAGCATTTGCAAAAATGTAAAGCTTTCACGAACCGCCCCTTTGCTGTTAACCTTCCTTTACTTTATCCGGATATTGACAAACACATTCAGACAGTTATAGAAGAAGGAGTGAGAGTCGTATTTACTTCGGCAGGAAATCCAAAGACATGGACAGCTATGCTAAAAGAAAAAGGAATAACCGTTGTGCATGTGGTGAGTTCTTCAAAATTTGCTAAAAAAGCAGAAGAGGCAGGGTGTGATGCAGTGGTAGCCGAGGGTTTTGAAGCAGGCGGCCACAACGGGAGAGAAGAAACAACAACACTTGTACTGGTACCGGCTGTTGTAAATGCCGTTAAAATTCCTGTTATAGCAGCCGGTGGTATTGCCACAGGAAGACAGATGCTGGCTACAATGGTATTAGGTGCAGAAGGGGTGCAGATTGGCAGCCGCTTTGTGGCAAGTGAAGAAGCCTCTTCACATATTAATTTTAAAAACGAAGTAATTAATTCACAGGAAGGCGATACTCAGTTGATGATGAAACAATTGACCCCGGTACGGCTTTTAAAAAATGATTTTTTCAGACTTATAAGAACTGCCGAACGCAATGGGGCAACTGATGAAGAACTAAAAGCGATATTAGGCAGAGGCAGGGCGAAGAGGGGCATGTTTGAAGGAGACCTGAAGGAAGGAGAACTCGAGATTGGCCAGGTAAGTGCTTTACTCAACGATATTTTGCCCGCTGCTCAAATAGTGAAAAATCTGTGGAAGGAATTTACAGACGGCTTGGCAAATCCGGTCAAAATGCTCTAATTTTAAAGTCACCACCGAACCGGAAGAAGTGCTGAAGGGTTTATTAACCAACCATTCAAACCTGTTACAATGAAACAAAAATCTCTACTGTTGGCATTTTGCCTGTTGGGTTTTGTTGTTGCAAAAGCAAACAACGGGCCCGGTGATGGTAAAAAAGATGAACTGAATGGCATTGTCGTTCATTCAGAAACAAAAAAACCTTTGAAAGATGTGAGTGTTACCGCTTACCTCGTATCCAAAAGAGAGAAAATTGTGCTGAGTGATGATGAAGGCGGCTTTTCATTTGATGAATTAAAACCCGGTACATATAAGTTTGTATTTGAAAAATCCGGCTTTAAAAAGATCACAAAAGAGAAAGTGGTTATTAAAACAGACGAAACTTTCCTGATGAAGATCGAAATGATCGAAATGAGTGATTTTGAGATCATGCCCTCTCCGTTTAATGTAGGAGGGTTATAAAAAAACTAAGTTTACAATATAAAAGACCCCTTTCATTTTATTGAAAGGGGTCTTTGTTTTTCACGGCTGGTTTTGGCAAACTTTATCGATCAGTCCAGGTTCATATCAAAATCATCATCATCTTTTTCTATGCTGAACTTTTTATGTTTTTCCAGGAACTTACGATACTTATTATAAGTCTGTTCAGAAGCTTTCTTTCCATTGATTAAAAGTTCACCTTCCTTATGTTTCAGGGTGTAGCCTTCCTTTTTATTGATCAGGCCATCACTCTCTAATCCATTTACAAACTCCTTGTATTCTTTGATCTCTGCTTTGGCTTTTTCAATTTCTACTTTAGCATTGGCTAATTCTTTTTCCAGTTTTGGGCCAAGGTCTTTCATTTCTTCCTGTTCTTTTTGTAATTCTTCCTGAATTTTTTTCATATCGATCTCTTTCACTTTTTCCATTTCTGTTTTCATCTTGTCCCAGTTCACTTTGGCGAGTGATTCCTGCACTTCCTGCTGTATTTTTGCCATGTCAACCTGTTTCATGGCATTATTTATTTCTTCTTTGATATTGTGCCAATCTACTTTAGCAAGGGAAGTTTCTACTTCTTTTTTGATCTTGTCGAAGTCGACTTCTTTCATGGCTCTTTCTATTTCCAGCCTTATTTTATCGGCATCAATTTTTTTCAGGGCTTCTGAAAGTTCTTTCTGCATTTTATCCATCTCAATTTTTAAATCTGCTCCGTCCAGTTCTGCAAGCACATCATCAAGATCACGGATCTTCTTTTCCCGGTCTTTTGACTTTTTGGGAACAGTATCATTGGCAGATTGCTGGTATTGACCCGGAGAGTGGCGGTGATCCCATGAAACGAGCCCGATGGTAAGGCCTGCGGTAAGCAGAATAAGAAATAACCTGCCGGTTGTGAAGGTTGTTGGTTTCATAAACGAAAATTTTAAAGATTGTATTTAAATTGTTTTTCACGAAATACTTCGTATCAAATATACGATTGATTTCGTATTACGAAACATCCTTGCCGGGAAAAGGGAAATTTTAACAAAAAGCCCCTTACCATGGGGTAAGAGGCTTAAATAAGCACATATTATTCATTAATTTTTTCGAAACGCCCAGCGTATCATTTCTTTCCAGGTGGGCTTTTTGCCATACATAAGAATACCTGTGCGATAGATCTTTCCGGCAAACCATACGGTGAGAATAAAGCCAAGTACCAACAATCCCATAGACAATGCTAACTGCCACCAGGGTACTGTACCCGGTACCCCGTAGGGTATCCTTGCCATCATTACTATAGGCGAGCTGAATGGAATTATGCTTCCCCATACAGCAATCGGACCTGTTGGATCTGATATTGTAGCTGTCATTAATGCAATAGAGATAATGACAAGCATGGTGATGGGAAAGCTAAGTGACTGTGCTTCCCGCATATCTTCATTCACGGCACTGCCAATAGCACCATATAGAGAGGCATAAAAGAAAAACCCTGCCAGGAAATAAAAACCGAAGCAGAACAAAATCAGCGGAACATTAACGCTGGTAATTATTTTCTGCATTCCACCTACCATTTGTGTAGCCATACCGGCTGAGCCAGAGACTTTTCCAACATTATATATAATTAAAACAAATGCTATCCACAGGAAAAATTGAGTGAGTGCCACTAAACCAATGCCCAATATTTTGCCCAACATCATCTGGAATGGCTTTACAGAAGAAACAATTACTTCAGCTATACGATTGGTTTTCTCTTCCATTACACCCATCATTACCTGTGAGCCATAAATAAGGAGTATAAGGTAAATCAGTAGCCCCGCTACATAGCCTATACCTTCAGCTGTTTTTGCATTAGCTTTCTCATCCCGGATATTTTTTGGAGTGACACCCAGCCTTTTTTTGAGAATCATTTGTTTATTGACATCTATCTGCAGGCTGTCATTCTTTATATTACTCCATATCCTGTTCAGTTTGGCTTCAACTACGGAAGTGGATCCGCTTCCATAAGATTTGTTGGATTTGAAGAGCAAACTGTCGGAGCCTTCTTTCCAGTTGAGGGCGGGAATCACTATATACCCGTCATACCCGGCAGTTTTATAATCAGCAATAACTTTATCTGCATTGCCTTTTACCAGGGTGAGCAATGAACTATTATCGGCGACATTTTGCTTACTGATGTTTTCTTCAGTAAAATATCCCGAAGAATCAATGATGGCCACATGCAGATTCTGTTTGCTTTTTTCTGCAATAAACCCCATTCCGAATATCAAAGCCATATATAGCAAAGGAAACAACAGGGTAGAAATGATAAAAGTTTTCTTCCGCACCCTTGTCAGGTATTCTCTTTTTATTATGATCCAGATCTTATTCATGACAGATGGTTAAATGGTAAATTAATTTATGCCTCTATTTTTTGAAACTGGCGGGCTGTAGGTGTTCCTTCTACCAGTTTGATGAAAATATCGTTGAGTGAAGGCAGCATTTCATTGAAAGATTGAATGGCGATTTCCTGTTGCAACAGGTACTGCAATACAGCATTCGGGTTTTGCCCTTCTTTTATCCGTATCACATGTGAGTGATCTTTTGATCCGATCAGATCAAATGGTGCAATACCATTTATAGATGATAAGGCCTGTTCTGTACCAATGCTGAAGAGGTTTTCTTTAAAATCCTGCTTTACCTGCTTCACCGTTCCATCCAGTATCTTCTTTCCTTTATTTACCAGTACAATATGATTACAGATCTCTTCCACCTGTTCCATACGATGTGTGCTGAATATGATGGTGGAACCGCTTTGAGCCAGGTTGAATATTTCATCTTTGATAAGGTTACTGTTCACAGGGTCCAGTCCGCTGAAAGGTTCATCAAGGATAATAAGCTTTGGTTCATGCAAGACCGTGGTGACAAATTGCAGTTTTTGTCCCATTCCTTTTGAAAGATCTTCCACTTTCTTATTCCACCAGCTTTCCATTTCAAATTTGATAAACCATTTTTTGATCTTGGCCATAGCATCTTTATGGCTGAGCCCTTTCAATTGTGCCAGGTACATAGCCTGTTCGCCAATTTTCATTTTTTTATACAAACCCCTTTCTTCCGGCATATAACCGATATAACCTACATCATTAACAGGGTCAAATTTTTTGCCATCAAAAATGATATTCCCTTCATCAGGATAGAAGATACCAGTGATCATTCTTATCAAAGTGGTTTTTCCGGCGCCATTCGGCCCCAGTAAACCAAATATCTGCCCCCGTTCTACTGTAAGGCTGATATCATCAACTGCTTTTTGAGTGGCAAAGTATTTTCTTAGATTTTGTAATTCAAGAATAGCGGCCATAGTGATGGTTTTGGAATGTAAAATTAGTTGTCCTGGTGAAATGATGGGCTGAAATCGGTAAGTGGTGGTTATACCAGTGCAAACTGCTTAAACTGTAGTGTGAATTATCAACTAAAGAATATTTTTATCTGTTTTGCCACTCTTTCCCCATCCATAGCAGCGCTTACAATACCTCCTGCATAGCCGGCACCTTCACCACAGGGATATAAGTTCCTGATCTGCGGATGTTGTAAGGTGACCGGGTCTCTTGGTATGCGGACAGGAGAGGAGGTTCTTGATTCTGTTGCTACCACAATAGCCTCATTGGTAAAGTACCCTTTCATCTTTTTACCATATTCTATAAAGGCCAGTTGCAGGCTTTTATAAACAAATGGCGGTAGTACATCTTTTAATGAAGAAGAACGAACACCTGGTAAATAAGAGCATTCTGGGAGGGAGGAAGAAATTTTATTTTCAGCAAAATCGACTAACCGTTGGGCAGGTGCCACAAATTTTCCTCCTCCTGTTTCAAATGCTTTTCTCTCAACGGCTTGCTGAAAGAACATAGCTGCCAGTGGTCCATGCTGTTTGAAGGACTGAAAATCTTTTTCTTCTACTGTTACCACAATACCACTGTTTGCAAAAGGATTATTTCGTTTAGAAGGGCTCCATCCATTTACAACCAGTTCACCCGGTGAAGTGGCTGCGGGAGCAATAATGCCACCCGGGCACATACAAAATGAAAAAACCCCCTTGCCATCCACTTGCTGCACCCAACTATAAGAAGCCGGAGGCAAAAAATCGCCACGGACCGGGCAATGATACTGGCTGCTGTCAATAAGTGATTGAGGATGTTCCACTCTTACACCCAGCGCAAATGGTTTTGCTTCTATCAGTATTTTATTAGCATGAAGTAAACTGAAAATATCCCTGGCAGAATGGCCAGTGGCAAGAATAAATGCATCTGCTTCAAAGTTGCTTCCATCTGCTGTCTTTACTCCTGTTATCCTTTCTTCCTGAATATTGAAACCGGTCACTTTTTTTTCAAATAAAAATTCTCCGCCACAGTCCAGGATTTTATGTCGCATGGCAGTGATGATCTGGGGTAGTTTATTAGTGCCAATGTGCGGATGAGATTCGTATAAAATCTTTTCTTCTGCCCCAAAATGGACGAACAGGGCAAGTATACGGTTGATATCGCCCCTTTTGCTGCTACGGGTATACAATTTCCCATCACTATAAGTACCGGCACCGCCTTCGCCGAAGCAATAATTACTGTCGGGGTTCACTTCCCCTTCTTTATTCAATAATGCAAGGTCCCTTCTCCGGGCTCTTACATCTTTTCCTCTTTCCAGCAGGATTGGTTTAATGCCACTTTCAATCAGTTGCAATGCGGCGAATAAGCCGGCTGGCCCGGCACCAATGATAATGACTGTTCGTACAGCTTTTTTTACGTCTTTAAAATCAAAAGGAATTAATTCTCTTTGTTGAAAAGGTTCATTGATAAATGCTTTCAAAGTCAGATTGATCCAGGGTTGCCTGCTTCGGGCATCTATTGATTGTTTCAGGATATGAAAACCACTTATGGCAGTTGCTTGTACTGCTTCGGCACTGGCTATATATCTTTTTATGATAGCCTCATCTGCTGCTTCCAAAGGCAGCAATTTAAGAGAAATGTCCTTTTGCATATTGTCAGGTTTTTATCCTGAAAAATCTTACGCAAAGATGCAAATAAAATTCCGGGATATTTTTTCATTTTTTTGTTATGAAAGTAAAATAGTAATACCTTCAAACGAGTTGAACAATTATGAACACAAGGTTATTTTCTTCAGCGGCTCTGCTACTACTAATAATTACAGAAACTTCCTGTAATACTACTTATCAAAGTCAGTCACTGCAGTATAAAGATTACCGGATCAGCAATTCTCAGCAACAAGATTCAACAATACTTGCTTTTCTTAAACCTTACAGTGATAGTGTCAATAGTAATATGAATACTGTTGTCGGCATTGCAGAAGTTAGCCTCGAAAAAAAACAGCCGGAAGGCAATCTTGGCAATTTTATGGTGGATGCATTCTTAACCATGGCAAGAGAAAAGTATAATACAGAGGTAGATGTGGCTTTAGTCAATTTCGGAGGCATCCGGTTAACGCAGTTGCCGGCAGGCGATGTTACACGAGGGAAAATTTTTGAGTTAATGCCTTTTGATAATTTACTAATTCTTCAAAAAATCAAAGGGAGTGTACTGCAACAATTACTTGATCTTACAGCTGACAGGGGAGGCTGGCCTATGGCCGGATTAACGATGCAGATAAAAGATAAGAAGGCTGTTAATGTGATGGTGGGAAGCGCTCCTTTAGACCCCAATCGTGTATATACAATTGCTAATTCAGATTTTATTGCTAACGGGGGAGATAATGCTGATATGTTGCGTTCGGTTCCGCAAATAACCAATGGTTATTTAATGAGGGATGCCATTTTTGAATATATCAGCAAGTTGAAAAGTCAGGGGAAAAATATTACTGCAACTATTGAAAACAGGGTAAGCAATGCTCAGTAGAAAGAAATTTATTAAACAGGCTGCATTATCTGCAGGTGCGTTGATGGCCGGATCTTCTGTACTGGAAGCAGCAGAATATTTTAATCCGCTGAAACTGACAATCCTGCATACCAATGATACCCACAGCCGTCTTGAGCCATTCCCGATGGATGGAGGCCGTAACCAGGGAATGGGCGGAATTGCAGGCAGGGCAGAGTTAATCAGCAGGATCAGGCAGGAAGAGGAACAGGTATTGTTGCTTGATGCAGGGGATATTTTTCAGGGTACACCCTATTTTAATATATATAAAGGAGAACCGGAAATAAAAGCTATGAGTTCATTGGGGTATGATGCGTGTACTATCGGTAATCATGATTTTGATGCAGGAATGGAAAACCTTGCGGCACAATTAACCAGGCATGCAAATTTTCCAATGCTGGTTTGCAACTATGATTTTAGTGGCACCCCCATGGAGTATAAAACACAACCGTTCAGAATATTCAAAAAAGGAAAATTGAAAATCGGAGTATTGGGTATAAGCATTGAAGGAAAGGGATTGATACCGGATAATTTATTTGGAGCAACAAAATACCTGGATCCCGTTCAAAAAGCAAATGACACCGCTTATGAATTAAAAAAGAAAAAAGATTGTGATATGATTATTTGCTTATCACATTTGGGCTATCAATACCAGGGCAGTACTAAAGTAAGTGATGAAGTATTAGCAAAAGAATCAGAAAATATTGACCTGATTATTGGCGGGCATACACACACTTTTTTAGATAAGCCGGTAATATACAAAAATAAGTTGGGCAATGATGTGGTGATAAATCAGGTGGGTTTTGCGGGGTTGATTTTAGGAAGGCTTGATTTTGAATTTACCAAATTTTCAGGCAAAAACTTGGTGAAAAGCCATTCCATTTCTGTTTCACAAAAATCAGGAGGATAAAATTTTTTTTTAGAAAAGAAATAGTGATATTCGCCGTCCTGTCCAACTTTTTTAATTGACATAGTGCGAAGATTTTTAGTGGACAAATTCAGAAACAACTATAGTTAACACGACATAAACTGCCAACTGACTGATGGAGAAAAATGCTGAAAAAATCTGGGCAAATTGTTTAAAGATCATCAAGGACATTGTTGAATGGCAGCATTACAAAACATGGTTTGAACCAATCAAGCCGGTATCGCTAAAAAATAACATTCTCGTTATCCAGGTACCCAGCCAGTTCTTTTTCGAGTATCTTGAAGAACATTATGTAAATTTATTGGCAAAGACTTTGAAGAGAGAGTTAGGGAAGGAAGCAAGACTTGAATATCGGATTATGGTAGACAGTGGTAACAGCAAGAACAAACCTGTTACGATGGATGTAAGTGGCCAGGGTTTTAAAACTTTTTCAAATAACGAAATGGATTTCCCATTAGTCATAAATAATCCTGTTAAGAATCCGTTCGTAATACCGGGGCTGAAGAAAATGCAGATCGACCCGCAACTTAATCCTAATTATACTTTTGAATCATTTATAGAAGGAGATTGCAACCGGGTAGCCCGTCGAGCCGGGAAAACTGTGGCTGAAAAACCCGGAGCCAATTCTTTCAACCCGCTGGTGATTTATGGTGGGGTGGGTTTAGGAAAAACTCACCTGGCGCAGGCTATCGGAAATGAAGTAAAGAGACTGCACCCAAACAGGGTAGTTTTATATGTGAGTTCTGAGAAGTTTATAAACCAGTTCATGGATCACAGCCGTAATAACGCCATAAATGATTTTATTCATTTTTACCAGTTGATAGATGTGCTGATCATTGATGATGTGCAATTCTTTGCTAAAGCGGAAAAATCACAGGATGCCTTTTTTGCTATTTTCAATCATTTGCACCAGTCACAAAAGCAACTGGTGCTTACATCCGATAAATCGCCCAAAGACCTTGATGGGGTGCAGGAAAGATTACTGAGCCGTTTCCGCTGGGGTCTTAGTGCAGACTTGCAGGTGCCTGAATATGATACCCGCATCGAGATACTGGAGAAAAAGATGAAGAATGACGGCCTGGAAATGCCAAAAGAAGTGGTTAAGTATATTGCTTATAATATAAGTAACAACGTAAGAGAACTGGAAGGAGCATTAATATCACTGTTGGCACAATCTTCGCTGAACAGAAGGGAAATTGACCTGGACTTGGCAAAAAAAGTGTTACGGAATTTTGTAAAATCATCCAGCAAAGAAATTACCATCGATACCATTCAGAAAATGGTATGCGAGTACTTTGATGTGCCTTACGACAAGCTGCTGCAAAAGACCCGCAAAAGGGAAATTGTACAGGCAAGGCAAATTACTATGTACCTCGCAAAGGCATTTACAAAAAACTCTCTGAAAACCATCGGAGAGCATTTCGGCGGCCGCGACCATACTACTGTAATCCACTCCTGCCAGACGGTAAAGGATCTGATGGATACTGATGGCGTTTTCCGTGAAAATGTTTTAGAATTGCAGCAGAAAGTACAATTGGCTGCTATGTAAAATACTACTGGACGGTTTCAAGGATATTGAAACAAAATTGCCCGGACTGAAAAGCCGGGTTTTTTATTGCCCGGAAGGAAAACTGTATTGTGGGGAAAGTAATTAATCTTTATTTTTGCTGCCCGCACGGAGAGGTGCCTGAGTGGCCGAAAGGGCCGGTTTGCTAAACCGTTGTACGGGCTTAAACCTGTACCGAGGGTTCGAATCCCTCCCTCTCCGCAAAATGCCTGGACTATTTGGTCAGGCATTTATTATTTCTTTTAGTAGTACTAATTGCCTTTACTATTAATATTCTGTTTTTGTTGTAGAATTAATTCAGGAATACGCTGATTCCGGGTCTTTTTCGTCAATTATTTTTTAACTACCTGTCTGAATAAAATATTGGTGATTAAAGCCTTATATTTTTTGCATTTAAAGATTATAAATGATAAATTTGAACTGCAGTAAATGTTAATTTTCAGCTCAGACAGGTAAAGGCTTTTTCTGAAATTCTAAAAATAAATAGTAGATAACAGACTGCAATAGATTGCATTTTGTACAATTTCTTTCTCTTGTAAGAGCAGAGGCTATTGTAACAGGAGTGCATTTCCCCGAAACCTTGCCGGTATCATTATCCTGAGAAACACCGTATCACATTTTCCTTATCCACACGCTGCAGAAGCAGTATTTGATCGTATTTGATTGAACCCCGTTGCCCGGGTAATAGGGCATCTATTGATAATTACTACAAACCAAACATGCTGAAATGAGAAAGTTCAATGTATCAGGATTTATCCGGTTATCACTGCTGGCTATTTTTGTAATTATTATGTCTATTTCTGAGAGCAGGGCTCAGGTGGACATCAATATTGGTACCGGCACCACCGGAAATACAACTTCTACTTATCCCTGCCCTTTGCAGGATTTTTATGAAGGCAGCAGAGCACAATTTCTGTACAAAGCTTCTGAATTAACAGCCGCTGGTATGGGGCCGGGATTGATTAGTTCTATAAAATATAATGTTGTTTCTCTGGGTACTGCCGGAATGATTGAAGATTTGGTGATAAGAATAGGCCATACTACTGTAACAACACTCTCTACATCTGCATGGGATCCCTTTTCCGGTTCTCCGGTTTCTACTGCTTCAGTCGATTATCAGCCGGTAGCTGGTATCAATACATTTAATCTTCCAGTTCCGTTTAGCTGGAATGGTTCGGATAATATTTTAATAGAAATATGTAACGGAGAGCCTGGAAATGCAACAGGTACATGGTTTACATCCAACCCGGTTATTCCCTGGACAACAGGACTTACATTCAATGGTTCTCATAATTACAGGGCAGATAACCTGGGTAGTTTGTGCGGTAGTGCAACAACTACAAATACCGGCACACAAACAACAAGACCCAACATTACTTTTTCCTGGACATCTGCAATTGCCTGTAGCGGTACACCGACGGGAGGTACAGCTGCAGCTAACCCAACAATAGCCTGTGCAGGTCAAAACTTTGATTTAATTCTTAGTGGATTTACTATTGCCAGTGGAATCACCTACCAATGGCAGTCATCTCCGGATAATTCAGCCTGGACAAATATCACCGGCGCCAATTCTGCATTCCTCACCACATCACAGGCAACTACATCCTATTACCGTTGTGTTGTTAGTTGTTCTAACAGTGGCCTTTCAGCAAACTCAACCAGTGTACAAGTAACATCCCCGGCATTAGTTTCCGGAACATTTACAATTAATAATACATTACCAACAGGAGGTACCAACTTTGCCTCTTTTAATGATGCGTATAATTATATTAAATGCGGCATTAGCGGACCGGTTATTTTTAATGTTGATGCTGCTTCCGGCCCCTATACTGAGCAACTTATAATTAACCCGGTTTCAGGGACATCTGCAATAAATACTGTAACATTTAATGGTAATGGAAGGGTAATTCAGTTTACTTCAACTAATACCAATGAAAGGGCGGTTATTAAATTGAATGGGGCCGATCATTTCATTTTTGACAGCCTCACAATTAATTCAACAGCCAATACTACATCTGATTACGGATTTGGTGTTCAATTACTAAATAACGCAGATTCTAATATTGTAAGAAAGTGTGCTATTAATATCACAGATGCGCAAACCTCCACCAATCATGTGGGTATTTCAATCAGCGCAAGCGCCACTTCAGCTACGGGTACCGGAAACTCTGAGTGTGATGATAATCTGTTTGAATTAAATACTATTGACGGAGGGTACTACAGTATCACCAATGTAGGCAGTACTACAGTGGCAAACCAACGAAACAGGTTCATAAGAAATATCATTAAAGATTATTACTTGTACGGCATTTACACCAGCGGTACGTTCAGTTCATTAATAGATGGTAATGATATTAGCCGTCCTGCCCGGGCCAATATTGGTACAGCTACTTCCTATGCCATATACGTTACATCTTTGAATACAAGTGCCCGGATAAATGGTAACTATATACATGGATTGCTGGATGTGGACCCCGCCAGTACAAACGATGTTTACGGAATTTATTTTACAGGTGTGGATGCTTTGGGCGGCCTGGAGAATATTGTCAGCAATAATGCTATTTATGATATCAAAAGTAATGGCACTATCTATGGTATTTATAATAGCAGTTCAGATAATGTGTTCTACTATCATAATACTATTTCACTGGATCATCTGACCAGCACTTCAACCGAAGTAACCCGTGGTTTTTATCAAACTACCGCAGCGGCAGGTATAGAATTTAAGAACAACCTTATTACCTTGCGAAGGGGCGGTACAGGCCAAAAACATGGTTTGTTTTTTAATACCACCACCTCTGCAATAGTTTCCAATAATAATGATGTATTTTTTGCCCCTTCAGCCACAGTATTCTACGGCTCTTGGGGTACAACCAACCAGGCAACATTAGCTAACTGGCAGACAGCTTCTTCGCAGGATGCAAATTCATGGTTCGTAGATCCTGTATACACCAATCTGGCATTGAGTAATTTAAAACCAACTGCTGCCGGTATGAATGACTTAGGCTCGCCTGTTGGTATTGGTTCGGATATTCTTGGGGTATCACGAAATGCAACTACTCCCGATATTGGCGCATGGGAATTTGATGTGGGCGGTTGTACTGCTCCTCCTGTTGCCGGAGATGCCACATCCAGCATTAGCGTTCCTATTTGTCCCAATGAGCTTGTAGCATTAGGTCTTGTAAATAACTCATTCGGTACAGGCCAAACCTATCAGTGGCAATCTGCTACTACGCTGGCTGGCCCCTGGACTGATATAAGTCCGGCCCAGAATAACCCTGCATTTAGTGTTAATCCAACAACAACATTATACTATCGTTGTGCAGTAACCTGTAGTGGTTCTACAACGTATTCCACGCCGGTTCAAGTGGTGGTAAATGCATTATTTCCTGCCGGTACTTACACCATCAATAGTGCTTTGCCCACCGGCGGTACCAACTTCCAGAGTTTTACTGACGCAGTTTTTGCTTTGCGTTGTGGTATTGCAGGCCCTATTGTATTTAATGTAGTAAGTGGTTCTGGTCCTTACAATGAACAGGTGATCATCGGGCAGATACAAGGTGCTTCTGCTACAAACACTGTTACCTTTAATGGTAACGGGGCAACTATCAGCAATCTTTCAACCAACACAAACGAAAGAGCTGTTATTAAACTGAACGGCACTGATCATTTTATATTCGATAGTTTAACCGTTGTACCGCTGGGATCTTCTACTACAGAGTATGGTTTTGGGTTCCATTTGCTGAACAATGCAGATTCAAACATTATCCGCAATTGCGATATCAACATGAGTACTACAACGACGTCTTCCAATTTTGCGGGTATAGTTTCCAGTGTGGGTACAGCAGCTACCACTACCGGTACAAATGAATCAGATTACAACCTGTTTGAGAATAATGAGATCAATGGTGGTTATTATGGTATTACTTCAGTAGGAAGTACCACTTCAGCTGTTGGTAATAATAAGATGATCAATAATACCATTAAAGATTTCTATGCCTATGGTGTATACCTGTCAGGCAATTTTAATACACTGGTAGAGAAGAATAATATATCCCGTCCGGCAAGAACGGCTGCCACTACTACTTATTGTATTTATGTTACTTCGTTGAATACAGGGGTACAAATATCCAGGAACAGGATACATAACCCGTTTGGAGGGATTCCGTCTACTACCAGTACTTTCTATGGCATTTACTTTACCGGTGTGGACGCAGTTGCAGGGTTAGAAAATATTGTAAGCAATAACGCAATTTATAATATCAACGGTAACGGTACGCAATACGGTATCTATAATACCAGTTCAGATAATGTTCATTATTATTATAATACAGTGAACACGGACGATGCAACAGCTACCACAACCAACAATACGTACTGTTTTTACCAGACTACACAGGCAGCCGGTATCGAGCTTCGTGATAACCTGTTTACCATTACAAGAGGAGGAAATGGTGATAAGTACTGTATGTATTTTGCTACATCCACTACCACGTTTACTTCTGACTTTAACGGTGTATTTAAAAATGCAGCTAATTCACATGTAGGTTATAACGGGGCTAACCGGACAACTCTTACCGACTGGCAAACTGCTACCACACAGGATGCAAATTCCGTTTTTGCCAACCCATATTATACAGATGTTGCAACCGGAAACCTGGAACCAAGAACGCCGGCATTAGACAATGAGGGTACACCAATAACAGGTATTACAACTGATATAAGGAATGTAAGCCGCAGCGCTACAACACCAGATATGGGTGCATGGGAGTTTGCAGTGCCTGTATGTACTGCACCTCCGGCCGCAGGTACAGCAACAGCAGTTCCGAACAATGGAATCTGCCTGGGTACGCCTATAGTGCTGAATCTTACAGGCTATTCGATTGGTTCAGGGCAAACTTATCAATGGCAATTTGCCACTGCTGCTGCAGGGCCTTATTCCAACCTGGGTAACCCGATGATATTCCCCGATACTACAATACTTGCCAGCGGAACATTCTGGTATCGCTGTATAGTTACCTGTAGTTCACAGTCTGCTAACTCTGTAGCTGTGCAGGTGAATATGAACCCGCCTTTCCCGGCAGGTGTATATACTATTAATAATACATTACCTACCGATTATCCCGGAGGCAGTAATTTCCATTCATTTGTTGAAGCTGTTGCAGTAATGGACTGTGGAATTGCTGGCCCTGTTACATTCAATGTAGCGGCGGGAACCTATACAGAGCAGGTAAGAATGCACCGCATCACCGGGGCTTCCAATACAAGCCGTATTACCTTCCAGAGCGCCAATGGCAATCCGGCATCTGTAATACTCACTTTTGATGCCACAAATGCTGCGGCCAACTATGTATTGCAATTAGATAGTGCCAGCTATATTACTTACCGGAATATGACGATCACTGCGGTTAATGCCACAAATGGCAGGGCTGTGGATATTGCTAATACTGCTTCTAATGACAGCTTGGTAACCAATATCATCAATGCACCAACTGCAACAGGTACTGGTACAACGGTTGTGGGTATTCATGCGGCTAACCTGAACGGTTCGAATCACACGATAAAAGGGAATACAGTAAACGGTGGAATAAGTGGTATATATCTTTCCGGCGCCTCTGCATCAACTTTTACTAATAATGTCGTTGACAGCAATAAAGTAGCCGGTTCCTATTATTATGATATTTACCTGGCTAATGCATGGTTTACTTCTGTAAGTAAGAATTCAGTGGCAGTTACTGCGCCAAGAAATACCACTTCATATAGTATATATCTTACCAACTGTGACTCTGCATATCAGGTTAATAATAATAAAATTGACATAAACGCTACTACTACCACTGTTTATGGCATGTATCTTTCCGGATGTGCGGCCGCTGGTTATACAGGAAGTGTTTCCGGAAATAAAGTAAAGGCCTTAACGGGTAATACCGGTTCATTATATGGTTTGTACCAGACATCTTCTGTTGGCAACTACACTAAGAACAATATTGTCAATATCAATACCAGCGCAACTACTGCTTATGGGTTGTACTCAACTGGCGGTATTGGAATTAAATATTATAATAACTCCGTTCAGAATGCATCTCCTGCCGCCGGTACATCGAATATTGCTGCGTATATAAGCCATACCACTGCCACTGCAGGAGTGGGAGATATCAGGAATAACATTTTCTCGCATACAGCCAATGGTATTGCTGCCAATTATGTCAATGTGGCGAATATTTATTCCGATTTCAATATGTTCTATACTGCTGGTACTGCATTGATCAGGCAAAGTACCGTGAACTATGCTACATTGCAGGATTGGAAGAATGGTCAGAACTGGGATTACAATTCAATTGTATATACACCTGCCTTTGCAGCGGGTGATGAACTCCAGCCTGATGTTGCTAATCCTGATGTGTGGGCAATGCATGGCCGTGGAGTACAGATCACTGATAATGCGACAGACATTAGTGGTAATCCAAGACCTACTACCTTAACAGCCGGTGTTCCTGATATGGGAGCTTATGAGTTCCTGCCAACAGTACAACCGCCGGTATTACCTGCTACCCCGGCCGCACCTGCTGCTGGTAGTACACAGGTATTTATGTTTGGTACTGATACCGTGCAGAAAATAACATGGGCACCTGCATCAACTGTTCCAACTACAGTTAGTATAAGAAGGTATTCGGGAATTATTCCTCCCGGACTTACTTCAGGTCAGCAGTCTATGTATTATTATACAGACGTTGATATTACCGGTAGTGCTCCTTCTGATTTTACGAATAAGCAATATTATATAGATCCGTGGATGAGAGATATTCCGTCAGAGCCAACTGTTAAGTTGGGGCGCACTAATGCCGCCGGTACATGGTTAGTGGCATCGGGAAGTTCGGTGGATAATTTGGGCAATGTAATTACTGAAAGTAATCTCAACTTTCTTGATAAGTTTACCGGTATGACAGATGGTGTGGCGCCGCCACCGCCAACAGGGCCCGGCTATACCCTTGATAGCTCAAACAGAGGCCGCCGCTTCTGGGTTGGCTATGGCCATCACTATGGATTCAGCACCAACAGCCAGGATATGGCACTTTACCTGAGTGCTGAAGATTCGGCTAACGTTACCGTGAAAGTGAACGGAACAAACTGGGTACGTACTTATGCAATCCCGGCGAATACCGTAAGAGTGAGTGACCTGATGCCTACTTCAGGCCTGGTGGATGCAAGATTGACTGATGAAGGACTCTTCAATAAAGGAATCAGCATTGAAAGTGATGTACCGATTGTGGCTTATGCCCACATCAGTGACGGAGCCAACTCCGGCGCAGGTATGCTGTTACCAACAGGAGTATATGGTTATGAATACAGATCATTGAACTCCCGTCAGTATTATCCCAGCGGAGGTGCAGGTTCATATTCCTGGATGTTTGTAATTGCCGACAGAGATAGTACATTGGTTGAAATAACACCATCTGTAACTACAAAAGGCGGACATCCGGCAGGTGTGCCGTTTCAGGTGTACCTGAAGAGAGGTGAAGTGTATAACGTAATGGGTACACAAGCCAGCGGTGGCCAGGGAACTGATCTTTCAGGATCTACTATCAAATCAATTCCGAATGCCAGTGGCAAATGTTACCCGATAGCGGTCTTCTCCGGTAGCAGCCGTACTGCCATCTGTAACACTACTAATGGTGATAATATGATACAACAGGTATTCCCAAGTACAGCATGGGGAACCAAGTACCTGACATTTGCTACTGCTAATTCAGCTTCCAATACTAATTACAATTCCAATGGATGGAGAATAATGGTAAAAGATCCGGCTACGGTGGTAAAACGAAACGGAGTAACACTTGATCCTGTTACCCTGATCGTACCGGGTAATTATTATGAATTCTTCGTCGGTAATAATACCGGGGCGAACACGGCCAGCTATATTGAGGCTGACCAACCGGTAATGGTAGCACAGTATATGTTATCTACCAGCGGAACTGGCTGTTCAGGTGTTCCTGCACCAACAGGTAACGGAGATCCTGAAATGATTTACATAAGCCCAATAGAACAGGGTATCAAAAAAGCAAGGTTCTATAATACAAATAACAATTCGATCACTTCAAATTATGTAAATATAATTGTGCCAACAGCCGGTTTAACTAGCCTGCAAATAGATGGCAGCACCACCTTTACTGATGTATTTGCGCATCCGAACCTGCCGGGTTACTCCTGTATCAGGCAAAACTTCTCCGGTACGGCTGCCCAGCACTTTGTTACCTGTGATTCTGCTTTTACCGCTATTACTTATGGTTTGGGTAGTGTGGAAAGCTATGGCTACAATGCCGGTACATTAGTAAAGAATCTGAGTGCCACCCCATCTTATAATAATGTGTTTAATACAGGTGCGGCTAATACTTATACCTGTAAAGGCACACCATTCCGCCTGAGTCTGCAGATATCTGTAAAACCAACACAACTGGTATGGCAACTGAGCCAGGTGAATAATGTGACACCGAATGCCAATGTAATACAGGTGAACCCTGTACCGGCAGATTCAGTAACGGTAAATGGTAAAAAATACTATATCTATATACTGGCACAGCAATATACTTTCAGCCAGGTAGGTACCTATAATGTTCCGATCACCGTATTCCATCCAAGTATAGAAGGTTGCGGGGGCTCTGTAGAGATAACATTACCAGTTAATGTAATTGCAGCGCCTGTTTCAAACTTCACTACTAGTTTTAGTGGTTGCGTGGGAGATGCAGTACAATTCAGCGCCACAACTACCACCAGCAATGGTGTGCCAACGAATCAATGGACATGGGCATTCGGCGATGGTAATAACGGTGCGGGACAAAACCCCGTACACACTTATACCGCAGCAGGCACTTACAATGTAGCATTGCGGGGTATAGCCAATGATGGTTGTATCGGTGATACCACCAAACCGGTTGTTGTAAATCCAAGGCCAACCGGATTTATTAACCAGGATACAGTATATGTATGTAATAATGCCAGCGCCACCTTTACAGTACAAAACCCTGTAACTGGTGCAACGTATAACTGGTACAGTGCTGCCACAGGAGGTACATTACTCGGCACAGGAACAACATTTGTTCTGAATAATGTTACCGGGTTTACCAATGTATATCTTGAAGTGGTTCAGTTAGGATGCAGCAGTACCAGCCGCGACAGGGCTACAGCAGGAGTATTGCCCACATTGCAGATCCCTGTAGTAACAGTTGATTCCGTAACTACCAGCTCCATTGTATTCAGGTGGACGGCAATTCCGAATACCACCGGTTACCAGGTATCCATTGATGGCGGTACAACATGGGCCACACCGTCATCAGGAGTACTTGGATTAACACATACTGTAACTGGGTTGCAACTGGGAACCATTGTTTCCTTACAAGTAAGGGCACTGGGTGGTTGCTTACCGGCCGTATCGCAGCCGGTATCAGGACAAACGGTAACCGACCAGGTATATATACCGAACAGCTTTACACCAAACGGCGATGGACTGAATGATGTGCTGAGAGTATACAGCAATGTTATACGCAGTATGAAGTTTGTAGTGTTCAACCAGTGGGGTGAAAAGATCTTTGAATCCAGTACACAATCACTGGCATGGGATGGTACGCATAAAGGAAAGGCGCAGCCATCAGGTGTGTACATCTATGTATGTGATATTGTATTGAGAAATGGCGAAAGAATACAGCGCAAGGGATCTATTAACCTGGTGAGGTAAAATTTATAACCGACTTTTTTTTAATTAACCAATTTGTTCACTTAAAAATAATGCTATGAGATTTAGAAATGTCCTTTTTCAGAGTTTTATCTTATTGTCTCTAATTGTATTCCTCATAGCTTGGGATACAAAAAATGGTTTAAGGAAGAAGGGTAATAATACTATTTGCGTGATGGATATTTTCGCTCAAAACAATTCTGCAGTTGTTGTTGATTATGTAAAATTTATTTCCTCAGTTGAGGTGAAAACATTTACAGATATTGCAGCAAATGGTGGTGGAGGAAGCGGCGTACTTCAATGGGATACAAATATCAGTTTCAGTATTAGTGTAAAATTAAAGGCTTATCCAGGCAATGGGGCCATTAAAATATATAATGGGCAAAATCTTGTGTATTGCACAAGTTTTTCAAATGTAAGTACTAGTATTATCCATATTACCCCTGACGACATTGGCGGATATACTTGTACTGGCGGGTTTCTTGTTTTTATTGAAACTTCAGGTTGCTAAATGATTTGTTTTTTATATTCTGATTTTTTTGGAAAAATAATAAATGGACTATAGGAAAAAAATAATAGGTGAAGCGAATATTGCTAAAGCTTATTTAGTAGTAGCATTTGTTTTTGTACATGCAACAGTGTTTGCTCAAAATATTACTAATAAAGGAAAAGATTTCTGGGTTGGGTATGGGCATCATCAATTCATGGAACCTGGTCAAACCAATGCTCAGGAGATGATTCTCTATTTTAGCGCTGAACAACCAGCTAATGTAGTCGTAACAGTGCAGGGCAGAACAGCAGTACAAACGTTGAATTATGCGGTTCCGGCAAATACAGTCATTTCGTCTGCAGTAATGCCAAAGGCTGGCCCAAATGATTGCCGCTTATATGACGTGCCACCAACCTTTGGCGGAAATGGTGGGGAGGGACTTTTTGGTATGTCAATTCATATCGAGAGTGATGTACCTATTGTTGCCTATGCACATATTTTTGGGAGTGTGTCTTCAGGTGCTACAATGCTGATGCCAGTAGAATCATGGGGTTATTCTTACATGTCAATAAATAGTCAGCAGATAGATGCAGGTGGACCTGGTTTTTCCTGGGTTTATGCAATTGCTCAGCATAATAACACAGTAATTCAAGTTACTCCATCTGTTACAACCAGATTAGGTAAACCTGCAGGGGTGCCTTTTAATATTACACTGCAAAGAGGGCAGATTTATCAATTTATTGGGCAGTCAGATGCAGGTGGTAATGGAAATCAATTTACCGGCTCCACTGTAAAATCCATTGCAAATGCGGCCGGAGATTGTTATCCAATTGCTGTTTTTTCCGGAAGCAGCAGAACAAAAGGAGAACAAGTACCATGTGGACCAAGCTCAGGTAGGGATAATGATATGCAGCAATGCTTTCCAACTCAGGCTTGGGGCAAAAGATATCTGACTGCGCCATTTTCCACCGCTTCAGGGCCATCGACAGCTGTAATATTGAATGCAAGTACATTTCAAACAAGTGTCTATAAAGTTGCAGTAAAGGATCCTACAACTGTAGTAAGAAGAAACGGGATTATTTTAACTGGTCTTATCAATAACAGTTATTATCAGTTTTCAAGTAACACAGCTGATTATATTGAATCTGATAAACCTATAATGATTGCACAATTTATGTCAGGAGCAGCAGGATGCAACTCCGGAACATGGGGCGATCCTGAAATGGTTTTTTTAAGTCCTATCGAGCAAGCAATAAAAAAGGTTGGTTTTTACAGAAATACAAGACAATCAATTTATGCAAACTATGTAACAGTAATAATTCGAACCGCAGGTGTAGCATCCCTTAGAATCGACGGGTCGGCTACATTTAATCATACATATGCTCATCCGAATTTACCCGGATATTCAATTGTTGTAAAAGGATGGCAGGCAGCGCAGGCCCAATGCCAGATGTTTAGTGATTCTGCTTTTACAGCAATCACTTATGGTTTAGGAAGTGCTGAAAGTTATGCATACAATGCTGGTACCTATCTCAATAATCTGAATGCAATCAGTCATACACAAAATACTCCGGATCCAACTGTTCCCCAGCACCCATATACTTGTGTCGGAACACCAATCAAACTTTCTGTGTTAATGGCTTATCAGCCTACCCGGTTAGATTGGTTATTAAGTCAGCTGGGCGCCAATATCACACCTAATACAGACATAATTGATAATGCTCCTGTTTCTTCCGGCACAGTTGTGGTAAACGGGATTACTTATTATAAATATACTTTGCCCGGTACTTATGTTTTCAATGCGGCCGATACATTTGATTTACCTGTCAATGGTTATCATCCAAGTATCGAAAACTGTTACAACAGGGAAAATCTTGCTATATCATTTATTGTAAAACCCAAACCTATAGCTGACTTTACGTTCAGCCATACAGGCTGTACACTAGATCCTGTTACTTTTTCAGGGGTGGCTAATACCAGTAACGGGTATACGATCCGTGATTTTAACTGGACCTTCCCGGGACCGGCCACAGCTACAGGCCAAAATGTGATACGATTGCTGCCGCCCGGTACACATACTATTAACCTGGCGGTCGTATCAAATGATGGTTGTTCCAGCGATACACTGAAACAGATCACCGTGTACGATAAACCACCGGGTGATTTTATGTTGACACCGAATAATCTTTGCGTGGGCAATGCCATCACCTTAACAGATACTTCTTCGGCTGCAATTGCCGTAAATGAGTGGTACTGGGATTTTGGAAACGGTGTTACTCAAACCGTAACAACTGGGCCTTCGGTTAACTATACCTATCCCACTCATGGCACTTATACTATTAAACATGTGGCCCGGTCGAGTGCCAGTTGTGTAAGTGATACTGTGAGCCGGGTAGTGACTGTATATGCAAGACCAACTGTTTCTTTTACCAATGATGCGGCAGGTTGTCTGGCGCCGGTAGGGTTAGTACAATTTACCGGTACAGCTACGGCCGCAGATGGCCAGGCCATAACAGCGTATGCCTGGGATTTTGGTGATCCGAACGCTACACCTCCTGGTAATCCAAATACTTCGACAGCGCAAAACCCGACACATAATTACCAGCAGGGCACCTATACTATTAATTTCAGCGCTACTACTGCTAACGGTTGCACAGAGAATACATCACAAACTGTAACCTTTAACCTGAAGCCGGCGCTTACTTATCCACTGCTGAATGCAGTATGTGAAAATGCGGCACCATTATCAATTGCCATTGCCACAGTTACAAATGGTGTAACAGGAACCGGTATCTACCAGGGACCGGGCACCAATGCGGCTGGTATGTTCAACCCGGCAACGGCAGGCTTTGGTACGCATACTATCTGGTATAAGTTTACCTCAGGTGCCGGTTGTATTGATTCCGTATCGCAAACCATACTGGTGCATGCCAGACCGAGAACAAACTTTACGATTCCGGCAGGTGGTTGTTTAGCAGCCAATGGCCAGGTGCAGTTTACCAATACGAGTACTATACCGGATGCACAAACCATGACATGGTTGTGGAATTTTGGTGATCCGAATGCCACACCTCCCGGTAACCCAAATACATCAACAGCACAAAACCCATCACATAATTACCTGGAAGGAACCTATACGATCAACCTGCAGGCTACTTCTTCCAATGGTTGTGTAAAGGATACGAATATTACTACCAGCTTTGCTGTAACACCGTTGCTTACCTATGCGGCCTTACCTGCTATTTGTGAAAATGCTGCTCCTGTTTCTGTAGCTACTGCCAATGTTACCAATGGAGTGACCGGTACAGGAGTATACAGTGGCCCGGGCACCGATGCAGCAGGTATGTTCAATCCTGCCACAGCAGGTTATGGTACACATACCATCACTTATACATTTACTTCCACAGGTGGTTGTGTGCAAAGCACTACGCAGAATATACAGGTGCATGCAAGGCCGAGAACAAACTTTACATTGCCTGCGGCAGGTTGTTTGCCTGTAACAGGACAGGTACAGTTTACCAATACCAGCACTATTCCGGATGCGCAAACGATGACATGGTTATGGAATTTTAATGATCCGAATGCAGGTGGCGGTAACCCGAATACATCCACTGGGCAAAACCCAACGCATAATTATGGGGAAGGAACTTATACCATCAACCTTCAGGCTACATCATCTAATGGCTGTGTGAAGGATACAAATATCACAGCCACATTTGCGGTAACACCGGCGCTTGCATTTCCGCCGCTGACCAATGTGTGTCAAAATCCGGGAGCAGCTCCATCATCTGTTGCTACAGCAACGGCAACAAACGGAGTAACCGGAACCGGTGTGTACAGCGGACCGGGTGTAAATGCGGCAGGTCTTTTTGATCCGAATATAGCAGGACCTGGTGTGCATACTATTACTTACACCTTTACCACTGCAGGAGGTTGTACAGGTACTATTAATAATACGATTGAAGTATATCCAAGGCCAACAGCTTCCTTTACTGCCAGTGGTAATAACGGGGCATGTTTGGGACAAACAGTTACCTTAACGAATACATCTACTGTTCCATCGGGTACTATCACCACATGGAACTGGAACCTGGGTGATGGCAATACACCATCCTATAATAACGGCAACCCGTTTGCTGTAAACTATGCAACAGCTAATACATACAATGTACAACTGGTTACCGTAAGTGACCGTGGTTGTTTCAGTGTTCCTGTCACGCAAACTGTAAGGATCAGCCCGCTGCCTGTAGCTGATTTTACTGTACCAACCGGTATCTGTATGCCTGGAGGTAATGCAACGTTCAATAATCTCAGTTCCGTTTCTGATAATTCAGCATTAAGTTATGTGTGGAATTTTGGCGATGGCAATACTTCTGCCAACACTAATCCATCACATGTGTATGCTGCTTCCGGTAATTACAATGTAACATTGGTATCCACATCGGCATTTGGCTGTGTGCACCAGGTTACAAAAGTGATGAACAGTTTCTTTGATAAACCGCTGGCTGCATTTTCTGTATCACCACAGGAGCTTTGTCAGGGAGCAGATAATGTATTTAGCGATGGCAGTTCTGCACCTAACAGTACAGTACAATCATGGGCATGGAATTTTGCAGATGGAACTAATTCTACTGTGGCCAGCCCGACCAAACGATTCAATACACCCGGAGTATATAATGTAAGCCTTGTGGTAACAAATGAAGTGGGATGTGTTTCTAATCCATTTGTATTACCTGTTACCGTTCACCTGCAGCCAGTGATCGATGCCGGTCAGTCCTATGTACTGCCGCAGGGAACAGTATTACAACTGAATGCCACAGCTAATTCATCAACGCTTACATTCAACTGGTCACCCGGTTTTGGATTAAGCAGTACATCGGTGCTGAACCCGACATTAACAGCATTACAGGATCAAACCTATACACTGACAGCGACCGGTGCTTTTGGCTGTACGGCCAGGGACCAGATGACGGTGAAAATACTGAAGCTGGTAAAAGTGCCAAATGTATTCTCACCCAATGGTGATAATATACACGACCAATGGCTAATACCTAACCTCGGCGATTATCCCGGTTGTACTGTAGAAGTATTCAACCGTTTTGGACAACAGGTTTATCATTCCGCTGGCTATGGCACACCATGGAACGGAACTTATAATGGAAAAGAACTGCCTGCGGGCACTTATTATTATATCATTCAGTTACAAAACGGATTCAAACCGCTGAGTGGATCGGTAACGATCATCAGGTAAAGAAGATGTCTGTAACTGGTTAATTTTTTAATGACCAAAATTCAATTGCGATGCGAAAGAGCTTACTAGTCTCATTGTTGCTGATCATAACCGGCCTTGCAGTCAGTAAAATAAGTGCACAGGTTGATCCGCATTTTTCCCAGTATTATGTGTATCCATCCTGGCTGAACCCGGCACTCACCGGTGCTTTCGACGGACAATATCGTGTTTCCGGAGTATACAGAAATCAGTGGGGTAATGTTATTACTCCTTTTACAACCTATGGGGCTACGGCCGAATTTACTACCGACAAAAAACTAAACCTGGGTGTAAGTGTATTGAAACAAACAGCAGGTGACGGAGGATATGGTTACACCACTGCTTATGGAAATATTGCCTATACAGGAGTTCGTTTCGGAAAAAATGAAGAGCACAGAATGGTGTTTGGTATGCAGGCAGGTATCATCCAGCGCCGCTTCGATCGTAATAAAATGACATTTGGTGATCAGTGGAACCCGGTGTTTGGATTCAATCCCGGTAATCCTTCCTCTGAGGTATTAAACAGAACTTCCGCTACAGCATTTGATATGGGAGCCGGTGTTTTGTATTTCGATGCACAACCCGGTAAGAAAGCAAACCTGTATGCAGGTTTTTCGGCATCACATCTTACCAAGCCGGAAGATAAATTCAGCGCTACCGGTGATGCAAAATTCCCGATGCGTTATACTGCACATGCTGGTATACGCTTTACATTATCAGACAGATTCAGCATCACTCCCAATTTCCTGTATTTGTCACAGGGATCTGCTACAGAGAAAATGGCCGGTGCTTATGGTCAGTACAAGGCAACATCAGATGTGAACCTGATGATCGGGGCCAACTATCGTTTTGAAGATGCGATATCACCCTTCTTTGGATTTACGTATAAGAACATGATGCTGGGAGCCAGCTATGATATCAATTCATCCGATCTGGGCAAACTGGTAAACGGATCTAACAGTTTTGAGATCTCCCTGTCTATCATCGGAAGGAAATCAACCAAAACACCGGAAGTAGAATTTGTTTGCCCCAGATTATAATACCTGAAACCGAATTTTAAATGTTGCAATCGATCAATATGAAAAAAATAATTGTTTTAACAGCTGTTCTTTTTTCTTTCGCTTCTTTGCCTGCACAGTTTGTGTATGATTACCTGAAAGCGGCGGATAATTATTTTGAAAAAAGAGATTATGCTTCAGCAGCGGAGTATTATGAAAAATATATGGGTGGTGACAAGAGCGGTAAGGATAAAGAGTTCAAACCCTATACCCCGCAGAATTCTTCTAAAAAAACAGCTGCTGCTACTTCAAGTAAAGAACAGGCTATGTACCGTCTCGCAGAATGTTATCGCCTGTTGAATTATCCTTCCAAAGCAGAACCACAGTATAAAGAAGTGATGGTTGCCAACAAGACACAATTTCCGCTGGCGCAATATCATTATGCTGCACAATTAAGGGCATTGGGAAAGTATGCAGAAGCGGAGCAAAACTTTAAAACCTTTCTTGCCGGTTATAACACCAATGATGAATACAAAAAGAATGCGGAAAGAGAATTAAAGAACCTGCAGTTCATCCAGGCACAGCTGATAAAGAAAGACCTGAAGTATTACACCATCAATAAAGCCGGTGCTGAGTTAAATGCCGCTGGCGCCAGTTATGCACCGGCATGGTTAAACAGCAATACATTATTATTTACTTCTACCAGGCCGCTGGATACCACTTTAAAAACCAAAGTGTATACAAACCGTATTTTTCAGGCTGCTTATGACGGAAGTGCTATAAGTAATGTAGCGGTTGCCGGCATGCCGCAGGAAAAAGGAGTTCAGCAGGGAGTGGTGAGTGTAACACCTGATGGTAATACCATGTTTTTAACCAAATGGGGTATATCCGGTGATAAGAAAACATCAGCATTATACACAAGCAGCAAAACTGCCAGTGGCTGGAGTGAACCTGCTAAACTTGGTGAATCCATTAATACTGCCGGAGCCAATACACAACAACCTTTTGTAACACCTGATGGAAAGTATTTACTTTTCTCCAGTAACAGAACAGGCGGACAGGGTGGTTATGATCTCTGGTATGCAGCATTGGAAAACGGAACACCGGGTACACCCGTTAATATGGGATCTGTTATTAATTCATCTTATGATGAACAGGCACCTTCATATCATGAAGCGTCTAAATCATTAGTATTTTCTTCCAACGGAAGAGTAGGTATGGGCGGATATGATTTCTTCCAAAGCAAAGGCGCTGCAGGAAGCAACTGGGCAGAGCCGGTGAATATGGGTTATCCTGTCAACTCGGTGAAAGATGATATCTACCTTATCAGCCGCGGACCCGCTAAAAATATGCTCGAAGATGTAATGCTGAGTTCTGACCGTGATGCAGCCTGTTGCCTGGAATTATTTGCCTTAAAAAAAGTAAGACCATTAAGACAGATCAGCGGCCGTATAGTTTCCTGCGATCCCGCCAAGCCATTGACAGGAGCAACTGTAACAGTGGTTGATCCTGCAAACAATAAAACAGTTTACACCAAATCAGTTGGAGCCGACGGAACATATTCATTTACTCTCGAAGACCATCAGCCGTTGAAGGTACAGGCTGATGCAACAGGATTTATCAGCAATTCAGCAGCAATGGGTACACCGGCAGATATGGAAGAAGAGATGATGAAGTATCCTGATCTGTGCCTGTTACCGGAAGCCCCGAAAGTGGATGAGAAATTTGTGATAGAGAATGTATATTATGATTTCAATAAGGCAGATCTGAAGCCGGCATCTTATCCTGCATTGGATGAAATAGTAAGAATGCTGAATACCTACCCGAACATGTCGATTGAGCTCGGCGCACATACGGACAGCAAAGGTTCTGATACCTACAACATGAAGTTGTCTGAAGCAAGGGCGCAGAGTGTGGTGAAATATTTAGTGGAAAAAGGAATTGCTGCTGAAAGGTTAGTAGCTAAAGGATATGGTGAAACAGCTCCTGTAGCTCCGAATGAAATAGATGGAAAAGATAATCCGGAAGGAAGAGAGAAGAACAGGAGAACAGAATTTAAAGTTTTAAAAAACGAATAAGTATCTATTGTAAAAGAAGGCCCCGTTTTTAAAATCCGTTTACTGAACTGAAAGCAAACAGTAATGAAGAGAATTATTTTTCTTGTGATAATGATTGTGTTGGGTGGTATGGCCTCATTGCCTGTTTTTGCTCAGCAGAAACCACACTATACGCAGTATGTACTCAATCAGTTTATCGTAAACCCGGCCGTAACCGGGATTGAGAACTATACTGATCTCAAAGTAAGTCACCGGCACCAGTGGGTAGGCATACAAGATGCACCTGTCACCACCTATTTATCCGTTCATGGTCCTATCGGCAAATCTGATTACCGGAAGACTGCCACGTCATTTGATCTCAGAGGAGAAAATCCAAGAGGAAAAAGATACTGGGAAGAATATACAGCACCGGCACCACATCACGGCATTGGGTTACAGGTAATAAATGATGTAACAGGACCCCTGAGTAATTTTTCTTTGTATGGTACATATGCCTATCATCTGGCTCTTTCTGCCCGTACCAGTTTGTCAGCAGGATTTGGGTTGGGTTTTAATCGTTTCAGCCTGGATGGAGAAAAGCTTGATTTTGGCGATGTAGTTGCTGACCCTGCTGTTTATTCGGCAGGCGTTCTCAGGAAACTGAGGTTTGATATGATGGCAGGTTTATACCTGTACTCTGCAGATTATTTTTTGGGAGCATCTGCACAACAGGTAGTGCCGCAAAAAATAGATTTTTCCAATGGTTATATCCGCCCCAAAGAGGGCCGGACAGTACCGCATTTGTTTGGTACAGCCGGATACCGTTTTTCACTTGGTGATAATTTTAATCTCATTCCTTCTGTAATGGTTAAATATGTGGATCCGCTGCCGGTGCAGGTGGAAGGTAATATGAAGCTGCAATACCTCGACAGGGTATGGATCGGCGGCAGCTATCGCCACAAAGATGGCTATGCAGGGATGCTTGGAGTTAATGTGTCCAATATATTTCATATTGGCTATTCATTTGATTATACCACATCAAAACTTAATAATTTCAGCAAGGGTACACATGAAATATTGCTGGGGTTTGTCATCGGTGGTTACCCGGATAATTGTCCACGGAATGTCTGGTAATTTTTTCACAATAACATTCGTGTTTTTTCCTGGTATGCGGCCGGGATATGCCTTATTTAGTTATTGATTTCCTGTCAATCTTTGTTGAGCCTGAGTTGTAAATTTTAAAAAATACCATCGGGCGGGTACTGAAAAGTATTTTTCGTTGGGCTAATTTTATTACTATGAGAGCCTGTGTCTTACTTTTTCTCGGCTGCATGGTAACTATCCATCCGGCTTTTTCCCAGAATAAACTGGCATTGATAGTGGCTGTTGGTCAATACCCGGCAAACAGCAGGGTGCGGCCGATAGCAGCAGTAACGGATATTAAATATATCAAAGCGGCTTTGCGCAAGAATGGTTTTTCAGAGAAAAATATGGACACTCTGATTAATGCAAAGGCAACCAAGGCTGGGATTCTGAATAGCCTTGCAAGCCTGGCTAAAAAAGCAAGGAAAGATGATATTGTGGTAATAAGTTTTGGCTGTCACGGACAGCAGATAAGAGATCAGAAAACAATTGCGCTGGGAAAAGATGAAGATGATGGTTATGATGAGGCATTGATTCCTTATGATGCAAAAGGAATGTACAGTCCTACCGGTTACCGGGGCGGAAAGCATCTCCGGGACGATGAGTTGCTTCCCAAACTCACAGAAATACGAAAGAAGATTGGCAAGGGTGGCAGCTTACTGGTGTTGCTGGATGCCTGTCATTCCGGCACGGGTACCCGTGCTGATGATTTTCCAACTTCCAGGGGAGAACCTGTTCCTTTTCCGGATCCGGAGAATCCCTATGACCCCACTGATATTTCTGACACAGATGTAAAGAAATCTTTTTTTGATAATCTTACGGATAGCATTTCCAATATGGTAGTCATTAGCGGGTCCGGTCCTCACCAGGAAAATAAACAAATGCTGGTCAATAAAGAGGAAGTAGGTTCACTTTCCTATGGTTTCTATAAGGCAATTAATGATATACCTGCTGGCAATGATTACAATGTATTGTTTCAAAAAATTAAAGCTACTATACAGGCTATTATCCCAGATCAGTTGCCGCTGATTGAGGGAAATACCAGCCAGCTGCTATTCAGCGGAAAGTATTTACCAAAAGAAGAAAGAAATTTTATCAGGGTCGGACTAAAGGAAGGACCCCGGACAGGAGAAGATTCAATATTTATTTTCAATAAAGGGATGATGGATAATATTTCTGAAGGTGCGACAGGTAGGTTGTATTTGGCTGGGAAGAACGAACCAGTGGCAGATGCACTAATCAGAAAAGCAGAGCATTTTACAAGTATTGGCATTGCAAGCCGCCTATTAAAAAGATCAGAATCCTATGAACTGAGGTTTAGTGAGGAAAACTATGGCAGTCTTTCGGCTTTATTCAAATTCAGTAAACAGGGCAGTACACCTGCTTTGCTTGAAAAGCAGATAAAAGATTTTTTATTGCCGTATAAATTTATAAGGTTCGATAATAATGCTGATTTTCAGTTTGGAGTTGCTGAATCGGCAGAAGGGAAAAAAATATCTCTGGTTGACAGGAATAATAAGTTGGTTTGGTCCGCTCAACTTTCGCAAATCGATACTTTAGCGGCAGGAGATAGAAACAGTCTGATTGCAGGCATCAAAAACTCTTTACGTATAAAATATCTCCGGACAATTCCTGACGGAGGGGAGCTTACAAAATGGGTATCGGCGGAAATTATCCCGGCAGTCAGTAGTGATGAAAAGGATGCAGTAATGCTGAAAGCAGGAGATAAATATTCATTGAAAATAAAAAACAACGGTCCGCAAAAATTATTCTATACTGTATTGGATATTTATCCTGATAATAAGGTGGAAGTGTTATATCCATTTGCAGGAAAAGAACCGGCTGACTATGCAGTAGAAAAAAACAACTTCGTGGAGAGAAAACTGGCCGTGAGCCCAAACTCACCTCCTGGGGTTGAGTTTTTAAAAGTCATTGTATCCAGGGAACCGCTGGATCTTCGCAGTGTTTTTGAGCATACAGTCCGCCGGGATGAGATGCGTTCTTTTCAGGCGATGCTGGATGATCTCTTCAATGATAATGAAAACAATACCGGAACAAGGGCAGAAATTTCAAGCATTAATGCAGAAGAAATAGGAATAATTACTGTAAATTTTATAATAAAATAACGGGTAATATAGCGTATGGGAGTGTTGAAGAAAATATGTTTCCTGTTTTTAATTATGACCAGAACATTTCTGGCATCAGCGCAAGCGCCGGCTCCGGTAGAAACCAGAGAAATATGGCTTTCCATTTCTTCAACTACTAAACATAATGATACAATTGTGGCTGTGCTGGAAGGACCCCATACCATAGGCATCACCAGCGGACAGTTACTGAGAGCTTACCAATCTTCCATAGATGCAATAACCGGCGTTTCAGAAAAGAAAGAGTTTGCAGAGACAGGCTCAGGGCAGATTTTCATATATCAGGATACCATAATAGCAGCAATCATCAGAATGTATAATCCTGCTGACAGCCTGATGAAAGGAGATATGGTTTCGCTTAGACATACAGTTCCTTCCCTCTCTTACCGTGGAATATTTTCTGAACTGGCCTTTCAAAACATCATTTTTACCAACATTGACAAGTCGCCTCTGTATTCATTGGCGGATATTTTTAAAAATGACAGCAGGCGGACAGAGGACTCAGTATTTAATATAATTGTTCAAAGCCTGCACAATACGTATGAGAAGGTAAAGGAACGGACAGACTTACCGGCTTCCCTGTTTATAAAACCGGAAAGGGGACGGTTTAAAGGAAGGATACCACTGGAAATAATCAGAGATGTAACTAGGAAAGAACTGGAGGCATTTTTTATGTATATCGCTGCGTACCCGGTTAGTTATAGGGCTCGCAATTACCGGGCAAGTGAGAGTTTTGCAGGCTGGCTGATTAGTAACAGCCCTTACAGTGTCGGAGAGGTGCAGCGGGGATTGTTTCCTTATTATAAGAAAAAAGAGGAATTTAAAAAAAGAATATTGGAATATAAGCAGGATGTGCTGAACGAAAGCACCAGTAAAAGAATAGCGGAAGATGCTTTGGAACTGGCAGTGAAGCTGAAGTATGAAGAGGCACATGCACAAACAGATTTTGCCATTGCCCTTGCGGAAGCAGTAAAAGACACGGTATCTCTGCCAACAGTTTATATATGGAAGGCGCAAATGTTTCTCGAACAGGAAAAATACCCGGAGGCGATTGTCGCAAATGAGAGAGCAATTAATGCAGCAATAATGGCCAGGGATCGGGATATTGAAATGCAGGCGCTGATAAAAAAGGGGTTTTGCTTTTATAAAATTTCACGATATAAAGAAGCGGAAACAGCTTTAAATACAGCAGCAACGAAATTACTTGTATACAGATCTGTTCTTGGTGAATTAAAATATAAGGAGAATGTACGTAAAATATACGAGTACCGGTCTTCAATAAACTTCCGGTCAGGGCATTATGAAAAAGCATTGCAGCTGCTTGACACGGCACTTATAATGAATAACCAGATAAACAGTTATGATGCTAAAATAACTAATGCAGGTTATTATACTTTTATCGGGAGAGTATATAATGATCAGGGAAGACCGGTTGATGCAATACTAAATTTTGAAAAAGGAAAAACTATTTATCACAGCTGCAGTGATGTGCTGAACAAGGCCATAGTTGAAAATGATATAGCCTACAGTTATTATCTCTTGGGCGATTACCGGAAGAGCATTACGGTATGTAATGAAGCAAAAGAAACATTAATTCAGCAAAAGGACTATAATAATGCCGGATATTCTCAGTCACTTATAGGAGGTTCTTATTGGACCCTTGGTAAATATGATTCAGCGCTTGCTTCGCATAAAGAGGCTATTGTATTGCGCAAAAAAGGCGGGAATGCGAATGGCGAAGCCTACTCATGGAAAAAAATGGGGGAGCTTTACCAGTTGAGCGGATCAAAAAAAATGGCCCTGCGGGCTATTGATTCAGCAATGCAATTATATCAGCGTCTCCGCGACAGTTCCGGTCTTGCTGATGTATATAATTTCAAGGGAGGGGTTTATCTCGATGATGAGAATTACAAAAAGGCAACCGAATGGTTGGAGAAAGCCAGGGGCGTCAGCAGTAAATCACCATTAGAGTCTTTATTTCAGACAGGAGTGGCCTGGTTTTCAATTGACTCAATTAAGTCAAAAGAATATTTTATTAAAACCAGGCAACAGAGTATTGCTGATGGAAATACGGGATATCAGTTTAGTGCCGCTAAATTACTGGCAATGCTGGCTTACCGGTCTCAGGATATCAGTACAGGAAATCAGTATTATGAAGAATGTGTACTGTTGAGCCGCCAGCTCAATACTGCTTCTGCCCTGGCATCCTGTTTTGCTTTAAAGGCATTCCGGTTTGAAAACGAGACTGAACTCGACAGCGCATTAGTGTATTACAAGCAGGCAATGGTTATTACTGATACAATTGACAAAAAGAGGTCGGTTAGTTTTTTGAATGATATGGCCAGTATGTATATATCCAAAGGAGAGTTCAGTAAAGCTGATTCATTACTGACAAAAGCCGTTTTTATTGCAAAGAATATTTCAGATTCAATAGGCCTGGGAAACACCCTTCAATTTTCTTCTTTTTTATATTCCCGCACTGCAGAATTTGAGAAAGGGCTGGCAAATAATGACAGTGCGATCTATATTTTTTTAAAAGCGGAATTGACAATAAGACTGGCGGGTACTTTCAATGCCAGGGGATCACTGTTAAGCAGTATGGGAGAAAACAAAGATGCAGTAATAGCATACCTGTATGCCGACAGTTTATACAAGAATGAACTAATGGAGGAGAGCCGCCGGATGGTATTTAATAATATTGGTATAGTGTATACGAGTCAGGGTGATTATGCTAATGCACTTAAATACCTTAAGCAGGCACTGGTGATAAGAAAAGGGAAAGCTGGTGAAAGTTATTTACTGGTGCAGGGAAATATTGCTGAATGTCTGCAGGGTTTAAAAAGGAGCAGTGAGGCCAAAGCATTACTGCTGGATGTATTGCCGCAAGCAAAAAAATTAAACCTGAACAGGGTAGCATCAGGCATGTCGTTGATATTGGGAAAGATATATCTGGAAGAAAATAACCTGACACAAGCTGCTACTTATTATAGATACGCTAAAGACTATGCTATAGAAAGTGGTGAAAAAGAAAAGGCTATCGATGCTTTGATCAATCTGGGTCGTATTGCTGTCAGGGAGAGGAAAGAAACTGAAGCTAAAGTAAATTTCAGGCTTAGCGTGGAAATGGCGGCAAAATATAAAACGGCAGGCGGCTGGGAAGCTTACTATGAAATGGGCTTGTTATATTACGATACGCAACAGTTTGACAGCTCCATTGTTTATTTCAGTAAAGCTGTGACATTACTTGATGACAATGCAGAAAAATTATATGGAGGCGAAGAGGCCAGAAAAATATTTAATAATGATCCGCGGAAGTCTGATCTCTACAGCAAGATTACTTTCTCTTATTATAACGTTGGTAATATAAAAGAAGCATGGGCTTTTGCTAACCGAAGTAATATTGCAGGTATTAAAGAATTATCCGGTTCATTATCGGTAAACTCCAGCGATGAGGAACGTAATGAAGCGCTTAAAAAATTGCTGACCATGCAGCAATCAAAAAAAGCCCTGGAAAACAATCTTGAAAAGCAGGAAGGTGTGGCCAAACAGGAAACACTGAAAAAAATAGAAATACTGGAAGCAGATTATAAAAATTTCTTGTTTGACGTAATGGAACAATACCCTGAGTTGGGCACTTATTTCAGTAAATCAAATGCTAATGAATTCAATGATTATAAAGGAAAGCTGCCGGAAGATGTAGCGGTGACGCTTTATCTTTTGAACGACAAGACGTTGATGATTTTTACACTTACAAATGAGAAGCTGGCCGTAGATACCATGACTATGGATATTGCACCCAGGATAGCCGCATTTATCGAAGCAATAAAAAACACGAATAAGCAAACAGGGACAGGTCCGCTATCCGTCCGGTCTGAACCGCAGGATGAAGATAAGTCGCCGGCTGCCGCGGAATTTAAGGACATATCAGATGAACTTTATAAAGCACTTATCACTGTTGTATCTGATAAGATAAGTAGTAAAAAGAGGTTATGTATCATACCAACGGGGGTATTCAGTAATATGCCGTTCCAATGCCTGGGGGAAAAAGTGGATGCAACTACTTTTCGTTTCTTAATTGAGGATTACACTCTTTTTTATACCAGCAAAATGTCTGTGTTTAGAGAAAAAAACGATATTCAGATACAGCATAAAAACAGCCTGTCTTCTTTTGCTGCATTTGGTGTTCCTGATGCTACATTACGGTTTAACATCAGCGAGGTAAAAACAATTGGCAAAATTCTCGGGTCCGACTCAACAGTGTATGCTGATGAACGGGCTACAGAAAGTATGGCCAAACAAAGTTTGCAAAGAAAGAAGTATGTTCACTTCGCTACACATGGTGTACTGAATTATTCATCTGAGTACAGGCAGTCTTATCTTAAGCTATTGGCTGATAAGGATACAGTGAACGGTAATAATGGAAAATTGACCATGCGGGAAGTGCTGAATCTTGATATGAAAGAATGTAATATGGTTATTCTTTCTGCCTGTCAGACGGCAGTAAGTAAAGAACTGGTAAAAGGGTGGAATATATCAACAGCTAATTCCTTTTTGGAAAAAAATGTAAAGACGGTGGTAGCGACCTTATGGAAAGTGGCTGATGAACCTACCAGCCTGCTGATGGAATATTTTTACAAAAACCTGAAGAATATGGACAAATCAGAAGCTTTGCGGCATGCGCAGATACAACTAAGTAAGGATCCTCGGTTTGTTCATCCTAACTACTGGGGCGCCTTTGTATTGTACGGGGATTGGCGCTAAAATACCCGGAACAAGGTATAGGTGTCTTATAATTTAGATTTTACATTTATCACCACAAAAACGAAAAAATGAAAAAGATTTTTTTCCCTATGCTGTTAATAACAGTTATGGCCATGAATGCAAATGCCCAGATAAAGGGGTTTGCAGATAAAAAGCCTTCCAAAACCCCATGTACTACATTGGTTGGGGAAGAAATGCTTCCGGGGATGGCTGATACAACTACAGGAAGGTCTGTGGCGGATAATTATAAAACATGGGAAAACGGACAGGTTCTTCTTGTCAAATTTATGAATAATGCAGGCAGTGCTTCTGTCAGGGAAAGGATCATGAGGTATGCAAAAATGTGGGAGCAGCATGCCAATATTACACTGAAGTTTGTTCCGGATAATACACCCGCTACTAATATCCGGGTAAGATTGGGCAGCAAACTGGACTCTCTGGGTCATAACTCGGCTGTAGGAATCAATTGTGACAGGACACCACAGTTGCGACAAACAATGAACCTGGATACCAGCGATTTCCTGGATTATAGTTTTTATGAGAATGATCTGAAAACAGGCGGACCATTTTATAAATACCTTATTGACAAGGGTACTGATATGAATAATTATACTTATAAAAAATTCTACAGGGATATATTATACTATCCTGATCCTAATCCCCGGTTTATCGAAAAATATATGAAGGGGACGACGATGCATGAATTTGGCCATGCACTGGGATTATTACATGAGCAAAGTTTTCCCGGGGCTATCAAATGGAACAGAGATACTATTTACAAGTATTATGAACGGTTCAACTGGGATAAAGAAAAAACAGATTTCAATGTACTGGAAGTAAGCGAACAGTTTTTTACCAACGGTACAGCTTACGATCCCAAATCTATTATGCATTATGCTGTTTACTCCTGGCAGACCCTTGATGGATATTCAGTAGAAGAATCACATGAACTTTCTGAAGGAGATAAGAAGATCATTGCAGCTTTATATCCCAAAGGGCAAAAGGTATCTTCACTGGCGGTACCCAAAGTAATTATTTCCAATTTTGTACGGCTGGAAATAAAGAATGATGCTGCAAGAAAGGCATTGGTTATCTATCCTTATTTTGATGTAAAGACAGGTGCCAGGCTGGCTAATGCTTTTTATGTGGCAAGGCTGACTACTGAAGACGGGAAGTACTATATACCTACTACCAACCTGCGATATAATTGGGGTGGATATGCAGCTACTTATCTAAAAATGAACCTGCAGCCTAATTCAAAGAAGAGTTACAATAAACTGAAAAAAGATTTGCAACTAATATTACCTTACAATCAGATGCCGGATATGGCAGGTAAAAGTTTCAGAGTGGAGTTTACTGTATACCAGGATGATGCAGCTACTGGAAAGCTGAACAGGTTGGTGTACTATTCTTACTCATCGCCTCTTAGTATTACGAGGTAATAATTTCATTATTGCTTTTCCAAAAAACAGGTGCCATCACCTGTTTTTTTGTTTAGGATTTCCTGTAAGAAAACTCGTAGAAATAGACCGGAAGCCTTTATATTTGCAGCCCCGTTCCGGCGTAGTCCCGGAGGGATCGGGAAGTAGCGCAGGCCGGTAGCGCACCTGGTTTGGGACCAGGGGGTCGCAGGTTCGAATCCTGTCTTCCCGACAACTTTCTTTCTTATTGAAAGTACAAAAAACCGTAGATCAATGATCTACGGTTTTTTTATGCACAAACGGATACAAACATTCACTAATCAATTCACCTGTCAGGTGAATGAAATTGGTGAATGAAATTCACCGGTTTTGACCTCTATTTTTGATCAATTCACATAGCGAATAGTACTGAGGAGCGTGATTTTTTAACCTTAAAAAGTGAGTTATGGAAAGTACTACCAGTTACAACATGCGGTTCATCCTGCGGCAATACCCGGATAATCCGTATGAATCAAAAATTTTTGCCCGTATCACCATTGATCGCAAGCGAACAGAGATCAACACTGGTCAAACCATTCATGCTGACAACTGGGATTCGCAAAAACAGTGTGTTGTTGGATCAAGAGATCTGATGAACCGCATCAACTCCCATTTGGAAGAGATTCGGTATAAACTAAAAGACTGCTACCATCAATTAAAGATGCAGGGTGTGTTCATCACGGGTGATTCTATCAAAAAGATTTACCAGGGTGAAACTATTCCATACAGTTCGCTCATGTCTTTATTTGAATACCATGATAAAACAACGAAAGAAACGCTGAAGCACGGTACATTGAAAAATTATGGCTCAACCGAAAAGTATATCCGGGCCTTTCTGCAAAAAAAATACAGAGCAAAGGATATTCCGCTTAATCACCTCAATTACGAGTTCATTACACAGTTCGAACTTTTCCTGCGTCAGACCGAGCCATTGCAAAAAAGCAACACGCTTACCAATAATGGGATCATGAAGCATATGGAACGCCTTCGGAAAATAACAACGATGGGATTTAAAATGGACTGGCTCCAAAAAGATCCATTCATCAGGTATAAGCTGAAGTTTCATAGAACGGAACGGGAGTTCTTAATTCAAAGCGAAATTGATAAAATCGCTGCAGAAGACCTTCCTGTCAAGCTTGGAAGAGCCAGGGATATTTTTCTTTTTAGTTGTTATACTGGCCTTGCATATATCGATCTCGCTAACCTGTCGTCAGAAAATATTGTCATGGGAATTGATGGAGAACTATGGCTCAGAACTTCCCGGCAAAAAACGGAAACCAAAGTAAACGTGCCATTACTTCCGCCCGCTTTGACTTTATTAGAAAAGTATAAAGCAGATAAAAAGTTAATTGCAAAAAATAGAGTTTTGCCGTTCATGTCCAATCAAAAAGTGAACAAATACTTAAAGCAAATATCTGATATCTGTACCATCAATAAGAACATGACCTTTCATTTGGCGAGACACACATTTGCAACAACGGTGACACTCAATAATGGCATACCTATCGAGTCAGTCAGCAAGATGCTGGGACATACCAAGCTTTCGACCACCCAGATTTATGTGCATGTGCTGGATAAAAAGATCAGTGACGATATGAAATCACTCAGAAATAAATTTTCAACGAAAGGTGAAGTTGCTGTTGTGGCAGTTTAGGTAAATGCTTCATTAGAGTTTGCCTATGCAGTTTCTTTTTCCTTCATCCGCTTCATCTTTAATACTTCCAAAACAGGGGCACCAATTATTCCTTCCGGAATAATAGGATTGTCAGAGCTTTGAATGGCAGTCATTTCCAGATCATTGATTCCAACTTCCCAGGCATTTTTTACAATGAGTTCTTTCATCTCAAATCCTAATTCATTGAGTGGCTCTGGTTTCCCTGAACTAAGATCAATGAAAAAAGGTGCAAGCGTGAAGTATCCGAATCGGGCATAGCTTTCGAGAAAGCCTTCAAGATTTTTGGGGTTAGTAGGTGTCATGGTAGAAACCTGCGTCATCATAATGACCGTATTGCCATTTTTCATTTCCTCCTTCCTGATGTTGGAACCAATCAAGCCTTTATACCAGTACGGGTTATTAACGTCGATACCTTTAAGAATTGAAATCTTGATTTTTTCCCCTGCTTTGTCTCCAAACCGTTCTTTCCATTCGCTAAAAATATTAATAGCTGTCTGGCGGTCATCAAACATCAAGTATAAGGTCGGCGAGACCAAAGCATGAGGATTTGGATCAATCGCGAAGGCAAAGCCCCGCCAAACATGCCCTCCCCAATGGTTTTCGTTAATTACTGAGAACGTTTTTATGTGCTGATGCCCCCTGAAGTCAAAAATTTCTTTATCCGTTTTTTCCGTGGCCTCTTCTTGAAGTAATTCCTTAGGACCTTTAGTTTTGACAGGCTTTAGTCTTGAAGTATCTCCATCGAAGGTATATTGATTGTCCTTTGCATTGATCCACTGATTTATGGAACGCCGTGGATTATGACCCAGTACATTTCCCAACATAACCAAAGGACTTAAGAAATTAAAAGATCGCTGATCGACTCGTTGCTCGACGATCAGTTCTTTCAATGACTTTTCAGCATCAGGAAAGGCAATTGTTTCGCCGATAATTCTAATGACTATTTCGGAAACCGCCTTGCTGATTTCGGTTTGCACTTCTACGGAAAGCAGATGGGGGTTAAATGGCTTATAGAAAACTTTAATGCTTCTGCCGTTGGGAGGACTACCGGCTAACTGAAGCTGTGAACTTAGGCCGGAGTTTTCTTCGGCTATTATTTTAAACTCAGAAACCTTTCCTACCAGGTGCATCGGTAATGCAGTGGCCAGATAAGCCTCTAATGCCGCAACAATCATCTCGCAGATTTCAATACCCGGTGAAGCATTTTTGGTTTCAAGGATGAAATGTGTGCCCAATATATTTGACTCTATCCGAATTGTTTGATCCAGGTAATAGTCGGGATGATCCGGCAAATCGTCAATGGCCGGCTGTTTCCACCATCGGTCAAAAAATTCCTTCACCGGTTGTTCCCCAATAGTCTGCCAAAAATCGGGTGGAAGGTATTTTTCTCCACCCAAGAGGTAAAGTAACGGGAGGCCGCTAAAATCTATAGTAAGCCTGTTGAATATGTCTGGTGCCTTTTCCAATTTGGGTAAATCCCCTGTCCTTGTCTTTAACAATAAACACCCCAGAACTCCGGAAAAATTGCCAAGCGATTCTTCCAGTACGGCATCGCGCTCTTGCTGCGTTAAAGCCAACTGTTGTGACAAAATCAAATCCACTTCGTGCCATTCCAGCGTATAACCTACGCGGCCCAATCTGAGTTCAATCATTTTCAGTCGTCGGCAACATTTGGCCTGCAGTTCATTTATTTCCTGATGTTGCCGCAGGTCTTCCGTGGCATAGGATGCAGCGTGAATCAATGATCCCCGTGCTGCCCACAATAATCCAACAGCTTCGTATGCGTAAGCGATAAAATACAATGCGTAAATAAAGTCCCGTTTACTTTCTTTTTTATACAGCCCGATCAATGAACGGCCCATGTATTCGATTGCTTTGTAATGACGGTCTGCTTCCAAATGTTGCATACCGTAATTGAGAAACGATTTTGCAGCGGGAATTTCACCTTTTCGTCTGGTGTCGATTTCCGCAATCAAGTTGATCAGCTTTTCATATTCCGGTATATCACCGAAGATGTCTCCACTTTCCTGAATAATGCCGATAGATTCTTCATAGGGAAAACCAATTAACCGATCGGTTCCCTGCAGGATCACCCCAATTTCTTTAAAATCATTGTTCAGGTCCTTTCGCTCTGCGGCATCATCAAACAATTTGTTCAAGGCCAGAAGCATCTTTGCCTGATGTGAAGCTGATGGTCTTGTGTCATCATTGGCAAATTCGGTAAGCCATTTATTGAGATTAACGAATTTGGATTGGATAAAATCTTTCGGAATGTTTTCCATTGGAAGGGTTCTCAACAGACCGGCTAAGTTGTTTTGGCGCTGCAGAGTATGGATATTGGCTGAGGTTTCCACGATCGGTTCAAGTTCCTCATATAACTCGATGAACTTTTGAAAATCTTCGAACCAAAAAAAAGTAGTCCATGTCTTTTCATATTTTACCGAATATAATTGCTCCTCTACACCCAGTTTTTTAGCTAGGTTGATTGCGCGATCAAATAAACCTTCAACCTCGGACCTAGACTTTCCCATACCGCGTGCCAATAACGCTGTGTCCAGTGCTTTGTCTGCAATTGGCATCGTGATAATGGCATTGCTTAATGCCTGTTCAATTTCAATGTTCAGCGATTCAAACATCCTGCTTCGTTCAGCATCATTCGGCCCGACGATGACTTCATCCTCCATGCCTTCTCCCAAGCCCAATTCTTCACTTGCTAATTTTTGACGGTTGTTTTCAAATACCCGGTCCAAAATCCATGTCCGATCTAAGATCGTTACAGGTATGCTTAACTCATTACTCAGTTTATCTTCGACCTCCGCACGCTTCTTGTCTTTTGTGAACTGGTTTGTGATAAAGAATATTCTCTTATAATTTCTTCCGGTAGCAGCAATACCTTTTGCGTCAGCACCTGCTTTGGATACCCATTGCTTTTTTGCACTGATCGCGAAAGCCCAGTGATCGCCCGCCTCATTTCCTATGCCTTCCCAAAAATTAAGTCTGGTAAATTCCGACACAGGGTATGTTTCAGTATCGGTCTTACTATCGCCGCCTCCCGTTGGACCGGTTTGGGGACGAAGATTCGGCGCGATTTCAAGCTGCGCCAATTTGAAACAGAAATTCTGGAATGCCTGTTCCTGGCTATTGCTTGTAATTACGTCGAGCTTGTACTCTAAGAGAGTTCTATTGAGAGAACCTTTCTTGCGGATAGTCGTATCCGAAAACCTTCCTGGTCTTCGCATTTTCATAAACTCTTTGGGAGACATTTTCATTCCCAAATTTACTTAGAACAAAAGTCAAAATAATGCACACCCCGTTAATAAGCTCATTTCGAACCGCTTATTTGCTTACCCTGTCCAGTCCCGGCGTATTGAGAATCCGCTCGATCTCGGTATCAATTAATTCCGCTACTTCTTTTTTTATCAGCCTAAAATTTTCATTTACCATTTGAACAGTAACCTGTGTAATTACAGGCAGATCTTTATAGTGTTCTGCTTCCACTTTTAGTTCTTCATGGTTATTGATGATTTCGGAATGAAATGTTTTCAACTTTATCTTATTGGTTGGATCATCGGCTACCATCCCAACAAATTCACCTGATGAAAGTCCCGCAATTCTCGACTGTGGCACGGCAAAATCAAGTTGTGTGGACTTGCTGACTGAGGTATCGGTACGGTTGATCGAAATACTCTCTTTTACCTGATTAATCTTACCGAAACGTTCCGATAAAAACTTAGAAGTCTCCCCGGTTACCTGTCCACTGATAATGTTGCCGGTTATGTTCATGATTACAGAAGACTGATCGGCACCATAATCTTTTTTAAGCTGGCTAAAATCCTGTATGCCTAAACAAGTCGCTACTTTATTGGAACGAGCTGTGGCAATCAGGCTGTCAATATCGTTAAAGAATATAGTCGGAAACTCGTCGAACACCAAACTGGATTTGAGCTTGTTTTTTTGATTGACCAACTTGATCAGCCTTGTGACGTACAAGGACAAAACAGCCCCGTATATCTGCTGTTTTTGAGGGTTGTTGGCAAGACAAACGATCTTGGGTTTTTCGGGATCATTTATATCGAGGGTAAAGTCATTGGCCGATAAAACCCAATATAACTGCGGGGATGATAGCCGGGCCATACCAATCTTCGCGCTTGCCACCTGGCCCTCCAGTTGCTCCATCGCATCATTCTGGTAAGCGGAAATAAACGGATTAATCAGCACTTCGATTTCCGGTTCGGTCCTCAGCACAGAAAATAATTTTTCATAATCCACCTGCATCAGTTCAATAACATGTGGCAGCGTAAGATATTTTCCGGTCTGGTATTTTTTCAGGAACCAGATAATTGCCGTTAAGAAGTTGATCGGGGATTCCACAAAAAAATCTCCCTGCTTGGTGATCCAGTCCCGGTTCAGACCCATCATGATCGATCGGGAGGCCTCCGTGGCATCGGTAATATCAAACATGGTGGAAGCGTCGAGCGGATTACAGCGGTGGCTCTTGGAGAGGTCATCGAAATTGATCGTATAAAATTTTGGTTCGACTTTGTAACTGCTCCTGCATTTTAATAAAGAATTGTATGCGATTTTGGTCAGGTCATCATACTTAAAATCATATACCAGCATCGTAAATCCTTTACGGATATGCTGTCGGATAATATGCTGGATAACAAAATAGGATTTACCTGCTCCGGGTGATCCGCAAACCAGCAACCCCCGAAAAGGATTAATAATATTGATCCAGCTTTTCCGGACCTTACCTTTCAAATTATACTGCGCTGGTAAATTGATGGAGTATTCATTTTCCAGTAATCTTTCTTCCTGCGGAAATGTTTCATTCAGCTCGTTGAAAATGTCCTTACCGAGATTTAATTTGATGTAACGGCTGAGTTGAGTGCCGCCGGTAAGGATGAGGATAAATCCAATGCCGCTAATTATTATATACGAGATCCCAACTGTAAGTAGATCGAAACTAAATTGCAGTATGTATGTGCTAAGGAAATACAAGAGCAATCCTGTTAACAGGTAAATGATAATTCCCCGCACACTAATTTTTTCATCCTTTTTACCTCTACTTCCAATAAGGGATATTGTAAGCAGTATCAGCGCCAGCAGTTTTGATTTGATTGGCGTATCTAACAAGCCAGTTCTGCTTATGTTCTGCAGGAACTGATCGCCCAACTTTGCTGCCAATCCCCAGTATTTAAAGCAGCCGTAGCAGCAGTAATAAAAATGGATCAGCAGGAATACTATACTACCGAGCCTTGTAAAGTCGAGGATCTTTCGTAAGCCCATTTCATTTTCACCGGTTCCAGACATATTTATAGATTTTTATTTCGTTTTTTTCTTTTCTTTTTCAATAAATCACCAGACACCCTGTTCAAATTCTTTTCAGTATCCATGAGGTCTTTAAACAGGTCATCTTTTTTATTTCCGATATCCTCACTTGCATTGAAGTTTTGCGGTTCGATTGTATTGTCTTTGGCATTTTGTACCCGAGCTGGCCCGGTTTGTTTCTGAGCAGCGTCCTGCTGAGGTTTTTCATTCAATTTTGCCTGTATACCGGCAATGCTATATGTCTTCCCAAGATCGCTTCCGTTAAAAACGGATTTTGTTCTAAAGTCAATAAAGGTGATCCCATATATCAGCCCATCTTTATTTTGCCGTAAGACTGCCTGGATTTTCTCTTTTTGTAGTGCCGTGATAAAATCATTCAGGCCTGATGGAGATTTTGAAAGCGCCCAGTCAATAGCCACTTTCAACTTCTTTTTATCCGGTTCGCGAAGGACTTCGTTCGCTTCAAATTTCTTTTCCAGGTATTTCAGCGTTGGCCTGTTGTGAAAAAGGCTGGCTTTGATCGGAACACCGATTTTGTTTCCCCGGCTGTCCAGTAAGCGGTATAACAGCCCACCATGTTTATGAATACGACCATTCTCGATCCCCTTATCCGCAACAACATTGTATTGTTTAAAGACGGCGTTCAGTTCAGCCAGCGAAGTATATTTAAACTGGCTGATCACATGATCCAGTACATTAGCAATCGATCTTCGGGTTTCAGATTTTCCGTACTGTACTTTTTGTATGTCAACCGGCTTAACACCTGCGACCTGTTCCTGTTTTTTATCCTGCGCTCTGACAAGCCCAAACTCCTTCTCAATTTCTTTCCTGGCTTTTTCGGATTGATTACGACCGATGTTATAAGTGTCGATCCGTTTGCCGCTCGCCTGGATATTGGTCGTAACGATATGTATATGCGGATGGCCGGCGTCAAGATGCTGATACACGAGGTAGGGCTGTTCGCCAAAGCCGATCTTGTCCATATAGGTCTGTGCAATCTGGGAGAGCCTCTGCGTATCTATTTTTTCTGACGGATCGAAGTTGAGTGAGATATGCAGCGTATTTGTTTTTTTGGTCCGTTCGTTCCTTGCTATTAGGTCCTGCATCCGCTCCACTTTTTGGTAAAAATTCATTTGCTCCGGTTTTAGTAAATAGTTTCCGGCATCAATGCATTTGGCCTGATCCTTCTGGCATTTTTTCTCGTTGTAATTAAGCGCCCGTTGCAGGCTATGCGGACTTGTTATTCGGACGACCATTGCCGGTGGATTTCATTGAGGTTTTCAAAAATTGTTTCGGTCAGGTGCAGAAAATTTCCGTGTAATAATTCGTGACGATTGAGCCACAGCTTTACTTCCTCGATATGATTTAAGGTGTGCAGTTTTTTTACCGCCTGGTTGTAGTTATTGCCGATACTGTTCAATTCCTTTTTGAGCAGAAGCATTTCCCGCAAAAACTGATCGGCAGATTCGTTTCTTGTCCGGATAATAACGGGCTTTTGAAGTAATACATTCCGCGCATACTCGCTTAACTTTCTGTAAGCCGATTTGGAAAAATGTGCGTGGATTTTTTCATACTCTGCGGGCTTGACCCGAAAAGAGATCCAGGACGGAATTTTTTGTTCACTCATCACCATTCATTTTCACATTCTCCGGCAAAAGACAAACACTGTTTTTTGCCGCAATATCATTTCACTGGTCATTTGCAATAGTCCCGCCGACTCCGGAGGCATCGGGACCAAGATGCAATTGTGCAACAATTGAACATCTTGCCGGTTGCAGACCCGGCAACCTGTAGCCTTGTAAAGGTAGAGTCACTTATGCAATCACCGGCAACCTGATCAAATTCTGAGTAGGTGATGAAAGCAATTTGAAAATAGTTTTGTGAGGTAATTAATTATTCAATAAAAATTTGAAATTATGAGCAACGTGAAGAAAGAAAAATCGAAAGTATTTGAAATGGTTTTGAGTAGCCCCGGAATGACCGAACAATGCAAGATCGGGTTTAAAATTTCTCGGCAGAATGTACTGGTTTTAGCAAGGCTGATAGAATCGGGTGCCCTGGAAAATAAATCTGATTCAGATGATGATTTTTTGGGGGCATTCTCGGAGTCAGCAATTTCTGAATTCAAAACGATTCATGAAGAAATTTTGAAAAAATCAGGGCTTACGGAGTTTTATGAAAAATTGAAAACACTTTAATCGGTAATGAATAAAAAAAGGGCTTAGAGCAGCCCTTCTTCAGCAAAACTTAAATATCCTTCACTGGTTATGATAATATGGTCCACCACTCTGATATCGTGATATGCAGCTGCCTGTTTTATCTTCAGTGTCAGTTCTTCATCAGCCCTGGACGGCTTCAGGCTACCAGAAGGATGGTTATGGCATAGTACTAGATTACAAGTTCCCAGTTTGAGTGCGGCCGCTAAAATCAGTCGCAGATCAGCAACCGTTCCAGTGATCCCACCGCTTGAAACGGACATTAGTTGCATCACCCGGTTGGATCTGTTCAGAAACAAAACTTTAAACTCTTCGAGCAGGTCAATTTTGTTTCCATCCCAGTATTTCAGGAATATTTCATAACAATCTTTTGATCCCGTGATCAATGGACGCTCGGACACTTTCACGTTTACTTTTCTTTTGTACACCAGTTCCACTTCTGAAACATTGTTCAGCATTTCCAGGCTTAAATTACTTTCCATAATCTTCGTTTTAATTGTTTACAAATTGATTATGGAACATCAACCGGACTAAGCCGAATTTGCGCAAGGAGGAGCGGAATAAATGATGGCTTGTGCGAGGCTGGTGTTTATGCCGAACTCCTTGCCAGCATATTGCAGGCGAAGGCCGAACTTTGTGCAGTAATGAATGATACAAAATACAAATGCTATTCCCATGTTTGAAATGCAGCAGTTAGCGGAATTACAAGTGTTGTACCCGGAGTATAAGTTGAGCCGGTTTGAGGACCTGCTGGTAGGTGTTGGTAAAGACTCTTTGATGAGGGTCGTCACCTACCTTATTGGCATGGATCTGTATTCGGATAAGAAGATCAATAACAAAGAAGTGATCGAAAACTGGTTCAGCACTGAAAACGGGGTTTTTGCCCAGGATGCTTATGACCGCATTGTAAACTATGAGAACAAGGAAAAAAAGTCCTTAAAAATCGTGCATGTGATTTCCTGCTTAAAAATGTTGCAGTATGGACTGGAACTTCAGGAAAAAGGTGAACTGAATACCAAATCAAAAGAACAATCTGAGATCGATCTGTTTTTTGCGATGCTGCTGCTCAATCAAAATGAGGACTACAATCAAACAAAAGACAAGGCAAAGATCAAAGCTATGTTCCCACGCCCCGAACATACGCCCGCGGCTTTGCTATTGAATTATTCTTTCCCGGTAAACGACATCACAAATTTCTATTTTCCGGAATACACCTATTGCCAGATCATCAAAGCATTCCTTGTTTTTGAATTCCTGGAAACTACCGGAGAAGGAAAAGAACTATTAAAGCGGTTTTACAAATATTATGATATCGGTAGCTGGCAGGAATATTTTGAACGGGTCATTCCACTTATACAGGGGTGGACCAAAAGAGATAATGCATCTTCCGTAGATCTGGTCCTGGAAAAAAATGACAAGTATGCGTCCAATTTTGATTTTTTAGAGCGGCTTGCAATGAGTGATTATATCAAGCTTGAGGATGTGGATTTTATTAAAATACGAGAGAAGCCTTTATTGAAACTGGATGACTATACATTCAGGGTAATACATCCCTTATTCATCGCCGATAAAATATACAAGGGTTTGTATTTTTTATTTAATCAACTCAATAGCGAGGAGCCTAAACTCATTAAAGCGTTTAGGTCCTGGTACACTACTAATTTCTCAGAGGGATTTTGCCTGAAAAGCCTGATTGAGTATGGGCTGCCAAACCCTGATTGTTTGCTATTTGATGCGGATTTTAAAGAGAAGAAGATTGTGGGTCCCCCCGACTGCTATATCAGGCTAGTTAACGATTCATTTTTGCTGGAAAATAAAGATATACTGATCAATGCATCGATTAAAAGTTCCTATGATTTTGAAATGTTGATCGGAGAAATATCCAAAAAATTAATCGAGGAGGACGGAAGGCCCGTTGGTGTTGGTCAGCTAATTACCAATATCAGGAAACTGCTGACAGAAGAAAACAAATATGATGAGGGTTTTAGTAAAGATAAAAATCAGATTTATCCCGTTTTGGTTACCTATGACAATATGTTTGACACTCCCGGATTGAACAGGATACTCGGTATTTCTTTTTTTAGCGAGCTGCAAAAGTTAAAAGCAAAAGGTTTGAACATCTCCAGGGTACTCCCATTGATCGTGTTGAATGTTGATACCCTGATCGAAGTAGCTCCCTTGCTTAAAAAAGGTGCTATCAGTCTTAAAGAACTTTGTGAGGCATTTTATACGCATTTCAGGGTAAAGCCTATGCAGGAATATCCATCTGAACAGGCATATATTAATGCCTACCAGGACTCTCTCTTGTCCTTTTCACATTATATTCCTCATTACCTGACAGCCAAATTAGGTTCCGGCTGGCGATCAGAAGAGTTACTTCATCATCTATTTGAAAAGCTTGAAATAAAGAAACAGTGAGCTAATCAGATCAATAAAATCATCAAGCTGCCCCGCCATTTAAAAGTGTCTTGAAAAATGTTGCGGGGCAGCTTTCCAGGATCTATGAGAGAAGACGGCCTACGCCGCCTTCCATATTTGTCTCATTTTGTTTTAAGCTTTTTGATCTTTCCATCCAGTTCTTTTATCCTGACCGCTTGCTTTTCCTTCCGTTCCTTTGCTTTTTCTGCCTGTGCATCTTCAACGGATTTAACTGTAATGCCCGCCTGTTTTGCCATCTGGTATAAAAAGTACCCGGCCTGTTGCGCTGGATATTTGCTTTCGGATTTACAAGAAATAGCCATCCGAATCAGATAACTAAATTCCTGTTTGGTCATAGTGCTGAATCTCTCGTATAAACCTTCCAAACTGTCGTCCGATCTTTTGCGCTTTCCTTTTTCTTTAAAAAGAATTTCACTCACCTTTTGTTTTGTGGAATAGTCGAGTGACTGGTAAATGATCAACCGTGCGCCTGTCATGTCTGCTGCGGTCAGCGTTTTATTATTTTCCGGCTTGGCGGCAAACTCGCTGAACAGGTTATGCACGGTCAACTGGATTTTCTCGGTATCCAGTTCCTCCGATCTTTTTTCTCTGTCTTTTATCCGGGCAATTTCCGATTTCAATAAGTCCGGTGTAGCTGTTCCCGATTTGATCGCTATCTGCACGTCTTTAGCCGTTACGGTCTGTCCGTTTCTGGATTGCTTTGATTTTTCCAAACTGAAATAAACCGGAATGAAATCTTTACCATCAAGTAACACGGCTATTTTGTAATGCTCGCTTTCCACATGAAGGTTATAGGCTTCCAGTTCGCTGTTATATTCTTCTATTGCTTCGTCATATTCTTCTTTGTCCAGTTTCGCTTTGCCCTTCCCGGTGTCGTACATATAATTTTCTTTGTCCGGCTCTTGCGGCTTAGTCATGATGGAAATATCATAGCTATTATGCTGCGGGAGTTCAGCGGCACCCGGAATTAAATGAATCAGCTTTTCATCAGTTTCCGTTAACTGGTTTTTGTAGATCAAGGCAACGGGCTGATAGGTTGTGATAGAATTACCAAGAGCCGCCATATAATGGACGATACATTTATTATTGTAACATTCCTTATTGGAGCAAATGGATTCCTTTGCCACTTCCGGGAACAGGCTTTTGAGTGTAGCAGAATTAGAAGGACATACCGAACATGCCCCCGCTTCCGGTACCAAGTTTTTATCCTTCGTATTGAAGGGCGCACGTTTCAGGTCATAACGGTAATGATTCAGGTAATAGACAATGTTATTCAGTTTGAAACCTTTCTTCTTCTGCCAGTCCTTGCACTGGTCAATGAAAAATTCATTCTGTGAACCTTCCGACAAGGTGGCGATCTGCAAAGCATCTGCAATGCTTATCACGTCAGCAAAAACCATTTCCTGAAAGGCTTCAATCAGGTTAAGGAGTTTCAGCCTTGTATAGACAAACTGCTTTGATTTACCGAGGCGTAATGCTATCTCGTCAATGTTCAGTCCTGCCTGTTGCATATCACCAATGGCGCTCGCTTCATTCATCGGGTGCGGGTTCTCCCGCTGCAGGTTTTCTGATAGCTGAATTTCTCTTACCTGCTGATCGGTGAGTTCAGCGATCTGTGCAGGAATGGTCTGGAACTTGGCAATCTTTGCCGCCCTCAATCTTCTCTCACCCGCTACCAGTTCATAACGATTTTCGCTTTTCCTGCGAAGCAGTAACGGTGAGATAATACCGTGTTGTGCGAGTTCCTGCGCAAACAATTGCAGGGCTTCTTCAGAAAATAGCTTGCGGTAATTCAAAGGGCTAAAATCTATATCTGAAACGCTGATCGCCATCTGTGCGGCTTTCTTTAGAATTGCTGCAATCTCGGTGGAAAGCTGCGACTCTTTATTTTTTATATTCTTAGTTTGTGTAGGCATAAAAAAAGTGCGCCCCTTGTCCGGCTGCGCCCCCGGTTTTGTTATCAATTCTTCATAAAATCCATACAGAGGTTAAAAGCCTTCTGTGTCCTGGCCTGGGCTGTTCCTCCATAAAGCAGGGATTTAAGTTTGGCTTCCTCATTCTTATAGCTCCTCACGTTCTGGAAATATCCTGTCACGGAATTATAAAAACCAAACAGGCTGCCTTTGGTCGTTTCAGTCTGCTGCGTATCACTTGTATGTGCGTACTCATAAACTGAATTGCACATATTATTAAAGCAGGTGGACAGTTCATCCCATTTACAGGAATTGATATTGTCCAGCACTTCTTTATTCGGCACCATTGCCATCCTGATCAGTTGCTGCAAATCCGCATCGGTTACTTTTACTTTCGTCCACTCGTTAAAGATGGTTTCCAGTTGACCCGATAACTGATTGGAAATACCCATCACTTTATGCGCCTGTTCCAACCTTTCTTTAGCGTTGGCGGTATGCCTGATCTTGATACTGTTTGAAAAATTGCGAAGGGCTGCATTCAAAGTATTATTACAAACAATGCGAACCGGGGTAAAAGCAGCCGTAATACTGCCATACCCATCGTGCGAAGTAGTCAGGAATAAATACTGCTCTATCAAATCCTCCCGGCCTACTTTAATATAACCCGGAAGTTTAGCCGTAATAAAAATGCGCTCGCCTTTGCCGAGTGCCCCGGCCGTTTCATACTGGATGCCGTCACCCCCGACAATCGCATCAAAGAAGCTGAATGCATCCATGTTCTGTACGATCTCGTAATCCTTACCCACTACGCCTAATACCTGTTCGGTGTCGGTGCGCATGGTGGCGAAATATCCCTGCACTTCAATTTCAGGGATGATGATAGCTGTATCAGGATTACCGTATTCGTTCTCGTTGTCAAAGGTGAACAGTTTACGCTTTTCAACTGTGTAATCCAGTCCGGCGTGTTTGATCGCTTCGGCACTTGTCGGATAATCCTGCACGATCTGTCCTAAGCCGTGCCACGCTTTTTCTTTAACCGAAAAGAAACTGTGCTTCCCGGTCTGCTCGTTAAAATTCAAATTGTGTCCCATAATAGCTACCCAGCTTTAACTTCTATCCCGCAGGCGGTACTGCTGCGGTTTGGTTTTAAAATGGTAAATCGTCAATGGGTTCGGTGATGTCGGCGGGTTTGTCAGTTGTCTCTGCGGCTGTTGTTTTCCCGTGCAGTTTGATACTGTTCACATGAAAGTTCAACGTGCCTTTGGCTTCGCCCTTCATGTTGACCCATGCACTCACCGAGATACGCCCGGACACCTCCACCAGCATACCTTTTTTAATAAAGGCCGCAATGGATTCGCTGCGCCAGTAGGAACAACTCACAAACGTGGTGAACTGCTTCCATTCATCGGAGTCTTTCGGCTTGTACTTGTCATTGATGGCGATTGAAAAATTCACGACTTTTTTTCCGCTCTTGGTTGTGGTGACGTTCGCATCTGCGGTCACTCTTCCTGTCATTTCCATAATTGTTAAGTTTTAAATGAAAAAAAATTGTTTTGTAAAAGAAAAAGGGAAAAAAGAAAGCATCAGAAGTATGCGGCTATAATGGGAGCAAAAAGGAAACGGAATAAAAGAAAGCCGTGTGAGAGAGCACCATGTTTATGCCGTAGTCTTTTTGCAGCTTTACAGCTATCAAAAAGCCGCATAACTTCGCTTTCGCATTGGCCCGATTCGTTACAAAACAGTGCTAACAAAATCCAGGAAACCTAATGAGCGCAGCGATGAATGATCGTTTCAAAGTGAACAAAAAATCATTGAACAGAAAATGTGAAGTGATGTAAAACGAAAAAATGCAGGAAAAGCCCGAAAACAACCATGATCTTCAAGCGGAAAAAGCAACTGAAGTAATAGTGAAGTTATTTAATCAATCCCCAAGTCCTTATGCATTTGATGCCATTGTTTGCCAAATTCGATACTCTCCAATGCGGCTTTCCGCTTGTCTTCTGGCAAGCATTGAATACAGGTCGAATACTGAATGCCTTTGTAATACTCTTTACAGACAGGACACAACTCCATTTTCTTTATATCAAATTTATAGGCACATCTTCTGCAAACAGTGATAGTATCTTCAAAGGAGAGATATCTGATGTCATCATTCAGATAAAGCAAAAATGCCTCTTTCTCAATTACCCTGGAGTCCTTCGTGGTTGCCCGCTCTCTTTGCAACCAATACCTGACGCTTGACAGGTTATGGGCATTTCTCCACTGCTTTGAAATAAAGCATTTATCCCGGACTTCCAATGCGTCTTCATTCTCATAAAAGACCGAAATAACCTCATCCAATGGTATGTAAACTGGAACATCAAATTCGTGCTTACAACCCGCGCAGCGATATTTTGGAACTTTTCTGACTCTCTCGCTAGGATTGCTCCACTTACAATTTGGACAAAAAGGAACGGGCACATATTCATATTTTTCCAGTATGTGATTAGTGAATTCAGCTTTATCAGTTTCGGGATTGGTGCCAATATAATCTTTAGCATTTTCCCTTCTTATTTCTGTCAGATATTCTGAGTATTTCCTCGGGTGAGAAAGGTGCTGTAACGTTAGGGTCTGGGTACTATTACATATTTGACATTTGTCTTTAATGAGTTTAGCTCTTCTTTCTTTCCAGTCCTTTGTATGCCAGGATTTTTGTCCCTCCTTGACATCCTTCCAATACTGCGCTAGTGCGAGTTCAATCTCAATTTCGCCGTTTGCCAGTTTGTTCCTGAGTTCTATGCGTTCGTTATATGTCAACATATTGGTTTCTTGCTTATTCGCGCAGTAAAATTAGCTTTCTTTAAAAAACTCCTTGCTTAACATCATCCAGACTGCAAAAAAAGACTGCTGCTTCCTGAAATGGACCCTGAACGGAGCGTCGCAAGGGACGATCCTATGAAATACTGAAGCTGGTAACAAAAAAGAATAATCAGGAAGAATTATTGCCAAACATCACAAACCCGACTATGCGATTGCCGGGAACAACTGAATCAACCGGAGGAATAAACTGACTGTGAAGTTTACCACGATTGGAAGACCAATATTTATTATACGCTTTACTTCTTTCATCGCCAAAGGCAACATTATATTTCCAATCAAACACTTCCACTTAATATAATTTTCGGCAACTGTCCTGTATTGTGAATCAATCAGTTTTGAAACGTTTTAAAACGGAGAATTTGTTACCTTCCGATAATGGGAAAAGCAATAACAAAAGCCGTTTGCCTGAATCCCGGATGTGGAAAGGCTTTTACAGGCAATGAGAATAAGAAATTTTGCAGCCCGACCTGCAAGAATGAGTATCACAACGCAAAAAGAAAAGAAGAGCATAAAGAAATAGGCATGATCGTGAATATTCTGAAGTCTAACCGGAAAATACTGGAAGCCTTTCTGGAAAAAAATGTGGTAAAAAATGTATCCGGGCAAAAACTACTGGACAGTGGTTTTGTATTCAGGTATCATACCCATACAAGACCCAATAAAGGAGATGACAAGGAATATGTGTTTTGTTTTGACCTCGGTTATTTGCCACTTAAAAGTGGATGGTATAAAATTGTCAAAGGATATAAAGAAGCTGAATAGTATAACTGAACAAAATGGCTAAGAAAAAAAGGACAAGAACCGAACCACTACCTATCCGTTCAGGCAATCAGGTGCAGGAGGATGAATCGAGGCTGATCTTTGAGACCGCTATCGATAAATGGATGATTGCGTCCTGGATCCAAAGAGATTTCGGAATTGATGCCGTTATAGAAATTACCAAGTCTATTTCCCGGTCCAAGGATCAGATCGTAACCGGGAAACGATTTTCAGTCCAGTTAAAATCGACAACTACAAGTGAACTCTCCATCTCTATTTCAAAAGATAAAATAACCTATTGGTACGGGGCCATTGAGCCTATATTAATTGTACTTATCGATCTGAAAAATGAACGTTGTTATTTTCGCTGGGTTGATGAAGTACTTATCCGGGAGCTTTTTCAAAATAATGCGAACTGGATCGCTCAGGAGACTGTGACCGTGAAATTTGACAAGGCATGTTATATTGATCCCAAACGATTGCTGGAAATTGAGAAACATGTTATTCACTGGAAAAGACCTTCCAAGACCATATTAACGCCGGGCAATTACTTTAAATACAGTGCAGAGGCCAAAACTTATATTGATGAGCTGATTGAGAGCAGCCAACGAAACGGAATCAACTTTTTCACAAACGAACTGAATGAGCTATCACAGTCCGCCAGCCGCATTATTTATACAATCGCTATTGTAGGGCCCAGCAGAGCAGGTAAAAGCACTTTGATCAATGCATTGCTGCAGAGGGAGGTTTCGCCAGTCGGCATGCTGCCTACAACCGGTATCCCTATTACCATTTATCCCCGCGATGAAAATAAGACAATAGTTCTTTTTAAGAATGGTGAACAAATCAGCGGCCCGGTTGAATCGTCATTTATCGAGGATTTCACTTCCCAAAAGAAAAACCCCCGAAACGAGAAAGCCGTAAATCTGGTATCCATCCATATCATAAACTCACTTCTTGAAAAAGGATTTGCGCTGTGCGATGTGCCAGGCCTGGATGACCCCGACGCAGAAATCAGGAATATCACCAAGTCGGCATTATATAATGTAAATGCGATCATCTATGTGATCAACAGCGCCTCCATGCGGGACGGTGGTTTTTCCATTACCAAACAGATCATCGATGATCTGAATGAGCTTGGTTCCCGGATGGATAAGCTGTTTCTTGTATTCAATAAGACAGATGTATTAGACAGTGAACAAAAAACTGAATTGGAGAGTTATGTCAATTCTGTACTGGAGCAATTTAATATCGGCCAATACCTTCCATCAAAGCCGATGTATATCAGCTCGAAGGATTCTTTTGACAACAGAATCAAAAATGGGAACACGGAGGATTCAGTCGGTAGGTTAGAAAAAGAACTCTGGAGTTTCCTGCTAAGCCAGAATAAAACAGGACTTCACAAGATTTTAGGAACCTATGCGGATATTAAATCAATAATTGAAAAGCACAGAAAAGTAATAACTGCCCGTTTGCTCGATGCAAAGAAAAGAGCGGAAGTGGAAAGCCAGATTGAGAATGTTCACCGGGAAATGAGCGCGGTTAGAAAAATTGTCTCTGAAGGAAGAGCCGAAATATATTCTGAAGCTAAAGAATACGTGCGCAGCTCGTTTCAGAACATCCTTCAATATATGGAAAGGGATCTCCGAAGTGTTTCCATTGATGCGTCGCTTCCATCCAATACCCAGATCTCCAATTGGCTTGAAAATAATGCTCACCGGACCATGTCTGATGTTCATGAAGCGCTCAGACAAGCCGTTTATGAACTGCAGTCCAGGATTAATCAATGGATCTCTGGAAAACTGAACCAGGTGGAACTTAGCCTGGAAGGTGAACAGGAAAAAGATTCAGGGGATTTGCCTGATATCGTTACTTATACAGGTCATATCAATCCCGAATTCAAAGATGATGAGCCGGAATCTCCGGGAATACTGGAACGATTTACGTGGTTCATCGGAAGTATTTTAGTTGGTATTTACAACGTTGTCGAAGTAATGCTGACGTCGAAAGAAAAGATGAGACAAAAAGAACTGCGGGAGATTGTAAAGAAATCAACCAAAGGTTATAACAAAATAGCCACGGAGTTTGAAAAGAATCTCAACAGTTACCTGAATAAAGTCTGCCGTATCATGGAGGAAAAATCAATTGATCGCACAAAAGTTTATTTGGGCGAGCTGTCCAACCAGTTAAATAAACTGGACAGGCCGCTTTCGCAAGCTGAGAAATCAGGATTTGAACAGTTCCTGCATGACGTTTCAAAGATTGAACACGATGTGGAAAGCAATTTCACCCATATAAAAGACTATACCGATGGCATCGAGTGGATGCGTTGATATCAATAGATATTTATGAGCACTAAAAGTAATGTGTATTCACAGGGCGGTGGCGGCACCAGTTATGAGTTCGAAGTGCAGACCGCATTTATGATACAGTTTCTCATTGGAGGAACTGTTCCCGGTATGTCCGGTGCTACCATTGAATCGATCCGCTTTCAATCGGGATCGCTGGGATATGAGACCGATGATCTGCTGCTTGGTTGCACTGATTCCTCCGGCAACAAGTCAAAGTGCCTGCTGCAGATCAAGCATCACCTGACCATTTCTGAGAAGAACAGTTTGTTTACCGAAGTGCTAGAAAGCTCGTGGAAAGATTTTACCAATAAAAAATTGTTCAAACCGCAGACTGATAAAATCTATATTGTCAAAAGTAATCTCACGCTCGATGAAAAAAGACATTTAGAAGTTATCTGTAACTGGGCAAGAGTGAAGGCTACGGCCGCAGACTTTATCAATGAAGTGGAGCGGATTGCTGCGAAAAAAAGTTATCTCGAAATGTTTCGCAACATTTTGAAGGTACAATGTAAAGTGCAGGCCACCGATGAAGAGCTACTCCAATTCTTTTATTGTCTTGATTTTCTTGAATATGATTTTGGTGAAGCCAGCAGCACGTCAAAGGCTAATTTCCTGACCCTTATTCATCTTGCAAAGCAACCCGCGAAAACAGAGAATGCAGAACAAATCTGGGATACTATTTTCACTTTTGTCAGCCACGCTGATAACAAAGGCGGCTCTTTCAATATAACAAATCCGCCTGCAGCACTCGCGGCTTTTTTTAAAAAAGAACATTATTCTGCTTTTCAGAAAAGCTTACTGAATTTAAGTCGGCAAAGCTTTGAAATAATCGAAAGCATAAAGGAGAGTATTGGTGATGTTGTTCTGGAACGACCCGATTATCTCGATAGAATTATAACCAGTGTCATTAATCAAAGCATTACAATCATCACCGGTGAACCGGGCAGCGGTAAATCCGTGCTCGCTAAACAGTTTATTCATAATATATCTAGGCAAGGTATTGGATTTGTGCTCGTGTTCAAAGCAGATGAATTAAACAAAATCAATTTCAGGGATTATTTTCAGCGGTTTAATATCCACCTGACCATTAAGGAAATCTTCAGCTCTTTTCCCCTTGCCGGCAACCATTACATATATATCGATTCGATGGAAAAGCTTCTGGAAGGTGATGGTGATGCTTTCAAGCAACTGCAACAGGTATGTACCCCTGAGAGTGGAATTAAAATCATTGCCACCTGCCGGCAAGCGGAACTGCCCTTAATAGGCATCAAGTACCTGTCCGCTAACAAAGTTGAGCCGGTAAAAGTAAATTTATTAAGCGATGAGGAACTGGATGGGCTCCAGCAAAAACTGCCTGCTATTTCTGCCATCCTAAAAAACAAACGAATCTATTCTCTTCTTCGAACTCCCAAGTATCTTGACTTTGCCTATATCGCCCAGCAACAATCGGGGAGCGATTTTTCGGGAAGCGATGAACCTTTGTTCATGCAGCAACTCTGGAGCATTATCGTTGAGAAAAAACTTACGGGCAATACGCCCGGTTTGCCGGAAAAAAGAAACAAGCAATTTATTGAAGTGGCCGTACAAAGGGCAAAGAAAATGATGCCTTATGTTATCCCAGATAATCCCGATCCTGAGGCACTGGCTTTACTTGAAAGAGACGGCGTCATCATTAAATCATCACAGACTGATGCGTTTGCACCAGCCCATGATATTTTAGAGGACTGGGCGCTCATCAAGCACACTGATAAAATCTTCTTTCAGGAGAAAGTTCCGCAGGCTTTTTTTGGCCTGCTTGGGAAAGAACCTGCCATGAGGCGTGCATTTCGTCTGTGGACATTACAGGCACTGAAGGTGCATGATGCAGATAAGATCGCGCTATTAACAGCAACACTTTCCAGCCAGCAGACAGAAAACTACTGGCACGAGGAGTCGATCATTGCACTTTTACAATCACCCTATCTTGAAAAATTCCTTGTTGCTAACCAGGATTGGCTGCTCAACTATGAATGGGAACTGCTGACAAAGTTTATTCACCTGATGAGAACGTCCTGCCGCGAGTATGATTTCATTGATTTTCTCATGGTGAAGAAATTTGTCCCGACGGGTGAAAGCTGGAAATCGATTATTGATTTTACAGAGCAACATAAGGAGCAGCTTCCTGCTTCAAAGTTTGACCTAGTGGTTCAGATGATCAATGACTGGCACTATGTTCTTTACAAGAGTGAAAATGTGACTGACATATCGGGCAAGGCCGGAAGTATTCTTAATTATCTTCTCGAAAATCATTATATCAGGCAGGATGATTACTATCACCGGAATGATAATGTGCTTCTTTGTACCCGGCTTTTGCTTGACTGCTGCGGCGGTAACCCTACCTTAATTGAGAAGCTGATAAAAAAAGCGTTGCCCAAAGTTTCGACAAATGAAAGAAATGATGCTACGAAAATGAGGTATTATGAAAGGATCATTAAAACCATTTTGGCAGGACCCGAGTCGACACAGATCGCCAAGTATCTGCCGTTAACGCTGCTGGAAGTGCTGCGTCAAAACTGGTTTTACTATGAAGAACCAGAAACAAAAGAACGAGATTCCATGTTTCCTTTTAAGTCCAGGAGATACAGCAGCACCGATCACAATATTTCATTCGGTGTGACTTCAGAATTTAAGACGGATTATTTTCCGTCTTCCGCTTTTCAGACACCTGTTTATTGGTTACTGAAGCAAGCTTCTGAAGAAACAGTCAAATTCATTATTGCACTTTTCAATCATTCCATCGAATCATTCATCCAGACAGACTATGCAATGTCCGATGAAAGATCGGAGATCGATATCTATTTACCCGATGGAAAAATTATCCGGCAACACGGAAGCATGGGACTCTGGTGCATGTTCCGTGGCACAGGGATCTCAACACCTTACCTGCTGCAATCCGTTTTGATGGCGCTTGAAAAGTACTTGCTGGAACTCGGCAGAGAAGGCATGGTGCAAAAAGAATTTTTTCAATCACTTATTGGTAAACTCATCTCAGAGAGCAAAACTATTTCACTTACGGCTGTTGTTTCCAGTGTTGCGCAGGCTTATCCAGAAATGGCGGGCAAATGGGTGGTATGCCTTTTCTCTTCCCGAAAAACAATCTACTGGGATATTCACCGCTGGAGTAAGGATAGAAACCCGACCTACCTATTGCAAAGAGAAGATAAAAGAGCTTTTCAATGGGAAAGGGTCGAATCTGATAAACTGCCACACCGGCTGCGATACCCCTATGGACTAAAAAGCTTTATCGTCAATTATTGCTTTGATGTCAGAGAGTATAATAAAGAAATATTCGCATTACTGGATAAACACAGAAAAGCGGCCGGAAAAAAAGACTGGGAATGGAAGAAAATTTTGAATGATATTGATATCAGGAAATGGACAGTTACCGATAAAAGGATTTTGGAAGACAAAATTGAGCTCCAGATCGAACCGGAGCATAAAGGAAAGCTCAAAAAAGAGGTGGAGAAAATGAAGGAAGAAGTGAAAGACTACGAGGAAACCTCGGGATACACGCACTGGCTATTGCAGGTAGCTGAAAAAAAGATCTCCTCAGATATTGAAACATGGAGGAAAATAACAACTTACTACCGTTCACTGGAAGCGTTCCATCCCCAGCATCATCATCCGGGTATGGCTGCGGCAACTGGCATCCGTTATTTCTGGAGCGAACTGAACGACGTAGAAAGACAATGGTGTTTTGATGTAGCATATAGTATTGCTGCAAGAATGATTGAAAAGGAACAAATGTATGATTACCTCAGCTTTGATACTTCGCCTTTCGATGATGATGCAGTTATGAGCGCTTTGCCGTTGCTTCTGGGAGCGGACGAGATCAATGCTACTGATTTCAGTCTGCTGCTGGCCAATATTCTTTTTGCCAATGTCAGCTATAACAGTGGCTGGTACAATGCTTTTTTACAATCCTTCAGTGAACATGCATGGTCGCAGAAACCCGACGAGTCGGTCCAACTATGGAAAGTCCTGTTGAAGTTTGCCAAAATTGATAAACATAACCCGTTTCATTTGCCTAGACCACCAGCCGAGGAAGACGCAAAAAAATATACTGCCGCTGTAGATGAACTCCTGAATTTATTGCCGGGAGAACCTTTACCTATCAACCTGCAGGAAGTGGACTTCGAGCATTACTCGCAGTGGGTACTCTTGAAAGTTATCAAATTGATCCCGGACGTGAACACGCCGGAAATCTGCCGACAATTCCTGTTGCGGTTGATTGACCTGCTTACTGAAGATACACAACAACAGAGGGAAGGATTTGAAAGAGAAGACCGGATCGATTATCATATACAGACGGAACTGGAAGAAAAAACGGCAAAAGTAATTTTATGGAATGCCGATATAGCCGGTACGGAGCTATTGCAACAGGTGATTGAAAAATATTATCAAACTTATGAACGAAATTATACCGATCACGAAAAAAAGAGAGAGAGCATTACGCTTTTCCGCGGGATCATCAGAAATATCATTTATACAACCGATAAAAATCTACCCAATGATGACGATCAACTACTGCAACGAACCTGTCACTCTTTTGCGATCACCTGGCAGGAGTTTTTCCGGATACTTATTCATAAACCGAGCATTCTTTCAGGGGACCTTCTTTTCCTTAATATCGGGTGGAACGAAAATGCAAGACACTGGAAACCGCTGGAGGGAATGACCAAATTCTTTAAGGGGCTCATACTACTGGCCGGCAGTTTTTACCCTGAAGCCGCCGTTAATCTTTTGAGTCATATCGGCGATCAAACTTTACTTCCCGAAGGCGTAAATGTATTATGGCTCAGCCTGCAAAAAAACAGTTCGCAAACCCGGCTGCTTTCGATACCGCATATCGAACAACTGGTTCAACGCACATACAGCAATCATTTGCCAGCTCTGAGAAAGGATCCAACTCTTTTAGCCAACTTCATCACACTCCTCGACCAACTTGTCAAAGAAGGCTCATCCGATGCTTACTGGATCAGGGAATACCTGATTTCATTTAAGTAATGGCCAGTATGTATTGATATTCCTCTAAGAGTGAAGTGTCAATGCCTGCCGGTGACCCGCTATAAATATTGTAGGCTCGATGGACCGATGAAAGATATAAGTTAGTATGCTCAGCATGCTCCTCTGAGATAAATTTCTTTTGCTTCATTTCTTTTTGCAAAAGTTCACTTGCTTTGAAATTAACAGCGAGTAAAACATTTATGTCGAATGTCTTTCTTTGATCAGACACGTCTGGCAGCCAGGGTTTTGGTTTGCCATGATTATATAAGGGATAGGTCCAGTCTTCGAATATTAAGGACAGATCAACCAAACTAAATTTACCATAGTTCACAGATTTGGGTCCGAGGTAGACAGATGGTCTGGACCTATCAAATTGTTGAATGGTAGGATCCAATATCGTACCATAGTCATCTTTCAATTCCAACATATAATGTGGTAAAGCCTGATCCACCAAACCCGACTTAAGAATCGTATCTATTTGATAAAACTGGAGATACTGGCACAAAGCAAAGCATACCGTGAAGCACATGCCCTGTGGCTCTACATTTCCCAAAGTTTGAGAAACAAAGTTATCTGCCAACTGTAATATCTTTTCGCTGTTCTTATTCACTATTTTGTTTTGTATACCAGGAAATAATCCCCCGACTTTTTATATCCGGCTTTTTCAAAAACGCGGTTGGACGTGGGCGTTTTTGCATCAGTAGAAAGCATACAATACTCATGGCCGGCATCCAACAGGCCCTTTGTTACACGGTGAACAAGTGATGCGCCATATCCATTCCCCCGCATTTCAGGGTTTGTGAAAAAATTACCGATTACCGGAAAATCGTGATCCTCGTATATGACCTGAAGGATCGAACATATCTTAGCTTCACTGACCCACACATATATATTGCTTTGAAGTATTCCCTGGAGCATAGCAGATGCCATGTCTGTTACTTCGCCTGGCTGATCATACTCCAGGGAAAAGGCTTCGCTCATCCGGGTAATTTCGTCGAGGTCATCCAAATGCCCCATTTGAAGTTCTCCAGCAGCGTATACAAAACCGGGAATCGCCTGATCGCACCTGTAAATATTGCGATCCTTATGCACTTCATATTCCGCATTGTTAGTTGCAAAAAGGTCCAGGATCAGTTGCTTTGAGCCGGCGACCATCTGACGTTTGAATTTCTCATATTCAAGACCGGTGGAAACGAGAGGTATCATTTCGGGTGAATGTCCATCTGAATAAAGGAGGATAAAGTTTTCTACATGCATTACTGTAATGCGGTGTCCTGCGTTCGCATCTATCACATTGAACGCTTTATAGAAATTGATCCTCCGAGAAAATATCTCCTCGCTCATGTGGATAAGAAAATGGTTCTTCATCGTATCCTCAAAAAAGAACGATTTATTCCGGCTATAAAACTCGTTATAGCTTTTGTATGTAATAATTTCTGGCAATATTCTGGAACGAATAATTAGGTATTCAAAAGTAAACAAAGGAGAAGATGTTTGCTACTTAATAAGGGGTTCCGTAAAACAAAAATCCCGTCCTGATGGTATCTGAACGGGATCTGTACTTACAAAACTCTTAATGGGTCGCTCGTTTGTTTTTCAAGGGATAGAGGTTTTCAAGGACGGTTCAAAACGGGGTATTGGATCTGGTGGTTTTCATAGGATATGGATACAAAGAAAGGATATGCGGTGATCCGAAACAATAGTACCTTTTACGAAAGCCTTGTAGCCGCATTTCGACAAGGGCTACGAAATACTTACTATTTAAAGAGGCCGTCGAGTGCGGTGGCGATAGCTTTTAATAATTCAGCATCTACTTTCTTACCAGCAGTGGCTTCTTCGTAGGATACCATCACCCGCCAGTTCCGTTCTTCGTCAGGTTCAAAGAGTATGGTGCCATCCTTTATATCAACCTCTATTTTATAAGAATAGCCGTAATTCCTTAACCGGGCTATGAAAGCATAGTCTTTATTATAAAATGAGACCGGTATCGTGAAGTCATCCTCCATTTCTACTTCCTGAAGTAAAGCTTATCCCGGCGCTGAACCATCTCCCCGGAACCTGTGAACCCAAAAGATCCCCGCAGCGGTTGTCGAAGATATTATCAACTTCGGTGAAGATGCTGAAATGCTTTATTACAGTAAATCCCGCCTTCGCATTCATCATGAAGCAATGGGCATCTACCCCGGCATTGATTGCCGTTGCTTTCTGAGGGTTGCTTTTTTTATAGATGGCAGTTGCTGATGCAAAGAATCGTTTGCCAGTGTACGCTGCAGAAAAGTTGGCAAGGAATTTTGCATGGGAGGAAATATAAAAAGATGGTGTGCCGTTGCTGGATTTGCTTTCCAGCCAAACCAGGCCGAGGGTTGAGATAAAATTTTTGTCCGTGTACTGCAGGTCGGTCTCAATGCCGGTAGTTTTAACCTTCGCGATATTCTGAGCCAGGGCATAGGTGCCGGTGGGCGATAAATTCACCTTGCGCGGCATCTGTGAATAAGGAGTGGTCATCCAATCGATTAGGTTGGAATGACGACGCTGGAAACCTGTTAATGAGAATTTGAACTTGCCGGAAAAATAATCTGCACCAGCCTCGTAACTAAAGGATCGCTCCGCCTTCAGTTCAGGATTGCCGATGCTTCCTCCGGTGACGAGGGCTTTGTTATAATTATTATATCGCTCGGTGAAATCAGCATCGCGGATGGTCTTCCCGGCGCTGGCTCGAAGCTGGAACTTATTTAAGTGGTAAGAAAGATTCAGTTGCGGAACGAATTCACTACCGTCAACACGAACGGATGGACTGAGTGTAAGTTCCTTTATTTTCTGGTTCAGGATAAGAAAGGCAGCGAACTGGCTTGATTTGTGATCACCGCGATCGTTGGAAATAATCTTTCTGTTCTGAAATTGTACACCCGTGCTGATTGTTGTTGTCGGGTTGGGTTTGAAATTATCAACCAGTAGAAATTGCAATAAGCTGGAGCGGTTGTTATTCGGGGTTGATTTCGGATTGAACTGGTAAATATCACGAGCGGATTTATACCCTGCATCGAAATTGATATCGTGTTTTAATTTATGGTAATGTAAATTGAACTGGTTCCAGTTACTTGTTACTTTTTCGTTCGCTGTATCGGAAACAAATGAGGTATAAAAATTCTGCGCTGCGAATTTTCGCTGATCGTAAGATGAACGTGCGGCAACGCTGAAGTATTTACCTATGAATTGCTTAAAGGATAATGAAGCCGTGTTGTTATGAAAGAAACCTCTTGTGCCACGTTGCAACTGGCCATCTGAATTATTGCTAAGAACCCCGGCAGAAACTACTGTGTTTTTATTCTGATAAAGGCCACCGGCATTTACATTGAAGAGATCATATTCGCCGGCAGCAGCGGAAAGACTCAACTCTTTTTTTGACTGATCGCGTTTGGCAGCAAAGGACTTCGTGATGATATTAATTACACCGCCGACGGCTTCAAAGCCGTAGATGGCAGAAGAAGCGCCTTTGAGCACTTCGATTCGCTCGATTTCGGATGGAGCGATAGGAATATATGCATTGAAGTGTCCCGTGGTCGGGTCATTCAGGCGGATGCAATCCAGAATGATCAGTACCTGCTGAAATGTTCCGCCGCGAAGAACAATATCTGACTGCGAACCCGCGGGTCCGCGTTGCTGGACCTCCACTCCGGGAACATAACGAAGCAATTCATCGAGTGAACTGACGGGAAGTTTATCAAAATAAGATCCGGGGACTGTAATGATGTTCCGACCGGTACGGGAAGAGTTCGTAGGATTAAGAGTCGCAGAAATGGTGATGGGATCAAGTTCGATCTCGTTTTGTGCGATGGCAACATTAGATGTCAGTAATAAGGCAAAGATTATTTTTTTCATGGGCGCAAATGTACAGGGGTGTATTGATTGAATATATTTTTCTGCACTTTTAACAGGTCATGAGACAGTAAAAAGAAAAGCAATGATTTTAATTGAAAAAATTTAGTATAGATATAAACGGATCTTATTATACCCAGTATTTAAATAAGAATTCATCTTTTTGTACTTCCCTCAATTCGGTGACTGACCCTTTTAACCGGCAGGTGAGTGCCGTAAAATCCTGTAGACTCTTGCACCGAATACCTATTAAAGCCTAGGTTAACCCGCCTCGTGCACTGCGTCAATCATCTTTCAAAAGATTTATCCCTTCCATAACAGGTTCTTTGAATTTTACCCCTGCCAGTTCCAGACTTTTCTTTCTTATCTGGAGTTCACCGATGCTTTCAATCACGCCATCAGGACAGACGATGATGCTGACGGAGGAAGACCCGATCCATTTTGAGCGAACTAATTTATGATAACTGATGATGCCCGTCAGAAAACTTCTGTCGGTATGAGTGCGGAACTCCTCGATCATTTCAAAATCCTTAAGATCAATATCAGTGATAGCGTTAAAACTGGCGTAGATATTCAGGTAGAAGTTTGAAGCAAGCGTTGCACCCGCGGAACGTGAATATTTGCGGTACTCATATTTATAATCATAGCGAAGTGCCGAGATATCGCTGAGTACGGCAGATGCTGTGGGATACCTGCCGGCACCCTTGCCGTAGAGAAACTGTTTATCGGCAAAAGAACTCTGCAATACCATCCCGTTATATTCATTGCGTACACCGAATAACTGGCTATCGCTGGTAACAAACTGAGGAAGCACGAAGCTTGCCACTTTACCATCAGGAAATTTCTTTGCCTGTGCGGCCAGCTTAATCTGAAAACCTTTCGAGGCCGCAAATGTTGCATCATAGGAATGAATCCTGTCGATACCAATAGCCAGCAGTTTATTGGGTAAAGTGAGGATGCCGTAACTGTGAAGTAATAAAATGGTCAATTTATTGACTGCGTCAAAGCCACGGACATCGAGGGTCGGATCGGTCTCCGCAAAACCATTGGCCTGAGCCTGCAGTAAAGATTCTTTATAGCTGCTTCCTTCCGAAACTTTAGTAAGGATATAATTGGTAGAACCATTGACGATGCCGCAGATCCCTTCCAGCAGATCGTTGTCGTAATACTCTTCGAGATTGCGGATCACGGGAATGCTCCCGCAGACGGCCGCCTCATATAATAAAGGAACCTGGTTGGATTCCTGGAGATTCAGAAGCTCTTTTAAATGCTCCGCGATCATTTTTTTATTCGCGCTGACCACCGCTTTCTTTTTTCTGAGAGCAGTCGTCACAATGGTAAAAGCCTCAGACGGATCATTGATAAGTTCGACGACCACATTTATTTCCGGATCGTTCAGTATATCCGCTGCACTCGTCGTAAAAAATTTCTTATCGATATTTCTTTTCTTACTTGGATCCTTAATGCAGATCAGCTTAACAGTTGCATTGAGGGAGGGCGTTTGCTGCAGTACATTATATATACCTTCTCCCACGACACCAAATCCGAATAGTCCAATGGTTAGTTTCATTGTAGCGCAGTTTTAATATCTTCAATCAGATCCTCAGCGTCTTCCAGGCCAACGGATAAACGGATCAGGCTATCGGCCACACCGGAAGCCCTTCTTGTTTCCTGCGGAATCGATTTATGGGTCATGGTTGCCGGATGACAGGACAGGCTCTTGATACCGCCGAGGCTTTCAGCCAGTTTGAATAACTTTGTTCTTGTCAGAAAATATTTAGCTGCTTCTTCGCTGTCGTTATTCAATGTGAAGGAAACAATACCCCCGCCGATCTTCGGGTAATACAGTTTATCTACTGATGAATGAGACTTCAGATACTCTGCAATTTTCATAGCATTATAAGAGTGCAATCTCATACGGAACGGCAGGGTTTCCATGCCACGGATGACGAGCCAACTGTCATGCGGTGACAGTATAGCCCCACAGGCATTTTGAATGAATTTGATATGCTCCGCCAGAAGAGAGTCTTTGACTACGACCAATCCGGCGATCAGATCGCTGTGACCTCCTAAGTATTTAGTCGCGGAATGAATAACAATATCCGCACCCATTAATAAGGGCTGCTGTAAAATCGGTGTAGCGAAGGTATTGTCCACGCATAACAGACAGTCATGAGCATGTGCAATAGCGGAAATGATTGCAATATCGGTTTCCTTTAGGGTCGGGTTGGTGGGTGATTCGATCCAGATCATTTTTGTAGCCGGAGTGATCGCTTTTACCACATTGGATTCATCGCTTGTATCAACATATTTGACAGTAATGCCAAAACGCTTCCAAATCTTTTCAAATTGCCGGTAAGCCCCGCCATATATATCATCCACTGCAATGATCTCGTCTCCGCAGTTGAGTAATTTTATCACGGCGTCAATTGCAGCAAGACCGCTGGCAAATGCAAAGCCGCTATGGCCTTCTTCCAATCCCGCGATCATTTTTTCCAGCACAGCTCTTGTAGGGTTATTGCTCCGTGCATAATCATAACCTTTATGAACACCCGGAGACTGCTGAACAAACGTAGAGGTCTGGTAGATGGGAACAGAGATCGCTCCGGTGAGTTCGTCAACCGGTATAGAATGAATCAGTTTTGTTGCCTGTTGCATAAATTCTTTCAGTTTACATAAATAAAAAAGCCCACCTGTTGCCAGATGAGCTTACCCTTTATAGTAGATGAATGATTAAGCTGGATCTGATTTATCTGTCCCCGACGATTCTGCCGGGGCTGGAATTGGCACCTTATCAAATTAAATTTGATAGGTTGTCAAGGCTTCACAGGGCCATACCCTCAGCCTTTCTTGATAAGCATTAAATAAGAACTGGCGCGAATGTCAGGTTGCGAATCAGACAAACAAATTTTTTTACGGACTTTAACATTTGGAACGCGTACACAAAATTGGTAACGTTTTAATCCTAATTTTTTATTATTTCAGCGGAAAAATTGTTTTCCAAATGTTTCGAACTATATTGCATCCTTGTGATAAACAGGAACACTTATACTACTACCTCTGTTTGGTTGACATCCACAACAACCACAACAACCCGTTAAGGGTTGTATATATTCATATTACCATAGGGCATTCGCTGTCAGACTCAATTAAGTCTTTTGTTTCTTCAAATAATCTTATTCATACATCATGCAAGTCTTAAAATTCGGTGGTACTTCCGTCGCCAATTCTGATAATATCGGAAAAGTGATCGCTATAGTTAAAGAGGCTATCAAAAAGGATAAAACAATTGTTGTTGTTTCGGCACTTGGCGGAGTGACCGATCTTTTGTTACAAGCTGCTGCACGGGCAGCTAGCGGCGACGAGAGTTTCAAGGATAAGTTGTTCGAGATAGAGCAAAGACATATTGAAACGGTAAAACAATTGATACCGGTGACACAACAGAGCCGATTATTAAGTTTGATAAAAAAATCGTGTAATGAGATCGAAGACATTTGTAACGGCATTTATTTATTGCGCGAACTTACTGCCCGTTCAAAAGACAGGATCGGAAGTTATGGTGAGTGGCTTTCTTCCCAGATCATCACGGAGACCTTTAAAGCAGAGGGAATGAATGCTATATGGAAAGATGCCAGGGAATTGATCCTGACGAATTCTAATTTCTTGAATGCTGAAGTCAATTTTGAAGTAACAGATAAGAATATCGTCGACTTTTTCTCAAAAGAAAAACCAAATTTGGTAATCCTTCCAGGATTTATCGCCATGAATAAAGATGGAATAACAACCACCCTGGGGAGAGGAGGATCAGACTATACTGCTGCGATACTGGCATCAGCACTTAATGCATCGGTATTGGAGATATGGACGGATGTCAGTGGTATGATGACTGCAGATCCACGACTCACCAGCAATGCCCGCATCATTCCGCGGATCAGTTACCAAGAAGCGATGGAACTATCACATTTTGGAGCCAAAGTGATCTATCCTCCTACGATACAGCCGGTCATGACGAAGGGTATACCCGTTAGGATCAAGAACACATTTGGTCCCCAGGATGAAGGAACTATGATCGAGTCTGCTTTAATAAAGAATGGGAATATTGTCCGGGGTATCTCCAGTATCAACAGTATTTCCCTGATAAGCCTTGAAGGAAGCGGTATGATCGGTATACCCGGTTTTTCCAAAAAATTATTCGAAGCTCTCAGTAATGAAAAAATCAATGTAATCCTGATCACACAAGGTTCCTCTGAACATTCCATCTGCGTAGGAATTGATTCCGGGATGTTATCCAAAGCAAAACATGCTGTCGATCTGATTTTTGCAAATGAGATCGCGTTGCAAAAAGTGGAACCGTTGAAAGCAGAGTCCGATCTTTCGATCGTAGCACTGGTAGGAGAGAATATGAAAGATCATACTGGTATCAGTGGAAGGATGTTTGGCGCAATGGGGAGAAATGGCATCAACATTCGCGCGATAGCACAAGGTTCTTCTGAGAAAAATATTTCGGCCGTTATCTCAACAAAAAATGTTCGCAAAGCTATAAACGTTTTGCACGAAGAATTCTTTGAGACAACATATAAGCAGGCTAATGTTTTTATTATCGGGACCGGAAATGTCGGATCTAAATTGATCGGGCAATTAAAGATGCAATTAGAATTCCTTCAGCAGAAAAAACATTTACAGATAAAGGTAGTTGGACTGAGTAATAGTCGCAAGATGCTCATCGATGAAGAAGGGATCGGCCTTGAACAATGGCAGGAGTGCCTCGACCGCGGGGAGAATGCCGATCTGGAGGGTTATGTCGAAGCGATCATTGGCCGCAACCTCCGTAATTCGATCTTTGTCGATATTACCGCCAGCGAAGAGGTGGCCGGAGTCTATGGCCAGTTGTTGAGAAAAAGTATTTCGGTAGTTGCCTGTAATAAAGTAGCTACCTCGTTGGCTTATCCCAATTATAAAAAGCTCAAAGACCTGGCTGTTGAATATAGCAGTGAATTTTTATTTGAGACTAATGTTGGTGCCGGGTTACCGATTATCAATACATTAAATGATTTGGTCCACAGCGGTGACACGGTGCATAAAATGCAAGCAGTTCTGAGCGGAACGTTGAACTTTGTTTTTAACCATTATGACGGGTCTAGGCCATTTGCTGAAGTCGTGCGCCAGGCGCAGGATGAAGGTTATACGGAACCTGATCCAAGATTGGATCTCAGTGGAACAGATGTGATGCGCAAGATCCTCATTTTAGCACGTGAAGCCGGAGAAGTGATCGAAATGAATGAGATTGCCAATAATTCATTCTTGCCCGAGTCATGTATGAACGGAACTGTGGAGGATTTTTATCAGGAAATGAAAAAACACGAAGAGCATTTCAGGAAAATATTTGAAAAGGCAAAATCAGAGGGATGTAAATTGAAGTTTGTCGCTTCATTTGATTCCGGTAAGGCTGCAGTTGGCTTACAACATATCGATCCGGCCCATGATCTTTATCATTTGTATGGAAAGGATAACGTTGTTTTGTTTTATACCGATCGGTACAAGGAACAACCACTGGTAGTTAAAGGTGCCGGGGCAGGAGCGGAGGTGACGGCGAGCGGAGTGTTTGCAGATATTATCCGGGCGGCCAAGGTTTAAAATAAAGAATATAAAATGAAAAAAATTCGCATTCATAGCCCCTCAACTGTCGCCAATCTTGTTTGCGGTTTCGACATCCTGGGTCTTCGCCTGACGGAGCCTTTTGATATCATGGAGCTGACGTTATTGAACGAACCCAGAATCATCATTCACAATAAAGACCAATTCAACCTTCCAACAGAACCCCAAAAAAATGTTGCCGGAGTAGTGTTGCAATCCATTATTGAACGAATGGACAAAAAAATTGGGTTTGACATAACGATCGAAAAAAATATCAAACCAGGGAGCGGGCTTGGCTCCAGCGCAGCCAGCGCCGCCGGAGCGGCGGTTGCTGCGAATTACTTGCTTGGAAATATTTTCAGTACCGACGAGCTGGTGCAATTTGCGATGCATGGAGAAAAGCTTGCCTCAGGTGTTAAACATGCAGACAATATTGCCCCTTGTATAATGGGTGGAGTGAGCCTTATCCGGTCCATACATCCTTTAGATATCGTGTCCATCCCTTTTCCTGAATTATTTGTTACCGTTATTCATCCGCAAATTGAAGTGAGGACATCGGATGCAAGGCAGATGCTTCGTCAACAAATTTTATTAAAGGATGCGATCAGGCAATGGGGAAATATTGCGGGGGTCGTCAGCGGACTCATGAAAAACGATTATGACTTAATCGGCCGCTCACTGGAGGATGTGATCATTGAACCCATAAGAAGTATTTTAATTCCAGGATTTGATGAATTGAAACTGAAAAGTAAAGAAGCCGGCGCATTGGGGGGTGGTATTTCAGGTTCGGGGCCTTCGGTTTTTATGCTGAGCAAGAACGAAAACACGGCGAAAAATGTGGAAGCTGTGATGAAAGAGATCTATTCAGGGATAGGAGTTGAGTTTTTTACTTATGTGACGACGGTCAGCAGGAAAGGGGTGGAACTGGTAAATATCAATAGTTAAATAGTCTATCTTAATTCGTATTTCGAAAATGTTGTATTACAGTACTAATAAACAATCATCGTTTGTAGATTTTAAAGAGGCAACGATCAGGGGACAAGCTCCTGATAAAGGTTTGTATTTTCCTGAAAAGATACCGCCCATTGATCCAAATCTCATCCGTAACATTGATCATTTATCCAATGAAGAGATCGCTGTCAGCGTGATCCGACCTTATGTTGGTGAAACCATTGATGAAAAAAAATTATTTGAGATCGTAACTGAGACCATTTCATTTCCAATGCCGCTCTTTGAGATCAATGAAAATATTTGGTCACTGGAATTATTCCATGGACCTACACTGGCATTTAAAGATGTGGGGGCTCGTTTTATGAGCCGTTGCCTTGGGTATTTCGTAAAAAATGAATCAAAAAAAATCACCGTATTAGTTGCAACATCGGGTGATACCGGCGGAGCCGTGGCTCATGGCTTTTATGAAGTTAACGGGGTAGAAGTCGTGATCCTTTATCCATCCGGGAAAGTGAGCCAGGTCCAGGAAAAGCAATTGACAACTTTAGGTAAGAATATCCATGCACTTGAAGTGGCCGGGAGTTTTGATGATTGCCAGCGTATGGTTAAACAAGCTTTTGCGGATAGCGAGATAAATTGGAACTTATTCCTGACCTCTGCTAATTCGATCAACGTGGCAAGATGGCTGCCTCAACAATTTTATTATTTCTTTGCCTTTAAGCAATGGATGGAAAAAGATCGTCCGCCTGTTATTTCCGTGCCGAGTGGAAATTTCGGTAATATTTGTGCGGGAATAATGGCCATGAAATCGGGTTTACCCATTAAACATTTTATAGCGGCATGTAATAATAATGACGTGATAAGCGGTTACCTACAGACGCAGGAACTAAGACCAAAACAAACAATTCCAACCTTAAGCAACGCCATGGATGTTGGTAATCCCAGCAATTTTGTCCGCATTCTTGAGATATTTCATAATCAGTTTCCAGAGATAAAACAAAAGCTATCTTCAAATAGTATCACTGATTCAGAAACGATCGAAACGATCCGGAATGTTTACAAAAAAACCGGATACACTTTGGATCCGCATGGCGCTGTGGGGTACTTATCATTAGAGAAATACATTTGTGAACATGATAATGAGAAAGGAATATTTCTTGAAACCGCGCATCCATTAAAATTTCCCGAGGCTGTGGAGAAAGCTACTGGTCAATCGCCGGACCTACCTAATGCAGTTTTACCCCTGATGAATAAATTAAAACTGAGTACAGCTATCCAACCTGAATTTGAAGAGGTGAAACAATTTCTGTTAGATAGATCAAAATTAACTTAATACTCAGTGAGCAAAATTATCAACAACATTTGTTTTCATTAAGTAGTTCCTACTCAAAAACTCTTAGACAAAATTTGATAAAGACCATCTTTCCGGGATGGTCTTTAATTTGCAGTGTATCCAAAAACCAAAAATGAAAATTCCTGCTTTAATCATTCTGCTTTCAATCATGGAATCCTGTTCAAGGAGCATTGAACATGATAAAGATAAACCCGAGCTGCAGGGAACCTGGCAGGTTGATAAAATTGAAATATCAAAAGATGGCCAGCTTAAAAAAATAATCAAAGATATCAACACTCAATACTGGAAAATATTCAAAGCTGACAGCATTCAGATCTATACTGTTCAACAAATTCAAAACAGTTTTCCGATCATAGTTACCGATAGTATTATCAAAGCCCCAGATGACGATTATTTGATCGATAAACTTAGCAGTGCCAAAATGGAACTATCTAATGTGCAAAATCTGTATGAAGGCTATTATACAGTGGTTTATTACCTAGATAAGGTAGAGGACCATTAATGTGTACAAGATACTCCATAGTTTCCTCAAAATCTTCATTTTACAAATGTTAAAGCAGTATTCATTGTTGCTAGTCAGACAGCACATAGATTAATTTTCCATTACTTTTAGGGCGTGCAAGCGCCTTCCACATATAATGAAAAAGAGATCCTTTTGCGCATATCCGCAGGAGATGAAGCTGCATTTACGCAGCTGTTTAATCACTGGCACCAGTTGCTCGCGGGTTATGTTTACCGGATCACTGAATCCAGGGAACTCACCGAGGAAATTATGCAGGATGTGTTCCTTAAAATTTGGATCACAAGAGAAACGCTTTCGGAGATTCAGAATTTTAAGCACTACCTGATCGTGGTTAGCCGCAACCAGTGTTTTGATGTACTGAAAAAGCAATTAAAGGAATCGGTCCGCAAAAGGGATTACGAAAAAGATCAAAAACTAAGCGTAGCTGGGGCCAGCGAGCAACCCGATTATTCATCACTGATAGACCAGGCCATTGAAAACCTTCCCGCAAGGCGAAAGGAAGTCTATCTGCTCAGTCGCCATGAAAGACTTAGTTACCAGGAAGTGGCAGATAAACTGGGTATTTCCAAAGAATCAGTCAAAACCCACCTCAAACTGGCTTCGCAGTCTATCACCGAATTTATCCGCTCCCGTTTATTTTTAGTTTTCCTGTTAGCCGTTCCCCCTTTTTTGTCATTTTAACGTCTCTTTGAAAGAGGCGGTTATCAAATCTTTAAATATTTATGAATCAAGAAAGACTGGAGTATTTATTCACCGCTTATTTTGAAAAGAGGGCCAGTGAAGTTGAAAAGCAAGAACTGGCAGCACTGGTAAATGACGATGCCAATAAAGATCAAATGATGCAGCTTTTTAATACTGCATGGGAAAGATATGAAGGTGACGGGGAAGTCATAACTGATTCGCAGAGGATACTGGAAAAAATTCTTGAAAAGAAACAGGTTCCTGTTCGTCGGATCAACTGGCTAAAACGAATTGCGGTAGCGGCTTCGATCATCATTGCATTGGGAGTTGGTTCTTACTTCGCGTTTTTTAATAAAAGCAATCGAGCAACAATTGCTAAAACACAAGATGAACGTTTTAAAAATGATGTCGGTCCCGGAAAGTATAAAGCGAAGCTGACACTTGCTGATGGAAGAGAGATAGTACTGGACAGTGTAATGGCAGGACTGTTAACTACACAAGGCGGAACAATAGTGATCAATAAAGACGGGCAGCTAGTATATCAATCCGGATCAGGTACAAATGAAGTTCTTTACAATACACTTTCAACTGCGAAAGGAGAAACATATGCGACAACTTTAGCTGATGGATCGAAAGTATGGCTGAACTCGGCATCAAGCATCAAGTTCCCGGTTGCATTCACGGGCAATGCCCGCAAAGTTGAGATCACGGGTGAAGCCTATTTTGAAGTAGCCAAGAATGCAACTAAGCCATTCCAAGTTTCAGTGAACGGATCAATCGTCGAAGTGCTGGGTACGCATTTTAATATCAATGCATATAGCGATGAAGCAGTAGTCAAAACGACACTACTTGAAGGTTCAGTGAAAATAAAAGATGTGGTATTGAAGCCTGGAGAACAGGCTCAGGTCGGGACTACAGTTAAAGTAGTGAAAGATGCGAACCTCGAAGAAGTGATGGCATGGAAAAATGGTTTCTTCTCTTTTGAAAGTGCGGATGTACAAACTATCATGCGATCACTTGCCCGCTGGTATGATCTTGATGTTGTGTATGCCAGCAGCAGTATTAATGAAAAGATTCACCTGGAAGCAAACAGATCCACGAGCTTGAAAAATGTACTGAAAGTATTGGAACTGACTAGCGGGGTGCGCTATGAGATCGAAGGGAAGAAAGTGACGGTATTTAAATAAACCTATAACCTACCTATAAAAGTTAGCTCTTAAGTTGGCTTAGCAAAAAGCCAGAAGTGCTTGAACACCTCTGGCCGGATGTCTGGGCTAACCCAATAAATTTAAGTCCTCTCAGACTGCTTATTGTATAACCCAAACTAAAACAAAGTTATGGTATTAAAGGCTCTTTGTGCCCCTGTAAAACGGGGTCTAACCAAAACGCTGAGGATTATGAAAATCACAGCAATCATCTTACTATCGGCTTGCCTTACGGCCAGCGCTAATGGGCATTCCCAGCAGGTGACCCTGAAGGTTACTGATGCGCCGTTGAAAGAAGTGTTCAAGGAGATCAAAAGGCAAACCGGGTTCACGTTTGCCTACAACGAATCACTCTTAAGTAACACGAAGAATGTTACCATCCGCCTGGAAAATGCGAGCCTTGACAGGGCGCTCGATGCCTGCTTTACTGGTCAACCACTTAGTTACGAGATCATTGACCGGATTATCGTAGTAAAAGAAAAACCCAACGAACCAAAGGTACTACTTCCTCCCATTAATGAACTTCCACCCCCGATCACCGTAAAGGGAAGAGTGGTGAATGAAAATGGTGAGGGAGTTGTTGCTTCAGTGGTAGTTAAAGGAACAAGTAATGGTGCCACAACAGATGCAAGTGGTTATTTCACTTTGAACAATGTGGACGAAAATGCGACCTTGGTGATCACTGGGGTGAGCGTAGAAACGATTGAAGTGAAGGTGAATGGAAAAGGAGATGTGGGTGAGATTGCGACGGTGACGAAAATTGGCATAGGTCAGGAAGTAATAATTAAAAATGCGGGCTATTATAATGTCAAGGACAAAGAAGAAACTGGTAACATTAGCAAGATCAACGCAAAAACAATCTCACAACAACCAGTTTCAAATGTTCTTGCTGCGCTCGAAGGTCGTGTGCCAGGGATGTTCATTACGCAAAACACCGGTATGCCGGGCGGCTCCTTCACAGTACAAATTCGGGGGAAGAATAGTATCGCCAATGGTACCGATCCTCTCTATATTATAGATGGAGTTCCTTACACTTCCCAAATGTTAGGTAACGTTAATCCTGCTTCGGGAGGAGTTGCGATAGCTGGTAATCCATTGAATTTTATCAACCCTTCTGACATAGAAAGTGTTTCTGTCTTAAAGGACGCGGACGCTACTGCAATTTATGGTTCGAGGGCTGCAAACGGAGCCGTCCTGATCACTACAAAAAAGGGAGTTACAGGTAAAATGAAATGGGATGTAAATGTATATACGGGCACAGGTGTAGCTCCAACCAGAATGGATTGGCTAAATACTTCACAGTATCTTCAGATGCGTCATAAAGCATTTAACGATGATGGCATTATACCCTCAACCTTTGATGCTCCTGATTTATTGGTTTGGGATACAGCCCGGTATACCGATTGGAAAAAACTGATAATTGGCGGGACTGCACATTATACAGATGCTCAAACAAATTTTTCAGGAGGCACGCAGAATTTGCAATATCTTTTTGGAGTCGGTTATCACAAGGAGTCTACAGTGTTTCCTTTTGACGGCGCCGATCAAAAAGTTTCTGCGCATTTTAGTATAATTAATATCTCTTTTGATAAAAAGTTCAAATTAATTCTAACCGGAAATTTTCTTCAGGATAATAGTAATTTGCCATCCACTGATTTAACAGCTTTTGTGAATACTTCCCCGGTTGCACCACCTATTTACAATTCAGATGGTAGTTTAAATTGGGCTAGTTCAACATGGTTTAATCCCATGTCCCTCACATTGCAAAAATATAAGGCCCATACCAGTAACCTTGTTAGTAATGCCGTCCTAAGCTATCAGTTGTTTAAAAATTTGGAGATTAAAACCAGCCTTGGATACACCAATATGCAGGTAAATGAGATTAAAACAACGCCAATTTCATCTCAAGATCCAGCGTATGCTCCAAGTGGATATTCTGCTTTTACCAATAACAGCATCTTTTCGTGGATCATTGAACCGCAAGCTGATTATAAAATTAACTGTGGTCAGCACCATATAGAAGCATTACTCGGAAGTACATTTCAGTCAAACAAAAATAATGGACAAATAATCTATGGAAGCGGATATGCAAGTGATGCCATGCTTGAAAATATCCAGGCAGCACCTACGTTGTCAATTGCTTCTGTAACAAATGTAAACTATAAATACAATGCTATTTTTGGAAGACTTCATTACGATTACAGAAATAAATTGTTACTGAATTTAACCATGCGTAGAGACGGCTCGAGCAGGTTTGGTGCAAATAGTCAGTTCAATAATTTTGGCTCGGTTGGAACTGCTTGGATTTTTTCTAAAGAAAGCTTCATGAAAAATATTAAATTTTTGAGCTTTGGCAAGGTGCGAGCAAGTTACGGCACCACAGGCAACGACCAAATTGGGGATTATCGTTTTCATAATTTATTCGGTAGCACCTCGGTATCTTATCAAGGCACAACTGGCCTTATTCCTTTGAGATTGCCTAATCAAAATTTGGCATGGGAGGAGACCAAAAAAGCCGAAATAGGTCTTGATTTGGGATTCGTAAATGACAGATTCTTAATCGGCGCAAGTTATTACTTAAATCGCTCTTCTAATCAATTACTGGTTTATCCCCTACCAGCACTAGCGGGCTTCACTACAATTACGGCTAATCTTCGTGCTAAAGTTCAAAATCATGGATTTGAATTTTCAATTACAACCATCAATGTTACGTCCGAGAACTTCAAATGGACAAGCTTTATTAATCTTACGATAGGACGTAATAAACTGATTTCATATCCTAATCTCTCAAATTCTGCCTACAAGAACCTCTTTATTATAGGACAACCAATAACAATTAAACGCGTATATCACCTAATCGGGATAAATGACACTACTGGGCTATTTCAGTTTAGTAATTTTAAAGGCGATCCTACTTATTCCCCTTCTTTTCCAAACGACGCAATTTCAACTGTAAATACGGCGCCAAAGTATTATGGAGCCTTTGAAAACACCCTTCAGTACAAAAGGATTGCCTTGGATTTTATGTTTCAATTTAGAAAACAGATTGGCATTAATCATTTAGTACAAGCCGGTCCGCCCGGATTTGGATCCAATTACCCTTCAGGAATTATGAATGGATTATCGCAAAAGTTTACGCAAACTTATGGACAAGTTTACAATGCATATACTTATGCCCAGCAAAGTGATTTTTACTATACAGATGCATCTTATATACGACTTTCAAATGTTTCCATCAGCTATATGCTTCCAGATAAATGGAGTCGGAAGTTGCGTCTTAGTAATTGTCGGATATACATGCAGGGGCAAAATCTGTTAACCCTGACAAGCTATAAAGGTATGGATCCGGAAAATCAATCCTTAACCGTGCTTCCTCCATTAAAAGTAGTCACAGCCGGAATCCAACTTTCGTTATAAGCTTTTAATTGAGATATTAATAAACGAGCATAAACTATAAATTATATGAAATCTTTTGTTTGCATAATTGCACTAGGCATTTCCTTAACAAATATTAGTTGTAAGAAATTTGTTACGGTCCCTCCCCCTATTACCGGCTTGGTTAGTGAATCTGTTTATAGTACTAACTCGACTGCTGCAGCATCCTTAACGGGCATATATGTCACTATGAATGGGAATACTATAGGAGGTGGAAATTTTGGAATTTCAGTTTATGGCGGCTTATCAGCCGACGAATTGAAACTACACCCTGCTTCAACTAATACTACTACAAATCATACTTACGTTAATACACTCCTAAGTAATGATGGAAGTTCAGTTTGGCCCGCTCTTTATAAATGTATTTACCAGGCTAATTCTGCAATTGAAGGTATTACTGTCTCAACAGGACTTACGCCGGCAATGTCACGACAATTAATGGGTGAAGCAAAATTTGTTCGTGCTTTCTGTTATTTTTATTTAGTAAATTTTTATGGTGATGTACCATTGGTACTCACAACAAACTATCAGATCAATGCAACGATAGGCCGATCACCCAAAGATCAAGTTTATCTCCAGATCATTGCTGATTTGAAAGATGCTCAAACTCTTTTGACAGATAATTATTTGGATGCTAGCGGAGTGACTACAACAAGCAGGGTACGGCCAAATAAAGGGGCAGCTTCTGCATTGTTAGCAAGAGTCTATTTATACCTGCAGCAATGGGATAGCGCCGAGGCTGAAGCAACGTCTATAATCAATAATTCAAACTATATTTTGCTTTCCAATTTAAATAATGTGTTTCTTGCAACTTCTATGGAAGCAATCTGGCAACTAGAGCGACCTAATAACGGTTTCAATACTCCAGATGGGGGCACTTTCTTAACTACTTACCTTAATAATGGTGGTCCAACTGGAGGCTTCCCGATCACATTAAGAGATTCCTTAGCATTGGGTTTTGAATCAGGAGATCTCAGGAAGGCAAATTGGATCAGAAGTTTGACAATAGGCGCGAAAACCTATTATTACCCATATAAGTATAAACGAAATACAGGGAATCCAGCAACTGAATATCCTGTTATTTTTAGACTTGCAGAACAGTATCTGATACGCGCCGAAGCCAGAGCACAGAAAGGAAATCTTGCTGGCGCCCAAACTGACGTAAATGTTATAAGAAATAGAGCTGGTTTGCCAAACACATCTAGCAATACTCAGGCATCGTTGATCTCAACTATTCTAAGGGAAAGGCAATATGAACTCTTTACTGAATATAGCCATAGATGGTTTGACCTTAAGAGGACAGCAAATATTGATCCGGTTATGACCATCGTCTGTCCTCAAAAAGGAGGAACCTGGGTCACAACGGCCAGTTTATATCCGATTCCATTAAGCGAAATTCAGGCAGATCCTAATCTTACTCAAAACCCAGGATATTAGAACTACCAAAGAGTAAACTGTATATAATGAAAACTCATCACACTGTGATAGCTATCTTTTTGCTTTTTTTTGTCGCAAATACTTGCTCGGCACAATCAAAAGGTATAAGCTTTGAAAAGGGATTGACATGGCAACAAATCAAAGAAAAGGCAAGGACAGAAAATAAATACCTTTTTGTCGACTGTTATGCAACATGGTGTCAACCTTGTAAATTAATGGATAAAAGAGTTTATACAAACGACACTGTTTCCAGTTTCTCAAATTCAAATTTCATATCAGTAAAGGTACAGATGGATACTTCGAAAGTGGATGATGAGTCAATAAAAAAATGGTATTCAGACGCAAACGCAATTAATAAGGATTATAAAGTCAGTGCTTATCCCACATTTCTTTTTATTTCGCCTGCAGGAGAGCTTGTCCATCAAGGGGTAGGTTATCATAGCGTACAAAAATTTGTCGAATTGATGGCTGATGCCCTTAATCCTGAAAAGCAATATTTTACGCTGATGGCAAAATATAATCAAGGAATTAAAGATTATTCGAAAATGAAGTATCTCGCAAATACAGCATATAGATTGGGGGATAAGGATATTGGTAGAGTAATTGCACAGGATTTTATCAATAACTATTTAATTAATTTAAAGAAATCCAAACTGTTTACTAAAGAGAATCTCGATTTTATAAAAGGGTATACTTCAGGGACAGACGATAAGGGATTTTGGATGTTATATAAAAACGCTAAGAAAATTGATAGATTGATGAAAGATTCAAGCTATGTGGAATTAATGGCGCATTACATTATATCCATGGAAGAAGTTCAACCTTCTTTAAGAGCTGCCTCAAAATCTGCTATTATTCCAGACTGGAACAAGTTAGGCAACACCATAAAACAGAAATACAATAGTTATTATTCGGATCGTGTTATCACAGAGGCAAAAATCAGGTGGTACAGTTTTAAGCAGGATTGGCCGGAGTTTTCTGCATGCACAGTGAAGTTTGTTGATAAGTATGTGCTTTATTCAGACGATGACGAATTAACGGATAGGTCATGGCAAATGTTTTTGTATTCGACGGATAAGGGGCAACTGCAAACCTCATTGGAATGGACCCAACGTGTGATAAAAAGGAATACAGACAGCACCAATACTTTGCCTAATGTAATGGACACTTACGCGAATCTTATCTATAAAATTAGCTACCTGTTTAATGAAAAGAAAGACACGAAAAAAGCAATCGAGGGAGAAGAGAGAGCATTAAGCGTTGCACTGCGGTTTAATAATAAGTCGCAAATAGAAACTTTTCAAACGACAATTGAAAAAATGAAAAAAGGTGAGCCTACCTGGGGTGTGCCTTCGAGTGGCGAAAAAAAAGAGTAATCAAACCAACCATTAATGCGAGGGTGAAAAATGCCTTTTTAAAGTACTAATAGGGTTTAAGTAATTAAAATCGAAATTACATACAAATACATGAAGCGTCTTATAGTAGTTTTTATCCAGTGCTTTTTTGTACAATTTGTGGTCGCACAAAAACCTTCTTTAAGCATTGACGATTGTGGGATGTGGCCACAAATTTCTGACGAAGCAATCAGTAGCGACGGAAAATATGTATTATACCTGATTAAATCAGAAAATTCCGAGACGAGCCTATTTATTGAGTCTGCGGATAATTCTTTTAAAAAAGAAATTGTGGTGAAAAAATACGGATCATTTGCATCATTTACAGATGATGCAAGCCGTGTCATATTCCTCACCCGGGGAGATAGCCTCTGCATTTTAGAACTAAGTACTTTAAAAGAGTTATTTATACCCAATACCCGGTCATTTAAACTGGCGGCAAATAATAGCCGAAGTTGGCTAGTTATACAGCAATTCTCAAAAGATTTGCTTTTGTATAACCTTGCTTCCGGTGAAAAAAAGAAGTATATCGGAGTGAATGACTATTCTTTTGGTGGTAGCGGCAAGCAATTATTATTGGAAAGAACTCAAGGTAAGGATAGTGCCAAGATGATAAATTTAGAACTTGCAGATCTTGAGAAAGGGACGGGTAAAATTATCTGGGAAGGTGAAAAGTCTTCCAACTACGCATTTAATGAAACGGGAACGTGTGTTGCTTTTTTGTCAGAGAATAAAGTGCAGAATAAAGGTACAAAGAATGCAATCTGGCTTTATGAACCTGGATTGGATAAAGCCAGGTTATTATTAGATGATCAGAGTTTAGGTATGAGAGATAGCTTTTACGTTGCAAAGAACAAGTTGCAATTCAGTCCCAACGGACAAAAATTATTCTTTGGTTTAAAAAGAAATTTAGAGAATGATGTTCCAGCATTGAAAGACGTGGGCGTTCATATTTGGAATTACCAGGACTCCGTCTTAGCCCCGGAAATTGATTATTCGAATGCCCAAGAGAAATATAGAATTTATACTGCTGTTATAAATTTATCTGCAGTCGACAAAAAGGTTGTTCGATTAGAGGGGAGAAAAAGTTTTTTCAGGGGTGTCCAGTTAATAAACGGGGGAAATAGTGAATATGCATTGGCCGTTCCCTATGGCAATTTAATGGAGATTAATTGGAATTATGGCGGCAGATCAGATATTTATCTAATCAGCACGATAGATGGGTCGATCAGGGTTATAAAGAAACAATTTCCGTTTGTTGCCAACCCTCAAGTTTCTACAGGCAGTAAATATCTACTTTGGTATGATCAGGGGGGAAAAGCCTGGTTTACATATAATATAGAAAAAGGAACGATAAAAAATATAAGTAGTCATATCCGGACATCTTTATTTAACGAAAATAATGATGTGTCAGCTTCACCGAGCTCTTATGGCTCAGCAGTATGGTTTGGTAATGATGAATCAGTTTTGCTTTACGACCGATATGATATTTGGAGGGTTGATCCTGACGGACTGAAACCACCAGTCAATATTACACAGGGCTATGGTCGGAAAAATAAAATTGTTTTCCGATATGTATATTGTAACGGTGGAAACTCTTCAGATTCCCCCTCAGTTGGACTAAATGATACAATTTATTTGTGTGCATTTGATGAAACCAACAAGTTCAATGGATTTTACAGAACAAAGATCGGTTCAACAAAGGAGCCTATAAAATTATCTATGTCTCCAGATGTATTCTATTTTCCTGAACCTATTATCGGGGCCAACTCTATCTGGGCTAACTTCCTGTTAAAAGCCAAAAAGGCAGACGTATATTTAATTAAGCGAATGAATATAGGGGAGTACCCTAACTTGCAAATCACGAGCGATTTTAGAGTCTTTACACCAATAACACAACTAAGCCCTCAAAAGAAATTTAATTGGCTGACAAGTGAACTGGTCAAATGGAAAACTTTTAAGGGAAAGGAGGCAGAAGGTATTCTTTATAAACCAGAAAATTTTGACCCCCAAAAAAAGTATCCGGTCATACTTTATTTTTATGAACGTGTGAGTGACGGTCTCAATATTTATTTGGAACCGGAACTAAGTAGAGGAGCGATAAATATTCCATTTTTTGTAAGTCAGGGTTATCTTGTGTTTTGTCCTGATATTCACTATACGGTGGGCGATCCGGGGGAAAGCGCCTATGATTATGTAGTGTCTGCTGCTAAAATGTTAAGCGCAAAATCATGGGTTGATAGAAAACATATGGGCATCCAGGGTCATAGCTGGGGTGGATACCAGGTCAATTATCTTGTTACCCGAACCAATTTGTTCGCTGCTGCCGTATCTGGCGCTGGAAATTCGGATATAATAAGCAGGTACGGGTCTATTACATATACTTACTCTGATTCCCATCAATTTGTAGAAATAGCCCAAACGCGTATGGGGGTTACTCTATGGCAAGATCCTTCCAGATATATCAGGAATTCTCCCATTTTCCGCGCCAATAATGTGAGCACACCTTTATTGATCATGCATAACAAAGAAGATCAGAATGTACCCTGGAGCCAGGGAGTTGAATTCTTTACAGGCCTTCGGCGCCTGCACAAGAAGGTATGGATGCTTCAATATGACGGCCAGGCTCATACACTAGGAACCGATAAAACCCAACTTGATTTTACAATTCGCATGAAACAATTCTTTGACTATTACTTAAAAAGAATGCCATGGCCTGAATGGATGGGAAAGGAAAGTGTTAATAAAAAAGTACTTCCTAATTAAAATATTGTGAGGAGTGAACCGCGGCAGAAAAACCCTAATCGGATATCATTCCATTTAAGCTTTATGAAAATCCGCTATACACCATTTTTATCTAAAACAATGAATTAGCCAGCTTAAAACTAAATTTCATGAAAAAATCAATTAAGGGAATGACAAAAATTCGGGCCATGTTCTTAATCAGTCCAATATTTATCATGTTGACCTCGTTAATTAATTTGGCTCCAATAAGATCAGATTTCACAGGCACCTGGAAGCTAAATGTCGATAAAAGTGCGTTTGGCAATGCGCCCCAAAATGCTGCAGTGAAGCAATTTGATATCATTCAAAGGAATGATTCTATAGCTATACGAAGAATCACTGTTCATGACAATAATGAAGAGGTAACCACCAGTGAAACAATTAGCATGGATGGAAAACCATGTTCCTATGTAATGCCCAGTAAAAAGACAAAGACATCTTCTATAACGTGGTCATCAGGAGGAGACACTATGACAACTGTATCGGCATATAGTAAACCAGACAAGCCTGATGAAATTGAATACAAACTTTCGCAAACATGGAAATTAAGTAGTCAAGGAAAAGAGTTAGTTGTGGTACTAACAACACCCAGTTATGAAATTAAGGCTGTTTATGACAAACAATAAAATTAAAGCTATTCTTCACCAAATCTTGACTTTGTCTGAGGGGAGGGAAAAACTAATTTGGTGCTTTACCCGTTTACATAACAGGTCAATTTCACTCTATTGAAAATCAACTCTAGCCAGCCATTGGAGTGACTAGGGTAAATAATGACAGGTGATTTAGTAAGAGAGCAGTACTATATGAATTTATTTTTCGTGCACTAAAATTATGGACTGGTGTATCTGGGTTAAAATCAAATTCACCGAAAGTTATATTGCGCAAATGATTAAAGAATCGACTCCGCGTACCGTCAATGAAAAGAAATTCTCGCATCTCTGGCACCTTGTGGGAAACACTCCTATGCTTGAGATTAGTTATTTGTGCAATGGGGAAAAAGCCAGAATTTTTGCAAAATGTGAACATTATAACCTGACAGGCAGTATCAAGGACCGGATGGCACTTTATATTTTGCAAAGGGCTTATGAAAGAGACGAAATAAATTCTGGCGACAAAATTGTCGAGGCAACCAGCGGTAATACAGGAATATCATTTAGTGCGATCGGCAGATCATTGGGCCATCAAGTCACCATTATAATGCCCGATTGGTTAAGCAAAGAGAGAATTTCTATCATACAGAGTTTTGGAGCCGAAATTATTTTAGTTTCTAAAGAGCAAGGAGGGTTTCTTGGATCGATACGGATGGCAGATGAAATGAAGAAACAGGATGAAAATATTTTCCTTCCGCAGCAATTTGAAAACTATCTTAATGCGGAAGCTCATCAAAGGACGACGGGGCCTGAGATTTGGGAACAATTAGAGAGTATTGGTTTAAGACCAGACGCTTTCGTTGCGGGTGTTGGTACAGGTGGTACAGTGATGGGGATTTCGCAGTTCTTAAAAATGAAAGATCCTCGCATAAAAGTGCACCCTTTAGAACCAGCGGAATCACCTACACTAACGACGGGATTTAAAGTCGGATCACACAGAATACAGGGTATTTCTGATGAATTTATTCCGGCGATCGTTGAATTTGACAGATTGAATGAAGTGGTTTCTGTTAGTGATGGGGACTCGATTATCATGGCTCAGAAAATGGCTAGGCAGCTCGGAATTGCGACAGGCATTTCATCCGGGGCGAATGTACTCGGTGCAATAAAACTGCAGCAGCAGCTGGGAAAAGATTCGGTAGTTGTCACCGTATTGCCGGACAGTAATAAGAAATATTTGAGCACCGACCTCGTAAATGAGGAACCAATGTTAGATCATCATTTAAGCAAAGACGTAAACTTTATAGATTACCAGCCTATAAGAAGATTGGGATCCAGGTAAATTGAAGTCCCGCCATTCCCCCTTTTTCCCCCAAAAAAAGTCTCTTAATTAACTATGAGCATAAAGTATTGTCTTATTGCCATCCAAATGCTGGCTGCGCCTTTTATTGTCATAGCTCAGTCACCCGTTTCCTGGAATTTTACTTCCAAAAAAACAGGTGATAAAGAGTATGAGATACACATTACCGCTTCGGTCAACAATCCTTGGCATATTTATTCTCAAAACACTCCAGATGGCGGTCCGCTGCCAACAAAGATTTCCTTTAATAAGAATCCATTGATTTCGGTTGAAGGAAAAATAGATGAGTTAGGAAAGCTGATAAAAAAATATGAGGATGTATTTGGTGTGGATGTAAAATACTTTGATGGTAACGTAGAATTCACTCAAAAGATAAAGGTGAAAGCGAATGTGAAGACAAGCATCAACGGCACTGTGATATTTATGGTTTGCAACGATGAACAATGCCTGCCGCCGACAAATAAATCATTTTCGATAGAACTGAACTAATCACTGAACTGACTGCATGGGATTTATCTATTCATTATTATTAGTTGCACTCCTGAGTTGCAGTACTCAGCGAACAACTAATCATTCTGCAGTTTCAGGCGGAGGACTATGGCCGGATAAGATCGTGCAGGTAGAGTGCGTAAATGAGCCCGGAATGGAATCCAAAATTATCCAATCACTTGGAGGATTTCCGATATGCGGGATCCAGGTACGCTATGGCAGTTGCTGCCTGTCTATAGAAGCCACACTCATAACTTATCATAAACACCTGTACAGAGAGGTTGAATACCGCCTCCGCGAAACACCTGGTGTTTTAAGCGTCAGTTTCAAATAATGAAAAAACTAATCTTCACCATATTATTTCTCACAATAAAACTTGCGGTTTTCTGCCAGCAGACAAACGTTACACTTACTATTTCGTCCACCAAGGTCACTGAATCCTCTTTTTTGATTTCTGTTAACTGCAACATTCCTAAAGGCTGGCATGTGTATGCGCATAATAAAGATGCGACAGGAATAGAAATTTCAGTTGATGATGTCAATATACAGTTAGCTAATGCTAATTATGATCAAATACCATTAACTATAACCGATCCCGTATTCGATAATAATAAGATGGTGGTATATGAACAGTCGTTCACCTATACGCAACTGATTACCATCATGGGTGAAGTTCCTGCATCTTTAAATGTAACGGTGAGAGGTTTTGCATCAAATAACAAAGAGTTTTTGCCGATTGAAGAAGTTAAAGAGATCAGACTTCGTGAAGAAAACAATCTGCAGCTCACATCAGTAAATATCGAAAAGCCTATCAATGAATGCGGTGATACACCAACGAAAAATAAAAGTCTGCTTGCGATATTTCTGATAGGATTTGGAGGTGGACTCATTGCTTTACTGACTCCCTGTATTTTCCCGATGATACCGGTGACGGTTTCCTATTTTGGCAATAAAGCAAAGTCAAAACAGCAATCAATCCGAAATGCGACTTTATATGGTTTCTTTATCTTTTTAATTTATTTGGTTGCCTCTGTACCCTTTCACCTAATCGGCAATATCAATCCGCAGATATTTAATATCATTTCCACCAATCCCTGGGTGAACGTATTTTTCTTTTTAGTTTTTATTCTGTTCGCCCTTTCATTTTTCGGAGCATTTGAAATAAGATTACCGTCTGCGGTGTCCAATGCTGCCGGAAGCCGCAGCGGTATCTTTTTCATGGCTCTTACCTTGGCAATTGTATCTTTTTCCTGTACGGGAATAATTTTAGGATCCCTGCTGGTGAATGCACTTTCATCAGCAGGCAATGCCTGGGAGCTGACCGCAGGTATGGGAGGATTTGGATTAGCACTGGCATTGCCATTCGCTTTGTTCGCCATGTTTCCACAATGGTTATCGAAGATCCCCAAGAGCGGTGGCTGGCTGGTTACAGTAAAAAAGTCGCTCGCCTTTATCGAACTCGCGCTCGCGATAAAATTTTTATCCAATGCCGATCTCGTTGAGCACTGGGGTTTGCTAAAAAGAGAAGTGTTTATCGGGTTATGGGTGCTGATAGCCCTTGGTTTTTCAATGTACCTCTTCAACATTCAATGGTTTTTTCGGTATGGTAAATTTAATATTTCGAGAAGTAGAATCATATCTGGAACACTGGTCTTTTTATTTGTCATTTACCTGGTGCCGGGACTCGGCGGCTCAAATCTTAAACTGCTGAGTGGGTTTCCGCCGCCACAGTCTTATAGCCTTATTACAAATAACCACAAAGGATTGGAACCAGATGTAATCAATGACTATCAAAAAGCCATTGCGCTTTCTAAAGAAAAAAATAGACCCCTGCTGATCGATTTTACCGGCTGGGCTTGCGTGAATTGCCGGAAGATGGAAGAAAATGTATGGACACTTCCGGAAGTAAAACAACTTATTAAAGAAAATTATGTACTGGTATCACTGTATGTGGATGATGCAAAATTTGGAAAGAAATGGGCGGCATTCCAGGCGGAAAATTTTAAGCAGGTGACTCAGCCCTTATATGTGGCGTTAAGCCCTGAAGAAAGGTTGCTTAATAATCCGGTGGGTTATACCCCGAGTGAAAAAAAATATAAAGAGTGGTTGCAGTGCGGTATCGACGCGAATCGCCTCACCCAACCCTCTCCTAAAGGAGAGGGCAAGATTTCGAAACGCTAGCTAGTTCTTTACATAAGTTTTCTCATAGAGAGTTTTGGTTGCAGGGAAGCATTCCGAGCGGTCGGGTATTCCCTCTTTTTGAAATTATTTTCTCATGTGACGTCCTGTGTGTGAAAATGAGTCACGTCGGGCGATATTTCTATATCACCCTTTTTTATTGTTTTTTAAGCAGATGGTTTTCTCATAAACAGCCGGTGAAATTCCGGAACGGAGGAAGGTTTCCACTTTCATCCACTTAAGGGGAAGGGAGACTGCAGGTAACAGTCTCCCTCTTTTAACTTATTTACGAAGCCAATTACTCAGGTGATGTTTCTACATCCTCTGCTATGATCAAAGGAAGGGAGGCCGTCCTTATCGGGCCTTCCTCCTTTTTAAATATGTACAGCAGTTCAGTTTTCTCAAGCAATCAAGGGGGCGGTAATAAGCAGCCGTCCCCATTTTTAAAAGCCTCCCCTAACCCCTCCGAAGGAGGGGGAAAAGAAAAGGGACTTGAAAAAAGAATATGTAAGACGATGCAACAGGAATTAATACAAAAAGGGCAGTTACTGAAGTTTGATCCCAAAACTTCATTTACAATATTATCCAAAGGTCATGTGGTGAATGTGCCTTTTGAAGAAATCACCCATGTTACCAAACATGGTGAGGAAACGGTTATCCATACCCGCACAACAAAACTCCGGACCTATCACAGCCTGCAGGAAATATTAAACGACCTTCCTGTCAATGAATTTTTTCGTGTCCATAAGTCCCAGGTGGTCTCCATTCATTTTATCGATGGCTACCAGGCAGGTGAGTTGATTTCGAATGGACAACTGATTCCTATGACCGCGTATTATAAAGTACAACTCATGAAACAACTGGCCGATATTCTTAACCAGGGTTACCAACTACTGATCCATGAACCAACGGGCAGAAAAACTATACCAGGACTTACAGCAGGATATCCAGCATTGCCGGAGCAAGGAACTCGGGCGGCTATGTGAAGTTGAATGCTGTTTTCAGATGGCTGAACGCTACTGGGGAGTACTACGCGCTGAAATTTCATGTCATGAGTTTGTAAACACTGAAGAAGAAATAAAGTTCTTTAAATATATCAAGCCGAGGTTTACTTCGGAAGTGGAGTATTACAGTTTGCTCTATCACGCGGAGCTCTTCCGAAAAGATATTCATGATGAAATCGATCTGGAAAAATTCTGGGTGCGCGAGCATCAGCGACTGCTGCGGTTTATTCTGGAAAATGAAACCTTCTATAATTATTATAAGGAGGGAAAAACTTGTTCGGATGAAGACTTCTTTATTCGTCAGAATTCGGACCTGAGCAATTTTCCAAAAGCAAAAGTCTATGATCTGGAAGAAAAAGCAACTACAAGTCATGATCCGCTTGTTACAATGATCCTTGCCCTGGAGCGCTATATGAAGTTCATTGAAGAAGAAATGAAAGTATTGCATGGGAGTTAAATCAGAGCCAGATGTACATAAGCCATGCGCTTTTGTCGTGGAGATTCGTCCTCCGCTGAGCACACTGCAGAGGATCTCTGAACTGCTGGCGGGAAAATCCGTGAAGCTGGAGACTATGCAGCTGCTCGTATTAGTGAATGGAAACGGGAGATTGACCATTAACTGTGCACTGGAACAGGACCGGACCGCATATGTCGGTCGATGTCTTGAAAAGATTCCAGGTGTGCTGACAGTTGACTGGATGAACCTGCGGACAAGAGCGAAGCGGTATTAGTAAAACCTTTACCTATGGATAAGATCACCCTTCTATTGATCGATGATCATAAGTTGCTATCCAATGCCTGGGCTTTGCTATTCAACAGCGATCAGCGCTTCCAGGTTATTGGAGAAACCTCCAATGCAGAGGAAGCCTACCGTATCGTAAGTGAAAAACATCCAAGTGTTGTACTGACCGATATCAATATGGCGCCGGTGGATGGCTACACGGTCACTAAAATGATCATGCAGCTCTGGGCCGCTACAAAAGTGATCGGCGTATCGATCTTTAATATGCCGGGCTATGCCAAAAGGATGCTGCAGGCAGGAGCCTCGGGATATGTGACCAAGAACTCATCGGTAGAAGAACTAAAAAAGGCGATCCTGGAAGTCAGTAATGGTAAGCGCTATATCTGCGATGAAGTAAAGAACCTGCTGGTGATGGAAAATTTTAATGACGAGGATCGAAACCTCATCAAGGACATAACAAGAAAGGAACTGGAAGTGATGGAACTGGTGCGGATAGGAAAGTCCAGTAAAGAGATCGCAGTTGAAATGGACATATCTATTAAAACCGTAGAAGTGCATAGATATAACATATTGCGCAAGCTGAAACTTAGGAATTCTGCGGCACTGGTGAGTTATATGCATAGTGTCGGGATGTAGTTCTTTGAAAGGCCTCCCCTAACCCTTCCGAAGGAGGGGATTATGGATGAGGTTATGGAAATGGTAGGCCGAATGTCTGGAAGGTGATTCCTTTTTCGATTTTGAAGTGTTTGTATCCAAGGATCGTATTTAATATGACAGCGTTGCGGTAAGGACCGAGTGAAAGATCGGAAGCATTGAATCCATGTGTTGCATGTTCGGCGTTCTGGATAAAGATAGAGTTATCATCATCTATTGAGTAGTTCGGATTTGCCTTGTAGAGTCCTTCATTATCGAGTTTAATGAATGGACGGAGGGGTTTGATACAGTCAGGCATTTTTTGCTTGTAGCCGGTCGCTAATATGACAGCTTTTGTTTCGTGGGTAAATGATTTTTGCAGTTCGGTGTGTGTGAAGGTTAATTGAAGATCGCCTGAAATTTTATTCAGCTCGCAGTTGGTATGTAAATGAATTTTGTCACTATTCCTCTCCACCAACATATCATAAATATCACTGATGAGCGAATGATTGATGCCTTTGTAGAGTGCGTCCTGCGATTTAAAGATAAATGACTTTAGCCTCTCAGGTATGGTGTAAAAATGATCGATATAATCCGGGGTGCTCATTTCAAGTGTTAGCCTGGAGTAATCCATTGGAAAAAATCTTGGAGACCTGGTGAACCAATGCAGATTGCCCAGGTAGCACTGCATCAGATCATAGAAAATCTCTCCCGCGCTCTGGCCGCTGCCGATGATCGTAATCGAATCTTCTTTTGTGATCCGTTCTTTATTAAATAAATAAGCGGCAGAATGAAAGATGTTTTGATTGGGCGTGTGGCCGAGATCCGGGATAATGGGCATAGTACCGGTGCCAAGAACGATCTTCTGTGCCAGAAAGATCCCTTTATGGGTCGTGACTTTGTAAAAGAAATTCTCCTTTTCAATCTTTGTGCAGGTAGTTCCGAACTGCAAGCTTGAAAGCTGGCCCGCAACCCAGTTACAATATTCATTGTACAGCGTCCGCTTGACGTAAAAATTCTCAGCGATCGCAAACCGAAACATTCCCTGCTTAGCCTGCAGGAACATCATGTAACTAAAATCGCTGTTAGGACGTGCCAGCGTCACGAGGTCCGCATAGTAAGGGACTTGCAATCTTGAACCTGGAAGCATCATGCCCGGGTGCCAGTTGAAGCTCTCATTCTGATCGATAAAAAGACACTGGAGTTCGGGAATATCATGGCAAAGTGCAGCGAGACCTAAATTAAAAGGACCTATCCCTATACCAATAATATCATAGACTTTTTGAGGAGGCATTTGACCCTTTTATTACGTAGGTGAGTAATAAGGTTACAGTTGTAATGCCAATCATCCAGGCAATTGTTGGCCAGAAATTAAGTTGCAGGTAACCAGTAAAGGCAAGGCACCAGCAAATCATTATCCATTGAACGAGGTAAATGACAGTGATGTTCCTGCTGCAAAAACTTAAGAGCCTGAAAAATGGATTGTCTTTGATTTTACGGGAAATCCAGTGAACAATGGCAATCCAGATCAACACAAACCCAATATGAAAGATGGTATCTGCTGGTTCGGTGCGATAAAATGGCAACCAGGACGTGACTGTTGTTGTCGCAGGGAATCCTAAAGAAACGACGACGAGCGCTACACCGAATATTCCTGTACGCTTTAAGAAAGAATTGTGGTTGTACTGCTTTATAAAGTATCCAAGCGAAAGACCAACCAAGGGATAAACCAACCAGGGAAATACAGGAAAGAAAGTTTGGGGAGGATGGCCATTGAACAAAATGACTAGCTGATCCACAAAAGGAATACCTGTTTTCAGATCCCAGATATAAGGAGAAAGAAAGATTATTGCAATTGCAATAAGGACGGACCAGTATTGATAATGTTTTATTCTTGAAATCAGGTAGAGTACGAGGTAAGCGACACCTGCAAAATGTAGGATGTCTCCTATCAAAAGAAAAAATAAAGATGCCCTGGAATCATTTTTTAGCGCAAGCTCTGCTAAGAGGTTTTCAGGTATGAATCCCAGTTTGAGCGGTAGGATAAATTTAAAAAAGTTCAGCAGGTAGGCCGCGACTAACAAATAAAAAGCTCTTTTAAATACATAGGTTGTTGAAATTCTTTTGGAGAAAGTGAATGACACCCCCATCAAGAGCATGAATAATTGTGCACCTGGTCCTTCGGCGATAAAGCCGAGCATGTCACCAAGCAATGACTGTTGAACTTGCGGTTTACTATAGAGGATGACGACATGGATCATCGGCATCATCAGTACAGTGAAGCCGCGGGCGAAATCAAAACTTTGAATTCTGTTCATGAAATTGGGTTTTGGTGATGGAATAGAGGTTGGCGGTTTTGTATGAAAGGGTGATGGTTTTTTGAAAATGAAAGCCTGAACGTTTAGCGGCAAGATTGCCCCAATGATTGGCAATGTCGGGTTCACCATATAATGTCTTCGCCTCGACGTGAGAGAAATAAAACCCTGTGAAAGCCCTGAGCATGGCTTCTGTTAATCCCTTTGCTGACTCGCGGGGCGGTAACATTAAAATATGCAGACCACAATCACCGGGACCAGCTGCTACATGCTCTTTGATCTCTTCAGCAGAAACATGGTACAGATCGATCTGGCAAACAGTTCTATCATCGAGAGTCCCGATAAAAGAATGTGCCAACGGGTTGCAGAGAATGGATTGATAAATGTTATGTAACTCACTCCGGTCAACATTCATCTGCCAGAATTTGGCAGTGTAGGGTTGGGTGATCCAGGAATGGATGGTTTCAAGGTCGCTGGAGAGGTTGAGGGAGCGGAAGCTGATTTCCTTTTCCAGGCAGTTGTCAATTATTGTGAAAAGTGGCTGAAAATATTCAGCAGGCGGTTTAAAAAAACAGAGTTGATGGCTCATCAGTAGTCAGTTTTGGTTTTAATTAGTTAGCGGGCGCAAACTATCCAGGCACTGCCCGGGTTTGTTATGCCAGAACGTTTAATAATTATGGTAAACCGACTAATATGAATTATGAAATCACGATCGAGGGAGGTGGCGATATTATTATCTATAAGGATCTTCCGGAAGCACTCTCCCGGTTAACAAAACTGGCCGCCTCTTCTTACACTTTAACTGGCGACTGGGGAAAAGCCAATTTTCTTCATTACACTGGCAAGGGATTTACTATTTCTTTCAACGAATACCATATGGTCCGCGATACCATTATGAAAGCAAGATCCCCGGAAGCGATCATTGAATTGCATGTTGCACTCGGACACCCATTGAAAGGTACCTGGGATGGAATCATTCAGCCTTCCCTTGCCCGCCGGCAATTCAACCTTCGGCATACTTCTTACGTCCAAACAAGAGTGATCTTCGATCCCAATAAACTTTATGGAAGCTTTGATATTTATTTTGAGAAACCTTATCTCATAGCACTTGCCTCCGACTTTCCCTTACTGGCTCAATTCCTGGAAAAGGTCGAACGCAAAGATCCGGCGAGCTTATCTGCGTTCAATTATTATTGCAATAAACCGATGCTTACCGCCATCAAGTTTATAGAAAATAACGTGTACAGCACTAATTCACAAAAATGGCTGGTTGAAAATAAGGTAAAGGAAATCCTGCTCGCTGCACTGGATGTGGTCGCAGAAATCCCACCGGGAAAAGAAATAAAGATATATCCGCACGAGGAAGAAGCGCTTTATGCATTGAAGGGTTTTATTGCAGAGCAACTGGATATAACCCCTTCACTTGAAGAGTTCTGCCGCCAATGTGCTATGAGTGAAAACAGGCTAACAAAGGGCTTTAAGCAACTCTTTGGCGCCACGCCGCATGAATACCATATCACGATACGAATGGAAGAAGCCAAGCGATTGTTACTAAATACCGATGAAGCCATTAATAAGATCGCTTATAAAGTCGGCTACCATCATGTTTCCAATTTCTGCCTGGAGTTCAGGCGGGCGACCGGTTTACAACCCGGGGTCTATCGCCAAGCAGGGCGGAAACGGAAAAGCTAAAGACAGGTTTATCATTCCTGCTGACGAAGATTTTTTTCCAGTAGGTACAAACCCCGGTTATGGTGATTATAAACAACCGATACGGACTTACCTATAATCAGCGCAATATCTTTTAAAGGTTGCTGGTATCTGTAATGCAGGTGCAGGACAAGCGCTGTTTCGAGTGGGATTTTCTCATTTCCTGCCCCGGTTTTCTTCTCCGCATTGCTGAAAAACAGATTATATAATTCTTCGCCGGACTGCCGGGTTTTCATTGCCAGAATTTGTGGTCGATTTCCCAATTTGCATAGTATATTCTATGCGCTAAGATAGCATCTTTTCTTCTCTTGCAGATGCTATGGCTGTAATCCGCAAATCGAAGATCGATATGGCCGTCATTAATAAAGTGAAGGAATTCAGGATCAAAAATGACCTGAGCCAGGACGGGCTTGCTTCTATTCTTGGTATGACAAGAGGATACATCGGACAGGTGGAAAGCCCCCGCACGCTCAGTAAATACAACATGGTTCATTTGAATACGCTGGCGCTTGAATTTGGTTGTTCGCTCAAGGATTTTATGCCCGACCCCATACCTGAAAATTATACAGCCGGCAGAAAGAATAATTCTAAAAAGAGGAAGAAGGCCAAAGTGCCTGTAAAGAAATAGTCCGTTTACCATAACTTTTGGCCGGTTTACCATAACAATTTTTTTTAGCGGGATGGCAGTTTTGCGGAATGCCGGATTACAGCATTCCCACCGATAAAGAAATTGCTGAGAAAGCGCGAGCGCTTATTACCGCCGATCTGAGCCTCAACCGGACAGCCAAGGAACTGGCGAGCGAATGTTATGCAACTGTTTTCACCCTGCGCCGCATCTTTAAAAGACAAACAGGGATCACGATCGCTGATTTTGTACTGCAGTGCAAAATGAATAAGGCCAAAGAATTGCTTGTCACGACCAATAACACCCTTCAAATGATCGCCGAGGCGGTCGGTTACGTGGAGGGCAATAATTTCCAGAAACGGTTCAAGAAAATAACGGGTCTAACTCCAGGTGAATGGAGGCGAAAATATGGCCAATTATAAATATTATAACTCGCCAAAATATATATAAATTTGCACAAAATGGCCAACTATAAAATATATAATTGGCCAAAATTAATTAATTTGTATATTTGGGTGAAATTAAGATAGTTATGAACCCCCTTATCGGACGTGCTGAGGAACAGAAGATCCTGGGCTTAAAAAAAGGCTCCCCAAAAGCCGAATTGATTGCTGTACTGGGCCGCCGCCGGGTTGGCAAAACCTATCTAATCCGGAGTTATTTTTCAACTGAAATTGTGTTTGAACTAACAGGCATGCATGAGGCCACCCTCAAGGATCAACTGCAAAACTTCACGATAGCTATGCAAAAGGCGACGAAAAGCCCGGTCCTGGCCTCTACCCCCTCCAACTGGCTGGAAGCCTTTACTATACTTGACTCCTTCCTGGCCACCCTGCCAACCACCCAGCCAGCGGTCATCTTCCTGGATGAATTCCCGTGGCTACATACTCCCAAGTCCAATTTCCTGCAGGCATTCGATCACTGGTGGAACAGCTCAGCCTCCAAAATGAACCATTTAAAAGTGGTTATCTGCGGCTCTGCCGCCTCCTGGATGATCGATAAGGTGGTGGAGGCAAAGGGCGGACTGCATAACCGGGTGACCCAAACCATTCGCCTGCTACCGTTCAGCCTTGCCGAAACAGAAGCTTACCTGAAAAGCCAGGGTGTTATTCTTGGCCGTTATCAAATGCTGCAACTTTATATGGCCATGGGAGGCATACCTCATTACCTGCAGCATGTTATTCCCGGGGAGAGCACTGCACAGACCATCGACCGGCTCTGTTTTACCAAAGACGGGCCTTTGAGAAAGGAATTCACCCTGCTCTATAATTCCTTGTTCGATCATTCCTCCCAACATGAGGCTGTCATCCGGGCGCTATCCAAAAAGGGAATAGGGCTCACCCGGCAGGAAATCATCGATGAAACCGGCTTAAGTTCCGGCGGCGGAATCAGCCGTGTTCTGAAAGAGCTCGAAGAGTCCGGGTTTATCACTCCCTATATACCTTTTCAAAAGACCGCTAATGAAAGTATCTATAAGCTCTCCGACGAATACTCCCTTTTTTACCTGAAATTCATTGAGGGTGCAAAAGCCATGGGTACAGGTACCTGGCTGACACAATCCAGTACTGCGTCCTATACCAGTTGGAGCGGTTTTGCTTTTGAATCCGTTTGCCAGAAACATACCGAACAAATAAAAGCTGCCCTTAAAATCGGCGGTGTACAAACCGGTATTTCTGCCTGGCGTCATTTACCACCCCGGGGCAGCAAGTTGAAAGGGGCCCAGATCGATCTGTTGCTGGACCGAAAAGATAAAATTATCAACCTCTGCGAAATGAAATTTTCGACCGGGGAGTTCATTATTGATAAAGGTTATTCAGATGAACTGGATAATAAAGTACAGGTTTTTCAAAAAGAAACGAAGACAAAAAGTACCATCTTTCCGACTATGATCACCACCTACGGGGTGAAAAAAAACAGCTATTATACCGGGCGGATACAAAACGAAGTGGTCATGGATGATCTGTTCCGGTAAATTTTATAAATCAGCTTCCAGATTACGGATAAACAGAGAGAACTCTTTGGGATCAACTGTAAACCCCGCGCGGGTCAGTACCAGGTATTTGGTGGGACCCGGATTAAAATCAGCTTTTACTTGCTCATCTTTCGCAGGATCATAATACCAGCTATTCTTTAGGTCTTCAGCACCCAACTCGAATGTGACAGTTTCTTCATCATCTGTTACCGGATTCACGGAAGAAAAATCTTTACTAAAAGCAACAGGCATTGAAGCCGACAGGTCGGTTTGATTAATAAAGAAAGGCGGAGGTAAATGAAAGCTGTCGCCATTGCTGATGAAAGACATGTCGCCTTTGTGAAAAGGTACAGGAAATGTGAAGCTATTTTCCATGAAGTAAAAGGCAAAGATTTTCGTCGGGATCTTATCTGCTTCATTTTTCTTTTCAAATAAATAAACGTGCAAAGGAAATTGTATACGGAATTTGTAACCCCCCATGAACGCGCCGGTATTGACTTCAAATTTTTCATTTAGGTAATCCAGCGCCGTCTTGTAGTTAGCATTTACTTCGTCCGGGCCCAGTAATGACAAAGCGGATTTCAACAATGCCCTGTACACTTTGCATGGTGTATAGGCATTCTTAACAGAATAAATCGTGGTTTTGCCTCCATCCCGTTTATAGTCCTCCGGTGCAATGATAAGGATATCCTCTCCAATAAAACTTCTTGATTTCGCCCTCAGTTTTCTTCCCACAAATCCCGGCGTCTTTTTCCGGGTATGAAAACTGTTCAATGTCCGTGCAAGGCCTAGGTAGTCGCTTAAGTTTGACTCAAAGTTAGAAAACCGGCTATTGCAATCGTCGCATTCAAAATGAGAATACATGCCACTATTGCCGATGAATTTTGAGACAAGGTGTGCATTGTCGTCGAATTTAACCTGTCCTTCTGTGCTCCCACAGAAAAGGCAGGTCCTTGGAATATGCTTTGCTACATCTCTTTTTGAATGGCGGGGATCATCTGCTGTAATGATAGTTTTCAGATCATATTTTTCAACAAATTTCCTGTCCTGTTCTGCAAAGGCACCATGTGCATAGATAATTTCAAACTGATCCATCTCCAAATTTACCCCTAATTAAATAATGCTCATATCAAATAGAAAATGCAACATAGCGGATAGAATGAATCCGTAGCCCGATTTCGAGATTTGTATTCAATCAAATCCGAAAGCTATGTTTACCTCTATCAGCTGGACCCAGTACTTCACATTTCTTCTTGTTGCTGGTGTTCTCTATTATCTTTTTATATGGATCACGATCTTTAAAGGAAGACTCTCAGTCCTTCCGAATTTATCTACTCTGCGAACATCGCTTCATGGAGAAGATAGCCCGGACGAAGTAATAACGACCGCGCAGCATGTAATGGATGAGATACGCCCGCTTTTTGGCAATGTCTCCAATAAAAATGAATTGATTCTGGCCCTCCAGCTCCGGTTGGAAAAATACTCCCAGTGGGAAGAACCCGGTTTCCGGGAAACTATCAATCGGTTTGTCGCAAGCGAATGCCAGTCCAAATGCTCCATCCGCCTCAGTGAGGAAGATCAGAGTGCCCTGTGGTAACGGCGTGATGGAGCGCCAACAATCCCGATCCGCCCGCTGGCGGACCGTACCTATAAATGAAAACAAAAAATTGTGTGTATGCGAAAAGTGAGTGTGCTGATGTCGATGATGATTTTTTCTGTGGTGCTATATGCACAAGATGGTAATGCCGGTATCAATGAAGCGAACACTAAGGTCAGGAGTTATTTCGTGTCCGGCACTAATCTCATGTATGCCGTTGGCGCCGTACTCGGCCTGATCGGTGCAGTTAAGGTTTACTCTAAATGGAACAGCGGGGATCCCGATACCGGAAAAGTTGCTGCTGCCTGGTTCGGGTCCTGCGTGTTCCTTGTGGTGGTAGCAACAGTAATACGGTCATTCTTTGGAATATAGCCCCCAACCTAAATCCTTCCCCCTGAAAGGGAAAGGACTTGATAAAAGAAAATTAAAGATGGCAACACAATTACCTATAGTGAAGATTGAAGGGAAATTTTATTTCCAGGATGATCGGCTGCAGGAATACAGACAAACCACCAATCCGCATAACCGGATTTCATATGATGAACTCGGTGACAGAGAAGTGGAAGAAGTTGAAAAGAAAAAGGAATTGCTACCGAAACAAAATAAAAACAAAAATAGAGGAAGATTTTTTTAAACAAAACCCATAACGATGAAACGAAACTTTATCCTATTGTTTGTACTGCTTGTAAGCAGCAGTTGTTTTTCCCAATATATTGGTGTCAGAGCCAAATATACCGACACAAGAGTAATTCCGAATCCACCCCACAATGATACCCGCCAGAACAGGCTAATACTTTCGTTTTATGAAGTAAGCTGGGATAATGTCTGGACACCAGTTAGTCTTTCCAATTATGATATTTATCTCCATGAAGATGGTGTTCAGGTCATTGGGATCAGTGGTGTACTTGATTCAGTAGGATCTAATTATCCAGGTTACAATTTTACAGCGCCCAATGTCGCTGCTTATTACAATTCCAAAGGACAGGATTATTGGGATTGCAGTACCTACGGAGTTTATCATTATATCGTCAATGGTCATGAACTCGATTGCGGCTGGCATAAGGTTTCTGAATGGGTAACCAACTACCTGGATGAAGAAGTGGAACAATTTACTACGATTGATGTTGCCATGTACTGGTATGTGTGGCCCAATCCTTATTTTTCAGCACCGGGCAATGTTAATTTTGGCTGGCCCACTTACCTGCCCAACCCGCCTTATAATCTCTACAATTACATTTGCGGTGGTTACCAGGAGCTGGTGATGCGGGGCGCCCTTCCTTCCGATTCCACGCCCAACTTTATTCCTCTTCCCGTTCATTTTTCGGAAGTAAAAGCTGATCTCGACGCGAATTGCCGGGCCACGATTAAATGGTCCAACCTGACGGAATCGGATATCGCTTATTATAAAGTAGAAAAATCAATCAATGGTGGTCCCTACTTTTTACTGGACAGCATCCTGCCGTTGCACAACAATGGTGGCAGAGCCGATTATGCGATAGCCGATACCGCTGCTATTTCGGGTTTCAATTTATACCGCATCAAGGGAACAGAGATTACCGGCAATAGTTTTTACAGCATGGTGCTCCGAGTGAATAGTTGCCGTAGCGGTTCAGGCGGCCGGGATACAAACTTGAGATTGCGGGTTTATCCCAACCCTGCGGGTAATGGTCGGTTTTACCTGAATACAGAAGATCTTCCTAAAGGAAATTATACTGTTACACTCACCAGCCCTACTGGTCAGCAAACTATCGTTACGAGAGTTGATCATGATGGCGGCCCGTTTAATAAATTATTGAACCTGGACTGGATGCCACCCGGTATCTACACCATTCAGTTGCACTCGACCGAAATAACTCTCACTCAAAAAGTTTTTATCTCCCGCTATTAATATGACTATTCAATTACCAAAAATCAATTTCATGAAACCCATTTTACTTGCATTTTTGTTTTTTCTTTCCCTGCAATCCCCTGGACAGTATATCGGTGTCAAAGCAAAGTACACGAATACAAGGCTTGTTGACAATCCCCCATTCCAACCGAGCCGGGACAATCGCCTGGTACTTTCATTTTTTGAAGTAACATTTAACGGCACCGATTATGTCTGGACACCCGCCGTACTCTCGAACTATGATATCTGGATAGACCCGGCGGGTCTGCAATATGGAAATCTTATGGGTGGCGTCCTGGATTCGGTCGGTAATAATTATCCCGGTTATACTTATACTTCGCCGAGAGTTGTTTCCTATTACAACTCTATGGGCACAAATTATTTTGACTGTACCATGAATTATGGGAACCATTATGTGGTGAACGGGCATGAGCTGGATTGCGGCTGGGTAAGAGTATCGACCTGGGAATGGAACGAGAGCATGCAAAGAGAAAATGAGTTCTTTAATGCGCCCAACGTGAACCTGCCTTACTATGGCATTATGCACCCGTATTACTTCAATCCCGGGAACCTGAATTTTTCTTATTATGATGTTCCTCCCGGTCCTCCTTATAATATGTACAACTTTGTTTGTGGCACCCTTCAACTCGTGATGAAAGGACTCTTGTCGCAGGACACCGGCTCCATAGTTGTACTGCCCGTGCGGTTTGTCAGCGTGAGTGGTCGCCTTGATAGCGATAATAAAGCAATACTATCCTGGACCAATCTTACCGAATCAGATATTGCTTCCTACACTATTGAAAAATCATCCGATGGTGGCGCCTTTCAAACAATAGGTACAAAGTTACCAACCAACAATTCAGGTACGAGCGCGAGTTACGAGTTCCAGACGCTTCAACCGGAATCAACAGCTTTCTACAGAGTTAGGGCAACTGAAAATACCGGGCAGTTTTTTTATAGTACCATACTCGTATTAAGACGAGATGATAATACGGGCGGACTCTCTTCCGGTGAACCAGTTCGTGAACTGAAAGTGTATCCGAACCCGGTCACGAACAATCTATTTACATACAGGGTTAACAATGCAAATAAAGGGAGGTATATATCCATTGTCGTAAGTAGTGAAGGAAAACAGTTGCGGCAAAAACTGATCATGCATAACGGTGGGGACCTCTTCGGCGAGGTAGATCTGACCGGGCTTCCCACCGGCATGTATCAGTTCGTGATCAAAGGTGAATACCAGAAATTCTGTCAAAAAATATTTTATGTCCGTTAGTGTCTATACCATCAATAAAGGCATCAACCGTCCTATTGAGTTCAAAGGACTTAAGGCGCAATATATATGGTATCTCGGCGGCGGGCTGATCGGACTCCTGATCCTGTTTGCAATACTGTATATCGCGGGACTAAATACCATTATTTGTTTATTGATCATTGTGGGTGCGGCGACAGCGCTATTTATGCATGTATATAAGCTCAGTAGAAAATATGGCGAGCATGGAATGATGAAGGAGCTCGCAAAAAGAAGTATTCCGTCTGTGGTGAAAAGTTATTCGAGGAGTGTGTTTACGGAACTATGGAAAAAAAGCTAAAAGAAATATTGCCATTATTTGGTGTTGAGCACGACTGTATACTCAGCAAGCAAGGGGATGTCACCCTTGTGTACGAGGTAACGTTGCCGGAGCTGTTCACCCTAAGTGACCAGGAATACGAGGCGCTCCATCAATCCTTGATCCGGGCGATCAAAATTTTGCCGGCCGGCGCCGTATTTCATAAGCAGGACTGGTTCACAGAATCAAAGGTTGCGGCAGATTTTTCCCTTATTGGTGTGAGCTTTCTGTCAAGAGCGAGCGAACGTTTCTTCAATGAACGACCCTACCTCAATCACCAGTGCTATATCATGCTGACCAAAAAGCCAAATGGAAGAAAGTCAGGTTCTTCTTTATTCTCCAATTTATTAAGACGCTCGATCGTACCGGAGCAAACCCTGAAGCCGCAATTACTACAGGATTTCCTGGATGCATCGGGCCAGTTTGAACGGATACTGACCGATAGTGGATTTATTCAATTAAGGCGATTGAATAATGAAGAACTGAGCGGGGATAAAAATTACTGCGGGCTGGTTGAAAGATACCTGAACCTTCAGCCTAATGAAAAAAGTTTTATCCTGCATGATATCAATTTCAATGAAGGAATCAGGGTTGGCAATAATTATTGTCAGTTGTTCACGTTGGCTGATGCGGCCGATCTGCCATCCTACTGCGGCTCGCGCATCAATTATGATAAATACTCCACTGATAAAACAAAATTCAGTGTCAGTTTTGCTTCACCGCTTGGGCAACTTCTTCCCTGTAATCATATTTACAACCAATACATATTTATCGAAGACCCACAAAAGACGATACAGAAATTAGAAAGTAAAAGGCTGCGTCTTCATTCACTCAGCGCCTATTCGCGTGAGAATACCATTTCTCGTGACGCCACGAATGAATTTTTAAATGAAGCGATAGCTGAACAACGGCTTCCGGTCAAAGCACATTTTAATGTCCTGGCCTGGACAGATAGTAAAGAAGGGTTAAAGGAGCACAAAAACCTGGTATCATCAGCCCTGTCCCAGATGGATGCGGTACCGAAGCAGGAGCTGTCGGGTGCACCGCAGATCTTCTGGGCGGGCATACCGGGGAATGCCGCGGACTTTCCTATGAATGACTGCTTTGACACATTCGCAGAGCAGGCCTGTTGCTTTCTGAATTTAGAAACCAATTACCGTTCTTCTGTTTCACCTTGCGGCATAAGATTAGGCGACCGCCAGTACGGAAAGCCGGTGCATGTGGATATCAGCGATGAACCTATGAAAAAAGGTATTGTTACCAACCGCAATAAGTTCATCCTGGGTCCCTCCGGCAGTGGCAAATCATTTTTCACCAACCATATGGTGCGATCTTATTATGAACAGGGAACGCATATTGTTTTAGTGGATGTGGGTCATAGCTATAAAGGACTCTGTCAGTTGGTGAAGGGATACTATTTCACTTACGATGAAAGGAATCCTATCCGCTTTAACCCGTTTTATATAAGTGAAGGCGATGTGCTTGACACGGAGAAAAAGGAATCCATCAAAACACTGCTGCTCGCACTCTGGAAAAAGGATTCTGAGAGTTTCAATCGCTCGGAATATGTGGCACTCTCCAATGCACTGCAGCTCTATTATGAGAAGGAAGTAGGGTTCCGATGCTTTGATTCCTTCTATGAGTTTCTCCAAAACGATTTCGTAAAAGTGCTGGAAACTGACAAGGTAAAGGAAAAAGATTTTGACGTAACGAACTTTCTCTATGTTCTCCGTCCCTATTATAAAGGTGGGGAATTCGATTACCTGCTCAATGCCACCAAGGACCTGGAGATGCTGAAAGAAAGGTTCATCGTATTTGAACTGGACAATATCAAAGATCATCCTATTTTATTTCCAGTCGTGACAATCATCATCATGGAGGTATTTATTTCCAAGATGCGGAAGCTGAAAGGTGTCAGAAAGATGATCCTGATCGAAGAAGCCTGGAAAGCCATCGCCAGAGAAGGAATGGCAGAATATATCAAGTACCTGTTCAAGACCGTTCGGAAATTTTTTGGTGAAGCTGTCGTTGTAACGCAGGAAGTGGAGGATATTATTTCTTCTCCTATTGTCAAGCAGGCCATCATTAATAACTCTGATTGCAAAATTTTGCTTGATCAATCCAAGTACCAGAACAAATTTGAACAAATACAGGAACTGCTGGCGCTTACCGATAAAGAAAAAGCACTGGTACTTTCCATCAACAAAGCGAACGATCCCAGTAAAAAATATAAAGAGGTGTTCATTTCACTTGGAGGAACACTATCGAAAGTGTACCGGGTGGAGGTTTCACCGGAGGAATACCTGGCTTATACTACCGAGGAAACAGAGAAGTTCAAGGTTATTCAACTGGCCGAAAAGTTCGGCGGAGACATGGAAAAAGCAATCAATTATTATTTAACCAATAAAAACGAGTGAGTATGAAAAAAGTGTTGTATGCAAGTTTGATCGCGATGGTACTGTTCGCCTGTAACAAGAAAGAACCTGAAGCAGCCGCGATTACAGGGGAGGCAGCAGGCAAGATGATCATTGATCCGGGATGCGGAAAAGAAACAGTAACCACGCAGCCGGTAAAGGTCGGTGAAACGGGAATGGTGCTTCCTGTTGGAACAAGGCTCTGCTTTACCAAAGATGAACTGGAGATCAGGGTAACGCTGCCGGTGGGCTTTACATTTATTACAAAAGGTGAAACGAGTAAGCTGCTTCCTATTTATGCGACGTACACCTGCGCCTGCAGTGCAGCCGGTTCTGCCTGCAAGGTATTTTATGCGGACGGTCTGGGCTTCGGTTGCCTGCAAAGCTCCTGCACCGGTTCCTGTACCGGCAAATTTACTTACGGTGGTTATACGGTTGACAAAATTGTATCAACATCCGACAAGGAAAGTTTTTTCAAAGTTCCTGAAGTGCAGGCTGAAGTTGCAAAGATGAAAACTGATCAACCTTATGAAAAAAGATCAGTATTCGGTGTTTCGTTTTTCATTGTGAATGATGTAACAAAATTCATGGCATCGGCCAAGTGTGACTGTGAAGGAACAGCAGCCTGCAAGCTAAAGACCATATCTATCCCATTCGGACCCAAAATCTATTTCTGTGAAGGATCCTGCAACGGTTGTGAATTGACGGTTTCCTAGTTAGTGACCAGTCAAAGGGGCCGGGTTTGAAGCGCCCGGCCTTCTTTAAAAAGCCTCTCCCTAATCCCTCCCCAAAGGAGAGGGACTTTAAAAAGAATACCATGAAAAAAATAGTATTGATTCTTTTTGTTTCGCTTTCACTGCAAAGCCAAGCGCAGTTTCCCATAGCTGCTATTATCCAGGCCGGGATCAAGAAAGTGATTGTGGCCGTTGATCTGAAAATCCAGAAGTTACAGAATAAAACGATCTGGCTGCAGAACGCCCAAAAGGTTATCGAGAATCAACTGTCAAAACTGAAGCTTACTGACATTTCCGATTGGGTGAGTAAACAGAAGGAACTGTATAAAGATTATTTCGAAGAGCTCAAAAAAGTAAAGCAAGCCATCACCTATTATCATAAAGTAAAGGACCTGATTGCTGACCAGGCTGCAATGGTGAAAGAATATAAAGATGCATGGGCCGTATTCAGACAGGATAAAAATTTCACTGCAGACGAATTGAAATTCATGGAAGGCGTCTACACCGGCATGCTGAATGAATCCCTTCAACACCTGGACCAGTTCATGCTGGTCATTAACTCTTTCACTACACAGATGAGTGATGCGAAACGGATTGAGATCATCGATAATGCCGCAGCAAAGATCGAAGAAATTTTTTTTGATCTGAAGGAGTTCAATAACCAGAACAAGGCAATGAGCCTGCAAAGATCCTATGAAAGAGGAGAAATCGAATACTCACGAAAACTCTATGGAATAAAATAGCCTCTCCCTAATGAGCTACGCTCGTTCCCTTGCGGGAACTCCAATAGAGAGGGACTTAAACTAAAGACTATGAAAAGAATATTAATTATACTCCTGTTCGTTTCTAATGTATGCCAGGGACAATCCCAGGAAGCAAAGCAATTGATGCTGGATGTAGAGAAGCTGGCTCAATTAAAGTTAATGTTGCAGCATATGAAGGATGGGTACAAAATTCTTCATACCGGGTATACTACGATCAGTGACCTGTCAAAAGGCAATTTCAATTTGCATAAAACATTCCTCGATGGGTTGCTACAGATCAGCCCTGCCGTACGCAAGTATAAAAAGATCGCTGACATTATTGACTTCCAGCTAAAGATCGTGAAGGAATACAAAAGTGCCTTCAACGAGTTTAAAGGTTCCAAGCAGTTTACTCCTGATGAAATTGAATACATGGGAAAGGTCTATGGCAATCTATTCAAGGAGAGTTTGAAAAAACTGGAAGAATTAGCCATGATTATTACAGCCGGTGAACTACGGATGACGGACGATGAACGGATCAAAGCAATTGACCGAATATACGCTGATGTGGAGGAGCAATACTTGTTCCTGAACGAGTTCAACAATTCCACTGCTTTGCTATCTGCACAACGGGATAATGAACAACGGGAGATTGACCTGATGAGAAAGATTCACGGTATAAAATAAAGATATGAAGCGACTGATCATTGTGTGTTTAATATTAATAATTCCCCAGTTCCTGTTTGCGCAGGGAATGATCCAGCGGATCCGTTCATTGAACGAAGTACTGGATGTGCTCTATGACGATATGATGCCACTTTGCTCACGGCTGATCGGTGTAGGGCGCGGTATTGCGGGCTTTGCCGCAACCTGGTATATCGCAGCAAGAGTCTGGGGACATATTGCAAGAGCGGAACCTATCGATTTCTATCCCTTGTTCCGGCCCTTTGTGCTGGGCTTTTGCATACTGATATTCCCATCCGTGATCCAGCTGATCAACCAGATCATGAAGCCCACGGTGACAGGAACTGCGCAGATGGTGAAGGATTCTGATATAGCAGTGGAGCAGTTGCTAAAGATGAAAGAAGAGGCAATTAAAACTACCACGCCCTGGAAAATGTATGTCGGAGAATCAGGCGGGGGTGACCGGGCACTTTGGTATAAGTATAATTATGGCGATAAAAAGGAAGGCTGGTTGAAATCAATCGGTCATGATATACGGTTTGCGTTTGCCAAGCTGGGTTATAACCTGCGCAATGCGATCCGCGAATGGATGGCGCAGGTATTGAAAGTAATTTTTGAAGCGGCAGCGCTTTGCATCAACACCATCCGTACTTTTTATTTAATAGTGCTTGCAATACTGGGGCCACTTGTATTTGGTATTTCCGTCTTTGATGGCTTCCAGCATACGCTCACGGTATGGATCGCCAGATATCTCAATATCTTTTTGTGGTTACCTGTCGCGAACATCTTCGGTGGCATCATGGGAAAGATCCAGGAAAATATGCTGAAAGAAGACCTGCATCAGATCGCCACACATGGCGACACTTTTTTCAGTACCACCGACACCGCTTATCTCATTTTCATGATCATCGGTATTGTCGGCTACTTCACGGTTCCTTCGGTGGCGAATTATATCATTCATGCAGGCGGCAATAACGCACTACTGCAAAAGGTGACTTCTATCACTTCGATGTCGGTTCGCAGTACCGCGAGTGGAACTACCAGTATGACAAGGGATGCATTGGGTGGCGCTTATAATAAGATTTCCAATTCAATGGCTGACTCCAAAGCAAGCGACGGTTATTTCAAGGATAAAATATCAGGGAAGAAAGATGTTTAGAAAGGCAAAAAATATTGATACTGCATTCAGGCAGGTAAGGCTATTCTCCATTTGTTTTATGGCACTTTGCTTTTTGCTTGCTGTCTATGTAGCGTTTAAGAGTTATAAACTAAGTTCTGAATCTCAGCGGCGAATCTATATCCTGGCCAATGGAAAAGCTCTGGAAGCATATGGTGCGGACCGAAAAGACAATATACCGGTTGAGGCAAGAGATCATGTAAAGATGTTCCATCATTATTTTTTTACGATGGACCCTGATGATAAAGTTATCCAGGCCAATATCACGAGAGCGCTTTATCTCGCTGATGGCTCCGCGAAACAGCAATATGATAACCTGAAGGAGAATGGCTACTATACCAATCTCATCTCCGGCAATATATCACAGGAAGTGCAGGCTGACAGCATCCGTATTAACGTGAACAGTTATCCTTATTACTTCCGGTTTAAAGGTCAGCAAAGAATAATCAGGCCTACATCCATAGTAACAAGGAGCCTTGTAACAGAAGGGTATTTAAGGAATGTATCGAGAAGTGATAACAATTCCCATGGCTTTTTAATTGAACGTTGGAAAACTATTGAAAACAATGACATCAGAACAGAAACCAGGAACGAAAGATAAAGTGGCAGGCAAAATTGCCGGCGGAATCCTTCGGATGCAAAGTTTTGTATCCGGGAAGTTGAACGGTTTCAAATACCTGAAACTCGCGCTGATTTGCTTTTGTGTACTCAGTGCTATACTGAGTACTTATTATCTCGTTGATGCCATTGTATCGAAGCCGAAAGGAAAAATGAAAATCGACCGTATCAGGTCGCCACGTCCCATTGACGAACCATCTGAAGAAATGTATGATGAAAAGATACCCGATGAGATTTATTTCAGCATACAGGAATATAAAAGATACATGGATAGTACAGGTGAGACCATCAGGCCGGGCCTGGCTGATTCCATGCGGGTGTTGGAGGAAATGTATTTACAACAACAAAAATAGAAGCGTATGAACCAGAAGAGAAAGAAGATGCTGTTAGTGTTGCCTATTATCGCTGTGCCATTTATCACAATGGCCTTTTGGGCGCTTGGCGGCGGTAAAGGAAAAGAAGAAGTGGTGACTGAGAAAGGCCTGAATCTTGAATTGCCCGAAGCCAATCTCAAAGAAGATAAAGGCCTGGATAAACTCAGTTTTTACGACCAGGCTGCAAAGGATTCCCAGAAACGCGAGGAGTGGATGAGGAATGATCCCTATTTCAAAATGGACACAACCCCCGCCTATCCAAATGAACTGGAATCACTCACAGAATTCAGTTCAGACAAGTATAAGCAACGGCTGAACACTTCGCTGTATGAAAAACCCGTCAATAATCCCGAAGACCAGATCATGCAGAAACTACAGTCTTTGCAGAATCAGTTAAATAATCCTGTAACAACAAATGAAGGAGTAAGCAAGGGTGATGATCAATTGACCGGGGAACTGGACCGGCTGGAAGGAATGCTTAAGGTCAATAGCGGGAACGGTGAGGATGAGGAGATGAAGCAACTGCAGGGTACACTGGACAAAATACTGGATATACAACACCCGCAGCGAGTAAAAGAAAGATCGGTGAAAGACAAAGGAGCCGTCTATGCTGTTCGCAGGGAGGCAGGGCCTGATACGCTGGTAAAAGGCTTTTACAGTTACAGTGATGAAACGGAATTAAACGGCGAAGATCAGAATGCAATCGAGGCGGTCATTGCGACCAACCAAACTATTGTTAACGGAGCGGTGGTGAAATTTCGTTTGCTGAATGATGTGTATGTAAAAGGGATATTGGTTCCTAAAGACATCCTTGTTTCAGGTGTTGCCGCATTGGAGGGGGAGCGATTAACTGTTGAGATCACTTCGATCCGAAATAAAAAAACACTGTACAATGTAAAGCTGGAAGTCTATGATATGGACGGGCTGCCTGGTATCTATATTCCCGGAACGATCAACCGGGAAGTTGCCAAGGAATCACTGAACAACGGGTTATCACTCGCTGACATGACAGCTATCGATCCTTCACTCAAAGCCCAGGCGACTGCAACGGGTATCGGCGCCCTGAAATCACTTGTCAGCAAAAAGGCAAAGCTAGTCCGTGTACAAGTTAAGGCAGGCTATAAAGTATTACTCAAAAATAAAAATCAAGACCAATGAAACAATTACTCGTTCTATTGCTGTTAGGAAATGTTTGCTTCGCGCAAACTCCTTTATCCATCACGACCGACAAAACGACCTCGCTGATCTTCCCGTTCCCCATCAAATATGTGGACCGCGGCACCAAAGATGTAATCGTGCAACCGGTAAAAGAAGACGAAAGAATCCTGCTTGTAAAAGCCGCTACGAAACAATTTACAGAAACGAATTTAAGCGTGGTGACCGGTGACGGAAATGTTTATGAATTTACCGTCAATTATGTTCCGCAACCAGCGGAACTCGTTCTTCATTTACCGGCGAATAAAAAAGCAACTATTACATCGTATGCGAATGCCATCCTCAACAACCCGCCCAATCGCATACTGAAAGTTGAGCATGGCGGAGTGATCACAAAGCTCACCGGCATTTATATCAAGGATGAGGTGATCTATTATCAACTGGAAATCCATAACCACAGTCCACTGGATTATGATATTGACCTGCTTAAATTCTTCATTGCCGATAAAAGAAAATCAAAAAGGACTGCCCTACAGGAGAATGAACTCGTGCCACTTCTTGTGGCCGGAAACAAATCGAAAGTAAAAGCGTACAACTTTTCTGTGATCGTGGTGGCCCTGGATAAGTTCACGATCCCGGATGCGAAGTATTTAGGAATTCAAATGATGGAGAAAGCAGGGGGAAGACATTTTAACCTGAAAGTGTATAATGGGCAGATATTGAAAGCAAGAGTATTAGCTGAACTGTATTAACCTATGGAAAAAGAGCATGTCATATCGGATAGTTTATTCAGCGAAGCACAGGCTGAGTTTGCAGTAGGTCGTCACTGGATCGTTTACAATACCAAGACCTATTATCTGGATAACGCAGATATGTGGTTCTTCCGGGAAAAAGAGGAGGCTATAGACTTCGCTAACGATAATATCAGTGATGTTGATGCCTATGCCGTGATCCATGCAAATTCCATCATCTCGCTCATGCGGCAGTTGCCCTATGGAGAAGATAATCATTTCAATCTTACCCAAAAGGAACTGGAAGAACTGTTTCAATCCTTTGACTGGAATGAAGCTTTTTATGATCCGCTTCATGATACTATCGAGGCTTCCACTGAAGAAGAAAAAGATGACCTGGCCCGTATGGAAACATTGCTGGTTGAATGGGAAAACCTGTATAACAGGGATCCGGAAGCTGCGCTGCAACTAGCCTGCACCTATTGGGAAGGGAGACCGATGGAAAGTTACAAAGACAATTTCTTAACAATAAAATTTGACCTTATGATCGAAAAAAATCTGGATTACCTGAAATCAAATGTCAGGAATCATGGCTTCGGGGAAGACCTCGGGCCTGCATTGGAAGAGCAGCTTAAAAAAGGAACTGCGGAATTCACCTTGTCGCATAAAACAGAAGTGAATAAACGGGAAATGGAAGCGACACTTTATTTCAAGAAGTCGGACACCACCGAGATGTACTTTTTTAATAAGTACGATACCCGGCTCAAGAATGAGAAAGATGAAACCGTAGCGCAAACATTTTATATCAACAACGGCTGGGGCGTTACTCTGAAAGAAGCGTACAACCTACTCAATGGCCGTGCTGTACACAAGGAGCTTACCAACAAGGACAATGAAAAGTATCAGGCGTGGATACAGCTTGATTTTTCCAGTAAGGATAAGAACGGAAATTATGAGCGCAAGCAGTATCACCAGAACTATGGTTATGATCTGAAAGAAGCAGTGAGTTTCTATCCTATCAAAGAGATGATGAAAGAGCAGGATGCGAAAGACCTGGTGCGATCACTGGAAAGAGGGAATGTACAGATGGTAACCATCGAAACTCCGGGAAAAGATGTCCGGGTATTTATCGAAGCGAACCCGCAGTACAAGTCGATCAATGTATATGATAATAAGATGACCAGGCTTGGACAAGAAAGAAGAGAGGAATTGATGAAGAAGCCGGAGGTAAAGGAAGACAAAGGAAAAGATCAAACAAAAGAAAAGAGCCTGGATACGGAGCAGCAGGGTGAAAAAAAGCCGGGTAAAGGAAAAGGTAAAGAGAAAGCGAATGGAGAGGATAACGGTTTGGTAAAAAAGACAAGGACCCGGTCGCCGGGTAAAGGAATGGGGGTTTAATATGGAGTGGGCGGTGCGTGTTGCGGCGTTTTATGAGAAGGCCAAAGCTGACAACCGCATCAGCCCTGTTCATATTGCTTTGTATTTCGCACTACTTAATGAAGCCAGTAAGTCAGGTGTCAATTTGATAATACCGGTCAGGAGCAGGTTAATGGTGTTGTCGAAGGTTTATTCGACTGTTACCTATCATCGGTGTCTGCGGGAACTTCATGAGTACGGATATATCATATACCGGCCAAGCTATGTTGCGGGGATGACAAGAATCGAGCTGATTACGCTTTCCTGAATCAATGAAGAGCGGGACACTTTTTTATTGTGAGATTGAAATGTGTGAAGGATGGGACATGAATTCAATGATCCGGCAAGGCCGGTTACGATGGGTGATCTGGAAACTTTCAGAAATTCTCTTTTACGAGAGGTTCGAAAAATTATTGGCGGGCAACCGGTGCCCCTGCAAAAGCCCTATTTGAAATCCCATGAGGTAAGGAAACTGCTGAAAATATCTCATGGCACATTGCAACATTTACGGGATAGCGGGCAGTTGAAGTTTTCGAAGGTGGGAGGGATTATGTTTTATGAGTTGAAGGAAATTGAGGCGATGCTGCAATCAAATAACAATGGCCATTTAAAGTCGGGATAGATAATATCATCAAGTCTCAGCTTCCTTACTCTTTTTTTCTTCCCATTTTTTTCTCCTGTGATCGAGCTTCTCTTCCACAATACTTCCAAATGAAGGCAGCCCCAGATAATGCTGGCAAGTTACATCGGACAAATGACCGATCTCATCTGAAAAACGTAAGTGCTCAACGATCAGCGGTTTTAATTTGCCAAGAGGATCGAACCTCTCATCAGGAAGAAGTTCATTTTTTGTCAAAAGTAACACCGGACAAACCGGCCTTCTGCCCAGCCCTTTTCTGAAATAGTTAACCACTTTTCTTATTTTTTCTTTTTCTTCCTGCGAAAAATCAGGTTTTAGCGTAGCAAAAGTCAGTACTGACCCAGGAAATCTCTTTCCGAGTGCTTTCATTTTTTCAATGTCCGCATCTTTGAAGTCAATTTCGGTTTTGCATTCTGATAAAAAGAGATCCGGAGGATCGTATCGCCTTGCATCCTTACTGAAAAATACACCCAAGTCAACCTCGTTAATAACCTGATTATTCTCTAAAATTTCGAAGCTGAGCAAAGGAGTGATTTGACTGGGATACATCGATACCCTAAAGAATCTTAGTGTTAACAGGACGCACAGAAGCCCATCAGCTTTATTATTCTTGGAAAAAGGGCCCATACCTCTATATGCCCATTTAATTTCGTTGGCGTTGTGAGCCGGTATATAAAATTCATTTTGGCATACCGGACACTTCATTTTATCCTTCAGACTTGCCAACCGATGAAATGATCTTTGATCGCAAAAACTGCATTGTAATTCCGAACCAAATTCAATTATTCCTTTTTCGAGAAGCTTTGCTGTAATTCCTGACCTATTAAAATCCCGGAAATTATTCCTTTGTCTGTCCAATTCAGCGTCCAGGGTTTTCTTGAGTACCGTCTTACCATTTTCAAAAAGCGATAGGACAGGTGGAATTCCAGGATTTACCAGAAAGTTTGTTCCATATATGCCTCCTATATTTTTCAGGAGTTGGTTTCCGAGCTTACCGGAAGAGGAATGCCGTATGCTCAGTTTTCTATTCGCGAACCATTTGCTGAAGACTTCAGATGCCCGCGGCACTATGAAAGACAGATAATCGGAGCTTGCCTGCGCCAGAAAATACATTGTTCCTTCAGAAAACAGCCATTGGCTGAATCCCGAGCCTTTGATAATAAAATCCGCTTCTTTGGTCGGAAGGTCGGGTATTACCTGAGCATACTTTCCTTCCATTTCGTCAAAATCTACTCGTAACTCATTTATGTAGCGTGGTTTGATATGTCTTATGTACTTTTCTTTAAATGGAGGCGACAGAACCGGCAATTGAATTTTTAGATCTTCCGTTGCGAGTATGTTGTGTTTACTTTCGGACCTTATTGCAACAGCTGCAGATTTATCATAGCTAAGAAATTCGCCTTTCTCCCAAAACCGTGGAAACCACCATTGGTGGCTATACGACACTCTTTTTTCTGCATCCACCTGAATTGAAGAGATTTGATGAATTAATTCTCTGCTATCCTCATCACTAATAGTATGGCTGACCATTACCTTGATTCCTTCCAGAAGCTTGGGATAAATATGATAATCTCTTTGATGCTCCTCCACCTTACTTCTATAATAAGGCGTATTAAGTTCGTCGTGGGGGATTGCAAGAATCTTCCAACCAAGTGCCCGGTAATTCCAAATATTAAGGAGATCGTTCAGGTGAGCGGTATTTAAGATATAAACCGCAAATCCTCCCGTCCAGATTGGATTTCCAAAAGCGTCGGTACTATAAGTAGTTAGTGATAGGTAATTCAGTATATCCTTACCCACGCAAACATCCAGATTAGTTCTATTGACAGTTGGAAACGACAGGTATTTTTCCGGAAGCGCGACTTTTTTAAGTAAATCCTGCAATTGGTCCGACACCGATCCGCAAACCGTCATTGCAAATGCATCGGTGACAGAAATATCCGGACAGCATATCTTCAGGTTATCGGTGCGATCATGCTTAAATTCTGTATCGCGTATGGTCTGAAGGATTTCGTAAATAGAAACTCCGTATTTCGTCTCATCATTTAATATGCTTTGCTCGACATCCTCTATTGGGATGATTTCGCGATTTGGCTTCACCGCTTTAATCAAATCTGTATCCAGACCATCATCAATCACAATAAAGTCCGGGTCAAAATTGTCCAGTACGTTGCGGTAATATTCAGTAGTACTTGTGGCGAATATGTGGTATTCATCTGCATATTGACGGCTGAATTTTTGAAATAAGGGAATAATCGGACAATGTTTTCCGCCCCACAATGAAGAGCAGATTTGTAGCGCCCTGACATAACTGGCCTTCCTGTTTGGTCGTATAAGGAAAGCGAGCTTTATGGGCCTGAGAGTCTGATTAACAGTGATATTCATCGTATCAAAATTACGTTTTCCTATTTTATATGAACTGAAATCAGGCAATAGGAAATTATCCGCAATACCGGTATATTTTATTGATAATAGCCATGTTGTAACTTTATTTTTTCCCGCTCGATGAGGCCATAGTGGGTATTATTTTATAGAGTAACCTGCATTCAATGAATGTTTTTGAGCTTACCGTTCGTTCCTGTATTCATCTTGTAAGTGGAATACCACATCTTTTTTCGGAACCCATTTTAGGTTCAGGTGTAATTGTTCAGTACCAGAAAAGGTGTTTTATAATTTCTGCCGCTCATTTTACAAGAAAGGAAGGACGGTCTGTTGGGATACTTACCGGGAGACATAATGGTACTGAGAGTGAAATTTATGAACTCGGTGAATTTTCTTATATGCAGCATCTTCAATTTGAAGATGAGCCCGATGCTGAAGACCTTCAAATGGTGCTTGATAATCCCAATGCAGGTAGCCGACTGGATATATCATTTCGGGAAATTGCTGTACCAGAAAACCTGATTCAAGAAGAACGAGGCTTTAATCTTATTGAAATTGGGGAAATAAGAGTCGAAAGAGGATCCAAATGCTTTTTGGTGATTGATGATGAGATCGTGATTGGGCGGGACGAGCTTTATAGTTTTTTTGGACGTATCAGACCGGTTTTAAACGATGGAATCCTGAATTTCGAAGAGAAATTATATTGGGGATTACAGATAACTAATGTAACCCAACATTTCATTCAATTTGACCTGGGACAGCCCATCGGTGATTATAACAGGTTTAAAGGTTGTAGTGGCGCCCCAATTTTAGATAGTCAAGGTCGGTTTGTAGCTATCTTAACACATGGATCTGAGTTGAATCAAAATACGATTTATGGTTTCCGGGCAGATTTAGCAAAGCAATGGATACATCTCATGTACTTCCAGGAATTGCCCGAGTAGCCGCTGAATGGTGATTAAATTACTTTACCTTTTTGTTATAGCGGCTCATCAAAGAATCTGTAATCTTTAATCCGTGTGAACCTCCTATATCAATGTATATTGCCCTTGCATGACCTAGATGTGATAAACCTCTTTTTATCTTATTCTTTTGGCAAAAGAAGCTGCCAACTTCCCTATGATAATAAGCTTCTGAAAATTCAAAGCCATATTTCTCAAACAGGAATAATATCCGATTTCTCCATCTATAATAAGAGGGGATGTTTCCATTACGTAAATAGGCGAGGCAAATATTAACAGACGTAATACATATGCCTTCAAGATTCCCTACCTTTCGTTTCAGACGAAGTGACTCCCGATAATATTTGATTGCAGACGTATGATCCTCCATTGTGTCATAGGATAACCCTATATTATTTTTAATGCGACTAAAGAATGCAATCATTTCTTCCTGGTGTTCTTTCTTTACTGGCTCCTTTTGAACAAATAACTTCAACCTTTTCTCCGCTCTTTCAAAAAAGGGTATGGCAGTTTTTGGTCGAGGTGGTATACTTTCAAGCAGTAAAATCCCTTTAATATTATAAGAATTAGCCACCACGTAGTTATTAGGAATGATGTGCTGGCTTTTAATAGCGCCATTTATAAAGCCGAATGCAGATTTGAAATCGCCGATGTGGCGACAGGTGTATGCAGCTTCATTTTGAAACCACCCCGGTGTTCTTAATGCATCAAAATAACCGAGGCGTATAGCCTTTTTGCATAAACGAAGTGATGCTTTATAATTACCAATATCAAATAATATCTTTTCAATGAAAGAGTATCTTTCGCTAATAGTAATGCCGGTGGACCATTTTCTCAGGTAACGAGCCTTGTTGAAGATTTTGCGTGAATTTTTACTGACTGCATTGCTGCTCTTATATTGAGTAGCCAAATCTTTAAAAAAAACATTTAGGTCTGCCTCAACCAAAATCAATTTGTCGCCGAATTTTACCTGCGATATGTTCTTTATTAACCGGGCTTCGTTTATGTCGCGAGCTATCCAATATATTTCTGTAATATCAGAAGCGTTCAGTATATCAATGATATCTTTATCATTGCCCGAATATCCAAGGACAATCAGTGGTCTTCCGGCACTTTTCTTCTTAAATATCCTCTGCTGGGTGGAGCTAAGGCCTTTGCCAACCTGATTGATACGTACCATCATCTCTGAAAATTTATTGAGATGCCCGTGAAGATGAATTATACTTCCTTGTGCAGGCGTATGTTTATCTATTAGATCATCGAAATTGGTTGTAAAGACTGTTGAATTGAATTTACGTATAAGGTGCGCCAGTGTAGAATGACCACGATTGCTCTCTGCATGTTTCAATATTTCAAAGAAAGGAAACAGTTTGTCTGCAATAACCTCGTAAAGACGTTGGAATATTATTTCAGGAACTATGTTGCGAAATTTATCTGAAGTCTTCGTAATAGAGTTAAAATACTTTTTCTCATTTTGTGGGATAGTGAAGTTGATCAGTAGGTTTTTGAGATTCGGACCAGAGGGAAGATTACACGGGGCGAGCATCGAAACACCGGCACCTACAAGAAAATTACACTTATCTTTTTTTAAAAGATGTATCATCTTCTTTTTGAACTGGTGGTATGATTCAATTTTCACTTTGTAGTAATAAACAGGAATAAATAAAAAGACCTAGTGGTCATGGCTTAAAAAGGGAAAGTTGACGAGAGTATAGGTTTTTGAGTTTATCAAGGTGAATTAAGCCTCTTTTAATACCAATACCTGTCAGCGCTTCTTCCCGTTCATCACGCTCTTTATTTTTAAAGAATGAGACCTTCCATTTTACTTTTTTAGACTGTATGTTCTTCTTTATTTCCTTAAAATATCCGATATCAACTGGAGAAACGGAGTGACCGAGAACATGGACCTCATCAATGTCTTCCAGGGATTTGAAAAATTGTTTGTTTTCTTTGATGATTTTTTTGGTGGGTTTATAGTTATGGGCAAAATAATCGTCGAGCAAATCATTACCTTCTGTGATTCTGACATCTTGATCCTCCAGGTTGGCTCCAGTATTCAGTGATTGCAGCCCTTTTGGATCTCTGCCATGCCCAAGAATGAGATTGGAATCCTTATTGATTCCCTTGCGATGAATATACAAAATGTCTTGTTCGGGAATGCCATACATTTTTTCCAAAGATGCTGTATAATTAAAATTCAGATATTTCGTTCCATCTGGCCATTCCAGTTTGTATTCCCCCGCATCGTTGGGAACTTCAATTTGAAGCACCCAATCAGTGAACCGATCCTTTAATTTTATAGTTACCAGGTCGATAATCTTTCCCAGCTCGTATTGATAGTCATGGTTTGCTGAATCACGCCAGTCTTCAGCAGCGTATGACATGAGATACATTGAGGCATGATCAACCATTTCATCAGTATCCAAATAAGCCAGGGTAGCTTCAAAATCGCTCCATTCATCATCATTGGGAAAATACTTTACCAATGCATCGTGTAATTCTCTATCAACTTCGTGGAGATATTCTTTAAAATGGGAATACCTGGACCGGATGCCATGATGTAGGTCGAAACCATTTCCGATAACATAAAGTATTTTCTTTGCCATGGTGACTCATTTGGATGGCAAAGTTACTATTGGATAATTCTAAAATTTATTAATGGAAGTAGGTGGTAGAAGGGCAAGATTCCTTATTTTCGTGCCAAGTTCTTCAGTATAATTTTGCAAGTGAATTGGCAGGTGAATTGCCCATTTTCTGGTCAGATAATCCGTTGATCCTAATTCATTTGTACTCATATTTGGGAGGCCTGTCCTCCCGACGAAACACTTTTTAAGAAAAGCACTAAGGCCTGCAAGTCAAGAATTTGCAGGTTTTTTTGTCCCCAAACGACATCAAAATAATACAAAGAAATTCACCTGTCTGGTGAATGGAAAAGTGAATCACCAAATGCCTTAAGCATTGATTTTCCTAAACTTATTTTTTGATCAGATCCAGTAAATTGAAACTTGCGGTGTATAAAAAACAAGAGAGTTGAAAGTGAGAGGGAAAATAGCATTGCGGGAAGACAGGATTGAATATTTTCAAAAGACACTACCTGGATTGAGATGGTTTTTATTACTGATGTTCTATTTCACGGCTGTTCCCTTTATCGTCAGTTCTCTTTGATTTTACTATCATTAGGTATACGCCAAATAAAATAAAGGGAATACTCAGTAATTGTCCCATGTTTATTGCCATTGTATTTTCAAAAACTTCCTGGTTTTCCTTCGCGAACTCTACCAAAAACCTGACAGTAAATAGCATAGCTAAAAAGCATCCAAGGAGAAACCCATCATTAAATTTATGAGCTATCTTTTTATATATGATCCAAAGGATACAGAAGATGAACAGGTATAAGATTGCCTCGTACAATTGTGCAGGATGGCGTGGGATCATATCTACTTTCTTGAAAATAAATGCCCATGAAACATCAGATGGTTTCCCGATAATCTCAGAATTAAAAAGGTTACCCATCCGGATAAAAAAAGCGGAAAGCGCTACTACAATTCCTAGCCGGTCCATGATCCAAAAAAATGATTGCTTGTATTTTCGACAATACAATAATACAGCAGCTATAATTCCAATAGCACCGCCATGACTTGCCAGACCCTGGTAACAGGTCAACTCGAATTTGCCATTAGCTATCCGAAAGGGCAAAATAATTTCCAATAAATGATTTTTGTAATAAGCAAATTCATAGAATAATGTATGTCCCAACCTGGCTCCAACCAATGTTCCGACGAATACGAAGATGGCAAGTTTGTTTAGCAATTGGACAGGAACATTTTCCTTTACGTAAATCTTCGACATTATAAGATAGCTGCTCAAAAATGCCAATACAAACATAATAGAATAGTACCTCAATACAAATCCCCCAATTCTAAATATTTCGGGGTCAATATCCCAGTTTATATAAAGGATCATTTTTCTATTCTTTAAGACTTACATTTACTTTTAGCATACTTGCGTTGATCGCTACCACCACTGTGCTTACACTCATCAGTACAGCCCCAGCAGCAGGACTTAACAGGATTCCCATTTTGTATAAAACTCCTGCCGCCAATGGTAAGGCTACTATGTTATAACCTGTTGCCCATATTAGATTCTGAACCATTTTTCGGTAAGTAGCCTTGCCGAATAAAATAAGATTTACAACATCTTTCGGGTTGCTATTTACTAAAACGATACCCGCGGTTTCCGCAGCGATATCGCTTCCGGAGCCGACAGCAATACCGATATCTGCCTGGGCTAATGCGGGTGCGTCATTTACACCGTCACCCGTCATAGCCACGAATTCGTCCTGACCCTGCAGCTCTTTTATTTTGTCTAATTTTTCATGAGGCAAAACTTCGGCATAAAAAGTATCGATACTTAACTGCCTGCTCACACTTTCAGCTACTTGTTTATTATCCCCGGTAAGTAAAACAGATTTGATGTTATTGGCATGAAGGGTTTTAATAGCCTCAAGCGATTCTGGTCGGATTTTATCGGAAAGAGAAATATAACCCGCCAAGGAATTGTTCACTAAAACAAATACTACCGTCTCGGACGCTTCTGGCTTTAAATCCGGTGGCATTGAAATAGTATTTTCTTTCAGATATCCCGGGCTTACCACTTTTATTTCTTTTCCTTCGACATTTGCCTGAACGCCCTGTCCAGTTAGGGCTTTGAAGTTTTCTGCGTTTGGGATCTTGATTGATTGTTCTTTTGATTTTTGGATGATCCCAGTCGCTATAGGATGTTCTGAATTTTGTTCCAATGCCGAAGCAATTCTTAATAATTCATTTTCATCGGTTTCTTCTCCTAATGCCACTATTTTAGAAACTTGAAATTTTCCAACCGTAAGGGTTCCTGTTTTGTCAAATACCAATGTTGTAATCTTCCGTGCATTTTCAAAAGCAGTCCTGTTCTTTATCAATAAACCATGTTTTGCTGATATGGCGGTTGATTTTGCCACGACGAGTGGTACCGCCAGTCCCAATGCATGGGGACAGCAAATAACGATCACGGTAACCATTCTCTCTATAGCAAAGGCTAAGTCTTTACCGGATAAATACCATACAAGGAAAGTGGCGATACCTGCGACAATGGCAATGACGGTAAGCCATTTGGCTGCTGTGTCCGCCAGCAATTGTGTTTTGGATTTGGATTTCTGCGCATCCTGCACTAGTTGTACTATCTGTGATAAATAAGAGTCTTTAGTGCCGTGCAATACAGTTACTTTGATGGCTCCATTACCGTTGATCGAACCAGCGATGACTTTATTGCCTTTCCTTTTCTCTACTGGTTTTGATTCACCGGTAAGCATAGATTCATTCAGGTAGCTTTCTCCCTCGCTAATAATGCCATCAGCTGCAATTTTTTCACCGGGCTTAATAAGTATAATGTCATTTTCTTTCAGCGTTTCAGTCTTGACATCCATTAAATGATCCCCATGAACCAAATGCGCATCGTCCGGCATGAGTTGTACGAGTAGTTCTAATTCCCTGGATGCACCCGCCACAGATTTCATTTCAATCCAGTGACCCAATAACATGATCAGGATAAGTGTCGCCAGTTCTCCAAAAAAATCCATGCCTTCTAACCCAAATAAAGTCGCCACACTGTAGATATAAGCAACGGAAATGGCAAACCCGATAAGAGTCATCATCCCGGGGTTCTTTACACGAAGCTCGCTGGCTAATCCTTTTAGAAAAGGCCAACCGCAATAAAAAAATACAATCGAGGAGAGTAACAGCAGAACATATTTTGAACCGGTAAAGGCGATATAAATATTCAGCCAATGCTGGATCATTTCCGATAATAGCATAATTGGAATGGTGAGGGCAAGAGCTATAAAAAATCTTTTCCTGAAGTCATTGATCATTGTATGGTGATCATGATGCTCAGCACCTGATTTTTTAAGAGGTACAAGTTTCATCCCGCAAATAGGGCAGGTTCCCGGACCGTTCTGAATTACCTGCGGATGCATGGGACAGGTATATTTTTGATCAACCTTTTTTGTCCCGGTAGTTTCTTTTGGATTCATTTTCTCATGATGCATGTGTTCCATAATCACATTTATTTATCCGGTTACATTTTCATATTACTCATATCCATTCCACCCATTGGATTTGCTCCCCTCTTAAAAATATATTCACTATTCAATAGATAGGCCCCCGTAGTAACTACGACATCCCCTTCTTTTAAGCCAGATCTTATTTCAACCCTATCATCGCTTTCCAGCCCCGTCTCTACCATTACACTTTTAAATGTGTTCTTATCAATTTGTATCCAAACCATATTCATCTTTTCACCTCTTATTACCGCTTCAGCAGGCAGGGTTAAAGAATTTCTTTGACGATTTTTCAGGACAACATAAGCTGGCATGCCCGGCTTCAGTTCACCGCGGGGGTTGGGAACGGACACCCGGATGAGATTGATCCTTGCATCGGGATTGATTTCCGGATTGACAAATTGAATTTTACCTGTAACGTCTTTCTCAATATCTGGCAATCGCACCATCGCAACACCGTTACGGTCTATCTCTGAGAGTTGCGATGTATACACCTGCGCCTCCGCCCACAAAGTTGATAGATTGGCTAACCTTACAATAGTTTTTCCCTCCGATACATAATCACCTTCATGGCTTTCGAGTGTTGTTATATATCCGCTTTCTGTGCTGTAAAACGAGGTGAGTACAGGAGCTTTTTTTGATCTCTCTAATTCGGTTATCTGTGCCTCAGACATTCCCCAGAGTAAAAGCTTGTTCTTTGCACCCTGTACCAACTGTTTAAAGTCTATAATTGAATTGTCAAGTGCTGCTTGTTTTTCCAGCGCCAGGATATATTCCTGCTTGGCGTTATTCAATTCTTCGCTATATAGATCATAAAGTTTCGAGCCTTTTGATACAAAATCACCTTCGTTTTTGAAATAAAGCCTTTCAATTCGTCCGGAAACCCTCGCATTGACTGTTGCCGTCTTTGTTTCATCAATATTCATTGTAGCGGTCAATGTGGTTTCATCACCGATGATCGTTTTGCCAATAGTATCCACTTGTATATTCCCCAACTGCATTTGCTGATCGCTCAGCATAATGGCATCGGCGTTTGTACCTTTCTTTTTTTCAACCGGGATCAGATCCATGCCGCAGATAGGGCATTTCCCCGGCCTGTCCTGCATTATCTGGGGATGCATCGAACAGGTATAAAAAACATCGGGATCCCGCAATCCTACTTTCTTTTTTCCTTTGCAGGAAATAAGGATTATTGTTACTAAAATGAAAAATGCATACTTCATGGCTGGTCTTTTACTTTTATGAAACTTTCGCTGTCAGTAAGGAATTGGGCATTGGCCGCAACAGAATCAGATGCTGAAAGTCCGGACGTTATTTGTATTTTATCTTTATAACTAATTCCTGTTTCTATTTTATGCGCTTTAAATCCACCCGCTGTTTTGATAAATACGATCTTATCAACTCCCAGCGAAAGGACAGCATCTTTGGATAGCCAACCGGCTTCTTTACTATTGACGAAAATGGTGGCCCTTACCTGGCTTCCAATGGGTATTTGCAGTTGTGTATTATTAAAATACACTCTTGCCGTCAATGTCTTATTTTCCTTCCGGTAAAAGGGCTCAATAAAATCAATTGTTGCACGAAAATCTTTTATGGGTGCTGTTTCCGGAACGATCCTCACCGCATCACCTGTCTTAATTATACCGATGTATTCAGGAAAAATATTTAACAGCACCCAACTTCTGTCGGTGTTAAATACCTGGAAAATGGTTTGACCCTGATCCACATACATTCCTTCTTTGATCGGTAATTCTTCTGTTGTTTTTGATATATCCATTTTCTGGCCATCCATTGTTGTTCCTGGCATGCTGCCTGCTTCATGTATATGACCGGAATAGTCGCTATAAACTGCCACAGACAAAGAGGGATTTCCAGACTTTATGATCTGCTGTAATTGTCTCTCGCTCATTCCCAGTAATAAAAGCTTTTGCCTGGCGGCATTAATAAGCGAAGTATTGGATGGATCGTTTTTGATCAGAAAGAGTAATTCCTGCTGGGTGGTCAGCATTGCAGGACTGTAAATATCCATGATCCTTTCACCTTTCATAATATGCTGGTACCGGTATTTTACATAAAGCTTCTCAATCCTTCCTGAAAATCTTGCAGAAATCGTGTTAAGCAATCTCGTATCATAAGTAACTTTTCCGAATGCATCTACTTCGATAAGCTCCGAAGATCTTTTTATTGTCGTTACCGGGATAGAAGAAACTACGAAGCGATCAGTGGGTTGCAGAAGATCATTTAGCTGAATATCTTTTATCGCTGTCGCATTATCTTCTTTCTTGATAAGGTCCATCCCGCAGATCGGGCAGGTACCCGGATGATCGCGGATGATCTCAGGGTGCATTGAACAAGTCCAAAGTTCTTTTTTTGCTGAAGTTGCAGTATTTGACGCTTTCTTGTTCTTGCAAGAGCTAATTAATAATGCACTAACCAAAAAACCAATGAAAATATGTTTGAATTGAAACTTCATATATATCATTTTACCTCCAGTATTCGTTCTAATTCTGCCTGCATTAATAAAACCTGTTGCAATTGATCCAGGAATTGTAGTTGTGTCATATTCAGGGTTTCCCAGGCATCGTATAACCCAAATAATTCTTCGGTATTATTCTCATAACCCAGTTGCATAGTTTGAAAATTCCTTTTAAGCGCAGGAATGATATTATCCTCAAACAGTTTGATCTGCCTTTGCCTTGAAATGATTTCATTTTTTATCCCATAGGCAAGGCCTGTTTCCTCATTTATCATAGCTTGCTTTTGCAGATTCAGCGACTCCGCTTTCCATTTCAGGCTTTCCACATTAGCTTTTGATGCTCTTGACGACCACCGTGCCATCGGCAGTTTTACTGTACCCATAAGGGAATATTGCATCGGCAGGCCTCCAAAACCAAACATGTGGTCAAAGCGGAGACCAAAACTGGGTTTCAATTTAGCACGTTCCACATCCTGTTGCAGAAAGGTCAGCTTAATTTCCCTATCGATTGCCCTTATATCACTTCGTGCATTGATAAAGGAAGTGCTGTCAAACTCCGCTGCAGAATAATCTTTAACCGTGTAGGTAGTATCAATATCAAAACTGATGTTTTTATCCCGGTTCATTATTGTATTCAGTGTAATTCTCTTTTGTACCAGTTCATTTTCGAGCATGATACGCATGCTTTGTATATTTCCTAATGAAGCTTTGGCTTTATAATAAGCATTGATCTTACCGAGATTATTTTTATACCTCAATTCCGCATTTTTGATCATGAAGTCAAGTATCTTTTCATCCTGGTCAAGAACCCTGAGTTTCTTTTTTATGACGAGCCATTCATAGTAATTCTTTTTTGCCTGTGCATAAAGTTCATTCAGGCTGGCATTCTTATTCTCTTTGACTACAGCCGACATGCTTTGCATATATTCCTGTTCGGCATTTTGCATCCTTTTGTTGGGGAACATCTGTTCTGCCGAGATCATATACTGGCCCATACCTGAACTGCCATCGTTTTGTTTCTTCCACATTGAAGGATTATAAGGCGTCATCCAAAGGCCCGTACTGAGCTGCGGTGGATCCCAATTCTTTGCACCCTTCGCTGCTTCATCCAGGGATCTTACTTGTGCATCAAAACTTTTCAGGCCCGGATGATTACCGGATATTGCCGAAAGAATATCATTGAGACTTAATTTATCCTGCGCCTGTACTGAAAGGTTCAAAATGATAACGAATAGTATGAACAGTTTTTGTTTCATTGAATTAATGTTTAGTGTCCAAAACATCTATCTTTCCAAATTTTCTTAGCTCGTATTCTTTTTGCATCAGAAATATCAGGGGTGTAACCAGTAGTATATGTGTTGCGGATGTAATTACCCCGCCCACCATTGGAAGCACAATAGGTTTCATGACATCGCTGCCTACACCGCTGCTCCAGAGAATAGGTATCAATGCAAACAGCGATACCGATACTGTCATGATCTTTGGGCGAAGTCTTTTTGCAGCTCCCGCAATGACATATTCCCGTAAATCTTTTTTAGTAATGGTCTCTTTTGAATTTCCTTTTTTGGCAACCAATTGTTGCATGGCATCATTAAGGTAGATCACCATGACTATCCCGGTTTCTACCGCAAGTCCGAATAGAGCGATAAAGCCAACCGCCACTGCTACCGATAAGTTCACACCCCAAAAATAGATCATGAACGCACCCCCAATTAATGCAAAGGGGATGGAGACGAGGCTAAAGAATGCTTCCCTTGCTGAGTGAAAAGCAAAATACATAGAAATAAATATGATCAGCAGCACAACCGGCAGGATCATTTTAAGTGTCCTTTCGCTTCTTATCAGGTTCTCATATTGGCCGCTCCACTCCAGGAAATATCCTTTGGGCAGTTTAGCCATCATTTGATCCAATTTTTTTTGTGTTTCCTTTACCGTGCTTCCCAGGTCTCTTTCACGAACATTGAATAGCACCGTGCCCCGGAGCAATGCATTCTCGGAGTTGATCATCGGCGGCCCTTCGGTAATTTTTATATCGGCAACCGCTTCCAGGGGAATAGGTCCGAAATTCATTGTCTGCACCTGCAACCGCCTCAGGGCTTCCAGGCTATTTCTGAAATCCTGTCCAAACCTGGCATTAACAGAGAATCGCTGACGGCCTTCCACAGTAGCGGTCAATCTCATTCCTCCCAACGCAGTTTCAATAACATTATTCAGGTCATCCACACTTAAACCATAGCGCCCAATTTCTTCCCGCCTAATAGTAATATCAATGTATTTGCCTCCGGTGATCGGTTCTACATACAGATCCTTTACTCCATCAATTCCAGTAAGGGCATTTTTGATCTGTTGGGCGAAATAATTAATTGAATCAAGATTCTGACCATAAACTTTTACCCCAACGTCGGTACGGATACCTGTAGAAAGCATATTGATGCGGTTAATGATAGGCTGTGTCCATCCGTTTGTGACTCCCGGTATCTGCAACTTCGAATTCAGTTCATTGATGATATCATTTTTTGTAAGACCTGCTCTCCACTCAGATTTTGGTTTTAAAAGAATGATCGTTTCAATCATGCTGATGGGAGAATTATCCGTTGCCGTATTGGCTCTTCCCGCCTTACCTAGAACATTTTCTACTTCGGGTACAGATTTAATGATCTTGTCCTGGACCTGCAGGATTCTTTTTACTTCTGAATTGGAAACATCAGGAAGGGTTACAGGCATAAATAAAATGGATCCTTCATCAAGAGGAGGCATAAATTCACGGCCAAGACTCATGAGCATCGGTACGCTGATAATAAGGGCGGCAAGGTTTACTCCTATAGTTGTTTTGCGCCATTTAATACAACCCCGGATCACAGGTTCATAGATTCGTTCAAGACCGCGATTGATCGGGTTTGCCGATTCAGGACGAAATCTCCCCTTCATGAACAGTGAGATCAATACGGGTGCAAGTGTTATTACCAATATGGCATCCACGATCATAATAAAGGTCTTGGTGAACGCCAGCGGATGAAACAGTTTCCCTTCCTGGCCTGTAAGCAGGAAGACAGGGAGAAACGATGTAATGATGATGATCGTAGAAAAGAATACACCCCTGGAAACCTGTTTGCAAGCTCTTTCAATAAGACTCATCCGGACATCTTCAGGTATCTTTTTATATCCTCTGCTTTTAAACAATTTTCTATTTTTAAAAAGAGCCATAGTTTAAGTATTATGTGGTGGATTATTTTGCCATTCCGATAGATGCCGATAAGCATTTTCAGACATAATGATGCCATTGTCAACAATAACCCCAATAGCAAGGGCAATCCCCGTTAGAGACATGATATTGGAAGAGATACCGAAGGCATTCAACAGGATGAAACTTGCAGCGATGGTGATGGGAATTTGGATGATGATGCTTAAAGCGCTTCGCCAATGCAACAGGAAAAGAATTACGATCAGCGAAACAACGATCATTTCCTCTATCAGTTTTGTCTTTACATTTTTTACGGATGCTTTTATTAATTCTGTCCTGTCGTAGGCTTCTTTGAATTTTACTCCTTCCGGCAACCCCCTTTGCACGTCGGCCATTTTCTTTTTTACATCTTCAATTACCTTATCGGCATTCTGACCATAGCGCATCACCACAATGCCGCCGACCACTTCACCTTCACCATTTTCATCAAAAATACCAAGTCTCAGATCACCGCCCATTTGAACAGTTCCAATGTCCTTAACTCTGACAGGGATGCCGTTATAGTTTCCTACTGCAATACCTTCCAGGTCTTCTTTATTTTTTATATACCCAAGCCCACGAATGATATAAGCCATATTACTCATTTCAAATTTTCTTCCTCCCACATCATTGTTGTTCGCTTTTACTTTGCTCATCACATCCATCATAGAGATATTATAGAACTGGAGCTTAACCGGATCAATGACTAATTGATACTGTTTTTCAAAGCCACCAAACGATGCTACTTCGGCAACCCCGGAAACTGTTTGTAAAGCGAACTTGATATACCAATCCTGTAAGGCTCTTTGTTCTCCCAGGTCCATCTGCTTTGCATCAAGAGTATACCAGAATACATGACCCACACCCGTTCCATCCGGACCGAGAGTGGGAGTTACCCCCTGTGGTAATAGTCGCTGGGCATAATTCAATCTCTCTAATACCCTTGTTCTGGCCCAATAGATGTCAACATCGTCCTCGAAGATCAGGTACACGAAACTCATCCCGAACATGGAAGTGCCTCGTATATTCTTCACCTTTGGAACGCCCTGCAGGTTGCTTACCAATGGATAGGTAACCTGGTCCTCTATGATCTGCGGACTGCGCCCCATCCACTCTGTAAAAACTATCACCTGGTTTTCCGAAAGATCAGGTATGGCATCAATCGGGTTCTTTTGTATGGAAATAATTCCCCATGCAAACAGGGTGCCTGCCAGCATCAGCACGATAAGTCTGTTGCGCAGAGAAAGTTCAATTAGTTTCCGAATCATGTTTTCAATTGAATAGTTACTGTATTTTCTCCATGACTTTCCCGCACTTTGGCATCGAGCTTCCCATATAAGGATTTTTGATCTCTTTTGTTTCGCTCAACCACAAAGCGCCTTTGTTATCATTATACATCGGGCAGTGGTCATGGAACAGCGCTTGTCCACCGCCAAAAGCTTTGACCAGTCCATACACTTGCTGGCTCAGCGCAGAAAAATGCTCCCGTTGGTGTTCAATATCATCGCCGCTATCGCCGATGTGTTCGGCATTTTCCTTCAAATCATCTGCCAGTCCATCATACACTTTTTTTTGTTCGGCTGTAAACAGCGATTTATCAATTTTGGTGATCGCAACAGTCATCTCTTTCCCGCCAGTAGCAGCTTCTTTGCTATCATCCTTTACCAGGGCATTTTTGATGTGCAGGTAATGATCCACAACAGTTTTTAATGAATTGGCAAGCTTTGGATCACCATCGGTGAAACGGTGAATTACTTCTGCAAACTGTATTGTATCAGATACTGCATTTGTAGTAGTATCCGTATTGACCTTTGTAGCATCATTGGCTTCAGATGACTTTTTATTGTTACAAGCCGTGATAACGACTAAAGCCATAGCAGGAATAAAAAGAAATTTCTTTTTCATATTACTTTATTTTTAGTTGATTAATAGAGAACAAGTCAGGCATAACAAAATGCCTTTAGCCCGGCTTTTGACATGGCCGGGTGATCTGGAGAACGTAAATTTAAATACGAAAATTACAGTTACGGACAAAGACAGGAACACTTCGGAGGTAAGGGGGTGGAAGATTGAATAGTTCTGCCAGTTTACTTTTCGTAGTAAGATCGCTGTGATCAGTAATTAGGGGAGTAATTATCGCGAGGCTAAGCTGCTGTATTTGTGTAAAGCTATTGTCAGTTAGTTTTTGGTCGTTGATAAACTTTACAACTTTTTGTTCATCCTTGCAACAACCTTTTGAATCATCTTTGTGCATGCCACAAGTACCGCACTTCCCTTTATCAGAATGAAATAAATTCCAGCCTGCCATTTTATTCATGCAGTAGTGTATATGTACAGTAAATCCGCTGCTGATAGCGAGATAAAAAACCGCAAATATGCTTACTGTGAGCTTTTTCATCCGGGTGTAAAAATAAGTACTATTTTTTGCAGAGTATTGTAAAAATTTGTTCCGAGTTTATATTCAGTAGGTTATCTTATCTCTTTGGCGCTTGTCTGCTTTTACAGGGTCTATGCACAACAAGATTTGTTCATTTGTATTGGGGGGCACTTTATTGTTCCATAACTACAGAATACACAACAATCTCCTGCATGTGGTTTTAAGGTCGTCTTACATTTTTCACATTGGTAAAAGTATTGACAGGCATCTGTGGGCATAGTTTCTTCTTTAGAATGCCCACAGGCTGGACAAGTTATCACTGATTTTAAAACAATAGTATCGTTCATAATTATTTATCTTTTGAGCAACAACCTTTTTTGGTTCCGGGTTGATTACAAGAGGCGTCTTTTTTACATTGCTTTTCGCAATTTTCAAGATAAAGCTGCATAGCTTTTTCTGTACGCTCCTTGCCAATGTATTTTTCAGCGATTTCAACCATTGCCAGCTTCCATTTATTCTCGCTGTCTTCATTTAACTGCTCATTCGTTCTGATCATGACTAATTCTTTCTTAAAATAAGCTTCGATCTCGACCCTTATCTTTTCGCCTTCGGCTGCAATGATCAGTTTACTCTCAAGTGCCGGTTTAATGGTGGTTTGAGCGATTGTGGAAGCTTCCTCCAGGCTCAGTTTATCAACATCTGCGCCGCGATACCATAAATTCTCTTTCCGAAAAGTTTGTTTGTATGTCTTTGCATCGCTTTCTTTTAATTCGGTAAAACTGATATTGTTTTCGTCCAGTATCGGTTTGGCCACCTCATCTGTTTTTGCTTTATCCTTCCAGACAATGGCAATGACAGTCCCCGGACGATTAAGCCATGCTTCTTTCACTGCCGAATTTTTTTCCAGTTCAAGTAGTGCTGGTTTTGCCCGGCTACCGCAACCAATTTCCGGGGCAGCATTACAGACAAGCGGGGTTTCATAAAAAGAAATTCTAGATTCTTTAGATGCTGTTTTATCCTTAACGATAAAACCAGCTACTACCAGCAGTGGTATGATGAGAGCGCTAAGCAGGGCAATCCTTTTCATATACTTAATTTTTAATTGTTTGACTAATCACTTTGTAACCTGTTGCATTTACTGCATCAGTAATATCTTTTATTGTTGTTTTTGAAATATCGAATTTAACGATGGCGTTCCTTTTTTTATACGAAACAGTAGATTCAATAATTCCAGGTAATTTGTACACTTCATGATTTACTTCTGCTTCACATGCTTCACAACTCATTCCTTTTATACTTAACTCAATCGTTTGGACATTTGATTTTTCAACAACTGTCGCGTTTTTTTCATTTTTAGGGAAGAAGAATTTAGCATAAGAAGGGAAAGTGAGCATTAATGCAGCAAATAATGTAACAATCAAAAGAAATGTTTTTGATTGAATGAATTTAGGTTTCCCTGCCTTGCCGGCAGGCAGGTCTTCAACAGCACATCCACATTCATCAACTGGTTTCGGCGTAAGCTTTTGATACCAGGCAAATCCAAGAACAACAACTGTCAGACCGATCAGAAAGGGTCTTGCGGGAGCGATCCATGAAAAAGTAGATGCCATGCTACCCGTACCTGCTACTAGCGCCAATACAGGAGTGATACAACAAAGCGATGCTGCAATAGCGGTAAAAACTCCCGCACTCATGAGTTTGCCGGTGCTCACGCTGTTTGTGGTTTTAAATTCTGCTGATTGATGTACTTAAAAAAGGGCTTCAAAACCTTCAAGTGCTCTTCTTTGAGAGAATAGTAAATAGTTTGTCCATCTCTTCTCGACTCGATTATATTTCCGTCCTTTAGTTTTCTTAAATGCTGAGATACAGCCGGAATACTCATCCCAAGGATATCGCTAAGATCACAAGGACAAAGCTGTTCTTCTTCTTCCAGAAGGTATAAGATTTTCAAACGGACCTCATTGGCAGCTAGTTCCAGAACTTTACTTAATTGGGATAATGATCGGGTATTCGCCTTGAGTTTCTTTTTACATTCATTGATCTGCGCTTCATCGGCAAAAAGCCTGATACATTTGACTGGCTCCATAAAAGGGATTTAGGACCAAAGAAAGGCTTTTTTTCTTATTTAAGCAAATACTTAAATAAGATTTAATAATGTTGAGAATTTTTTTTACGAAAACAATTACTGAAGCATGAAATTCTGTAATTTCATGCCAAGTTCTTTGGTACTATTTCGCTGGTGAATACCTGCGGTGAATAGGCAAACCTTAGGTTTGTAAATATTTGATCTAAAGTTATTTGTACTCATATTTGGGAATCCTGTCTTCCCGACGAAAGTCCTTCCGCAGATAGCGGCGGGACTTTTTCTTGCAAGAAGTTATCTCAGAAAATGTAGTATCGGCCGATAGTATAATCTGCATCAGGTAATGAGAATTAAGAAACTGATATGGGGCAAAGCCAGCGTAAACATTTACGCTGTATTATTGTACCGCCTTACTATTGTTCTTTTTCTTTTTTCCGTCAGCCGGTTTATTTTCTACATGTTGAATACTGAGTATTTTCCCGGCCTGACAATGCAGAGGTGGCTTCGGATTTTGAGGGGAGGCTTCCGGTTTGACCTGGCAGCGTTATTCTATGTTAATGCCGTATTTGTACTCCTGATGATTATTCCGCTGCAGGTACGTTATAATATGCTTTACCAGAAAATAACAAAAGTTATTTTCTTTATCACCAATGGTGCTGCCTTACTGGTAAATGTTATTGACTTTATTTATTTCAGGTTTACACTCCGGCGGTCCACACTTTCAGTGCTGGATGAATTTGCAAATGAAAAAGGAAAGAGCAACTTTTTGTTCCGTTTTGTTATTGACTACTGGTATGTTGTCGCAATCTTTGCTGCACTTATCCTGTTGATGACCTGGCTGTATAACAGGGTTGACATCAGAAAGCCTGAACGTATACGTCCCTGGATATTTTATCCGTCAGGTATAGCTGTTATACCGGTTGCTATTGCCCTGATGGTGGGCGGCATCCGCGGCGATTTTAAATATAGTACCCGTCCCATTACCATGAGTAATGCCGGTGAATATGTTACTGTCCCTGGCGAAATACCTTTAGTATTAAATACTCCTTTTTGTGTTATTCGTACAATCAGGCAAACTTTTTATCAAAAAGATTCGTTTTATCCTGATGATAAGGTTGAAGCTATTTACACACCCGTGCAAAAGCTTGTTTCGGATAAACCATTCAAGTATGATAATGTAGTCATTTTTATACTGGAAAGCTTTGGGAAAGAAGGCATCGGTTTTTATAACAGGCACCTGAAAGAGGGTACTTATAAAGGCTATACACCGTTTATAGATTCCCTTATTTCCGTTAGCAGGGTAGGAATCAACTCTTTTGCCAATGGCAGAAAATCTATTGACGGCTTACCCTCTGTAATTGCAGGTATACCCTCAGGCGAATTACCTTTTGTTCTCACACCTTACGCTTCTAATAAAATAAAGAGTTTACCTTCTGTATTAAAAGAGAAAGGTTATACTGCTTCTTTCTTTCATGGGGCGCCCAATGGTTCTATGGGCTTTAAAGCCATCATGAACCTGATGGGGGTTGATAACTATTATGGCAAGGATGAATATAATAATGATGAGGATTTTGACGGTCTTTGGGGAATTTGGGATGAGCCATTCTTCCAGTTTTTTGCCCGCAACCTCGATACAATGCCGCAACCTTTTTTCTCGGCAATATTTTCCGTTTCATCGCATCATCCGTTTAAAGTACCCAAAAAATACAAAGGAATTTTTCCAACAGGCGAAATGCCTATCTATGAATGCATGGCGTATACGGACATGGCACTGCGGAAATTTTTCGAAACCGCCTCAAAAATGAAGTGGTTTGAGAAGACACTTTTCGTAATAACGGCCGACCATGCTGCCATGACTTATTTTCCGGAATACCAGACATCTATGGGAAACATGTCTATACCCGTTATTTTTCATCATCCCAAAGACAGCCTTTTGAGAAAAATTGACAGCAGCGTGGTGCAGCAAACCGATATAATGCCCAGTGTGCTTTCTTATTTAAATTTTACCGGTGAAATTGTAACTTTTGGAAAAAATATATTTGATACCGCTTCATCCAATACTGCGGCTAATTATATGAATGCTTTCAGGTGGATACAGGATAATTATGTACTTGAGTTTAATGATGGGCATACAACAGGCCTTTATGATTACATCAACGACCGTCTTATGAGGTTTGATTTAAAAGACAAAAAGGAATTAGCCCCAAAAAGGGATTCTATGGAGCAAAAAATAAAAGCTTATGTGCAGCAATACCACAACAGGTTGCTGGAAGACCGGTTACATCCCAAATAAGTGAGCGGACAAAAAACAAAGACTCCATATCAAAAGAGCCTTTACAAATAAAGAACATGTTTAAATAATTCCTGCCAGTTCCAGGCTTTTCTTTTTCAGTTTTCTTATTTCAATATCTTCAATCACCGGACCGGCTGTAAGAATCAGGGAAGTATTATCTTTTTTCCACCAGTTATTTCCCTTCAGTTCATCAAATGAAACAATGCCAATAAGATACTTTCTTTCTTCCTGGGCATGCCATTCTTCAATCCATTCAAAACGTTCACGGGGGATCAAACTGATATCATCAAAACTCACATACACCCGCAGAAAAATATCATTCCCCAATTGGTGAGGCTGGTGATGGTATAACTTCTTGTATTCGTACTTATACTGATACCGCAGTGCTGCAATATCGCTCAATACGGCAGAAGCAGTCGGAAAACTTCCGGCGCCCTTGCCGTAAAAGAATTGTTTGTCGGCAAAGCCGCTTTCTATTACCACGCCATTGTATTCATTTTTTACAAAAGCCAGGTGATCTTCCTGTTTTACAAATTGAGGTAATACGAAAGCTGCAACGGTTCCATTTTTTAATTTTTGTGCTTGTGCTACCAGTTTAATAGCCTGGTTTTTTTCTTTTGCCACTGTTGCATCTGTCGCATGAATGTTCTGAATACCGTTAAATAAAATATTTTCAGGAGATTCTGTAATCCCATAAGCATGGGTAAGCAGGAAGGTCCATTTATTTACAGCATCATACCCCTCCACATCCAGTGTGGGGTTACTTTCTGCAAAGCCCAGTTGCTGTGCCTGTACCAGCGCCTGTTTGAAATCCAGGCCTTCTTCAAAGATTTTTGTAAGAATAAAATTTGTAGAGCCGTTCACAATGGCTTTGATGGAGTGCAGCAGGTCATTGTCATAATACTCTTCCAGATTCCTGATAACAGGTATAGAAGCACAGGCGGCAGCTTCATATAGTAGCGAATGACCGGTTTGCTGCTGCAGTTCCAGCAGTGCAGGCAGATGTTCGGCTATCATTTTCTTGCTGGCACTAACCACATCTTTACCGTTTTTCAGGGCGGTTGATACAATTTCGAAGGCTGCATCTGCATCATCAATCACTTCCACTATCACATTAATATCCGGGTCATTCAGCAGTTCGCCCTTATTGGTGGTAAATAAAGATGGCGGGGCGGTTCTCTTCTTGTTCTGATTTTTTATGCATATTTTCTTAATGGCTGCTTTAAGAGAGGGTGTTTGCTGTAATACTTTATATAATCCTTCACCCACTACGCCAAATCCAAAAAGGCCTATCGTTAACTGTTTATGTGTTTCCATAATTTTAGTCGTTCACTATTTTTAAATGAGATGGTCTGCGTTCATTAATAAATTTTTCGAGAGCTGTTTCAATTTTTTCATACTCCAGTAAGAAACCGTCATGTCCAAAGTCACTGGAAATAGACAGCAACTCAGCTCCGGGAATATGCTGCTGTAAGAATTCCTGTTCTGTTATCGGGTACAGCACATCAGAAATAATACCTATAACTAATGTTTTTGCTTTGATGCTTTTCAATGCGGATTCAATACCATTCCTGTTCCTTCCTACATCATGACTGTCCATACTTTGCGATAACCGGTAATAGCACATAGCATTGAAGCGATTCACCAGTTTTAGCCCCTGGTAGCGCTGATAATTATCGGCAGCATATCTGGCTTCATCACTTAGTGCTACAAAAGCTTTATCTCTTCTCTGTGTAATGTCATAACCATTGTAATGGCGATAGGAGAGTAAAGCAATAGAACGGGCTGCAGTTAATCCTTTCTGTCCGGCATCAGGCCGGTGTTCCAGCCAGGTGTTGTCGGCTTCAATGGCCATTCTTTGCGAAGTATTGAAAGCAATACCCCATGGCGACAGAACAGCATTGGTGGCAATGGGAACAATGTATTCAAACAATTCAGGTTCTTCGATAGCCCATTCTAGTAATTGCATACCACCGGTACTGCCTCCAAGGCCAATAAACACTTTCTTAATTCCAAGAAATTCTTTCAGGTGCTGATAGGTTCTGATCATATCCCTGATGGTAAATACCGGGAAATTATCATAGTAGGATTGCCCGGTCAATGGGTTTTTGCTTACCGGCGAAATACTTCCGTACGGGCTTCCGGGTTTGTTTACACAGATGATAAAATATTTCGCCGGATCCAGGTATTTTCTTTCACCGACTAAACCGGGCCACCATTCCACGGGATTACTGTTGGCTGTTAATGCATGAAATATCCAGACAACATTGTTCTTCTCCGCATTTAAGGTTCCATGTGTGGTATAGGCCAGATGAAAACCAGGGAGAGTTTCACCAGACTCCAGTGTAAACGGATGTTTATATTGAAAAGTAGTTGTCATTTTTTAACTCACTAATTCTTTTGCAAATACTTTTTCGAAAGCCTGTTCAAAATCCGCCTTGATGTCTTCAATATGTTCAATGCCCACACTGATGCGAACCTGGTTGGGTAATACACCTGCCGTAGCTTGTTCTTCTGCACTCAATTGTTCATGTGTAGTGGATGCAGGATGGATGGCCAATGATTTGGCATCTCCTACATTAGCCAAATGACTAACCAGTTTTAATGAGTCGATAAACTTACTGGCATTTTCTTTTGTTCCCTTTACGCCGAAATTGAGTACACCTCCAAAACCATTAGGGAGATATCTTTTCGCCAGTTCATGATAAGGGCTGCTCTTTAAACCGGGGTATTGTACAAACTCAACGGAAGGATGTTGTTCCAGCCACTGGGCAAGTGTCAGTGCATTATCAACATGCCGTTGTACCCGGAGGCTTAGTGTTTCCAACCCTTGTAATAACAGGAAAGAATTAAAAGGGCTTTGTGAAGTACCAAAATCTCTCAACCCTTCTACTCTTGCACGGATAGCAAATGCAATATTGGGCAGCCCAAGGGGATTTCCTTCACCAAACACATCCCAGAATTTCAATCCATGGTAGCCTTCTGATGGTTCGGTGAATTGCGAAAACTTTCCATTGCCCCAGTTGTAATTACCGCCGTCAACAATTACACCCCCGATAGTGGTACCATGTCCTCCGATCCATTTAGTAGCAGATTCCACTACTACATTGGCTCCATGTTCCAATGGGCGGAATAAATAACCACCGGCGCCAAACGTGTTGTCAACAATAAGTGGCAAGTCATATTCTTTTGCCAGTTCTGCAAATTTTTTAAAATCCGGAATATTCAAACGGGGATTGCCAATTGTTTCCAGGTAAAATGCTTTTGTATTTTTGTCAATATGCTTTACGAAACTTTCTGCATTATCACCATCTGCAAATCGTACTTCAATACCCAGGCGTTTAAAAGCAACTTTAAATTGATTATAGGTGCCGCCATACAGAAATGAGGTGGTAACGAAGTTATCGCCTGCCTGCAGAATGTTATTCAATGCAAGAAACTGTGCTGCTTGCCCCGAACCTGTTGCCACCGCAGCCACACCACCTTCCAGGGCAGCAATACGTTGCTCAAAAACATCTGTGGTCGGATTCATGATGCGGGTATAAATATTGCCAAACTCTTTTAGTCCAAACAAATTGGCAGCATGGGCTGTATTAGTAAAACCATAAGAGGTGGTTTGATAAACAGGTACAGCCCTGGATTTGGTTGTAGGGTCAATTTGTTGCCCGGCATGTAGTTGTAATGTTTCAAAGTGAAGAGTGTTGCTCATAAAAGTATTTTACGGTTTATAAATTGTATTAATAAAATGGCAGCAATAACAGAAGGGTGGTACACCCTTTTCGGGGTAGAGTATATATATGCCTTACGGCATACAACAACGGCAACAAATGCACATTGTTATTGTGCAGTCAGAATTTGTATAGGTTGCCTTTGTATTCATTTTTACCCGATAAAAATAGTGGACTTTTTATTTTACTTCCAAATTTATTTTTGTTTTTCTGCTTAATTAAATGTTAAGTACTGCTCTGTGCAAATGACTGTTTGTGTTTGTAAAAAAGGGTTTTACAAATAACTACATTGTAATTTGCTAATGGTAATGGGTACAACTTTTCTGTACTGATTTGATGTTTGATTGTACATCTTTTTCTGATTTGCCTCCATCCCCGGTGAAGAGTGACAGAGAGGTTTTTGAAATTTGTTAAACAGATTCTTTCAGGGACTTATCAGAAAAAAGGGGCAGGCAAATTATCGGACTGCTTTTATCCTCCCCCGGTATTAGAAGGCAATAAAAAAGCTCATCCGACAAATCAGATGAGCTTTTAAATATTATTACCGAAGATATTTCGAAGCTTTTAATCTGACTTATCTGTCTCACCTGAGGCGAGATGGAATTGGCACCTTTTCTCTTGTCTGGGACGAGAGAGAGGTTGTCAAGGCTTCATTGGGCCATTACCCTCTGCCTTTCTTGATAAGTAACTGTAAAGAACTTGGGCAAAGATAGGGGTTGGTATACAGGATTTCCAAATCTGGATTTTAATTTTCGGCAAACAGTTGTTTGGACATTAGCTGAAATCCTTTACTGGTAAGGTTTTTAGAAGGTATAATTTTTTACGATCCAATCCTGTTGAGAACGGGCCGTAAGATCTGTCGTCACTTTGGTTTCTATTTTCTCCTGCGCTTTTTTTATTGCTTTACTTATCATTGCATGTTCAATAATCTCATCTTCT
>JBGAPQ010000040.1:0-1195 GCA_044221225.1 Chitinophagaceae bacterium
TCCTATGTTTGTAATTCAATAAATTTAGTTAGCAGGAGGAAATTATATTCAGAAAGAACAAAGGGCGGAATAAGACCGTAAAACCGCATTGGCTAAAAGCCATTACAACATGATAGTCCCCGCCCTTTTCTTACCCGATGCTGAACAGTTCAACAAGCTTACCATAAAGCCTGCATTAGGATAGATAGCACAGTGTAAGAGTGTTCTTTCCGTTGTTTTTTCCTGTATTAAAAATACTACAATCACCTTAAAACAGGAATGATTATGGAAGTACAAAAACTATGTTGCGGTATTGATGTATCTCACACCAAGCTGGACGTTTGTTATCAGAACAACCTGGGGGAGCTGTTTCATTTGCAGGTGGGCAACAACAACGAGGGCTTTGCGAAGATCCTGGAACACACCGGGGTTCATTATCATTTTGTAATGGAAGCTACGGGAGTGTATTACATTCGGCTGGCCTTTTATTTACACAGTCGGGGTTGTTGCTTAAGTGTGGTGAATGCTATCGCCATCAAGCGATACATACAAATGCAACTGGAACGAAACAAGACGGACAAAAAGGATGCTGGCTGGATATGTCGTTATGCGATAGAGCAGCGTCCCGGGTACTGGCAAATGCCCGACAGTGCTTACTTTGAGAGCAAGCAGCTGTACAACACGATCCGGGAATATACCGAACAGATCAAGCGATTTAACAACCAGTTGCACAGCCTGCGGTTATTGCCAGTACCGAGTAAGGACACGATAAAATCACTGGAGAAAATAATTGTGCAGTTGGAAAAGGAAATCAAACAACTGGAACAAAAACTACAGTTGCTGCTGGAGCAATGGCAGCCGGACCAACTAAAAAATGTAAGCAGTGTAAAGGGTATAGGCAAACGGGCGGCGGCCATGCTGATTGTATTTACACAAGGGTTTAGGCATACGCAAAATCACCGGCAGTTGATCAGCTTTGCGGGCCTGGCACCCACGCAGTACAGCAGCGGCAGCAGTATACAGGGCAAGGCCAGGATATACAAACGGGGAGGTAAAAACTTGCGGGATGTGCTGTATATGTGTTCGATGAATGCGATGAAGACCAACACGGCTTGTAAGGCCTTATACGAACGTTTAAGAGCGAACGGGAAAACGGGTAAACAGGCATTAATAGCAGTATGTAACAAACTTCTAAAACAGGTATTTGCAGTAGTAA
>JBGAPQ010000004.1:0-325256 GCA_044221225.1 Chitinophagaceae bacterium
ATTTAAGCAATCTTTTCCGGCGGACTTCATCGCCGAAGGGGTAGACCAGACAAGAGGCTGGTTCTATACCTTACATGCTATTGCCTGTTTAGTATTTGATTCAGTGGCTTATAAAACTGTTGTGAGCAATGGCCTTGTGCTCGATAAGAACGGGAATAAGATGAGTAAACGCCTTGGTAACGTAGTTGATCCTTTCAAAACAATCGAGACCTATGGTGCAGATGCAACAAGATGGTATCTCATCACCAATGCCTCTCCATGGGATAATCTGAAATTTGATATAGAAGGCATCAAAGAAGTGCAACGAAAATTCTTCGGCACACTATATAATACCTACCAGTTCTTTGCGCTTTATTCCAATGTAGACGGGTTCGCTTTTAAAGAAACATATGTACCGTTGAATGAAAGACCGGAGATCGATCGCTGGATACTTTCTTCTTTAAATACAGTGGTAAAGAAAGTAAATGAATATATGGATGATTACGAACCTACACAGGCAGGTCGTGTAATTGAAGATTTTGTAGATGAGCATTTAAGTAACTGGTATGTTCGTCTCTGCCGCCGCCGGTTCTGGAAAGGAGAATATGAGCAGGATAAGATATGTGCTTACCAAACCTTGTACGAATGCCTTGAAACACTAACAAGATTAATTGCTCCTATATCACCTTTCTTTAGCGACTGTCTTTTTCAAAACCTGAATGCAGTAACGGGTCGTTTCAATGCAGAATCAGTACATCATGTTGATTTTCCTGTAGTCAATGAAGAGGCCATCGATGAATTACTTGAAGAAAGAATGCAGTTGGCACAGGATGCTTCCTCACTGGTATTATCACTTCGTAAAAAGGTAAACATTAAAGTACGTCAGCCATTGCAGAAAGTGCTGATACCGGCACTGAATCCCTCTATGAAAGAACAGTTGCAAAAGGTGGAAGACCTGGTCAAAGCGGAAGTGAATGTAAAAGAGATAGAATACCTGAGCCCGGATAATACATTTATCAGTAAAAAGATAAAGCCCAATTTTGTGGCTTTGGGCAAAAAACTGGGATCAAAAATGAAGGCTGTATCTGCTGCCTTAGCCCAATTCACCCAGGAAGACATCGCTTTGTTAGAAAAAGAAGGACAATATAATTTGTCAGTTGATGGCGAACCTGTAATATTACAAATCGCTGAAGTTGAGATAAGCAGCGAAGATATCCCGGGATGGACCGTGGCAAATAAAGGTAGTTTAACGGTGGCATTAGATGTAACAGTAACGCCGGAACTGGAGGCAGAAGGAAATGCCAGGGAGTTTGTAAACCGGGTACAGAAAATAAGGAAGGACAATGGGTTTGACCTGACAGACCGGGTGGAAATCAAAGTACTGGCTCCTGGTGGATTAAAAGATTCGTTGGCTCAGTTTAAAACCTATATTTGCGCCGAAATTCTGGCAGATAAGCTGGAGTTTGTACCTGAAATTCAGGACGGAGTTGAATTAGATATTAACGATGTATTGCTAAATGTGATTGTTTCAAAAAAAGGGTAAATTATGGCTACTAAAAAGAAACAGGCCCCAAAGAAGGCCGCCAAACCCGCAAAAAAAGCTGTTGCTAAAAAACCAGCAGCAAAGAAAACTGTGAAAAAATCTGCACCCAAACCAGCCCCTAAAAAAGTGGCAAAAGCAGCCCCTAAAAAAGCCATGCCTACCGGCAGGCCGGCTGCAAAACCTGTTGCAAAAAAACCGACCCCAAAACCAGCAGTTAAGCCAGTGGCAAAAAATGCTCCTGCGCCCAAACAAGAAGTCCCGGCTCCCAAACCTGTTGCCAAAAAGCCGGGGAGTGTTGATCCCAAATCTTTGGTATCAATAAAACAAAAAGTGCAGCCGGTTATTAAGAAAGAGCCGCCCAAACCGACCAAAGTGGTTATTCCTAAAACAAGTACAAAAAGCTCGGTAAAATATGAACCCGAGTTTACAAAATCCGTGTTAGATGTAACTATGCAACAATTTCATTCCGGACCTACAATGAGGTATTCAGACGCAGACCTTGCAGAATTCAGAGAAATTATTCAGCGCAAATTAGATGCAGCGAAGAAAGAATTAGCTTATTTGCAGGGATTGATCACCCGCAAAGATGAAGGAGGCGATATGGATGAGGCCCGCTACATGACCATGGAAGATGGTAGTGTAAGTATGGAAAGAGAGCAACTTAGTCAGATGGCCAGCCGCCAGATCACTTTTATCGACCACCTGGAAAAAGCCATGATGAGAATTGAAAATAAGACGTATGGCATTTGCCGTGTTACTGGCAAATTGATAGAGAAAGCCCGCCTTCGTGCAGTGCCGCATGCCACCTTGAGCATCGAGGCCAAACAAATGATGAACAAGTAATTTGAATGAAAACTAACGATAAGCAAAAACCCCGTTTAACGGGGTTTTTTTATTGATTTGAAGAACATAGATCATTTCATTATTTACTCCTGATAAAAACCTGAAAGCCCACACCTGCAATAAATCCGTGATTACTATACTTGGTCGTAGTTTCATTTCTTGCTTCATCCGGGTTAGTGTCGGTGCTGCTTTCAAAATAAAGGGAAGTTCTTTTAAAAGTGTTTTTGTTGTACGAATAATTATAGCCAATGTAAAAATCAAGACCTGTATTCTGGCTTATCATTTTAGTAAGCCCTGCAGAAAAGGTGGAATTCAAAAAAAATCCACCGGTTGAATTTCCAGAGTAAGTATGCTTGTAATAGGGGGTAGCGGAAGGATAATAATAGAAGCCTTCTTTTTTCAGGTTGCTGATACCTCCGTTAAGACTGATCTGCCCAAATGGTAACAGCGATCCATCTGCAGAAAAATAATTTCTGACAAAACCTCCAAGGCCTATATTGAACCCGCTGTTTTTATCGCTCTGGTAAGTGCTGCCATTCTGTTCATAAGTAGTTTTGTCCCCATAGGGGTTGATATTCAGAGTCGCCCCGGCTACTGTTTTTCCCGATACAAACCAACCAAATGACGGATTTAGTGTTACACCATAGTTTTTGATTTTCGATGTATTACTTCCAATAGAAGCTACCGATATATCAGCATTACCGGAATTGAAGACTAAAGTGCCAATTGTTGATCCGAGCATTTTATCTCCCTTATTAAATTGACCGTGGACAGATGTTACAGTTAAAATGAAAGCTGCCAGAAATTGAGTTCTTTTTTTCATAATTCAGAATTGGTTCTGCAACAAATATAGCCCTTCAATAATCCCTGCCGGATGTATTTTTTGGAAAAGCGGAGCTGATTTGATTTTTTTTCCTTTACCTTTAATTTGTGTTGGTAAAGAGGAAAAATCCCTTTACTTTTAAGCCTAAACTAATAACAGCCAAATCAAACTTTATGAGAAAGTTCAGACTCCTCTCGCTATTATTTTTAGCTATTACATTTATAGCAATTAGTTGTACCAAAGAAGGTCCGGAAGGTCCTGCTGGCGCTACAGGTGCTCAGGGTCCTGCTGGCTCTACGGGTGCAACAGGCGCAACAGGTGCAACAGGTGCAACCGGTCCACAAGGCCCAACTGGTCCTCAAGGTCCTCAGGGCCCTGCCGGAACTGCCAATGTTATTTATTCTGCATGGATATCTGATGCGGCATCTGCAAATTGGGCAGATACTGCCATGACATTATATGGAACAGTTGTACGCAGACGTAATGTTGCTGCACCTGGAATTACGCAATCAATACTTGATCAGGGTGTTGTTTTGGCATATGCAAGAGGTAGTGTTATTGGCGCAAATAATGCACCTGTTCCCCTTCCGTTTAATTTCTTTTTTACTCCTTCTTCATTACAGGTTGGCTATCTACCTACTCTTGGAAGAATTATCTTTTACATAAGTGACCTGACTGATGGATCAGCGCCAAATACCTATTGGGGGGGTGATTTCAGATATGTAATAATACCGGGCGGTGTGGCTGGAGGCCGTGCTTCTGAAAAAGTGGCTGAAATAAATGGCCAGATGTATTCTGAAAGCCAGTTAAAAGCAATGACTTATCAGCAGATTTGCAGTTTGTTGAAAATTAGCGAATAATAATACAATTTTGATTTAATTAATAAATCCACCTTATGGGTGGATTTATTTTTTTGACCTATGCCATCTGTCTTAAATTGCGGTATAAAATAATTTTTAGTGAGAAGTATATCTGTTACAACCTTTTTCATTTTTCTGTCAGTCATACTATTCGCCCAGGGAAAAATTATTTCCGGCCCAATGCTTGGCCCCGTTGAATTGAGAGATGCCAGGGTTTGGGTGGAAGTTTCGCCGGAAGTAAAAAGTGTTGCTTTACAATACAACAAAAAAGGAGAAACGAAAAGCAAAACCATTTTTTATCAGGGAGGGTTAGGAAAAGAATTCAACCCGATTACTTTTTCATTTGGTGGTCTTGATTTCAATACTACCTACCAGTATAAGATTCTTTTGAATGGAAAGATTACCCAATATGCCGGTGAATTTGCCACCAAAGATCTCTGGCAATGGCGCAAACCTGTCCCTGATTTCAGTTTCCTTACAGGATCATGTTCATATTTTAATGAACCGGTATACGACAGACCGGGTACTCCCTATGGTAAGGATTCATCCATTTTTGAAACGATGGCCAAAGAAAGGTCTGCTTTTATGTTATGGCTTGGTGATGCATGGTATACCCGGGAGGTGGATTACTATAGCGAATGGGGGCTTTGGTACAGGGCCAGTCATGACAGGGCTATACCTGTATTGCAAAATTTTTTAAAATCAATGCCACAACTGGCAACCTGGGATGATCATGACTATGGCCCCAATGATATTGGTAAGAACTACATACTTAAAGAAACCAGCCGGAAAATATTCAATAGTTATTTCTGCAATCCCTCTTCCGGTGAAAATGGGGAAGGTATATATACCATGACTTCATGGGGTGATGCAGATATATTTCTGACAGATGACCGCTGGTGGAGAAGTGCTGACAGGATGAAAGATAGCATTGATGGAAAACCTAACCCGGAGAAAAGAATGCTGGGCAAACAACAAATGGAATGGCTGAAAAATTCATTGCTTTACAGCAATGCTACTTTTAAGATAATAACAGTGGGTAGCCAGGTATTGAACCCCGTTTCCCCTTTTGATAAATGGAAAGATTTTCCGGTTGAGTACCAGGAATTGATGGATTTTTTAAAAGAATATAAGATAAATGGGGTGTTGTTTCTTACTGGTGACAGGCATCATAGTGAGATAATAAAACTAGAAAGACCCGGTACTTATCCACTGTATGATGTTACGGTGTCTCCGCTTACCTCAGGCACTCACACATTTGGAACAGCCGAGAAGAATAACCCCTACCGGGTCTTTGGATTAGATGAAAAACAGAGCTATGGTAAGTTTTCTTTCAGCGGAACCAGAGGAAACAGGAAACTGACAGTAGAATTTCTGGGAGTGAAGGGCGAAAAGTTGGGAGAGTGGAGTATTATAGAAAAGGAATTAAAAGCCCCCTTATAAATCCAGGATATGACAATACACTTTGGATACGAAAAAGCACAGGTGATTCAGGCATTGCGTTACCATTTCATAAGTCGCCCTGAAATACGGATAATGCTGATACTGGTTAATGTGTTTGCATTGATCTCAATTACCTTATATGCACTGGGAAAGATAACCCCCATGGCTTTTTTTGCAGGCTCATTTCTTTGGATTGTTTTGATGATAAGCTTCTGGTTTATTTTACCATTTATGGTCTATCGCAGGGCTATTACTTTCAGGCATGAGTTCAGCATGGATTTCAGGGAGGACGGATTTACTCTGTCCCATGAGAGGGGATCAAAGTCATGGACATGGTCAGCCTTAAAAAATTACCTGGAAAGCCCTAATTTTTTTCATCTATATTTTGACAGCCGTTCTTTTTTATTGGTACCTAAAAGCGGTTGTAAAGACAGCGACGAAATATTTGAACTAAGAAATTTGATAAAAGAAAAAGTCAGGAAAGGATAACTACTTACAATTTTTTCTCCATTACGTAGTGAGGGATAGTGACTTCAGTAAATTCATCACCGGATACTTTATATCCCATTTTTTCATAAAACCCAATGGCATTTTTCCGGGCATGCATAGATAAAATTTTGTATCCTCTGTCACGGGCAATATTTTCAGCAAAAGTCATTAATGCCCGGCCAATCCCTTTTCCCTGGAGATCATTTAACACAGCCATTTGTCTTAGCCGAACAATTTGAGGGTTTTCTTCTACCAGCATGCAACAACCCAGAATATCATCTTCTTCAAAAGCTCCGATGAGCATATTGTTTTTTTCCTCCTCCAGTTCCTCTTGTGTAAAGCCCAGCCCAAGTGGTCTGCGCAAAATATCATCCCGTAGTTTGATCATCTTTTGGTATTCGGGGCTGCCATGTTCGATAACTTTTAGTGCCATAACAAAGTAATTGTGGGAGGAGTTCAAATTACAAAGAACTTGGAATACTACCAACCGTTTATTGGTTGTGTATATTTCGGACAAGAGTATGTCAGGTGCTTTTAAATCCTCGTTTTCAGGTATTTGAGATAAAAATGGAAAAAAATGGCTTTCCCATGCTTATTTATTCAAAAAGTATATTTTTGCACCCAATAAACAAAACTTAAAGAACATGTCAGACATTGCATCAAGAGTTAAAAAGATCATCGTTGACAAACTGGGCGTTGACGAAGCAGAAGTAACAAACGAAGCTTCTTTTACCAACGACCTGGGTGCCGATTCTTTGGACACAGTAGAGCTCATCATGGAATTTGAAAAAGAATTTAATATTTCTATTCCCGATGAACAAGCCGAGACTATTACTACCGTAGGTCAGGCTGTAACTTACCTGGAAGAACATGCCAAGTAATGGATACGTTGTCTGCTGAGGCAGATGACAAAATGAATTCCCGCCCGATGCAGGAAATAAATTAAACTCCGCCTTCTAAATCTGGTATCTATCGGATGGAAGGCGGTTAGTTTTTGTTTTTGACTAAACTGCTTTATCTTACCACTATATGGAACTTAAAAGAGTTGTTGTAACGGGCATGGGGGCTATCACCCCATTAGGTAATACTGTACAGGACTATTGGAATGGGCTTGTAAATGGTATATCGGGAGCTGGTATGATTAGCCAGTTCGACGCCTCTAAGTTTCGTACAAAATTTGCCTGCGAAGTTAAAAATTTTGATCCCACACAGTTTCTTGATAAAAAAGAGGCCAGGAAGGTTGACCGTTTCACGCAGTTTGCATTAGTTGTAAGCGATCAGGCAATGGCAGACGCTGGTTTGAATAAGGAGAACATCAACCCGGACAGGGTGGGTGTTGTTTTTGCCAGTGGCATAGGTGGATTGATAACCTTTCAGCACGAAGTAACCGATTTTGCAAAAGGTGATGGAACTCCCCGCTTCAACCCCTTTTTCATTCCTAAAATGATCCTGGATATTGCTGCGGGACAAATAAGCATGCGGCATAATCTGCGGGGACCGAATTTTGCGGTAGTGAGTGCCTGCGCCAGTAGTACCAATGCTATTATGGATGCTTTTAATCTTATCAGACTTGGAAAGGCAGATATCATTTTAACAGGCGGTAGTGAGGCTGTGATCAGTGAAGCAGGAGTAGGTGGATTTAATGCAATGAAAGCAATGAGTGAAAGAAATGACGATCCCAAAACAGCCAGCCGGCCTTATGATAAGGACAGGGATGGTTTTGTAATGGGAGAAGCTTCTGGGATATTAGTACTGGAAGAGCTGGAACATGCTAAAGCAAGAGGAGCCAAAATTTATTGTGAAGTGGCTGGTTGTGGTGCCACAGCTGATGCTCATCATATAACGGCACCTCATCCTGAAGGATTGGGGGCAAGAAATGTAATGCTTGCCGCACTTGATGATGCCGGTATGAAGGCGGACGAAATTGATTATATCAATACCCACGGCACTTCTACTCCAATAGGTGATGGGGCGGAAGTAAAAGCCATCACGGCTGTTTTCGGTGACCATGCTTATAAACTCAATATCAGTGCTACCAAATCCATGACAGGTCACTGTCTGGGTGCAGCAGGCGTTATCGAGGCTATTGCAAGTATTCAGTCAGTAATAAACGATATAGTACCACCTACAATCAATCATTTTACTGATGACCCTGAATTAGATCCCAAACTTAATTTCACATTTAATAAGGCCCAGCAAAGAACCGTTCGTGCTGCGCTGAGTAACACATTTGGTTTTGGTGGGCATAATGCCTGTGTGATTGTGAAAAAGTATAAAGCCTGATTCGGATTTTTTTCGTAGCTTGATTACCGTGGATTTTTTTAAGAATTTTTTTACCAAACACGAAGGTTCGACTTTTAAGAAAGAACTAAAGAACATTCTGGGTTATAAATCCGGCAATATATCACTTTATAAAACGGCGCTTACTCATCGATCTATCCGCGATGGTGCTGATGAAAATAACGAACGCCTTGAATATCTTGGTGATGCCGTACTCAGCGCTTTGATCGCTGATTATCTCTTCAAACGTTATCCTTATAAAGAAGAGGGCTTCCTGACAGAGATGAGAAGTAAAATGGTAAACCGGCAGCAGTTAAATGATATTGCAGTTCGCATGGGTTTGAAAAAAGTTACATTGTATAACAAAATGGACGGCTCTTTAAAAGTGAGCCAAATATTCGGAAATACACTGGAAGCTCTTGTTGGAGCTATTTATCTCGATCTCGGGTATAAAAAAACTGCCAGATGGGTACTGGAATGCATTATTCTTCCGCACATGTTTATGGATGACCTTGAAAACCTGGAAATAAACCATAAAAACAAATTGTACGGATGGGCGAATAAAAACGGAAGAGTGCTTGAGTTTGAAACATTGAATGAAAAACTTGAAAATGGCCGTCGCCTTTTTACTGTTGCTGCTGTACTGGACGGAAAAAATATTGCAGAGGGCAAGGCCTTCAATAAAAAAGATGCTTCCCAGATAGCAGCCCAGGTGGCTGTGGAGAAACTGGGAATTGTTAATCCGGACTCAGTGGGGGAGGATATCAGTTAACATGAATTAATGAGCAGTTTATTGAGTTCAACTCATTCCCGAAGTTTCCATATAAATCTTAAAAAAAATTCTTCTATTAAAGCATAGCATGATTTTTATTGCCAGTTATTAGCGATGCCAGCCGGGCCCGGGCCTTACAAAGATCTTTTTTATTTTATTCAGTAAATTATCTTCCATCTGACTAAAACTGTATTTGCATAATCCGGGTGGCTTACATAAGTGGATACCAATAATGTTATCCGCATAATATATTGTTTCAAAACTTGCTGTTGATTTCACAATAGAAAGAATAATTTTTATCAGGATTCTAAATAGTTGAATTCATTATCACAGGTTTAGGGAGCCAGGTGATGTATATATATAAAAAAATAATAAAACTTTTCATTTGTTTTAGCGAAAATTATATATTGCAAGGATTGCTTTGAGAATTTTTTATTTTTTCACCTAAAACTAAACTGCTCATGAGAAAACTGTTGTTGCTAATGCTTGGCATTACAAGCTTATGGGTCGTGGCGTCCGCTCAGAAAGTCGATGTTAGCGGAAAAGTCACAGACCAAAACGGGAACCCCCTGCCTCGGGCTTCCGTTAATGAAAAAGGTACCCGAAATGGTACTTTTGCTAATGAAATAGGAGTCTTCACAATTTCAGTCTCACAAGGTGCTACACTGATCATTTCTGCTTCTGGCTATGCAGATAAGGAAGTAGCAGCCGGTAATGACATTACCATACAATTAAGCCTAAGTGTTGATGAGTTAAGTGAAGTAGTAGTAACCGCCCTTGGTGTAAAGAGGGAGAAAAAAGCATTGGGTTACTCCGTACAGGAAATAAAAGGCGAGAATTTAACAATAGCAAAATCATTGGATGTAAGCAGCAGCCTGGTAGGGAAGGTTGCAGGTGTACAGATTGTTGGCTCTCCAAGTTCAACTTTTGACAATGCTGACATACTCATACGTGGTGTAACAGGCCTCGGCCCTCAGCCTCCAATTTTTGTGGTTGATGGTACAATTACAAATCAATCAGCTGTGATCATGGATAATATAGAAAATGTGTCTGTGCTGAAAGGGCCAGCCGCAACTGCATTATATGGACAACGTGCCGCCAATGGTGCCGTTGTAATAACAACAAAGAAAGGCTCCAGGAAAAAAACTACCAGTGTAGAGTTAAACCTTGGTGTTACTTTTGAGAATTTAGCACTTATACCACCTTATCAAAATGAATATGCTGGTGGTTATTCTTCATCTTATACAAGTATGGCTTCTTTGGGTACGGGTTATCTGGATGCACAGGGTTTTTATATTTTTAAATATAATCCTGCCATTCATCCGGCTTCCTGGGCTTCTTTTGATGGACAAAGAATGATTGAGTATGGTGCTGATGAAAGTTGGGGGCCAAAAATGGACGGTTCATTATACAGACCTTATTATAGCTGGTATCCCGGCGATGAGTTTGGAACCCTGGTACCATTGGTTGCACAGCCCGATAACGTAAAAAATTTCTTTCGTACCGGTAGAAACCTCAATAACAGTATTGCGTTCACATCTGGAGGTGAAGGGCATAATATAAGGATGACATACGGTAACCAGGATCGTACGTTGGTTGTGAATGAGGCAAGAAGACAGCAACACCAGTTTGGTATTAATGGATCATTTGATGTTGGTAAATATATTACTATGTCCAGTGATATGATTTATACAACAAGCTATACAAAAGGAAAACCACTCGAAGGTTACAGGCTTGATGGTTTAAACGTAACACAAAACTTTAATCAGTGGTTTCAACGGCAACTTGATCTGGAAAAGATGAAACAATACAGACAGCCTGATGGAAGTTTAAATTCCTGGAATATCGGGGATCCAAACTTTTCAAGTGATCCGGCAGTTTATGGCCAACCCCAGTATTGGGATAACCCATGGTGGGTACTTAAAGAGAATTTTGGAACTCAACAGCATAACCGTATTATGGGTAATGTTGGGATGAACATTAAGTTTAACAGGCATTTAAATCTGCAGTCTTATGTAAGAATGAACTCTTATACAAACGAAAATGATCAGCGTGTTGCTAGTGGAGGATTGAACCTTGATGGCTATTCAATCCTGCAAAATCAGTATACTGAAATGAATTATGAAACTAATCTTACGTATAAAAATAAGTTTGGTGTTTTTTCGGTGGATGGATTAGTAGGTGCTAATAAACGGAAAGAGGATTACAGCCAGTTGTCAATGGCCACTGCGGGGGGACTCAGTTCGCCGGATTATTTTGATATAGCAGCTTCCATAGCCCGTCCGGATGTATCCCGTTCTTATCAAAAGAAAGTAGTTAATAGCGTATATGGAAAAGCTTCTGTCGGATATAAAGAAATGCTATTCGTTGAAGCTACTTTGCGTAATGATTGGTCTTCAGCATTGCCAGCAGAGAATAACTCTTACCTGTATCCATCTTTAAGTACGAGTTTTATTTTTACGGAACTACTTAAACGAAGTAGCGTTTCCAGTTGGCTTACCTATGGAAAGATCAGGGCTTCTTATGCATCTGTTGGTTCGGATTTGGGTCCCCACCAGTTAGATATAGCCATTGCGAATGGTTCATTCTACGGAACTAATCCTTCTGTTACTATTGGCGATCAGTTCAGAGGCGGCGGTATCAAACCTGCTCTTACAAAAGCATGGGAGGTTGGAGCTGAAATGCGTTTCTGGAAAAGAGTTGGATTTGATGTAACCATTTATCAGAATAATAACACGGATCAGATTTTACCAGTAGACGTATCTGCTGCCAGCGGTTTTTCAACTGCACAGATCAATGCAGGAAACATTGTTAGCAAGGGAGTAGAATTATCAATTAGCGGTACTCCGGTAACAAACAAAAATTTTACCTGGGATGTTAGCCTCAACTGGGCAAAGAACAGCAATGAAATTAAAGAGTTGGCTCCCGGAATAGGAACTTATCTGTACGCAACAAATCGTTACGATACAAGACTTGAACATCGTGTAGGTGGACAATGGGGTACTTATTATGGTCGTAAATGGAAAACTAATGATAAAGGAGAAACTTTAATTCTTTCCAATGGATTACCCGATTATACGCTGAATAATGAAATCGGGCAAGTTCTTCCCAAGTGGACAGGAGGTATGTTCAACACATTCCGGTACAAAGGATTTGATCTTGCTTTTTCAATAGATTTTCAGAGCGGAGGTCTGTTTTATTCAGAAACCCGCAACTTTAATTCGGGAACAGGTCTTTCAGAAGAAACTGTGGGTGTAAATGATAAGGGTTATGATTGGAGGGATTATCCTGGAAGCTATACCCTGGCAGGTGGTAACACCGGTAATGGTGGTATTCGTATTCCAGGCGCATTTGCGGATGGGACTCAAAACAACCGATACATAAGTGCTCGTTCTTACTGGTACACCGCCCGCCAAAGGAATGCAGAAGAAGTATTGCTGGACGCTTCCTATATTAAACTTCGTGAAGTAAGGCTGGGATATAATATTCCTGCGGCGCTTATTCAGAAAACAAAAATTGCAAAAAGTGCAAACATAGGTGTGATGATTCAGAATGCATGGCTGATATGGGCTACTACCAAGAAATATGGTGTTGACCCTTCTGAGCTTGAGGTTTTTTACAGAGAAGGCGGTCAATTGTCTTCCACCCGCCAGATTGGTATTAACCTGAGAGTAATATTCTGATAAATTAAATGATCATTAATTACAAAAAGACATTTATGAAAAAAATAATCATGCTTATCGGTATTATAACCTTGCTATACGGTTGTAATAAATTTAAGGATACAAATATCTCACCCACGCTGCTGACCGAAGCATCAACAAAAGCGTTGTTGACCAATTCTCAGCAAGCTCTGAGTGGCCTTGTATTAGGTAATGTTGCTTCCTCTCGTCTGGGAGCTTTGTATGTACAGCATCTTTCAGAAGGCCCTTATCCCGGACCTTCTCTTTATAATGACAGAAATTTGTCCTTTACCACATGGTATACAGGGCCGTTATTTGACCTACAGACCATTATCAGTTATAATAATAGCGGATCGGCTGCTGCAAATGGTAATGGATCAAAAAATAACCAGATAGCCGTCGCCAGGATTATGAAAGCTTATTATTATCTGTTAATGACAGATAAATGGGGAGACATTCCTTATAGTGAAGCATTGAAAGGAGATCAGGCATATTCTCCGGCGTATGATAAACAACAGAATATCTACACTGATTTGTTCAAGGAGTTAACAGAAGCTGTTGCACAAATTAACGAAGCCGAATCAAAAGTGGTTGGAGATGTTCTGCTGAGTGGTAATATGGCTGCATGGAAGCGGTTTGCAAATACACTAAGAATGGTAATGGGCCTTCGTCTTTCGGTGAAAGATGCCGTAAAGGGAAAAGCCGAATATGCAGCTGCTCTTACCGCAGGGGTAATTACCAGTAGTTCGCAGAATATTTCTTACACCTTCGTAACAGGTGATCCGAACAATTACAATCCCTGGTATAATAACTATTCAGTAAGCAACAGGAATGATTATGCCATAAGTAAAACACTTACTGATTACATGGAGCCCAAAGCTGATCCCCGTTTGCCAATCTATGGTGAAGTTCTGGCTGGTGGAATTGTAAAGGGCTTGCCATATGGAAGAAACGTTGCCGTTAATATTCCCGCAGCATATAGCCGTATAGGTAATTACTTCCGTTCGCAAGGCTCACCAATGTCGCTTTTAAACTATGCACAGGTATTATTTATGAGAGCCGAAGCAGCCAAGTTGGGTTATGAAGCTGGTGGTGATGCGGCGGCTGAACAGTTTTACAAAGACGCAATAAAAGCATCCTGGCAGCAATATGGTGTATTCAGTCAGTCTGCGTATGATACTTACTTGTTGTTGTCAGGAGTGTCATATGTACCCGCAACTGGTCATAGGCAAATAATGACTGAAAAATGGGTGCACATGTATCTCAATAGCTGGGAGTGCTGGAATGATTGGCGTCGTACAGGCTTTCCTGTATTGACACCAGCTCAGGATGCTATCGATCCGAGGGGCATTCCTTTACGCATTGGTTATCCTACAACTGAGGCTTCTTTAAATGGAACCAATTACCAGGCGGCAGTAACTGCTTTAGGAGGTACCGATAATAATTATGGAAAAATGTGGTGGGTACCTTAACAGTTAACAGATATTAATAAACTTTTCAAAGAGGGCTGTCTCATAAGTTCGGGACAGCCCCTTTTTACTTTCATTCAAAGAAACTTTCTGATCTATATTCGTTCGCTACACAACTCAATCAGCACCCCATTGGTATGTTTGGGGTGAAGAAAACAGACCAGTTTGTTGTCAGCCCCCAGTTTCGGCTTTTCATTCAGCAGAGTAAAGCCTTCCTGTTGCAATCGCTTCATTTCGGCTTCGATATCATCTACAGCAAAAGCAATATGATGCATACCTTCCCCCTTTTTCTCAATATATTTGGCAATAACCCCCTCAGAATTACTACTTTCCAGTAGTTCGATTTTGTTTGGGCCGTTTTTGAAAAATGCTGTATTTACTTTTTCACTTTCTACCATTTCTGTTTTATAGCAGGAAGTATTCAGCAGTTTTTCAAAAAGGGGTACAGAAACCTCAAGACTTTTTACGGCGATTCCGATATGTTCAATCTTTTGCATACTAAAGATTTATGAATGTAAAATTAGGCCTTTTCGAATTCGGTAAAATCGGCTAATTACCCCAAATTACTCCTCTCATTTAGAACCTTTTGGGTTAATTTTGTGTTTAATTGAAACGAACAACGATTAACTGATTTTATGTTACAATTTCCCATTTATTTAGACCATAATGCGACCACTCCATGTGATCCAAGGGTAGTGGAGGCAATGATTCCTTATTTTACCAGCAATTTCGGCAATGCGGCAAGCCGTAACCATCCTTTTGGATGGCAGGCGGAGGAAGCAGTAGACTATGCCCGGGAGCAAGTAGCCAAACTAATCGGTGCAGACCCAAAAGAAATAATCTTTACTTCCGGGGCAACTGAAGGAGATAACCTGGCTATAAAAGGTGTATTTGAAATGTATGCCAGCAAAGGCAATCATATTATTACCTGTAACATCGAACATAAAGCAGTATTAGATACCTGCAAGCATATCGAAAAAGAAGGCGGAGAGGTAACTTACCTGAAAGTGAAACCTAATGGATTAATTGATCTGGCAGAATTGGAAGCAGAGATAAAGCCTAATACAATTTTAATTGCACTCATGTATGCCAATAATGAAATTGGTACAGTGATGCCGATGAAAGAGATCAGCGCAATCGCAAAAAAGCATGGAGTCCTTGTGTTCAGTGATGCCACACAGGCAGTAGGTAAAATACCTGTTGATGTAAATAAAGATGGTATTGACCTAATGGCTTTCACGGCGCATAAAATGTATGGCCCAAAAGGAGTAGGAGCCTTATATGTTCGTCGTAAAAACCCAAGAGTGAAAGTGACAGCACAGATAGATGGTGGCGGTCATGAAAGAGGTATGAGAAGTGGTACATTGAACGTTCCGGGTATCGTTGGTTTTGGTAAGGCCTGCGAGATTTGCAGAAATGAAATGGAAGAAGAAACAAAGAGAGTGGTTAAGCTAAGAGATAAATTGGAGAATGCATTACTGCAGATAGAGGAGTCATATCTGAACGGCGATAAAGAATACCGACTTCCGCATGTAACTAATATTTCATTCAAGTATGTGGAAGGAGAAGGGCTGATGATGGGCTTTAATAAGAATATTGCAGTTTCGTCAGGTTCTGCCTGTACTTCTGCCTCTTTAGAACCATCCTATGTATTAAAAGCGTTGGGCCTGGGCGATGATCTGGCACATAGCTCCCTTCGCTTTGGCCTGGGCAGATTTACAACGGAGGAGCAAATTGATTATACAATTGAACAAGTAACCAACACCGTTAATAAGTTAAGAGAGATGAGTCCGCTTTGGGAAATGTACAAGGAAGGTATTGATCTGAACACTATTGAATGGGCACATCATTAATTTTTCACCTCTAAATTTTTTATCATGGCATACAGCGAAAAAGTTATTGATCACTACCAGAACCCCAAAAATGTGGGTACATTGGACAAAAGCAAATCAAATGTAGGTACTGGCCTGGTGGGTGCACCAGAGTGCGGCGATGTTATGCGTTTGCAGATTGAAGTAGATGAAACAACCGGTGTTATCAAAGATGCCAAGTTCAAAACCTTTGGTTGTGGGTCTGCTATTGCTTCTTCTTCCCTGGCTACTGAGTGGCTGAAGGGTAAGTCAATAGATGAGGCAGTAACAATTGATAACATGACCATCGTTGAAGAATTAAATCTTCCCCCGGTAAAAATTCACTGTTCTGTACTGGCAGAAGATGCTATCAAAGCAGCGATCAATGATTACCGGAAAAAGAATGGCCTGGAAGAGCTCAAATTCGATGAGAGTATAGTACACTAAAATTCCTGGAGATGAGTGTGGCAGCAGATAATGCAATTTATGTAAGCGATAAGGCTAAATCAAAAGTGAAACAACTTTTGGCCGATGCGGGAGTCGCAGATGATCCTTCTTATTTTCTGCGGGTAAGTGTGGTAGGAGGCGGATGTTCCGGGCTTAGCTACAAGCTGGATTTTGATAATGAGCAAAAACCCATGGACCAGGTTTTTGAAGATAATGGAGTGAAGGTAGTAACTGACCTGAAAAGTTTTTTATACCTGGTCAATACCACCCTGGACTTTTCGGACGGATTAAATGGAAAAGGATTTTATTTCAGTAACCCGAATGCCAGCCGTACCTGTGGTTGTGGCGAAAGTTTTGCCGTATAGATAATTAAACCCCTGCCTTGACAATAAGAATCCCTTTACGAAGGGATTTTTTATTGACTATAACAGGTGCAAAGAGCTGAAATATAGAAGCTTTAGCTTATTTTGCATCATTGTCCATGCCTATGTGGTCCGTTTGTAAAAAAGAACTTCGCCAATTTTTCAGTAGCCTTACCGGTTACATCGCCATTATTGTTTTCCTGCTTGTAAACGGGTTGGTACTATTTGTATTTGAGGATAATATCTTCGATTTTGGGTATGCCACATTGGACAGGTTCTTTCAATTAGCGCCATGGATTTTGTTATTGCTCATTCCGGCCATTACCATGCGCAGCTTTGCTGAAGAGTTTAAAACGGGTACTTACGAAATTCTCCAAACCAGGCCGCTGACCCGCTGGCAGATCATAGGCGGTAAGTATCTCGGTAGTTTAATAGTTGTGTTCATTGCTCTGCTGCCAACGATCATTTACATCTTATCTATTCAGCGTCTTTCTTCTACTGAAGGTGTTGATATGGGAGCCACAGCCGGGTCATATATCGGCCTATTTTTTTTAGCTTCCGTTTTTACTGCAATCAGTATTTGCAGCAGCAGTTTTACTAATAATGCTGTGGTAGCTTTTATTACCAGCCTGCTGGGCTGTGCACTTATATATTATGGATTTAGTGCCATCAGCAGGATGCCTGCATTGGCTAACGGACCTGATTATTATGTGGAAATGATCGGTATTGATTTTCATTACAGGAGTATCAGCCGGGGATTGATAGATACCCGTGATTTGATCTATTTTCTTAGTGTAATATTCCTGTTCTTTTCTATTACTAACCGAAACCTGCTGAAGCGATGATTATGAGAAAAGCAGTTGAAAAAATAATTGCTTCAAAATATTGGTGGCTGGCGCTGCTGGTAGTTTTGATTATTGTCAATTATCTTGGATTAGTTCTTCATGCCCGGTTTGATTTAACAAAGGAAAAAAGATACACACTCAGTAAAGCAACAAAAGACTTGCTGAAGAACCTGGATGACGATGTGCAGATAGATGTTTTTTTGAAAGGGGAGTTTCCTGCAGGATTTAAAAAGCTGGCAAATAGTACAGATGAGTTTTTGCAATTATTAAAAGACAGAAATGGATCGAAGATTCATTATCGGTTTGTTTCTCCGGTAGAAGAGATACCGGGTACAAAAACCATCTATGGAGATTCATTGGTTAATTTAGGCGCCATTCCTATTAACCTTACAGTACAAAAAAAGGAAGGAGAAAGCAGTAATATTATTTTTCCGGTAGCGGTTATTGAGTATAAAGGGAGGCAGTCTTTGGTAAACTTATACCCGGGAGCCAATAGTCGTATTTCACAGGAAGAAATAAACGGAGCTGAATCTTTGATGGAGTACCAGTTTGCCAAAACACTTGATAAGTTAACTGCGTCTAAAAAACCTGGAATTGCTTATTCTGTAGGAAATGGCGAGCCAACTGATGGAAGAACATTTATGTTCCGGCAGGCTTTGGCTGATGATTATGATTTTAAAATTATAAACCTGCATAACCAACCTCGTATTCCTGAGGGTGTTGATGTGCTCATGATTGTAAAGCCGACGATTCAGTTTACTGAAGGCGAAAAATTAAAGATTGACCAGTTTGTTATGAGAGGAGGTAAGTTGCTCTGTTTTATAGATAATTTAATAGCTGAGCAAGACAGTCTTGCTTATAAACCGGAAACAATTGCCTATGACCGCAATTTGAACCTCACCGATTTATTCTTTAAGTATGGATTACGTATTAATACAGATCTTGTAATGGATCTGCAATGTGATTTGTTACCATTCGTAGTAGGTGGAACAAATGAAAACCCTCAAATGGAATTATTAAGCTGGAATTATTATCCCATGCTTAACCCGACAAACAGCAAGCTCACAAAAGGTCTTGGATATGTAGGAAGTCATTTCGCAAACTCTATTGATACGATACAGGTAAATGGTGTAAAAAAGGAACCATTGCTGGTTACGTCTCCCAATTCAAGAATAATAAGTACACCAGCATTAATCAGTCTTAACGAAAACAAGAATGTTCCTGAGGATATTAAATTTAAACGTAACGCAATTCCAGTGGCCATGCTGCTGGAAGGCAATTTCGCTTCACTTTTCAAAAATAGGCTTAGCCGGGCACAATTGGATACCCTGGCATCAACCGGAGAAACTTTCAGGGAAACATCGGCAGAAAGTAAAATTATCGTAGCTGCCGATGGAGATATACTCTTCAATGATTTCTTACCTGGTGATGGGCCAAATACAGCCCCGGCTCCAATTCAAATGGGTTGGAATAAATATACTTATAGAGAATATCTGAGTCAGACAGAGAATGGTAAATATTTCCGGCCGGTGGCTAACAGGGAATTTCTGCTAAATTGTATTGAATACCAGGTTAGTAATCCCGGCATCAGCGAAACAAGGAACAAGGATGTAGTATTGCGCCTGCTCGATTCACAAAAAGTAAAAGAACAAAAAACAACCTGGCAATTTATTAATATCGCTTTACCTGTATTATTGGTTATACTTTTCGGATGGATTTATCAGCAGGTAAGAAAGAGAAAGTATGCCGCCTGATTTTTCGGACTTTTATTTTGCACCTCCTAATAGATTATAATGACTGCTGATCAGATTACATATCTTGTTTTTGGAATTGTTTTGGTATTTGCTTTGGTGTTTGACCTCGGCCTTTTGAGTAAAAAAGGGCAGAAGGTCACTATCCGCCAGGCTTTGTATCAAACTTTTTTTTGGGTAGGGCTGGCATTGGCATTTTTTGTTTTCGTATGGATCGAAAAAGGCCAGGGATTAGCATTGGAATACCTGAGTGCCTACTTGATGGAATGGAGCCTTAGTATTGATAATATTTTTGTATTCATTCTGATTTTTTCTGCTTTTTCCGTTAAGGAAAAAAATTATGGACGGGTATTATTGATTGGTATCCTGATGGCAATTGTATTCAGGGTAATTTTCATTACAGTGGGAGTAGCACTGGTAGAAAGATTTCACTGGATATTGTATTTTTTTGGAGTATTTCTTGTTTACACAGGCTATAAGATGTTTACATCTAATGAAGAAGAAGAGTTTAGCCCTCAGAAAAGTAAAGTATACTTATTCATGAAAAGGTTTCTGCCATTGGCGCCTCATGACGGCAATGGTAAATTCATGATCAAAGAAAATGGCAAACCTGTTTACACTACATTATTTGTAGTGGTGATAATGCTTGCCGCAATTGACCTGGTATTTGCACTGGATTCTATTCCGGCAGTGATGGGCATTTCAAGAGACAGGCTGGTGATCTATACCTCTAATATTTTTGCTGTCTTAGGTTTGCGATCATTATTCTTTTTACTCCGGGGGGCAGTCAGTAAGTTTGATTACCTGCAGCAGGGTATAGCCATAGTACTGGTATTTATAGGGATTAAAATGCTTGGTGAACACTGGATCAACCAGTGGGTAAGCAAACAAATACAGGTATTTATTTCGTTAGGCGTTATTATGGTATGTATTGCAGGTTCTATATTCTATTCCATATTCATAAATAAAAGAGGAGAACCTGCGGATATAACCGATGAAAGTGTCTCCTGATCTATTGAGAAAACCTTGCACTATTCAGTAAACGATATTGCCCGTATCATCCAGGCAGAAACCATTGTCGGTAATGATAACCCGGTTGAACATCTTTTATTAGATAGCCGTAAAGTTTTTTCACCCGCAACTTCTTTGTTCTTTGCTTTAATCAGTTTCCGTCGTAATGGACATGATTTTATACCGGAGTTATACAAAAAGGGAGTCAGAAACTTTGTCGTGAGTGAAAAGATTAACAGGAACCATTACCCCGAAGCAAGTATACTGAAAGTAAAAGACACATTATCGGCATTACAACAGCTGGCTTCTTATCACCGCAGTCAGTTTAATATACCAGTGATCGGGATCACAGGCAGCAATGGCAAAACAATTGTTAAGGAATGGTTGTACCAGTTATTGCATCCCGAGTATAATATAGTCAGAAGCCCAAAAAGTTATAATTCACAAATTGGTGTGCCGCTCAGTGTATGGCAGATGAATGAGCATCATACACTGGCAATATTTGAAGCCGGCATTTCAAAGCCGGGAGAGATGGATAAACTGGAGCAGATTATCCGTCCAACCATTGGCATATTTACCAATATTGGCGAAGCACACAGCGAAGGGTTTGAATCAAAGGAACAAAAGGAAAAAGAAAAAAGAATATTGTTCAGGCATTCAAAACAGCCGGAACATGTCAGGCAGGTGGAGTTAATAAAAAAAGAAGCAACAACAATACTCACAGCTATATATCCGGCGTGGCAGGATAAGAAAATTTCATTAGAGATCCCTTTTGCAGATGACGCTTCCCTGCAAAATGCTATTACATGCTGGGAAGTATTGTTGATGCTCGGCTATAAAGAGAATGTGATCAGCGACAGAATGAAACAGTTGGTGCCGGTAGATATGCGATTGGAGATGAAAAAGGGGATTAATCATTGCCTGGTTATTAATGATAGTTATAGTGCAGACATCAGCTCACTTGAAATTGCGCTTACTTTTCTTGAACAGCAAAGCACTGGTATGAAGCGAACAGCCATTCTTTCTGATTTTCTGCAAAGCGCTGTTCCGGATGATAAATTATATATACAGGTAGCGGAAAGCCTGAAAAAACATCGTGTTAGCAGGTTGATTGGAATAGGGGAGCGGATATCAAAATCGCTGCGCCATCTTATTACTGGCAGCGAAAATGGATTAACTGCAGAATTGTTTTCTTCAACGGCTGAATTTTTACAGCAATTCAGGTCCTCTTTATTTAAGGAAGAAGCTATTTTGATAAAAGGAGCAAGAGTATTTGCCTTTGAACAAATAGCGCAGTTGCTGGAGCAAAAAGTACATCAGACAGTATTAGAAATTAATCTTAATGCCATTGCCCATAATTTAAAGGAGTATCAACGCATATTAAAACCATCGACCAAAATTATGGCCATGGTAAAAGCTTTTGCGTATGGAAGTGGCGGGGCTGAAATTGCCGGAATTCTGCAGTATCATAAAATTGATTACCTGGGTGTTGCTTATGCAGACGAAGGGGTAGACCTGCGAAAAGCAGGGATCGGATTGCCTGTCATGGTTATGAATCCTGAAGAAAATGCCTTTGATGCGATTGTTGAAAATAACCTGGAGCCGGAGCTTTATTCGTTTGAATTGCTGCAATCATTTGATTCTTTTTTGCAAAAAGAAGGGATACAACAGTATCCTGTTCATATAGAAGTGGAAACAGGGATGAACAGATTAGGGTTTGCCGTTGGCGAAATAGAAAAACTTAGTGATTACCTGGTATCAACTTCGTCGTTCAGAATTCAATCAGTTTTTTCACACTTAGCTGCAAGCGAAGAGGCAATTCAGGATGACTTCACATGGCATCAGTTTAGGTTATTGGAAAATGCCTCCAATCATTTACAGGAGAAACTGGGTTATTCTTTCATCCGTCATATTGCTAATTCTGCAGCAGCTATCCGGCATCCTGATTTGCAACTCGAAATGGTAAGACTTGGTATTGGCCTTTATGGTGTCGATAGCGCCGCCTCTGATAGTTTGAACCTTCAAACAGTAACGACATTAAAATCAACCATTGCCCAACTAAAGGAATTGAAAGCAGGGGAGTCGGTTAGTTATAATCGTAAAGGAATTGTACGAAGAGATTCTCTGATTGCAACAATCAGGTTAGGATACGCAGATGGCTATCCCCGCAGACTTGGAAATGGAATCGGAAAGGTTTGGATAAATGGTCAATTGGTACCTGTTATCGGTACAGTTTGTATGGATATGTTTATGGTGGATGTTACAGGAATTGAAAATGTTCGGGAAGGAGATGAAGTAATTGTGTTTGGTAACCAGTTGCCTGTACAGCAGGTAGCGCAATGGGCTGAAACGATCCCTTATGAAATACTGACAGGCATCTCACAACGGGTGAAGAGGGTTTATTTTGAAGAGTGAAAAACTCAATGTGCCTGCAAACCAACACATCGGGAAATCGGGTTCTGTTCTGATTTTTAAGACTCTTTTGGCCTGCCGCCGTACAGCTTTATTCATATATTTGCCCCTTAAAACCGCATCATTGAAACTAAGAACTGTTGTTTTCCTTATTGCCGTTATCATTATTATTGACCAGGCATTGAAGATATGGATCAAGACCAGCCATCCTACCGGCGAAGTTGTAAGGGTATTGGGTTTTGATTGGTTCAGGCTTCATTTTATTGAAAATCCCGGAATGGCCTGGGGTTGGAAATTTGGTAATGAAACAGGGAAGATGATATTAACTCTGTTCCGCCTTGCTGCAGTGATCTTTGGTACATGGTACCTGGGCCGGATAGTAAAACAACAATACAGCCGTGGTTTTATTATTTGTGCCGGGTTGATCTATGCCGGAGCATTAGGGAATCTTATCGACAGTATGTTTTACGGGATGATCTTCGACAAAGGGCTGCATTACGATGCAGCAATTAATGACTATATACCCTATGCTGGTATTGCACAATTTTCGGCAAATGGGTATTCCTCTTTTTTGCATGGCAGTGTGGTGGATATGCTGTACTTCCCGATGATAAAATCGAGTTTTCCTTCCTGGGTGCCTTTTGTTGGAGGTGATGAATTTGAGTTTTTCAGTCCCATTTTTAATATTGCAGATGCGTCTATTTCAATTGGCGTGATTACTCTTCTTCTATTTCAGAAGCGGATTTTTAAAAAGCACCATACTGAAGATACATCACCTACTGTAGAGACAAATACTGAAATCAGTGATAAAGTGCAGGTATTGTAATACCGGGTTACTGATTACTTTTCAGCACCCTCTTTTGGATAATAGCTCCTGCTGATTTTACACGGAGAAAATAAATTCCCGGTACCAGTAGTTGTGTATTCTCAAAACTAAGCCGGGTAATCCCTGTTGAAATATCAAAGGTTTTGTTTCTTACCAGTTTACCTGAGGCATCAATCAATTCAGCTTCGGCTTTTCCACCAGCATCAGTTGAAATATCAAATAAAAGTGCATCGGTAAACGGATTTATAACAGATACAAAGCTCAGTGTTTCTTTTTCGGCTGCCAGTTGAATTGTTCTTGAATATGTAGACTGTCCATTATTGTTTCTCATCCTGATGCGGTAAAAGGATTTTCCGGAAAGTACAGATGGGTCAACAAATGAGTAAACACTTTGCTCTGAGGTATAGTCATTATAACTGCTTACTGATCCGATCAGAGAAAAGTTTATTCCATCATTGCTTTTTTCGATATCAAAACTAAGCGGTTCATTTTCTCCCGTGGTTGCCCACGTTAATAAGGCGTGACCATTATCTGGTTTTCCGCTGAATGAAATTAAATGGGTTTCCAGCGGAATACCACAATCGATAACCGAGAGTGTAATAATATTTCCCTGGTCAGTAAAGTTACAGTTAGGATCAGTAAGATTGGCTACTGTCGTGGCAACAACCAGCCTGTAAAGGTCACCGCTGTTTGCCATCTGTGTCTGCCCGACGGGAATAGTATATGATGTTACATATTCCCAGGCTGTTCCATTCCAGAAAGGTGCAGCCGGACCAGCTGGGGCAGTTACATCGGTCCAATTGACTCCGCCATCCGTGCTCCGCTGCCATTTATAGTATGTGTAATTATTAAAATAGGATCTGACAGTATCATAAATGGTCAGTACGTTACTGTCGCAAACAGTCGGGTTTAATGAAGGAGAATAGTTCATGTTGGGCGAACAGGTGGAAACAGAAATATCATCCAGTGCCCAGTCATTACCTCCTCCCCCGGGAGCATTATTAAAAAATTTCAGTGTAAAGCTGGTTTGTACTGCACCTGTTAAAAATGTAAATCCTTTCTTAACCCATTGACCTGTGTACAGCAAATTTCCGGATGTATAATAATCAATTCCATCAATTTCAAATGTAAGATTAGGCGCTACGCCGGATGAATCACCGGTACCAGTTGGTATATAATATGGCGGACCGCTCGAATTTGTAGCTCCTTTTCCATTTGAATCACAACCGCATTTGGAGCATATATTTCTCATCCAGCAGGAAATTTCGTAATAAGTATTTGGGCAAAGCCCGGATATAGTTTGCTGAAATGCTGAGTCAATTCTGTATGCGGCATTAATTATAAGCATATAACCTGCGTTCGGATTGGCAACGGTATCAGCTGCCGGGTTTCCGGTTGTGGGATTAACAGCTCCTGTATGATCACCAATAATATCCCATACAGTGAACACCCTATGTGTTGTCAGGGGTCCTACACCATCAGGATCGGGATCAGGTTTAGGCCATGTGTTCAAAATGGTATAACCAGTTCTGGTGGAGGTATTGTTTGCAACTCCATAATAATAGTCTTGTGGTGAGTTTGTTCCAAAGAAATTATATGTATATCCAACGGGTACGTTGGCTGATGTTCCCCTGTTGCGGGGCTGGCCGCTTCCAAATGTGCCATTAAATTCAGTACCAATGGCATTAGCGCCTATTGAATTGGAACAAATGCCATAATTTGTATAGACCCGTAATGTATTCGCAGGAAATGTAAATGTTTGGATTGCAGCAGCTCCGCTTTTGTAAGTCATATTACCTCCGCCGGTACTTACGTTACTACCGGTCAGAGCTGTAACTCTGACACGGAAAGATGCAATCATAATACAAGTACTTCCGTAAAAAGAAGGCTTATGTGTATTTACCACCCTGCCTCTTCTGAAAGCAGTTGCGGGAGCTGCAGATGCATTGTATCCAAGATGTATGGTTATATTACTACCGGTTATCCATCCGGGGTCATCGCCATATGCATCAGTAAATTGTTTGTAAATTTTACCCTCATTGGTCAATACCCTGATTGTTGTAGGAATATAAGTTGTTCCGGAGGGCACAGCATCCTGGTAGCGGCAACTATCATATGTGCCTGATCTGACTACAAATGAAGCCCTTATTTCGAGGGTATCACCTGTTTCCACAGTACCACCATTCAATCCTTTTGTAAGGTTGATATAACTTTTACCAAAATCTATGTTTTGGGAAAAAACTGACTGTATTCCCGTAATAAGCAATACAGGGAATAAAAAAATGGCTCGTGAAAAAATAGTACGGAGTAGATTTTTTTTCATAGTCAGGACTTTCGGGTTTCACAGGTCAGACTCGCAACTATAAATATAGATTAATGGGTTTCCCTAAACAATAGGATTTTACGCTTAGTTTTTTACTGGTTTTTTGGGTATTATAACGGTGAAAACCCCTATTGACAGCGAGTTTTAGAAGAATTATATTTAAATTTAAATCCAATTCCAATACTATGGTCCGGCCACTTACCTCTATCTGGTGTTTATTGTCGCTTTTGCTAAGTTTCCTTAATTCAACTGCTCAAACAGAGCCTTTTACGAAAAGAACTGTTGTTTCGGGATTGAACTCGGCCTGGGAAGTAGTATATGGTCCCAACGATTCATTGTGGGTAACTGAAAACAGGGCTTATTTGATTTCGAGGATCAGTATTGCTACAGGCGCTAAAACAGTACTGGTGGATTTAAGAGCAACTGATGCTTCTATTAATTTTACAGCGGCAGTAGCCAATCCTCCGCAGGGGGGGTTAATGGGGTTGGTTATTCATCCCAACCTTTATTCATCCGATCCGGGTGTCAGGGCGGCAAAACCATGGGTGTACGCTGCTTATGTTTATAACAGGGGTAGTTGCCCGGGCAATGGTACAAGTTGTATCTATACCACCAAAATTGTCAGATACACTTATAGCGGTAATACACTAAACAGCCCTGTCACTGTTATTAATACAATACCGGGGAGCAGTGATCATAACTCCGGCAGGTTAGTTATAAGCCCGGTAATTGAACCTGGTGCAGATGCTGCTCATACACAATACAGATTATATTATACTGTAGGTGATATGGGCGCCGGGCAATTTCAAAATGCAACCCGAGCTGAAAATGCACAGGATGTTGATATAATGGAAGGAAAAGTTTTGCGGCTGAATACAGAAAGTGACGGAGATGCCGGGCAGGATGAATGGATACCTAATGATAATCCTTTTTATGAGGGCTCTTCTATTACTCCACAGGATTATGTATATAGCTTAGGCCATCGTAATGCTCAGGGACTGGTTTGGGGTAATGTAAGCGGGACAAATATTTTATACAGTACTGAACAGATGGACAGATCAGATGATGAAGTTAATATCATTGAACCTGGAAAAAATTACGGATGGGACCAGGTAGCCGGTTATTGTGAGGGCAATGTAAACGGTTATAAAATTGGACAGAACCTCAGTGCTAATGAACAGGCTTTTTGCGTGGTAACCCCCACCCATACCGAGCCCATTTTTACAACATTTACGGAAACTGCTGCTAACATGCCGGCACTTATGGCACAGCCTAATAATGCCTTATGGCCCACTATTGCCTGCTCCAGTGTGGACTTTTACGGACAAAATAAAATACCGGGCTGGAACTATTCTTTATTAATCAGCCCCTTGAAGCATGATAAAGTTTATCGTGTAAGACTAAATGGAACAGGAACAGATGTAACTGGTGATACTATCTCCTATTTTCGTGGTGATGGAAACAGAGTCAGGAGGATTACAATTGCCCCGGATGGTCTGCGGTTTTATGTGGCCCGTGATGCCAGTGCTACTATCAACGGTGGGGCGATTATGGAATATACTTATGCAGGAGTAATATTAGCCCTGCATGAAAATCCAGGAGCAAGACCCGTAAAAGTTGATGATTTAATCAGCATCTATCCTAATCCCGCAGGAAATATTTTGAACATACATGGCAAAAGAGAACTTCGTAAGCCTTTATTAGTGCAGATTTACGATATACAAGGCCGGATGCTTATTACACAAACCAGTTTCAGAAATGATTTTTCAGTGGATGTGTCTGATTTTACGCCGGGCACTTATTTGCTGAAACTATACAATGGCAATAACATGGAAGTACAAATAGTAAAATTTATTAAGAAATAATATTTTGCCGGAAGTAAGCGGTTCATTATTCTTCATAAAAAATAACCTCCGCTTTTGGCGGAGGCTTTTTTTAAGGATTATGCTCAGGGTCTACTTTTTCCTTAATAAAGAACTTTCTTTTATGTAACGGATAGCAGCAGCCCTGTCGGGGTTTTCCACCGGTACTTTAGTTTCAGAATTTGAAATGATCCTTGAGCCAGAAAGAATTGCTTTTAAATAAGCGGATCTTATTTGTTCAGCAGCACTCTTAGATTTGCTTTTGACAGCCTTCAGTTTATTGGCAGAAAGGAGAGAGAAAGAATGGGCATTACTTTTCATATGGCGGATTTAATTTGGTTTTATAAGGTGTGGGTTAATACAGATGTTAAGATAGAAACAAACTAACAGGGGTAACAAACTATACTGCTTAAAAAAAGAGAAAACGCTAAAGTCTTCTCTTTTTACGATAGTGGTTTTACTATGAATGTTTATACCCGGTTGAAATAGTAAGGGTTAAATCTTACCAACCATTTTTTCTGGTTTTACCCATTCATCAAACTGTTCAGAGGTAACGTAACCAAGTTTCACTGCCATCTCTTTTAAAGTAGTTCCCTGTTTGTGGGCTTTCTGTGCTATCTCAGCTGCTTTATAATATCCAATCCTAGTATTAAGTGAAGTAACCAGCATCAGCGAATTGTCAACATGTTTCTTGATATTGGTTTCAATCGGCTTGAGGCCCACGGCACATTTATCGTTGAAAGACATGCAACCATCGCCGATCAGTCTGCTACTGTGCAGGAAGTTGTAGATCATTACAGGTTTGAAAACATTCAACTCAAAATGGCCCGTGGCACCACCGATATTGATAGCCACATCATTGCCCATCACCTGTGCAGCAATCATCGTCAGGGCCTCGCATTGAGTGGGGTTTACCTTGCCCGGCATGATAGATGAACCGGGTTCATTATCGGGGATATAGATTTCACCAATACCACTTCTTGGTCCGGATGAGAGCATACGGATATCATTTGCAATCTTCATTAAGCTTACGGCTACGGTTTTTAATGCACCATGTGCTTCCACTATGGCATCATGAGCAGCCAATGCTTCAAATTTATTTTCAGCTGTAACAAATGGCAAGCCAGTTAATGCAGCGATATGTTTAGCTACATTCTTATCATAATCGGGCGGTGTATTGATACCAGTCCCTACGGCTGTTCCACCCAGGGCAAGTTCACGCAGATGAGCCAATGAATTTTTAATAGCTTTTAATCCATGATCCAGTTGTGATACATAGCCGCTGAATTCCTGTCCCAGTGTAAGCGGTGTGGCATCCATAAAATGGGTTCGGCCGATCTTCACCACTTTCATGAACTGTTTACTCTTCTTAGCCAGCGTATCCCTTAGTTTTTTAATGCCTGGAATTGTTGTTTCTACCAGGATTTTATATGCAGCGATATGCATAGCAGTGGGGAAAGTGTCGTTGGATGATTGCGACTTATTTACATCATCATTGGGGTGCAGGATTTTTTCTTTATCAGTCAATTGTCCTCCTTTCAGCACATGGCCGCGGTAGGCAATCACTTCATTTACGTTCATATTGCTTTGTGTACCGCTGCCTGTCTGCCATACCACCAGCGGAAAATAATCATCCAATTGTCCCTTCAGTATTTCATCACATATTTTTCCGATTAATACGGATTTGTTTTTAGGAAGAACACCTGCTTCGAAGTTTGTAATGGCAGCTGCCTTTTTCAGATAAGCAAAAGCCCTGATGATTTCTTTAGGCATCCGGTTAATATCCTGAGCAATTTTAAAGTTATCGATACTTCGCTGCGTTTGTGCTCCATAATAGGCATCGGCGGGAACTTTCACTTCACCCATAGTGTCTTTTTCTATCCTGTAGTCCATAATATATTTTTATTGTTTAGTAAACAGTAATATTTCTGGTCGCAAAGGTACAGGCAGAAACAGAATTTGAAAAACAAATCAGCATGTTGAGGAAGCTCTTTTCCTGCTCATAATATCCTTCTCTTCATTCCTTTCTCAGCGATGCCTCACAACTGCGGCATGTGTGCTGTGCAGACCTGTCAGTAGCGCAAAGGGTAAGGCTGTACTTGCAGAATGAAGTAAAGTAAAATAAGTGCAATGGGAAATCCGTAATTTTAAAATGGTGGTTATGAAGCGGCAAAGATGAGAAGGCAAAGAATTATTACTGTACAAAAACCAAGTTAAAAGCAATGTCGGGCAATTTAGACATATTCAGAAATGAGTATTTAGGGGCAAACACATGGCCGCAAAGAAAAGACGGCGTACCACTTTATCTCCTTGATAAACTCTCTGCTGAAGAACTAAAGAAAGCAGAAATTGAATTAATAAAATCTGCAGATACTAGTGATTCCTGGCCCATAATCGGGCTTGGCCATATAAAGTCAACAGGCTCCCTACCGAAACTTTACAAGTTACTTGCCAGAAGCAATAGGAAGATGAGAGTGGTAATTGCCCATTCCATTTTTCAAATATGTGGTGACAAAAGGATGATTGATATTGTATTGGAAGAAGTGCCCTTGATTACTAATTTTTATGAACTAATTGATATTGTGTACATGCTTCCGTCTTTTAAAGACGAAAGAATTACAACAATGCTGAATCATTTCCGGGTACACAAAGATTATCTTGTGGCATACAATGCCACAAGAGCTCTTGGACTTTCCACAGAAGAAATTGTAAATAAGTTCAGAAATCAAAAGGCTACAGACAAAATAGCTATTTCTGAAATCAACTTGCCCAAAACAGAACGAAAGTGGTGGCAGAAGATCTTTGGTACAAAATAAGCAGCAGTGTACATGATTTAAAAGTTAGGATGGACCAGAACGGTACATGTTATCATTTTGCCTATTTTCAGCACAAATACCAAATCAATGCCAACTCCCCAAACGAATGCTGCCACCCGGTACCTTGTACCTTTTATTCTCGTTACCAGTCTTTTTTTTCTATGGGCTTTTTTGCATAACGCAAACCCTATACTGATACCACATTTAAAAAAAGCCTGCCAGCTGAGTGACACACAATCTTCTTTTATTGATCTCGCAGTATATTTTGGTTACTTCTTAATCGCCATACCCGCAGGATGGGTAATGCATAAATTCGGCTATAAAAAAGGGATACTTCTTGGACTATGTTTATATGCAGCCGGTACTTTACTTTTTTTACCGGCGGCATCTGCAAGAAGTTATGGTTTATTTCTTGCTTCATTATTTATCATTGCTGCCGGCGCCACTTTTCTGGAAACGGTTGCAAATCCTTATATCTCTATCCTTGGCCCTAAGGAAACATCCGAGCAACGGCTCAATTTTGCCCAGTCATTTAACGGAGTGGGTGCATTCCTGGCGCCCATCATCGGAGGCACTTTTATTCTCTCCGGTGTAGAGCATACAAAAGATGAATTAAACCAGATGGCAGCAAGCGGAGCATTGCAGACTTACCTGCAGTCTGAAGCTGACACAGTAAGGATACCTTATTTAGTGATTGCTGCAGTGGTTATACTGGTGATTATCGGATTTATTTTTACTAAACTGCCTGAAGTAAAAGAATCTGATGCAGTGGATACCCATTCCGGTTTTTCATTCAGGGTTTTAAGACATAGCCATGTAAAATGGGCTGTAATTGCGCAGTTCTTTTATGTAGGGGCACAGGTAGGGGTGGGTAGTTTTTTTATACGGTTTTCAAAGCAAGTAACGGAGATGCCAGAAAAACAAGCAGCCTACTGGTGGGGTTTTATCGCCATGGTCGGTTTTATGGTGGGAAGGTTTGTAGGCACTTTCCTGATGAAATTTATAAAACCGCAACGGCTGTTGGTGCTTTACGCATTAATCAATGTTGTATTACTAACTGTGGCTTTGCTGGCCTCCGGAAAAATAGCGGTATATGCAGTGATAACAGTTCCTTTCTTTATGTCCATCATGTTTCCCACTATTTTTGCTCTTGGTATCAAAGAACTGGGAGAAGAAACCAAGATGGCTTCATCACTGATCGTCATGTCTATTGTTGGCGGCGCATTGGCCCCTCTACTGATGGGCTCTATTTCAGATGCTACCGGCAGTATGCAAAAAGCTTATATTGTTCCCTTACTTTGTTTTTTGGTAGTGGCATGGTTTGGCTGGACGGGCTACCGTGTCAGACGGTAAAAATTTTAATTCTTCATTCAATATAAATGGTTATAAAAAAATACTGCCTTGCCCTTGATTTAAAAGATGATGCTGCACTGATAGCAGCGTATGAGGGCCACCATAAAAATATATGGCCTGCCATTCATAAAAGCATTAGAGAAGCAGGAATAGAGAACATGGAGATATACAGAACAGGTAACCGGCTATTCATGATTATAGGGGTAAATAAAAGATTTTCCTTTGAAAAAAAAGCTGCATCGGATGCAGCCAACCCGGATGTGCAGGAATGGGAAAAACTGATGTGGAAGTTTCAGCAGGCACTTCCGTGGGCAAAGCCGGGAGAAAAGTGGATACTAATGGATAAAATATTTGAAATAAGCTGAATGGTTTCTTTGCAGGAATAGTTGTAACATTGGCAGTATGAAGCGGATATTCCTTTTCTTTTTTCTGTTCTTTTTTTTGTTTGATGCCAAGACTCAACATAATGCCCGGCCTTTGCCAACCAGCACTCAACTGGCATGGCATGATATGGAGTTTTATCTTTTTGCCCATTTCGGACCGAATACATTTACCGATAAAGAATGGGGACATGGCGATGAGCCGGAGGATATTTTTAACCCATCACAACTTGATTGCCGTCAGTGGGTCAGGATAGCAAAGCAAGCGGGGGCAAAAGGTATAATCATTACAGCCAAGCATCATGACGGCTTCTGCCTTTGGCCAAGTAATTATTCTGCACATACCGTTCGTGAAAGCAAATGGAAAAACGGAAAAGGTGATGTATTGAAAGAATTATCGCAGGCCTGTAAAGAATATGGGTTAAAATTTGGCGTATATATTTCTCCCTGGGACAGGAACCACCCTGACTACGGCACGAATAAATACAATGAAGTGTTTGTAAATATGATGAGGGAAATATTCACCAACTATGGCCCCATCTGGGAGTTATGGTGGGATGGTGCCAATGGTGAAGGCCCCAATGGGAAAAAGCAGGTGTATAATTGGCAGCTGTTCAGGGAAACAGTAAATAAACTATCCCCAAATACTGTTGTCTTCAGTGATGTGGGGCCGCATATCCGCTGGGTGGGCAATGAGAGGGGTATTGCCGGTGAAACTAATTGGAACAACCTGGATACAGCAGGATATACTCCGGGGCTTGGAGCACCTTCTACAGATACACTGAATAAAGGGAATATGAATGGCAAAGCATGGATACCGGCGGAGTGTGATGTAAGTATAAGGCCGGGTTGGTTTTGGCATGAAAATGAAAATTCAAAAGTCAAAAATCAAAACGAATTATTCAATCTGTATTTAAAATCGGTTGGCCGCGGATCCAATCTTTTATTAAATGTGCCGCCTGACAGAAGAGGGCTGATACATGAAAATGATTCAGCAGCATTAGTAGAGTTCAGGCTACTTAGGGATGAAAATTTTGCCACTAATATAGCAAGGCAGGGAATGGGTTATTTTATTCCCCATAATGGAAAAAGAGAAGCCCGGGCTATCAATGACGGAACAATTTTAACGTATGAAACTATTTCCATTGCTCATCTGCAATCGATGGGTATTGAATTTACGACGGAACAGAAAATTAATTGTATCGTATTAAGGGAAGATTTGAGCAAGGGACAGGCATGTGCAGGTTTCAGATTGTTATTAATGAATAAAAAACATGGACTTGTCTCAGAAATAAAGGGCACTACTATTGGACGTAAAAGAATCATCACATTTCCTGAGACTGAAGTAGGCATAATTGGTCTTGTTATCGACAGCCAGAAAATGCCCACCCGGATAACTGAAATAGAGGCTTATTTGATTAATGACAAGCTGGTGGAGAAATAAACAGGTCAGAATCTTTGTAGCAGTTTATATTTATTTTCCCCTGAAATAATCAGCACCGGTTTTTTTCTGTTTGGCTGAATACATTTAAAAAATAGTGTATGATAATACAAGAGGTGATAACATAAAGAAATAATACTTTTTTCATGCCTGATAATTTAATAACCGAAATTACCTCTATTTGCGTGGTAAGGTAATATTTTCGGAAGAGCATTTATTAAAGGTGTATTGTACAAAAGCGTATTGTGGAGGTTTTTTATTTTTTCTCAGCCAGGAGAATAATATGTAATTCTACATCGCCATAATCCCCCAGGCTATTTGGTATACTCAGCTCAATAATTGACCTGAACACCATTCCGGATTCCGGGTCACGAAATAATTCCGTGGTCCAATGGGTATATTTTTTTAATTTATCCTGTATTTCTTTGTTTGTAATATAATTAGGGAAATACTTTTCCAGAGTGAAACAGTGGCGTGGTGTTATTTCAAAGGCAGTCTTCACTTCCTCAAAATATACCAGTGCATCATCCATTTTTTTAAATTTTACAACGCAACCCAGATCTGAATAGTTCTTTTTGTGAATTATAGTTAACGGGCCAAAGCCGGGAATTCTTTTGGTGCTTAACCAGTTGCTGTCAGCGCTGCTCCCGTAAGGTTTATCCATAATATCCCGGAAACGGTTGAACATTTCGCACAACACATCCGGAAAAACGGTATGAAAAGCGGGGGTGGGAAAGGAATTGGCTGCAGCAATTATACTTGTTAAGGCCGAAGTCTTTTTTTTCTCCACTTCATGTACTGACAGGTAAGATACAAAATAATTTTCTATGGAGCCCGCCCGAAAGCCAATTTTATTTCCATAAAGAGGGGAGGAAGGAACATTTAAGATTACATCATCCGCCAGGCTTACAAATACTTTCCAGAGGTTATTATCGCTTACAATTTTAATAATTTTTTCATCGGAATTATTCAGCCGTTGTGCATACCCCCCGTTCAAAATTGACTTTTGTTTTCCGTTTTCATATTCAGCCATCCGGAAATATCCCTTGCCTAACAATTGAAAAACAAAGAAGTTCTGTTCATCTTTTGCACCGAAGACAATACCGAATCCTTCATCGTACTGATAGGGGTCTTTCTTAAAGCCGGGTTCGATAAAACCTTTTCTTAATCTTATAGTGATGCGAAAATCTTTTTCCGGATCTGGTAGTGAAGGAATAAGAGTTGTAAAAATATCTTTTGTATAATTTTCAATCAAATAGGCCCCGGTTGAACTGATTTCCTTTCCCATCGCCGCTCTCAGATTTTTTTTACTGACCAGCAACCAGTTATTGGTGTTAACTTTAAATGAATCTGATAAAATCAGTTTTCCCTGGCTAAGGACAGACGTATAAATGAGAGATACAATCAGAATAGCGGAAAGTTTTTTCATAATTATTATTTATACTACTTAGTTGTTCTGATGTTTCCGAAATCTTAATTAATGCTGCTGATGCTGATAGTTTTTAATTTGTTTTTTTCAGCAGGCTTACTGCGATCCAAATCAAATTCGCACCGTAGTTTATATTTCTTGAAATTGGTAATATAATAAAAAGCACCTGGTGCATCGGAGTATCCCAGTTTGTCAATGGTTTGGTAGGGGTTGGTGTTGGCAGAAAAATCAAAAGGAAGAGGGTACCCGCCGGTAAAAGGAGTTTCAATTTTATGATAGCTATCAGGTTTAAAGAAGAAAGTAATTGACATTAATTCAGGATCTTTTTTACTTCCATAAAACTGCATCTTGATCCCGTTATTTTTCCAGGTAATTGATGTTCCGCCGGTTTTTGGGCTTTCCTTTTCATATTTACCGGGGATGGATTCAATGAACTTTTTAAGAGCAGGATCATCAATCTTTTTGCCAATCAATTCAGTAAGGTTGTTTTGTGGTTTCACATCAGGAATTGTGTCAGTTAGCCGGGTCTTGATATTGAGATAAGTTTCTTTCCTGTTTCGTTGTAAAATGTAGTCCAGGTTTTTTCCATGGAAATAAGCACTGTATTCCGAAATATAAGCTGCTTTGAAAATTTTAGCAAGCTCTGTTTTAATAGCCAGGGAATCTTTGTTATCAATAATGCAGGTAAATTCAGTGATCCTTCCTTTTTTAACAGCTATACAGATACTTTTAAACTGATACTTTCCCAATGAAAAGGGGCTTTTTCCGTTAACGGTGTACTTATTGAAATTTATTCCCGGTTTATAAAAACTTAAATTAGAATAATCGGGGGCCGATAACAGGCGGATGCCGGCCAATTCCAGGTTTTCATCAATCTCGTTAAACTGGGCGGTCAATTGTGTGTAAATAAAGAGGGAAAGAATCAATGCTGTGTACAGTTTCATAACCGGAATTTGCCGACTAATTTAGGAGCTAATATTATCAAGGAAAATACTCCCGGGAGAGTATTTCGTAAACTGGTAGTGTACCCGCATAAATACTCCCGGAGGAGTATAGTTAAGCGATTGGCATTGGTGTAGGTTTGCAAAAAAAGATGTGTAGAAATTTAATTGTAATCGTATCTGCCCTGCTGCTATTGCATAGTGGCATTGTTGCCCAGTCACCAGTACCGGATTGTGGTGATAGAAAAGATAAAATAGAGTTACTAAAAAAATCAATTAGCAAATTAGCGGAATTCAAAACAGGAGATGGAACCGTGGATGGTGCCGATACTACTTACAAATCCTATTTTGAATTGTGCGGAAAGAAGGCAGTTGTTGTCAAAAAAAAATATTCTGTTATGCTGAAGATTGAGTTCAGCAGTGACGATTATAGCTCCGATGTATATGCATTCAGTAATATGAAAAATAGACTGCTGGTTACTTTGAAGGAGGTTTTTAAAGGATGGAAAACTGACATTTCAAAAAGCGAAGATGAGGATGGTAAATCGGAGTTGAATTATTTCCTGGATGGAGCTGATAATACATGGGAGGCTAAAACCTATGTACTGCTGAGTTCTTATATAACCTCTGATACACGTCTTTTTTCAGTGGAAATAGAATGCAAGAGATAGGTTTTACAGGCCAACAGTAACAGATGTCCCTTTGCCCGTTGCAGATTCAATCTTCAATTCAAGACCACTTTCCCCAGCTCTTTCCTGCATATTCTGTAAGCCATAATGCCCGGAGAGGCTTTCAGAAGATGTATCAAACCCTTTTCCGTTGTCGCTGATACGGATGGAGAATTTATTTTCATCGCCGGTTGCAAGAATGCTAATTTGTGAAGCACCTGAGTGTTTACAGGCATTGGTGAAAGCCTCCTGGCAAATACGGAACAGTTGCAGCGCCTGGCCTGAGTGAAGCTGTATATCAGCGCCTATTTTTTCTTCGGTATGAAATTGAATGGCCGGATATGCTTCGATATATCTTACAGCATGGTTTACCAGCTTATCAAAAAAGTCAATGCCGCTGATTTTGTCTTTATTCAAAATCCAGATGGTTTCTCTTAATGTCTGCATCAGTTCGCCGGCACCTTCTTTCAGCCGGTTCATTTTTTGTTCGGTTGGTTGTTCTTGTTCCTGTGCGGTTTGTATCTGCTGAATATTATTACTGAGCCATGTTATCTGTGCGCCGAGATTATCATGCAGGTCGCGGCTCAGCCGTTGTTTTTCTTTCTGCACTTCCTGTTCCAGTTGCAGCTTGCGCAGTTTTCGCTGGTAACGGTTTCTTGAAATAAAATAAAAAAATGCAGCTACAATACTTAAAATCAAAAAACCAAAAAGGAACCGTGCCCATGTGGTTTGGTACCAGGGCGGAAGAATACTGATTTTTAAAATCAATGGCTCAGTAGCCCACACTCCTTCATAATTAGCACCTAGTACATGTAGTTCATATTCGCCGGGCGGTAAAATATATTGCACCTTATTATTCGTTTGGGGCAACGACCAGCCAACCTGGAAACCCTTCAGCCAGAATTTGTATTGATTTTTTTCCGGCACTGTAAAATCCATACAGGAAAAAGAAAGACTGATATTATTATCCCGGTGAGAAAGCGATAGTGAATTGATGAACTCCGGCTGCAGGCCCGGGCGGTAAGGCAGGTTATTTACTTCAATATGAGTAAGCATGGTTGGTGAAGCCGCCGATTTGTTCACCAACTCTTCCGGTTTGAAATAGTTGATACCATTTACGCCGGCAAAATACAATGTACCGTCGTTGCTTTTAAAGTAACCTTTTGTGTTAAACTCATCACCCTGCAATCCTTCTTTAGCTGTATAGGAAATGATTTGATAAGAAGAATCTGTTGCAGATGCCGGGGGCATAATTTTAGCAATGCCCCTGTTGGTACTTACCCATGCATTTTGCTGCCCGTCAAATAATACACTATACACAAATGAATTGGGCAAACCATCTTTGACAGTGATTGTTTTTATTACCTGCTCGTTATTCAGAATGATGATTCCGTTGGTGGTGGCAAGCCATATATTACCATCCGAGTTTATATTCACCTGCTTGATATAAGTAACCGGTAACTGAATTTTTCTAAAATTATTCTTTTCAAATACCCATAGGCTGCTGGGGGTGGCTATCCATAGTTTACCATTTGGAGAACGGAAAAAAGAAGTGGGGGTTTCTGGAACGGGCAATTTGCAAACAACAGTGCAACTATATTGTTCATTGTTTTTTTTCAGGGAAAGAATAGAGTTGGAATGGGTAAACCAAACTTCATTTTCATTTATGGTTTGCATATCAGTTTCAAAGTCCCTGATGACTGAATCGCTGCGGGCCTGCAGCAGCGATGACAGCAACTGCATTTTTCCTGAGCGGGTATTTATTGCATATAATTCATTTAATGTTGACCTTGCAATGAGTGTTTCAGAATCAATCATTCTCATGGCTCTTGGACTGCCCGTGGTTTTATGTGTAGCAGGCAATTTGAATAATTTAAGAAACTGTCCCTTGCCGTCATACATTTCTATATCACCCAGATAGATACCCACATAAATATTCCCTTTTCTGTCACCGGTTAAAGTATAGGGCAGTAAATTTTTCTGCGGTCGGTTAAACAAACTGAACTTCTGTATTGATGAAACTTTAATACCACCAATGCCATTAAAACCTATCCAGTCATTCTGGTAATTGTCAGTTGTAACAGTATTAATATGACGTGCCAGTTCTCTTGGGAAATATTCTGAATAAGGATACTGTGATACGGTTTCTGTATTGTTATCATAGATAAATAATTTATCAATGCCTGGCAGCAGGTATTGGTTGTTTTTTATTTTTTTTGCCTGGTTCAGGTGTTCAAAATTGAAATTCTCCGTGTTTTGAAGCTGCCCTAATACCCTGGCTGGTGTGAACGGGTCTTCACAGGAGGCCATAAAAAATATTTTATCTGAAATCACCACAAGGCTGTCTGCATGCACCTGCAGCAAATAATAAATAACAGTTTTTGATTTATTGATTAAGTGATGAATACCGGCTGAATCAATCCGTAATAAATCACCATTTTTTTCTTTTCCTTTCCGTAACCAGGCTATATCTCCTTTTTTACGATAACGTACTAAGGAATAAATCAGTTCATTGGCTTCTGTAGCCGGGAAAGGAAATAATTTCTTCACTGAAAGGGAAGATTTGTTAACAGAAAAAATCCCATCCGGGTAACTGAAGACCCAAATGGAGGTATCATTTTCCCCTAAACAGATTTTTCCAAGCCGCGACATACGGGTGGGAAACTGCAGCGATAAATCAATAAACTCATTTTTGCCTTTTGGTTTAAAACAAATACCTGTACGAAAAGTCACCCACAGATTGCTGTTCTGGTCTTCATATACTTCGCTGATTGAATTTTCCGGAATACTTTTTTTATCTGAAGGGTCGTGCCGGAAAGTCTGGAAACGATAGCCGTCAAAACGCTGCAGTCCGTCGGCCGTTGTAATCCAAAGAAAACCTTGCCGGTCAAACAAGAGATCGTTTACCGAATTCAAACTTAACCCATGTTCAGTAGTGTAATGGGTTAGGGGATGGGCAGATTGAGCCGAAACAGAAAATGTAGAAATTGAAAGAGTCCCTTGTACTAAAAGGCAGAGGATGATATTTTTAATTTTCTTCAAGTGGGGCAAAAATCAGTATTAAGATAGTTATAAAAAATAATCGGGATGGAGTATTGATCTTTAAATTTACAAATCCCAACTTTGCCAATAATCAGAAAAAATGCCGACAAGGATTGCTATAACCGATGATAAACAAATAAACCGAACAACGGTAAAGGAGAAAGTCAGTTCGTTTAAGGAAATCGAACTGGTGCTGGAAGCAAAGAATGGACATGATTTTTTAGAACAACTTAAACATTTACCGTCGGGTAAACGTCCGCAAGTAGTTTTAATGGATCTGGAGATGCCGGTAATGGACGGCATCGAAACCATTCGGAATGCTACGGCAGCTTACCCTGATATAAAATTCATAGTGCTGACTGTGTTTGAGGATGATGAAAAAATATTTGAGGCTATTAAGGCTGGGGCTGGAGGTTATTTACTTAAAGATGATTCTGCTGTGAATATTATTGACGCCATTACCAATGTGGTAGAGTATAATGGTATTCCTATGAGCCCTTCTATTGCAAGAAAAACAATGGAATTATTGCGCAATGCACCAACGTTGGTTGCTGCTGACAAAACAGAAACTGAATCTATACTCACCGAGCGGGAAATGGAAATATTAAAAGAGATGGTAACAGGAAAGAACTACAAAGCCATCGGCGAAAAATTATTTATCAGCCCACTGACAGTACGCAAGCATACAGCAAACATTTACGAAAAGCTTCATGTAAACAGCCGGGCGCAGATTATCAATATAGCTCATAAGAATAAATGGGTCTGAGTTATTTGCCTGTAAATATTGCTTTTCTTTTTTCCAGAAAAGCAGATACTCCTTCCTTCATGTCTTCTGTAACGAAGGTATTTCCAAACTCTTCCACCTCCAACGCATAGCCATCTTTCGTTTCGTCAAACACAGCATTGGCCGCTTTGATACAACCTGCGACTGCAAGAGGGGCTTTACTATTGATAATATCAAGGATTTTTTTGGTATGCTCCAGTAATGTTTCAGGTGTGGTAACATAGTTAACCAATCCCAGTTGTTTTGCTTCAGCAGCATCGATCATGTGCGCAGACATAAGCAGTTCCATTGCTTTTCCTTTTCCGATCAGCTGCACCAAACGTTGAGTACCGCCATAACCGGGTATCAAGCCCAGGTTCACTTCCGGTTGACCAAATTTTGCATTTTCGCTGGCCACTCTAAAGTGACAGCTCATAGCCAGCTCGCAACCTCCGCCTAATGCAAAACCATTTACTGCGCCAATAATTGGCTTTGATGAATTTTCAATTCTTACAAATGTATTCTGGCCTCTTTTGGCAAGGGCCATAGCTTCTTGTTTACTCAACGCATTAAATTCAGAAATGTCAGCACCCGCTACAAATGCTTTTGGTCCGGCCCCGGTAATGATGACTGATTTTATCTCAGCATTCTTTTCAATTTCATCTAAAACAGTATTCAAATCAGTGAATACATCTTTATTCAAAGCGTTTAATTTATCAGGCCGGTTGATGATGATGGTTAATATACCGTTTTCTAAAGTGGTAAACAATGTTGTATAACTCATGATTGTAATTTCTGTGCCGAAGATAGCAAGAAACAATTATTGCTGTTGTTGCATTTCCATGAAACGGCGGTAAGAATTATCAGAGACACCGGGATTATTAACCTGGTATGAAAATACAGGAGTGACAGGTTGTTCTTCTTCCAGTGTACTATTATTTATTACCACAGATACTTCAAGTTTGTGCTCTGAGGAGCCCTTGTAAGTACCTTTCACTGGTGTGCAATCAGTAAAACTTCTGCCAATGGCAAGTCTTACATGACGATCGCTTACGATGCAGTTATTAGTGGGATCAAGCCCCAGCCAACCATAAAATGGAATATAGGCTTCTACCCAGGCATGGGTTGCCCCTTCACCACGCAGTTCATGATTCTTTGGGCAAATATATCCGCTTACATAGCGGGCAGGAATACCCACCAGGCGAAGCATTACCAGTAATATATGTGCAAAGTCCTGGCATACACCTGCTTTCAGTTGCCAGATTTCATCTACTTTGGTTTCCACACTGGTAATACCCTGCTTGTATTCAAAGTTATTATATACAAATGCAGACATTTGCTTTGCAGCGGCAAATGGTGTCACTGTTTCACTCATCATGGCTTTAACCAATACTGCCACTTCATCATGTGCATCAAAACTTTCCTGCAGCATAAAATCCATATAAGGGAATTGTTCCCGTATGACGACCAAGTTGTCCCATTGTGTTTCCGAGGCTGTATCATCTGCCGGGAGTTGCACTTCTTTGGTGATTACTTCAATATTGGACTGAATGGTGAGTTCTGTATGCGGTTTAATGACTGAAAATATACCGATTTTATTACCGAAGTAATCAGTGAAAATTTCAACAGCTGGATGATGTGTAACGATGAGTTCATGTTTTTTTACTTCCTGTTGTTCATCGTTAATAGGAAAAAGCATTACCTGGTTAGCACTATCAATAACAGGGGAAGGGTAGGTGTAACGGGTGATATGTTTTATACGGTACTCTGGCATGGGTGCAAAGTTGTGGTAATTCAGGAATTACCAAAATAATATTGATTAAAGGCAGCTGCTATTCCAAATAGCTCCTGTCGGGTTTGGTGCAAAAAATTTCGCAAGCCTTCACTGTCAGAAAGCCTGATACTGCTATATTTTACATTATTCATGGCACGGCCTATTAAGAATTCCAGTTGCTTGTAACTTTCCGGCAGGCTTTCTGTTTCCAGCCGTTCAAAATAGCGGAACAATTGTTTCAGGCAGTAAGAAACAGAATGAGGAAAATTATCATTGTATAAAACCTGTTGTAAGACCTGATCTGCCTGAAAATTTCCCCGATGTGTTTTCAAATACAATTCATAGCCTGAAAGAGAATATAAAAGGTAGCGCAATGCTGGTACTTCTACCGGTTGCTGCAAATTATAATTCAGTTCAGTAAGTTTGATATTAAGCATATCTGCCGAAAGGATAGCCCTTTCCAGGAATTTCCCAATATTCAAATAATTAAAACCTTCTCCGCGGGCCATTGTGATATCAACTGTTCCGTGATATAACATACCGTGATAGATAAGTGAATCCAGCGCCGTCACCGGATCGCCCTGCTGTAACTGTACATGAATATTTTTATCCCTGATTAAATGGTAATAATCATTCAGGCATTGCCATACTTCTTTGGTGATATGATCTTGTACGGCTCTTGCATTTTCCCTTGCCCGGGTAATATTGTTGAACACAGAAGCACCATTGTGCCGGTCCAGTAATAAATGCTCAAGCACTTTTGGTGAATCATTCCCAATGGCCTGAATTTCTTTCGCAGGAGCATCACTATAACTTCGTAGCAATGGTTGCCAGCTGAACTCCTGCACTTCATCCTGCGATGAAATGTAATTAGTACGAAGCAGCCGCAATGTCCCGTTTGTTCTTTCCATATAACGGGCCATCCAGAAAACAGAATCAGCAACACGGCTCAGCATATTCTAATAGTTAGTTTTTATTAATTGATTTATCCTAATACCCATGTGTCTTTACTTCCTCCACCCTGTGATGAGTTGACCACCAGCGAGCCTTCTTTCAACGCCACCCTTGTTAATCCGCCGGGCACAATATCTATCCCATCCGGCCCGTATAATGCATAGGGGCGAAGATCAACCCTTCTTGGCTGTAATACTCCGTTTATATAACAAGGTGCCGATGATAAACTAATAATAGGCTGTGCAATAAAACTTCTTGGATCTTCTTCAATGGCCTCTTTAAAGGATTCCATTTCTTTTTCCGTAGCAGCACTACCAATCAGCATTCCATATCCGCCGGATTCATTTGTTTTCTTTATCACCATTTTATTCATATTCTCAAAAACCAGTTTCCTGTTTTCGGGTATAGCCAGCTGATAGGTAGGCACATTTTTTAAAATGGGCTCTTCATTCAGATAGTAACGTATCATGGCAGGTACATATGAGTATACCGCTTTATCATCTGCCACACCATTACCCATAGCATTTACAATAGCAACATGCCCTGTCCTGTAAGCACCATATATGCCCGGTACTCCCAGCATACTATCGGGCCGGAACACCAACGGATCAATAAAATCATCATCCACCCTCCGGTAAATAACATCTACCTGTTTCAGACCAGTAGTTGTTTTCATGTACACTTTATGATTGTCCACAACGAGGTCACTGCCTTCTACCAGTTCAATACCCATCAGTCTTGCCAGTGTGGTATGTTCGAAGTAGGCGGAATTATAAATTCCCGGTGTGAGTAATACAACAGTTGGATCACTTTTTTGCCGGTTGGCCAATGCTACAAGGTTTTTTAATAAAAGATCGGGATAGTCTTTTACAGATCTAACATTATTCTTAGGTAGCAGATCAGGAAAGATGCGGTAAGTAATACTCCGGTTCTCCAGCATGTAGGAAACTCCTGACGGGGTACGCAAATTATCTTCCAGTACATAATAAGTACCATCATGATCACGGATCAGGTCAATCCCGGAAATATGAGTATAAATATCAAAGGGTACTTCCACATTTACCATCTGGCGTATAAAATTGGGGCAGGAGTAAATGAGTTTGGCCGGAACAATGCCGTCCTTAATGATGAATTGCTGGTTATAAATATCTTTTAGAAAAATGTTCAGCGCTTTCAGCCGTTGTTTAACTCCTTCTTCAATATGTTTCCATTCTGCAGCTTCCAGTATGCGGGGGATAATATCAAAGGGAAATATCTTTTCGATGCCTTCACCACTGCTGTACACGGTAAAAGTGATACCCTGGCTCATAAATAATTTTTTGGCCAGTTCATCTTTATGTGTCATTTCATCAGATGACAGATTTTGTATAGCAGACACAAAATTCCTGTAGGTAGGACGGATACCATCCTTTCCAAACATTTCATCCCACACACGGGGTTGTACATTGTAATTTGCCAGCAGGGAATGTCCTTCCATACGTAAATGAATTTACGAAATGAGTCATAACAATCTTGCTATGTCTCAAATAATATTTAGCTCATTCTGCCAGCCTGGATTGCTTAAACCGGCCGGCAAATGAATAAATAAAGTACCAATAACTTAGTGGAAGTAATCGCTGTCGTTATCGCAGGGGTTAAAAACTTCGGTTCTCTTTTACCCAGGATGTAATATACTCACTGATCTCAGAAGTTGGTGTTCCTGGTGCAAATAATTTTCCAACCCCCAGGTCATGTAGTTTATCCATATCATCTTCAGGAATGATGCCGCCTCCGGTAAGTAACACATCATTCATGCCTTTCTGCTTCATCATATCAATTACTTTCGGGAAAACTGTCATATGTGCGCCGGATAATATGCTGATACCGATGGCGTCAACGTCTTCCTGCAAAGCGGCACTAACAACCATTTCCGGAGTTTGACGAAGACCAGTATAAATTACTTCCATTCCTGCATCTCTTAAAGCAGTGGCAATTACTTTAGCGCCCCGGTCATGACCGTCAAGTCCTACTTTGGCTACTAAAACTCTGATAGGTCTGTTCATCTGGTAAAATTGAGAATACAAAATTAGGTTGTTTCAGCTATGGGAGTGTAAATTACATGATGCAATACAGAAAGTTTGGGGCTACAGAAATGCGGGTAAGTGAGGTGGGTTTCGGAGCCTGGGCAATTGGAGGCGGAGCTATGATCGGTAACACAGCTATTGGCTGGGGAAATACCGATGATGCGGTATCGGCCAAAGCTATTCAGGCCTCACTGGGGGCTGGTATCAATTTTTTTGATACGGCAGATATTTATGGGCTTGGACATTCTGAAAATTTACTTGGAGATACAATTGGTAAGAACAAAGAAGTTATCATTGCTACTAAAGCAGGTAATGTATCCCGGAATGAACAGTTCACATACGATTATTCAAAAGAATATATCCTGCAGGCCTGCGAGAATTCTCTTCGCCGGTTAAAAAGAGATGTGATAGACTTTTATCAGTTGCATACTGCCAGGCTGCAACATTTGCAACGGGGAGAGTGTATTGAGGCTATGCAACAACTGCAGAAAGAAGGGAAAATCCGTTACTGGGGTCTCTCTTTAAACACTTTTGATCCGTTGCCTGAAGCCGAATATTTGTTGCAGCATGACATCGGTAATGGGTTTCAATTGGTATTGAATTTGTTGAACCAGCGAAGTTTGCCATTATTGAATGCTGCCAGAGAAAAAGGTTATGGTATCATTGCTCGCATGCCATTGCAATTTGGCTTACTAACTGGAAAGTTTGATAAAACAGTCTCATTCCCGGATAATGACCACCGGAAAAACAGGTTGGTACCTGCTATTCTTGACACCTGCGCCAATGCGCTGGCACCGGTTTGGAAATTATGTGATAAATACAATTGCACTAAAACACAACTGGCTTTAAGTTATTTACTGAGCTATCCGGAAGTATCGGTTATCATTCCCGGCATCCGGACAAAGGAACATGTGGCTGGTAATACAACTGGCCTGTTCCAGTTAGCCAATGAAGACAGGGAAATGATTGAGAAACTTGGCGTAAACGAGTTTGTTTCAACTATGGAATTGATACAGGCACAAGGCTGATCTCAGTGGTTGAATTTTTGTTTTTCTTCTCTTAATCCATCCAGGGCTAATTTATTTGCCTGGTTGTTTGCATTCTCAAAGAGAATTATTTTATTGCCATATTGTCTTGATAAGGGATTGGTAACAGAATCCAGGATAGTGTAACTTTTGAAATGCTGAAACACTTCATCATCTTTATCGGGCATTTTGCTGCCAATGAACAATATATGCCTGAATTGTAATGAGTCTGGTATCCATAATACGAAAGAACCATTATCCGATATTACTTTTTCTTTCAAATAAACGGACCGGCAATAAAATTTTAATGCTCCTGCTTGTCCGTAATTGCGACAATAAATTATTGTACTGTCTTTTATTTCGTTTGATAATCCCGAATTGAAAACTATTTCTGTTTTCATAGCCAATTCTTTCCATCCCAGCATATCAGCAAAATCTTGTGGTAACGGATGATTTTTCTGATCTTCCCATTTTAATAAACCCGTTTTATCAATTCCATATTGCTGGTAAAAAGCAGCTAATTTTTCGGGTTTCCAAACAGGCAAGAGCAAAGGAATGAAAGGTATGGTGAGTCCAATGATAACCACGGTAACAACATACCGCAGCCATTTTTTTCCCTCAGACCATTTTTCGATAGCCGCAGCTCCACCGGCCAGTAACATAGGATAAGCACCTAATGCATAATAACCCTTGCCGCTGCCAAACATGAGTAATGCGATTACAGCAACATATATAATGGCGATGATACGGTATTGCGAACTTCGTAATAGAGAAATAAGGCCTGTTATCCATACAAAAACCACCGGTAATAACAGTAAGAGCTGTTCTTTCAGGAAATCAGAACGGTTGATATATTTTAATTGGGTGGCCTGTAATTCTTCCATATGATGTATCACCGGCCAGTTATGGGAATATTGCCATAAAAGATTGGGTGCTATCAATACCAAAGTCAGCCCGGCTGCGAGCCATGCCTTCTTTCTTCGAAAAATATTTCTGTACGGAGATAGCAGCAATCCTGTAATAATGGCAACCGCTATAAATAAGACTGAATATTTACTCCACCATCCGAAAGCAAGGCTTACAGCCATCCATATGATATAATTTTCGTTTCTGCTGTTGATATAGCGTATCAGAAAATAAATGGCCAGAGACCAGAAGAAAATATCAAGTATGTTGGGTTGAAATAAATAATGAACCCGTAAGTAAGCACCGGTAATAATGCTTAAGGCAGCAAGGAGTTGTGCAAAGAGTTTACCACCGAGTTCTGCAGTAATCAGGCAGGTGACAATAAGAGTAGCTGCACCAAATAAGCAAGGCCAGAATTTTATCCATGCTTCACCACCGCCAAACCAGGATGAGATCATACCCAGGTAAGAAAGAAGAGGAGGGTTTTCCAGATAGCCAAAATCAAAATGTTGTCCTTGTTGATAGTACAGGTATTCGTCCCGCTGTAATTCATAAACAGGCGATTGAAGAAACAACGGTAACATGAACTTGACAAATGCCAGCAAGAGTATCAGTGGCCAGTAAGATTGTTCTCTTTTCATTCTGGCAGAAAAGTTACAAAAGGAAAACGAATACTTCTTTGCCTGGGTAAGGTCAGAAAATGGTTAATGCTTTCTGAATACGCCGGATGGTTTCATCTTTACCAAGTAGCTCAGCGATATCAAATACTCCCGGACCGAATTTTCCACCCACCAGCATAATACGGAAGGGAAGCATCAGTTCACCCGGTTTCAGGTCATTGACAGCTGCTATTTCTTTAAAATTATTTTCCAGTGTATGCGCATCCCAGCTGGCGGATAGTTCATAATTACGGATCAGTTCTGCAAAAAATAGCTGTTTGGTTTCATTCCATTTAGGCTTTACTGCATCAATATCCAGCGTTTCTGGTGCTTTAAAGAAGAAAGAAGATTGCTGCACAAAATCTGTCAGCAGTATGCACCTGTCCTTCACCAGCCCAATCACTTTATCCAGGTAATCCTTATTCGAAATAATTAAACCATTTTTCTCCAATAGTTCATCAACTTCAAGCCTCAAACCTGAAACTTCAAACCTTTTAATCCATTCATGATTGAACCACTTCGCTTTTTCATAATCGAACTTAGCGCCAGCACTATGCACTCTTTCCATCGAAAATTTTTCTACCAATTGTTCTTTGGTAAAAATCTCCTGTTCAGTCCCGTCATTCCAGCCAAGCAATGCCAGCAGGTTAATGAAGGCTTCAGGTAAAAACCCTTTTTCCTTAAATCCTTCTGTCAATTCACCGGTTTTAGGATCGGTCCAGTTCATAGCAAAAACAGGAAAGCCATATTTAGCACCATCTCTTTTACTCAGCTTGCCATTAGGCCCGAGTATCAAAGGGAAGTGTGCCCATTGAGGCATATTGTCCAATCCGAACAAATATTTCCATAAAAGAATATGAACCGGCGCCGATGGTAACCATTCCTCACCGCGGAAAGCATGCGAGATCTTCATCAAGTAATCATCCACTACCACTGCCAGGTGATAAGTGGGCATGCCATCAGCTTTCAATAAAACTTTATCATCAACCGTCGAAGTGTCAAAACTTACTTCACCCCGGATCATATCGGTGAAAGAAACAATTTCATTTTCAGATATTTTGATGCGGATAACATGTTTTACTCCTTCATCCAGTAACCTTTTTGTATCATCTGCAGAAAGGGTAAGAGAGTTCCGCATTTTCATACGGATACTATGGTCGTATTGAGGGGATGGATTTTGTTCAGTTTTGAAATCCTGCCGCATTTTTTCCAATTCTTCCAGTGTGTCAAAGGCATAATAGGCATGACCATCTTTTACCAGTTGTTCAGCATATTGACGATAGCTTTCTTTTCTTTCACTTTGCCGGTAAGGGCCATATGCACCACCATGCTGTACACTTTCACTGGGCTCCAGTCCGCACCATTTAAGGGTATCAAAAATGTATTCTTCTGCGCCAGGAACATAACGGGTTTGGTCGGTATCTTCAATACGGACAAGGAAATCTCCCCCATATTTTTTGGCAAATAAATAGTTATATAAAACTGTTCTTACTCCGCCCAGGTGCAAACCGCCTGTAGGGCTAGGGGCAAAACGAACTCTTACTCTTGTACTCATAAGCAGCAAAGATAAAGGTGAAGCAACAAGGTGCAAGGCAGTTATAACAGCTGTGGTGTTCCTGTCTTCTCTTTCTTGTATCTTGCATATACTTTTTTCTATGAAATACTTTGTCAAAACTCCCTGGTGGCTGAAGCGTCTTTACCCGGACCGTATTTGGGATATTGACACAAAGGAAAAAACTATTTATCTCAGTTTTGATGATGGCCCTCATCCGAAGGCAACCATTTTTGTATTGAATGAGTTGAAGAAGTACAATGCAAAAGCAACTTTTTTTTGTATCGGGAAGAATGTAATCGCTTACCCCGGGATCTATCAACAGATATTAAATGAAGGGCATCATACAGGTAACCACACACAAAATCACCTGAACGGATGGCAAACGGCTAATGATATCTATCTCTCGGATGTAGAAGAAGCATCACAATACATAAACTCAGATCTTTTCCGGCCACCTTATGGAAGGATCCGCTCATTACAAGCAAAAAATATTAAAAGGGCGATGAACAATGAGCAGGCAAAAATCATAATGTGGGATGTGTTGAGCGGCGATTTTGATGAATCAACCAGCCCCCAACGATGTGCAAGGAATGTAATAAAGAAAACTAACGATGGTTCGGTCATTGTTTTCCATGATAGTGAGAAGGCTTGGGAAAGGATGAGCTATAGTTTGCCCTTGGTTTTGGAGCATTTTAGTGCCCGGGGATACACTTTTTCTGCAATTTCCTGAAAAATAGAGGGCTTGCGGGTCTAAAAAAGTTAGGGCCTGGGTAGAAACCCTGGCCCGTTTTTAATCCGTACCCTATGAAAACTGGTTTAAAGGTATAATATTTTTTTTATTACGGCAAAGTAATTTGGTAAGAAACTCCGTTAATTGTTACCACGGCCAGGTTATCACAATTTCCGCTACCAAAGTTCAAAACGGCCACCCAAGGACTATTTGTGGTTGCATTTAGGCGTACTGTTTTGATAACACCCCGCACAATCCAGCGGCAGTTGAACCTTTTAACCAGAGGTTCAATAATATTTGATTGCCACCCTACCAGTAGTTGCCCCCTTTTAACCCGGCCAGTAGAACCGCCTTCTATTTTAAAAATATCATCAACCGGAGCTGCTGTAGCTAACCCTTCTAACTGAGTAATCACCTTTTCGCTGGTCCATTCAATGAAATTACCATTGGGTTTTGTAAGCTTGGCATTAATAATATTTACTTTAAATTTTCTGTCAACCGGGACGTTAGTAGAAGATACTGTGCTGATGTTGGTTATCTTATGTGTTCCTTCTACTTTGGTACTGTCAAAGTAAAAGCCATCAAAAACGGTGACGGCAACAGCACCGGGTACCAGTAAGCGGTTGCTATATTCAGTAATTATTTTCCCCTTTCTGAAGTGGCCGTCAGGACCCACACACCCATTGTTACCAAAATCCATTACAATCCTTACCGGGAAAAGATCCGGAGGGTTTTGCCTTGTAACAGTCACAACAGGGCAAACATTTGGGCGTCCAAAAACGCCGGTACCACCTAAACCAACTTCGTCATTTACACCCATTGCATCATCGAAAATGCCGTTGAATACGATTTCAGCTTCAGAATCTGATTCGCTGGAAGCCCTTGAAGCAGCAATTTCCTGCTCTTCATCTGTACCATTTTGGCTATTTTCTTTTTGGCAAGAGCTGATTATCAGCATACTTAGAAGAAAAGCTGCTGATAATAATACTGCAGGAACAAACCTGATTTTCATAAACTTCTAGTTTTATTTAAGATGTCAATTTAACGACTTTAGGAAGGTGTTTATTGACAAAAGTTTAAGAGTTTCTTAAAGTTTTTTACAGAGTTTTGTGGGGCGAGAATATTTCTAAATGAAACTGATCGATACTCACTCTCATATTTATCTCTCAGAATTTGAAGATGACAGGCATTTCATGCTTGAAAGAGCTGGAAAAGAAGGAGTTGGTAAAATACTATTACCCGCTATTGATTCAGAAACGCATAAAAAAATGCTTGAGGTGGAATCACAAAACCCCTCCGTTTGCCATAGTATGATGGGGCTGCATCCCTGTTCCGTTAAGGAGAACTTTCGGGAGGAACTTAAGATTGCCAGTGAATTTCTTGGCAAAAGGCATTTTGTTGCTGTTGGGGAAATCGGACTCGACTTTTACTGGGACAATACATTTGCTGAACAGCAATACACGGCTTTTCATGAGCAGATAGAATGGGCTCTGCATTTTGATATTCCGATTGTGATTCATTCCCGGAATTCAACTGATGAATGCATCAGGATGGTGAAAGAGCATCAGAAAGGAAGATTAAAAGGTGTTTTTCATTGTTTTTCGGGTAATGCTGATCAGGCGCAGCAGGTGATTGATCTGGGCTTTTATCTTGGAATAGGGGGAGTGGTTACTTTTAAGAATTCAGGTTTGGATAAAGTAATGGAGTCTGTCAGCCTTGGACAAATACTCCTTGAAACAGATGCTCCTTTCCTGGCTCCTGTTCCATTCCGGGGCAAACGAAATGAGCCTTCTTATTTGAAATACATAGTGGAAAAAATTGTTTTTATAAAACAATGTTCTAAAGAAGAAGTGGCTGTAGTAACTAGTGCAAATGCTGAAAAATTATTCGGTGTCTAAAGAACGAACCAGTATTTTTGCAGCCCTTACGGAGACCTGCTCGAGTGGTTGAAGAGGCACGCCTGGAAAGTGTGTATACCCCAAAAGGGTATCGAGGGTTCGAATCCCTCGGTCTCCGCTTGAATCCTGTTACAAACAGGATTTTTTGTTACCAGTTATTAGCCTGTTCTGTATTTAATCTTTCCGATACATCCACCGGCTGGTTATTTCTCCATTCAGAGTCATATTTTACAAACCAGGATATCCAGAGGCTCCGGCTCAGGCGCATTAGCCAGGGCTGAAGTAAAATCAATAGTACTGCATTGGTTCCCATCCAAAAGAAAAAACGGCTGTCTTCTGTGGAAAAGCCAATTAAAACCCACCAGGCTATCAGGCTGGCAATGCTTATTGCTACAGTTAAGGCATAACTCACATACCCGGTGCCATAGTAAAAACCAACTTCTATTTCTGTTGGCTGTTCACATACCGGGCAGTTTTTATTCATTTCAACATTCTTTTTGAAACTGATAGTAAGCGGATTCTTAAACAGTCTTCCTTCTCGGCACCGTGGGCAACGACAGCTTAAAGAGGAAGCAAGGTAACCACGGTTTACTTTTTTTTCAGGCATTCTTTATTTGTTGGTTGTTTGTTCGATGATTTTTTCCAGTTGATAAGCCTGAACGACACCGGATTGCCTCCAGAGTGTTTTTCCATTCCGGAAAATTATTAAAGTAGGAACACTGTGCACATTGTATGATTGTGCTGCTCCGGGGCTTTTATCAATATCTATTTTGAGAATGCGGATTTTATCACCCATCCGCTGGTGTAATTGTTCCAATATCGGCTTCATCATTCTGCAGGGACCGCACCACTCAGCCGTGAAATCGACTAAAACAGGTGTGCTGCTATTGATGATTTCACTAAAACTCTCCTTCTTATTTACTGTTTGCATTTTTATGTTTTTTAAACATACTGAATAACAACCCTCCCATCAGAGCTCCGTATGCTGTGCTATTGTGCCATTTGGAGGTGATTGCACAAGTGCCGCTGCTGCAACCAACCTGTTGCCAGTACAAATAACCACCAATGGCTCCGGTAATAATTCCGGCGATTAGTAATTTGTTATTTAGCACCCAACTCTTCATAGTCAATGTTTTCAGTTGTTGACGAATTATTCTTTTTAATCGTTGAATAGCAGGTGCCTCCGGTACAACATACACCATCTGTTAATAAAGAAAAAATCGTAAAAAAAACTCCCAGAAAAATACCGGACATTTGCCCGGATTCAATGGAGGAGTACAAAATTAAGCTACCTAGTCCAACCCTGATAAATTTTAACGCTGTCCATCCGCTTTTAAGTCTTTCTATAAGAGTCATTGCTCCAAAAATTAGAGAACAAATTTCTCTTTGATTATTGAAGATTGAGGTGACAATAGTTACAAAGAAAAAAGCGACTTTTCTGAAGCCGCTTTGATAGTCAGTTAATTATTACATTTTTCCGTGTAAAATTTTATTCCAGTAAAGCCAGGGTAATAATCTTTTCTTCATCTGGTACATACTCCATCTTTCCTTGCTCTGGTCAAAGGGGAATGTTTCCCGGGGAATGTTATCATAATCAAATTCAGCCAAAACCAGTTTTCCATACCCTGTTACCAACGGACAACTTGTATACCCCGTATACTTACCGGTTAAGGGCTGGTTGTTGATAGCAGCTAACAGGTTTTCGACCACAACAGGCGACTGTTTACGGATTGCTGCTCCGGTTTTGCTGATGGGTAAGCCTGATGCATCGCCCAACGAAAAGACGTTAGCATATTTTACATGCTGTAAAGTGTTCTTATTCACATCTACCCATCCTAAACTGTTTGCAAGAGGGCTTGTCCTGACAAAATCCGGGGCACTTTGCGGAGGGGTTACATGTATCATGTCAAAATGCACCAAATATTCAATGTCTTTATTGTTCTCACCAATACCAACAAATTTTGCTTTCTTTCCCGGGCCATCTATTTCCATCAGTTTTACCATAAAATTGAGCCTGATATTTGCTCTTTTGCATACTTCCAGCAATGTGTCTTCATATTTAGGAACAGTAAATAACCTGGCTGCGCCGCTCCAGTATTGGATATCTGCTTTATCAAGTAGTTTATGTTTCCTGAAATAATCGGCTGCCATATACATTATTTTATGGGGGGCGCCTCCGCATTTTACAGGAGTATGTGGGTTATGAAAAATAGCTTTTCCTCCTTTGAAATTTTTAATGCACTCAAAAGTGTAAGGGGCATGGTCAAAACTGTAGTTAGAGCAAACATTATTTTTGCCAAGCGTTTCCCGGAGCCCTTTTATTTCATCCCAGTTTAACTGTATACCCGGAGCTACTACCAGAAAATCATACTTTATATATTCTCCATTATCTAGTTGTACGCTGTTAGTGTCGGGTGATAGGGAGGTTACTTTATGTTTTATCCATTTTACTTTTCTGGGCATTACATCAGCTTCATTGCGTTCGGTTTTTCTGATATCAAAATCACCGCTGCCGGCTAATGTCCAGGCAGGCTGATAGTAATGTTTAGTGGCCGGATCAATTACTGCAATGTCTAATTGTTCGTTTTTACGAAGAAGGCGTGCGGCAACAGAAATGCCGGCATTTCCGCCACCTACAATAACAATCTGGTGTTTAACTGACATATGGCAAGGGGGTTTTGTTTATGCACAGGTACAGCTATTCTGAAAATCTGTTTGTGACTTTAATCACTTCCTGGAAAAGCCAGGGTAAGACGGATTAATTTTTTTTTATAACAGTATTTTTCTTACCCGGGAGAAGTATAATGAATTGCTTCAAACGAAAACATGACGAGATTCATAAGATAATGTAACTAAACGCACAGAAAATTGTGTTATTTGAGTAGCATTTTTGAGGATAAGCAAAAAAACTGAATAATTTAGTTTGTCAACGAAATACAATTTTTTAAACTTCAAATCGTAAATTATAAAATCATGAAAATAGAGCAAATCTATACTGGTTGCCTTGCAGAAGCAGCCTATTACATCGAGAGTAATGGAGAAGTAGCTATAATTGACCCCCTAAGAGAAACGAAGCCCTATACTGATAAGGCTGAACGTAATGGGGCAAAAATTAAATACATTCTTGAAACGCATTTTCATGCTGATTTTGTAAGCGGGCATATTGATTTGTCCAAAAAGACCGGAGCTGCAATTGTGTTTGGCCCTACTGCTGCCCCAGGGTACAAAGCCCATGTGGCAAAGGATGGTGAGGAATTCCTTTTGGGGAAAAATAAGATTAAAGTACTGCACACTCCCGGTCATACGATGGAATCAACCACCTATCTCCTGTTTGATGAATCGGGAAAAGAGTATGCCATTTTTACGGGAGATACTTTATTTATTGGTGATGTAGGCCGGCCTGACCTGGTACAGAAAGTAAAAGCAGAAATTACCCCACAAATTCTTGCCGGGCATTTATTTGATTCTTTGCAAAACAAAATAATGCCATTGCCTGATAGTGTAATCGTATATCCGGGTCATGGTGCCGGCAGTGCTTGCGGTAAGAACATGAGCAAGGAGACAACGGATACATTGGGTAACCAAAAGAAAACCAACTATGCGTTGAGGGCTAATATGACCAAGGAGGAGTTTATAAAAGAAGTTACTGACGGCCTTGTGGAACCTCCGCAATATTTCCCCTTTAATGTGTTGATGAATTTAAAGGGTGGTATAGAAAGTATTGACGATATAATTGTTAAGGGTAAACGTCCGCTTACAGCCAGGGAGTTTCAGACAGTTTGGGAAACTATGGATGCATTGGTGCTGGATACCCGCAGCATAGAGGCATTCGCAAAAGAACATATACGGGGTTCTATTTTTATTGGTATTGATGGCAATTTTGCTTCCTGGGTAGGTACATTAGTTACTGATCTGAAAATGCCAATTCTGTATGTTGCAGATGAGGGAAGGGAAGAGGAAGTGGTTGTGCGACTTTCAAGAGTTGGATATGATAATGCTGTTGGTTATCTGAAAGGGGGAGTTGCCGTCTGGAAGGAGGCAGGATTTGAAACTGATTCCATAAAAGAAATTAGTGCTGGAGATTTTGCAACACTGTACCAGGCAGACAGCCACCATACTAACCTGCTGGATGCAAGACGGAAAAGTGAATATGATTCAGAACACCTTGTTGGCGCAGAGAACTTTCCACTGGATTTTATTAACCACAACATGTCGCAGTTAGACAGAAACAAGAAATATTTTATCTATTGTGCCGGAGGCTACCGTTCTGTAATTATGGCTTCAATTCTAAAAACCCGGGGGCTTGATAATGTTGTAAATATCCCTGGCGGGTATAAGGCGCTTAGCCAGACCGAGCTTAAAAAAACACATTATGTGGAACCTACAACTATGTTGTGACGATTGCTTACTGTTTATTATAAACCGGCCTTAACGGGCCGGTTTTATTTTATATGCTGTTTCATGTTTTACCTCTGTCATTACAAAACTGCTCTGCACGGTACCAATATCAGTGAGCTTCGCCAGTTTGTTTACAATAAAATCCTGGTAAGCAGACATGTCAGCTACTGCTACTTTCAATAAATAATCATACACACCAGTCATGTGATAACACTCCATCACCTCTTCAAATTTTACAATTACTTTCTCAAAATTCAGCAGGATACTTTGTGCATGCTGTTTTAACTGCACATTCGTAAATGCCACCAGGCTTTTCCCAATTTTGTTTTTATCAACAATCGCTGTGTACCGGGTGATGTAGCCCTCGTTTTCAAGGCGACGTATTCTTTCATACACCGGAGTTACAGTTTTACCCAGTTTATCAGCCAGCTCTTTATTAGTAAGCAGGGCATCTGCTTGCAGTAATTCGAGTATCTGGGCATCCGTTTTATCTAAAAGCATAAAAGATAATTTATCTAAAAATAAATAAATTATTGGATAAATTATCTTTTTATATGCTATAAAAAAAGAAAAAAAGATTTGTTTTCTAAAGTAACAAAAGTCATTGTAATGAAGTATAATTCTTTCCAATTTAGTAATCAAATTCAAGTATATGAATCAGTCAAACTTTTCGCCTGAGACCCAAATGCTGGGTTATGGGTATAAGCCCGGGTTGAGTGAAGGAGCTGTTAAGTGCCCGATTTTTCAGACTTCAACTTTTGTTTTTAAAAGTGCTGAGGAAGGAAAAGCTTTTTTTGAAATGGCCTATGGTAAACCGGGGCATGAAGGAGAGGAAATGGGATTAATATACAGCCGTATCAATAACCCGGATATGGAAATCCTGGAGGAGAGGTTAAAACTATGGGATGGAGGAGAAATGGCCGCAGCTTTTTCTTCGGGAATGAGTGCAATTGCAACTACATTGATGACCTTTCTTAGTCCCGGTGATGTATTGTTATATAGTAATCCATTATATGGCGGTACACATAAGTTCGTTCATCATATCCTTACTCATTTTGGAATAGAGGTAATCGGTTTCAAAGCTGGGCAAAGCAGGAAGGAAGTGGAAAAATTATTGGTGGAGAGCGGGAATGCGAAGAGATTAAAGATGATATATGTGGAAACTCCGGCAAATCCGACTAATGACCTTATTGATATTGAAATGTGCAGAACTATTGCAAAAAGGTTTTCTGCTAGTGACAGGAAGGTGCTGGTAACAGTGGACAACACCTATATGGGCCCATTATGGCAACATCCATTGAAGCATGGTGCAGATATAGTTTTATATTCTGCTACCAAGTATATCGGCGGGCACAGTGATGTGATTGCAGGTGCAGCCGTGGGAAGTAATGATCTTATTGGTAAGATCAAAAAAACCCGTACTTTTTTTGGTACGATGATTGACCCGCACACCAGTTGGTTGCTGATGCGTAGTTTAGAAACATTGAAGATCCGGATGGAAACAGCTGCCACGAATGCCGAAAAAGTGGCTGACTTTTTATCCCATCATCCTAAAGTGGAAAAAGTATATTATCTCGGATACACCGCTATAAACAACCCAGAACAGGCAGAAGTATTTTCAAAACAATACCTGAGTTATGGAGCTATGTTGAGTTTTGATGTGGTGGGCGACGAGCATGAAGCGTTTACATTTTTGAATAACCTGAAGCATATCAAACTGGCCGTGAGCCTGGGCGGAACAGAGAGTCTTGCAGAACATCCTGCAAGTATGACCCATGCCGATGTACCTTATGAGGAGAAACAAGAATTGCATATTACTGATAAGATGGTGAGGTTAAGTATTGGTATTGAAAACTATAAAGATATTATCTGGGATATCGGACAGGCTTTGGAAAAAGTTAATGTATTGGAGATTGCAACAGCATTGTGATTAATATCACCAGCAGCTAAACAGGGTTGTTCTACTTTTGTGAAAATTATTTGATATGGCGACAGTAAAGTTGACGACAGAGGACTTTAAAGGAAAAGTGTTTAATTATGAAACAGAACAGGACTGGAAATACCAGGGAGAGTTACCGGCTATTATTGACTTTTATGCGGATTGGTGCGGACCTTGTAAAATGGTGGCTCCCATACTCGAAGAACTCTCTAAAGAATATGAAGGACGGCTTGTGATTTATAAGGTTAACACAGATGCAGAGCAGGAACTTGCTGCCGTATTTGGAATTCAAAGTATCCCAACATTACTTTTCATTGACTCGAACGGCGAACCTATGATGCAGCCTGGTGCATTTCCCAAGCACATTTTTAAAAAGGTGATTGAAGAGAAATTACTGGCAGTTGTGAAAACAGAGGAGAGAAATGAGATTTGATAGTAGCAGAAAAATGCCCCGGAAAGCGGGGCATTTTGATTTTTAAAAATTGTTGTTTTACTTATTCATCATATCAGCAAATTCTTTCGTATCGTAATTTGCACTGCCAACCTGCTGATAAATGATTTCACCTTTTTCATTAAAAATATATGTTACCGGAATTCCATCCACAGTAAATAATGGGGGAAGGTTAGCGGCAGGGTAGTAAACAGGCAGTTTCATATTATTACTTACGGAATAGTTTTTTGCTTTTTCAAAATTTTCATCCAGCGAAAGCATCACAAATTCCGCTTTGGTTTTATCAACTTTCGCACCAAGGCTTTCTATGGAAGGAATCTCCGCCCGGCAAGGAGGACACCAGGTAGCCCACAGGTTCACAAAAACTTTTTTCCCTTTAAACTGTAATAAATCAATAATCTGGTTATTGGCATTTGCCATTCTGAAAGAGGGAAGAACAGAAGTTGCACCGGATACAGATGGAGCTAGAACAGGCTCCGGCTCAATTGCTTCTGCCTGTGTGGTATCAACCGGTTGCACAGAACTGGCAGCTACAGTTGGCTCTCCTGTGGTAGAATTATTGCAACTATACAAGGCAATCAGAAGAAATACCGATAAAAATATGTACTTCATTTAGTTTTAATTTTATAAATGCAAGATTAAATAAGTGGCCCCATTTACCGGTGATAAATATCACCTAAACGATAAAAACTAACAGGCAAATTTGTTAAAAAATTTTCAGATGCAACAGTTTTGGAATCAGTGGTATGCAGGAAGTAGAACTGTTTACGACAATAAGTCTAATATCTTTTTCAGCGCAGGAGGTCACAGAGACTAACAGCAGGCTAATAATGAGGTAGCTTTTATACATGTTGTGAAATTCGAGATTAATACAAAGATGGCTTGATACAATCGTCAGATGAATACAGCTTTTTTAGTGTGCAACACATTCTGAAATGTGCAACGATACCTGCAGCGGCGGTGATGCCGGCAATAATAATAATAGCTGTGCTCATCCCAACCATATCTGCCAGCAGGCCTGCCAACAGGGCACCTATCACATAGCCACTATCTCTCCAGAACCGAAAAATACTCAGAGTTTCTGCCCGTTGTGATGGATGAGTACTTTCAGCTACTACCGTAAGAAAATTTGGATATACTAATGCCGTACCAAGTCCCAGTAACACAGCGGCTGCAATAAGTATTGTTAATTGAGATGAGATGGCTAATAGTGCGATCGCAACTGCCTGGGTCAGCATGCCAACGGTGATGATTTGTTTTTTACAATACACATCTCCCATTTTGCCAGTGAATAACTGCATCACTCCCCAAACAGCCGGGTACACTCCTGCTATAATCCCTATTTCTTGTATAGAGAAGTTTTTTTGTAATAATAAAACAGGTAAAAGACCCCATACAACCGCATCGTTCATATTATTCACAAGGCCATTTAATGTGACACTGCCAATATTCTTATGTTTCCATGTCGTTTCCTTCCACACATTTTTTAGCAATGCAATTTTGCTGATGGCACTTTCAGCATGAACAAAATGGGAAGTATCCTTAACCAGGAAAGCTGAAATCAATAGACCGGCTGCAGCAAAAAATAACCCGGGAATGAAAGGATAATAAGCATAACCATAACTGGAAGCAAGGGAACTGGCAAGATAGGATGCCAACCCTACTGACAGGTATCCTGCAAACTCATTAATGCCCATCGCCAATCCACGATTCTTTTGCCCTACAATATCCACTTTCATTATAACTGTTGATGACCATGACAATCCCTGGTTAATACCTAATAAAATATTTGCTATTATTACCCAGGTCCATGTTTCTGCATACATCAATAAAAGTGGAACAGGCAAAGCTGCAAACCATCCCGCCATTAATATTTGTTTCCTGTTGAATCGTTTGCTGAGTTTGGCTACGCTATAATTACTAATGGCTTTTGTGATACCAAATGCCATGATAAAACTTAAGATCGCCGTATTGGCATCCAATCCAAATACACTTTTTCCTAAACCGGGCAGCACGGCTCTTTCCAACCCAATCATGCCTCCGACAAAAGCATTGACAAGGACCAATAGGGAGAACTGTTGCCAGTTTTCTTTCAAACCTGCTGTTGCGCTGCTCATATTATATTTTTTGTGAACGGATGACAACAAAACTTCCCTTGCCAAATCCTGGTTGTGGTTCAGTTAATTCTTCTTTATTTCCAAATAATGTTTGCCAATATTCAAATGCTGTGAAGCCTGATGCCTGCATCAGTTCCGTTATTTCTTTTACAGAATGAAAATGAGCATCTTTATACCATGGGTTTGACTCCTTCTTTGCAGCATATTGTTTACCTAACTCACTATCACTGTCTATCAGGCCGATTATAAGGGAACCGTTCTTTTTGATTATACGATGAGCTTCTGCAAATGCCTTTGGTATATCATCAAGAAAGCAAACAGTGGTAACCATGAGGGCATAATCAAAGGATTGGCTGTGCAATGGCAATGATTCTGCTTTGGTATTAATTACAAGAAGACCTCTGGCAATTGCCATTTGAGCCATTGCATGAGCTGGTTCTGCCCCGGCACTAATTTTCAGTGCTTCGGCAAACCGACCTGTACCAACACCAATTTCGATTCCATTGCCTTGTTGTGGAATAGCTTTTCTTAATGCCTCTAACTCATTCTGAAATACTAGCGGATGGTTCTCAAACCAGTTGTCATAATCCTGTGCATTGTTGTCAAAAACTGAAATTTTTTTAGTAACTGATTTTATAGCAGAATATTTATTCCATCCTTCAAGGCCACCATCCAGCGAATAGGCGTTATAACCTTTGTTAACAAGCATTTCTGCTGCTACTATACTCGCTTTACCGCCTCCGCAAAAAGTAACAACCGGTACTGATTTATCAAGATACAAACTATCAAAAGTGGAAAGGTCATTTTGCTTTATCTTGTCATACACATCAACATGAATACTTCCCGGAATGGGTGCCCCTGATCTTTGGTTGGCCGGACGTATGTCAACAATAGATACCTTTTTGCCTGTATCCAACCAGTTTTTGAGGATTTCAACACCTATCAATTTTGCAGTTTCCATTTATGAAATTTAGCTTCATAAAGGTCATCACTATAAATGGCTATTCATTTATCATATGATAAATAATCACTTCAATCCCCGGATACGGCTCAGGCTCACCTGAGTGATGCCGAGGTAAGAAGCAACGTATTTCAGGGGCACTCTTTTGAGTATATCCGGCGCTTCCTGTAGTAAGGCTTTATATCTTTCTTCAGCTGTATGAAATTGTATGCCTTCGATGCGATGAACTGTTTCTACATATGCCGCCTCAAATATTTTTCTGAAAAGCCTTTCTATTTCCGGGAATGAGTCATATAATTTGAAAAGCTGGTTGGCATTGATACCAGTTATTTCTGCATCTTCGAGTACCTGGATAGCTTTGCGACTGGGTTTTCCCGTAAATAAACTCTCAACCCTTGCAATGATACTGTTCTCAAAGTAAAAATTCTCGGTGATATCAATTCCATCCTTGAAGTAATAAATGCGGGCAATGCCCTTGTTGATGAAGTATATTGTTTTACATGTATGACCAATAGGCTGCAGGTCTTTATTTTTCTTTATAGTAATAATGCTGCTGATAGCAGCAATGGCTTCCTCGGCTTTTTTAGGAAGTGCATTATATTTTTTGAAAAACTGAAATAGTTGTTCCACTATTATATTCATTTCCTATAAAATTATAACCCTTAAGCCGTAAGAGCGCAGATTTTATTTTGCAATTTGCAATTGCAATTTTCCGGAAGAAAATGAAATTTCTTCAAGATGGCCAACAATAGTTTTCTTTTCATCCATCACATGTATATGCATATTTGTTGTGTGATGGGTAAATATGCTGTGATGCTTATTGGAATAAAAACCCAGTAATACAATGGGTTCATTGGTGAAGCTGCCATACTTTGCAAACTGCTTATGGTTATCAAAAGTATGGGCTACCCCTTCTTTCCAGTCGATTACATGCCAGGAGGCAGAGTTTATATTTCCTTTGATCAAAAACGGGAATGGCTTTTCCAGGCTTTGTCCGCTTTGTGAAGCAAATTTTTCAACAGCTTTTTCAAGAGATGCATAATCTTTTATCTCATCAGTGATCGTTGCTTGTTTCCAGCCCGGCACCTGTGCATAAACCAGCATGGCGGCCTTTACTTTTTCACTGATTACCGTTACTGGTTGTTCTGCACCTGCCTTGCACCAATAAGCTTTACTATCAATAATAAGTATTTCACCTTTGATGCCTTCCGCCGGTCCAAGACCATAGATATGTGGCTTGTTTACCAGGGTATCCAATGAAATATGGGCTGACAAATCGGCCTGCCGCATAATTTTTTTCATTTCACCTGCCACTTTCACCTCAACATATGGTGGCGCAGACAGGAATAAAACAGCAAGTGCCGCAAGAGTTATTTTCATGTATCAGAAACTTTATTTATTCAGGAATGAGGAATACATCCATACAAGTTTTTCCTGCTGACGGATATAGTCACTCATTAAAGCATTTGTACCCTCATCTTCGGCATCAGCCGATATAGTTAATAATTTTCTTTCTATTTCCAGCAATACCCTGAAAGCATCAATGACTGATTTTACTGCTTCTTTTCCATCATGTACATTTCTTTTCTCTTTTATACCGGATAGTTTAAGGTAGTCTGTATAAGAATGGCTGGGTACATGGCCCAGCGTTAATATTCTTTCAGCCACTTCATCAATTTTCAACTGTGTGTCGGTATAGAGTTCTTCAAACTTTGCATGCAGCTCGAAGAATTTATCTCCTTTAATATTCCAGTGAAAGCCACGGGAGTTGATATAGAATAATTGAAAGTTTGCCAGTAACAGGTTTAGCTTTTCAGCAAGTTCTCTTGCTTTCACGGCATCAAGGCCAATACTGTTTGTTTTCATATTTTAAGTTTTAAAATCTAAATTAAATATTTATCAGAGCCCGGCATATGATTTTAAGTAATTGCTGAACTAAAACAGACATCAAGGTCTTTGATAAATTGATATTTATTTTTCCAAAGCCCGGGTTACCCAATTTTTACTAAAGCTCAATTCATGTAATGGTGACTTATATCACATTTATAAAAATAAACAGGGCAAATGAAAAAGAATCAGTTCAATAGATGAGATGACTCATCCCAAATTGTGACTCAACTCGCAGAAAGACAAGCGCAAAACTTTGAATTTTACACCGTAAATAAATCAGTCTTACAAAATTTTTTATATGAAACATCTTGTTATTCTGGGAGCAGGGACAGCCGGAACGATGATGGCAAATCACCTGAACCATCATTTAAAAAGACCGGATTGGAGAATCAGTATTATTGATGAGAGAACTGAGCATCACTACCAGCCTGGTTACCTGTTTCTTCCTTTTGATATTTATGAGCCGGAAGATATTATCAAATCAATTGAAGAATTCATTCCCAAAACTGTTGATCTGATTCAGGGGGCAATCGATAAAGTAGTGCCAAAAGAAAATAAAGTACTGATGAGAGATGGCAGCATATTAGTGTACGATGTGCTTATAGTTGCCACAGGCGCCAAAACTGCACCTGAGGAAATAGAGGGTATGAAAGGAAGTGAATGGTATAAATCTGTTTTTGATTTTTACACATTTGAGGGATCTCTTTCATTACGGAATAAATTGAGGGACTGGCAGGGTGGAAAATTGGTAGTGCATATTACTGAAATGCCGATTAAGTGCCCTGTTGCGCCACTTGAGTTTGCGTTTTTGGCAGATTCTTACTTTAAGCAAAAAAATATGCGTGACAAAGTGGAGATTACTTACGTTACTCCATTAAGCGGTGCCTTCACCAAGCCTAAAGCTACAGCTACACTTGAGCATTTGCTGGAAGATAAGCATATCAATATTGAAAGTGATTTTGCTATTGAGCATGTGGATAATGAGAAGAAAGAGATAGTTGATTATGGAGGAAGATCCATTCCTTTTGACATCCTGGTTACAGTACCTACAAATAAAGGAGATGCAGTTATTGAAAGGTCGGGAATGGGCGATGATCTGAATTATGTTCCTACTCATAAGGCAACTTTGCAGTCAAAAGAATATGAGAATGTGTTTGTATTGGGCGATGCCAGTAACATACCTGCTTCTAAGGCAGGTTCAGTGGCACACTTTGAAGCTGAAATCCTTACCGAGAATATTTTGAGGTATGTGAATGGCGAACCCCTGAAGGAAGAGTTTGATGGTCATGCTAACTGTTTTATAGAAACGGGTAATGGCAAAGCTTTGCTGATTGACTTTAATTATACGCATGAGCCGGTTGAGGGTACATTTCCTTTTCCGGGTATCGGCCCCTTACGATTACTAAAGGAAAGCAGGATGAACCACATGGGTAAATTGGCCTTCAGGTGGGTGTACTGGCATATGCTGCTGAAAGGAACTCATATTCCTTTTGTATCACCAACAATGTCAGTAGGTGGAAAAAAATACTAAATCATTTTAACTATAATAAACATTATATCATGGAAAGAACAATTGCAGGTAAAACCATCTCCGTAAACGAAGAAGGTTTTATGACCGATTTTAAACAATGGGACAACACAATTGGCGAAGCATTAGCTGCCGAAAACGAAATAAGCCTGAGTCCCCGCCATTGGGAAATACTTAAGTATATACAAACTGAATACAAAAATGAAGTTCCGCTCAGTATCCGGAAGATTGGTAAAAGCGGTGTGGTGGACATTAAGGAATTTTATCAGCTGTTTCCCAAAGCTCCATTAAAAACAGCAACAAAAATTGCAGGGATACCCAAACCCGCCAGTTGCATTTAATAACATTTAAAACCAAAGTTATGAGTGAGAATAAAGGCGAAATCAAAAAGATGATGATTATCCTGTCTAAGGCAACATTGGAAAATGTATACGCTTCTTTTGTACTGGCCAATGGCGCCAGAATGGAAGGCATAGAGGCAGAAATGTTTTTCACTTTCTTCGGGCTGGAGGCGGTGCATAAGAAAAAAATGAACAGCCTGCATATTGCCACTGTGGGAAACCCCGCTATGCATATCCCAACTATGGTGGGGGGACTTCCCGGAATGGAAGCGCTGGCAACAACAATGATGAAAAAAGAGATGGCAAAAATTGATATGCCTGAAGTAAAAGAATTTTTAGAAATTCTTTCAGACTCGGGAGTAAGAATGTGGGCCTGCAAACTGGCTATGGATATGTTTCATTATAAAAAGGAGGATTTGTTTGAAGGGATCGAAGAAGTAATAACAGTTGGTGATTTTTACAAGAAAAGTGAAGGGGAAGGTGTTCACATGCTGTTTATTTAATTACACGTTTCCTCCAGATCTTGTTGAGAGTGTTTATTTACAGTTAGGAATAAGCGACTGTGAGGTCGCTTATTTTTTATTTTAGTGAGGAAGTTTTTCCCGAAAATATCCATACACCCAGGTGCCGGCAACAGCACTTATAAGAGTAATAACTATGACTACTGCGCCTGTGCCTATCTGGGCAAACAAGGGCCCCGGACATGCACCCGTAATAGCCCAGCCGGCGCCAAACAGTAATCCTCCGATAATATTTCCTTTGTTAAATTTCCGGGTTACAAATTCAATGGGTTCACCATAAATCGTTTTTATATTGAATTTTTTTATTAGCCAGACAGAAATTATACCTACTGCCACTGCCGAACCAATCACCCCGTACATATGAAAACTCTGGAGCCGGAACATTTCCTGTATCCTGAACCAGGAGATTACTTCCGCTTTTGTCAGGATAATGCCGAACAGGATTCCGGCTAAAATATATTTAAAGTTATACCACCAGGGATGCTTCAGTTCAGATTCATTGAGACATACTGCATCCAGAGAACGAACTTCGAAATCTGTATTTTGAGTCAAGAATTCATGATGTTTTTTTTCTTCTTCTGAAGTATATGCTGACATAATCTTTTATAATTTTAAGATGATGGGTAAAATTAAATTTGCCACAATAAAGCCACCAGCCATAAAGCAAACTGTGGCAATAAGCGAAGGCAATTGAAGATTGGATAGCCCCATTATGGAATGACCGCTGGTGCAGCCACCTGCATATCTTGTTCCAAAACCAACAAGAAACCCTCCTGCTACCATCATTATGAATCCTCGAACTGTAAATAGTTCAGACCAGGAAAAAATTTCGACCGGCACCATGCTATTATAATTTGAAATACTGTAGGCGGAAAGCTCTTTTACCAATTTTTCATTTACCTGTACTGTTTCATGTGCTGATAAAAACTGAGCTGCAACGATGCCGCCAATAAGGATTCCTGCAACAAGAAACATATTCCATACTTCCTTCTTCCAGTTGTATTCGAAGAAAGAAATTTTTCCAGGAAAACAAGCGGCACATATATGCCTCAGAGAAGAGGAAATACCAAATGATTTATTGCCGATCAGCAACAGGAGGGGGACCATTAGCCCGATCAGCGGCCCTGCAACATACCAGGGCCAGGAATGTTTTAAAAATTCTAACATTGGTTTTTGTTTTTAATGTTTCAATGGTCAACAACTGAACTTCGTTTAGCAAATATACTTTTTCTGAAAATAACTCATTTATCGGTAGTTGTTTCCTTTGCAGCAATTATGGCTTTGTAGGGCCCGAATTTGTGCTGCGTTTCAGAAAAATTATCTGAAAAGGGGCCGAATGGATAATCAAATGGTTTCTTGGAAATATCAGGCCAGTCTTTGCTGAAATCTTTGAAAGGTCTTTGTTTACTGCAGATATAAGCAGCTACATCCCATACTTGCTCAGTAGTTAATGTTGGTTTTTGATAGGAGGCTTTGTTGTAAGGCATATTGTTTTTAATAAAGCCGGCAAGTAAACTGATACGCAATAGCCCGGCACCGTTATTAAAACTATTATTTCCCCAAAGAGGCGGGTACTCATAGCCAGTTTTATTACTGTTCAGCTTACCACGACCGTCAATGCCATGACAACTTCGGCATTGTGATATATAAACCCATTTCCCTTTCGAGGGATCTGCTGCTCTGCTGAGGAATGGAAGTTTTTCTATGCTGCTGCCACTGGACTGCTTTTTTTTGGCGCTATCCCCCAGGAATTTTAAATATGCGAAAATGGATTTGAATTCTTTGCTGTTACTGTCAGGTGTTGTACCGTTCAGGCTCCTTTCAAAACAATCGCTTACTCTTTTGAATATGCTTTCTGTAGTGCCGCTTCTTTCACGGAATTTGGGATAAGAGGTGTATACATTCAGCAAATGATTGCCCCAAATTTTTGTGCCGGCATTCAGGTGACAACTCTGGCAGTTCATTCCGTTTGTTGTCCTGTCTATTGAACCTTTCGGCCCAAAATAGTCAGATGTATTCGAAATGATGTCTTTTCCATATAAGATCATTTCTCTTTCCTGTACCTGTAATTTTATACCTGGCCCAGGAAATAAACTGTCTTCTGGTACCGTAGTAGCTGATCTTTTAGCCGGGGATGTAGCTGTTTTGTTTAGTCGTAAAATGGCAACAAGAGCGACAACCAGCATGATGAAAAATAAACGTCGGTTGGATTGTATATTCTTCCACATCGAATAGTGATACTTAGTGAGCAGGCAGGTTTCTTAGCAGAAAGTCTCTTATATTTCCACCCATAATTTTGTAAACGTCCTCTTTGCTGAATCCTTCTTTTATTAAAGCATTTACAATTAATGGCAAACCTGTAACATCAAAGTGTGTGGTAATAGCGCCGTCAAAGTCTGAACCCAATGCAACTTTGTCGGTCCCGATTTTATCAGCCGCATACCGGATACTTTTTGCAGTGGCGGCTGCATCTGTACCACAAACAGCAGTTTCCCATAAACCGATACCCACTAAACCGTTTCTCTTTCCAATTTCCAGCAAATGGACATCTGATAAATTTCTTGTATTGCTGCAAACCCCTTTTACTCCGGTATGTGAAATGAGAACCGGGCTTTGTGTAAGTGAAAAAATATCATCAATAGTTTTAGGTGAAGCATGCGCCAGGTCGATAATCATGTGCAGACTGTCCATTTTCCGGATAAGTTGTTTACCTTTTTCCGTCAGCCCTCCTTTATTAATTCCATGCGCAGATCCTCCCCATTCATTATCAAAAAAATGAGTGGGCCCTATATAGCGGACACCAGCATCATAAAATGACAGGAGGTTATTAATATCATTACCAAGGCAGTGGGCCCCTTCTATACCGAGCATACCGGCAGTTAGTTTTTTGTTTCTGCTTCTGTCAGTAATGTATTGTGCCAGGTCAGCCTGGCTGGTAATAACCCGGAATTGCCCATCTGATTTTTTAGCTGTTCTGAATAATTCATCGCATTGATGCAGGGCTCTTGATTTTACGCTAAACCAATCTTTGGGGTTACGCAACTGGGCGAAACTCAGTAAAGCAATTTGGTCAGTTTTATCATCATTTTTTTCAATATTAATGCCTTTCGGAGTCTTGCTTACAATGGTAAACACCTGGAAGGCCATATTTGCTTCCTGCATACGGGGAATATCGACATGACCATAACTATGATGTTTCAGATTATTTCTGTGCCATAACAGGGCATCGCAATGCAGGTCTGCAATAAATGGAATAGAATCGTACCAACTGACCCGCTGTGGACGATCAATCCTGAGTGTTACTCTATTTTTTGATTTATCAATATAAGAAGGTATAAAAACAAAGAAAGCAATTGCAGCAATTATCAGGATGATGGCAAAGACTTTGAGAAATCTTTTTAGCATTTTTTGCTGGTAAATTACTTCTTTTTTTATAGAAGTAATGCATTTTGCTGGCCTGACTTTGTTGAAAAAGAGAGTATACAAAAAGAAAAAGCTGCACAAGAACAGCTTTTAGATGGTTTGTTATAGTATTTGAAAATTAAGAAATTTTACTGATCAGGCTTGTCCATGGCCCGCCATTATATACTTCAATACCGGCTGATTTTAAAATGCCTTTTGCCATACCGCTTCTTGCGCCACTACGGCAAACAGTTATAACAGGTTTGTTAAGTTTTTTAAGCTCATTCACTTTATTCCGGATATTTTCAACCGGGTAGTTTTTAGAACCGGGGATATGCCCGCTTTTAAATTCGCCAATGGAACGAACATCAACAATCACGGCACCATTACTTACCAGTTCTTTATAATTTACCGGATTACCTCCAAATATTTTTTGCAAAAATGCTAACATGATTAAATTCGTATTTTAGTTTTAAAAAAAATGCATATCACCAATACCCCCTCCGTTATAAACATTGGCTACTCCATTTTGCTCTAATATGCTTAATGCCATGCTGCTTCTTGCTCCGCTGCGGCAGTACACCACTACAGGTTTGTTGAAAGCCTTAAACTCATTTGTTTTATAAGGAATCTGATCCAGGGGAATATTTTTTGCTCCCGATATGTGACCCATTTCGTACTCCATCGGGCTTCGAACATCTACAATAACTGTAGATGGGTTTTTAACCAGTTCTTTTAAATTACTCATGACTTTTTTTGAAGATTTATATTATTGATAAAATAGGTTAAAAATTTTTTCCTTAAAAATGCCGGAGGATTACCCCCGGCTCTATTAACCATTAAAACCTGCCAAACAACTATAATAATGTTGTAGGACACACATAATCCGTAAGCCTAAACCTGCTGCTTGCTTTTATTGCCTTAAAACCCCCTTTTACTTCGATCAGTTTATCATACCCCCTGGCCCGCAGAATGGAGGTAAACACCATGGACCGGTAGCCACTGGCACAATGGACATAATAGGTTTTGTTTTTATCAATTTGCAGCATGCTGTCGTTAATAAAATCAAGCGGGGCATTTTCTGCACCAATCATATGTTCACTCTGATATTCACTTTTTTTACGTACATCAAGCACATTTATTTTTTCTTTTTCCATAATATCAGCCAGTTGATCTGCACTGATGGATGTAATAAGATCAGTTTCTTTTCCTGCATCTTTCCATGCATTAAAACCGCCTTTCAGGTAGCCAATAGTATAATCGTAGCCAACTCGGGCCAGTCTTGTAATCACTTCTTCCTCACGGCCCTCGTCTGTTACCAGGAGTATTTCCTGTTTTATATCAGGTATCATAGCACCAACCCAGGGAGCAAATTGGCCATTAATGCCAATGTTAATGGAATTAGGAACAAAACCCAGGGCAAATATTTGAGGATCTCTTGTGTCTAATACTAATGCCCCTGTTTCATTTGCTGCCGCTTCAAAGGCATCAGGACTGAGTGCATGCTGCCCTCTTTCCAGCACTTTATCAATACTTTCATAACCCTGAATATTCATCATCACATTCAACGGGAAATAGGCAGGAGGCGCCACCAGCCCTGTGATTACTTCTTTGATAAACTCTTCCTTGGTCATATCAGCTCTCAATGCATAGTTGGTTTTCTTTTGGTTACCCAATGTATCAGTAGTCTCCTTGCTCATGTTCTTTCCACAGGCACTACCGGCACCGTGTGCAGGATAAACAATGATGCTATCCGCAAGGGGCATAATTTTGTTTCGCAAAGAATCAAATAAGTAACCCGCTAATTTGTCCTGAGTCAGTTCTGCTTTTACTTTTTGAGCCAGGTCAGGCCGGCCTACATCGCCGATAAATAAAGTATCTCCGGAGAAAAGCCCTACTTCTTTGTTGTTTTCATCTTTCAGCAGATAGCAGGTACTTTCCATTGTATGTCCGGGTGTGTGAAGCACCTTCATTGTAATATTACCAATTTTAAATTCCTGCCCATCTTCCGCAACGATGGCATCAAAAGCAGGTTTTGCAGTTGGCCCATATACAATTGGCGCCCCTGTTTTTTTACTCAGATCAAGGTGTCCGCTTACAAAATCAGCATGGAAGTGTGTTTCAAAAACATACTTTATTTTTGCATTGTTTCTTTCAGCTTTCTGTATATAAGGAGCCACTTCTCTCAGCGGATCAATTACAACAGCCTCGCCGTTACTTTCAATATAGTAAGCTCCCTGGGCTAAACAACCGGTATAAATTTGTTCTACTTTCATTGGTCTTTGTTTTAAATTGACAAATCAAAAATCGTATTCAGATTTATTTTGTACGGTGACATCAATCACAATCAAGGCAGTAGTGATTAATGCAGGAGAAGCTCTTTAACAATTATTAAAATGCCCATAACAAGTATAAACCAGCCAAATCCTTTTTTCAGGGCTTCGGGTGCAATTCTTTCTGAAAGAATACTTCCGATGAAAATGCCTGCAATCGAAAGGCTTGTAAAAGAAATAAGCAAAACCCAGTCAAATTCAAAATTTTTGAGGCTGAAGAGAAAACCAAAAAGAGAATTAATTGCAATGATAAGTAATGAAGTGCCAACAGCAGTTTTCATATCAAGCCCCAGAAATAATACGAGGGTCGGAATAATCAAAAATCCCCCACCTGCACCAAGAAGACCGGTAACCACTCCTATCATTAATCCAAAAAACATCAATGGAAAAACTCTTTCTCCAATCGTTTTGGGTTCAGTCTTAATATCTTCATTTTCCTTATTTGTTATCATTGAATATGAAGCCAGCAGCATTAGTATTGCAAACACTACCATCAACAGCATATCTCTTGTGACGGTAATCTTTCCAATAGTAAACAGGTTGTCTTTTATTGCGGGCAGTAAATAATGGCGGGTGATAAAAATCGAAAAGATGGAGGGGAATCCAAATTCTGTAACAGCTTTAAAGTCAAGTAATTTTTTTGAATAGGCTCTTAGCCCGCCTACTAAACTGGTAGAGCCAACAATAAACAGTGAGCTGGTTGTAGCCAGCAAAGGGTTCACATTCATCAAATAAACAAGGACAGGAACGGTAAGAATAGAACCCCCGCTTCCGACAAGCCCGAGAGAAATTCCAATCAGCACCGCAGTTATGTAACCAAGAATTTCCATTCAATTTTATTGCAAGGGTATAAGAAATATCTGTTGCCCGGTGTGACTGTTATCACAACTCTGCAGGTTATACTAATTCAATCATATTGCGATGCAGTTTTACCAGGCTGCGTTGTTCCATTTTCTTTAAAAGCCTTGAAATTACTTCCCTGGAGCTGTTCAGGTCATCTGCTATCTGCTGGTGAGAGATTTCAATATTCTTTTTACCTGTTTTTTCAGCATATCTCTTCAGGTAGAATTCCAGACGTTCATCCATATTGCGGAATGCAATATTGTCCACCACTGAAAGCAACTCGTCAAAACGGCTGCGGTAAGTTTGAATGACGAATTGATACCACGTTTTGTACTTGTTCATCATATCATCCATCAGCTGTACTGGTATCATCAGTACTTCAGAATCCTCTTCTGCAACAGCCATTATTTCACTGGTATGAGACTGCAGGGCGCAAATCATTGATACAGCACAGGCCTGACCGGGTCCCAGATAATACATCAGGAACTCACCACCATCATGGTTCTCCCGATAAATTTTTACACGGCCTTCCAGTACCAGCGCTGTTGATTTGATATACTGGCCTGTTCTCATTATTATATCGCCGGCATTGAAACTCCTTTGAACAGCTTCTTTTTCGACCAGTTCTATTAACCCCGGTTCAAATTGAGGGAATATTTGTTTCCAGTTCATTAGGTAAAGTTAAGGTTCTAATATCGTTTCCATTTTCATACTCCGGCTGCCTTTAATAAGTATATGAGTGTTCTCAAAATGCTGCTGCTGATACCATTGTTTTGCCTGCACAGCATTTTGAAAAGAGATAAAGGGGTGATTTAGCTTCAGAAAATCACCACCCACCAGGACGACATATTTCCAGTTGCCCTGTGAAATTATTTTTATCAGCGCAGAATGTTCAGCAAGGCTTTCAGTGCCCAGTTCCGCCATAGCCCCGAGCATTACTATTTTATCAAGGGCATTTAATTTCGAGAAATTTTCAATTGCGAGTTTCATACTACTGGGATTAGCATTGTATGCATCCAATATTATATTGTTAGTTCCCTTGCGTATCAATTGAGATCTGCTGTTGGAAGGAGTGTAGTTCTCAATAGCCTCTTTTATTTTCTTGTCAGACACATTGAAGTACTTCCCGACAGTAACAGCCAGCAGTATGTTGGGTAAATTATATTCGCCAACAAGTTTAGTTCTGATAATGCCGGTATCAGCACCCTTGCTGATCAGTACTTCAAGAAAGGGATCACATTTCAAAGAATTTCCTTCGATGTCAGCATTGTCTGTTCCATATTTAATTATCCTTAAAATATCTTTACTCATTTCTCTCAGGTAATCATAATCCCACATCACAAATGCAATTCCGTTATTTTCTCTCAGGTAATCATAAAGCTCTCCTTTTCCCTTTCTCACTCCTTCTGTACCACCAAAGCCTTCCAGATGGGCCTTGCCGCAATTGGTGATAATACCATGAGTGGGTTGTGTGTATTCACAGTACCCGGCTATTTCTTTTTGATGATTGGCCCCCATTTCAATTACTGCTATTTCTGCATCCGCTTTGACTTTTAGGATGGTTAGCGGGATACCTATGTGATTATTGAGATTTCCTTCAGTTGTGTAAGTTTTGAAGCAGGAGGAAAGAACAGCATGCACTAGCTCCTTGGTAGTTGTTTTTCCATTACTTCCGGTAATAGCAATAAAAGGGATATGGAATTGTTCCCTATGGTGTTTTGCCAGTTGCTGTAAGGCAGTTAAAACATTTTCAACAAGTATTGTTTTTCCTGGTATTTCGCATGCAGCGTCATCAATTACTGCATAAGCAGCGCCTGCTTCAATTGCCTGTTTAGCAAATGCATTGCCATCAAAGTTGTCACCTTTCAGGGCAAAAAAAATATCTCCGGTTTTTAGTTTTCGGGTATCTGTTTGTACTGATGGATGTCTTTTATAAATAGTATATAGGTGCTCAATTGACATACGGCAAAAATAATCCTTCGGCGAACCTGGATAACATCAGGCATAAAAAAACCCTCTGGGGTGAGGGTTTTTAATATTTTTATAAAAGAGATTATCTTTTTTGCCTTTTTGTTTTAAAGTGCTGACCAGTTTTACGCTTGTTCCCTTCAGGACTGCCCATGCGGTTCATAGCACAACGAAAACCAAGTGTACTTAATGCCTGATCTTCTTCAAGATGACGACGGGCACCAGGAGTAAGCCAGTAAGCCCTGTCATTCCAACTGCCGCCTTTATAAACTTTTGATTTTTCAGGGTGTATTAAAGTAGTGTTGGCATAACCGTATGCAGACTGAGATAAAGAGTCTCCATCGAGATAATCAGTTACATTACCTCTCTGGTAGTTTCTCCGGTTTTTACTTTCTTCGTCTGTTACTTCAGCCATTTTCACCCTTCCCAGGCTATCTTTCTCATACCTTGTTGAAGGGTCCATAGTCGTTGCATCAGCAACATAAAGTTTTTGATACTTATTACCACGGAATGGCGCCGGTTGGTCATCATAGTCAAGAGAGGAAAGAGGACGATAAGTATCTTCCACCCACTCACTCACATTACCAGCCATATTATAGATACCAAATCCATTTGGATAGAAAGACTGAACAGGGGCAGTATAGAAGGCACGGTCATTCAAACCACCGGCCACACCGGCATTATCACCAGAGCCTCTTTTGAAGTTAGCCAGGAAAACACCCTGCCAGCTTCCACGACGGGTATCACGAAGGCCGTTAACATTTTGAGACCAGGGATAAACTTGTTTGTTTGATTGTAATTCCTCACCTCTTTTGCCTTCTTTAAGGCTCGGGCGGGGATTTTGATTGATCAGGCCATAGGCGGCATATTCCCACTCTGACTCAAATGGTAAACGATAGTCTGGAAGTAAAAGACCGGATTCCATTGTAGGGGCCACTGGAGGTTGGCCTTTTTTAGATTGCATAGCTTTACCGGGAGGTGCTGTATATAGTCCCAACAAGTAGGATTTTGTAGTAAAGTTGTTATCTCCTTGCTGTGCACCGGGTTTTTGATTGGCTTTATTGATATATCCTTTTTGAACCAGTGTACCTTCATTTACACGGTCACTTCTCCACAAGCAAAAATCTTTTGCCTGCCTCCACGTTACACCCACAACAGGATAATCGTTAAAACCCGGATGACGGAAATAGAATTCAACCATAGGTTCGTTATAGCTTAATTCACTTCTCCAGACCAGTGTATCCGGTAAAGCACCTTCAAGAATTTTTGCATTAGCAGGATCAGTTGGATCAAAAACCCTGGTGAGCCAATGCAGATATTCACGGTAGTGAATATTGGCTACTTCTGAACGGTCTATGTAAAAGGAAGGGACAGATACACGGCGGGGAATATTATTCCAGTCGCCCATTACATCCTCCTCAGTTTGCCCCATGGTGAAGGTACCGCCTTCAACAAACACCAAACCGGGACCCAAGCCCTGTTCTTTTGCTTTGGATACCTGGAAGCCACCCTGATTTTTGTCGTTGTAGTTCCAGCCTGTTACGTCAGACTTGTCTTGTTTTTTCTTGAAAAGCCCGCCGTTCTTACAAGATGTCAGCAGTGCTACACAGGATAGTAGGATTGTTAAGTTTCTCATTGTTTTTTGCATAAACCTATGAATTGGAATATTTTTAACGACGGATAAGGTAATAATATTGCACTTTCAGTAATATTTACCCTCCGGAATGCGAATATATAGACTTTAGATAAGAACAATTACGCAGAAATACCATTTTTTAAACGGGAAATTCCCACCAAACCAATGTGTTAGTCCATGAAACTGCTCCGGGATGTTTTTTTGCCGGGATTGTTCTCTTTAGCATCCTTTTCCGGGTTCAGCCAAAGGACCTATTCTGCTCATTCTGTACTGGCTACAGGCAACTGGTATAAAATAGCAGTAAAAGCAGCGGGTATTTATAAAATTGACATTCCCTTCCTCGCAAATCTGGGGTTGAACACAAGCAATTTATCATCTGCTTCCGTAAGGCTTTTTGGCAACGGAGGAAAAATGCTTTCAGAGGCCAATGCCGGAAATTGGATGGATGATCTGGCGGAAAACGCTGTTCAGGTAGTGGATGGTGGAGATGGTATTCTGAATGGCAATGATTATATACTTTTTTTTGCTCCGGGACCAGATGAGTGGGTCAAAGATTCATTCAACCTCCGGTTTTCTCACCAAAAAAATTTATACAGCGAAAAAGCTTTTTATTTTCTGACTATCGGTGGAACAGGTAAGAGAATTTCACCTGCTCCCCTTATAAATTCTCCATCATTAACAGTCACCGGTTTTTCTGAAAGAATTTTTCATGAACTGGATACTATTAATTTCCTGGCCAGTGGTAAAGAATGGTTTGGTGAAGAGTTTACCAACGCTCCGGGCAAAACAGTAAACAGGAGTTTTATTTTTAATATCCCTGGTATTGTTGGCAATACATCCTTGTTGCTGCAAAGTAACTGTGCAGCAAGATCAGCAGGTGTAAGCAGCAGGTTTGATATTCTGATAAACAACCAGCCGGCAGGACAACAGCAGATTAATGCAGTAAATGGCGGGCAATATGATTTGTTTGTTCAGCAATCCAAAGGACTATTTTCTTCTGTTATTGCACAGGATAACGTTAACGTCACTTACAATTATATTCCCGGAAGTTTTAACTCTCAGGGTTGGCTCAATTGGTTTGAGCTGTTTGTCCGCAGAAGTATTTCATTGAAAAGTGTTGACCAGCTTCTTTTCAGGGATTGGCTTAGTGTGGGTAATCAAAATGCGGAATTTATTGTTGATAACGCTGTTACAAACAGCCAGGTCTGGGATATAACATATCCACTGACCCCCCAGAAAATGCAGGGGCAATTGTCCGGTAATGAATACAGGTTTGTGAATAGTTGCAACAGGCTGAGAGAATATATTGCTTTCAACAATGCGGGTTTTCTGCTTCCAGAAGCAATAGGCAAAATCACTAACCAGGATTTGCACAATAGTTCACCTGCAGATTTACTGATCGTTACTCATTCCGTTTTATCGCAACAGGCACAACGGCTGGCACAATTTCATCAACAGCAAAATGGATTGAGGGTACAAATAGTAACAACAGAACAGGTCTATAACGAATTTGGAAGTGGTAGTCCCGATCCTGCTTCCATAAGGGATGTTGTAAAAATGTATTATGATAAATACGGTACAAGCCCGGTTGATAAGCCCCGCTACCTGCTTCTTTTTGGCGATGCATCTTTTGATTATAAGGACAGATTGAATAATAACACTAATCTTGTACCTGCCTGGCAAAGCAGCTTTTCCACAGATCCAATATCCACTCATGCTTCAGATGATTTCTTTGGATTTTTGGATAACAATGAAGACATAAATTCCGGACTGGTTACTAATTTCCTCGATATTGGCATAGGTCGTATACCTGCAAAAAATATAACGGAGGCAAAAAATTTTGTTGACAAAGTAGAGGCTTATTTTTCTCCGCAAAGTTTTGGCCCCTGGCGAAATAACCTGACATTTATTGCAGACGACGAGGATGGAAATTTACACCTGCAGGATGCTGAAATTATTACGTCCACCGCAGCTGCAAATGGCCCGGTATTTAATTTACAAAAAATTTACCTGGATGCTTTTCGGCAGGAAAGCGGTGCAGGAGGAAGCTGGTATCCGCTCGCCAACCAGGCCATTAATAACCAGGTGTATAATGGAACATTGATCTGGAATTATAACGGGCATGGAGGATCCAGAAGGCTGGCAGATGAAACTATTCTTGACCAGGACATAGTGAATGGGTGGAATAATCCGGAAAAGCTGCCCCTTTTTATTACAGCCACCTGCGATTTTGCCCCTTATGATAATCCAACTATCAATTCTATCGGGGAGAATATTTTGCTAAGACCAAAAACAGGTGCTATAGCCCTGATGACGACCACCCGGCTGGTATTTGCTTTCAGCAACCGGGTTATGAATACTAATTATCTACAATTTGCCCTGCAACCTGATGCATCCGGGAAGTATAAATCATTGGGTGATGCAGTGAAAGAAGCCAAAAATTATACTTATCAAACCTCAGCAGATGTGACCAATAACAGGAAATTTACTTTATTGGGAGATCCGGCTATGACATTGGCCTTTCCAATACTTAAGGTGAGAGCAACAAGAATAAATGGGGTACCAGTTTCTCAGGCAGATACTTTGAGCGCCATGGAAAAAATATCAATAGAAGGAGAAGTTACAGATCAGTCCGGTACTGTTCTGCCGGGATTTACTGGTAATATCTACCCTATGGTTTTTGACAAACCTCAAACTATAACAACACTGGCTAATGATCCCGGAAGCCAGGTTGCCGGTTTTCAGGCTCAAAACAACATTCTGTTCAGGGGTAAGGCATCTGTTACAAACGGACAATTTAATTTTTCATTCAGGGTGCCGAAAGATATAAATTACCAGTATGGGAACGGAAAACTTAGTTTGTATGCTGAAAATGCTATACAGGACGGTCATGGTATGTTCAGCAATTTTGTAGTGGGTGGTGTCAGCAATTCAGGAATTACGGATAAAGAAGGTCCTTCCATTAAGGCCTGGCTGAATGATGAACTGTTTGCAAATGGCGGGCTGACCAATCAAACCCCGGTTTTAATACTTAAGATTGCCGATTCTTCCGGAATTAATACAGCAGGAACCGGGATAGGCCATGATATTGTAGCTATACTCGATAATGACAACAATCAATTTTTTATTCTGAATGACTATTTCCAGGGTGAACTGGACAGTTATCAGTTGGGGAGCATCCGTTTTCAGCTACCGGAACTTTCACCTGGTCCTCATTCTTTACAAATTAAGGCCTGGGATATTGCAAACAACTCAACCGAGATAATTTTGAATTTTACTGTGGCTAATGATGAACAACTTGAACTCAGCCACATTCTGAACTATCCCAACCCATTTTCCACAAGTACTAATTTCTGGTTTGAGCATAATAAGCCGGGGCAGCAATTACTGGTGCAGATACAGATTATGACAATCACAGGCAGGGTGGTAAAATCAATTACAACAACAACAATATCGGGGGGTAGCCGGGTGTCGGAAATAAAATGGGATGGGAAAGACGACTTTGGTGATAGGCCCGGCAGAGGTGTCTATTTATATAAATTGAGGGTAATTACTCCGGATAAAATGAAGAAAGAAGTCATCGGAAAGCTTGTCCTGCTATAATCCATTTCGAAGGCCCGGATGGGGCTGCTATAAATTTGTTTTTAGGATTAATAAGAATTTTTAACAATAAAAACGAAAACAAGACGTTTTTCCAGAAATTTGCCTGTTGGCAGAAGCCATCATAAATTCAAAAAACGTTGAGAACCACCTGAAATCGCATTTTTTTCGATTCGGATAAAATTCTCTATTTTAGTTTTGTATTTATGCAAATACTCTATATTTACACCATTATTAAAAATTTTCTAATGAGACCAACTGCTTTAAAACTAACTGCCGGATTCCTGCTTTTTTGTGGTTTATCATCCGCTGTAAAGGCCCAGGTAGACCCTATTAATGTTGTTACAACTGCTGTACCATTCCTTCGTATTTCTCCAGATGCCCGTTCGGGTGGCATGGGTGATCAGGGTATTGCAACATCACCTGATGCATATGCTGGTTTGTGGAATATTGGTAAAGTAGCCTTCAACCAGTCAAAAGGCGGAATTGCTGCTACTTACACTCCCTGGTTAAAAGACCTTGTAAATGATGTGTACCTGGCTACTGCTGCCGGATATTACAAGCTTGATGAAAATTCGGCTATCTCTGGTTCAGTACGCTATTTCAGTTTAGGTAATATTTCTTTTACAAATATTTCCGGCGATCCGGCTGGTGATTTTCGTCCCCGTGAATTTGGTATTGATGTTGGGTATTCCCGTAAACTTTCTGCGAAAAGCGGTGTTGGTGTTGCATTAAAGTATATCAATTCTAATCTTGCAGGAGGCTTCTCTAACGGCAGCACTACTTATAAAGCTGCTAATGCTGTTGCTGCTGACTTAGCTTATTATCATGATGGAAAAAAACCATCAGGAAGTGGATGGACATGGGGTGCTGTTTTAGCTAACCTCGGTTCAAAAGTTGCTTATACAGATAATGCTGATGCCAAAGACTTCATCCCTGCTAACCTGGGGCTTGGTCTTAATTATACAAGGAAATTCAATGATAATAATTCAATCTCTTTTGGCCTGGAAGCTAACAAACTGCTGGTTCCAACACCTCCCGGTGAAGGTGCCACTGCGGATGATATTGCTAACTACAGAAGCAAAAGTGTAATTGGCGGCTGGTTTAGCTCTTTGGGTGACGCTCCTGATGGATTTGGTGAGGAAATGAAAGAAATCCAGTTGTCTTTTGGGGCAGAATACTGGTATAATAATCAGTTTGCTCTGCGTGCGGGATATTTCTATGAGAATAAAACAAAAGGCGATCGTCGTTATTTCACTACTGGTTTAGGCCTCAAGTATAATATCTTTGGTTTCAATTTCGCATATCTGATTCCCACTGGTAGTGGCGTTACCCGCAGCCCTCTTTCAAACACACTGCGTTTCTCCGTATTGTTTGACTTAGATGGAGGTACTAAGGCAGCTAATTAAACAGTAATAATTGTTTTATCATATTTCAGGAGTCCCGGTAGATACCGGGACTCTTTTTTTATTCAACAGTTAAGAAAGCTTTTATTGATATTTGTACAAAAACCGGGTTATGGCATACCGTATTGGTTCAGGTGTCGATTTCCATCAGTTGGCAGAGGGCAGAGACCTATGGATAGGGGGGGTAAAAATTCCCCACCATAAAGGTGCATTAGGCCATAGTGACGCTGATGTACTTTTGCATGCCATTTGCGATGCCTTACTTGGTGCATTGGCACTTGGTGATATTGGTATTCATTTTCCCAATACCGATCCGGCTTATAAAAATATCGACAGCAAAATACTTTTGCAAAAAACCATTGCACTTATAAGAGAGAAGGACTACACAGTTGTAAATATTGACAGTACTCTTTGTCTGGAGGCGCCTAAAATCAAATCATATGTTTCCGAAATGCAAAGAAATATTGCTGGTATTACCGGTATTGCTGAAACAGATGTATCGGTAAAGGCTACTACTACAGAAAAAATGGGTTTTGCCGGAAGGGAGGAAGGATTGGTGGCTTATGCTACTGTTTTACTGCGAAAGAATGCTGACAGGAAAATTGGTAAACCCTGAATTTCATTTCTCTGATACTTATCTTTGTTTAATGTCGGTAGTGGAAGTAAAAATCATCAATCAGTCTTCAAACCCTCTTCCAGCCTATGCTACTGCCGGTGCATCAGGAATGGATATAAGGGCACATCTTGAAAACCCGGTTGTATTAAAATCTTTAGAAAGATTCCTGGTGCCTACTGGGCTATTTATTGAACTCCCGGATCATTATGAGGCGCAGATCAGGCCAAGAAGCGGATTAGCTGTTAAGCAGGGAATCACCTGTCTGAACACTCCGGGGACTATTGATGCAGACTACAGGGGAGAAATTAAGGTTATTTTAATCAACCTTTCACAGGAAGAACAAGTCATTCATCCCGGCGACCGTATAGCACAAATGGTAATTCAAAAAGTTGATAAGTGCTGCTGGAATGAAACGGATGCATTGGCAGCGACGAAGAGAAATCAAGGTGGCTTTGGGCATACCGGTAAGCAATAAACAGTATTTAACATGATCAGGGTTTCTGTTGTTTCTATTTTAGCAATTTATTTTTTGTGTTCCTGCCGGGCTACAAAAAAAATTCAATCAGCTATTGTAAAAAAAGATACGGCTGTTGTTGTTACTCCTCCGGTTGATACAGGCCATGCGGACTCTGTTGCCTTTATTAGCGAAAGCTATACACGTATTCTTAAAAACAAGATCGGGTTTACGACTTTTTCTGCCAAAGTGGATGTGGATTATGATGATGCTGACGGGAAAAAAATGGATTTAAATGCCGAGCTAAGGATGTATAAAGACAGTATCATCTGGATAAGAATTACTGCAATTCTGGGGATTGAGGGATTAAGAGCTTATATAACTGCCGATTCAGTTAAGTTACTGGACAAGCAAAATAAAATATATCTTGCCCGCAGTGTTGCTTACCTGCAGGAAATAACTGCTCTGCCGCTGGATCTTCATTCATTACAGGATCTTTTGATTGGAAACCCCGTTTTTCTTGATTCAAATATTAATTCTTATAGTAAATCACCTACCACTATCTCTTTACATGCTATAAGCGATTTCTTTAAAATGCTGGTTACTATCGGTGAACAAGATAAACTTCTGCAGAGTTGCAAACTTGATGACCTGGATGAACAGAGAAACCGGACCAGCTATCTTACTTATGGAGATTATGAAGATAAAAGAGGGCCCTTTTTTGCAAAAAGAAGAACCATTACGGTGTCAGAAAAGAGAAGGCTGGGAATAAAGCTGAATTTTAGACAGTACGAGTTTAATGAAACGTTAAGTTTCCCTTTTAATGTACCCAAAAATTATAAACACGAATAGCAGAATAAAATTTATTTTGCATATTGCCGTTATCTAATATTATCCTGCACCCTGTTTTTTTTAACCCCATATCGCTTTATCATGAGAAAAAAAATCTTATTACCATTTTTGTTTATTGGCTTAGGAACGTTAAGCATTGCCCAGCCCGCCCAGGACAAATCACAATTGGAAAAGGAAAGACAGGAGATTCAAAGAGAGTTGCAGGAAATACAGGGAATGTATAATAAAGTAAAAGGCCAGACAAAACAGACCCTCGGCCAGCTTAATATATTAAACAGGAAAATTAATCTTCAGGAACAGTATATTGGTACTATCAGCAAAGAGTTGAGAAATATTACTGATGATATTTATCTGAGTGAACTGGAGATTTATCGCTTAAATAAGCAACTGGATACATTAAAGGCGCAATATGCCAAGACGATTGTGTATACTTATAAAAACAGGAGTAACTATGATTACGTTAATTTCATTTTTTCCGCCAGCAGTTTTAATGATGCGATAAAGAGAATTGCGTACTTAAAAAGTTACAGGGCATACAGAGAGAAGCAGGTAAGCACAATACTGGAAACGCAACAGCTGATAGCACAACGGAAACAACAACAACTCGTAAGAAAGGATCAGAAAAATGTCACTTTGCAAACACAGACTAAGCAGGTACAGGAGCTGGCCGTGCAAAAGAAAGAGAAAGATGCAGTGGTGACCCAGCTTAAATCAAAGGAAAGAGAATTGCAGGGACAAATTGCAACTAAAAAGAAAAGGGACAGGGATCTGCAAAATGCGATTACGGCTATTGTACGCAGGGAGATAGAAGCTGCAAAGGCTAAAGCAAAGGCAGAAGCTGAGGCTAAAAGGAAAGCTGATGAGCTGGCGGAAAGGAAAAATGCGGAGAAAACAGTACCAGTGGCAACTACTCCGACAGGAGCTACAACATCACCCATTGTAACAACAAAAAGAAATGAACCGGCTAAAAAACCTGATAGTTACCTGGATTTTACAGCAAAAGATGTGGCGCTGAACAGCAGCTTTGCTTCCAACAGGGCAAAATTACCATGGCCAGTAGATAATGGTATTATGGTTTTAAAGTTTGGACCTAATCAAATCGAGAACACAAAGATCATATTAGATAATCCAGGTATTACTATTGCTACCCCTTCCTCAGGTGTTACCGTCAGAGCTGTGTTTGATGGAGAAGTAAGCGGTGTTTATAACCTGGGGGATGGCATGGCGGTTACTATAAGACATGGTAAATATTTCACTACGTATGGAAACTTATCTGCTGTTACTGTTTCACGGGGAGCTACAGTGAAAACAGGACAGCAAATAGGAAAAGCAGGAAAAGATGACGACGGAAACGGAGGACAGATTGAGTTTATATTAATGATTGAAACAAAGAATGTAGACCCTTTGCCATGGTTGCGCAGATAATAACTATTATAGAAAGAAACCCCATAGAATTCGGGGGTTTCTTTTTTATAAGAATTTCTTATACAGTTTTTCGTACAGGGGCACTATATTATGGATATCAAATTTTTTTGAATAAATGGCTGCCCGTTCTTTGAAACCTTTAAGTGTTTCATTGTCTTTCAAAATAGAAATGGCTTGTTTACTCATTGTATCCACATCACCTACTTCAGCCAAATAGCCGGTTTCTCCTGGAATATTTATTTCGCCAAGACCACCTGCATTGGTAGAAATAACCGGTACACCAGCCGCCATAGCTTCCAATGCAGCCAAACCAAAACTTTCATACTCGGAAGTAAGCAGGAACAGGTCTGCGATAGCAAGTATATCTTCCATTTGTTCCTGTTTGCCCACAAAGCGTATTTCATCACATACACCCAATTCGCGGCTCAGATCTTCTGCAGTACTTCTCTCAGGTCCGTCGCCAACAAACAACAGCTTTGAGGGTATTTGTTTATTCACTTCTGCAAAGATCTTTACCACATCCTGCACTCTCTTTATTTTTCTGAAATTGGATGCATGGAGAAGGATTCTTTCCCCGTTTGGGGCTATTACTTTTCTGAATGCATCAATCGGTTTTCTGCTGAAACGGCTTACGTCTACAAAATTCACAATAACTTCAATCTCTTTTGTGATGTCAAAATGCTTGAATGTTTCATCCCGGAGATTTTGTGATACTGCCGTGATAGCATCGCTTTCATTGATAGAAAAAGTTACAACTGGGGCATAGGTTTTATCTCTTCCTACCAGCGTTATATCTGTTCCGTGCAGGGTGGTGATGACAGGAATATTCTTACCCTCTTTTTTTAATATCTGTTTGGCCATATAAGCCGCTGATGCATGGGGAATGGCGTAATGCACATGCAGCAGATCAAGATCATTGTTTTTGATTACATCCACCATAGTGCTGGCCAGTGCCGTCTCATAGGGTGGATAGTCAAACAGGGGATAGGTGGGTACCTGTACTTCATGGTAAAAGATATTAGGCATAAATTCACTCAGTCTTACCGGTTGCTGATAAGTGATGAAATGAACCATATGGCCTTTTTGTGCAAGGGCTTTTCCCAGTTCTGTAGCAAGCACTCCGGAACCACCAAAAGTGGGGTAGCAAACAATTCCAATCCTCATAGTTTTATAAATAAGTTTCCGAAGGTAACAGTTTTAGAGGAGTAAGGTTTACCGTTCATCTTAAATCTTTGCATAGGTCTTTCAGGTTTCATTTATCTTTAGCAAAAAAGGAAAAGCATGAAAAAACTTGTACTGGTTTTGTTTCTTTTTGCTGTTTGCACGACAGGGTTTGGTCAAAACAAAGATTCGGCATTAATCAAAGAGATTTCAGACGAAATACTGACCAATAGAAAGGCCTATGAAAACCTGCGGTATTTAACAAAAAAAATAGGTGCAAGACTGGCAGGTTCACCCGGTATGGTAAAATCAGAACAGTGGGGTCTGAAGCTTATGCAGGAAAGCGGTGCAGATAAGGCCTGGATGCAGGAATGTATGGTACCGCATTGGGCGAGGGGGGGCAAGGATGAAGCTACTGCAACATATACGGAGTCCGCAGCTGGGATTAAAAAAATGAATATTAAAACAAAGTTTCTTGATATAGCAGCACTTGGAAATTCTGTTGGCTCCGGAAAAAATGGGTTAACAGAAGATGTGATACAAATAAACTCCTTTGACGAACTTGAAAAGAGAAAAGAAGAAATAAAGGGTAAAATTGTTTTCTATAATTATAAGTTCGATGATACTTACGTAAACACTTTTCTTGCATACAGGGATGCCGGACAGTATAGAGGACAAGGTCCTAGCCGTGCGGCAAAATATGGGGCGAAAGCAGTGATTATACGGAGCATGAGCCATGCAGCTGATAATCATCCGCATACTGGTGCAACAAGGTATGATTCTGCTTATGCAAAGATCCCTGCTGTTGCCATTGGTTTAAGAGACGCTGATTGGCTGAGCGAACAACTGCAGAAAAGAAATGTGAGGGTGACCCTAAAAACAAATGGCCATTTTCTGCCCGACACAATCGGGCATAATATTATTGGAGAATTGAAAGGAACAGAGTTTCCGGATGAAATAATTACTGTTGGTGGCCACCTTGATAGTTGGGATAATTGTGAAGGTGCACATGATGACGGGGCCGGCTGTGTGCAAACAATTGAAATACTGCGAGCTTTTAAAGCTATCGGATATAAACCTAAGCGAACAATTCGTTTTGTTTTGTTTGCCAATGAAGAAAATGGCTTACGGGGAGGAAATAAATATGCGGAAGAAGCAAAGGCAAAAAATGAGAAGCATATTCTCGCTATGGAAAGTGATGCTGGTGGTTTTACGCCAAGGGCATTAGGTTTTTCGGGCAGTGATGAGCAGTATCAAAAAGTTTTATCCTGGAAATCACTGATAGCTCCATATGGGTGTACAGAGATCAACAAAGGTGGTGGCGGTGCAGATATTGGCCCGCTAAACCGGGCTTTGAAAACGCCAACGGCCAGCCTGAACCCTGATACCCAACGTTATTTTGATATACATCATGCCCGCAGCGATGTATTTGAAGCAGTGAACAAAAGGGAATTGGAGTTAGGAGCGGTAAATATGGCTGCCTTTATTTACCTGGTAGATAAATATGGATTATGACTTTACATTATGAAGCAGGAAGAGAAGAGTTTATGATCAGTACTGACCCCGCTTTACTGAATGTTGATGTAATACACGGCTATCTTTCAAACCAATCTTACTGGGCTCAAAACGTACCGAAGGAAATTGTACAGAAATCAATTACTAACTCATTGTGCTTTGGCCTGTATTTCAAGGGAAAGCAAGTTGGGTTTGCAAGGCTGGTGACTGACAAAGCTACTTTTGCTTACCTGGCAGATGTATTCATTTTGAAAGAATACCAGGGTAAAGGATTATCAAAATGGCTGATGGAAATAATACAATCTCATCCTGAATTACAGGGTTTGCGCAGGTGGATGCTGGGTACAAGAGATGCTCACGGTTTGTATGAACAATTTGGCTGGACTGTATTAGATGAAGATTCCCGGAAGAGATTTATGCAGCGGCATTTTAAGGATGTCTATCAGAAAAAACCTGGTTAGCCACTAATAAGCTTATTTACAGCTGTATTGACTTTATCAAAAGGAAATGAGTTAACCAATTTCTGCATCTGCCTATTTATTTCCTCCGTACAAAGATTACCTGTGCTGCCTTCATGTGTATGGTTGATATTGGCATTATAGGTGAATTTTCCTGCTTCAATTTCCAATCCCACTTTTTTATAGGCATCACGGAATGGCATTCCGGAATTAACCAGTTTGTTCACTTCTTCCACACTGAACAGGTATTTGTATTTTTCATCAGCGAGAATATCTTTTTTGATTTCAATATTTGACAACATTAGCCCTGCCATTTCAATACAATCCTTAAGTATTTTAAATGAAGGGAACAAACGCTCTTTCAGTAACTGTAGGTCCCGATGATAGCCAGAAGGAAGATTAGTGGTCATCATCATAATCTCATTGGGTAATGATTTGATCCGGTTACAATGAGAACGGATGAGTTCAAATACATCCGGGTTCTTTTTATGTGGCATAATGCTGCTGCCTGTGGTCAATTCTGCAGGGAAACTGATAAATCCAAAATTCTGGTTCAAGTACAGGCAGGCGTCCATACTTAACCTGGCCAGTGTGTCCGCTACATTCGCCAGCGACTGAGCTACGATTCGTTCAGCTTTACCTCTTCCCATTTGTGCATACACAACATTATAATTCAAATCTTCAAAACCAAGCAGTTTTGTTGTCAAAGTTCTGTTGATTGGAAAAGAGGAGCCATAACCTGCCGCAGATCCTAAAGGATTTTTGTTGACAACATCATAGGCTGCTTTAATGGTTAATACGTCATCAACTAAACTTTCGGCATAGGCGCCAAACCACAAACCAAATGAGGAGGGCATAGCTAATTGCAGATGTGTGTAACCGGGTAATAGATGGTCTTTATACTTTTCGCTTTGTGTTTGGAGTAATTCAAAGAGTGGTTGAATGGTTTTCACCAATTCTTCCAATTCATTCCGGAGAAACAATTTTACATCAACAAGTACCTGGTCATTGCGGCTGCGGGCAGAATGTATTTTTTTACCTGTGTCGCCCAATTTTTGCGTCAACAGTAACTCTACTTGTGAATGAATGTCTTCCACATCCTCCTGCAGTTTGAATTCTCCCTTTTGTATCTTTTGATAAATATTCTTTAGCTCCTTCTGTAATTGCGATAGTTCATCTTTGGTCAGTAAACCAACTGATTCCAGCATTTCAATGTGCGCCAGCGATCCCAGCACATCAAAGGCTGCAAGGTACACATCCATTTCACGGTCTTTTCCCACAGTAAATTCTTCTACCTGCTTTAATGATGCTTTATCCTTTTGCCAGAGCTTCATACTATTTTATTTAATAGCTGTATATAAAGTTCAATCCCGTTCTTTATTTCGTCAGTATAAATATACTCATCTGCCGTATGGCTGCGGGCAGAATCTCCAGGGCCCATTTTTAAGGCTGGAAACGGCATCAATGCTTTGTCCGAAGTAGTAGGAGAGCCATAATAAGTTCTGCCAAGATTTAATCCTGCCTTCACTAAAGGATGGCCTAAGGCAATTGAGGTAGAGCGGAGTCTTGTGCTCCTGGGCTTTACCTCACACTGAACATTGGCTTTAATAATATCAACCACTTCTTCAAAGTTGTATAATTCATTTATCCTTGTGTCAACTACAAATTTGCATATAGCGGGAACAACGTTGTGTGCTTTATTTTCTGTTTCAATTACTGTCACACTCATCTTCGATGGCCCAAGAAGGTCAGATACTTTTTCGAAATGAAAATTTTGAAACCACTCAATATCATTCAACGCTTTGTAAATAGCATTTTCACCTTCATTGCGTGCAGCATGACCCGCTTTTCCATGACTGATACAATCCAGCACCATCAAACCTCTTTCAGCAACTGCCATTTGCATCTGTGTGGGCTCACCTACAATAGCGCAGTCTATTTTGGGTAAGTATTGTAATGTATATTCAATGCCGCCAGTTCCGCTGATCTCTTCTTCGGCAGTAGCGGCAAGTATAATATTGTATTTTATATCCTGTTTATCGTAGAAGTAAAGAAAAGTTGCTATCAGTGAAACAAGGCAACCACCGGCATCATTACTTCCGAGGCCAAAAAGTTTTCCATCTTCAACAACAGGAAAGAAAGGGTCTTTGGTATATTGAGGATTGGGTTTTACTGTGTCGTGATGAGAATTAAGGAGTATTGTTGGTTTTTTCTCATCAAAAAATTCATTCAGGGCAAATACATTGTTACCAACCCTTGTATGCTCTATTCCCTTTGTTCCTATAAAACGGCAAAGTATTCCGGCCGTCTGGTCTTCTTCTTTACTGAATGATGGGGTAGCGATCAGTTCCTTCAGCAGTTCAATCGCTTCGTTTTGCAATATGGAAATTTCTTTACTCATTTATTATTGTCGTTCCTGAAGAACCATTGATCAGTTCTTTCAGATTTTCTGCTTTGCCAATAATTACTTTGCCGACACCACTCTTCAGGGCGGCAAAAGCATTATCCAATTTTGGTATCATGCCGGCAAATATTTTATTCTTCGACTTTAATTGCTGGTAATACGACAGGTTTATTTCCGGAATGACTGTTGTGTCATCATTTGCATCCAGCAGCACCCCACTCTTCTCAAAAGAATAGATAAGTTGTACATCATAGATATTACTCATTCCTTTGGCGACCTCTTGGGCAATGGTATCTGCATTCGTATTCAGTAGTTGTCCCTGCTGATCATGTGTAATGGGAGCAAACACAACTGCAATATTCTTCTCCAGCAGGCCGCTGATAAGATCAGTATTGATGGCATCTACGTCTCCTACAAATCCATAGTCCAGCATAGGATGCTGTCTTTTATGTGCCAGTATCGCATCGCCATCGGCACCACAAAGCCCTATTGCATTGCAGTTGTTTGCCTGGAGGGCTGCGACAATATTCTTATTAACGAACCCGGCATAAACCATCGTTACAATTTTCAGTGTTTCTGCATCGGTAATTCTTCTGCCATCAACCAATTGTTGTTCGACTCCTAACTTCTCTGCCAGCCTTGTGGCAAGTTTGCCTCCTCCATGTACCAATATCTTTTTTTCTTCGATGGAGGCAAAATCTTTTAAGAACGAAGCCAGCTTCGCTTCATCATCAATAATGTTTCCGCCAATTTTTATGACATATAGTTTAGCCATTGCTTCTTAGTATCTCAGCCAGTACTGCCTGTGCAGCCCAAATCCTGTTAGATGCTTCTTGTGTAACGATGCTGTTCGGCCCATCAAGAATTTCGTCACTCAGTTCCACATTTCTTCTTACAGGAAGACAGTGCATTACCTTCGCATTATTGGTCAGCTCCAGTTTTTTATTGGTCAGCATCCATTTTGGATCACTTTCATAGATCTTCCCATAATCATTATAAGTACTCCAGTTCTTTACATAGACAAAATCAGCATCTGTTAATGCCTCGTTTTGATTGTGAGTGATGGTTGCTCCTTTGGTGAATTCTTCGCTCAGCTCATAATCTTCGGGATGAGTGATAACAAAATCGGCTTTGCCCCATACATTAATCCATTGCGAAAAACTGTTGGCCACACATTGAGGCAGCGGCTTTACATGTGGTGCCCAGGTCAATACAATTTTTGGTTTTTGGTTTTTGATTTTTAATTTATTCAGTGTTTCAGTTATTGTTACAACATCTGTAAGGCTTTGCAAGGGATGCAATGTTGCACTTTCCAGGCTAACAACCGGAATCCCGGCATATTTTATAAACTGCTTAATATAAAGCTCACTGTAGTCATCATCCCTGTTTTTCAGTGAAGGAAATGTTCTGATCGCAAGGATGTCAAAATACTTTCCAAAAACGGGTGCAGCCTCCTTTACATGCTCCACCGTTGTACCGCTCATAATGGCTTCTTCTTCAAATTCCAACATCCACCCTTCGCTTCCTACGTTAAAGATAATAGGCTCCATTCCCAGGTTTTGTGCGGCAATTTGTGTACTCAATCTTGTTCGCATACTGGGATTGAGAAATAAACAACCAATACGTTTATTGGTACCGAGTGATTTATCTGTGAAGGGGCTTGCCTTATAGGCCAGTGCCTTTTTTACAAGGTCATCAATGACCTCTCCAATCCCGCCTGCGGCGTGACTTACAAGATCGTTTACAGAAGTGAAATTTCGCATGATGTAATTATACTACAGTTTGAAGGATTCCGATTTCTTCTTTAATTGAATCTATAAATTGTTCGGCATCTCTTTTTTTAAGTGCCAGGGAAGGAAGTAAACGAATAACATTAGGTTTGGCTTCACCGGTAAATATCTTCTGATTCCATAACAGATTTTTCTTAAGGTCTTTTAATTCCTCCGGAACATCGAAGCCGATCATTAAACCTCTTCCTCTAACATTCTTTAACTGTGGAATTGCTTCCAACTCATCCTTAAGATATTTACCTGTCATCACTGCATTGCCCATCAATTTCTCTTCTTCAATAATTTCCAGTACGGCTAATGCTGCAGCACAAGCCAGGTGATTACCACCAAATGTAGTGCCCAGCTGAAAATGTTTGGGTTTAATATGAGGAGCAACAATGATACCAGCGACCGGAAATCCATTGCCCATGCCTTTTGCCATAGTATAGATATCTGCATTTACCCCGGCGAAATCATGACTGAAAAATTTGCCGCTTCTGCCATAACCACATTGCACACTGTCGGCGATATAAACCGCACCATATTCATCACATAGCGAACGGATCTTTCTGAGAAATGAATCATCGGCTACATTAATGCCGCCAACTCCCTGGATGCCTTCAATTATTACTGCAGCAATCTCCTTTCCGTTCTCATCAAAACAGCGTTCAAGAGCTGCATCATCATTGAACGGAAGAAAGATCACATTACCTGTTTCATTAACAGGGGCGACATAGTTCTTATTGTCTGTAACGGCCACCGCTAATGAGGTTCTTCCATGAAAGGATTTGCTGAATGCAATCACTTTTTTTCGGCCTGTATGGAAAGATGCCAGCTTCAGTGCATTTTCATTGGCTTCAGCGCCGCTGTTGCAGAGAAAGAGCTGGTATTCTTCTTTACCTGAAACTTTTCCCAGTTTTTCTGCAAGCTGTTGCTGAAGGGGTATTCTGACAGAGTTGGAATAAAAAGCAATTTTTTCCAGTTGTTCCTCTATGCGCTTCACCCAATGAGGATGAGTGTGGCCAATACTGATTACCGCATGGCCACCATATAAGTCAAGATACTGCTCTCCTTTATCATCCCACACATAAGAGCCTTTGGCTTTTACTATGGTGATTTCATTAATCGGATATACATCAAATAAGTTCATTTAAGTTGGAAGTTGTAGGTTATAAGTTTTAAGCTGTACTTCTTACTTTGGAAATTAAAGCAATTAGCATAGCCTTTATTTCATTAATCATTTTTAAAAGTTTCTCAAAAAGATCAGAACTCAGGTATTTTAAATCTTTTGATAATATCAGATAATATTCGGCTTCATTTGAAGAACCCAAAGCAATATTCAGGAAATTGGCAAAATCTAACTGCGAATTCTTCCCGCAACCTTCTGCAATGTTTGCAGGAATAGAGCAAGCGGCTCTCCTTAGTTGATTCGTTAAACTATATATTTCTTCTTTAGGAAGGGGTTTAGTCACATTATAGACCATCAAGGTAAACTCATGTGCTTTGTTCCAAACTTTCAGATCTTTATAGTTTTGCATAACTTATAACTTACTACTTATCACTTAATACCCCATTGCTTTTAACTTCAGCCCTTCTGTTTCGCTTAATCCAAACATTAAGTTCATATTCTGCACGGCCTGTCCGCTGGCTCCTTTTAACAGATTATCAATAGCAGAATGGACAACCACCTTGCTTCCGGCCTTCTCCACTTGTATAACTGCTTTATTGGTGTTTACTACCTGCTTTAAAAAAATTGCTTCTTTGCTAACATGGGTAAAAGGATGACCAGCATAAAAAGTTGAGTATAGTACATTCAATTCTTCAATGCTTAAATCACAAGTGGTAGTGGAACTGATAAAAATACCCCTGGTGAAATCACCTCTCCAGGGAACGAAACTCAGGTCAATGTCATTTTTGGGTTGAAGCTGTAAAAGGGATTCGCCAATTTCTCCCAGGTGCTGATGCGTTAAGGTTTTATAAGCCTGGATATTATTGGCTCTCCAGCTAAAGTGAGAAGTGGTTGACAAAGACTGACCGGCACCTGTCGAACCGGTGATACCTGTTGTATATATATCCTTTAATAAACCGGCTTTTGCCAGTGGTAATAATCCTAACTGTATGGCAGTCGCAAAACAACCGGGATTGGCAATGTTTTGTGCTGATTTGATCATATCCCTGTTCAGTTCGGGCAAGCCATAAACGAAATGGCGATTGCCGATAGAAGATTGAGACGCAAGACGGAAATCATTGGCAAGGTCAATCACCTTTACTTTATCTCCAATTGTATTTTCTGACAGGAACTTCCTGGATTCACCATGTCCAAGACAAAGGAATAATACATCTATATCATCACTCAGTACTCCGGTGAAATTTAAATCAGTTTCTCCGATCAAATCCTGGTGAACAGAATGGATCGGTTTGCCAGCATTGCTTCGGCTATGAATAAAAGAAACAGATACATCCGGATGGTGAATCAGTAAACGTATGAGTTCTCCACCCGTATAACCTGCTCCGCCAATAATTCCTGCTTTTACGTTCATTTCAGTTTCTTTTTTTCACTATAGGTTCGTTTTAGCCCCTCCTTCGGAGGGGTTTGGGGAGGCTGCTTTTACCAAATGATAAATAGATGTCTGGTTACCAAAGATTTTGCTGAAGCCTCTCACATCATCACCGGTAAAGCCGGTATTCATCTCACCATATTTGCCAAACTTACTATTCATCAGATCATATTTACTTTCAATACCGATAACCTGGAAACGATACGGCATCAGTTGAACAAATACATCACCTGTTACATTTTGCTGGCTGTTTTGCAGAAAAGCTTCAATATCTCTCATCACCGGGTCAAGTATCTGGCCCTCATGCAGCCAGTTTCCATAGAATTGTGCCAATTGATCTTTCCATTGTAATTGCCACTTGGTCAGTACATGTTTTTCCAATGCATGATGTGCTTTTAAAATAATCATCGGCGCTGCTGCTTCAAAACCTACACGGCCTTTAATACCAATGATGGTATCGCCAACATGTATATCACGGCCAACGCCGTAAGGACCTGCAATGGTTTGTAAATATTGAATTGCCTCAGCAGAATGAATAAATGTGTTACCATTGACTGATCTCAACTCGCCTTTCTCAAAACTCAATTTTACTTCTTCGCTTCCTGTCTTTGTCACTTGTGTGGGCCATGCTTCTTCCGGCAACATGCCTTTTGAAGAAAGTGTTTCCTTGCCACCCACACTGGTTCCCCAAAGGCCTTTATTAATAGAATACATGGATTTGTCGAAGTTCATGTCCACGCCTTTGGCCTTCAGGTAGGCAATCTCTTCTTCCCGGCTCAGTTTCAGGTCTCTTATCGGTGTGATGATCTCTACTCCTGGAATCATAATATGAAAGATCATATCAAACCTTACCTGATCGTTACCGGCACCGGTACTGCCATGTGCTACAGCATCAGCTTTTAGTTTTTTGGTATGTTCGGCAATGTGCAATGCCTGGCTTAGTCTTTCAGCTGAAACAGAAAGCGGATAGGTGTTATTTTTCAGTACATTACCATAGATGAGATATTTTATGATGCGATCGTAATATCCTTTTACCGCATCAATGGTAGTGTGAGTTTTTACACCCAGTTTGTATGCATGTGCTTCAATTTGCTTCAATTCTTCCTCGCTGAAGCCACCGGTATTTACGATAATACTGTGCACCTCATAGCCTTTATCCTCTCCTAGGTATTTAACGCAGTAAGAAGTATCTAATCCTCCGCTAAATCCCAGTACAACTTTCCTGGACATATTATTTCAAATTATAAGTGAAAGAAATGATGTAAAAGAGATTTTGGCTTTCCTCCGCCATTCCCGTTAGAACCAGTTTTATCTTTTTTCAGAAACGGCCTCAACAGCTTCCATTGTTTAAATTTCAGGAGCCTTTCAAATCCCTTTTTGTTCTCTTCAAAGTATTGCTTTGTTTCCTCCGGTTCGTAGTGATCTTTTGGGTCGTACAGCATGGCGGTACACATACAGTTCTTTCTTTCTTTGCTCATCAGAATATCATAGTTCACACAGCTTTTACAGCCAGCCCAAAAAGCCTCGTCTTGTGTAAGCTCTGAATAGGTTACAGGTTCATATCCAAGGTCGCTGTTGATTTTCATTACAGCAAGGCCCGTAGTTAGCCCAAATAATTTTGCCTCGGGATATTTTTCTCTTGATAGGTCGAAGATTCTTTTCTTAATGGATTTTGCTACACCACTTTTCCTGAAGGCAGGTGCTACTATCAGTCCACTGTTAGCCACATACTCACCATGGCTCCATGTTTCAATGTAACAAAAGCCTACCCATTCATTCTGGTCAGTGATAGCGATAACAGCTTTGCCTTCATCAATCTTTTGTTCGATATAGTCTGGTGAACGTTTGGCAATACCGGTGCCCCTGGCAGCAGCCGAGGCTTCCATTTCATCAGTGATTGTTTTCGAGTAGACTTTGTCTGAGACAGTTGCCACCCTGATAATAATATTTTGATTGTCCACTTTTAAAACTGCATTGAGATAATACGGTTCACCAGTCCTGAATAAATTTCTTCGGGGGAATCTTCACTGACAGGGACCATGGTGAGGGGTTCGTCCTGTCAGAATACAGGGCGACGTCGGGGGCGGGAAAAAGTAAACACATCAAACCCAACGGAATAAACCCCGCTGGTAATTGGCGCATGAAATGCAAATTGCTTTGTATGTGTCAGAATATTAGCCATGTAGCTTAACAAGTTGTAACTTGGACGCAAATTTATAATAATAATTGGTTTAAGCTCACAAATTTTTTGTTATAAACTTCTTTTATGGACGAACAAGCAACCACACAACCTGAACAACCGTTAGCACAACAACCTGCTAAGAAAAAATCCTGGTTCAGGAAATTTGCCAGAACTATTCTTATTATTCTTTTTCTTGGTTTGGCGGTGTTTATTTACTTCAAATATTTTTTTGTGTTTGGAGTTGGAAGTAAAGCCGGAGAATTGAATTTTTTTGTCAAGAAAGGCTATATTTTTAAAACATATGAGGGAAGAGTAATACAGACGGGCTATAAATCGAAAGTTCCGGGGAGTATCCAGTCGAATGAATTCGAATTTTCTGTAGTGAATGAAAAAGTAGCACAGCAGCTTATGTCAAATAGCGGTGCTTTTATGGAATTACACTATAAGGAATACCTGGGAGCTTTACCCTGGAGGGGGATGAGCAAATATGTGGTGGACAGTATTATATCAATACAAAAGCCATCAAATACAAAGACACCTTTTGAATAATACTATTAAACATGTAATAGAAAAATAGCCGGACGTTTATGAATGTCCGGTTTTTCTTTTTGCCAGGCAGAAATCTTTTTTGTCTTTACCCATTCTTTTGGCCCGGTAAGATCAACAGCAATGCAAAGCGATGTTGAACTGCTGCAGTTTTTGAGGAGAGATTCTATCAGCTGGTTATTACGATATGGCGTTTCGATGAATATTTGAGTACAATTTTTCTTAGCTGATTCTGTTTCCAGTTCTTTTATTGTTTTTATACGCTGCTGGTTATCGATAGGTAAGTAACCACAGAATTTAAATTGCTGGCCATTCATCCCGCTGGCCATTAACGCCAATAGTATAGAACTGGGGCCTGCCATTGGCTTCACAGTAATATCCATTTGCTGGGCAATAGCAATTAATGCCTGACCGGGATCAGCCACTCCCGGGCATCCTGCTTCACTTACGATACCAATATTTTTCCCCTCATTTATTTTTTTTCTGAAAGCAACAGCAGCGGTTTCAGTTTCTGTCATGTTCACCCATTCATAGTCATCAATGACCATTTCTTTCCACAGTTGTTTAAAGTAGCGCCTGGTGGTTCGCTCATTTTCTACAAAGAACACATGACATTCCTTGATGGCATCTTTTATATATGCAGGAATTGCCGGTAATCCCTCTTCCTGCAAAATGGCTGGTATAAGATATACTGTAGCCATACTTGTCAACTGTTTTTAACTTTATGTACACTCAGGGTTGCGGCAATGATTGCGTAAGCAGGTGCCAGGAGAATAAGAATATGCATGATATAAAAAAGAAGTCCGTTACCGATTGCCAGGCCTTTATGGCGGTTGGTAAATGCAATGCTTTGTGATAAGCTAAAATTATTCCTGGCGAAACTGTAATCGAGCATAGAAATGCCGAAATAATAACATTCAAGGAACAGTGCAATAACCGGAGTGATCCATCCGATAAAAGGGATTAAGGATAAAAAAATAAGAGCCAGAAGATAAACTGATTGCCAGCCGGCATTTCGCAGTGCCAGTTGCACACCACGGACAGCATCCTTTTTTACTTCAGCCCAATTAAAGGAGTGTTCTTTTTCATCAATAATTGCTTCTGTTTTTTCACTCAGGTAAGTGAAGACCGGCGAGCCAATAATCAGGATCAGGTACTTGAATAAAGAAAAGTAAAAAAGAACCAAAACAAGTCGGAGCATCATCCCTGTCATTACAAAAAAGAAACTCAGCCACTCACTTCTTTCTTTCTGCAGCCATACTTCCACTCCTAACTTGTCGCTGATCCATGATACCACACTATCAGAAGATTGCCAGAAGAAAAGCATTCCTGTAATGAAAAGAAGAGTATAGATAATACCAGGGGCTACTATCCATTTAAAAAGCCGGTGCTTCCGGATAAAGAGACGGGCTTCCTCCCAGGCCTGGAATGCAATGACGATTTCTTTCAGCAAAGCCTTAATTTGAATGGTAAATATAGACCTTTGAGGACAGGGATTAAAATGATTAGCCTGATTTTTTGATCATAGATTGTATGAAAAAACTGAAACCCGATTTCTTCCGAAGGGATAATGTGTTGCAAATTGCAAAAGAGCTGCTTGGGAAAATAATAGTCACTTGCATGGATGGGGTTATTACTTCGGGCAGGATAGTAGAAGTGGAGGCTTATAGTGGAATTACTGACAGGGCCTCACATGCCTATAATGGAAGAAGAACCTGCCGGACCGAAATCATGTATGAAGAAGGTGGCGTGGCTTATGTATATCTTTGCTACGGGATTCATCATCTTTTTAATATTGTTACTCACGGAAAAAATATCCCTCATGCCATACTGGTAAGAGCATTGGAACCTATAAAGGGTGTGGAAAACATGCTGCTGAGAACAGGAAAGAAAAAAGCAGATTTTACACTCACTAAGGGGCCCGGCAATGCAGCCAAAGCACTGGGAATTACCACTACACTTACCGGGTATTCTTTACAATCAAAAGAATTATTTATTGCAGAAGACGGGTTTGTTGTAAATAGAGGCGATATAAAGTCTTCACCACGGATTGGGATTGACTATGCAGGGAAGGATGCACTATTGCCATACAGATTTTATCTGAAAAATAATTTGTATGTAAGTGGGGAATTGAAATAAAAATGTATTTAAGGATAAATTACCCGGACATTCGGTACAAGATTGTATATTGAAACAATAAATCGAATAGCTTGACAATATCATTCAGGAATCCCAAAACTATTTCGCTGACAGCAGGAATCGCTATTGCATTAATTTTTTACGTTGTTAATCCATTTGGGGTAGAGAATAATGCTAACAAATTACTGGCTGTTGCAGGGTTGATGATAACCTGGTGGATTACGGAAGCCTTACCTATGCCGGTGGTGGCTTTATTACCACTTGTTCTTTTTCCTTTGCTGAAGATCAGCAAACTGGAAAGCGCTGCTTCAGGCTATGCCAACCCGGTTATTTTTTTATTTATGGGGGGCTTTATGCTGGGACTGGCTATTGAGAAATGGAACTTGCACCGTCGTATAGCATTAACTATTGTAAGATTGACGGGTACAAGCGGAGATAGAATTGTACTAGGTTTCATTTTTGCCACGGGAATGCTAAGTATGTGGCTAAGCAATACGGCTACAACAATGATGATGTTTCCTATAGCTCTTTCTGTTATTCATGTAATGAAAGAAAACAATACAGGTAATGGAAATATTACCAATTTTTCGCTGACAATTATGCTGGCAATAGCCTATGCTTCAAATTTTGGGGGAATTGCAACTATCATCGGTACTCCACCAAATGTGGCTTATATTGGCTATATCGAAAAAAGATTTCCAGGATCACAGGTAGATTTTGTGAGCTGGATGCTGCTTTGTATGCCACTGGCAATTTTACTACTGATGTGCCTGTACTGGATAATGGTAAAATGGTTGTTTCCCAACAGGATTAAATCGGATACTGCTACCAGGGAACTGATAAAAAATGAAATAAGCTTATTGGGACCATTATCAGTAGCTGAAAAGAGGGTGCTGATTATTTTTATTTGTACTGCTTTGCTATGGGTAACCCGTAAGTTTATAAATGATGCCCAATCTTTTTTTAAACTGGATGATACTATTATAGCACTGCTTTGTGCTTTAGCGTTATTTATTTGTCCATCGGGTAAAAGGGACATTAGCGGGGAGGGTGAAACAGATTCGATACTTGAATGGAATGATACGGGTAAAATGGCATGGGGCATACTACTTCTTTTTGGCGGAGGTATTTCTTTGGCGACAGCTCTGGAAAATGCAGGATTAATTGAACAAATGGGTAGCTGGCTGGCTCAGTTCTCCGGAAATGGATTTATGCTGGTGTTTGTTGTAACCGTGGTCACCATTTTTCTTAGTGAAATAATGAGTAATGTGGCGCAGGTAATTGTTTTTGCGCCGGTTGTTACTTCACTGGCGGTTGCGTTAAAAATGGACCCGTTGGTATTGGGAATGCCAATGACACTGGCGGCCAGCTGCGCCAGCATGCTGCCGATGGGTACTCCTCCTAATGCAATCGTATTTGCAAGCGGGTATATAAACTTGAAACAAATGACAAAAGCAGGTTTTGTAATGAACATTGTCTCAATAATCCTTATTACGCTTTTTTGCTGGTTCCTGCTTCCTCTGCTGATGAAAATCTGAACAGGGCAAACAAAAAGCGAAACATTGTTTCGCTTTTGTGATAATGTATGAATATACTATCAGAATCTCGGACAATTCAACTTCTTGGCATTCGGGTCCGTTGGTTTCTTAATATAAATAAGTGACAACTCCATTCCCCCTCTTGTATTTGATGCTGGTTTCAGGCTTGATGTGTTGGCATCATAAGTGGCTCCAATCTGCAGACCCTTAAACTCAAGACCTATATATGGAATGGCTGCATCTTTAAACCGGTACCATGCACCGAGGTAAACGTTTACCGGATCATCTTCATTATTATTTACATTATACGAAAAAGCACCACCCACAACAGTATTATATGCCTTTGCCTGCATGCTGTGGTTGGCGGCAATATGCAAATAATTATAAGAGCCAACAGGTATTTTACCACCAGCTTGTATTGTTGTTCTTGTATTCAATATATAGTTGCCGCCCTGAAAACTTTCTTTCGGACGGTTGATATGATACATAGAAGCGCCGATGTAAAAATTATTATATCCGTTTGTACTTCCATTATACAGCACTCCGGCATTAAGATCGAAGTAACTTATATTAAGCTGGTTGTTTAAAAAAATTTCACTGGTTACCCCTGTAAATCCAAGCGGAGTCAATTCATCAGCAAAATCAACTTTTGTTATATCCAGCCTTTTGTTAATGTAAACTCCCTGGAATCCAGCTCCCAATTGGTGAAAACCATCTTCATCAAGTCCCTTATGAAAAGCGACAGAACCACCGGCATAATTGGTAACAAGTACCCCATCGCCGGCTCTGTCCGTTACTCCAAGAATGCCCACCCCCAGCTGATCAATCTCAGATAACTTATTTTTCATAATACCAAAATCAAGGGATACTGTTTTTGTAACAAAGGCATTGTTGATAGTAGGCCATTGATTGCGGTAATTTCCTGCTACCCGGAAAACCCCATCAAACTTACCAGTCAATGCAGGGTTCAATGTAAGTGGAGAAGCAAAGAATTGTGAGAAATTCGGGTCCTGGGCTTTTGACACACTCGCCATAGCCACACAAACCAGCAGGGTAGAAAAAAGTTTTTTCATCTCAGCAAATAAGTTTTTCAGTTGTTGGGCAGAACATTAATTATCCGATCCTGTAAAAAATCTAAACGTAATTATGTTCAATTTGATTGCCTTAATCAGCTATTAATTCTGCCCGGTACGAAACGGGAAAGTACAACATTTTACAGACCTGTGAAATAGAATTAATGCTGCTCAGTAAGCTTAGGGATATTAGTTATCGGCTGCGGAAACATGTTCTAAGTTGTTGGGTTCAAGACTTGTAGCTCAAAACCCTGCGCCGGCACTATTTCTCACATTTGCATTTTGGGCCCAAAAGCAAGGTCTCCTGCATCACCAAGACCCGGAACAATATATCCTTTGGCCGTTAGCTCATCATCTATGTCCCCACACCATATTTTCACCGAAGGCTCTTCTCTTTTTACATATTCTATGCCAACGGTACAGGCAATGGCCGCTACAATGTGAATTTCACGGGGTTGTCCTTCTTCTTTTAAATAATGAATGGTTTTTACGAGGGAAGAACCCGTAGCCAGCATCGGGTCAGAGATGATGATGACCCTGTTTTCCAGTTCTGGGCAGGAGATGTATTCAAGACTTATTTCAAAACTGCCATCCTGGTGGTGCTTGCGGTAGGCAGATATAAATGCATTGTCTGACTGATCAAAATAATTCAGCAATCCCTGGTGTAAGGGCAAACCCGCCCTGAGAATAGTTGCCAGCACAGGGTATTCCTTTAATACCTTATGTGTAGCAGTTCCAAGAGGAGTCTGAATTTCTTTATCAAAAGAAGGAAGCACTTTGCTTATCTCATAAGCAGCCACTTCGCCTATCCTTTCCAGGTTACGACGAAAACGCATCCGGTCCGCCTGGATGTTTACATCTCTGAGTTCTCCTATCCAGTTACTGATCAACGAATGCTGCTGACTAAGGTTGACAATCATTTTGAAGTTTTACTTTTGGCATCCTTTACCTATTTGAGGTTTGTATGATAAAACTCAAACCTGAAAAGACGAAGGATAAATTACTTTTGGCAAATCTAAACTAAAAATGGTTTCATGGTTTACAGGGCTATTGGTTTAATGAGTGGCAGTTCGATTGATGGACTGGATATTACTTTTGTGGAATTCCAGGTGCAGGGAGGCAAGTGGGTGTACGAGATACTGGAAGCGGAATGTTATCCGTATACAAAGGAATGGTCAGCCCGATTAAAAAATGCTATACACCTTACTGCGAAGGACTACCAGCTATTGCATGCGGAGTATGGGCATTATACCGGGCAACAGGTAAATAAGTTTATCGATGCACACAAGCTGCATTACAGAGTGGCCATTATTGCCTCTCACGGGCATACCATATTTCATATACCAGTACAAAAAATGACGGCGCAACTTGGGGACGGAGCCGCTATTGCTGCTGAAACAAAATTACCTGTGGTGTCTGATCTCAGGGCATTAGATGTAGCTTTTGGGGGGCAGGGTGCACCAATAGTACCTATAGGAGAAAAGTTGCTGATGAGTGAGTATGATTATTTTCTGAACATTGGCGGTATTGCCAATATCTCTGTGAATGCAGAAACCTATACGGCTTTCGATGTTTGTCCGGCAAACCGGGTATTGAATATGCTGGCAAATGATGCAGGAAAGGAAATGGATGAAGGCGGGCAACTGGCTGCGGCCGGAACTGCCGATACACAGTTGCTGGAAAAATTAAATGCGCTAGATTATTACCGGCAAACATATCCCAAGTCGTTGGGGAATGATTTTGGAACTGATATTGTTTACCCAATGATAAAGCAGGCATGTATTGCAGTTCCGGATGCACTCAGAACTTATACAGAACACATTGCAACACAGATAAAGCAATCTCTTATCCCCCGCCGGGCTAATAAACAATCAGCCAGGTTACTAATAACTGGTGGCGGGGCTATGAATACTTTTCTTGTTAATTGCATTGAAGATCAACTCGGCGCCCACGGAATTGAAATTGTAGTGCCGGATAGTAACCTGGTGAATTTCAAGGAAGCACTCATAATGGCATTTATCGGTGTTCTGAGGTGGAGGCAGGAATACAATGTACTTTCATCTGTGACCGGGGCGGCCAGAAACAGTATTGGCGGGGCTTTGTGGACTGGCCAGGAAGCCTGACAGATGACTTAAATCAGCCGCATTGCTCTTTTTGGTCATGGCAATTTTCCCTTGTAAAAGTTAGCTTAGGCATCAACTAAATACGGTTGTTGCTATTGACTAAAGAAAAACAGATAAAGTTGTTCGGGGGTGGAGTGTTATCTGAAAAAGAAGTTTTTCAGAGGCTACAGGAAAATTTTACGCATCAGTATAAAGAAACATTCCACGATAAGAAGGCGGCAAAAACAGTGGTAGTGATTCCCAGCCTTACATTGGATCCTGAGATCCTTGCAAAAATTCAGGGAATAGTACATTATGAGGAAAGATTACTTTGTCTTCTGCTTTTGCTCAGGATGCCAAGAACACATATTGTTTACATTACCAGCACACCTATAAACCCGGTAATAATTGATTATTATCTTCACCTGCTCCCCGGTATTACAGGAGAACATGCCCGCCAGCGAATGCATTTTTTCAGTTGTTATGACACATCATCTGTTTCACTTACAGAAAAAATATTGGCAAGGCCGCGGCTGATGAAACGAATACTGGATGCAATTCCTGCAGGTCATCTTGCACATCTTGCTTGTTTTAATGTGGCAGAAGCTGAACGGCAATTGGCATTCAAGTTAGGATTACCTGTGTATGGATGCGACCCCGATCTTCTGTATTGGGGAACCAAATCCGGAAGCCGGGAGATATTTAAAGAATGCGGGGTGGATATACCGCCCGGTTTTGAAAACCTGCAGAATGAAGAACAAATCATTACCGCCCTGGCAGAATTATACCGGACCAACCCCGGTATCCAAAAAGCAGTAATAAAAATGAATGATGGTTTTAGTGGCGAAGGCAATGCCATTTTTTGTTATGATAAGATTGAGAATGGAGATAGTGTGGAAGTACAAATACAGCAACTGCTTCCGGAAGAACTGGAGATAGTAGCATCAGATTTATCGTATCATCAATACATTACAAAGTTCACCAGTATGGGGGGGATCGTGGAAGTATTTATTGATGCGCCGCATAAAGCGTCTCCCTCTGTTCAATGCCGCATTAATCCATTGGGAAAAATTGATATTATCTCAACACATGATCAGTTGATGGGAGGACCTGATGGCCAGGTTTTCCTGGGAGGCACATTCCCCGCTGATAAAGCATACAGTGTAGCAGTAGCAGACCTTGGAAAAAAAATATCTGAAGCAATGAAAAAAAGGGGAGTGTTGGGAAGGTTTGGAGTGGACTTTTTATCCGTAGAAGAAAATGGAAACTGGAAACACTATGCCATTGAAATTAATCTTCGGAAGGGAGGTACTACACATCCTTATATCATGCTTCAGTTTCTGACTAACGGAGACTATAATTCTGACACGGGAAAGTTTATATTGCCTGACGGGAATGAGAAATGTTATGTCTTTACAGATAACCTTCAGGATAACCGCTTCAAAGGGCTTACGCCGGAAGATCTGATGGACATTGCCATGCTCAACGGCCTTCACTATGATAATACGAAAGAAGAAGGAGTAATGTTTCACCTTATAGGCGCTTTGTCTCAATATGGAAAGCTTGGATTAGTATGTATAGCTTCTACCCTGGAACGGGCAAAATATTTCTATGATGAAACAGTAAAAGTACTAAATGCAGAATGCTGTTGATTTACAGTCCCAGCACCTCTTTCAGCTTTCCATAACCGCTTCTGCTGACCGGAACTTTTGCTCCTGAACGTAGTACCGCCACATGATTATCTTTCTCATACGGATCAATCCTTGTTATCTGCTGCACATTTACAATATAAGAACGATGTGAACGTACAAAGAGATGTGTATCCAGTGATTGCTCAAAATGGGTCATCGTTTTATTTTTCAGGAAATATCCTTCCTGGGTATGGATCTTTACATAATCATCTGCAGCCTCGAGGTAGAATACATCGTGTACAGAAATGATCTTGATCTTGCTGCCGTTACGTACCACGATACGTTGTCTTTGTGAAGGTGATAAAGCGGCCGATTCGATCAGGTCTTGTGTAGCTTTTTCTGTTACAGCTGTTTTTTGTTCATTCCATTTTGCCAATGCTTTGTCAAAACGGTCCTGGTTAAAAGGTTTCAGCAGGTAATCTACTGCATGAGACTCAAATGCCTTGATAGCAAACTCATCAAAAGCCGTGGTGAAAATAACTGCGGGTGGCTGTTCGATCAGTTCCAGCATTTCAAAACCAGTGATCTTTGGCATTTGTATGTCGAGAAAAATAAGATCCGGCTGATGTTGCTGGATGGCCTTTACTCCTTCAAATCCATCGCCACATTCCTGCATCACTTCCAGGTGAGGGTGTTTTTGCAGGTATTCTCTTACTACACTTCTTGCCAGTGGCTCATCATCGATTATAACTATTTTATTCATAATAATGCGTTTATTTTTTTTGCGGAATTCTCACAATCGTTATAAAGATATTCTCTTTTGCTTCAGTTGTTACCAGGTCGTTCCGGGCAAACAGCAGGTATAGTCTCCGTTGTACTGATTTTAATCCAAAACCTGTGCCCTGCTTGGGAGAGGAAGTTTCAGGATCGAAAGGATTCAGTACTTTGATCTCCAGGTTATTTTCATCTTTTGCAGCATATATTTTTATTACTGTCTCACCAATTGTATCATAAAGGCCAAACTTGATAGCATTTTCTACAATTGGTTGTAATAATAACGCCGGCAATTTCAGCTGTGTTGTGGCTTCATCAATTTCTATTTCGGTAGCCAACCGGTTGCCAAACCTCACTTTTTCAATATCGAGATATAATTGCAGGTATTGCAGTTCTTCCTGCAGAGTTACCCATTGGGTTTCTTCTTTTTTAATGGTACCTCTTAAAAAATCAGATAATTGCTGTACCATTTTTCTTGCTTCTGCCGGGCGGCTTCCTATCAGGGCATTGATAGAGTTCAAACTGTTGAATAAAAAGTGAGGCTGCAATTGCTGACGAAGCTTGAACAGTTCTGCATCCCTGGCCAGTTTTTCAGCATCCTTCTTTCTTTCATCCTGTTCTTTTTGTTCCAGCTGGCTGTACCATAATATACTCACCATCGTGATGAAACCCAGCAGCAAAAATGCCATGCTGAAACGAATGGATAATGAGTTACGTAGCAATTCTGTGTAGCCATCCTGGTACCCGAGAAACAATTTTAATAACCATTTGGAAAGTATGAGCCATAAAATAGTGAGCAATAAGCATAAAGCAAAAACATTGATGTATTGCTGGCCGCGGGGAAGATAGTAACGAAGCACCGTCATCACCAGCATGCAGGACAGCAACAATAGTATATTACTGATCAAAGCATCATAAATAGCTACATCCCATGGCAAGTCAAAAAAATGCAGCAGCATAGCATGATCAGCCATGATGATCAGCCAGCAGGTTATGAAAATGATCCTGAATTTTATGACAGATAATGGTGAATTTGCCATTGCATTAAGCCAGGTTCAGCATTTCAAGGGTATTGCCAAATCGTATCTGTTCCGCTTTCTTATGAATGATGTGCATGTAGCTATCCGCATTCTCTCTTTCTTCTATTCGGCTGTACACTTCAGCGCCATCGATCAGTTCATTCAGCTGGTACAATTCACTTACGCTGATAAACTGCCACTGCACCAGTTGCAACTGGCTGTTAAAAAACATCTCTTCTTCTTTCATTCCCATGAGCTGCGCTTTATGAAAAGCTTCTTCCTTGCTGGCAGCAGTTACCAGCCGGAGCTGCTCATCAAACTGTGCTGTATGGTTTCCATCGCCGCAGATAATGCGAAAGACCATTTTTGTAAGATACCAGTTCATAAGTTGGTTATTGGTTAATTAGTTGATCAGGTTTACAGGGGCAACACATGTGGTTGCTAAAAACTTTTTATTTCTATTCCTCCGAATATCACCGTCCCTTTTAGCAGTAATATTTTATCGGGATTCTCCGGCAGTGCTGTTACCGACCGCTTATCCTCAAGTCCTCCGAAAATGGTAACGGCTTCTGATTTTACTTCCCAGTTGGAAGGAACGATCAGTTTGGTGCCGCCAAAAATGGTAGTGATCTCGATCGGTACTTTTCCTTTTATATCAGCCTGTGTGAGGTTTAGCTCAGTACCACCAAAGATGTTTACGATATCACCACCTTTGAAGTCTTTCGATAATATATTTTTCTTATCGCCACCGAAGATGGAAGTGGAATCGACAAAATCATCTTTGCTCCAGGTTTCCTCATCGTTTAAAATAGAAGCACTGTCGCTGGTACTGTTCTTTTTTTTATTATCCCAGCCGCATTGCTCCCAGCTTTTGCGCCGGGGGCGGATGATAATAAAGGCGCCAATTAGAATCAGTATAAAAGGCCATATATAGCGGCGGATAGCCAGCTCCGGGTAAAGGTCACGCAGTAAAAAGGCGGTACCCACCATTATCAGTATTAGCCATGCGGCACCACGAAATCCGTGTTTGAAACCAATGAATATACCCAACGCTATCAGGAATGTTTGCCAGCTGAAGAGCCAGTCGGGCAGATCGGTTATGCTGGCTTTTAGCAGGGCCGCCACACCTACCAGCAGAATAAATAAGCCTGTCCAGATATGACCATGCCGGCTGCGGTTCTCCCATGTTGTTTCCCAGTGCATCTTGCCTTCCTTCATCCTGTTTCTGAAATCTTCCCTCATATGTTCAAATTTTAATCAAATCTATGAGGTCAGTATGGAATGGTCAATGACAGATGGGTAATATAGAGGCTGTTATCGGTGAATGGCGGATATAAAAGGGTGAAAAAAAGGTACGGAATTAAAAACGGGCCTTATGACAGGGAGCAGCTCCAGATCAGCTGGTAAGGATCGCTTTTTCCTTTGATACAGGTGAACAGGAAGCAGGTAATAAAAGGCATATTGATTGGTTCATTATGGGTGGCATCAATGGCCATGGTACCGCTTACATATGTTTCTGTAGAAGATGTTTCGAGAGCTTTCAGACCACGGGGCATTAGTTGCTTGCTGAAACCGAATTCGTATCGGCGGTAAGCTAATCTTTCTACCAGGTTCTGTACAAACTCAGGCTGATCGAAAACGGCAGATATGTGCAGTGTCTGTTTCATAAAAAGGCTTTTAACAGTATGGCCCTTTTCACTCTGCACTTTGTCAACCCTGCGGGGGGCTATGTTACCTTATTTACGAATTAGATGCTGGAAAGGCCCCTTTTACTTATTAAGGGAATGTGAAAGTTGGGGGAGATTATTAACCAAGGCCTTCTACTGTGTAATACCTGCCTGCCGGCAGGCAGATTCTGTAGCTGAGATTTGTTGTTAAGCCCGGACTGCAGATTATAAGCGAACGGGAAAACGGGTAAACAGGCATTAATAGCAGTATGTAACAAACTTCTAAAACAGGTATTTGCAGTAGTAAAAAACAACACATTATATCAACCAAACTATTGTTCAGCTAAACCTTAAAAAAGATCAAAATTTGTTTGGTTTTTTACACAGTTCATGTTAGCAGCCGTTTTTTTTGTTAATCTTTGAGATGTTCGAACCAAAAGTAGTCGTCAATTTCACAGCCTTTTCTTTTTATATTACCATCTGTCAAAACGCTGTACCTGGCGAGCTTTGAAATGTTCTCAAAACTGTTTTCTTTGAAAAGTTTAAAATAGTCTCTTTCATAATAAAAGTCCATGCTAACGTCAAACTGCCACTTATTGTCTTTGAAAAAGCCTCGAACAGTTCTGGCTGTCGCAAATACTAAATCAGGACTTGATTTTTGTAATACTAGCAGCATACATTCACTACTGTCTTTCTTGAAAAATATTGCGTCATCAATTTGGTTGGTCACAACTTCTGGAACGCCGAAGTATTCTTTTTTTGTTTTTAGTATTTGGAAAGTGTCACGGAATGCAGACATTACCTCGTTATATAATTGGGTCTTTTTTAAAAGCATCAGCTTTTCGTCATAGCATTTGTTTTTGTCAAAAATAATTTTGTCTTTTGGATTTGCCGTCTGACATGAAGAAGTTGAAACCAGAAAAGAGAAAACTGAAATTTGTATTAATACTTTCATGGAATATGTTTCTCGAAGGTCGCTAATAAAATGGCTGCTTACTCTTAAATATACGCAACTTCTTGTTCAGTTTTAAGCTGAAGAGCAATGATAATTTGAACAAAAGTTATTGAACAAACTCAAATCTGTCTCCACTAAATATATCTATAGCATAATTCTTATCGTAAATAACTGCTTACTTTTTCACTGATAAACTCTTTTACTCTCTCCCATGTTTGCTCTTTCAGGCTTACCGGGTCTTCACTTTCCTCTGCATCGGCAAAATAGGTAATGGCCTGGGGCACGGTAATCATCAGGTTTTGGGTGGTATACTTTTCTTTATGAAAACGGATAAAGTCTTCAACGGAGAAATGTTTTAGCAGTTCAGCTACATCCCAAAAATCTTTCTTCTTGCCCCTGCCTAATATAGCCTGCACTTTCATGGCAATGATATCTTCGGTGGAAAACATTTTTATTCCATCAGCAATTTGTTCGGAACGAATGAGTGGATGGGGATGGTGTATAAGATCAATTTTTACGTTGTCAATAAAGCAAAAAATTCCGAAGCGGGGATTGGTTGACCTGTTTACAAAAGCAGGCCCAAAAGATCTTTCCAGCCCGGTTATAACTAGTGTGTTATCCAAAGGTTTGTTAGAAAATAAATCAAGGTCAACAGAAACTCTGTGGCCGTATAACAATGACAGCGCAGTACCGCCAACAAGGCGGAAATCGTTTAGTTCAGGAACCTCAAAAAGTTTTTTTAGTAAGGAAAAAGTCCTGGGTTCAACTGTCTCAACGTATAGCATCTGAATTCCTTTAGGGGTTTATTGATAACTGCGCTTGCGAGATACATGGTCTGTTCTGGTAAAAATTTTGCATTCAGTAAAGCCGCAGTTACCTTTTCATCACCATAATATCGCCGGCAGTTTCGGATGTCGTCCACATCGCCCCGTTCAAATACCCGTTCTATTACAAAATTGGCTTTTGCATCGTAATCAATATTTTCGAACACAACGTCCCAAAAAATTCGTTTGTTGAAAATGGGCTTTGCTTTTGCTGACATACTATAAAGGTATAAAAAAGGACCTATACCTGTTGTTGAACAAACTCAAAATTGTCTCCATCAAACAATCCCTTATCACTCAGTTTCAGATGCGGTATTACCAGAAGGGCCATAAAGGAGAGTGTCATAAATGGTGAGCCCAGTGTTGAGCCTGCTTCTTTCACCACTTTATCGAGCAGCGAATATTGTTCAGCAATTTTATAGCCATCTTCATTGCTCATTAAGCCGGCAACGGGCAGGGGAACGATCATTTCAAGATCATCATTATAAAAACTTACACCTCCCTTGTGTTCAATCACCAGGTTAACGGCCCCGCAGATACTTTCATCATCCACACCCACGGCGACAATATTATGACTGTCGTGTGCTACCGAAGAAGCCAGTGCACCCTGTTTCAATCCAAAATTTTTGATAAAGGCTGTTGCTGCCGGTGCATTATTGTACCGGTTTACCACAACGATTTTCAAAATATCTCTTTCTGTATCACTAACAATTTTCCCGTCTGCCACTTTGGGTGAAAAGGAAAGCCTGTTGGTGATCAATTGCCCGTCCAGTGCTTCAATGACAGATATAGTAAGTGGTGAATGGTTAGTGATGAATGGGATCTCAAAATCACTGACTTGTTTTTTATTACATGAAAAGTTATTGAGCAACCCGGCCTTTTGACTTTTTATTTTTGATTTGCCATCTTCGGCTACTAGCTGCCCGTCAATAAAGGTTTTTTCCACTTCAAAATTTTCCAGGTCTTTTACTACAATAAAATCTGCCGGATCGCCTTCACGCAGTAATCCCACATCCAGTTTGTAATGAACTACCGGGTTCACACAGGCGGCCATTAATATTTTAAAAATATCAATACCTTTTGCAACAGCTCTTGCACAAAGCTGGTTGATATGACCCAGTACCAAACTGTCAGGATGTTTATCATCACTGCAGAATAGTATCATATCCGGCCAGTCATTCAATAGATCAATCAGCGCTTCAAAATTTTTAGCGGCGCTTCCTTCACGGATAATGATCTTCATTCCGTATTGCAATTTATCCAGCGCCTCTTCTTTTGTAAAGCATTCATGATCTGTGGCCCCCCTAAATCCCCCCGAAGGGGGGAATTTGGAGTCTGCAGGTTGTGAGATTCTTTCTATATAAAGTCGGGCTTGTTCTCCTTTCAATCCCGGGGCATGGCCATCAACTGGTTTGCCTAACCGATGAGCTGCAGCAATCTTTTCCATCACTTCTTCATCTTTATTGAGCACACCGGGAAAGTTCATCATTTCACTCAGGTATTTTATTTCATCCCTTTGTAAAAGTTTTTCTACATCTGCTGAGTCGAGTGCTGCGCCGGCTGTTTCAAATACAGTAGCAGGTACGCAGCTCGGTGCGCCGAAGTTGAATTTGAAAGGAACGGTCTTCCCGTTTTCAATCATAAAATCTACTCCTTCCATACCGCACACATTGGCTATTTCATGCGGATCGCTAACTGTAGCAACCGTGCCATGTACTACAGCCAGTCTTGCAAATTCAGACGGAACCAGCATGGAGCTTTCGATATGGACATGACTGTCGATAAAGCCGGGAAGAATAAAGCCCCCTCCATCTCCCCCGTGGGGGGAGGGATTAATTTTCCTGATGGAAGTGATTCTTTTATTTTCAATCTCTATTTCTGCGAAATATATTTTTTGCTGGTGTACATCAACAAGATTACCGGTGAGGGAGAACGACGACATGTAATTAATTTGAATAAAGGTAAATCAGTAACTTCAAATCAAAATGCCACACCTGTTATGAGAAAACTATTACTTCTTTCGGTTGCCTTTGCTTTTACATTTCATCTTATTGCACAAAAAACAAAACCTGTAACTCCGGTTATTACAGAAAATAAGGAAGATGTTCTTTTAAAAAATGTAAAGTATCGTCTTATTGGTCCTTTCCGCGGTGGAAGAAGCGCAGCGGTAGCGGGCAGCTATAAAAATAAAACTACTTTTTATTTTGGCGGCACCGGTGGTGGTGTATGGAAAACAGCTGATGGCGGCAGCAACTGGATAAATATTTCAGATAAATATTTTGGCGGCTCCATAGGTGCTGTGGCTGTGGCCCCTTCTGATGAAACAATATTATATGCAGGCGAAGGGGAAAACACCATGCGTGGAAATGTAAGTGAAGGATTGGGTGGTATGTGGCGCAGCGATGATGCCGGCAGAACATGGAAGAATATTGGATTGAAAGACGGACGGCATATCATCCGCATTATTATTCATCCTAAAAATCCTGATATAGTGTGGGTGGCCGTTATGGGTCATTTATTTGGCCCCAACGAAGAAAGAGGTGTATTTAAAACTACTGATGGAGGTAAAACATGGCGAAAAACGCTTTTTGTAAATAATCAGACCGGTTGCAGCGACCTGGTGATGGAACCGGGTAACCCTGCTGTTTTTTATGCAGGCACCTGGCGATTGGTCCGTACTCCCTATTCACTGGAGAGTGGTGGTGACGGAAGTGCTTTATGGAAAAGTACAGACGGTGGAGAAACATGGACCAATATTTCAACCGGTAAAGGATTGCCAAAAAATACATGGGGTATTGTTGGCGTGGCTGTTGCTCCTTCCAATACAGATAAAGTATATGCCCTTATTGAGAATAAGGAAGGTGGGCTATTTATGAGTGCAGATGCAGGGGAAACATGGTCACTCACCAGCAATGATAATAATATCCGTCAGCGGGCCTGGTATTATACCAAAGTATTTGTAGATCCGAAGAATGAGAATAAAGTGTATTGCCCGAATGTAAATTTTATGATCAGTACGGATGGAGGAAAAACTTTCAAAAGCATTTCAACGCCGCATGGTGATCATCATGATCTGTGGATCGATCCCGAAGATGGAAACAGAATGATTGTGGCTGACGATGGTGGAGGACAAGTGTCATTTGACGGTGGAAACAACTGGAGTACCTATCTGAACCAGCCAACAGCACAGGTGTATCGCCTGAGTACAGACAATGCATTTCCTTATCGCATATTAGGAGGGCAGCAGGATAACAGTGCTTTTCGTATCCGCAGCCGCACTTACGGAGCTGCTATTACGGCAACAGATATGGAAACAGCTGCCGGAAGTGAAAGTGGTTATGTGGTGGCCGATCCCGAAAACCCGGATATAACTTACGGCGGAAATTATATGGGTATGTTACAACGACTGGATCATCGTACCGGTGAAAGCCGTTTGATCAATGTTTGGCCCATTGATAATATGGGCGCCGGTGCCGAAGCAGCGAGGTATCGTTTCCAGTGGAATTACCCGATCTTTTTCTCACCACATAATTCAAAAAGATTATATGCAGCCGGTAATCATTTGTTCGTAACAGAGAATGAAGGAAAGAGTTGGGAACAGATATCTCCAGACCTGACAACAAATGATAAATCAAAACAAGCTTCCAGCGGAGGGCCCGTTACCCAGGACAATACATCGGTTGAGTACTACTGTACCATATTTACTGCAGCAGAATCTCCGTATGAAAAGGATCTGTTATGGGCAGGCAGTGATGATGGATTGATTCATGTTAGTAAGGATGGTGGGAAGAACTGGGAGAATGTAACGCCTAAGGATTGCCCCAAAGCAATGATGTGGAATTGCGTGGAAGCTGATCCTTTCAAAAAAGGAGTTGCTTATTTTGTAGGAACCCGGTACAAGTCGGATGACTTCAGACCATATATCTACAAAACGGAAGATTATGGTAAAACATGGAGACTGATTACCAATGGCATTTCAAACATACATTTTGCGAGAGCAATACGGGCTGATAAAAAAAGACAAGGAGTGTTGTATGCAGGAACAGAGTACGGTATGTATATCTCTTATGATGGCGGGGCAAACTGGAGATCATTTCAGTTGAATCTGCCGGTAACGCCGATAACCGATCTGGCTATAAAAAATAATGACCTTATCGTGGCTACACAGGGCAGAAGTATTTATGTACTCGATGATTTATCCATCGTACAGCAATCAGCTGCTGCGGTCACAGAGAAAACACTACATGTTTTCAATGTTAATCCTGCTTACCGCATGCCATCCGGTGGAAGAGGAGGTGGTTTTGGCGGAACAATGCGTAATGTGGGATTGAATCCCCCCAACGGGATCGTTATAAACTATTTCAAAAAGAACGTAACAGACTCAACAAAGCTTGTTATCGAAATGCTGGATAAGAACAGGAAACTGATAAAATCATTTTCTACCAGTTCAAAAGAAAATAAGATCGAGGTTAATAAAGGGATGAACCAGTTTGTATGGGATATGAATTATCCAGTGGCCGAAAGGGTTGAGGGGTTAATACTGTGGAATGGGTTTGTAAGAGGCCCGAAGGCAGCACCGGGAGAATACATAGCAAAACTCAGGTCTGGCGCTGATACTGCTGAAGTTGGGTTTACCATTTTAGGTGATCCTAATTATAAAACTACCACAGCAGAATACGATGAACAGGTTAACTTTTTACTGACTGTAAGAGATAAATTCTCTGAAGTGATGAAAGCAGTGAAGAATATCAAAGATATAAGACAGCAGCTGGCAGATTTCAACAGCCGTGTAGGAAAAAGTATACCCAGGGAAATAAAAGAACAAGCAGATACGATCAATAAACAGATTACGGCAATAGAAGAGGCATTGCACCAGACAAAAGCCAAAAGCAGCCAGGATGTATTGAATTTTCCGATAAAGCTGGATGATAAACTTGCCAGTGTATATAATGCCGCTGCAGCAGGTAATACGGCGCCATCCCGGCAGGCGAAGGAAGCATATACGGAACTGGCTGCACAAACAGATCTTCAGTTAACGAAATTGAAAAAAGTGATCGATGAAGACCTGGCTAAGCTGAATAAGCTAATTCACCAGGTAATGCTTCCGGTAATTGGTCTCAAGAATGAAGAAAAGGAGAAAGAGTAAAACTCAAAGAAGTCTTTTTAAATTGTCCGGTTCATGCAATAGGAACAGTTACAGGTGCTGGCTTTTTACCAAAGTGCTTCATTAACCGGAAATGTGAAGCAATTGCTTTTGACATTGTTTTATACTTGTTATAAGGTAAGCCAAACTCAATACAGTTTTTTTCTACCAGAGGGCTGATCTTTCTGTAATGTATATGGCTGATCTTCGGAAACAGGTGGTGTTCTATTTGAAAATTCAGCCCTCCGGCAAACCAATTAATAAACCTGTTTTTGGGAGCGAAATTGCAGGTTGAACGTACCTGGTAGGCAGCCCATTCTGAATCAATTAACTTAGGTTCTATCCCTGCCACTTCAAACTCGGTTTCTTCCACTACATGCGCAAGTTGAAATACGATGGCAAGTGTCAGCCCCATGGAGATATGCATTACTATGAAGCCCCACATCCATGCGTTCCACCCAAGCATCGCAACAGGAATGAGAATATAAAAAAGCAAGTAAAGTAATTTGGTTACCCAGAAAATGATGTGCTCTTTCAGGCTCATTTCATGTATTGCTGTTGTATTTACTTTTTTATTGAAGTATTTATTAAAATCCATAATAAATATCCAGGCAAAAGAAGCAATAGCATATACAAGCACCACATATATATGCTGCAACTTGTGAGCCGGCACCCATTTTTGGGTAGGGGCCTGGCGCATCAATGGACTTTTGGCAATATCATCATCAAGCCCATCAATATTTGTATAGGTATGATGCAAAACATTATGTTTGAACTTCCATAGAAAAGCATTTCCCCCAAGTGCATTTAATGTGAGACCAAATAACTCGTTCACCCATTTTTTACTGGAGAAGCTGTAATGGCAGGCATCATGCATCACATTAAATCCAATAGAAGCCAGAACAAATCCTAAAAGTGCACAAAGTAATATACCTGCGAAAGCCGGGACGGGAATAAATAATAAACTGAGATAAATAGCCAATGCTAAAGGGATAAGAACAAGGGCCTTAGTATATAATTCAAGATTGCCTGTCTTTTTCAACTTATTTTCCTGGAAATACTGATCAACGTCTGCTTTAAGGGCGGTATAGAATGCCCTGTTTTTATTATTGAAAATAATTTTTGACATTTTTTCTCTATTTATTTTAAATATAGGGATTATTATTAAGGCTTGCCTTTAAAATAATAGGATAAATGGGATTATTGGTTATAACCAAAACTGCTAAACACAGTTTTATCTTGGTGATGGTATCTTATGTAAATCTGTTTGTATTTCCGGTTGTACTACTTTTTTTCTGCTTTTCTGACTTTGGTGGTGGCGGCCCCATCCAATGTAAGATCAACCGGTTTATTAGTTTGCCAGTCACCGCGGGTAAAATCCGGGATATCAACCGTTCTGGATTTTTTGGAAACTGATCTTTCACTGAGCGGCATAATGCAGCTCCATGCAGCTGCATCATACACATCCTGGTCAAGCGGAAGACCATTCCGGAGACAATCAATCAACCGCCAGTCCATGATAAAATCCATACCCCCATGTCCGCCCACTTCTTTGGCTATTTCGCCAATATGTTTAACGATTGGGAGAGCATATTTTTCTTCAAGTTGTTTTAACTCTTCGGGTTTTATCCAGCTATGTCCAAAGGCTATACGTTGTGGCCCTGGCCATTTTTGTGCAGCCCCTTTGGTCCCGCTTATTAAATGAATTCTTGAATAAGGCCGTAGCGTCGAAACATCATGTTGTACCATAATATTTTTACCTTTATTTGTTCGTATCAATGTAGTATTCATGTTACCCCGGTAAGGTTTGTCAATATACTCCTTAAAGAAATCATCTTTTGCCGCCAACTCTTTAGCCATATTATTCATGGTGAAATCATTGGTACTCATACTGACAAGGTGATCAAATTTATCTCCCCTGTTTATGTTCATGCATTGTGCAATCGGGCCTAACCCATGAGTCGGATACAGGTTTCCATTATGCCCGATATTTTCCTTCAGCCGCCACATATCAGCGTATGCCTTTTTATTAAAGTTCCAGTCTTTGCTGAGGTCATGTATGTAGGCTCCTTCTGCATGTACCAGTTCTCCAAACATACCCTGCCTTGCCATGTTCAGAGTAAGTAATTCAAAGAAATCATAGCAGCAATTCTCCAGCATCATGCAATGTTTTCTTGTTTTTTCGGATGTTTCCACCAGTTCCCATAATTCATCCATCGTTTTACCGGCAGGGACTTCTGTAGCAGCATGTTTCCCATTTTTCATCGCCAGTAATGCAACAGGAGTGTGCAGGTGCCATGGAGTGGGAGTATAAACCAGGTCAATATCATTGCTCTCACACAGGGCTTTCCAACCTTCTTCACCACTGTATTCTTTGGCTTTTGGTCTCCCCATATTTTCTAATGTCTTTTGCGCAGCAGTTACCCGGTCGGGATATTTATCACAGAGGGCTGCTATCTCCACCCTATCTATATAGCTAAGTCTTTCCACTGCATCCGAACCTCTCATGCCGAGCCCTACAATACCAATGCGGACAGTTTCAATTTTAGGAGCGGCATATCCGCACATGTTGAATCGTTGCCCATTGTTTTCAAGTAGGGCTGAACGATCCATTTGTTCATCATCAGCTCCGATTACTTTAGCGAAAGAAGGGAGGCCAGCGGCTAATACACCACTTCCGATAGCCATACGACGAAGAAAATTTCTGCGGTTGGTACTCATACTGCAATTTATTATTGCTGCAAGTTCATAAAATTATTGCTATAATAATGAAGTTCATAAAATTGAAACAATCGTTTGATAAAGGAATTTATTTAATAGTAATCTCCTTTCTCACACTTTCATTGCCTGTTCTGTCAACCGCAGTTACAGCAACCTGTGTCAGGTTGACAATTGTTTTATTGACTTCGATTGGATTGCTTAAAGAATATGTTCTGTCATTCCTGTTTAGTATTGTATAATTCCAGTTATTACCATATTTATAATATACTACCCATTTGAACACATCTTTTTCATCCGGATGGTTCCAACTGATGGTTATCTTATCTGATTTGTTAGTGGTAATAACTGGCGCTGCCGGTGCTTTATTATCCAGCCAGGGACTTGCAGGTACCAATGCTTGTTTCTTGTAAATGTTTTCCAATAAGGCTTTTGACAAATTTGAGTTTTTGATGACGGATGAAATGCTCCAGTGAACAGCTCCTTTACTTTCGGGAACCATACCCCGTGTAATCATGATCTGGTTCAGCGTTTCATTTACTGACCGCACACTGGTATCTCTGCCTACACTCATACCCGGCCATAAATGCCTTTTCATTATATTTTCTTCCGACCACCATCCCAGCAATACAGGAAAGCTTTGTGTTTGCCGGTTGATGGGCCAATAAAGCTGTGGGGTGAAATAGTCTATCCATCCTTTGTTAAGCCATAATTTTGCATCAGCATATAGTTGTTCATATTGGTCAAAACCTTCTATTGATTCAGGATAACCCGGCCGCCAGATACCAAAAGGGCTTAATCCAAATTTCACATAGGGTTTGGCTGCTTTGATCTTCTTATATAAACCCCCAATAAACGAATTGACAGCCTCCCGGCGCCAATCGCTTCGTGATAGTTTGCCACCTCCTGTTTTATAGGCATTCCAACTCACTGAATCCGGAAAATCTTCACCGAGATTATATGATGGATAAGGATAGAAGTAATCATCAAAATGAACACCATCAATATCATACCTGTTTACAAGATCCATCACTACAGCAGTTGAATGATCCTGCGTTCCTTTTTGTGCCGGATCCAGCCACCAATAGCCTTCTTTTAAATAAAGAGCCAGTTCAGGCCTTTTCTTCACAATAGATTGTTCTGTGATCTCTTTTCCATCTTTATGGTGTGCCCGGTAAGGATTGAGCCACACATGTAATTCAATACCTCTGTTATGTGCTTCCTCTACCCAGAATTCAAGAGGATCATAGTAAGGTGAAGGAGCCTGCCCTTGTTTGCCGGTAAGATAATAAGACCATGGTTCCAGTTCGCTTTTGTATAATGCATCACATTGCGGCCTCACCTGCAGGATGGCGGCATTGAAATTGTGTTTTTGTAAGAAATCAAGCAATTCAACAGCTTCTTTTTTTTGCTCTTCGGTGCTTAGCCCCGGTTTGTTCGGCCAGTTGATATTCGCTACAGTAGCTATCCAGGCAGCCCTGAATTCTTTCATTACACCCGGAACTTTTACAAGAGGTATTTCATTTACAATTTTCTTTTGTGAAGTACATGAAAAAAATAAGCCTAATGCAATAATTGCTATGGCTGGACGAAAATATTGAGGTATCATTTTCTTACTTTAAGTATGAAACAAAGGAGCTCATTAAAAGAAAGACAAAATACTGTTACTGATCCTGCAGCAGATCAGGTCTTCGGTCTTTTGTTCTTTGCATAGATTGTTCGTGGCGCCATTCATCAATCAGTGTATGATTACCACTCATTAAGATATCAGGAACTTTCCAGCCACGAAAATCCACCGGTCTTGTATACACAGGAGGAGCCAGTAAATTATCCTGGAAAGAATCTGTAAGAGCGGAGGTCTCATCATTCAATACGCCGGGAATCAATCTTCCGATGGCATCAACTAATAAAGCTGCAGGTATCTCACCACCGCTTACTACAAAATCACCTACAGATATTTCTTTAGTTACATAATGTTCTCTTATTCTTTCATCTATGCCTTTATAATGACCGCAGATGATAAGAAGGCTTTCCTTCAAAGAAAAGGCGTTGGCCATCTTTTGGTTGAAAGTGTTTCCATCCGGTGTCATATATATTATTTCATCATACTTTCTGATTGCCGATAATTCATCAATTGCTTTTGCCAATGGTTCGCACATCATTACCATACCGGCACCGCCTCCATACTGGTAATCGTCTATTTGCCCGTATTCATTCACGGCCCATTTGCGCAGGTGATGAACCTGTATATTCAAAAGCCCCTTATCCTGTGCTCTTTTCATCATGCTATGCTGAAACGGACTTTCGAGCAATTCCGGAAGAACAGAAAGAATATCTATGTGCATGTAGCAAAGATAGGAACTGCTTAATTGCAGGAGACGAGAATGGTATCAAGGCCTTCATTCACTGAACGGTCTTTAGCAAGAACCTGAATTTTGTAATTGATACCCGAAACGGCTATTATGGATTGATTGAATGTAGTTGAATTAGTGCCCGGATACAGGTGCACATCCATCAGCAAAGCTCCGGTATGACTATTACTTATGTGAATATGGATTTCCGCGATATAAACATTATCTGTTACGGTACCCGAAATAGTAATGGGTTGCCCGTTGTTAAAAATTTGATTGTTTACCGGGTTACTAATAGTAACAACCGGCGACACATTATCGTCATCAGCTGATTGTTTTTTAGCGCAGGATGAGCTGAAGAGGAAAGTCAATAGCATTAAAAAAGCCGTTCCTTTCATATCCTAAATGTAGTTCATTAATAAAGAAACCCCCGGGGAACCGGGGGTTGACATTGAAACAAAAACCAACGATAGCTCATTTTCATGAGCCACATTTTAAGTGTATTTTTTCACCTCTGGATCAAAAGTACAGTTGACTAAATGACCCGAAAGTGATCTTAATCATAACTTTAATTGATATGTGTCAGCCAATTTTTCGAGTACAATCCGGATTTGACATGGGATTAACCCCTTTTTGGGCCAGAATTGATTAAAATCAGGTTTTCAGGTTAGGCATCTTACTATTTTGCCAGCGAAAGATCTGTTATGAAGCTGACCCATTCTACCGTAATCAATGAAAATTCTTGTGCTGCCGATATCGTAAAAGAGCATTACAGGACTGCCACTGTATTCCGTAAATATGGAATTGAATATTGCTGCGGTGTAAGATGGCCCCTGAAAATGGTCTTTGAAACAAAAAATCTGGCTGCCGGGCGAATAATGGAAGAACTGACAGAAGCTTGCCGGGTTATTAATATTCCTGGATCACTTCCATATAATAGCTGGAAAATTGATTTTCTGACCGATTATATTGTAAATGTTCATCATGAGTATCTAAGGCGTTCCCTGCCTGAAATCAAAGATCATGTAACCAAATTTGTGGGAGAACACAGAAAAAAATACCCATTCCTTACCGAGGTGGAGTCGAAAATAAATTTTCTGGATAAAATAATGATTCCCCATTTGCTGCAGGAGGAAGAAATAATTTTCCCCTATATCCGCCAGATATCCCATGCATACGACAGTAAGGAATCCTATGCCAGCCTGCTGGTACGTACACTGCGTAAGCCAATAGAGGAAACCATGCATCATGAACATGATGATCTTGGGAACGCACTGGAACAGCTAAGGACACTTACTAATAATTATACAATACCTGACGGCGCCTGCACCAGCCACCGCCTTGCTTATTCACTGCTGAAAGAACTGGATGACGACCTTGTTCAGCATGTGTATCTTGAAAATGAGATTCTTTTTCCTAAGGCTATTTCGATGGAAAAAGAACTTTTGGAAAGAGGGTAGCCCGTTTACTGTTTCAAGGCCTTTTTATTCTTATTTTGTTGCCTGATTTTTTCAATTTATGAATAATCTGAACAGCCGGTTAATAAAGATTGGAGCTTTACTTGTATTTGGTTTTTCGCTTACCATGGCATTTTTGTTCAGTGACTACCAGCTTGCAGTGAGTGGCCTGTTACTTTTTATTATTCTTACAGCATTCATACCGGGCTGGAGATCTACTTTAATAGCGGGTGTGGCCAGTATGATAGTAATGACGGGCCTTGTAATTTATTTTAAGGATGAACAACACGATATTATAAGAGCCTTACTTTCCCAGATTTATTCACTTTTTGTGGTCGTTTTCTCAGTTATTGTCATTTTTTATTTAAAGAAAATGCAGCAAAATTTTGAATTCGAGAAAACACATATGGCTTCATTGTTTGAAAATGCTACGGAAGGGATCTTACTTACAGACAAGCATGGTAAAATAATTCTCGTAAATCCGGCTGCAGAAAGAATGTTCGGGTATTCTGCTTCGGAACTTTTTGAAGAAAAAATTGAGACACTCATTCCCCATCGATTTCATGACCGCCATTTGAGCCTGAGGGATGGATTCCATAAAAACCCGTCTAACAGATCGATGGGTTCAGGCAGGGACTTATATGCCAGGAGAAAAGATGGGAGTGAGTTTCCGGTTGAGGTGAGTCTTAGCCAGTATATGCAAAAGAATGAGCCATTTGTCATTGGCTTTATTGTCGATATCACGTCAAGAAAAGAAATAGAAAAGAACCTGCTGAGGCAAAAAATGGAATTGGAGAAAATCAGCGATGATATCAGGAAGCTAAATACAGATCTTGAGGGGAAAGTGGAGGAACGGACCATCATTCTGAAAGAAGCCTTGCAAAAGCTGGAGGAATCGCAGCAGGAACTTAGTGAATCGCTGGATAAAGAAAAGCAGTTAAATGAGATCAAAAGCCGCTTTGTTTCGATGGCTTCCCATGAATTCAGGACACCATTAAGCACTATCCTTTCATCTGCCACCCTGGTTTCCAAGTATCCGTCACTTGAGGATTTTGAAAAAAGAGAAAGACATATCCGCCGTATAAAAGATTCTGTGAATCACATGAACGAGTTGCTGGAGGATTTTCTGTCTCTCGGAAAACTGGAAGAAGGGAAAGTAGGTATAACAGTAACCTCATTCTGTGTTAAGGATTTTATTGAAGATGTGGTGGATGAAATGAAAGCGCATCTGAAGAACGGACAGGAAATAATTACTTCCTGCACCGGAGAGTCTCATTTCATTACTGATAAAAGAATGCTTAAAAATATATTGCTCAATTTGCTTTCTAACGCTATTAAATTTTCTCAGGAGGGTAAAATAGTAAATGTAAATACCAGTAACCAGGGCAAAAAACTTATTATTACTGTAAAAGACAGGGGGCTTGGCATACCGGCTGAGGATCAGCCTCACCTATTCAGCACTTTTTTCAGAGCAAAAAATGTCAGTAATATACAGGGTACCGGCCTTGGCCTGCCAATTGTGAAAAGATATGTAAACCTGCTTGGCGGAGATATAAAATTATGGAGTGAACTGGAAAAGGGAACTGAAGCAACTATCTCTCTGCCAGAATACAGGGAGCCTGATATTCTTTAAGCAATTTTTAGCTTGTTTTTTGTTTTTAAGCGGAAAATAGAATTGAATAAAAGAAAAGCAAACCAATTATTCTGGTTAGCATTTCATTGTTTTGTATGTTTTTTCTACTTACCGGAAATTTTTTTTAGGCAGCTGAGTTGATTTATTTAGTATCCGCTTAATTATGATATGGATAGGTTGTAGTATATTTCGATTTTGCAAAATTGATTATTCGCATGACAGGCGGGTAAGTAATGCAAGTATTCAGATTGGGAGAAAGCTTATAGCCTATTGCGGATGACAGATAGTTGCATCCCCGGGAGATGATGGCAATTCAGGACTTATATAAGGAATACCGAGATTCAATCCGCGGAGTATAAGTACTACTCCCATCAATGTGATGAATAGCGGAACAGCTTTTCTCATTAATTGTCTTGCTTCGGGATGCATTAATTGGCCTGCATAGCTGATAAGCATCATGGCTGGCAAAGTACCGGCTCCAAACATTGCCATAAACCCAACACTTTCTACTATTTCTGAGAATGAAAGTGTAGCTGCAACTGCAACATAAACAAGACCGCAGGGTAATAACCCGTTTGCCAGACCTAGAAGCAAAAAACTACCCGCACCGCCTGATCTTTTGATAAGTTTACCTATTAACTGCTGAACACTTATGTAAAAACGGTTAAAAAACGACAGGTGAACTGTATGCTTTTGTATAAAATAAATGAAAGCCAAGACCAGTACAGCAATACCCAATGCAATAGAAAACCATTGCTGGTACCCGCTTATATATATCCTTCTGCCTGCAAGACCAAAAAGGAGACCTATTGTACTGTAAGTGATGATTCTGCCAAACTGGTAAACAAGGAGTGAAAAGAATTTTTTGGGTTTAGAAAGATGTTGTGTTGGTATTGCCAGGCTTAAAGGGCCGCACATGCCTACGCAATGAAGACTGCCGGCAGCTCCCAGTGTGAATCCTGATATTAATGCAGCCCATAACATGTACTAAAGTATGGTGATATATTTTTCAGAATAATAGTTTTTTCCATCATTGCTCCATTTAATTTTTAAGGTGTAGTTTCCGGGAGCAATAGTTGCCGAACTAAATGACTGGCTGGCGTGGTTATCAGTTTTCAGAGAGAATTTTTTATCTTTTTTTGAATCGTATGCACAGTAAAACCAAACATCCCCTTCAATAGTTTTATTCTTCATTTCATCCGGTAACTGCAGCAACACAGTTTCTTTAGTTTGTTTCACTCTTACCGGAGAGGAAAGGGCATTTGCCTGCGCTGCTCCGTCAATGACCTGCTGGTATTGTAATTCCTGTTTATAATAATCTGATTCAACTAATTCGTAGTTTGTATTCATAGACCGGTAAACGAGATAACCCATACCTAGGCCAAAAACAATGAAAGTCAATAATAACTTATTTCCCCAGTTCATAATTATTTTATTTTCTGCTGAAAGGACCCGTAAAATTAGTTTTAATTGTGGTTATTCTTTTTTCGCCTTCATAAAGTCCCACACCCAGTTTTATTTTTCTTTTATTAATAAAGGTTCTTGGTAATACAATAAAGAATGACCCGCTTGCCTGGTCTTCCTGTTTCAGCATTACCTCCCCTGATCCGATCATTTCAATCTTTCCTGCTTTGGCAGCATCACCTTCCAGGCGAAGGGTAACGGGTATGTCTTTAATTGTTTTGTTGATGATTTTGATATTGAACAGATTGCTCAGGCTGTCTGTTCCTCTTTCCTGGTAGAGTTGTCCGCGGGTTCTTACTATGGTTCCGTCAATATCTTTTCGGGTGAGTAATAAAGTGGCAAGTATGCCTGATAAAACGAATAGAAGAACAGTATAGAATTTCATCCGGCCTGTATAGCTGAGTTTCTTATTTTCAGCAATACCATTTTCCGAAGCATACCGGACGAGACCTCTTGGTTTTCCTACTGCATCCATCATTTTATTACAGGCATCTATGCAGGCTGTGCAACCCACACATTCCATTTGTGTTCCGTTGCGTATATCAATGCCTGTTGGACAAACTTTTACACATTGGAAGCAATCAATACAATCTCCGGTATTTGACTGTACAGGCTGGGTCTTCTTGTACTTTCCTCTTGGTTCTCCTCTTTTATAATCGTATGCCACAATCATGGAGTTTCGATCCAGCAGTACGCCCTGAAGACGGCCATAAGGACAAACCACCGTGCAAGCCTGCTCTCTAAAGAAAGCATACACCGCATAAAAAACTGCCGAGAAAACTATAATGGCCATAAAACCGACGATATGCTGACTGACAGGCTCGGTGATTATTTTCTTAAGTTCATCCACGCCGATAATGTAAGCAAGAAAGAAATTGGCAATGATGAATGAAAGCAGGTAGAAAACGATATGCTTGGTTAGTTTCTTACGTATTTTATGTGTAGTCCAGGGAGAATTTTTCAACAGTTTTTGTTTTGCAGCATCACCTTCAATCAGGTACTCAAGCTTGCGAAACAGCATTTCCATAAATACTGTTTGCGGGCAAACCCATCCGCAAAACAAACGGCCAAATGCTGCAGTAAAAAGAACAATGAATATAATAAAAGTGACCATCGTCAGCCCGAAAATGAAAAAATCCTGCGGCCAGAATATTTTTCCAAAAATGATAAACCTTGCATCTGGGACATTAAACAGAAAAAGAGGCCTGCCATTCACTTTAATGAATGGCAGGGCAAAAAATAATATAAAAAACCCCCAGCTTACCCAGGTACGTATGTTGTAAAATTTTCCTTTTGGTTTTTGAGCAAAAACCCAGTTTCTTTTTCCTTTTGCATCCACCGTAGCTATTCTGTCACGAAACGATTCATTCTGATTTTCGTCGGATAATGTTTCTTTTACTGAGTCATTCATTATAATGCTATATTACTTGTTCATCGCTACTTTCTTAGGTTCAGTGGTAGCTGAATCAGCTGCTGGTGCTGCAGAACCCGCTTCTTCTTTATACAATTCTCCCTGTGGCGCTTTGGGATTTGCAGGTTTTGTACCCCTTAAAGATTTAATGTAGCTGGATACCTGTGCAATTTGTTTGGCCGACAATTCATCTTTCCAGCTTTTCATACCATTGTTAGCTCCATATTTTATTGTTTTAAATATCGTTTTGATATTGCCACCGTAAATCCAGTAATCGTCAGTCAGGTTTGGACCAACAGCATTTCCGCCTCCATCTGCACCATGACAGGCCGGACATTTGGCCGGATCTGTAAAAATAGCTTTACCTGCCTGAAGATCTTCAGCTCCTGAAAGAAATGTTACTGTATTCTCATCTACAGCATCCCCCTTTTGTTTTAAGTACTCCTGAACTTTGGTTTCTGCTTTTGCCATTGCTCTTTCATATTCCTGTTTGCTGGAGGGGGCTGTATGGGAAATATGATACCGCCATAAATAGATACCGGCAAAAATGATAGTAATGTAAAAGCCATATAACCACCATGGCGGAAGACGATTGTTCAATTCCCTGATGCCATCATAGTCGTGACCAAGGTCTAATTCTGCTTCCTCTGTTACGGGACGGAGGCTATTGAATCTGTCCCACCAGCTTAACTTAGTTGCTTTTTGCTCTCCGGTAGTTGTTTCTCCGGCAATTTTCTCTTTTTCATTTCTTAGCAAAAACTTAATATTTATAAGCAGGGCAATGATGATAAATAATTCCAGAAATAGTACAGTTGCCATTATATAAAAAGTGGAAGTTGACATACCGGCAATTGTTTTTGCAGCAGTTTTTCCTGCATCAGTGGTTGCAGCATCTTGTCCAAATACTGACTGACTTCCCAATAAGAATACAGCTATAAACAAGGCAGTAAGCATTGGAAAGCTACCTGCTTTTTTCTTCTTTTTGAGCCTAAGATCTGCCGCACCGATCAGGATATTCGCAAGTATGCCAATTATGATCAGCAGCAGTATCATCAGAATGATAAGTGTCAGTGCCAGCGGATTGTTGAAGACGGATGATTCCGGTGCGTCAGCAGCCCAGGCAGACTGTGCAGTCAATACCATTATTGTGGTTAACAAACCGGCTATGTATTTTATTTTGTTACGCATATATAAAAGCATTACAGATTAGTTGTATAGTTTAATTATCTAAAGGAATACGGCTTACTTCTTGAAAGTCTTTCTTTTTTGTTCTGAAAACCCAGGTGAGCATAACTACAAAGAACAAAAAGAAAAGCAATAAAGAGGTAAGCCCGAAAATATCCACCCCGCTTACTTTTTCCAGATAGTTAATGAACTTCATTTTTCAGGTTTTATTTGTTTTCAGCTACTGGTTTAGGTTCATTGGTAATATCTCGGCCAAGACGTTGCAGATAGGCTATTAACGCAATAATCTCAACATCAGAAGGCGTTTCAATTTTATCCTTTTTCAGATTAGCAGCGATGGAATCAGCCTGGTGCATCAATTCCTTGTTGGCTATCTTGTCATATCCTTTCGGATAAGGAACTCCCAATGTCTGCATTGCCCTGATTTTGGCAGGGGTGGAGTTTGTATCCAGTTTGTTATCAATAAGCCAGACATATTGTGGCATCAGGGATCCGGGTGACATAGATCGGGGATCGTACATATGATTATAATGCCAGGAGTCCGGCCTTTTCAGTTTAGGTGCGCCTTCTCTTGCAAGGTCTGGCCCTGTTCTTTTGCTTCCCCATTGGAATGGGTGGTCGTATACAAATTCACCAGCTTTGGAATACTCACCATATCTTGCTACTTCATCTCTGAACGGACGTACCATCTGGGAATGACAGGTATAACAACCCTCTCTTACATAAATGTCCCTTCCCTGTAACTCAAGCGGAGTGTATGGTTTTACGCTGGCGATTGTTGGTACGTTTGATTTAACCAGAAAAGTAGGAATCATTTGTACTAATCCGCCGATAGAAACAAGAATTAAACTCAGAATAAGCATTGTAACAGGTTTTCTTTCAAGTATTCTGTGCCAATATTCTTTTTTGTGATGAGTTTCTTTAACCAAAGCCGGAGCTTCTGCTTCTTCATTTGGAATAAATTTACCTTTTGCGATTGTTTTATACAGGTTGTAAACCATCATAAATGCCCCAATCAGGTAGAGGGTGCCGCCAATACTGCGGGCTACATACATGGGTATCAGATTGGTTACAGTCTGTAAAAAATCATATTTAATTTGTCCTTCAGGAGTAAATTGTTTCCACATGGAAGCCTGCTCAAAACCTGCCCAGTACATAGGAACGGCATATAAAATTATTCCTATTGTTCCAAGCCAAAAGTGATTGGTAGCCAGTTTCTTTGAAAATAACTGCGTCCCCCACATCTTTGGAATCATATAATAAAGAATTGCAAATGCAAGGAATCCATTCCATCCCAGTCCTCCTATGTGTACGTGGGCAATAGTCCAGTCGGTAAAGTGTGAAATAGCGTTAATGTTTTTCAAACTGAGCATAGGCCCTTCAAAAGTGCTCATACCGTAGCAGGTTATCGCTACTACCATAAATTTTAAAACAGGATCTTCTCTTACTTTATCCCATGCACCACGAAGGGTAAATAAACCATTTAGCATGCCACCCCAACTTGGAGCAATCAGCATGATTGAAAATACAGTACCTAAAGATTGGGCCCAGTCGGGTAATGCAGTATATAAAAGGTGGTGCGGCCCGGCCCATATATAGATAAATATTAATGCCCAGAAATGTATTATAGAAAGGCGGTATGAATAAACCGGGCGATTAGCAGCTTTAGGCAGGAAATAGTACATCAAACCTAAAACAGGGGTAGTAAGGAAAAATGCTACTGCATTATGGCCATACCACCATTGTACCAACGCATCCTGCACACCTGCATACCAGCTGTAACTTTTAAAGAGGGTTACAGGAATTTCAAAAGAATTTACGATGTGGAGCATAGCTACCGTAACCCAGGTAGCTATATAAAACCAAATAGCTACATATAAGTGCCTTTCCCTTCTTTTTATCAGTGTTCCAAACATATTGATACCGAAAACCACCCAGATAAGAGTGATAGCAATATCAATTGGCCACTCCAGTTCTGCATATTCTTTGCCGGTAGTGATACCCAGCAACAATGTTATAGCCGCTGCAGCAATAATGGCCTGCCAGCCCCAGAAATGTACCCAACTAAGTTTATCACTGAACATCCGGGCTTTGCATAGGCGTTGTAATGAATAGTAAACTCCTGTAAAAATTGAATTGCCTACAAAGGCAAAAATGATGGCATTGGTATGTAATGGACGAATACGTCCAAAAGTGGTAGGAGCAAAGTTGAGACTGATCGCCGGATAATAGATCTGGATAGCAGCCCATAAACCTGCGAGCATACCTACTATACCAAAAATGATGGTGGCAAGACCAAATGCCTTTACAATTTTATTGTCATAATAGAATTTTTCTACTTGCATAAACTGGGTTGTTTTTTTATTGAGTTATACGGTTTTGGTTCCTGATGATGAAGGCTTGTCGTCAAAAAGGATGCGGGAGGAGGGAGAATAATCATCCTCAAACTGGCCGGACTTCACTCCCCACAGAAAGGCAAAGAGGAAAAGGCCGGCAATAGAAATACTGGCAATCAATAAGATGATAATTACACTCATTTTCAGGTAATATTAAGGGTAAAAATATTTTTCGTGTATAAAGTAAAAGGTAACTATTATCACCGGACTGGTTGATTTTGATCAGCAGAACCTGATGATTCACCACTTCTTTACCTTTATAGTTTCATCTGTCTGGCTGCCAGGCTGCTGCTTCCAAATGTGAGCAACAGAATGCTTAACGAACTGCTGGGCATCAAAATAGCAGCAATCAAAGGTGACAAAGTACCCTGAACAGCAAAAAACAGCCCGATAACGTTATATACAATTGACACTACAAAACTGGCAACCACAATATTCTTGTTGACCCGGCAAAGCCGGATAAACTTTGTAAGCTTAGAAAGTTGTTTTGCTTCAATGATAGCATCGCTTGAAGGAGTGAAATTGTTGGTTTGCTCCGCTACTGCAATGCCAATATCACTTTGTTTCAATGCTCCTGCATCATTCAATCCGTCCCCAATCATCATAACACTTTCTCCTTGTTGCTGCAGGTATTTTATATATTCCAGCTTATCTTCTGGTTTTTGGTGAAACAGCAGCGTCGCTTTTTTGCCCAACAGCAGCTGCAGTTTTTCTTTTTCAGCCATATTATCTCCTGAGAGTACTGACAGGCGGTATTCTTTTTTCAGATCACTTGCCAACGATGGAATTGCCTCACGGTAATGGTTGCAGTACAAAAAATAGCCGGCAAATTTATTTTCCATACTCAGGTAAACAGCAGTCCCCGGCCTGGTTTCAGTGCTGCCTGTTATAAATGAGTAAGATCCCAGTTTTATTAAAGTGCCGTTTGCAAAGCCTTCTGCTCCTTGCCCGGTGGTTTCCTTGAAGCCTTCTATATCAACGGGTATTTTTTTTCCGATATACCGGGCCAGGGCTTTACTGAGCGGATGATTTGAGTTGTCTGCCAATGCTGCTATCAGCTGCAATTGCTGTTCTGTTAGCGGGGTGCCTTCATACGTAATATCCTGCTGCTGTGTGGTGGTAAGGGTGCCGGTTTTATCGAAAACTATATGTGTGGTGTTAGCTACTTCTTCGATGGCTTGTGCATTCCGTAAATAAAAATGATTTCGCCCCAGTATTCTCAGAATGTTGCCATTCGTAAAAGTGTTTGACAAAAACAAAGCACATGGACATGCAATAATAAAAATGGCAGTAACGGCGGGCCACATTCTTGAGGCGTCGTTAACCTGCCAGTAAAAAGCAGTACCAGCTGCAATGGCAAATACTATATATGTAAAGTAACGGCTGAGAAGGTTTACAAATGAAACAGTTTTTTCTTTTTCCTGTGGCTTGAACTCATCCCTGTTCCATAGTTTTGTAAGATAGCTTTGTGTCACTTCTTTTACCACCAGTATTTCAATATTACCCTCCGTTTGCTTACCACCTGCATATACTATCTCACCTGTTTCTTTTAATACAGGCAGAGATTCCCCGGTAACAAAACTGTAATCGATAAATGCTTTTCCTTTAGTCAATATCCCATCAGCAGGTATCAGTTCTTCATGATGAATGAGCATTGTGTCGCCGGGTTTTATGTCGGGCAAAGCAGTTGGAATTTCTTTATATTCTTTTAAAACTGAAATAGCAATAGGGAAATACGACGTGTAGTCCCGTTCAAATGATAACTGGCGGTAAGTTTTATCCTGCAGAATGCGGCCCGCAAGCATAAAAAATACAATGCCTGTCATTGAGTCAAAATAACCGGCGCCGGTACCGCTGATAACCTCGTAGGCGCTGCGGATAAAAGTAATAATAACGGCAAGGGCGATGGGTGCATCAATATTCAGAAACTTATGCTTCAGGCTTTTCCATGAAGATTGATAGAAAGGCAGTGCAGAATACAGAAGAACCGGAACAGCAAGAAAAAAATTGGCCCAACGGAAAACATTCAGCAGGGCTTTCTCGCTGGCATCAATTCCCAGGTATTCCGGAAAACTCATCAGCATAATATTACCGAATGCAAATCCTGCTACACCAATCTGGTATACCAAACTCTTGTCTATTGCAGGTCTTTTCTCCTTCAGGTCATTCAGACTAATATATGGTTCGTAGCCAATACCAGTAAGTATTTCGGCCACTTTACGAAGGCTGGTTTTTTCAGTAAGAAAAACAATATCAACTTCTTTCCTTGTAAAATTAACTTTGCTCGAAATAATACCTCTATCAAGCCTGTAAAGATTTTCAAGTAAGTACAGACAGGAGCTGCAGTGCATTTGTGGCAGGTAAAAAGTGATATGTACCTGCTTGTCGTCCTGGAAACTAATAAGCTGGAGTTGTATTTTTTCATCATCCAGGAATGCGAACTTGTCTTTTCTGACTTTTATCCGTTGATTAATGCCCGGATTTTCATTCAGGTTATAGTAATCACAAAGGTCGTTCTGGTTCAGAATATTATAGACCATTTTACAGCCTTCGCAGCAAAACACCTTTTCTCCTGCGTGAATTTTATCATTCAGACAGTTTTCGCCGCAGTGGTAGCAATGAATATCCTTTTCAATAATTGCTGATGGCATCATTTTCCCAAAAATAATAAATAGGCTGCGAAAGTAGCCGGGGGTACTCCTTAGGTGGATGAGTAAGTTCATTCATCAAACTGATTTTTATCAAAACGCTGGTTTTGCCTATTTTGCATCACTTTTAAACCAAAAGCCCCATTATGTCACAAAAAACTATACTTATTATTGATGATAACGAGGATATTAGGGAAAATACCGCAGAGATACTTTCCCTTGGCGGGTATAAAACGGTGACCGCTGAAAACGGTAAAAGAGGTGTGGAAGCTGCATTGAATGAAAAACCTGACCTCATTGTTTGTGATATTATGATGCCGGAATTGGATGGGTATGGTGTACTGCACTTGTTGAGAAAAAACCCGGAGACTGAAAATATTCCGCTGATTTTTCTCACAGCCAAGGCTGAAAGAAGTGACCTGAGAAAAGGTATGGAAATGGGAGCTGATGATTATATTACCAAGCCATTTGAAGAAATAGAACTGATGAATGCAATTGAATCGAGGCTAAAGAAATACGATATTCTGCAAAAAAATTATAATCCCAGTGGTAAAGGGCTAAGTGAACTGGCTAACGACCTCAGGGAAAACGGGATGCTGCAGTTTAACCCGGACAATTACAATTCAGAAATGTATACAAAGAAGCAGGTTATATATGCAGAAGGCAAAAGACCCCGCTTCTTATATTTTATAGTAAAGGGGAAAGTAAAGGGCTTTAAAACCCATGAGGATGGTAAGGAATACATTACTGATTTATACAGTGATGGAGATTTTATAGGTTATCCCGCTTTGATAGAAGAAAAAAATTATGACGACTCAGCTGTGGCCCTTGAGGATACGGAGATAGTACAAGTACCCAGGGAAGATTTTCAGCAAATGATAGATGGCAACATCAGCGTAGCTTCTAAATTTATTCGTATAATAACCCAGAACGTAAAAGAAAAGGAAGAAAGATTGCTGAGCCTGGCATACAGCTCTTTACGAAAAAGGGTGGCCAAAGCCCTTGTTGATATCCATGGAAAATTTAATGTACTTGGCGAAAATAAGCCTATTGAAATATCCCGTGAGGATATAGCCCATTATGTCGGTACGGCTACGGAATCCCTGATACGGACACTCAGCGATTTTAAATCGGAGAAACTGATTGAAATAAAGGATGGAAAAATCAGTATCAGCAATATTGAGAAATTGAAAAATTTATTATACTAATATTCGTTGAGAAGTATGCAGCCTCCGGGCTATAGAAATTAATTGGTATTATTTGAAATAAAAAGCCCCCGCCTTTCAACTACTGGCGGGGGCTGCCTTTCAGGCACATCCTGTTAGTTCACAGAAATACTCTTTACTTTTTTAGGTTCTTTTACTTCCAGTTTTGGAATTACAATTTTCAATTCCCCGTTTTTGTACTCCGCATCAATTTTGCCTGTGTTACAGTTTTCAGGAAGGGTAAAACTTCTTGTCCAGCTTCTATAGTTATACTCCCTGCGGTTAAAACGACCATTCTTTTCTTCTTTTTCCTCTCTTTCATGTTCTGCGCTGATTGTAAGCATGTCATCAATAGCCTCTACTTTAAAATCTTTCTTTTCAAGGCCTGGAGCTGCAATAAACAGACAAAAATCCTTTTCTGTTTCATTAATGTTTACAGCCGGCACATTCATAACTTTTCCAAAATTGAAAAACTCATCCATCGGAGCATTGAAAAGTTTGTCCATCCACCCACTGTCAAACAAAGTGGGCCAGGAGGTTCTGGGCTTATCAAGGGCTTTGTTTTCCATACAATGCATTTTAAGGGTGAATAATATTGTTTGCACTACTAAGTTCAAATTCACAAAACGGGAAAAACAATGATACTTATAAGTTCCGGAGATGATTTTGGTCAGTAAGGCGAAGAAATGATTTCTGGGTTTATTTCAAAGGTTACATGTCTTTTTTCTTAAAACTTCTTACAGCCAGCCATAATGGAACTACGGCCCACAACAGCATGATTGCAGTTGTAAAAAGAACACCTTTCCCACTGCCAAAGAAGTCTTTATACAGCGCCCCAGTGTATCCCATTAAGACACTTATATCCATCTTTAGCATAATAAAAATGCGTCCCAGGTCAATAGGATTCAGGGCAGAAAGTAAAAGGGTAAATTTTTCCATAGGATAATCGCTGAAGGTGAAAAGAATTAATATTACCAGGCCATCATATATCAATGAAAAGTAAAACCACAATAGAAGGGCAAAGCCAATCCCCCTGGCTTTATCTTTTGACCTGACGGAAGCTAGAAATGCTATACTGGTGAAAATAACCGTTAGCGTAGTGCCGGTAAATAGCAGTGCAAAACCGGTTGCATCAGAGGAAAATAACAAAACCGGAAGGCCGACCCCAATCCAAAAAGCGCTGAGCAACGAAACACAAACCCCGCCAAACTCACTCATCAGAATCCTTGTTCTGCTGAGTGGCTGAGATAGCATCAGTTCAATGAATTCGTAGGAATTGTAATAGTGAATAGTGGTAAAAACAAGGCTGACTAATGGCAAAACAATCAGCACAATATTGAGGAGGCTGAGCAGGGCCTTACTGTTGTTTTCTTCCATCCGGAACATGCTGAAAGAAACAATGAACAGAAATACTGCATATGCAATAACTATTTTGTTTCTCAGAATATCATACACTACATATCGGGAAAGTTTCAGCATTTTTATCCTGTTTAATAGGTTTTCTCATCTTTTTTGTCAACAGAAAGAATCTGGTCAATCCATTTGCTATCGGATTTATAACCTCTCATTAGCCTGGCGATAGCCTTGCTGAGTTTTATTTCGCCTGTTTCTTCCTGCAGTGTTTCCAGATTTTTCAGAAACTGCATTTTCCCTTCCTGCAGATACATAATATGGGTTGTTAGTTCTTCCAGGTCGCTCAGTACATGCGACGTAATCAGTATCAGTTTATCTTTATACTTTTCCTTAATAATCTTTTCTTTCAAAATTTCTGATGATAAGGGATCAAGTCCGGCAGTAGGTTCATCCAGGATCAGTATAGGTGGATTGAACAGGAAAGCAAGCGCTGCACTTACTTTTTGGCGGGTACCGCCGCTCAGTGTACGCATAGGTTTGTCGTGAATAGCCCGGATGTTAAATTGTTCAAGGAGATACTCGTCAACTGATGTATCATCTGCATTCCTTATTTTTTTCATCATTTCAAATAGCTGGCCCACTTTCATATTATCGGGATAACGGCCAATCTGCGGCATATAGCCAATATCTTTGCGGTAAGCAGGATCGCCATTAACCGGTTGGCCTTTCACATATATTTTGCCGCTGTCGGGCCTTACCATTCCCAGAATAGATTTGATTAATGTTGTCTTGCCCGATCCGTTTGGGCCAATAAGCGATATTACCTGCCCCTTTTCGAAGAAGGCTGAAATATTATCCAGGGCCTGCAGCCGTTTGAATTTTTTACTTACCTGTTCAATGCGGATCATAATTTGAGCAATTTCATCATAGGTTTGTCGTCAAATAAGTTTTCCGGAGTAAGGCTTGGTATCGCTTTCTCTGCTTTATCGAGCAATGAAACCATAAAACTCCTGAACAAAATCAACGTAGTTGGGTTTTGTTCAATAATCATGGAATACATACTTACCGGGTGATAAGGAATATCGCCGGTACCATCTTTATTCATATCGTACCCATCATATTTATCCCAATAATTGTTTTGAAACTTGTTCAGCACCATTGTTCCATTGGTACCTACATCAAAACTGTTTCCTGTAAAATTATTATGATGGAATGTATTGTCATCACAACTGGCCTGCACTTTTATTGCCCATCCGTTATTTTGAAAACTATTTCTCTGAATTTCAATCCGGCTGCTGCCTTCCATATGAATACCGACAGTGTTTTTTAAAAAGATGTTGTTCCGTATATGACTGTCAGTTATATCTTTCAGTAATATTCCATAGGCAGAAGCCCCCCAGTTTTCTTCAAAATGATTCTTTTCCATCCGTACTCTTTTGGAATACATTACTGCTACACCAGCACCATTATTTCTGAATATATTATTGGTATAAGTATCATCATTGGAAAACATAAAATGTAAGCCGTACCGGATATTTTTTTCGCTCAGGTTATTTTGAATTTGCGACTGCGTTACAAATTCAAAGTAGATTCCATCCCGGTGACCGGATATTCGGTTATTTTCTATAAGTGAATGGTTTGATTTCCAGAGATGAATACCATTGCCGGTAAGTTGTTCTGAAACCGGAATTCCGGTTATTTTGTTGTTTCGAATAATCGCATTAACCGTATTAGAAACATGTATTGCGAAGTAAGAATGAATGATAGTGTTATTTTCTAAAGTCACATTAGTACAATCAACCAGTTTAACAGAGGCAAAATCGTTCATAGCTGAATAACCTGAGTTACGGAATTGTATTCCTTTTACTGTTATGTCATTGCCGCTGATGAGAAGTATCTCATATTTTTTCTCTCCATCCAGTACCGGGTTGTTGTCACCAATTAATATTAATGATTTTGTAAGTGTGATACTGCCTTCTTTATAAACACCGCCTTGCAGCCTGATGGTGTCTTTTTCTTTGGCTATTTCAATGGCTTTTTTCAGGGAACGAACGGGCTGGTTCGCCCCGACTATAATAGTAGCTCCATACGAAGGAACCTGCAGGGAGAATAATAATATGGTTAAAAGATGCTTCAAAGTCTATTCCAGTTTGGCAGACAGCTCTTTCCATCTTAAAACCAAACCGGTTTTACCGGTATTAAATTTGTCGGCAGCTTCTTTTGTGGCAAACGCTGCAGCCTGGCTGCCCATCGGGCTTTTTACTTCTGGCGCTACTACGAAAAATGCTTTATTTATGTCGAGGAAGTCATTCTCTTTTTCAAAATTGAGCACAACGGTTTGTTTTACCTCTTTTTCAGCCACTGCAGCTGACTTGATAAACCTGGATAAACAAATTACATCGTCAAATTTATAATTTTTCCCCTTGGATGTAATCAACTGGCAGCCAAACTTTGGATCCACAATTCCCATTTTACAGAGATGGCAGATATCCTTGCCGTATTTGAAAGGTTCTGGCGTTGTGGAGCAGGATATAAGTGTTACCAGTAAAAAAACAATGGCCATTAAATTATTAGGTTTCATTTTTTACTGGCTTTGCGGTGTCGATACCATTCTATAAACCAAACTGCAAATGCCAGTACAGATGCGCTGATAACAATCCATCCGCCCACATCTGGAAATGAATAAGCATCGAAATTTAATAATCTTTTATGTCCAAACAAGGGGGGCTGGTAAGAAAGACCCGGCACCTGGATGGCTGCATTAGGACTAAGATTATGCCCATAATCATATCCCCATTGATAAAAGTCGTACATAGCAAGGGCGCCCCCAATAACAGTGAGAATAAGATAGAAGAGTAAAAATTTTCTGTTGCCGGTAATTGCTATCAGCATTCCCAGTAGCATATAGAAGCCAACAACATAGGGCAGGAATTTAAATTCCGGAAACATATCGACACTAATATGCTTCATGCCTATATAGTGATTTAAACCATTAATTATTTCCACATCGCCTGATAATCCGTTTATCCAGATATTCATCATCAGGCCTTCAGGGTATTGCGGAGCAAAGAGATCTATTCGCCACACCGGTAAAAAGAAAACAGTTATTAACGCACCAGATGCAAATGCCACTAATATCCTGGATGTTACACTGAGTTTATTGTTCATATTATTATCTTGAAAAACTCCCGGGGCTTTTGGCCCCGGAAGTAAATGAAAGTGTACAAATTAAAAAACGCAACATCTTTTAATTATTTCTTGGCCGGGGGAAGAAGTACTCCGTCTATGATATGTACCCATCCGTTGGATGCCCTGACAGACGCTACAATTGTAGCAGAGCCATTTAATATAGTTTTTCCATCCTTTACACTAATGGTTAAGTTGTCCCCGTTCACCATTCCCAGCGTCATCCCATCTTTTAAAAATTGAGCATCCAGCGCTGAAGTAGTAACATGGTATTGCAAAATATTTTGCAAATCAGCCTTTTTATCATCTTTCATAAGGCCGTCAACAGTGCCTGCAGGTAGTTTATCAAAAGCAGCATTGGTAGGGGCAAATACAGTAAATGGCCCGGCATTTGCCAGTGCAGTTACCAGCTCTGCCTGCTTCAGGGCCGCTACAAGTGTTGTATGATCTTTAGAACCAACAGCTACTTTCACCACATCCGGGTTTGATACATCATCTTTTACATTTTCCTGTCCTCCAGCAGGTACAGCAGCATCAGTGGTGCCGCCTGTTTCTACTGTTTTGTTGTTGTTGCAATTGCAGAGAAATAGCGTTGAGCTAAGAAGAAGTATACTGAATATCTTTTTCATAACTTTTATGGTTTTGTTGAGCATGGAAGAATAAGTAACACCGGTTTCGGTGTTACTTATTCCGGTTTTTATTTGGTTGCAGGTTTTTCAGTGGTCGCCGGCAAGTTTGTACCCGTACTAAATGTCAGCGGTACATTTGAGCCAGCCGGACTGATCCTGATATATCCCTGCATTTCCTGGTGGAGCGCAGAACAAAAGTCGGTGCAATACATCGGGTATACACCTGCTTTTTCAGGCTTCCATGCAAGTGTCTGTGTTTCGCCAGGCATAATAAGCAGTTCGGCATTATTAGCACCTTTAACGGCAAATCCGTGAGGAACATCCCAATCCTGTTCCAGGTTTGTTACATGGAAGTAAACAATATCACCCAGTTTTACACCTTCAATATTATCAGGATTGAAGTGAGAACGAATAGATGTCATATAAACATGCACTTCATTTCCTTTGCGTTCCACTTTTGCTTTGCCTTCTCCCAGTGCTGCGTATGGATTTTTGTTTTCTTCCAGTTTATAAATTTTCTGGCTGTTTGGCATCACAAGGCTGGCGGGTATTGCTTCGGCATAGTGAGGTTCACCAATTGTTGGAAAGTCAAGAATGAGCTTCATCTTGTCACCACTGATATCATACAACTGGGCACTCTGTGTTAGCTCAGGGCCTGTTGGCAGGTAGCGGTCTTTTGTGATCTTGTTATAAGCGATCACATATTTACCGTGTGGCTTTTTAGTAGGACCACCAGGTACGCACAGGTGACCAATGGAATAATAAGTTGGTACACGGTCAAGCACCTTCAGGTCCTTCACATTCCATTTTACTATTTCAGAAGAAACGAAGAAGGAAGTATATGCATTACCATTTGCATCAAATTCAGTGTGCAAAGGGCCAAGACCGGGCTTCGATACTTCACCATGTAATACAGCTTCATATTTTAATACGGGTATCCCTTCATAATCACCATCATAATTTTTAGCTGCAATGGCAGCTTGTATTTTGGTAAATGAGAATACAGGAATAACGGCAGCCAATTTGCCACTACCTACGATATATTCACCTGTTGGGTCAGTATCGCATCCGTGTGGGGATTTAGGACAAGGCATGTAATAAACGATATCAGGAAAATCTTTGGCATTGATAACTGTCACTTCGTTTTCAATTGTGGATGATGCTGAGTGTGTGCTTTCATTCCAAACGTTGTGGGCATATTTTACAGACCTTTTGCTTCCTTTTCCTGCTTTTACATATTCTTCCGCTTTTTTCCAGTTTACACACATGATGAAGTCTTTATCTTTTTGTGAAGCATTAACTTCTAACAGTGTGTTTGCTCTTTCAGAATTATAGCAGCTGAAGAAAAACCATCCGTGAGATTTGCCCTTACCTGCACGGGCAAGGTCATAGTTCACTCCGGGTGTTTCAATCTGGAATGCAACTTTCATCCCACCATTTGCTTTGTCAACACTGATGAAACTTACAGTTCCTTTAAAGTTTTCTTTGTAAGTGTTGATTGGTACATCCAGCTTGTCGCCCATCGGCACACTGAAGCGGGTACCTGCTACAACATATTCTGAATTCTCAGTAATAAATGGAGAGGAGTGATTACCTGCACTGTTGGGTACTTCAATAATTTCAGCTGTCCGGAAAGTTTTCATGTCAATACGGGCAATACGGGGAGTATTGTTGGCATTGCCAAATGCCCAGCGACCATCATGTTCTCCGTTTGTTTCGGATAATGCAATGTGGTGGAGGTCATCCCAGGGTACAAAACCATGCGATGTATTAAGCATAGGCTTGGATTCTTCGCTATATCCCCATCCTTTTTCAGGATCAACGGAGAATACAGGAATTACACGGAACAAGCGGCCGGAGGGCAGACCATATACAGACATTTGCCCGCTAAAACCACCGGAAACGAAATTGTAGAACTCGTCATATTTGCCGGGTGCTACATAAGCTTTGGCAGCAGCATCACCACTAACAGCTGATTGAGCGCCTTTGGGTTTACAACCCTGCAGCCACACAAATCCGGCTACCAGCAATGCTATTGCGAGGAGCGATTTAGAAAAGGAGTGTTTCATATATTATATTTAGCAGTTAAAAAAATGAAAATTGATACGGTAGTTTTTGTTTCAGGGAGTTTATTTTTCGCCATCATTGTTACGCATGAATTCTATTACTTTCCTTGCTTCATCTTGTGTTATATTCTGATTGGGCATGCGAACAAGACAAAGTTCCAGCAATTTTTGCGCTTCAGGGTCTTTTTCCAGCATCATGTCCACATTGGTGATCATGTTCATGATCCATACAGGTTGTCTTTTTTTAGTTACACCTTTCCATCCGGGGCCTACCAGCTTTTCTTCTGTTAGTTTGTGGCAACTCTGGCATTTAAGTTCAAAAGTTGCTTTGCCTGCAGTAACCATAGCCTGGTCAAGGGGTGTGCTTAGTGTAATATCGCCTTCTTTAATCTCGGTGCCGTGTGTTTCAGGTTTGTCTTTTGTCAATTCCTGAATATCTACAGGCTTGGGCTCATCTTTTACCCCTTCGTTGCAGGAGATAATAAAAAGGCAAGCTGATAAAACAGCCGCAGAAAGAAATTTGTTACATTTCATGTTTGAGAGGTTTTAATAAAAAATTTGTACAAATAAAATATTGATTTCAAAAATAAAAAAGATAGTAATATCTTTTAATCAACAAATGTATTTTGGATGGTTTCCACCCTGACTGACATTCCTCATTATCTTTAGTGATATTTGTCACCCGGCTACGGTATACTTCAAAATAATTTTGGGGCTTATATATTCTGATAAATATGTTTTTGTCAAAATCTTTTGGTTATGCCCTCAGGGGGGTGCTTTATGTCGCCCTTGTAGATAAGGAAGGGCGAAAAGTGCAGTTGGATGAGATAGCTGAAAAACTGAGTGTGCCCCGGCATTTTTTAGCCAAGATCATGAAAACAATGGTTAAGGAAGAGATCCTCTCTTCTACCAAGGGACCTTATGGAGGATTTTTCATAAACGATCAGACACTTAAGACAAGGATCATACACTTGGTAAAGATCACTGACGGGGTGGAGCAGTTTAATACCTGTGTACTAAGTTTGAGAAAGTGTAACAGCAAAAATCCATGCCCGCTGCATTTTCAGATGCTGAGACTACGGGATGATATGCTGGCTGAGTTTTCTGCAAAAAGTATCGGTGATCTGTTAGATGAAAAGAATCCCGATTTTATAAAAAGCATTTCGGCTATTGCATAGTACATTTCAGTCTTCCAAAAATTCATCGAGGTCTCTTCTTTCCTTTTTGGTAGGTCGTCCGATCTTGCTTGGCCGTTTGCCCGTATGGAAACTGGCAGCCTGGTATTGCAGCCGTTGTATTTCTTCTTTCGGGGTAATGTCTATATAATGTTTAATGGCTTCAGCAGCGGCCACCCTTTTTTCCAATAACCCGGTTACTTTTATCCGCCAGCGTTTAGCTTCCGTTTTTACCTCATATTCATCTCCGATGCTTACATTTTTGGAAGCTTTCGCTTGCGAGCCATCAAACTTTACTTTGCCGCTGTCGCAAGCTGCTGCGGCTAATGTTCTTGTTTTGAAAAGACGGATAGCCCAGAGGTATTTGTCGAGACGGAGTTTTTCTTTAACGGGCATAAATCAAAAATACAAATTAAAAAGTCAAAAGCCAGTTAACAACCTCACGCTTTTGACTTTTGCATTTTGACTTAGAAAAGTGTTATTGTTCCGCAAAATATTTGTGGAAATAAGGTATGGTTTCTATTCCCTTATAGTAGTTCTCAATATTATATTTTTCATTCGGGCTGTGCAGGTTGTCATTGTCAAGACCAAAGCCCATGAAGATGATTTTGATGCCTAATTCTCTTTCAAGAATTGAACAGATAGGAATGCTGCCACCACCACGAACAGGTATCGGTTGTTTGCCAAAGGTAGTTTTCACCGCTTTTTCTGCAGCTAAATAACCTTTGCTGTCAATCGGTGTCATATAAGGTTCACCACCGTGATGTTCAAATGCTTTTACCGTTACACCTTTTGGAGCTATTGATTTGAAATAGGCAAGCAGTTTCTTAGTTATTTTCTTAGATGATTGGTTGGGCACCAAACGGGCAGAGATTTTTGCTGTGGCCTTGGAAGGCAATACGGTTTTAGCTCCTTCACCCATATAGCCACCCCATATTCCATTCACTTCAATAGTAGGACGGATACCGGTTCTTTCATAAGTGGTATATCCTTTTTCGCCCCATAGCTCTTTAACCCCAAGGTCTTTTTTATATTCCTTTTCACTATAAGGGGCTTTATTGATCAGAGCTCTTTCTTTCTTACCTGCCTTCACCACATCATCATAAAAACCCGGAATGGTAATGTGGTTGTTTTTATCATGACAGCTTGCTATCATATGCGACAGTATAGTAATGGGGTTAGCTACTGCACCACCATACGTACCACTGTGTAAGTCCCGGTTGGCGGCTGTTACTTCCACTTCAATATAACTTAAACCTCTTACGCCGGTATCCAATGACGGATTTTTCATACTCAGCATAGAACTGTCGCTGATCAGTATCACATCCGCTTTCAGCAGGTCTTTATGTGCAGCCACAAATTTTCCAAGATTGGGAGAACCAACTTCTTCTTCACCTTCAATCAGGAATTTGATGTTGGTGGTCATGCTGTTGGTTTTGGTAAGAATTTCCAGTGCCTTTACATGCATATAAAATTGTCCTTTATCATCAGCAGAACCTCTGGCAAAGATTTTTCCATCTACTATGGTCGGTTCAAACGGAGGATTGGTCCAGAGTTCCAACGGTTCTGGTGGTTGTACGTCATAGTGACCATAAACAAGCACAGTAGGTTTTGAAGGATCAATTAATTTTTCGCCATACACAGCCGGGTGCCCGTCTGTTGCCATCACTTCTGCTTTATCGCAACCAGCGTCCAGTAAACTTTTCTTTACAGCTTCGGCGCATTTTTGCATGTCAGCTTTATGTTCGCTTTTAGCACTTATAGAGGGTATACGGAGCAGGTCCAGCATTTCATTTAAAAAACGGTCTTTATTTTTTTCCTGGTATTCTTTCCAAACTTGTGACATATTAATGTGTTTTTGAGGAAAACGAAGTTAAGCGGTTTTAGGCAAACCGGGTATGTCAGCGGTCAATGAGAAAAGCTGAAGCCACTAAAAATACCCGCTGCCACGGATTGCATAACCATTATCCATTTTTATCTTTCAAAAAATAATACATTTTAACCATTCATCCGGGCTTGTATGCATCTGGTGACTGTAATAAAATATATAATCATGCGAAACCTGGTCTTCTTCTTTCCTTTTATCGCTTTCACCGTGCATTCGATGGCACAGTTAACCCCATTTAAAGATGATAAAGGCAAGTATGGTTATAAGGATGATAAAGGAGCCATCATTATTCCTGCACAATATGATCTTGCACTGCCCGAATCAGAATATTTTCTGCCTGTTAACAAAGGATACAAAAAAGTGGTGGAAAACGGCGCTCTCAAAGTGGTGGCCTGGGGCAAATGGGGTTTCTTAAACAGCAAAGGCCAGCAGCTAATTCCCTTTAAGTATGAAATGGTAAAGCCTGTAAGCAACGGGCATTTTGTGGTGAATACCGGTGCCAAACCATGGGGGTCTGAATGGCTCACCGGCGGTAAATGGGGCAGTATTGACTTATTGCAAAAAACCATATTTCCCTTTAAGTACGATATGATCCGGGAGGCGGTCGGTGGTAAATGGCTGATGAATACCGGGGGTAAATTTTATTTCAATGCCAATGGCGTATTGCCCGATAATAAACAGCCCGGCAAATGGGGCCTGACTGGTAACGATGGTAAAGAACTGGTAAAACCCACTTACACATCTTTACAATTAGCCTGGGAAAATAATTTCATCGCACAGGACGCTGTTTCAAAAAAATACGGGCTACTGTCTTTTGATGGCAAGCTGAAAATACCTTTTGAATACGAACAGCTCTCCGACTTTAGCAAAGGAGCCGCACTTGCAAAGAAGAATGGCAAGTATGGATTTATCGGCACACAAAACCAGGTCATCATTCCATTGCAGTATGATGATATTTATGAAAAAGATTTGTATGCGTCAAACTATGTTTTAGTGAAAAAAGATGGCCGCACTTTTTCTATTGATGCCAGCGGCAGGGAAGCTATACAATCGCCGGAACCATTTGAATCCAATTATCAAAAATCTTTCGCTGCTGCTGCTGAAACCAAAAACAGGGTGGCCGCATTAAATACTTATTTCCACGGCATACGCAGCCTTTCGTTTACCGATGATCAGATAAAATTTTTGCTGGAAGGCAAATTCCGCCATATGTTCGAAACAGATTTTTATGCTTTGTATGAATTTTATCTTGATCAGGCTGCTAAAAAAGATGATCAGCGTTACTTTACCACTACCTACCAGGTATTAAAAAAACTGCTTACTAAAGAACAGTTTGATATTTTCGATTTTTACACCCAGTATGCGATGGGTGAAAAAGGGGTCCAGGTGTACAATCAAACCACCGGGATTACCACCACATTACCCAAACTGACATGGCGGGCTGATGCACCAAGGCCAGGATATGGCTGGGGCAAACTGGTAAGCAGTGATAAATCCAAACCAGTCACCACTCCTTCCTACACACAAACCTCACCAAAACCAGCAGAGTTTATCCCATTGGAAGCGCAGGAACTGGTGGGGCATGGATATTATAAAGACACAGCCTTTACGGATACATGGGGAGATTATCATGCTGTTACCAAGATATGCCATGTGCAATCCATCAGTGGTGACTATGCCAATGTGCTTTACTTTATGTCAAACAACAGTACAGTAAAAAGTGGTCGTATCCGCTGGAAAGAAATTACACAATACGGCTCCGCTTACAGGCCTTTGCAAAAATGGTACAGCACCTGCCAGGTATGCAGCGGTTCGGGCATTGTGCAGGCAAGTACCACCTATAGACATACGAATGATTACGAATATACGTATGGTGTAAAACAAACTATTACCAGTACCACCTACAAAAACGTATCCTGCAATAAATGTGGCGGGTGCGGCCTAACAGCCAATGATGGCAGTGGCTATGAATGGCGTATGCCTTATTACTCTCCGAAAAAGAAGAGATGAAGTAGTAATGAGGCTGACAGAATGCTTATGTTGCGTCTTTCTTTTTTGTCACTACTGCTTTTGTCACCAGCTTGCTACCATACCTGTCTTTAATGTCATCAACAGCTTTGTACAGGTTGAGTTTCTCCGCATTGTTTTCAAACAAACTCATCTGCATCGTAATTGGGATCATATGACTGAACCGTACACCGAGTAACCGGACTGGTCTTCCTTTTTGCCAGGTTTTGTTGAAGAGGTCTTTTACTTTAGCAATAAGTACATCATCCAATGCTGTGTAATCAACTGTTCCCTGCCGGGAAGTGGTTTCAAAATCTGAGTACCTGACTTTTACTGTTACACAGCCGGTCATTTTTTCATCTTCTCTTAATGAGTAGGCTGTTTTTTCGGTGAGTCTTACCAACTCTTTATGCAGGAAATCAATATCGGTGTAATCAGTGTCAAAAGTGTTTTCATGGCTCATGCTTTTCTGCTCCCAGTCAGTGGCAATTTCAGTACTGCCGCGGCCATGAGCCTTATGCCAGAGAGCTTCTCCCCATTTGCCCGCAATCCGCTCCAATACTTCCGCAGGTGTTTTGGCAATATCTTCAATGGTATAAATGCCAAAGCTTTTGAGGTGTTGCTCAGTTTGTTTACCGACCCCGTTAATTTTTTCAATACCCAGTGGCCAGAGAAACTCAATTTCTTTTCCATGTGGTATTTCGAGGAAGCCATTGGGTTTGGCTTCATTGGTGGCCATCTTACTGATGAACCGGGCTGATGAAAGACCACAGGAGATTGGCAGGCCAGTTTCGTCTATGATATGCTGACGCAACTCTTTAGCATATTTGCTTACACCAAAGAATTTGTCCATACCTGTCAAGTCGACGTAGAACTCATCAATACTGGCTTTTTCAAATAACGGTACTTTGGAAGAGATAATTTCAGTAACCCATCTGGAATATTTGCTGTAATCACTTCTGCTACTGTTTGTTACGATGGCATGTGGACAAAGTTGCAGAGCTTTTTTCATGGGCATGGCTGAATGAATACCATATTTCCTGGCTTCATAGCTGCAGGCAGCTACAACACCCCGTTCGTAGCCACCTACCAACACCGGTTTTCCTTTGAGTGATGGGTTGTTGATAATTTCTACAGAAACAAAAAATGAGTCGAGGTCAAAATGTGCAATATGTCGTATATTAGAATCTGCCATCTGTTCCCCGAAATTACAAGTTTATAATCCCCGCCGTATATGAATGACGAATCCATGTTTCTCAGGATGCATGGAGTTAAGAAAATAGAATATCCTCACTGAGAGTACTTTCAAAATCATTTCCTTTTTGAAGAACCTGAACTAATAAGTTATTTTTTTCAGGTACAGTAAAACTATTTTTATGGGCCGACAGAAAGTGTCCAGGAGAAAATTCTTTGAGTCTCTCCGGTACAAGCAAAAAGCAGTTAAAGCAACAGAAATTTCAGTTAGTGATTTTGATTCTGATGATCCGCTTTTTGATAAGTATTCGAGAAAAAAACTTGGCCCAAGGGTCTATAATACAGAGCTGATAAGTCATGCAGCTGCAAGAGTAATTGATGATCCGGTTCGGGTGGGGAATGTAACCAGTGGTTTAGCCCCTTATACAGGGACATGGAGTGAATGGGAGGTGTTGCATTTGCTGCGCCGTACCGGTTATGGCAGTAAGAAATCTTATGCCGATACTTTACTGGCAATGACTCCTTCTGCTGCGGTGGATCATATTATGAATATTGATATGACGCCCCCGGCCCCGCCTGTGAACTGGTATGAAAATATACAGCCAGATCAGAACGCTGTTCCATATGGTGCAGAATGGACAACCAGCTTTTTTGCCACAAATGCCGCAGGGCAGGATACAAATGTCCAGCGTAACCTTGGAATGAGGCGCTGGTTATTTGATCTGGCGTTAAACAGTGATCACAGTATCCGGGAAAAAATGGTCTGGTTCTGGTATCATTTTATTCCGATTGATTTTGACGATATATACCAGTCGTCTAATTCTTATATTAAATCCAACAGTGCTCGGGTATTTTATTATTATTTCAAATTATTAAGGGATAACGCACTGGGGAATTTTAAAACCCTCATTCGGAATATTTCTACCGAACCGGGAATGATGTTTTATCTGAACAACCAGCAAAATTCTGCCACAGCGCCTGATGAAAACTATGCACGGGAACTGATGGAATTATTTACGCTGGGAAAAGATCCGGCAAGCCAGTATACACAAGATGATGTGGTGGAGGCAGCAAAAGTTCTTACAGGCTGGCGGGTGCAAAATCTGAATACAGCTAATATTGAAACCAACTTTGTTTCCGCCCAGCATAATATTGCCAACAAACAATTCTCTTCTTTCTTTAATAACACTGTTATTAATTATCAATCCGGGGCCGGCGGTGCTAATGAGCTGGATTTGCTGATTGATATGATTTTCAGCAAGAGTACGGTAGTCTCTCAATACATCTGCAGAAGGCTATACAGGTATTTTATATATTATGATATAGATGCCAATATCGAGACAAATGTGATCATTCCGCTAGCGCAGACATTCGTCAATAATAACTGGAATATTGTACCGGTGTTAAAACAGCTTTTCAAGAGTGAACATTTCTTTGATATGGCCAATAAAGGAGTGTTTATCAAAACACCATTTGACCTTGTAGCAGGATCGCTGAGAACTTTTAATGTAAATACTACTGTATCTGATGCCGGTAATTTTGAAGCACAATACAAAGTATGGGGATATTACAATGATACCATCTGTACAGCTATGGAGCAAAGGATGGGCAGTATACCCAATGTTTCGGGCTGGAATCCATTTTACCAGACACCGGCTTTTCATCAATACTGGATTAACTCAAACACCATTCAAAAAAGGTCTGGTTTCCTGGATGGTATTTTCAATGGGTATAATCTTACGTATAACGGTCTTACAACTAACATTAAGGTTAATGTTATCGCTTTTGCTCAGCAGTTTGGAAATACGATTTGCGCCGACCCTAATCTGCTGGTAGCTGCCTGTATTAAATACCTGCTATCGGTAGATCTAAGCGCAGGACAACAGGCGACAATTAAATTACAAACCTTGCTCAGCGGACAAACAACCGATGGTTATTGGACAACTGCCTGGAATAATTATATAGGTGCGCCAACTAATACAACATATGTAAATACTGTTACCAGCCGGTTGAAGTCATTGCTGACTACGATTGTTCAACTGGCCGAGTATCAGCTGATGTAATTGATTTTTGCAGTTATTAAATCTGATTTTCAAGTTTAGAAAAATAATTTATGAAGCGTAGTACATTTCTTAAAACCGGATCATTGGCAGCCGCCCCACTTTTGATAAATGGGTTGCCTGTATATGCCAATCCTTCCACAGGTAATTTATTTTTTGATTATCTGGCACAGGTAACTTACGGTTGCGGAAAAATTTTGGTAATAATACAGATGAATGGAGGAAATGACGGGCTTAATACTATCATACCAATTGATAAGTATACTAATCTGAATAACGGCCGTCCCAATATTATTTTGCCTCAGGCTTCTATTCTTCCACTGAATAATAATGCTACCACGGGAATGCATCCGTCTCTTGCAGAGTTAAGAAATTTGTATAATGACGGGAAAATGGTGATTGTCCAGGGGGTATCTTATCCCAATCCTAATTTCAGCCATTTCCGGGCCACAGATATTTGGTTTTCTGCATCGGATAGCAATGTAAATCTTGACACAGGCTGGTTGGGCAGAACATTAGATACCCAGTATCCTAATTATCCTGCAGCCTTTCCAAATACAGACATGCCTGATCCCCTTGCTGTACAAATTGGTTCCACCACTCCATTCTCGTTACAGGGACCTTCCGTGAATATGGGCTACAATGTTTCTGACCCAGCTGCTTTATTAAATGTTATTAATGCGACTACTGACCCTGCCCCCAATAACGACTATGGAAGGGAACTGACTTTTTTACGATTGATGAAAGATCAGAGCAATGCTTACAGGGTAAGTATTCAGAATGCCTATAACGCACAGGCAACATTATCTGCTTTATATCCGGCTTCTGGTAACTCATTGGCCAATCAATTAAAAATTGTAGCAAGGCTGATAGGTGGTGGAATGAAAACCCCTGTTTATATTGTTAATCACCCTAATTCACATGATACCCATGTGGACCAGGTGGTAGCAGGTAATACCACTACCGGTAGTCATGCTAATATTTTAAGTATTCTTTCAAAAGCTATTAATGCTTTTCAGGATGACATAACATTAATGGGTAAAGCGCCTAACGTAACAGGAATGACGTTTAGTGAATTCGGCCGCCGTATAATTAATAATGCAAGTATGGGAACAGATCATGGAGTTGGCGCACCTGTAATGTTTTTTGGAGCTTCACTGAACCCGGGTATGATTGGTAGTTCACCGGATATTCCTGTTAACCCTACTGTTAGCAGCCAGGTACCAATGCAGCACGATTTCCGGCAATTGTACTCTACTGTTATGCAGGACTGGATGTGTTTATCTGCCAATGAAACCCAGGCTGTGCTGGGAAGTAACTTCGGTAAGCTTCCAATATTCCAGGGTAGTAATATCCCTTTGCCGCTGGAAGATATTACACTGACGGGGCAATATTTTAACGGTGAGGTAAAGCTGAATTTTAAAGTTGAGGATAATACCCATTACGAGAAGTTCACTATTGAATTTTCTACAGATGGTTCTTCGTTCCGGGAGCTTCAACAGGTAGCAAGAGTTAGTTTGAATAACCTGGAAACTTATTCATTTACACAAACATCAACTGCTCCTAAATTGCTATATCGTATAAAGGGGCAACTTTTACAGGGAGGGCGGATCAAATATTCAAACACCATACTGCTGCGATCAAACGGTAAGCAACAGCTTATGACCGTTTATCCCAATCCGGTGGAAAACAACCAGATCAATATTAAATTGTTTGAAAATCCGGGAACATGGGTGGATGTTACAATTTATGATTTACTGGGAGCAAAAATTTATTATAATCGGTTTAATAACGGTTCACAACAGATCAGTTTCCGGGTGCCTCCGTCATTTGCGAGGGATACACATTATATTCTTGAAGTAGAATATGGATCTACTGTAGCGAGAGAACAGATAATATTCAGGTAAATTGTTTTCAGCATCCGGTTATTTCTGGTGTGAAGGTGAATGATTATTTTTAGGCTATGCAATTGGAATGGCTGAAAACCGGGATTGGCCCCTTGAAAGACTTGCTGACTTTTCTGTCAAAGGAAGGGAAAACGAATGATGTACTTAAAAGGCAGATCATCCGGGAGCTACGGAATAATCTCAATATTTTTCATAATGCATTTCTGAATAATGTTGACGCTGACATTATGATTGATATCTTGGGCAATGAATTTATAAAGAAAGGCGTTGAAGCAAATTATAAGTTTAATAAGCTGAAACCCGGACGTATTGAACCTTATCATGTGTATGACGAACGAAATAAGAAATACATTGGCTGGAATGCAGAAAAGCTGGTAGATAAAATTGATGAGAAGATTGAGGAGCTGAAGAATATTAAGAAAATGAATAAAAATACTGTCAGCAATATAAAAAACAATGTTTCCCTGATGCTGAGCAATCTTTATTATCGTATGAAACTACTGGCTGATTTTATTAAAGGGCCTAAGTAAGATAAATTTCCAGCAATCCTTCCGGCAGCTCGACAATTACTTCTTTTTTCTTGTGGTTTATTTTTTGCAGAGAGCCTTCATGAAGTGGTATCAATACTTCCTTGCCTTTTATTTCCAGGCGGCAAAGTAATTGATGTGGTTGTTCAATCAGTTCGAGAATTTCACCCAATGATTCATTGTTGTTGATTATGGAATACCCTAATAAACTTGCCGGGGCTGATTTAGCAGCGAATTTTTTAAAATCAGTTTCCGGCAGCCACACTTGTTTCTGAGTGAGCTTCATTGCGGCTTCCCTTGTATTTACCCCTTCCAGTTGTAAATAAATTTCTTCTTGTGATTTTATTTTTGTGCTTTCAATAAACCAAGGCAGAAAGGAACCCTTCTTTTCTTCGATAAAAATGGCGGTTAATCCCTTTAAGGAAGTTTTTTTTCCAAGCTCATGTTTAAGGACAAATTCTCCTTTCAATCCATGAACAGCTACTAATTTTCCTATATTAAAATATTCAGCCATAATTGACGATGCAAATTTGTTTAAAAAAGGGCAAACAAAAAATCCCGCCAGGTATATAACAAGACGGGATTACGAACTTTCAGGATGGGATATTATCCTTCACTACCACCTTCACCTTCTGTCCTTCTTTCCGGTCTGCGACCCGGAGCGGCACGTCTGGCTCTTTTTTGGCGGTAAGCATCTTCCTGGCGTTTTTTCACCTGCGCTTCATGCTCTGCACTCCACTTAGTGAATTTTTCCATCGCTGCTGCATCATCAAACAAGCCCAGGCCCACACCACGGAGTAAGTGCTTAAGGTATAATACACCTTTGAAGCTAAGGATACGGCGAACGGTGTCAGTTGGTGTAGCACCTTTGTTCAGCCATTCCAATGCTTTCTGGCGATCCAGCTGAATAGTAGCCGGAACAGTCAGAGGATTGTAAGTACCTAGTTTTTGGATGAATTTGCCATCACGGGGTGACCGGGAATCGGCAACTACAATGAAGTAGAAGGGTCTTTTTTTCGACCCGTGTCTTTGAAGACGGATTTTTGCTGACATAAATAGAAATTTAACAGCGTTAAACAATAATTGTTAGTTCCGGTAGATACCGGAGGGCAAATATAAGACTGGAAAAGGAAAGTGCAAAGGTGAATATAGACAGGGAATACTGAACGCAAAAACCTGCAGGTATAACGTATTTGAGGAAGAGTAGCATTATCTCTGTTCTTTGGTTGGAATCTTACTTTTTCATTCCCGGCATCATTTTCCCGAAAGCACCCATTTTGTTCATATTCTTCATCATACTGCGCATTTGCTCAAATTGCTTCATAAAGTTATTGACCTCCTGTATGTCTTTGCCACTGCCTTTAGCAATACGTTTTTTCCGGTTACCGTCGATCAGGTCAGGGTCGGCTCTTTCGGCAGGAGTCATTGAGTTGATCATGGCTTCAATGCCTTTGAAGGAGTCATCATTGATATCGAGGTCTTTTATTTTACTCCCCATACCCGGTATCATACTCAGCATATCTTTCATGTTGCCCATCTTCTTGATTTGCTCCAGTTGCATCTTGAAATCAGCGAAATCAAACTTATTCTTACGAAGTTTAGCTTCCAGTTTTTTGGCTTCTACTTCATCAAACTGGGCCTGTGCTTTTTCTACCAGCGAGGTAATATCACCCATGCCCAGAATACGCTGTGCCATTCGCTCCGGATAGAATACATCCAGTGTATCCATCTTTTCACCACTGCTGGTAAATTTGATGGGTTTATTTACTGTGTATTTGATGGAAATGGCAGCACCTCCTCTTGTATCACCATCTAATTTAGTAAGTACAACACCGGTGAAATCCAGGCGGTCGTTAAATGCTTTTGCAGTATTCACTGCATCCTGGCCGGTCATACTATCTACTACGAAAAGGATCTCTTGGGGATTAACTGCATTCTTTACATTGGCTACTTCAGTCATCATCACTTCATCTACTGCCAAACGGCCTGCAGTATCTATAATGATAACATTCTTATTCTTACTCCTCGCTTCTTTTACGGCATTCTTAGCAATGTCGACAGCATCTTTATTTTCCAGCTCAATATGAACATCAACGCCAATCTGTTCGCCAAGAACTCTTAATTGTTCCATTGCCGCGGGGCGATAAATGTCAGCAGCCACCAGCATGGGAGAGAGTCCTTTTTTGGTTTTCAGGAAATTGGCCAGTTTGCCACTGAAAGTGGTTTTACCGCTACCTTGAAGCCCTGCGATCAGGATCACAGCAGGATTACCTTTTGCATTAAAAATGGCTTCTTGTCCGCCCATCAACTCTGCCAGTTCATCTTTTACGATTTTAGTCATTAACTGACCCGGAGAAATAGCGTTGATCACCTTTTCGCCAATGGCTTTGTCTTTTATCTTGTCGGTAAATTCTTTGGCGATTTTATAATTTACATCAGCATCTACCAGGGCCCGCCGGATATCTTTTATTGTGCTGGCAATGTTGATCTCTGTGATACGCCCCTGGCCTTTAAGATTCTTAAAGGCACTTTCTAATTTTTCCTGTAATGAATTAAACATGATTCCCTATATTTTTCGCTTTCACACAAAATAAAAAGTGAACATCAAATGTTCACTTTTAAAGAATTGCAAAGATACGTAGTGTATAAATTATATCATGCGCCTAAATAGGTTCTTAATAGTTTACAACGATTAGATGTTTTCAGTTTGGTAATAGCTTTATCTTTTATCTGCCTTACCCGTTCACGGGTCAGGTTAAATCTTTCGCCGATATCTTCCAGGCTCATAGGATGGTCCACGCCTATGCCGAAGAAAAAACAAATAACTTCTTTTTGCCTCTCAGTGAGTGTTTTCAGGGATCTGTCAATTTCAGTTTTTAATGATTCATTATGATCTAGTTCCCCGTCTGTTTTTTCTGCATTGGGGTTTTCCAGAACATCTATAAGGGTGTTTTCTTCGCCTTCAGATAAAGGGGAATCCATACTTACGTGGCGGGCATTAATACCGAGGGTGGAAGAAACCTCCTCCAGGTCCATATCAAGTACTTCGGCTAATTCTTCTGCAGAAGGCTCCCTTTCGTATTGTTGTTCCAGTTGGGAAAATGCTTTTTGAATACGGTTGGTAAGTCCTACTTTGTTTAAAGGAAGGCGTACAATCCTTGCCTGTTCTGCCAAGGATTGTAATATACTTTGACGAATCCACCAAACGGCATAAGAGATAAATTTGAAACCCCTGGTTTCATCAAAACGCTGGGCAGCTTTAATCAGTCCCAGATTTCCCTCGTTGATCAGATCGGGAAGTGACAAGCCCTGATTTTGATACTGTTTGGCTACAGATACCACAAAACGAAGATTTGCTTTTGTCAAACGGTCCAACGCCCTTTGATCTCCCTGTTTGATCAGGGTAGCCAGTTTTACTTCTTCTTCGGGAGTAATAAGCTCTACCTTACCAATTTCCTGAAGGTATTTTTCTAAGCTTTGGGATTCACGATTAGTAATAGACTTCGTGATCTTGAGTTGTCTCATGCTCATAGGTATGGTTTTAAATGGTGTATTTTAAGGGTTAAAGAATTATAAGTTTGGTTTGTCTTATACTCTAAAAATACCCACCACAATGTCTAAGTTGTTCAGAAAGTATTGAACTTCAAGGCAATTTAATGTAATTGCCAATATGGGCCAAATAATTCTTGGCGTTTAATTAACGAATTAGGATTCAATTTATTTTATAATTATGCTTGCGGTAACAAATAAGGGGAAAAATAAACCCTAAAATATTTTGCCACACTGATTTATTTTCTATTATTGCAGCTATCGCAATGATTTGATAGAAACCAATGAGTAAACAATTATACACCTTAGAGTTCCCGGTTCGCTGCTCGCCACCTATATTGTACGAATTTCTTTCCACACCCGCCGGCCTGGCAGAGTGGTTTGCTGATAAGGTTGACGAAAGGGATGGTATTTTTTTCTTTGGCTGGAATGGCGCTTTCGAAAAGGCCGATCTGCTGGAAAGCGAGCAGGATAAATTTATTCGTTTCCACTGGCTAACTGCCCCCAAGGATGAATACTTTGAGTTTCGGATTGATAAATCTGAGATTACCAATCAGACGATCCTGATCATTAAAGACTTTGCTGAAAAGAAAGAGATCAAAGACCAGAGTATGCTTTGGGACTACCAGGTAAAAGAACTCTTCCATCGTTTGGGAAACTAACTTCAGGCTGAAACAATTCTAATCAGAAGTTTATAATCGTCCAAAAGGATTTCCGGGAGGTCGTCCCATAAATCCGGTGAAGTCTTTTTGGCAATTTTAATAAACTTTTTTGATTGGATATATCCTTTGAAATCGGTTTCTGTAAGTTGATTAATTGGAATAAAATTATCCGGGTCAAAATGATGTTCCCATTGATTTGAATTTACACAGCAACAGAACCCGTTTTTCTTTAATAGTGGGTAAGCTGCTGTGATTTTATTTTCAAATTCCTGCTGATATGTACCAGCGATATGAAGTGTGATGCTGAAAAAATTCCCCCACCAGAACATGGTTCTGATAGCAAAAACGGCAACCTCATCAAAATGCTTTGGATAATCCAGTATCAGGTAAGGCAAATTTTTGTAATTATTTCCCTTAGAAATTTTAGGAGATGAATGGGTAAAACCAGCGGGCAATTTATCATAGTAGTGCTGAATAAATTTTTGCTGGCATACCTGAAGGTTGCCAAATAATTGATTTATTTTTTGTAGTACAGAGTTCTTTGTTAAAATCCATTGTATATTCATTACCAATTCTTTCTCCTCTGCCGAAAGCCTTATTTTTGCTGCATTCATATATTAAAGATAAGTGATCAAAAAACTAGATAAACTCATCATAAAGGCCTTTATCGGTCCTTTTATTTCTACGTTTTTTATTACGTTGCTCGTTCTGGTCATGCAGTTTTTCTGGCTTTATATTGACGATTTTGTGGGGAAGGGACTTGGTGTTAATGTTATTTTTGAATTTATCCTATATCAAAGTGCGGTATTGGTGCCGTTAGCATTACCTCTGGCCGTACTTCTTTCTTCATTAATGACTTTTGGTAACCTGGGTGAAAGTTTTGAATTAGTCGCCATCAAATCGGCCGGCGTTTCGTTGCTCAGATTCATGCGACCGTTATTTATAGCCAGTGTTTTGATAAGCGGGGTGGCTTTTCTTTTTTCAAATTATGTCATACCTGTAGCAAATCTTAAATCAAGAACACTTTTGGCAGATATTGTGTATGCAAAACCTGCTTTTGATTTAAAAGAAGGAGTGTTTTATGATAGGATAAGCGGCTTTGCAATCAAAATAGGAAAGAAGGAGGCGAATGATAGTGTTATACGGGATGTAATTATATATGAGCAGGGAAATCCGTTGCAGGATAATTTTATCGTTGCTAACAGTGGTATCATGCGGGTTACCGCCAATAAACGTTTCCTTGAATTTAACCTGAAAGATGGATGGAGATACCAGGAAAGAGGGAATGTGTATGAAAAAGCAAACACGGAGTATATCCGGATTGGATTCAAAGAATATAAAAAGCAATTTGATCTCAGTAATCTCGGATTCAGCAACCGTACAGCAGACAGCGTAAACAAGAATAATGAAAAAATGTTCAGTATGCGGCAACTGGATAAGGCAATTGATTCGTTGGGTAAAGAAAACAGAGCAATAAAAGAACAGACCATAAAGGACATGTTCAATAACTTGCAGTTTGCTTCATTGGTTGATAGTTCATGGACGGGTAAACAAGCAAAGGATACTCTAAATAGTAAGATAATTAAAAGCTTTGATGAATTACTTCCGGATTCAGCAAGGATTAATTTAAACCAGATGGCCAAGAGCAATGGCGGATCAATGCGGATAAGCTCGGAGTCATTAATGCAAACATTGAAGGAAAAAGAAAGAAATCTGCGTAAACATAAAATTGAATGGCACAGGAAAATAGCTCTTTCGCTTGCCTGCCTCGTTTTATTTTTGATTGGTGCACCGCTTGGTTCAATAATCCGAAAAGGGGGATTGGGTACACCATTAATTTTTGCAATACTATTTTTCATGTTGTTTTATTTCTCCAGTACAACAGGAGAAAAATTTGCCAAGGAAGATACACTGACTCCTTTTGCAGGTATGTGGATGGCTACATTTGTACTTGTTCCGGTAGGTCTCTTCCTCACTTACAAGGCGATGCGGGACTCGCAACTTCTGAATAAAGAGTTTTATTACAGAATAACACGATTTGTACGCAGCTTTTTGCGAAAATAACCCGCCAACAATTTTACGAGTTATAATTTATGTACTTTCGGAACAGGTTAGTCTATATCAGTATTGCTATTTTACTGCAACAGCAATGACAAATAAAGGTAAAAAGCTTGAAAAGGGGCAACAGAATCTCAGAGTGCAGAAATGGGTGGCAGGTTTGTCAGTGCTGATACTAGCAGTTAAATTTATTGCTTATTATATTACTCATTCTATAGCAATTCTTACCGATGCGCTTGAAAGTATTATAAATGTGGTAGCTGGATTCATCGGACTGTACAGCTTGTATGTGGCGGCAAAGCCAAGAGATTTTGATCATCCTTACGGTCATGGTAAGGCTGAGTTCATATCCGCTGCAATTGAAGGAACCCTGATCAGTTGCGCAGGGGTTATTATTTTATATAAAGCTATTCTGAACCTCATCAACCCGGCTCAATTGAGCAAACTGGATTTTGGAATATGGCTGGTGGCTGCCGCAGCCACGGCAAATTTTGTCATTGGATACTTCTGCCTGATTACCGGGAAAAAAAATAACTCCCTGGCATTAATCGCCAGTGGACGACATCTGCAAAGTGACACTATTTCAACTATCGGGATCATTACCGGTCTTGTGTTAATGCTCTTTACGGGACTACTATGGATTGACAGTGTGGTTGCAATAATATTTGGAAGTATTATTGTCGTTACTGGTTACAGAATATTGCGGCGTTCCATTGCCGGAATAATGGACGAGGCTGACATGGTGCTGCTGGGAAGGATGGTAGAAATGCTTAATGCTAACCGGCGGGAAAACTGGATTGATCTGCATAACCTTCGTGTTATTAAGTATGGAACGGTGCTGCATGTGGATTGTCACCTTACCGTACCATGGTATTTAAATGTTCATGATGCTCATTCTGAGATCGATGGGATTGCATTGCTGATTGAAAAGGAATTCGGGGAATCATTTGAATTGTTTGTACATTCAGACGGATGTCTTCCTTTTTCCTGCAAAATTTGTAAAAAAGCTGACTGTCCGGAAAGAATGAATAATTTTGAACAGGAAATACAATGGACGCTGGAGAATATTTCCGCTAATAAAAAACATGAGTTGGTATGAAGACAACTACTATTTGGAAAGGAAATCACCTTTTTGAAAGCGAGCATGAAGGGAATAAGATTCATGTTGATGGTGATAAAAAAGCCGGGCATGGCCCCAAAGCACTTTTATTATCTGGCCTCGCAGGCTGTTCCGGTATTGATGTAGTGGATATTCTCGAAAAAATGCGAGTAGACTTTTCTGATTTTTCAATTGTTGTGGATTCAGCACAAACAGAGGAAAACCCAAAGGTGTTTAAATGGGTGGAGATTACTTACAGAATTAAAACAGCTGCTTCAAATGAGGAGAAAGTGAGAAAAGCAATTGAACTTTCTTTGGAAAGATATTGTGGCGTTGCTGCAATACTGAAAAAGAGTTCGCCGGTAAATTATAAGTTGATTATTGAATGATTAAATAGAAATATGCTTTCCAAGAAATCACAATATGCCTTTAAGGCGCTTGAGTACCTGACAGAAAGGTACAACCAGGGCCCCGTGTTGATATCTGCTATCTCAAAAAAGAAGAAAATACCACTTAAATTCCTTGAGAATATCTTACTGGAACTCAAGAAGGCGGAAATTTTGGATAGTAAGAAAGGAAAAGGAGGCGGATATTTTTTAAGGAAAGATCCATCAAGGGTAAAAGTAGCAACAATAATACGGTTGGTAAATGGGCCAATAGCAATGCTGCCCTGCGTCAGTCTTTACTTTTATGAACGCTGTAAAAATTGTGATGAAAAAAAATGTGGATTGCATGATTTGATGCTGGAAGTGAGAGATGCATCACTGGCTATATTGGAAAACAGAACACTAAAAGATATAGCAGGATATGAAAGGTAAAGCGAACAACTGTATGTTAACACTTTTAAGTCTATCAACTTGGTAGGGAATTAAAATTGCGCTACTTTCGCATGAATAAACTACGGACATATGGGACTACATCTTGGAGATATTGCGCCGAATTTTAAAGCGCAAACAACAGCTGGTGAAATAAATTTCCATGAATACCTGGGTGATAGCTGGGGGATTTTGTTTTCTCATCCGGCAGATTATACACCTGTTTGTACAACTGAATTAGGAAAAACAGCTTTGTTGCAGGAAGAATTCAGAAAAAGAAATGTAAAAGTGCTGGCAGTTAGTGTAGATCCGCTGGATAAACACCAGGACTGGGTGAAAGACATTAACGAAACGCAGCATTGTAATGTAGACTTCCCGATTATTGCTGATCCTGACAGAGTAGTTGCTTTCTTGTATGATATGATTCATCCTAAAGCATCTGAAACGTTTACAGTTCGCTCATTATTTGTAATCGGACCTGATAAAAAGATAAAACTGATTATTACTTATCCTGCTTCCACAGGAAGAAATTTTTATGAAGTCCTGAGGGTGATTGATTCTCTGCAGCTCACAGCTAATTATAGCGTGGCTACGCCGGCAGACTGGAAAGATGGAGAAGAAGTGATTGTTGCTTTGTCAGTTTCAACTGAAGATGCACAGAAGAAATTTAAAAAAGGTGTGAAAATAGTCAAGCCATACCTGCGCTACACCCCCCAACCTGATAAATGATGAGATTAACGCAGGAACAAATACAAAGTATTGAGTCAGCATCTTTGCCACAGGCCATTGAGCAGATGACTGAATGTTTTCCTGGTCAGGTGGTCTTTTCTTCTTCATTGGGTCAGGAGGATCAGATGTTGACGGATGTGATATTTAAAAATGATCTGTCTGTAAGAATCTTTACAATTGATACTGGCCGGTTATTCAATGAAGCTTACGAATTGCTGGATCGTACAGTAGCCCGTTACAAGAAAACTATTCATGTCTATTTTCCTAAAGCAGCAGATGTAGAAGCATTTGTCGTCACAAAAGGGGTCAACAGTTTCTATGAGTCAGTGGATAACCGGAAGGAGTGTTGCCGTATCAGGAAGGTGATTCCATTAAACAGGGCATTGAAAGGGGCAAAGATCTGGATAACAGGATTAAGGGCGGAGCAATCTGGCAATCGTCAGCAGATGCCGATGATAGAATGGTCTGAAGAAAGGCAATTATATAAGTTTAATCCGCTTATCCGCTGGACCTATAGAGAAATAATGGATTATATCCATCAGCATAATGTTCCTTACAACCGGCTTCATGATAATGGATTTATCAGTATTGGATGTGCGCCATGTACCCGGGCAATAGAGCCGGGTGAAGATGCAAGGGCTGGCCGCTGGTGGTGGGAAGCTTCCCAAAAGGAATGCGGTTTACACCATACTGTGGTGAAAACCTGAGTGGAAATTAACAGTGCCTGTTTCAGCAGGCATCATAAACAACATATGATTAATCGTTTAAACTATCTGGAACAACTTGAAGCGGAAAGTATACATATTTTTCGTGAAGTGGCGGCGCAGTTTGAAAAACCGGCTTTATTGTTTAGTGGAGGTAAAGATTCAATCACACTGGTACATCTTGCCAAAAAAGCCTTTGCACCCGGCAAGATTCCTTTCCCCTTAGTACATATAGATACAGGACATAATTTTCCTGAGGCACTTGATTTTCGTGATGCGCTGACCAAAGAGATTGGTGCCACTCTGATTGTAAGAAAAGTGGAAGATACAATCAGGCAAAGAAGCCTGACGGAACCTAAGGGCAAGTTTCCAAGCCGCAACTGGTTACAGACATACACATTATTAGATACGATAGAAGAATTCAAATTTGATGCTTGCATTGGCGGAGCCAGGAGAGATGAAGAGAAAGCAAGGGCCAAGGAAAGAATATTTTCTGTGCGGGATGAATTCGGTCAATGGAATCCCAAACTGCAAAGACCTGAACTCTGGAGTATTTATAATGGCAAAATTCATAAAGGAGAGAATGTAAGAGTATTCCCGATCAGCAACTGGACAGAATTGGATATCTGGAATTATATCCGCAAAGAAAATATCAGCCTTCCTTCAATTTACTTTGCTCATGAAAGACAAGTTATTCAGCATGAAGGCCAACTGGTGGCAATCAGTGAATTTGTACACCCTGATGCCAATGATGTAGTACTTACAAAGAAGGTACGCTATAGAACCGTGGGAGATATGACCTGTACTGCGGCCGTGGAATCAACTGCAATGACTCTCGATGAAGTAATCAATGAGATTATATCAACAAGAATAAGTGAGAGGGGAGAAACAAGGATTGATGATAAAGTAACTGAGGCTGCGATGGAAGACAGGAAGAAGAATGGATATTTTTAGATGAGTTGTGATTGATAAATTGAAATGAATTGATAAAGTGTATGATTTGCCTGCCGGTAGGTGCAGCAAAGATGATCAGAGAACAGAGGCTGATCATAAAGAAAAAAAATTAAACAGGCTCAAATGGATTTATTACGTTTTATCACTGCAGGAAGTGTGGACGATGGAAAAAGTACATTGATCGGAAGATTGCTGTATGACAGTAAGAATATTCTTATAGATCAGTTGGAGGCTTTGGAAAAATCTACGAAGAACAGGACCGATGGTTCTGTTGATCTTGCCTTGCTGACTGATGGGCTTCGTGCAGAACGGGAACAGGGTATTACAATTGATGTGGCGTATCGTTATTTTACCACCCCCAAAAGAAAATTTATTATTGCTGATGCTCCGGGGCATGTACAGTACACAAGGAATATGATTACAGGCGCCAGTAACGCCAGCCTGATTATTATCCTCATTGATGCAAGACTGGGCGTAGTGGAACAAACCCGCCGCCACTCTATCATTGCATCGTTGTTGAAGATACCTCATATAGTCGTGGCCATTAATAAGATGGATCTAGTGAATTATTCTCAGGATGTGTTTAATAATATAGTTATTGATTATGCAGAAGTGGCAAAACAGCTTGACCTGAATGATGTTACTTATATTCCCATCAGTGCTTTGAAAGGGGATAATATCGTTGACAAGTCATCCGTGATTTCATGGTATGAAGGAAAACCCTTGCTGGAATTCCTCGAAGATGTAAAGATAGAGAATGATGTGAACATGGTTGATGCCAGATTCCAGGTACAGTTTGTGATCCGCCCCCAGACACAAGAATTACATGACTACCGTGGTTACGCCGGCAAGATAATCAGTGGAATTTATAAAAAGGGAGATAAAGTAAAGGTATTACCTGTTGGTTTGGAAACGACAATCAGTAAACTGGAAGTTGGAGGTAAAGAAGTGGAAGAAGTGTTTGCTCCACAGGCTGCCGTTATTCAATTGGCTGATGACATTGATATCAGCCGGGGTGATTCGATAGTGAAGGCAGAAGACCAACTTCAGATTAGTAATGAAATGGAGGTATTGTTGTGCTGGCTGGATGATAAACCCCTGGTTGCAGGAAATAAATACTTGTTACAGCATAACAGCAGACTGGTTCGGGCTGTTGTAAAAAATATTGAATACAAACTGGATGTAAACACCCTGATGCAGCAACCGGTGGAAGGTAATATCAAGCTAAATGAAGTCGTAAAAGCATCAGTAAGAACAGCTTCGCCATTGGTGTATGACCCGTATCAGAAATTGAGTGCAAACGGAAGTGCTATCCTTGTGGATGAAACAAGTAATAGTACTGTGGCTGCTGTGCTCATTAAGTAAATTATTGGCTTGGGTCAGGTGTTTAATAATAGAAAATAATGGCTACAGATATTTGTATAGGAAAAGTTACTCTTGCCGGTGCCGGTCCAGGTGACCCGGAACTAATCACTCTCAAACTTCAAAAAAGGATAGCCGGGGCGGATGTTATTATTACCGACCGGTTAGTCAATCCGCAAATAATTTCTGCTCATTCACGGAAAGAGGCGGAAATTTTATTTGCAGGAAAAAAGGGGTTTGATGAAAACTCCTTTTCCCAGGAGGAGGTTACCAAATTGATTGTTGACCATGCCATGCAGGGGCAAAAAGTGCTGCGGCTGAAGGGTGGTGATGTAGCTTTCTTCAGTAATATGTTGGATGAACTTGTGGAATTGGTTGATCGGAATATTCCTTTTGAAATTATTCCAGGTATTACAGCGGCTTCCGGCGCATCTGCCTATGCGGGTATTCCTCTGACGGCAAGGGGATATGCACAGGGAGTGCAGTTTCTTACTTTTAATCCAAATAGTTATTACAGCTCTGACACATGGAAGCAAATGGCTGTATTATCGGATACACTTGTGTTTTATATGGCATCAAGGAATATTACTGATCTTACAGAACTTATGCTTCGTTATTCCCGAAAGCCTAATACAGCCCTGGCTGTTATTGAGCAGGCGACTACTATTTACCAGCAGGTGCACCTTTCAACACTTGAAAAATGTGCTGCTGATTTCTCGGGTAAAAAGTTCAGTTCACCTTCCCTGGTTATTATAGGAGATGTAGTAAAACTTCATGAGCAGTTTAGATGGTTTTCTGCTAACGGACAAGGAACTGTTTTTCAGGACTTAGGTAAATGATTTATTTTCGTATCACTGTGTCTTGGAGACGACATAAATTCTTTGATACAGCCAATTTTGCTTTTTGCAAAACATTTTTACCGTTCTGATAATATGATTTGCTCCCTGTATTGTCTGGAAAAAGCAATAAAATCTTTTGCCTGTTGCAGATATTCATTTGCAAAACTTTCTGATGGCTTTTCGCCATTCATTCTCATTACTTCGGCTTTAAAGCTCTCTGTTCTGGCATAAAGGCCTTTGGCAGTAAATTGTGTGTCAAAGTCTGTAAGGATGCCATGCTGGGTGTTACACTGTACACCTTGTTGCAACAGCAGTGCTTTTGCTGTATGTATCAGTGCGGAATATGCATGATAAATTCCATCAGCCCATTTCGAGTTTGACAGGCATTCTTCGCTATCCTTAATTTTTTCTTCCGCTTCAAGAATTAAAGTCGCTATGAGATCAATCATAACACCGGCGCATTCACCTACACCGATAGCGGTGGAGAATTTTTCTGCATGTCCCCAGTCGATAAAATCGTCAGATTCCAGTGTTTCAAGCGAAGCCAAAGGTTTTAATAACTCATAGTAATACTTGTCACCTCTTTGTGCGCTATAGCTGGCAAATGTTTCATTACCATTTGAATTTTTCTTATAATCGTTCAGTATGTAGCGAATTACTTCCGGTGCCCGTTTACTGGGTACTTTAATTACTTTATCAGCAAAGCGGCCATTACCGCTTCCCAGCACAGCACCCCCAACCAGTACCTGCAATGCTGGCAATACCTGGCCATTTGTTTTCAAAGAGCTTCCATGAAAACCAATAGAGGCTATACCATGCTGGCCGCAACTATTCATACAACCACTTATTTTTATTGTAATCTCTTTGTTATATAAAAATTCAGGATACTCTTCTTCAATTACTTCACTTAAGGTAAGGGCAGCGCTTGTGCTGTTACTGATACCCAGGTTACAGGTATCAGTGCCCGGGCAACTGGTAATATCTGCCATACTGTTAAATCCGGCAGCCGCAAGATTATGTTCTGCTAAAACAGAATAGATATATGCCAAATGTTCTGTTTTTACAAAACGGAACTGCAGACCCTGGTTAATTGTTACCCGTACATCATCGGCAATTACATCTTTTAATTTTTCAATTAAACGACGGCTGGTTGCAGAGCTAATGTTTCCGTTCGGGACCCTTACATATACGGCAGAGAAGGCTTTTTGCTTTTGTTGTACAACATTGGTGTTCTTCCAGAGTTCAAATTTATATGGATCAACAGTAATCTGGTCGTCAGTAGGTGTTGAATAACTAAATGGAGCAGATACTTTAGTCTGTTTATTGTCTGTTGCCCATCCTTTGGTTGTATCAATTTTATATCGTTGCTGTGTTAGTGCTAACTGTTCTGCTGATACTAATTCATTGAAAGCATTAATGCCAATTTTTTGTACCAGAAATTTAATCCTTGCTTTATGGCGGCTGTTGCGTTCACCATGCCTGTCAAACACTCTCAATACAGCTTCCAGGTAGGGGATTAGAAAATCTTCTTCTAAAAATTCATGGGTACTGACAGCCATGTGCGGCTGTGCGCCAAGGCCACCACCAATAAGTATTTTAAACCCTCTCACTTGTTTTCCCTCTATTACTCTTATTCTTGGGATAGCACCCATGTCATGCATGAAAGTTAAAGCGGTATCTTTTTCATTGCTGCTGAAAGCAATCTTAAATTTTCTTCCCATTTCCTGGCAAAGAGGTTTACGAAGAAAATATTCAAACATAGCATGGGCATAGGGTGTAACATCAAATGGCTCTTCAGGATCGATACCCGCCATATCTGATGCAGTAATATTTCGTACAGTATTGCCACATGCCTCTCTGATTGTTACATCATCCTTTTCCAGTTCTGCCCACAACTCTGGTGTACGGTCAAGACTGACAAAATGTATTTGTATATCCTGTCTTGTTGTTAAATGCAGGTTGCCTGTAGAATAGTCGTCAGATACATCTGAAATTCTCTTCCATTGTGCTAATGTCATTTTCCCGTAGGGCAGTTTGATACGAACCATTTGGACTCCCTGCTGGCGCTGACCATACACACCTCTTGCCAGCCTAAGGCTACGAAATTTTTCTTCAGACATTTTTCCTTCTTTGAAAAGACGGATTTTCTTTTCCAGTTCAATAATATCTTTTTCTACAATAGCATGGCCTGACTTTGTTGGATCGGCTTCTAGTTCAGTTTGAAAGCTACGCATTAAATTATTTTTATTGAGGAATAGGCAGGCAATCAGTAAAATCTACTTAATTAGTAGACTAAACAAAAATAAGCTTTTGAATTCTAACAGTCAAAAGGAAGTAAAGAATTTATTTAGATCAGATTACGAGTGTTAGTTTATAGGGGTCATTAATAGAAGGCGGTCACCGGAACTGAAGCGAAAAATGAGTTTAGGGCCTTCGCTTAATTGTATCATGAAGAAAATTGAGTTTCGCAATTTTTCTTTAGTTGCGGCGATCATTTTCGGGATCAGTGCAGAATTAGTAGTTAGCAATGGATCTGATTTGTTACCTGTTTTCCCGTGGGGTTTCAACTATTTGGGATTGATAGGTTTATTCTTGTTTGTAACAATTGTTAGTAGGATATTTTAAAATAGTCTACTAAATTAGTAGGAAATACATATTTTTGTCACTGATTATAGCATATCAAATGTTTGATTATAACTCATACCTGTTACAGCAACTGCGGCAACTAAAAACAGAAGGCCGTTATCGTTATTTCCTGGAAGTAAATAAAAGTGCACAACATTTCCCCAACTTCTACTATGCGGATGAGAAAGGGGTGCAACACGCAGCGGTGAACTGGTGCAGCAACGATTACCTCGGCATAAGTACACATGAAGATGTGATCGCTAAACTGGGTTTTGTTGCTCATCGCAGCGGAACAGGCAGTGGAGGTACACGGAATATTTCAGGTACTACGAATCATCATAAGGAACTCGAAAAAACATTGGCTTGCTGGCATAAGAAAGAAGCCGCCTTATTATTCAATGGGGCATACCAGGCTAATGTAACCACACTGCAGACACTCGGGAAAAATATTCCCGGCCTGGTTTTCTTTTCTGATGAAAGAAATCATGCATCCATTATTGAAGGTATCAGAGGCTGTAAGAACGAAAAGAAAATTTTCAGGCATAATAATATGCAGCATCTGGAAGAGTTGTTGATGTCTGTACCGCTAAACAAACCTAAGCTTATAGTTTTTGAATCTGTCTATTCAATGAGTGGAACAATTGCACCGGTTAAGAAAATTGCTGAACTGGCCGGGAAATACAATGCCCTTACATATATTGATGAAGTTCATGCTGTGGGTCTGTATGGCAAGACTGGCGCTGGTATATTGGAGCAAGATGACTTGCAATATTCGGTTGATATTGTGAATGGTACTTTATCAAAAGCTATCGGCGTATTTGGCGGGTATATTGCAGCATCGGCTACCATTATTGATTATATAAGGAGCTTTGGCACCGGCTTTATTTTCACTACATCATTGCCTCCGGCAGTTTGCGCTGCAGCTACAAAAAGTATTCAACTGATACAGGAGGTGACAACAATTCGGGAAACATTTTTTGAAAACGTAAAGAATCTGCGTGCTGCTTTAACAAATGCCGGGATTGAGTTCAGAAATAATAGCTCTCATATTTCGGTAATACCTGTGCAGGATGCTGCCCGTTGCCGGCAGGTAGCCAGTCAATTACTGGAAAAGCATGGAATTTATCTGCAGCCGATAAATTTTCCTACAGTTCCGGTAGGAGAGGAGTGCCTGCGCATTATCATCACAGCAAAGCATTTGCCTAAACATATCAATCACCTGGCGTATAGCCTTAAAAAAATATTGCATGGAGACAATCAAACTGATTGGCAGGAGTTCCCGGCTATCGCTGTTGCAGATTGATATTGTACGAAAAAAAATACAATCAGTATTTCCACAAATAAAGGTAGAAGTGATTGCTCGCAGCAGTAAGGGTGATGCTTTGCAGGATATACCGCTGCACACAGTAGAGGGAAGCGATTTTTTTACACAGGATATTTTTGATGCGCTGGCAAATGGAGAAGCGGATATAGCTGTTCATTCATTAAAGGATATGAGCAGCGAACATTTTTTTGGGAAAAACAGGTTTGCTGTGGTAGACCGGGATGATGCAAGGGATGTGGTAATATTTAGCAGGGACATTGAGGAAAAACTAAGAAGAAACGAAGTCATTATCATAGGCACCTGTTCGCCGCGGAGAGAAGAAATGGCAACAGTGTTTTTGAAGAAGAGCTTGCCACAATTAAATGCAGAAATAAGAATTGAAACAAGACCAATTCGTGGCAATGTAGAAACCAGGCTTAAAAAATTAAACAGCGGAGAATACGATGCTACGATACTTGCAACAGCCGGATTGAATCGTTTACTGCGAAGCGGGGAAGACGCCGGACTAATCAGGGCGTTGCTGGCTGATAAGAAGCTAATGCTGCTACCGATGATTGAATGTGTGCCGGCACCCTGCCAGGGAGCTATTGTAGCTGAGGCGGTTTTTTCCAATGAAAAAGCAATTAAAGTTCTGGAGAGAATAAATGATAAAGAATTGTTTGCTGATTGTGATGCGGAAAAGAAAGAAGCTGTAAAGTATGGAGTGGGTTGTATTCAGCGGTTTGGCGTAACGAGTTTACATACACGGAGAGAAAGCTATTTATATGCCTCCGGGCGGGATGCAGGAGGAACAATGTTTGAAAAATGGGACCCTTTGCCGGATAACAGCCTGAAAAAAGGAAATTTATTCTCATCAACTGCTGTCATGAAGGATTTTTTTGAGTATGAATGGAATGATCGGGTGATAAAAATTGAGCAACCTGTTTTATTTGTAGCGAATTATAAGTCGTTACAGAATCTGTCGGCTAATGAGATTAAGCATAAAACCATTTTGGTATCAGGAACCAAAACATGGTTGGAACTGGCAAAGCAAGGTTACTGGGTTACGGGAAGTGCGGATGCGTTGGGATTTGAATTTTTATTGCCCTCATTGAAGATGCCTTTACTGGGCATTGATGCCGGTACGATATGTATTATTACAAATGCAGTGGCGGCAGAAAGATGGAAACAGAAGGGATACAATGCTATTGGTAATTACAGTTTGAAGCCAACCCATAATAGGATGATTAAAGAAAGTATTGCATCCGCCGATGCTGTTTTCTGGAGCAGCTACCCCCAGTTTGAATTTTATGGGGAATACTCAAAACAAGGGGTTAAACATTTATGTGCCGGAGGTGAAACGGCAGAATTACTAAAACGGGCAGGAATTGATCCTGTTATTTTTCCCACAATTAAATCATTTGAGCAATGGAAGCTAATTTCTGGCCACTCACACAGCGCCGCCTGAGAGCAGATACACATATCAGGGAGCTGACAGCATCGGTAAAACTCAGTTATAAGAGTTTTATCCAGCCGGTATTTGTTGATGAGGCTATAAGTTCTCCAAGAAAAGTGAACGGATTAAATGATGTGCAGGTGGAAACGGCTAATACAATTTTATTAAGCATTGAACAGTATATCAGGGATGGTATTTCAAAGTTTCTTTTATTTCCGGTTCCTGCAATAAAAAGGGATAAGGATTTTGATTTTTCATTTGCTGCTAACGTAATCAGCAGAATAAAGGAAAATTTCGGCGGAGAAGTGTGGATCGCTGCAGATGTTTGTTTATGCAGTTATACTTCCCATGGGCACTGCGGTATTTTAAGTCATGATCATTCTCAACTGCTGAACAGTAAAACGGTTGATGTACTGAGTCAATATGCTTCTGTTTTGGCAAATGCCGGGACTGATTGCGTTGCGCCGAGTGATATGATGGATGGGCGGATAGGAGCGATCAGGAGTAAACTGGATGCATTAGGATATGAACAGGCCAGTATAATGAGTTATGCTGCCAAGTTCAGTTCACAGTTTTATGGCCCGTTCAGAGATGCCTGTCATTCGTCACCTGCTACATCCTGTAAGCAAGGATTAAAGAACAGGAAGACCTATCAGCTTTCTCCTTTTAATATCAGTGCTGCAATGGAATCGGCTTTGAGAGATGAAAAAGAAGGTGCTGATATATTAATGGTAAAGCCCGCAGCACTTTATACAGATGTGATAGCCAAAATAAAACAGCAAACAGTAAAGCCGGTGGCTGCTTATCATGTAAGCGGAGAATATGCAGCGATAGAAGCATTGGCAGAAAAGGGTTTGCTTAACAGAGGAGCCGCACATATGGAAGTGTGGGCAGCACTGCAGAGAAGCGGAGCAGATATTATTATTTCCTATGTTGCCCGGAATGCCAAAAAATGGATTGAAAATTTTGAATATTAGGATGAAGAAGTTCTTTGTAATATTTTTTTTGGGTGGTTTTTATCCTGGTGATGCTCAGCAGAGTCCCGGGTCGGGAACCTGGCTGTCTTTTCAGGCACCTGTTAATTTTTTGAAACATTGGCAATGGCATAATGATGCCGGTTACCGTACCTTGGGAGTGTCAGTCTTGCCCCTTCAATATTTATACAGAACAGGATTACGGTATAATTTTAATCTGAAGGTGAATGCCGCAGCCGGGGTGGCCTTTTTTTTTACTAAAGCAGACTATGATAAATCTCATCATGATTTTGGCTACGAATTCCGAATTTGGCAGGAGGGAAATTACCAATCTGCAGTAAAAGGCCCATATAAATGGCAGGGAAGAGTCAGGACTGAGCAACGGTTTTTTGCCTCATCGGGCGGTAAGCCTGCATATCAGGCACACCGGTTTCGATTAAGGACTGCACTTATTCGGCAGGTTACTTCTGATTTAAGTTTGCAAGTGGCGGTTGAGTATATGCAACAAATGGTAAGCAGGAAAATTTCATTTGATCAAAACAGGACAATGATTTCGGTAATTCGAAAACTTAATTCAACAATACTATTACAGGGTGGCTATATGTGGTTACACAAGCCAGCAGATGATCAGCATATCATTACAATCAGTTTTATAAAAAATATTTGACTGTATACTGATGGAAAATAAAACACAAAAGAACAAGCTTTATCCGGTCTTTTTTAAACTGGCAGAACTGGATACCTTACTGGTAGGTGCGGGGTCAGTTGGGTTTGAAAAGTTACAGTCGTTGTTATCGAATTCACCTGAGGCAAAGATTACCATTATTGCGCCCAGGGTGAAAGATGAGGTCAGGAGGATTATTTCAAATCACCCCTCCTGCAATCTACTGCAGAGAGTTTTTGAGGAAAGCGATCTTGATAACAGAGATCTGGTTATTGTGGCAACAGATAATCCGCAACTAAATGCAGCAATAAGCCAATTGGCAAAAAGTAAGAAAATTCTGATAAACGTTGCAGACACTCCTGATCTTTGCGATTTTTACCTTGGAAGTGTGGTACAAAAAGGCAACCTGAAAATTGCAATTTCTACAAATGGTAAATCACCCACTGTTGCCAAACGAATTAAGGAAGTTTTGCATGATGCAATGCCGGGTGAATTGGACGAAGTGATCGAGAACCTGCATAAAGTCCGGAGCCGCCTGAATGGAAATTTTAGCCATAAGGTTAAAAAACTGAATACGATTACAAAAGTACTGGTGGATAAAGAGAATGTGTGGAGTGAACGCCGGTGGAGAAAGATTGCCACCTGGTCGCGTATTGTTTTTGCTTCCATGCTGATCGGACATTTTATTCTTTCCTATTTACCTTTCCGGCAGATGGCAGATGATACGGTAACATGGTACAGGACCCTGGATAAAAATTTTCATTGGATGGTGCTGGCAGGTTTTCTGGCACAAATGGTGGATGGAGCAACGAGTATGGGATACGGTGTAACCAGTTCAATTGTATTGCAAACAGCTAATGTAAGTCCGGCTGCTATAAGTGCTGGTATTCATACAGCAGAAATGTTCACCAGTGGGGCATCAGGATATAGTCATTACAAGTTCGGCAACGTTAATAAGAAACTTTTTAAAGCATTGGTTATTCCCGGGATAATTGGTGCTGTATTAGGAGCATTGCTGCTGGTATGGTTTGATGATACACATATTAAATTCCTGCGGCCTGCCATGGCTGCTTATACATTATTATTGGGTTTGCGAATATTCATCAACGGATTCAGAGCCACAAATAATGGAAAGCAAAAGTTTAAGCGCTATGGCTGGTTGGCCGGAGCTGGTGGTTTCCTGGATTCGTTTGGAGGCGGGGGTTGGGGACCAATCGTTACTTCAACACTTATTACCAAAGGAAGAACTCCAAGATATGTGGTGGGTTCTGTTAGTCTTACTGAATTTTTTGTAACGCTGGCCAGTGCATTTACTTTCTTTACTTTGATCGGTGTAGGAAGCTGGCAAATAATAATGGCATTGGTGCTGGGTGGAGTTATAGCAGCTCCCATTGCAGCAAAACTGGCAGGAAAGCTTCCGCGGAAGGCTTCATTTATTTTATTAGGAACAGTGGTAGTTGCCTGGAGTATCAGGATATTTCTAAAAGCAATTTGATTGATTTAGTGTATTGTGATTTGACGGGTTTATCTTTGTTTTCTCCCTTTTTAAATAATTATACACCTCATGTCAAAGAAGCATCCGGAAACAAAAGCAATCCGTATCCAAACTAAGAAAACAGCACAGAAAGAACATTCCACTCCTTTGTTTCTTACCAGCAGCTTTACGTATGATTCAGCTGAAGATATGGCTGATGCTTTTGCAGATGATTCGTTAGATGTAAATATTTATTCGAGATTTTCCAATCCTACTGTTGACGAATTTATCAATAAGATCACTGCATTGGAAGGAGCAGAAGATGGCGTGGCTACCGGAACAGGTATGGCAGCTATATTTTCAACTTTCATGACATTTTTAAGCAAGGGGGATCATATTATTTCTGCTTCAGCTGTATTTGGCTCCACGCATACTATTCTTACAAAGTATTTGCCGAAATGGGGAATTGAATATTCTTATTTCGATATGAATAGACCGGAAACAATTGCTACTCTTATTAAACCCAACACAAAACAGTTATACCTGGAAACGCCGAGCAATCCCGGGTTGGATATTATCGACATCGAATTTGTTTCAAATCTATGTAAGCAACATAATATTTTATTTGTAGTTGACAATTGCTTTGCCACACCTGCCGTACAACAACCTATAAAGTATGGAGCCGACCTTGTCTTGCATTCTGCTACTAAATTCATTGACGGTCAGGGAAGAGTTTTGGGCGGAGTGGTGGTTGGAAAAAAGGAGTTGATAAAACAGCTTTACCTTTTTATTAGGAATACAGGTCCGTCCATGAGTCCATTTAATGCATGGGTACTTACCAAAAGCCTGGAAACATTATTTATCAGGATGGAAAGACATGCTGATTCGGCTATGCTAATTGCTCAGCAACTGGAAGATCATGTGAAGGTCAGTTGGGTGAAGTATCCATTCCTGGCTACGCATCCACAGTATGCCATTGCAAAAAAACAAATGAGTAATGGTGGCGGCATTGTCACTTTTGAATTGAAAGGTGGCATAGAAAGCGGCAGAAAATTTCTCAATGCGTTGCAAATGATCTCTATGACCAATAACCTTGGGGATAGTCGTACGATTGCTTCTCACCCGGCATCTACGACACATTCAAAATTGACAGAAGAAGAAAGACAGTCGGTAGGTATTACACCGGGATTAATACGAATATCTGTAGGACTTGAACATCCCGAAGATATTTTGAATGATGTTTTGCAGGCATTAGACAAATCCTGAGTTCGGTTTGCCTGCAAGGACTAAAACATATTTCAGTAATTTACTGGTGAAATAGGTTGGTTATGCGGAAATTACTTCTCCCCGGATTTTTGTTGTTCCAGTTGTTAGCAATAGGACAAGTCAATACTTTCTATAAAGAAAAATATCGACCTGCTTTTCATTTCACCCCTGCTATTCATTGGATGAATGATCCAAACGGACTCGTTTACCACAAAGGAGAGTATCATTTATTTTACCAGTTCAACCCGTTTGGGAACCGATGGGGTCATATGAGCTGGGGACATGCGGTGAGTAAGGATCTTATTCGGTGGCAGCATTTACCGCTGGCCATACCCGAGGAAAAAGATACCATGATCTTTTCCGGAAGCTGTGTGGTAGACGAATATAACACAAGTGGGTTTGCTCAAAAACCCGGGCAAATTCCCATGGTGGCAATTTATACGGCGCATATTGAGAATATAAAACAGTCACAGCATATAGCTTATAGTTTGGATGATGGGCGAACCTGGATAAAATATAATCACAACCCTGTACTGGATCTCGGGAAAAAAGATTTCCGTGACCCTAAAGTGTTTTGGTATGCGCTGCAAAAAAAATGGGTCATGGCAGTAGTACTGCCCATCGAAAAGCAGGTGCAGTTGTATTCATCCGCTAACCTGAAGCAATGGCAGCTGATGAGCAGTTTTGGCCCGGCAGGTGACACCACCGGCATCTGGGAATGTCCTGACCTGTTTGAAATACCGGTCCAGGGAGAGCCCGGAAAAACAAAATGGGTGCTTATGCATTCACCTGCTCCTTATATGCAATATTTTGTTGGTGACTTCGACGGTACATCTTTTAAAAATGAAAGTACAGCTACTAAGATTTATCGTCCTGATTACGGACCGGACTATTATGCCGCTATTTTGTATAATAACCTGCCCGCAGGTTATAAGCCGATCAGTATGGGTTGGGTCAATAACTGGAACTATGCCAATGATATTCCCACCACACCGTGGAAGAGTGCGATGTCGTTACCAAGGGAATTAATGGTAAAGAAAATCAATAATGAATGGATTCTTATCCAACAACCACTTGAGAAGATTAAAGAGTTAAGACAGGAAAAAAGGGAGTGGATAAATAAAGAGGTTGCGGGATCGGCATTACTACCAATAAAAAGCCAGGTGCTGGAAATGGAAATAGAATTTACGGTTGACTCAAAAAGTATAGCCGGTGTTCGTTTGGTCAAAGGGAGTGATGGTTTTATTGAAGTGGGGTATGATGCAGTCAACGGGCTACTGTATATTGACCGGTCAAAAGCTGGTGATACCAGTTTTCATGCTTCTTTCTCCAAACTAAGCCGGTATGAAGCATATATTAAACCGGTAAATGGTAAAATTTTACTTCACATTTTTCTTGATAAAAGTTTGCTTGAAGTTTTTGCTAATAACGGGCAGGTTTGTATGTCTGCACAATTATTTCCTGCTGAGAAAAGCAACGGAGTGGAGTTGTTCGCTAATTCTGGCAAGGAGGTATTCAATGTTGTTCGTTGCTGGAAAATGAAAAGTACCTGGTAATTATTTCCCTTTCCATTTATTCAACTGCTGTAACAAAGCTCTTAATTCTTTTGGCAGAGGAGCTTCCAACTCAGTCTTTTCATTATTGCCGTCAGTAAAGCTTAATTGATAGGCATGCAAGGCCAGCCTGTTCAGCAAGGGCTGTTCCTCCAGTTCATTTTTGGAGAGCTTGAATTTTTTATGTTTCAGCGAAGACAATAAAACGGGTTTTCCGTCACCATATAGTGGATCACAAACTATCGGGTGCCCCATTTCTTTTGCATGCACCCTGATCTGGTGTGTCCTGCCGGTATGAATTTGAAACTGTAACCAGGCGTACACGCCAAAATCTTCGAGTACTTCATAGTCGGTTAATGCATCTTTCCCTTTCCGGTGAACGATCATGGTGCCATTTTTGGCGGGGTGCTCGCCCATCGGGGCATCAATGCTGCCTTTCTTTTCACCGGGAGAACCGATGACTAAACCGAGGTATATCTTTTTAGTAAGTCTTTCTTCAAACTGCAGGCTGAGTTGTTTATGTGCGATCTCATTCTTCGCAAAAATGATCAGGCCGCTGGTGTCTTTATCCAGCCGGTGCACCGTAAAGATATTGCCGTATTTATCTTTCAATAATTGCTTCAGTGAAACTTCCTTCCCTTCCCGGTCAGGTATAGATAATAGACCAGAAGGTTTATTGACAGCAACCCAATTTTCATTTTCTGCGATGATCCAATCGGTGATCTTCATAACAATCATTTAAATCAATGCAATCAGCGGTTATTTTCCTTTTCCAAAATGCTTAAGATCCCTCACTTCTTTTTCTGTCAGGAGACGCCACTTGCCCCTGTCAACATTCTTCTTGGTCAAACCGGCAAATATCACCCTGTCGAGGTTTTTAACATCATACCCCAATGATTCGAAAATACGACGTACAATACGATTGCGGCCGCTGTGTATCTCCACACCAATTTGTGTTTTATCTTTCATATCTGCATAGGCCAATACATCTACATTGGCAGCACCATCTTCTAACGTAACACCTTTCAGGATCTGTTCAAAATCCTTTTTATCCAATGGCTTATTAAGTGTGACATGGTAAACTTTCTTTACTTCATTGCTGGGATGAGTCAATTTTTGCGCCAGTTCACCATCATTAGTTAGTAATAAAACTCCTGAAGTATTTCTATCCAAACGTCCAACAGGGTATACTCTTTCACTGGTAGCCCTGCCAATGATATCTAATACTGTTTTTCTTCCCTGGGGATCGTCAGTAGTGGTTATATAATCTTTCGGCTTGTTCAATAATATGTAAACAAGGTTCTTTGCAAGAAATATCTTTTTGCCATTCACTCTTACTTCATCTTTTGCAGAAACTTTATGGCCTGGTTCAGTAACTAATTCATCATTTACTTTGACCAGTCCTTTTCGTACCAGGTCTGCAGCTTCCCTTCTTGCGGCAACACCAGCATGAGCGATATACTTATTTAACGGCATGCTATCCGTGCTTTCCGGCCTGCTATGTGTTGGCGGATGGGCGGCTTGTCCCTTGTTTCCGGTCTGCTGGTTCCCGTCTCCATAGTTCCTTGCCCTTGCTTCTGCTTTCTTTTTATCAAAATATTCTTCCCGCTCCTTCTTTTCTTTTCTTTTTTCCTGCTTAAACTGTTCCTTTATGGCAGCGTTACTTTTCTTCTTTGTAAATTTTCCGAAATTGTTGGGGGTTTTCTTTTTCATGTGTAGTATTTGCTGTTTTACAACAGTAGTGAGCAGCGAAGATAGTTATTAAATTCAAAGCCCTGTCCCGTTTAAGACGGGACAGGGCTTTGATACATTTCAAACAAAAGAATTTACTCAAATGGTTTCTTTATCCATTGGGGCTGGTTTTGCATGGCGCATACCCGGGCCTGGCTTGTGTTGATTTTTTCCTTCTTTCATTTTTTTCAGTTGCTCTTCTGTAAGGATAGACTTCATGGTTTCTTTCTGTTTTTTGGCTAGTTCTTTCATTTCTTCTCTTTTCTTTTCATCACTCAGGGATTTGTTTTCACGGATGGCTTTCATTTTTTCAGCCATTTCAGTCCGGTTTTTTGAAAGTTTTGTAGCCTGATCGTCAGTAAGCCCAAGGTGAATTTTCATTTTTTCTAACCTTGCTTTTGCATCTACTTCATGCATAGCTTTCTTCTCTTCCTTCATTTTTTCCAGCTTCGCTTTTTGTTCAGCAGTAAAAATGCTTTCCACTTTAGCTTTATGGTCTTTGCGGAGATTCTCCATCCTGCTTTTCCATTCCTTCACAGTGATGTTCTCATTCTTTTTCAGTTCACCCATTTGCTTGCGAAAGGCTTCATTCTGTGTTTTGAACTGTTCTTTTTGCGCATCAGTAAGATTCAATTGTTCTAAAGCCATTTTACGGTCATGATGCCCTCTTTGTTTATGATGCATTCTCGGCCGTTCGCCTTTTCTTTCCGGAATTTCCTGGGCATTAACTGTAAATGCCAGCGAAACAATAATTGCTGATAAGATTAATTTTTTCATGGTTCTTATTTTTGTTTGAGACGGTGGCTGTTTTCCAAAACCTTCGCCTGTCAACGTTAATTAATGTGAACGGATAAGAGACCCTGTTAACAGAACAGGGTTTAATCACAAGTAGGAAATTCTTCGTAAAAGGCAGAAATCCGGTTTTAATGGCTGTCTTTATTGGCTAACTGGCCGCAGGCAGCATCAATATCCTTACCACGGCTGCGTCGAAGGCGGACGTTTACCCGATGCTTTTCCAGGTATTGCATAAAGGCCTGTACTTTCTCTTCTTCTGGTTTCTCAAACTTAGCAAACTCGATCGGGTTGTATTCAATAATATTAATAAGGTCGGCCGGAACCTGGCGGTAAATTTTTATCAGGTCATCCGCATCTTTCAGTGAGTCGTTAAAGTTTTTGAAAAGGATATACTCAAAAGTGATCTCGTTACCGGTCTGTTTGTAGAAATAATTCAGGGCATCCACCAGTGCTTTAATATTATTGGTGTCATTAATAGGCATGATCTCGTGCCGTTTGGCATCGGTAGCGGCATGCAATGATAAAGCCAGCTTGAATTTTACTTTATCGTCACCCAACTGGTGGATGCCCTTAGCCACACCGGCAGTAGATACAGTAATTCTTCTTGGGCTCATCGCCAGTCCGTCAGGCGAAGTAATTCTTTCTATGGACCTCAGTACGTTTTTATAATTAAGCAGGGGTTCCCCCATACCCATAAAAACGATATTGCTCAGTTTTTTTCCATGTGCAGCTTCACATTGTTTGTTGATCAATACCACTTCATCATATATCTCATCAAAATCAAGATTTCTTTTTCTGTCGATATAGCCTGTAGCGCAAAACTTACAACTTAATGAACAGCCAATTTGGGAAGAAACACAAGCCGTATAGCGGGAAGTGGTAGGTATCAATACTCCTTCTACCAAATGCCCGTCCCAGGTCTTGAATCTTGTTTTAATTGTACCATCCGAGGAATACTGAGTAGTATCAATAGTTAAAGCAGGTAAAGTAAATGTTTCACCCAGTTTCTGCCGCAGATCCTTGCTCAGGTTGGTCATATCGGCAAAGCTCATGGCATGTTTCTGCCAGAGCCATTCATATACCTGTTTGGCCCGAAATTTCTTTTCGTCTAGTTCTTCGAAATACTGTTCAATTTCTGCGAGGGAAAGATGTCGTATATTTTTCAATGTCTTTTTCATCCGGGGCAAAGATAACCACTGTATGATGGATTAAATGAATTCACAGATATTTGCTTCAAATATGCAATGATGAATGCAGTATATATAATTGACTCCGTTAGAACACCAGTTGGAAAATATGGCGGCGCTTTTAGCAGCATCCGCCCGGATGATTTACTTGCTTATATAATTAAAGCATTATTGCAGAGAAATGAAAGTATTGATGTAAATGCTATAGAAGATGTAATTGCCGGGGCGGCCAACCAGGCCGGCGAGGATAACAGGAATGTAGCAAGAATGGCGGCATTGCTGGCTGGCTTACCTGTAACAGTTGCGGGGAATACCGTAAACCGTTTATGTGCCTCCGGTCTGCAGGCCATCATGGATGCCTCCCGGCAAATAATGTGTGGTGATGCGGAATTAGTAATTGCTGGTGGCGTAGAAAGTATGACAAGGGCCCCATTCGTAATGGCAAAAAGTAATGAGGCATTCAGTCGTTCAGCAGAAATATTTGATACAACGATGGGCTGGAGGTTTGTCAATAAAAATCTTTCAGCAATGTATCACCCCTTCTCCATGGGTGAAACAGCTGAGAATGTGGCAAAACAATGGAAGATCAGCCGCCAGGAACAAGATGAATTTGCTTTAGCTTCTCAACAAAAATATGCAGCGGCCAAAGCGGCTGATAAATGGGCTGATGAAATAGCTGCAGTGGAACTGAATAATAAAGGATTGATCAGTTGGGTGGTGAATGATGAACATCCAAGAGAGACTTCGTTGGAAAAACTGGCATCTTTAAAACCTGCTTTTATTAAAGAAGGAACAGTAACAGCCGGCAATTCTTCAGGTATTAATGATGGATCAGCTGCCATGCTGCTGGCCAGTGAGGAAGCTGTTAAGAAATTCGGTTTGCGGCCTATAGCAAAGATTGTTTCTATGGCAGTAGCAGGTGTTGACCCGGCCATTATGGGTATCGGACCTGTGCCGGCCACACAAAAAGCATTGCAAAGGGCCGGATTAACAATTGATAAAATTGATTTAATCGAACTGAATGAGGCATTTGCATCACAATCACTTGCTTGTGTCAATGAACTGCAACTGGATAGCAATAAAGTGAATGTGAATGGAGGAGCTATTGCTATCGGCCACCCGCTGGGTTGCAGTGGGGTTAGAATCTCCACAACTTTACTCCATGAAATGCAAAAAAGAGATTGCCGGTACGGGCTGGCTACCATGTGCATCGGAGTAGGCCAGGGAGCGGCTGTTATTTATGAAAAATTCTAAAAATTTAACGAGAGATAGTAACTTTTTAAAGTAACTTTCGTTGCATTAAAATAAAAACACACTATATGAAAAAACTGTTTCTTTCTTTGTTTGCTGTTCTAAGCTTTTCTCTTGTCAATGCACAAGTGGATTCATTGCAGGAATATACCGGAAAGTATAAGTTTCCTGATGGAAGCCCTGTAACTGAAATTGGGGTCGTACTGGAAAATGGCACACTTACAGCTACTTCAGTTATGGGCAATTCAGAGTTAAGAAAAACAGATACCAAAGATGTATTTGAAGTGGTGGCTTATTCCGGTACAGCTACTTTTAAAAGAAATACGGAGAGTAAAATAACAGGATTGCAAATTCAGGTACAGGATATTAATATGGAGGGATCAAAGACTGAAGATATTTCGCTTGCTGAATGGAATTCGTTACTACCATTATTCAGATTACGAAATTGATTGATTACAATGGAAGTTTTAAAGGCTGTATTAATAACGATGCGGCCTTTTCTTTTAAAATTTATAACCGGGCAGATCTTTTAGCTGAATTGATTGCTGTTGCCCTGTTGCCAGGTTTTTAATATTGCAACTGTTTTCGTTCAGTTCCTTTTCGCCAATAATCACCACAAAGAGAATATTTTTCTTTTCTGCATATTTGAATTGTTTATCAAACTTTGCTGTTTCGTGATACAGTTCACTGCGGATGCCCCATTGACGAAGCTGCTGCATCAGTTCAAATGATTTCTTACTTTCCGCTTCGCCCAGGTTGAAGAACAATACCTGTGTGCCAACATGTACATCAGGTGGGAAAAGGTTTAGTTCTTCCATTACATCATATATCCTGTCCACACCAAAGGAAATTCCAACTCCCGGAATATTGGGAACTCCAAATAACCCCGTAAGATCATCATATCGGCCACCACCACCAATACTTCCCATTTTTACTATATCAGGAGCTTTGGCCTCGAATATGATTCCTGTATAGTAGTTAAGGCCACGGGCAAGGGTAGGGTCGAGTTTAAGGTTCAAGGTTTGAGGTTGCAGGTTAGCAAGGACGAAGCTTATTTGTTCTATTCCCTTTTTTCCGTTTTCACTGTTGCCAATTATCTCAGACAGGCTGACAAGTATTTCATCATTCGTTCCGGTGATGTTCAGATATTTTTCAATAATGTTTACCTGGTCAGCAGTCAAGCCTCTTTGTATCAGCTCTTCTTTTACTTTGTCAATACCAATCTTATCAAGTTTATCAATGGCGATTGTAATATCCATCATCTTATCAGCGCCACCACAGGTTTCTGCCAGAGCTGTTAATATTTTACGGTGGTTGATACGTAGTTCATATCCATCCAGCTTTAACCTGCTGAACACTTCATGATAGATAGAAGCTAATTCTACTTCATTCAACAAAGCATTACTGCCTACCACATCTGCATCACATTGGTAAAATTCACGGTACCTGCCCTTTTGTGGTCTGTCGGCCCTCCACACAGGTTGAATTTGGTATCGCTTAAAGGGAAAAACAAGTTTGTTGTAGTTCATGGCGACATATCTGGCAAAGGGAATAGTAAGATCGTATTTTAAGGCCTTTCCTGAAACTTCATGTTTTAAAAAAGGTAAATATTTACTTCGATCATCTTTCGTTTTTAGTAGATCTTTACACATTTCCTCTAGAACCTCAGAATCTAAATCCCATATAGGACCTTTAAATGGGTTGATAAAATTAGGTTTGTTTGAACCCAATGCATCTGCCATTTCACTATACTCTTTTAGGTATTTACCGAATTGCGAAAAGAAATTGGAGGTGAATGGATTTCCTGATTCAAGTATTCTAAAAATCAATCTGTCTCCCTCTTCCCCATACTTCCCCATCAACGTCTCAATGTTTTCCATCGCTGGTGTTTCCAGTGGCTGAAAACCATAGAGCTCAAATACGTTTTTAATTGTATTTAAGATATAATTTCTTTTCCTGACTACATCCGGTCCGAAATCTCTTGTTCCCTGTGGTAATGATGGTTTAGCCATTATTGCTTATTAACTATATTATAGATTAGCAAATCGCTGATTGGTTACAGTATACTTTTCAATGATCTTCCCGCAAACCTGATCTATCATTTTATATACTTCATGATAGCCCGGTTCTGGTCCATACCAGGGATCCGGAACATCCATGTTTTTGCCGGGATGCAATTCATTCATCAATAAATCTGTTTTAGCAGCATCAAATTTATTCCTGGCAATTCTTTTCATCTCATCCATCACATCATCTGCCAGCGCATAAATTTTGTCGTATATATCAAAATCTTCGGCTTTAAATCTCCTGGCCCGCTGCTGGCTGATATCAATACCATTCAGTTTCGCTACTTTTTGTGAAAGAGGGTGTGGTGGCTCGCCGGTATGATAGCTGTTGGTACCAGCACTTTCCACACTCCACGACAAACCTGCTTTGAATGCTTTGTCCTGTAGTATACCTTCTGCTAAAGGACTGCGGCAAATATTACCCAGGCAAACCATTAAAATTTTCATAAAGGCAAAGGTAAGCTACGGACTTCAAGCTGCAAGATGATATACTGCATTTATGGATTTTGGAATATAGCTGCATCTAAACATCAAACACATAGCCATGACAAACAAAGAAATTCTTCAATCAAGTTTGCTCGACATAATTTTCGAGAAACGTAATAAAGAATACGGCGCCTATGCATTACGCAAAGGATATAATGCAAGGTTACTGACCGCATTGGGTGCAGGGATGTCGGTCATTCTTCTCTTTGTTTTCATCAATATGTTGAAAAGTAACAGCAATTCAGTTATTGCTACGACAGATGATAAGGAAGGAATGATAATAAAGCAAATTGAATTGCCAAAAGACAAACCTGCAGAACCCGAAAAGCCAAAAGAAGTGATTCGGGAGAAACCTGTAGAAAAGATTGCAACCGTTAAATACATCAGCAATATAAAAATTGAGAAAGAAGTTAAAACAGATATGGCTGCTATTGATGATCTTGATGGTAAAGCAATCGATGACAAGAATAGTGATGGAAAAAAGGATGATGGAACTGTTATAGTAAAAGCAGAACCAGTCGTTTCATCCGGGAATGGTGATGCTCCGGCAGAACCAAAGCATTCCGATTTCATAATCCAGGAAAGAAGCCCTGAATTTCCTGGCGGACCGGAAGCCTTAAAGAAATTTTTGTCAAGAAATCTGGTAACACCTGATGAACTGGAATTAGGCGAGATGAAGACTGTAAAGATCAGGTTCAAAGTGGATAAAGACGGTACTGTGAATACTTTTGAAATTATAACAAGTGCAGGGAATGAATTTGATGGTGAAGTAGTTAGGGTTTGTAAAAAGATGCCCAAATGGATCCCTGCCCTGCAGAACGGAATAAATGTACCAGTCAGCTATATTTTACCAGTAACATTTGTGGGTTCAGAATAATAAAATTTATCTAATTTGCTCCGTCTCAATCGTCTCAGTAATTTTTTTAGCCCGGGACGATTTTCGGAAAAAAGGGGATTAACAACAAATCGGTTACAATGTTTGAAGAATATGAAAAGAAGAAAAGAAAACAGATTGCAGGGATGAAATCACTGATGGATTATGGTATGGGTCTGCTTATACTTCTGATGGGTTTATTCTTTTTGTTCAGGATGCAGCTTGGCAGAATTTCTATTAATGAAAGCCTGGGCAAACCAGATATGCTGGAAAAAATATTTGGCAGTTTTTGTTTGCTTTACGGGGTTTGGCGTATTTACAGGGGTTATAAGAAAAATTATTTCCGATGAATTTTTCCTGCGCTGTGAAAATAAAAATAATTGTTGCACCTGTTTTTATGCTGTCGATTATTCTGGCTGGTTGCAAATCGTACGAACAACAGCAGAATGAGTTGCCCGATACCAAATACCGGGGTACTATCAGGGTAAGTGCAGATGAAAGCTTTAAGCCGGTAATAGATGAGCAGGTACAGGTGTACGAATCCAATCATCCCGGCACACATATACTGGTAGATTATAAACCGGAAGCTGAATGCCTGAAAGATTTATTAGTTGACAGCATACGGATGGTTATTGTAACCCGCAGGGCTTCAGAGGAAGAAAAAGAATTTATTGCAGATTCTTTGAAAAAAGCGGCCAAAAGTATGGTAGTAGCAAGGGATGGAATATCTGTGATCGTTCATCCCGATTCGCCGGATACAATTTTTACAATGAATGATATCAAAGCGATCCTTACAGGAAGATTTAAGAAAAATTTAATTCCGGTATTTGATGGGGTAAAAGCAACCAGTACCGTACGTTTTATCATCGATTCAGTGTTGAGAGGAGATTCATTGACCCCGGAGGCTATGGCAGCCCGGTCCAGCAAGGGAGTGATAGATTATGTGGCAAAGAACCCCGGAGTGATTGGATTCATAGGGGTAAGCTGGATTGGCAACCCGGAAGATTCATCGCACATGAGCTTTTTGAAACAGGTGAAAGTGGCCCACTTAGCGAGTACAGACATAAAAGATTCTTACGTAAAAGCTTATCAGGCAAACATCTATCTTAAGAGATATCCTATGGTACGGGATTTGGTTTATATTTTGAAAGAAAACTACCGGGGACTGGGAACAGGGTTTGCGAATTATATGAGCGGAGAGATTGGACAAATTATATTTAAAAGAGCCTACCTGGCGCCATCGTTCAAAAACCTTAGCATCAGGCCGGTAAAACTGAATGAGTAAACAAATGATTTATATTTACAACTCTTAAAAGTGAATAGTAAAATGAAGAAAACCACAATCACATTTTTCGTAGTTGCCTTGCTTGTCACGGATGCTTTGAAAGCACAGACGGTACAGGAGGGCAAGAATCACCTTTTTGCCCAACGGTATAACAGTGCCATTTCAGCTTTTCAGAAAATGCTGGCGACAAATCCTAATAATATTGATGCAATATATTGGCTTGGTCAGACCTACCTGGAAAGTGAAGAAATTATGGCTGCCCGTATAGCAGGTACCCGCCAGTTATACGAAAAAGCAATGCAATCAACAAACGGTGCCCCTTTAATTATGGTAGGTATGGGCCATGTTGAATTACTGGAGAACAAAACCAGTGATGCCCGTCAGAAGTTTGAAACGGCCCTTACCATGACAAAGACCAAAAAAGGGGATAATGTAGATATACTGAATGCCGTGGCCCGTGCAAATACAGATGCAAAATCCGGAGATTTTAAATATGTAATTGAAAAACTGCAGGTGGCAGTTGATAAAGGAGACAAAAATGCTGAATCCTATGTACTTCTTGGAAATGCACTCAGGAAAGACAGACCCGGCGAGGGGGGAGGTGAAGCTTTTCGCAACTACAAAAAGGCGCTGGAGATCAATCCAAATTTTTCTTTGGCAAGTTTGCGTTTGGCAAAATTATTTGAATCTCAGAAAAACTGGGAGCTTGTTTTTCAGTATTTAAATGAGGCAATAACAAAGGATTCAAAATTTTCGGCAGCCTATTTCGAACTGTTCTATTATTATTTCTATCGTAAGGATTATACGGTTGCTGAAACACAGTTACAGAAATATATTGATAGCAAATTGCCTGAAAAGGATATTCAGGATGAGTACCTCTATGCACAACTTTGCTGGGCACAGAAAGATTATACTTGTGCAACCACCCGTGCCGAAAGTGTTGTAACTGCGTTGGGTGATAAAACAAAACCTAAGGTGTACAGGCTATTGGCGGATGCTTATTTTCAGAAGAATGATTATACTGGTGCGAAAAAATACAGTGATGAATTTTTTGCCAAAAAAAATCCTGACGATATTATTCTTTTTGATTACCAGTTAAGGGCAGACATCCTGGATAAAACCGGCGGTACTATAGATGAAATTTTCGATACATATATACAAGGTGCATCTATTGACACCTTGCTATCGCTGAGAGTGGATTTGCTTAGAAAAGGTGCAGATCGATTTAAAGCAAAAGGAGATAGTATAGCAAGAACTAAGGAAGGCGAACTCAGGATAGCAATTCTGAAAATGAAGGAAACGCCAAGCCAGAGGGATTACTTTGATGCAGGATTTGCTTTTTACCAGGCTAAGAACTACGAAAGGGCAGACAGCATTTTTGATATCTACACGGATAAGTATCCTGATGAGGTTTACGGACCAATGATGCAATACAATATCCATCGTGCAATGGACAGTACAATGGAAAAAGGCATGGCTGTTCCGTGGGCTGAAAAGTACCTGGGCTTACTGGAAAAGGATACAGTTAAAAATAAAAGTACTATAATAGGTGTGGCCGGCTACCTGGCACAGTATTATGCAAATATTCTAAAAGATAAGATCAGAGCTTTGGAGTATCTCAGAAAAATGCTGGCTCTGGATCCAAATAACGAAGCCATAAAACAAAACATTAGTATTTTGGAAAAATCCCCGGCTGCAAAACCGGCAACGCCTGTTAAAAGCGGACCACAACCGCCAAAAACGGGCAAGCCAAAGCCTGTGGCAAAAACAACAACAACCAAAAAAGCAATTGCAAAAAATTAGAACTCGGTTTTCTTCTTTTTACAAAAGTCCCTTGTCTCTTTGACAGGGGCTTTTTCATATACATAGATGAAAATGAAATAGTGACACCATTTTAATTAAGGTATTTTCAGACCATCACCTTATTTTTGCGCATTGAGTAAAAGTTTATGATTCATTTACTTCAAGCAGGCCCAAATACTACTAATGCCGGATCCTATTTACCGGTGGCTTTACAAATAGCATTTGCAGTTGGGTTAGTGGCCTTCCTGATGGCAGTAACTCACTGGCTGGGACCTAAAAGAAAGACGTCTGATAAACTTCAGACCTTTACTAGCGGTATTGAATCGCATGGCGATGCCCGCCAGCCAATGGCTATTAAATATTTCCTTACTGCCATTTTATTTGTGTTGTTTGATGTGGAGGTAATCTTCTTTTACCCCTACGCCGTGAATTTTAAGGGATTGGGTTGGGATGGTTTTTGGGCAGTGCTTATGTTCGTAGGATTCTTCCTTTGCGGGTTTATATATATTATTAAGAAAGGTGCTTTGAAGTGGGAGGATTAAAAATGTGATGATTTGGAAATTAGACAATTTGAAAATGAAACTTTAAGGAGGTAAAACTGTTACTAAGTATGTCATTTACAAATTTCCAAATCGTTGAATTTTCAAATTAACTCTATGGCTCGTCCTGTATCATATAATCTTATCAAAAAACCACTGGAGGCAGATATCAGCATTGTTGATATGCCTGATGGTCACCAGGGAGAAGGTTTCTTTGCCACTTCGCTTGATAAAGTAATTGGTCTTGCCAGGAAAAATTCAATTTGGCCACTTCCGTTTGCCACTTCCTGTTGCGGTATTGAATTTATGGCCACAATGGGCTCACATTACGATTTGGGAAGATTTGGCGCTGAAAGGGTTGGTTTTTCGCCCCGTCAGTGTGATCTGTTGATGGTGATGGGTACAATTGCCAAGAAAATGGGACCTGTTGTGAAGCAAGTCTATTTACAAATGGCAGAGCCGCGTTGGGTAATGGCAGTAGGGGCATGTGCATCAAGCGGGGGCATATTTGATACTTACAGTGTGTTACAGGGAATTGACCAGGTGGTGCCGGTGGATGTATATGTGCCGGGTTGCCCGCCAAGGCCGGAAGCCATTATTGATGGAGTGTTGAGAATCCAGGACCTGATCGGAAAAGAAAGCCTGCGCCGCAGAAACGGAGATCATTACAAAGCATTATTAGAAAGCTACGGAATACAATAGGGACAATGTGCCAATTTAGAAATTTGATAATTCGATAATGGCGTTAACGAACGAAACGATAAAAGCAAGACTGACGGAAAAATTCGGAGAGCAGGTTTCTGGTTTCAGCGAATCTTACGGTATGCTCACATTTGAAGCCCCAAAGGAACTGAATCTTAAAGTGCTCAACTTTTTGTACGATGATGAGGAATTAAAGTTTCGTTTTATGACGGATCTGACCGGTGTCCATTATCCTGATAATAAAGGAAAGGAGCTGGCGGTAGTTTATCATCTGCATAATATGACAGACAATATCCGTATACGGTTCAAAGTATTTACAGACATTAATCAGCCTGATATTTATACCGCTACAGGATTATTTTCTGCGGCTAACTGGATGGAAAGGGAGACCTATGACTTTTTTGGAGTGAATTTCGTGGGACATCCAAATCTGAAAAGAATATTGAATGTGGAAGAGATGGACTATTTCCCTTTAAGGAAGGAGTTTCCGTTGGAAGACCAGACAAGGATTGATAAGGATGATGAAATGTTTGGAAGAGGATAATCAGACAATGTAATAATTCGACAATTTGACAATGGGGTTCAAACTTTTTAAAGTTTCTAAATTGCCAAATTGAAAAATTATCGAATTGTCAAATTGAATTAATAATGTCAGAACATCATATCAAATTACCGGAAGGCAGTATTGAGAAAACTACTACCACGCTGAACCTGGGTCCCACACACCCGGCTACACATGGTGTGATGCAGAATATCCTGGAACTGGATGGTGAGCGGATCGTTTCCACTGAACAAACTATTGGTTACATACACCGGGCTTTTGAGAAATTGGCTGAACGCCGGCCGCTTGCACAAATAACTACACTGACTGACAGGTTGAACTATTGTTCTTCTCCTCTTAATAATATGGGTTGGCACCTTACCTGCGAAAAGCTGTTAGGTGTAAAAACACCAAAGAGGGTTGATTATCTCCGGGTCATCATCATGGAGCTTTCAAGAATTTCTGACCACCTTATCTGTAATTCAATTGTAGGTGTAGATGCCGGAGCTTATACCGGCTTCTTGTATGTGATGCAATACCGGGAACTGATCTATGAAATATATGAAGAGGTTTGTGGAGCAAGATTGACAACGAATATTGGGCGCATTGGCGGTTTTGAAAGAAACTTTAATGATATCGCTTTTCAAAAACTGGAAAAATTCCTGAGAGAGTATCCAAAAGTGTTGAAAGAGTTTGAAAATCTTTTCCAGCGTAACCGCATTTTCATGGAAAGAACGATTGGTACCGGCGCCATCAGTGCAGAAAGAGCATTGAATTATGGTTTCACTGGCCCTAACCTCCGTGCAGCTGGTGTAGATTATGATGTAAGGGTTCATTCACCTTACAGCAGTTATGAGGATTTCCAATTTAATATACCTGTTGGAACCACCGGTGATAATTATGACCGCTGGCTGGTTCGTGAGAAAGAAATGTGGGAGAGTCTGAGTATCATCGAACAGGCATACCAGAAAGTACAGGAGTTCAAAGGGGCTGAAGCAGATGTATATCATGCCGACGTTCCTGAGTACTACCTGCCTCCCAAAGTTGATGTGTACACCAAAATGGAAGCATTGATCTATCACTTTAAGATCATTATGGGAGAAACAGAGATCCCTGCCGGCGAAGTGTACAACTCAATTGAGGCAGGTAATGGAGAATTAGGTTTTTATTTGATCAGTGATGGTGGCAGAACGCCGTACCGGTTGCATTTTCGCAGGCCCTGTTTTGTGTATTACCAGGCTTACGAAGAGCTTATTAAAGGTTCGATGCTGAGTGATGCCATTATGACGATGAGTTCATTAAACTTGATTGCGGGAGAATTGGACGCTTAAGAAATTAAAAAGGCAAAAGTAAAAAAGCGGTCTTTAGTGTATTTTGAATTTTTACTTTTGAATTTTGACTTTATAAAATGACATTTTCAGATAAATCATTACAAGAAGTTCAACGGATAATTAATTTTTATCCTGAAGGAAAACAGAAGAGTGCTGTTATTCCGGTACTTCATTTGGCCCAACAGGAATTTGGCGGCTGGCTTAGTACGGAGACGATGGATTATGTAGCATCCCTGTTAAGTCTGAGGCCTATTGAAGTATACGAAGTGGCTACTTTTTATAGTATGTACAACCTGAAACCGGTAGGCAAGTATATGTTTGAAGTATGCCAGACAGGACCTTGTATGCTGAACGGCAGTGATGATATTGTAAAATACATTTATGAGAAACTGGGTATTAAACCCGGCGAAACAACGAGTGACGGAATGTTTACATTGAAAACAGTGGAATGTTTGGGAGCCTGTGGCTATGCCCCGATGATGCAGATGGGAAAAAATTACCGGGAACATTTGACAAAAGAAAAAGTGGATGCGATTATTGCAGAGTGCAGGAATAATGCAGCGGCGAAAAACTAAGCATGAAAAAGTTATTAGCCATAGTTCTTTTAGTTACTGTTGTTTTTGCCAATGCCCAGACAGCTGAAGAGAAACTGACTACTACATTGAAAGAGTTTCACCAGGCATTGGTAGAGAAAAACACAGTTTCCATCAATCAGCAAACAGATAAGGCACTGAGTTATGGACATAGCAATGGCTGGGTGGAAACAAAAACAGATTTTATTAAAAATCTGGAAACAGGTTATATGAAATATAACAGTTACAAAGAAGACAGTGTACAGGTAGTGATAAGCGGAAATGTGGCACATGTAAGGTTTGTAGCAGATATTGCTGCTACTTTAAATGGAAAGGATGGTAACTTTCATTTGAAAGTGCTGGAAGTGTGGGTGAGGAAAGGGAAGCGGTGGTTGTTGTTTGCGAGGCAGGCGGTGAGAGGATAATTAAAAATAAAAAGTCAGAAGTAAAAACGAAAGTGTCGCTTTTTTTACTTTTGAATTTTGCCTTATAAGCATGGGAAGAAAATTATTATTGGACAAAGCACACATTGAAAACATCAGGCTCTACGATGTGTACCGCCGTGAAGGGGGGTATCGTAGTGTGGAGAAGGCATTGAAGACGATGACACCTGATGCGGTAACAGACGAAGTGAAGAAAAGCGGACTGAGGGGCCGTGGTGGTGCAGGTTTTCCAACAGGTATGAAATGGAGTTTCCTTGCCAAGCCGGAAGGAGTGCCCCGTTATTTGGTGGTGAATGCAGATGAATCAGAGCCCGGTACATTCAAGGATAGGTATTTAATGGAGTTCATTCCGCATTTGCTGATTGAAGGAATGATTACTTCATCTTTTGCATTAGGTTCTAAACGTTCTTATATCTATATCCGTGGGGAATATGCATGGATAGTTGATATTTTGGAGCAAGCTATACAAGAAGCAAAGAATAATGGATGGCTCGGTAAAAATATTTTAGGTACAGGTTACGATTTGGAAATCTATGTGCAACGTGGTGCCGGTGCTTATATCTGTGGTGAAGAAACAGCATTGCTGGAATCATTAGAAGGAAAAAGAGGTAATCCGAGAATCAAACCACCATTTCCGGCTGTAAAGGGCTTGTGGGATTGTCCTACAGTAGTAAATAATGTAGAAACAATTGCTGCTGTTGTTCCCATCATCAATGAAGGTGGGGAAGAATATGCAAAAATTGGCGTGGGTAAATCAACCGGTACAAAATTGATTTCAGCTTGTGGTAATATTAAGAAGCAAGGTGTGTATGAAATTGATATGACCATCAGCGTCGAAGAATTTATTTATAGTGATGAATATTGTGGCGGTATTGCCAACGGAAGAAAATTGAAGGCTTGTATTCCCGGTGGTTCATCTGTTCCTATTTTGCCTGCTAATTTGTTATTGACAACAGCAAAGGGTGAGAAAAGAATGATGAACTATGAAAGTCTCGCCGATGGTGGATTTGCAACAGGTTCCATGATGGGCTCTGGTGGATTCATTGTATTGGATGATTCGCAATGTGTAGTAAAACATACTTACACTTTAGCAAGATTCTATCGCCATGAAAGCTGCGGACAATGTTCACCCTGCCGTGAAGGAACCGGTTGGATGGAAAAGATATTGCTGAACATTGAGAATGGAAAAGGAAAGATGAGTGATATTGATTTGCTCTGGGATATACAACGGAAGATAGAAGGAAATACGATTTGCCCGTTGGGAGATGCCGCCGCATGGCCTGTTGCAGCAGCGATACGGCATTTCAGGGATGAGTTTGAATGGCATATCACTAATCCGGATGATGCACAAAGAAGGAACTTTGGATTGGCGCATTATGCGGACACGATACATGTGCCGGTAAGTTAAAATTCAAAAGTAAAAAATCAAAATGGGCGAAGATTCATTTGATACTTTTGAATTGCATGAGGATGGAAAACCGTATAAAATAAGTCATAGATGTTTTTACTTTTCTAAAGAAGTAATAATGTTTATCAGAAATTGTAAGTATGATTCAATATATCGTTCTCTATTTGACCAGCTAGTAAGAAGCGCAACGTCAATAGGTGCGAATGTGGTCGAAGGGAAATCCGGAAGTTCTAAAAAAGATTGGAAGAATTTTTATGTGATTGCATTGAAATCGGCTAACGAAACAAAATATTGGATTTGCCTGATAAATGAAACGATGGAAGTGCCAAAAGAGAAAATTAAGTTATTGATACAAGAAGCAGATGAAATTTCGAAAATCATTGCTTCAATTATCATTAATTCAAAGTAACGAGTTGAGAAGACGAGGTTTTGATTTTTTAATTTTGATTTTTGAATTAACCAAATGGCTGACGAAGTAAAAAAAGAAGCACCTGCAAATTTTAAAGTCACAATCGATAATATAACTATCGAAGTGGCTCCGGGTACATCTATACTAACTGCCGCAAGGCAGATTGGTGGTGATGTTACCCCTCCTGCCATGTGCTTTTACAGTAAACTAAAAGGCAGTGGTGGTAAATGCCGTACCTGTCTGGTAGAAGTAGCTGCAGGATCGACTGCCGATCCGAGACCGATGCCGAAACTGGTAGCATCATGCCGCACCAATGTAATGGATGGTATGATTGTAAAAAATATCACAAGCGAAAGGGTACAGGATGCAAGAGCTGGAGTGGTGGAATTTTTGTTATTGAACCATCCATTGGATTGCCCTATATGCGACCAGGCTGGTGAATGTCATTTACAGGACCTGGGTTACGAACATGGCAAAGAAGGCACCCGTTACGAATTCAAGAGAAGAACATTTGAAAAGGAAGATATAGGGCCATACATACAACTGCACATGACAAGATGTATTCTTTGTTATCGCTGCACTTATGTGGCTGACCAGTTGACTGATAACAGAGTGCATGGAATTTTGGACAGGGGTGATCATGCGGAGATATCTACTTATATATCCAAAGCAATTGATAATGATTTCAGCGGAAACATGATCGATGTGTGCCCGGTGGGAGCATTAACAGATAAAACTTTTCGCTTTAAGAACAGGGTGTGGTTCACCAAACCGGTAGATGCACACCGCGACTGCGATAAGTGCTGTGGCAAAGTAACCTTATGGCAGCGTGGTGATGAAGTATTGCGGGTAACTGCAAGGAAAGATGAGTGGGGTGAGGTGCAGAGTTATGATGGAAAGCCCGGATGGATATGTAACACCTGCCGCTTTGATAAGAAACATGTAAACGACTGGATGATTGAAGGACCGACCAGGATCAACAGGCATTCTGTTATCTCGCAGGGACATTATGTTGGTTTACACAAGCCAAAGGAAACAATGCCTGAAGTAATGGGAGGAAGGGCGCCGCAATTGCTGATGGATATTCATGATGTAAGTGATGTGAACAGTGTGGACATCAGCGCTCTGCCCGGACCTGCAACGAGTAAAACATTTGAAAAGGCTAATAGTAATGGAAAGCAATAAAGGTTATGTTGTAATAGCTCTTTGTTTATTTACCTTTTTTTCTGCTTGTGGAGGTAAGAAACAGGCAGATAGTATATTGAAAATTGTTGATGTTGATTTCAAAAATGGTAGTTCTTTGCCTGTCAAAACAAACCATGATAATTGTTTTTTGAATATTACCATGAATGATACATATGTTTTCTTTTTGAATGGGTATTTTGGTGAGGGTAAAGTAAAGAAATCTGGAAATGAATACAAAATGCTCAGAGACCAAGATGATAAATTGATAGCAGCATTTACGATATCGGGTGATAGCAGAAACGAAGCGACACTTGATTTCACATTGTTTGATGTAAAGGCAATTCAAAAAACAAGTAACAGCGATGAAGTAGCACATTCTGCTGAAATTCCTGTTGATTGGATAAAGGACGGGTTTACAATTGATATAGAAAAAGAAAGGCGAAGTATTAAATTTGATCTATACGATTCAAAATATAACAAGTGGAGAATTAAACCCGGCAAAAAAGAAACAGATGCAGAAATAAGGAGTAGGGTACGAAACCATATTGAATTTATGCAATTGTATTTTGAAAATGCTTTAGAAACAGGGCTTCGGGTTGTTTCAGAACCAAACCTTGCATCACCTTTTGAGGTGTATAGTAATGGGATATCAATGAGGAAATTTGATGAGATCGGGGACTGGCAGGATTTATTTTTCGATGGAGAAGATGCAAAAATTGGATATGATATAATCGAGAGTGAAATGAGAAAAGACTTTGCATTGGCGAAAACTAAAAATGCATTCGAGTTAAATGCTGATATATTTAGAAAGCTATTAAAAATGATTGACTAGAAAAGGTTGAAAAACTTATAAGGATGATTTTATTAAGCATAAGCCTGTGGTTTATTTTAGAAAAAGCAATATTGATAGCTTGTATCATCGGGCTATCCTTCTTCATTGCCATGTACACCACTTATGCAGAAAGAAAAGTGGCGGGTTGGCTACAGGACAGGCATGGACCAAACCGTGCAGGGCCTTTTGGCATTTTCCAACCTTTAGCAGATGGCGGTAAGCTTTTCTTCAAAGAGGAAATTATTCCATTGGCTTCTAACAAAGTGCTTTTCTTACTGGGCCCCGGCCTTGCTATGATCACTGCTTTAGTCACCAGTACGGTAATTCCCTGGGGCGCACCAATAGTTACTGATAAAGGCTCAATTCCGTTGCAGGTGGCAGACGTGGATATGGGCATCCTGATTGTGTTTAGTGTGGTAAGCGTTGGTGTATATGGGATCATGATTGGTGGCTGGGCGTCAAATAATAAATTCTCATTGATCGCAGCTATACGTGGCGCTTCACAAATGGTTTCTTATGAATTGCCGATGGGATTAGCACTGATCGCTGTATTATTTATGACTGGCTCGCTAAAGATGAGTGAAATTGTGGCTAACCAGGCTGCTAACGGATGGCATATTATTTACCAGCCACTTGGATTTATCATATTCTTTGTTTGTGCACTGGCAGAATGTAACCGAACACCTTTTGACTTACCAGAAGCAGAGAATGAACTGAATTTTGGTTATCACCAGGAGTATTCTTCCATGAAGCTGGGCTTTTACTTATTTGCTGAATACATTAACATGTTTGTAAGCAGTGCAGTAATAGCCACGTTGTTCTTAGGCGGGTATGATATTCCTTTTGTAAACGAAGCTAGCTGGAAACTAGAACCCTGGCTAATGTCTTTGATAAGTTTTAGTGTGTTGATGGCAAAAATTTCTTTTCTGCTTTTTGTTTTCATCTGGATCAGGTGGACGATACCAAGATTCCGCTATGACCAGTTGATGAACCTGGGATGGAAAAAATTGATTCCATTAGCACTATTGAATATGATCATTACAGCGGCAGTGATGCTGTGGCTTAAAAAATAAAAATTCAAAAACTCAAAGCATCTTTTTACTTTTTACTTTTGAGTTTTTAATTACTGATATTTGCGAACTTTTATAAAGTATGTTAACACAAAGAGCAAAACAAGTAGACCGTAAACCGATGACATTCCTGGAGAGTATTTATCTCTGGAATATTGTCAAAGGCATGGGTATTACTATCAGTCATCTTTTTAAAAAGAAAGCGACGATACAGTATCCCGAACAAAAAAGAACTTTTTCCAAAGTATTCCGTGGTTTGCATGTGCTGAACCGTGATGCAGAAGGAAGAGAGAACTGTACAGCCTGCGGCCTCTGTGCGGTTGCCTGCCCGGCTGAAGCGATCACAATGGAAGCGGCTGAAAGATTGCCGGGTGAGGAACATTTGTACCGGGAGGAAAAGTATCCAGCTAAATATGAGATAAACATGTTACGCTGTATTTTCTGTGGATTATGTGAAGAAGCATGTCCAAAAGATGCGATTTATTTGTCACAGACTTTTGCTCCGGCAAATTATGGACGAAAAGGATTTATTTATAAAAAAGAGGAATTGCTGATACCCCATCCTTTGAAAGATAAAGAGGCTTATGAAAAGGCACTGGGCGAACGGGAGGTAAAAAGTAAAAATTAAAAAATCAAAACCACTCAATCAGAAGGTTTTTTTTGAATTTCCCCTTTTGATTTTTGACTTTTGAAAACTTATGGGAATTACGCAGATACTTTTTTGGTTTCTTTCTGTAGTGGCAATATTCAGCGCCCTGATGGTAATTACCAGCAAGAATCCTGTATACAGTGTACTCTGGTTAATTGTTACCTTTTTTGCTATTTCCGGTCACTATATCTTATTAAATGCCCAGTTCCTGGCAATTGTAAACGTAATTGTGTACGCAGGAGCTATTATGGTTTTGTTCCTGTTTGTAATAATGCTGATGAATCTGAATAAAGAAACAGAACCTCAAAAGAACCGATGGCTCAGGATGGCAGGAGCTGTGGCGGGCGGTTGCTTGTTGTTGGTGCTGGTGGCAGCATTAAAAGATACAGATATTAAACAGCAGCAAGCTCTGGTGAATGAAGGAAGTATCGGTTTAATCAAAAATTTAGGAAAAGAATTGTTTACAACATACGTAGTACCATTTGAAATAAGCAGTGTATTGTTTTTGAGTGCAATGGTTGGAGCCGTTGTAATTGGTAAAAAAGAATAAAATGCCGATTAATTATTACATATTCCTGTCTGTTGCCTTGTTCAGCATTGGCATTGTGGGTGTGCTGACCCGCCGCAATGCGATTATCATTTTCATGTGTATAGAGCTGATGCTGAATGCTGTGAATTTATTGCTGGTGGCGTTTTCAAAAATGCACTATAATGCGGCACTACTGGCTGGCGATCCAAGCAGTACAGCGGGGACAGATGGACAATTATTTGTGTTCTTTATTATGGTGGTGGCAGCAGCAGAAGTAAGTGTGGGCCTGGCCATCATTGTAATGATGTACAGGAACATTCATTCGGTGGATGTAAATTTCTTAAACAGGTTAAAACACTGATACTGGTTTCAGAAGATAAGTTATGCATAATGTTTTACAAATAGTTTACCTGATTCCCTTGTTCCCGTTAATTGGATTTATTATTAATGGGCTGGGCAGAAAATATTTATCAAAGCCGGTGATAAGTATTGTCGGTTCCGGAACTGTTCTTGCATCATTTGTTTTGAGTGTGTGGGTGTTTATGCAGGTGAAAGGAGGCAATACACATATAGCATACTATTTTGATTTTATCAGGGCGGGGGATCTCAAAATTCCTTTCGCTTTTCAAACAGACCAGCTTTCTTCTCTCTACTTATTAGTCATTACTGGTGTTGGCTTTTTGATACATGTATATTCCACTTCTTATATGCATGAAGAGAAACAGGAACATTTCGGAAGATATTTTTCTTATCTCAACCTGTTTGTATTTTCCATGCTCCTGCTGGTAATGGGGGCCAACTATGTCATCCTGTTTATCGGTTGGGAAGGAGTGGGACTCTGCTCTTATCTGTTGATTGGATATTGGTTTAAGAACCAGGAATACAATAAAGCGGCGAACAAGGCATTTGTTATGAACCGTATTGGTGATTTAGCTTTTTTGATTGCTATTTTCTGGATAATTGCCAGAGTGGGTAGTGTTAGCTTTGGAGATGTATTTGCAGTGGCACAAGGTACTGTTACGGGGAAATCTTTTTCAGTTACTGATATTACTGTCGTTACTCTTTTATTATTTATCGGGGCTACCGGGAAGAGTGCTCAGATACCATTGTATACCTGGTTGCCGGATGCAATGGCAGGTCCTACACCTGTATCTGCATTGATCCATGCGGCTACGATGGTAACTGCCGGCATCTACATGATTGCGAGGAGTAACATATTATATTCCCTTTCTCCTGTAACGATGGATATTGTGGCATATATTGGTTTGGCCACGGCTTTACTTGCTGCCACAATTGCGTTAAAGCAAAATGATATAAAAAAAGTACTGGCTTATTCTACTGTCAGTCAGTTGGGCTTTATGTTTCTGGCATTGGGAACAGGGGCCTATGTGGCTGCCGTATTTCATGTAATGACACATGCTTTTTTCAAGGCCCTGTTGTTTCTTGGCAGCGGTAGTGTAATTCATGCTATGAGCGGTGAACAGGATATCCGTAATATGGGTGGGTTGAGCAAGAGATTGAAAATCACTTTCTGGACATTTGTTATTGGTTGTATCGCTATTGCGGGTATTCCCCCCTTCAGCGGGTTTTTCTCAAAAGATGCTATTCTGCTGAGTACATTTGAGAAAAGCCCTGTACTTTATGGTATCGCTTTATTTACAGCCTTGCTCACTGCATTTTATATGTTCCGGTTGTTGTTTATCACTTTCTCCGGCTCGTTCAGAGGAACTGAAGAACAAAAGCATCATTTGCATGAAAGCCCGGCAGCGATGACTATTCCACTGATCCTGTTAGCCATTCTTTCTGTTATTGGTGGTTTTGTTGGCGTTCCGGAAGTATTTGCCCCGGAAGCTGACAAATTGGGACAATTTCTGTCACCTGTAATTACAGCACATCAAGAGCATACCGTTTCTCATACAACTGAATATGTATTGATGGCATTGTCTACCGGGCTGGTGCTTATCATGCTTGTTTTTGCCTGGTTTAAATTCAGAAATTACCAAAGAACCGAAGAAACGGGTTTTGGCAAAGTGCTGGAGAATAAATGGTATGTGGATGAAGTTTACGAGAAAATAATAGTACAGCCCCTTCACCGCTTTGGCGCATTTCTATTAAATATTTTTGACAGCAAAGTGGTGGATGGATTGGTAAATGGAGTGGGCAGGGCTGTTAATTATGGTAGTCGCCAACTCAGGTTGTTGCAAAGCGGCCAGGTGGGCAGTTATGTATTATTGATGGTGTTAAGTATGGTGATGATTTTTATTGTTCAATTTTTTCTGAGAAAATAAATATACCGCTGAAGGCGGCATGAAAGTATGGTTGCATTTTTTCTGATATTTCTTCCACTGGTAGCCGGACTTATAGCTTTTTTTGTAAAAGAAGAGAAGGCTGTTAAGACTTTTGCTTTTATATCTTCTCTTGCAACACTTGTTGTTTCTGTTTTAGGATTAACACTAATGAAGGCAGAAAATAACCTGTATTTTACTGCACAATGGATGCAGCCGCTTGGCAGTAGTTTTTCTTTAAAGCTTGATGGAATGGGTCAGCTGCTTTGCTTGTTAACGGCTGTTTCTTATCCATTGGTTTTTCTTGGCACCTGGAACGCATCTTATAGGAAACCCAATAATTTTTTTGCACTGATGTTGCTGGCTCAGGCCGGGTTGATGGGAGTGTTCCTTGCGATGGATGCATTATTGTTTTATTTTTTCTGGGAGCTGGCGTTAATACCCATGTATTTTCTTTGTTCTCAATGGGGGGGAGAGAGAAGGATACAGGTAACTTTCAAATTCTTTATTTATACGTTTGTTGGTTCTGTATTAATGCTGATCGGAATTTTATACCTGCAATCAAAAACTCCGGATCACTCATTCAGTATAAGTGCATTTTATAAAGCAGGGTTGCCGGAGAAAACCCAGTCATGGTTATTTTGGTTATTCTTTGTTGCTTTTGCCATTAAAATGCCTGTATTTCCCTTTCATACCTGGCAGCCTGATACCTACGAACAAGCCCCCACAGCTACTACAATGATTTTGAGCGGTGTCATGGTTAAAATGGGATTGCTGGGATTGATAAGATGGTTGTTGCCGGTATTGCCAATCGCTTCATACAGTTTAGGGGATAATGTGATGACATTATCTGTTATTGGAATTGTATATGCTTCTTTAATTGCAATTCGCCAGAATGATCTGAAGCGATTAGTGGCTTATTCATCTATTGCCCATATCGGGCTGATGTCTGCGGCTGTTTTTGCAGAAAATATCAGTGGCATCCAGGGGGTCATGATACAGATGTTCAATCATGGTATTAATATTATCGGTCTATGGATTATTATTGAAATAATTGAAAGGCGTTATGGCACCCGGAAAATTTCTGACCTGGGAGGATTGGCTCAAAAGGCTCCGGCCATGGCTATCTTCTTTGTAATAATTGCTTTGGCTAATATTGCTTTGCCACTTACCAATGCATTTGCCGGTGAGTTTCTTATGTTCAATGGATTATTAGGTGCTAAGTCAGCTTATTATATTTTATACACAACGTTTGCAGGGGTAGGAATTATTCTGGCAGCTGTATACACCTTAAATATGATTCGTAAAACATTTTACGGGGAAACCAATGAACTTACTGCAACAGCAACAGATCTGCGGTTAAATGAAAAGCTGGTGCTGAGTATTATAGTAGTACTGATTTTCTGGTTGGGAATTAATCCTCAGTCAATGCTGGATGTAACGGATAGTTTTTCAAAAGAGTGGTTTGGTAAAATCGATATAAGTCATTTATTCCGCAAGTAATAAGGAAAAGATAGTATGAACGCATTAATCATATCGGCTGTTTTAGGTGTTGTCATGATGTTCAGCGGCATTTTATTAGAGAATAAGGCCGCTGTTCGTAATGTTGCTGTTGGCGGAATGCTACTGTTATTGCTGGCAAATATTCTTGAAATGTCCGGCACGGTATTTTTCAGGATAGATACAAAGGGAATGATAGTCTTTGATCATTTTGCCTTGTTAATTAACAGTATTGTTTTTGCATCTGCTTTTATTTATTTGGTATTGTCAGCAAAGGATATGGAAAGAGTAGGAATAAATTACGCCGAGTATTTTGCACTCATTTTCTTTATTCTATGCGGGATTACCCTGGTTACTTCATTTAAGTCGTTACTGATCTTATTCCTGGGAATAGAGATTATTTCCATACCACTATATATCCTCACCGGAAGTGATAAGAGAAACCTTAAAGGAAATGAGGCTGCTCTTAAATATTTTTTGCTGGGTTCATTTTCAACCGGTTTGATGCTTATGGGGATTGCATTTTTTTATGGTGCAAGAGGAACTTTCTCTACTGTTAGTGTGCCGGGGGCAGCTGTAACAGCGAATTCATTACTGATTGCAGGGATGTCTTTATTACTATTTTCGATGGCATTTAAAGTGTCTGCGGCTCCATTTCACTTCTGGACTCCGGATGTATACGACGGAGCTCCCACCGTTTTCACCTCCTTTATGGCATCCATTGTAAAGGCGGCTGTTTTTATTGCATTTATCCGCCTTTTCGACGATGCTTTTGATTACATGCAACCGAAATGGCAGCTCTGGGTAGCTGTTATTACTGCTGTTACATTACTAGTCGGAAACATTACAGCGGTATTTCAGCAAAGCGTCAAAAGAATGCTGGCTTATTCCAGTATTGCGCAGGCCGGTTTTATGTTACTGTCTCTATATGCCATGAACACTGAAGCAAAAGAAGGGTTACTTATATATGCAGCGGCATATTGTTTGGCCACTATCGGCATATTTGCTGTATTGGCTAAAATGAGTGATTATTCTTTTGATGGGTTTAATGGGTTTTCAAAAAAAGAACCGGTAATAGCTGCCGCACTTACCGTATTTTTATTTTCTCTGGCTGGTATCCCCCTTACTGCCGGCTTTATTGCCAAATTTTATATGCTTAAGGCCGCAATTACAGCACCTCATAGTCTTTGGCTGGTGATTTTTGCGGTGCTGATGGCTGCAGTAAGTGTCTATTATTATTTCCGGGTAATACAGGCTATGTACTTTAAAGAAAGTAATGATGTTCCGCCGCCTGTCTTTACTTCTTTCTTCAGGGTGGCTCTGGCAGTACTGGCTATTTTAGTCATTTTACTTGGATTAGTTCCCGGTATCCTTTTGAAATGGCTTTATTTCTGACAGGATTTTTAAGACAGCCATTGACTATCTTTGTTCAGGGCAATCCGGTAATTGCCCCGAAACACTGGTATGAATTTTCGTGATGTTTTTGCACTGGCTTTTCGCACGGTTCGCAGTAATAAACTGAGGACAGGGCTTACCGTATCAATTATTGCATTTGGTATAATGGCATTGATAGGAATTATTACAGCCATCAAAGCTATGAACCAGAAGTTTACAGAAAGCTTTTCTACCATGGGTGCCAATGCTTTCACTATACGTTTCAAAGAAAGAAATATTCGTTTTGGGGGTGGAGGCCAGCAGGAAATTAAGCTAACTAAAAAGGGGCGTAAAGAAAGAATATCAAATCTTGATAAGATAATTACAAAAGACGAAGCAGAGTTATTTGTCAAAAGGTTTGATTTCCCCTCAGTGAAAAGCGTTTCTATTTTTGGTAACCGGAATAATATTGTCTCACATGAAACGTATAAGACCAGCCCTAATGTTATGATGTTTGGAGGGGATGAAAACTACATGGCTTTAAATGGGTTTTCACTGCAATACGGAAGAAACATGAACCGGATGGATGTACAAACTGCAAGGAATGTATGTGTGTTAGGGTATGATGTGGCAAAAAAACTATTCAAGAAAGGAGTGGCGGGGGCGGTTAATTCTGTTGTCAGAATCAACAGTATCCCGTACCGGGTACTTGGAGTTCTTGAAAGCAGGGGTTCAACATTTGGCTTCAGCCGGGATAATGTAATTATTACAACATATACTAATATAGACAGGAATTTTCCTTCCGGGTTTTCATATGTTATTGCAGTGATGGCAAACGATCTTACAAAAGTAAATGCTGCAATGGGAGAAGCGGAAGGCTCTTTCAGGTCTATCAGGAAGCTGAATATTACAGAGGAAAGCAATTTTGTGCTGGACAGAAGTGATAGCGTGGCTGAAAAAGCGATGAACAGCCTGCGATTTCTGACAGTTTCGGCAACTGTTATCGGACTGATTACCCTGATCGGGGCCGCTATCGGCCTTATGAATATCATGCTGGTGTCGGTTTCAGAAAGAACCAGGGAAGTAGGGTTGGTAAAAGCAATTGGGGGAAAAAGAAGAATGGTAAGCCGACAGTTTTTATTGGAAGCTATTATTATCAGCATAATGGGAGCCTTTTTTGGTATTATACTGGGAATAATGGTGGGCAACCTTTTTTCTATGGTACTTAAAACCGGCTTTGTAGTACCATGGGGATGGGTTATTTACGGAATAATAATATGTACGCTTGTTGGTCTGCTGGCTGGCCTGTACCCGGCTTTAAAGGCCGGACGTCTTAACCCGATTGAAGCCTTACGGTACGAATAGGTCTGTTATATATCAATTAGTAATGTTTTTCTTCTCCATGAATTTCTCATCAAATTATTTCTCAGGAAATTGTTCCGTATCAAAAAATCCTTAACTTGAAGCCCCTTCCTGAGAAAATGAAGGAAGGCGATTTTTTTATTTACTTTTTTCTTAGCATTGTGTCTCTGAAAAGGGATTGAACGCTAAACTTTTAAAAAACTAAAAAACTAAGATCATGGCAGAGATTAAACCAACTGCAACAGCATCAGTTAAGGCAACGTCAGTTCACGCAAAGAAAAGCAGCAACGCCATTTCCTGGATCGCACCAATTGTATGTATCATCGCCGGTTATGCTATCTGGCGTTATATGATGGGAGCAGCCAGCGGATTTAACGAACCAGATCCGGCTGGTGGATTTTGGCCCCACCACCAAAAACCAAAAGATGCATTCCACAGAATTTATGAAGGCGGCATCATCGTTCCGTTGTTAATTGGAATGTTTCTGATGGTGGTTGTCTTTTCTATCGAAAGATTCCTTACCATTCGTAAAGCATTAGGAAACGGATCTATTGCTGACTTTATCCGTAAAGTGCAATATCATCTGGCTAACCGTAATGTTGATGCAGCTCTGTCTGAGTGTGACAAGCAACGTGGTTCCGTAGGTAATGTAATGAAAGCCGGTTTGCGCCGTTATAAAGAAATGATTTCTGAAGGTAATCTGAATACGGAGCAAAAAGTAATCGCTATACAAAAGGAAGTTGAAGAAGCTACTGCACTTGAACTCCCTATGCTGCAGAAGAACCTGGTATTTCTGTCTACCATTACTTCTGTTGGTACCCTTATCGCCCTTCTGGGTACGGTTATGGGTATGATTCGTTCATTTGCTGCTCTTGGTGAAGAAGGTGGCGGTGGTGCTGCTGCTGACCTTGCCGTTGGTATCTCTGAAGCCCTATATAATACAGCGTTAGGAATTGGCACTTCTGCCGTTGCCCTGATTATGTATAACGTCTTTACTACCAAGATAGATTCTATCACATATGGCATCGATGAATCAGGTTTTACCCTGACTCAAAGTTTTGCTTCTCTTTACAAATAAGAGATGCACAGTTTTGATATGGAAAAAAAGCACTTATTCATCTAATTTCTAAATATTAACTCATGCCAAGTGTTAAGATACCCAAAAAGAGTACGTTTACGGATATGACACCCTTTGTGGATGTGGCATTCCTGATTCTGTCCTTTTTTATTATGGCGACCAAGTTTAAACCACCGGAGCCTGTTGAAATCACTACGCCGGGGTCTGTTTTGTCTCAAAAATTACCTGAGAATAACGCAGTCCTGATCTCTATCGATTCCAGCAACCGGGTGTTTTTTTCTGTTATGTCTGAGAAAGATCCTGGCAAATACGACGCTATTATCAATGGAATCAATACATCACAGAACCTGAGCTTAAGCCCGGCGGAAATTGCCAATTTCAAAAAAACTTTTGCGGTAGGTGTTCCTTTTGCCGGTTTAAAGCAATTGCTGGGAACCGATGCTAAAGAACAGTCCAAATTAAATCAACCAGGTATTCCGGTACTGGATACGCTCAATAACCAACTGGTTTGGTGGATTCAGCAGGCAAAATCAGCATTTGCCGGGGAAAAACTGAATTATCTGATCAAAGGAGATGGAAAATCAAAATACCCAACATTTGAAGCGGTAATTGCAGCACTGAAGAAAAACGAAGAGTTTAAATACAACCTGGTTACATCTCTGGATGATATTCCTGCCGGAACAGAACTTTATATAAAAGAAAAAGCCGGGGAAAAAGATTTAGCTAAATAATTAAAAAATTAATTTATTATGGCAAGTATAGAAGAAGGTGGCGATAGTGGCCACAAAAAAGGACCTGGTGTAAAGAAAGCAAAAAAACTTTCTACACGGGTGGATATGACGCCAATGGTGGATCTTGGATTCCTGCTGATTACTTTTTTCGTTTTTACTGCCACCATGAGTACTCCCACCACGCTGGACCTGAACATGCCAAAGGATGTTAAAGATGTAAAGGAGCAGACGGAAGTAAAAGAGTCTTCTGTTCTTAGTATAATGATGGGAAAGGATGACCACATTTACTATTATGAAGGAAAGCTTGCTGAGGATGGCAGTAACTTTAAATCAACTACGTATAAAGGTATCAGGGATGTTATTATCGCTAAGAAGAAAGAAGTGATGTCCCGTTATGTTCCGGATCCTGAATGCGAGGCCAAGGCAAAAGCTGAAGGTAAACCAGTTAGTAACTGTGCTGACAAAGATTTTGTCGTGATCATCAAACCAAGTCCTGAAGCCACTTACAAGAATACGGTGGATATGCTGGATGAAATGACCATCAATCAGGTACGTACTTATGCGATGGTGAAAATATTTGATCAGGAATTTGAATTGATTAAAATAACTGAGGGCAGTAACATAAAATAAGCCCGGAGATTATGGAAATTAATCTTGTGAGCATCTAATCTAAAACGCTAAGTAATGGAAGCCAATAAAATACTATCAGCCGATGTTCTTGACATCATTTTTGACGGAAAGAACAAAGACTATGGCGCTTATGAGCTAAGAAAGACTTATAACCGCCGGATTACCCGTGCCCTCATCATTACAGGCTCTATAGCCCTGCTGGCTTTACTGAGCTCTATTTTGTCCAGTACTTTGAAGGAGAAAAAAGACGGTAAAATCAAAATGAATGAGATGACAATTCAGGATGTGAAGCAGGAAGAGAAAAAAGAGTTACCGCCACCACCACCACCGCCTCCTCCAAAACAGGAACCTCCAAAGGTTGAGATGAAACAATTCACTCCTCCTGTGATAAAAAAGGATGAAGAAGTGGAAAAACCACCACCACCACAGGAAGAGTTGAAAGAAGCAAAGATTGACGTGGTTAGCCAGGAAGGCGTGAAGGATGAAGGTATTGTGGCTCCTGTTGAAATTGACCAGGGAAAGCAGATTGTAGAGGTAAAGAAAGAGGAGGATGAAAATAAAATCTTCGACAAAGTAGAAATTGAAGCTAGCTTTCCCGGTGGTGACAGTAAATGGCGCCAGTATCTGGAAAGAAATGCTAATGGCCAGGTAGCAACAGATAACGGAGCACCTGAAGGAACTTACACAACTGTTGTGCAGTTTGTAGTGGACAAAGAAGGTAATATTAGTGATGTAAGGGCCTTAACTAATCATGGCTATGGCATGGAAGAGGAAGCTATAAGGGTTATTAAAAAGGGCCCTAAATGGAATCCTGCAGTACAGAATGGCCGTCAGGTAAAAGCTTACCGTAAACAGCCGATTACTTTCAGGGTGGAGTCTGAATAAAAATTATATAAATTGCTTGAATCCCTTCCGCATTCCGGAGGGGATTTTTTTTCGTATAAATGGCTGTTTTCAATCGATTATTTTCAAATTCATTTGATATACTTTTGACAGGTAATGAATAAACTAACAGGATGGGATGATACAATAGTTGCATTAGCTACCCCACCAGGAATAGGAGCTATTGGTGTAATTCGATTAAGCGGGAAAAATGCTATTAATGTAGCCAATGAATTATTCCCTTCAAAAAACCTCTCAAAGCAGGGTTCTCATACTTTGCATGTTGGCGTATTAAAGGATGGTGGCAATCTGCTGGATGAAGTAGTAATTTCTCTTTTCAAAAACCCAGGATCGTACACTGGCGAAGATGTGGTGGAAATAAGCTGTCACGGCTCACCCTATATTCTTCAGCGGGTAATAGATGCTTGTATTAAACACGGAGTCAGGCTGGCAAAGCCCGGAGAGTTTACTCAGCGGGCATTTCTAAATGGCAAGCTTGATCTTATACAGGCAGAAGCAGTTGCTGACCTCATTTCTTCTACCACGGCAGCTTCCCAGAGGGCAGCCCTGCATACCATTCGGGGCGGTTTTTCAGCGGATTTGAGAGTATTACGGGAGAGGTTACTCAGATTTTCAGCATTGATTGAACTCGAACTGGATTTTTCACAGGAAGACGTGGAGTTTGCCGATAGAAATCAGTTTTATGAGCTGATTAACGAGTTGATGTTATCTACTGAGAAACTGGTAAGTTCCTTTCAGCTTGGCAATGTAATCAAAAATGGAGTAAGTGTAGCAATAATCGGAAAACCCAATGCAGGAAAATCAACATTGCTAAATACACTTTTAAATGAGAACAGGGCAATTGTAAGCGAGATACCCGGAACAACAAGAGACACCATTGAGGAAGTGATTAATATTGATGGTGTTTTATTCCGGTTGATTGATACAGCTGGTATTAGAAAACATGCTACGGATATTATTGAATCAGCAGGGATGGAAAGAAGTCTTGAAAAAATGAAAGGAGCTGATATTGTACTGTATGTATTTGATGTAAGAGATGAAAAGGTTGACATTGAAGTATGGAAGCAGGAAGCTGATGAGCAGATGGTAAAATATCTGCTTGTTGCCAATAAGATTGATGAAATTGGCGAGGATGCAGCAAGAGATAAATTAGTTTCTTTTGAGAGGGTTGCTTTTATTTCAGCAAAAAATCAGTTGCATATTGAAGTACTTCGGGAAAAAATGATGGATTTAGTATTGCAGGGTCAGGTGCAGGCAGAAAATACAATTATAACGAATGCCCGTCATTATCATGCATTGAAGGAAGTACTTACATCTCTACATGATATTAAAACCGGACTGGATGGTAAGCTACCGGGTGATTTGCTTTCACTGGATATACGCAGGTGTCTTCATTATCTTGGGGAAATAACCGGTGAGATTACCAATGAGGATCAACTGGATTATATTTTTTCGAAATTCTGTATCGGAAAGTAACTATCTTTCCTTTATTTCGTAAATACTTGCTTTTATTATACTTGTGAATAAATATCTTTCTTTTTTTTGTTGCCCAACCCTTCTTTTTTGACTATATTTGTTGCCCTGTTGTTGCCCAATTCAACGGGCAACAAAACAGGGCAACAAAGTGGCGAAATGATGCTACATACAGCTACATAGAGCTACAATCAGCTACAACAGGCAACAATGAGCAGCAATATTAGACTTCAAAAAACCTGTCAGTTTTGTGGTGAACGATTCACTGCAAAAACGACTGTTACTCAGTTTTGCTCTGATGATTGTGCAAAGAGAGCTTACAAAAAAAGAAAGAGAGATGAAAAGGTTGTAGCAGCCATCAATCAGGAAACTGAAAAAGCGCTTTACAATCCTAACCTCACACAAAAAGAATTCCTCACTATTGACGAAGCCTGCCAGCTTATCAATGCCAGCCGTTGGACCATTTACCGTCTTATAGACAAAGGTGAGCTCAAAGCCGGTAAAATTGGTCGCAATACCCGTATCCCAAGAACAGCGATTAATGAACTTTTCAAACTGACTGAAGTATGAACGTAACATTAAGACAGCGAAAGAAAGGTAACAAGATTAGTCTTTACCTGGATTATTACTATGAGGGCAAAAGAGAGTATGAATACCTGAATTTGTACCTCAACCCGGAGCCTGAGAAGGGCAAACTTACAAAGCAGGAGAAGGAAGATAACCGCAAAGCCTTAGCGATGGCTGAAGCCATTCGTTCGAAGCGTCTGCTGGAAATTAAAAATGAAGAATACGGTTTCAGAGATACAGAAAAGGTAAAGGGTAGTTTCCTCAGCTACTTTGAAATGCTTACGGAAAAGAGGAGAAATAGCCAGGGCAATTACGGAAACTGGGATAGTGTGCTGAAACACTTGCAAAAGTTTGCAAAGAATGGAGTCTCTTTCAAAGACATTAATAAAATCTGGTTGGAAGATTTCAAATCCTACCTGCAGTATGACGCAAAGAATAAAACCGGCAAAAGGCTTTCTCAAAATTCGCAATGTTCTTATTACAGTAAAATATCAGCAGCTCTGAAGGAAGCTGTTAAAGACGGGATATTGCAAAATAATCCTGCAGCCCAGGTGGGAGGAATTAAACCCGGTGATCCGGATAGAGAGTTTCTGACTTTGGAGGAACTGCAGGCAGCAGCCAAACAGGAATGTGAAATGCCTGTTCTCAAAAATGCTTTCATCTTTTCAGCCCTTACTGGACTCCGCTGGTCGGATATTGAAAAATTGGTTTGGTCGGAAGTTCAGTATTCAGAACGATCAGGTTATTATATTCGTTTTCGTCAAAAGAAAACAAAAGGTGCGGAAACATTGCCTATATCAGAACAGGCATATCAGTTATTAGGAGAAAGAAGAAAGCCGGCGGATAAAGTGTTTGAAGGATTATATTATAGTGCCTGGCATAATCTGAAACTGAGAGAATGGGTAATGAAAGCAGGTATAACAAAACACATCACTTTTCACTGTGCTCGTCATACTTACGCCACCTTGCAAATTTCTCTCGGTACAGACATCTACACTGTTTCAAAATTGTTAGGGCACCGTCATTTGAAAACTACTGAGGTTTATGCAAAAGTAATTGATCATAAAAAACAAGAGGCTGCCAACAAAATCAAGCTTGAATTGTAACGATGGCCTGCGACAGCTACCACTTGACCTGACAGTTTAAAACCTTTTCTTTTGGCCTTAGTTTGCCGTAGGTTGTTTGTTTTCTATTCTTCAACACCGGCTTTGTACACAATTACCTGCCTCTCTTTTTACGGATAATATAATCTGTAGCTAATTTGTCAATTTCATCGGTAGCAGATTGCCGGTTTCGCAACAACCACTCGTCAACTTCATCCCGCCTGAAGTATAGTTTTTTGCCTTGCGGACAATAATGAGGTATTTTCTTTTGAGAAGTTAATTTATAAAGATGCGATTGGCTGATTTTAAGATATATACAAGTCTCTTCAAAATTTAAGACTGGTTTTTGCAGTATGTTTTGCTCCTCCATTTTGCTTGCAAGTGCTGCGAGCTTATTCAGAAAATCAAGGATAAGTTTTGCCTCCTCAACTGTCACGGTCACACCATGACTCTTTAATACCTTGATAGCCTTTTCAGGCGACATTTTTTCCATCACACATTCTTTCTTTTCACAAAATGCTGCACAAAAAAAGATATACCTATGTCTTTATCTCACCCGGTCTTCTCAATAAAATGCACCCGGCTTCCTATAAAATGATTATACGATGGTATATATTTAATGTAACCATATTCATGCAATTGCTTGAGAACTCTGAAATAAGTATTATAACTTGAGATTTTACAAAGCTCTGTCAGGTCAGCTCTGAAGAAAGATAACGGCCCGTTGGCGCCGTTATCTCTCCATTTTTTCCATAGGGATACATATACACTGATATGTGCCGTAGTGATACGCGGATCTTTTTCAATTGCGGATAGGAACGAATGCAACGGTTCCATTCAGGAAATGCTTTGCCTTTTACGTTTGTTTTTTTTAGGAGATTCGCCAGGTCCATCTCCATCATCGGCCGCTGCCTGTTTATTTGTTTGTTTCTGGTTTTGTTTCTGCGATTGTTCCTCGTTATTTTTTTCTGACAACGTCTGGCGGGTAACCCTTTTCATATCAGCGTCATAAAGATTCAGTGATTTGAATTGCGGGCTGGCTTCAATATATATTTTCACTTCTTTTCCGCCGAGATCCATTGTCACAGATTGGCGATTTCCTCTTTCAAGCGATTCCATCAATCTTTGTTTCTGAAGATCATCTGCAAGTTCTTTAATCGGGTAAGAGGCAATCACTGCTTTCAGATCATATCCATAATTCTGATGAAATTGTTTCATCTTGTAATTGCCATTCATATCCGTATCCTTGAAATCAATTTGCAGCCAGGCATTATACTTTTCTCCTTCTTTATTGGAAAGCTCTTTGTGAACGGCACGGCCGCTCATCAGGTTATATGCTTCTTTCAAAGTAATGTTGTCTGCCTTTGGGTTGATGTAAAATGTTTGCTTGATTGCATCGGGATGTTTTTCGCTTTGCAGCATAAGAGAAAATCGGTTGTAGAAATACATGTCGCTTTCTTCCGATTTTTTAAAATGGAGCGTTGCGACCGTCTCATCCTTTCCGTAGCTTTTTTGAAAGGTCAGCGCAAACTGCGCTTCCTGTTTTTGCATCTTTTCCTTAAGTTGCTCATTTAGCTCATCGCCAAAACCGGTGTTCCGTAATTGCTTACTCAGGTAATCATAATTTTTTTCATTCATGGTTGACAGATTTTGTGTTTGATAATTTTGGCTGTCGGCAACAGTGCTGATGGCAGCTTCCGTTGCGACGCCCCGTTTGTCGTTCAGGTCTTTGTTCAGCTTTTCTCCATAAGGAATTTGTTTCAGCAGTTCATCCGGCGACCGGGCATAAATAACTTTGAAATCATCATACTCGCTGATATTATTATCGGAAAACTCATGCGCTTCATCACTTGTCTTAAAAAAATAAACATCTCCTTTTTCCAGGAAATAAGAAATGGTATTATAGGCGATCCAAAACTCATTTTTCAAAAAGGAAATGTGGGCCAGTTCCAATAGTTCATCTGATATTACATGTTCCTGGTTCATCGGAGATCAGGCAGCGGAATAGCCTTTATAATTTTATCATTATTTACTTTCAGGAGTAAATGCCGGCCACCGTTTTTCTCCGAAATTTGAATAGCAAAATATTTTGCGTCAGGAATAGTAAATTTTTCCAGAGCTACTACAATCATAGAAAAATCACAGCCCTTTACTTTCCTGACATTGCCGGATATATGTAAAGGAGTAATTTCATTTTCCTGCGCTGCGGTACGTTTGCTTTTCTTTTTATCCCGGATGTAGAATTTCAGCAAATCAATATCATAATCAATGGGGCTATGATTGCATAAGAGAATCTGGTAGTACATTACATCGTCTTTGATATATATTCCAGTGACTTTTGCGTTCATCCCCCACTTAGATTTGTTAATGCCCCGGATAGTGCGATGATTGTCCAAAATTCCATTGGCGTAAGTGGCAATTGTTGTACCTTTCATTTCCGGCAGGTAATAAACCCAGTTATCCGGTTGTTCTGTGTAATTGACTTTAAAAGAATAAACCGATCCGTCTCCGGTCACCACGCTTAAATTTGTTTCGGGAAATTTAGTTGTGGCAGCTTTTACCAATAAAATATTTTCAGCTTCCTTTACCGGCTGCACCAACACATCTTTTGTTCCTCTATCCACATGGCGGATAGGAAAAGGGAAAATGAGACTCGTGGTTTTGTCTGTTGAAATTTGCAATGGCGACTGAGCAATTGTCGAAATGAATAGCCAGCAGCCGCAAATCAAACAAATCATTTGTTTCATCGTTTTTAGTTTTAATCGTTAAGAATTATTGTTGTGTAGATTTATCGAGCAGAAAAACTTTGTATCCGGCCTTTACCATTACTTTTATCAACTTTACCTTTTTAGTTAATAAAGATTTGATAGTGTTGATCCCTGCTGAAGTTGCCTGCGCTTTAAGTGAAGGATCAAGAGTTGTCAGTTCCATCATTTGTAAGCTATTGTCGGCAGATTGCTTCGCAACGTCACGGGTTATGGCGCCGGGAATATAAATTCCTGCCAGCCCATCCATATCATGTAATTCCATTTTGACATTATATAAATTGCTTCCGCTCCTGATCGAATTTATTTCTACTTCGAGCCTTTCGCCATTAAGACCAACTGTGCCGTAGATGAAATTGCCCGCAGGGATTGTTTGATTATTTATAAACATATCCTGCAATAACCGCAGTTTGATTATACCTCCGTTTACCAGGACTTGGTTTTCATTCACGACAGCTTCAATAGCATTGTTTGGTTTTAGTTCTGTTTCATTTTCTATTCCATAAAAGCCATTGACGGCCGTATCATCAGCAGCCTTGTTTGACACTTTCATTGCGTTGGCAGTTTGTAGTAATGATTTTTCTTTTATTTTTTCTTTGACTCTTTCCGGGTGCTGAATATCGAGTATCTTATCCATCACAGATGAAACTTGTTTCATTTCAGGATCTTCGCTATTACCGCTATTCATCATGTTCATCATGTTTTCCAATCTGTTTACTTCCTTCGAAAACCCGGGGTTGGTATTATCGGGAACATAAGTGTCAGGTTCTTTATAAGATGTTGTTGAATTTTTATTCAATTCCTTTTGCAGCAGTGTTAACTTTTGTATTACCTGGTCTTCCGGGTTTGCCTTTGATTTTTCATAGAGGGACACGTTCAGCCGCTGATTGTATTTGGTTGCCGTGGTCTGTGTTAATTGTTCGAGATCTTTAGCACCAGGCTCGATGCTCTCTGTTTTTTCTTTATAGTATGGATCGCTCCGCATCCATTCAGCTAACTTTGCAGAATCTTTATCTGCTTTGTCATAGAAACTGAGTTTGTCAAGTGCTTTGTCATCTTTCACATGGGCTTCGGGTAATTTCAGATTGAGACCATTGATAGAGACAGTCTTTTCTTTTCTGCCACTGCCCCCACCCATTGCATAAAAGGCAAGGGTCAGAAAGGGTATTACAAGCACGGGTAATACCAGCATCATTTTTCTTTTTCGTCCCGCCTGGGTGCGGGACGATTGGTTCACTTTGTTCATACGCTTCATTTTATTTTTTGTGAATGATAAATCTGTTCCAGTATTTTAATGCTGTCCATTAAACCAGGACGGATCGGCTGTCCAAGACTATCCATATCATGTTTGTATTCCTGTATCTCACGATACATCTCATCACTGATATAATTTTCCGGCTCATTGATCTCACTTCCTGTTTTATCGAAGTGTTTCGGGCTGGTCATTTGTTTTACTTCAATGGGCTGTTGTTTTTTGTCTGCACCAAAAATTGCATGAGAGATCAGGTAGATACTGAAACCGCCGCCAAGCAAACAGAAAACAATCAATGCAGTCTTTAATTTCCTTGCCGGGATTTTAGAAACATTTTTGTTCATGGTATTCGCAAATTTTGTTTGTAACCAAATGCCTGCATTGGCAATTTTCGTCGCTGCTTTATCCGTCCATTTGTGATCATCTGTTATATTTTTCTTTTTTCCAAACATCATTGTCATTTAGCCCTTCTCCTTCAGGAGAAGGGTTGGGATGAGGCTATCGGTTTTGAATATTGATGTCTTTATTTTCCAGTGTTTTCCAGCGTTCAATCAGGAAGCCATGCGGATTATTATCGCTTCGGGATACGTTCCTTAAATACCCTTCCGTGACTAAACTGCGGGTCACGATGGTTGTCGGCCGGATAATCTTTTGTTGTCCTTTATAACGGAAGTAAAAGGGATAGACATCTGTATTGATGATGATACTATCCGGCTGGATCTCCTGGCTGATGTTTCCTGCAATCAGATTTGAGTAATAGCCATTTTCTTTCAGGTTGTCGTATTGCTGTTTCGCAGAGGCATCGGCCAGATACAATGCTTTTGTAATGTTGGCTTGAATAACCTTATCGTCCGGGTCCATTGTGAAGAAATAGTGATGAAACATTTTCACATGATCCCTGGCCTCAACAGGAATATTGTCCTTCCTGTCGGCCGAATAAGCTTCCAGCGCTTTTCCATTGGCAAGAATATAAATTCGTTGTTGCGATTGTTCCATCAACTGATAACTTTTATAGGAAACAATTACGCAGATAATAATACAACCCGCCATAAAAGCAATGGAAAATGACCGGATATGCCTGAATGCGGTATCAATATTTTTTGTCTTCTTATACATCTTTTTTTCCTGAAATTTTATCCTTGAAATAGCCTCCTGATGCATTACTATCAGCCATACTATTGCTAATTCTATTGTAAGCACCACCTAACGCATCTTTAGTCATGGATACCGATCCCGTAACTGCTGAGCGGGTTGACATGCTCATGATATTGGTGACCTTTTGCAGCAAGGCATTGCCACCTCCTGCATGAATTATATAATTAGCTACAGATGGAACCGTGAAATAGCCAATGATTCCAATAATCATAAATATCAGATAGGCTGTATCGGTTGAGCTGAAAAATGTATCTCCATTGGTAGCGATTTGGTGCAGGTCTTCTTTCAGCATATTCTCCTGGATCTTACCCATGATGCCACCGAAAATGTTTGCTACCGGCAACCATAAAAAAATATTCAGGTATCGTGCGATCCAAACTGTAAGTGTATGTTGAAATCCATCAAACACAGCAATACCAAATACCAACGGACCGAGTATGCCAAGGACAATCATGTAAAAAGTGCGAATGGTATTGATGCAAAGGGCAGCCGCCTCAAACAGCACCTTCAATACTTCAGCCATCCATTGCTTTATTGAGTTGCGAAAATTATAAGAGAATTTGGCAAATGCGAATTTGATATCGTTGCCAATGCTTTTCAACCAACCTTCACTTTTATCGCCATAATTATATTTGTACCATTTATCACGGTCTCCGCTTCCTGATGGCCCCACATACATTTGCCAGTATGCGGTTGTCTTGATCGCTTCTTCCTTCATCTTTAATAACTCGGCAACTGCTTTATCAGAGTCAGTTACCATCTGTGCCGTTGCGGTCACAGTCGGTTTCATCACACCATTTATCATTGCCAGCACCGAAGGGAATATAAGTACTGCGAAGCCTAACACAAAAGGCCGGAACAATGGATAAAAGTCCACCGGCTCTGCCCTTGCAATATGTCCCCATACTCTTGCAGCTATATACCAGGTAGCAGCAAATCCGGCAATGCCTCTGCCAACTCCGATCAGCCGGCTGCATAACGGCATCATATCATTATACAAAGTATCCAGTACTTCGTTCAGGCTGCGGATACGCTGCACCATTTGTGCTTCGGCAAAATGGGGTAATAATAATACAACAATAAAAAGGGAGATTATCCTTATACGCAATTTCATTCTTCACATTTTAAAAGTTCAATAACCAAGAATCTTTCTTGACATATCAATTTCTGTTTGTTCACTTTTTCTTTGCAGCGACAAATACGATGTGCTGCTGTTAAAGTCCTGCAGAAATGAAAACTGGTCTTCTATGCGATCATATATTTTATCAATAGCCTGCATGCGTTCATCATCTGACATACGGAGTTGCCCCGACGTAATAACCATAAATAATTCATCAAGGTTCTTGATACTTTCATTAAGAAGGTTTGAATATACTTTCCCGATATAATTTATTTCCTGCGGAGTGAAAGTGCCGTCATCTTTGAATTGCTGAAAAGCCTTTTTGTATTGTTTGACGATCAGTAACTGATAGTTGATGATATCAGCAATCCGCTTGTATTTTTTAACAACCGGGCTTACTTCCATCAAAGCATCAAGAAAATTTTTGTGAAGGTTGAAATTGCCTGATGAAATATCCTTAATGGTGGTATATCCTTTGTTGATGATTTTCCAGCCATCATACATATCCTGCAATATTCTTTTGAACTGAGTCAATTTCTCCCAATTCAACAACAATTGCTGCGCTTCCTGTGATTGTGAATGGACAAACTGGCATTGAAACGAAATGATCAGTATCACAATTATTTTTTTCATCTTATCCCATTGATTGTTTTAGAATAGTTTAATTCGGTTTGTTCCGTTAAACGCTGGATAGCTAATACACTCATTTCATTTGTGAATGAAGATGTGAACGCTGATTTATCCTGCATGTCGAGATATATTTTTTCGACACGCCTGATCCTTTCATCATCTTTCATTTCCAGTTCACCTGAAGTAATTACCAGCATCAGTTCATCAATATTTTTTAAGCATTCGTTCAGCAGGTTATCAAATACTTTTTTGCAGTAGTCCAATTCTTCATTTGTGAATTGGCCGGATTCTCTGGCAGTAGCCAGAGCTTGTTTACTGGATTTGATAAGGCGAAGCTGACAGGCAATAATATCTGCTACTTTAGCCCAGCTCCTGATTTTAGGATTAACCATTCTTAGTGAATCAATAAATCCAAGGTGAAGGTGGAAATCGCCGTTCTTTATATCACGTATCGTATGCAAACCGTCTGACACGATTTTATACCCCTTTTGAGCATATTCGATATAAACCTGGTTAGCCGCAATTTGTTCCATAAGCCGTTTGATTGCTGTTTTTTTTTGCTGAGTCCACTCTTCCCAGGTTTGACAGAAGGAAATTTGACAACAGGTGATGAGTACCAGGAAGGCAAATACTTTTTTCATAGTCCGTACAGTTTTTTGACATAATCAATATCTCCCTGTTCAGTGGCCCTTTGCAAGGAGATCATTTTATTTTCTTCATTGAATTCCTTTAAGTCCATTAAGGTTTGTTCCACATTGCCTGCAACAGCGTCAATGATCTCTAATCTTTTTGCATCACTCATTTGTGTAACAAAAGCATACACGACGAGGAATAGCTGATCAATGTTTTTTCCGCTCTCTTCCATCATTCCGGTGTAAACACCAAACATATAATCCAGTTCATCCTGCGTAAAGTTTTTATCCTGCCGGAACAAAGCCCATGCTGCCTTATACTCGTTGACGATCTGGATCTGCTGCTCCATGATATCTTTTACACGCTGATAATAGGTGAGTGCTGTTTTCACTTTTCGCAATTCCTCAAAGTAATCTGCATAGAGTTTGCGCTGCTTTTCCACCCAGTCACTGATCTGGTCAAGATGCAGTTTGGACATGGTGTTCTCAATGGTTTTTTGCGCATTCTGCAGCCAGATGGTTTTATTCTGCAATCTTTGAATTTTCAGGTCAACTGCAATGATCACTTTTTTGATGCCTTGTTTGATGATTTCAAGAACAGGAATTTGTGCATTTGTTTTTTGTATTGGCATCAGCATACAGCACAGCGACAATCCTGCAATGGCCAATAGTTTTTTCATTGTTTTCTGTATTTTACAGGTCCGTTAAATAATAAGTTACTTTGAACATCAAATGAATACATATCACCGGTTTCATTTTCCATTAACAGTTTGTGAGTTGAATTATAAATACCGGTAGTAACCGACCGCTTAAATTCCGGTTCAATCTTCTCTCCATCCAATACCCGTTCATACTTCCAGTTCCTGAGTATTTTATATTCATTAGCCGATTTGTTTTGAACAGATATAACAAGCGTATCATACTCATTGCCGAATTCATGTTGCGAGAATCGGATATAGGTGCCGGGAATAAATTCCCTGACCGGATCTTTGTACCCCCGGCAACCGTATATAAGCGCAACCAATAACAAGTGTATCAGTAAAAGGCTTTTCATAGTTTAATTGACAGTTAATTCGCATCCATTACAGGAGCCATCGCAGAAATAAATGGTGATCTTTGAGTTGTCTTTTCTTAACAGTGGAATTGTAATAGTCTTTAGTTTACAGGCTGTAGTTCCTTCACAATTGCAAGTTGCCATTGAAGAAATTAATTCAGATGATTGCATGGATGCGGGAATATCTTTTTTATCAAGCAGAAGATAATAGGTGACGCCATATATCTCCTGCTTTACATAAACCTTTTCGGTGGGGATGGTTCTGCGCTCCGCAGGAGGTGTTATTATTCCGCATTTCTTTCTGATCCTTGCCTGTACTTCCGGCAAAGAAAAAAAACTCATTTTGTTAGTTGTGGATGCTACTTTATCTACACTATAGCCCTTGTAGGTAAATTTGCCGGTGCAGGACCCGGTGCAACTGCTTTGCAGGCAACCAAAACCAAGCCCCTCGGCATAAAATACCTGGCAGGCGCTTCCTGATTGGCTGCAATTACATTGATAGGTTGCATACAGAACTGGAAGCATTCTTGCAGTTGCATCTTCGCCCGTAGTAAGGAAGGAATAACCTGAAGGCAATTCCACTCGCACTTCCAGCTTATCTTTGGTGATACACATTCTTGTCCCTTCTGGTAGCATCAGACCGGTTTCGCCAACTTTCACGGGCTGCTTAGCGATCACTTCCTGCGCACATACGGCGGTATCAGCAGGCAAACCTGTTCCTGACCGTGATGTAGATTCCGGCTCCTTTTTGTTACATGCTGCAATCACAAACAGCATCATTACTACGCTCATCATTTTTGTCTTCATCATTGTTTTGTTTTTATTGTTAGAAAATTGTTGCTCGTTCATTTGACATTTATGCCTGACGACCATTAACTCCCGCCTCTCGACCCCTCATCTCTTCCGCCATTGCTGTAATTCCATTTTGTATATCTCCTCCAAACCGTTCAGCATACTGCATCAACTTAGTCTTCTCTGTTTCCTCAGTTGTATAGGCCAGGTATTCTTCCAGTGATACTTCGGTTCTGTAAACTTTGCTTAAGACGCCGCCAAGAGAAATGAATACTTCCTTATATTTTTTAGAGGGATCATTGGCTTTATTTATGGATAACACCAACGCTTTTTCTTTTTCAGTTAAGCCCAGAAGTTCCTGTATCTGGTCAAACTTGTTTTGATATTTGGACTGATCTAAGAGTATTTTGCAGTCACTGTTGTTAATGATCGCCTGCTTCACGACAGGGGAAGAAATAATGTCTTCCACTTCTTGTGTAACCACAATGGCTTCACCAAAAAACTTGCGAACAGTTTTAAATAAATACTTGATATACTCTGCCATTCCTTCCTTCGCAATGGCTTTCCAGGCTTCTTCAATAAGAATCATTTTACGAATTCCCTTCAGCTTTCGCATTTTGGAAATAAACACTTCCATAATGATGATGGTAACAACCGGGAATAAAATGGGGTGGTCTTTGATATTGTCCAATTCAAAAACAATAAATCGCTCTTTCAGCATTTCAAGGTCTTTCGTGGCATTCAGCAAATAGTCAAATTCACCGCCTTTATAATACGGCCGCAGAACGTATAAGAAATTACCGACGTCAAAATCTTTATCTTTGACACGGTCCGTTTTTAATACCTCCACAAAATCTTCCTGAAGAAACTCATAGAACGTGTTGAAGCAGGGAAACAGGTTGTTATTCTTTTCCAGCTTTTCATAGTATAGCTGAAGGGCGTTGGACAGGGCAACATATTCTGAGCGATTAAAGGTTTCATTGTCTTTTTTCCATAAGGCAAGCAATAAAGTTTTAATGCTTTCCTTTTTTTCTGTGTCCAGCGTGTCGCCCTCTCCAATGAAGAACGGATTAAAACGGATTGGATTTTTTTCATCATAAGTGAAATAATATCCCTTCACCATCTGGCAAAGACCTTTATAACTATGCCCTACATCCACCAATACAATATGCGTTCCCTGTTCATAATAAGAGCGCACCATGTGATTGGTGAAAAAGCTTTTGCCACTGCCTGAAGGCCCCAGAATGAATTTATTGCGGTTGGTGCAGACGCCTTTCTTCATTGGTTCATCCGATATATCGGTATGAACCGGTTTACCGGAAAGGCGGTCGCCCAACCGGATGCCTATGGGAGAAAGGGAACTTCTGTAATTTGTTTCAAGGTTTAGAAAGCAGCAAGCTTGTTCCGCAAAAGTGTCAAAGCAATCATTCATCGGGAAGTCAGCTTCATTACCCGGTATGCCCGCCCAGAAGATCTGTGGCGCACCATCCAGTTCCTGTTTGGGCACAGCGTCCATCTGGGCTAAGGCAGAAGATACCAGGTTGCGTACGTCTTTTAATTCCTCTTTATTATCCGTCCATACTAAAACATTAAAATGGGCCTTAACAGGAAGCCGTTGCTGAGATATTGCTTCATTTAAGAACTCATTTGTTGCGTCTCTCGAAATGGCATTCTCCCTTGAGTAAGCGGAGAGTGATTGCAGACGCAATCTTTTACTCTCCAGCTTCTGCAAGGTCTTTTGCTGATCGTCTATAAAAATGTATTGATTGAAAATATGATTACAGGGAAGCAATTGACCCAATGGGGAGGCAAAGCCAACAGAAAATTTTGTCTTATCGGTGGAATATCTATCATAGTTTATCCTGCTTCCGCAATAAGTGGGTAAATCGGCTGCGTCTGCAAGAGTAAACAACTGGCAATGATTATTACCCACCATTATTCCTTCCCTGAAACTGACGTCATGCAGTATAAAAGATCGCTCATTGGGCTGCAGGTTCATATACCTTTCCACCAGCCCGCAATATGCCCAGTTGCCACTTAATTCATCATCAGTTAATCTTCGTAATTGGATAAAACCGCTGTCTTTTAATATCCTTTCAAATTGTCCTGCGCTATCCAGAAAGTCTTGCAGTAATTGCGGTTTTAGTGTTTCCTCCGGGACGATACTTCGCCTGAGTAAATTTGAAAAAAGTGAGCTGCCCAATTTTCTATTGAGAGGTTTTTTGGTCAGCATGATATAACATTGGTGATCGAGATAGGGCCGTTCATTAAAAAAACGCTCACTGCTCCGGGTAAGAAAGCTCTTGTCATCTTTGGAAAAATCAGCGAGGTATTTTGTCTCTGTAAACCAATCCTGTTTATGAAATATGCTGTGCCTGGGTAATACTTTGATAGCTTTGATCAAAGCCTGGTGAAGGGCCTCATACTCCTGGTCGCTCATCGTAAACAATTCCGGTAGTGTCACTTCGAAGGCAATCGTCACGTCGCCCTGCTTAGACAGGATACTATTATGCTCTACTCCGAAAATGGGTAATATGTCCTTTAGTTCTTTTTGCATAAACCAATAAATACTTTTCTTGTATATGATTTTACAACTATGGGAATACTTCTCTTCGCCAATGCTTTCATCATTCCATGTTCCCCGTATTTATGACTGAGTTTATAGATATGAATAAACAATGCGGTTCCCGCTGAAAGTATTATTCCCAAACAAATGAAAGTGTTGACGCCACAGATGTATAAAACCGCAAAGAAGATCAGCAGCCCTAGTAAACCTCCTCCCAGATACCATATATACTGAGCTTTCAATCCGCGAAACTCAATCGGCTTATTAATACCCTTGTTTATTGTATAAACACTTGTTGCCATAGCTTTCAATTTCTTTTCAATAGTCCCTCTCTTTTGGAGAGGGGTTGGGGAGAGGCTACATCCTCATTCCCCGGCTTCTTCTCATTCGCTGAACCGGTTCCTGTTTATCTTCTTCAATCTCCATTTTAATCACAGGAGCTTCTTTATGTTGTTCCTGTTCCTTTAGTTTAGTCTCCTGTATCTTCAAACTTATTTCCCGTTCGAGCCGGGAGAGTTCCCGTTTCATTGATTTAAGCTCTTCTTCTTTCTCAAAGGGCTTTTCAATAATTTTCTGAAGCACAGGAATCGCCGTATCCAACTCATGCAATTCTTTTTGATATTGCTCTTTGATTTTTATGACACGGTCTAAGGCGTTCAAAAAATGACGGGCTGCTAATTTTGGATTGTCAACTGAAGGATGTCCCTGGTTGTAAGTGTACTTGATGCCGCCGTCTTTATGCTGCACATAAAAAGCATTTTGCATCCGGTAAACGTAACCACCTCTTTCCTGGAAGCTTTCCTGTTGCTTGCGGATGTAGCAGTCAAAGCCGTAAAGTGCCCCGACTTTCTGATCACCGGCATAACTCTTGGATTGTTCCCAATTTTGATAAAGATGAATAATATGTTTACCGATCTGTTCGGCATCAATACTATTCAATCCGTCTATATGTATCGGATTTACCTTGCTTCCTTCATTATCAAAAGTGAGTTGCGAGGTATATAATTTTTCATCTCTCGATAATTGCGAAACCATTTTTGTTACAGAGACATGATCACCCTGCAAGCGTTCCAACCTCAACTTTGATTTAGCTACTTCTTTAAAATGAACCGACCGCAGACTTTCAAGTACTGCCACTTTCTTTTCCATCTTCGATTTTTCGAGGAGTGTTGTATCTCCGGAAAGGATAGCAATGTATTCTGAAAAATTCATCCCGCTTTTCTCATCCAGGGCACCTTCATCAATGCTGCGGACATTGAGTTCGCAATTTTTCATTTGCGAGATAAAGGTTTGCTTATTCTTCAGCAGGTTGAATTTGTAGTTGTCAAGAGACTGTTCAACAGCATAGATGTAATTCTTCACTTCGTTATTATAATATTTCTTAGCAATCAGATTGCCTTGTCTGGCGCCACGGCCATTCCGTTGTTCGAGTTCAGAAGGTTTCCAGGGAATATCAAGGTGATGCATGGCAACAACCCTTTGTTGCACGTTCAGCCCTGTGCCCGCCTTATCGGTACTGCCCAAAAGCACACGAATTTGACCGCTGTTCATTTTTCTGAACAATTCCGGTTTCCTGAGATCAGTCCAGTCGTGAATAAAAGTTATTTCATGGGCAGGGATATTATATTCATTAACGAGTTTTTCCCGGAGAGCATCATAAATATTAAATTCATTTGGTTTGGGAGTGCCAATGTCAGAAAAGACTATCTGCGAGCCTCGGTGTTCAGCGGTATCATAATAAATTTCGCTCAGCTTTTTCGCACAGACGCTTACTTTATTATTGGGATGATCATCATATTTATAAGGATCGATCAACCGCATATCGGCCGCCATCTTTTTTGAATAATTGGTGGCGATCAGCATCCGGCCTTTGTCTTCTTCTTCTGATAATGGTCTTCTTCCAATAAGAGTCGCATTACCCGTTTTTGCAAATGTCATCAGGTTTCTGATAAACTCCTTTTGCTCTTCAGTAGGTTTAATATTGACGAGTTCTTCATTGAGTTGCGGCTTGTCTAATTGAATATGCTTTGCTGTTTTGTAGTCCGTGATTTCATTATAGAATAAAGCCAGCTCCGGAACTTTGATAAAATGACGGAACCTTTCTTTTGCAATGATTTCATTGGTAACAGAAAACTCAAAGTCAGTAGACTTCTTTGCAAACACTGCAGCCCATCCATCAAAATTTTCAATGCACTGACGCTTCATCTCATTCGGACGGAGATATTTGAACAACAAATACATTTCTGTCAGGCTGTTGCTGATAGGTGTGCCTGACAGAAATGTAACACAGAGATCAGATTTAAACTGTTCCTGTAATGTCCGCACGGCAAAAAGCATATTCAGGGCTTTCTGACTGCCTTCGATATTTCCAAGACCGGCCACCCTGTTATGCCTCGTTGTAAAAGTGAGATTCTTAAATTTATGCGATTCATCTACGAACAGGTGATCCACGCCAAGTTCCTTGAAGTTGATGTCAGCATCTTTCTTTTGTTCGATCTTATGCAGAACCTCTTTGAGATTGATCAATAAATTATTTTTTCGTACTTCAAGACCTTTGAGAATTTTTTTTGAAATGCTGCCACCCAAATCTCTTAACGTTTCTAAATCCCGTTCGAGATTCTCTAATTCTGTTTCAAAAATTTGCTTTTGGATCTCGGGAGATTGCGGAATTTTTGAAAACTGGTCATGGGTCAGAATAATACAATCCCAGTTATTATTTTTAATGGCATGAAATAATCGTTGCCTTTTCGCAGGCGTAAAATCATTTTCCCCGGGGTACAGGATCTTTGCTGATGGATAAGCTTTGCGGTAAGTGTCCGCAATCTGCGAAACATTTGCCTTTAGGGCAAGTATCATTGGTTTATGAATGATACCAAGCCTTTTCATTTCATGTGCAGAAACAACCATCGTCAATGTCTTTCCCAATCCCACTTCATGATCAATCAATGCACCCCGGTTCTGAATAATCCGCCAGGCGGCATTTTTCTGTGAGTCGTAGAGATCAGCAATACCGAGTGCATTTTTATCGAGACCCGGAAAGCTTAAATGATTGCCATTGTACTCACGAAGTACATAGCAATTGAAGGTATCGTTGTATAATTGTTCAATTCGTCCTTTATCTTCTGCCGGCAATGAATGCAGCCACTCCACAAATTTGTTGCGGATGGATTCAATCTTTTGATGCGCTAATTGTGTTGCTTCATTATCCGGCTTCCTGATTTTACTGCCGTCCGGACCTTCCACTTCATAAGTAAAGAATGGAGCGGTATTCTCCAGGGCATGTTCCATGATAGTGTGACCATACATTGTCTTGCCACTTTTCGGAGTGACAGCAAACTCGTCATTGATCTTAGCATTATTGTGATGAGGAACAACTTTGAAACTATCTACTGAGGACAGATAGTTAACAGTTGTATCAACTTCGAGAAGATAAGTGACAAATTGCTGGTAATAATCCACCGGCATCCATCGTTCACCCATATTGAAATCAAGCAATTCAAACGGGATTTTTTCAGGTTGTACTTTCGTAATTGCTTCAAGGCTTCTTTTATACTGATTGTTTGCTGGTTCTTTTTCGGCAATTTCTTTGGCCTCATTTAATTTTAGCACAACATTTCCGCTGAGCCATTGGTCTGAAGTTTCCCATTTATTGGATGAAGGATTTAAATAAATATGCGGCTGTAGGGCGGCAATGGTTTCATTTTTTGTATTGCCGGTCGTCTTTGCGATAAATTCGATATCTACTTTGCCTTGCTCATTCAAACAATGAGCCAATGCTTCAACAGGGTTGTCAGTAGAAAAGGCTTCCTGCTTTTTAAATAGAGGTTGAAAAAAAATATCAGCTTTGATATATTGCTCACCATCCTTTCTTTCGAGCGATGAAAGAGTGATGAATCCTAATGCGTCATCCAGAATATATTTTCGGTTGGAATTTTGATTGAGCAATCCGTGCTGGCTTCGGAATTTCTCATAGGCATTATTTAACTCTTCACGCAGCCCCTTGTGTTCAACAGCCGATGCATTCTCTTTATCAATTAAAGTGAAGTAAATGTCTCTTACTTCTGTGTACTGCTGATAAAAAGCTGAAGATTTGCTGCGCAATGAGAAGGTTTTGAATTCAGCCTGGTCATGTTCCTTATCTATACTATGAATGGAACCCGCCACTCCATTATTAATAACAAGTGTTCCTTCCCGGTAATGAGGTTTTAATCCATGGAAGAATTCATGTTTAACAGCAAGACCAAACGCTGTTTCAAAATGTCTTTCGCCATCATACCGGAAGTCATACCGAAAATCTTTGAGTTCAGTGGAAATTCTCTCCAACGTATTATTCAATGTAGGGGCATTCATCCATGCCCCGGAAACTTTAATCTCCTGCAGGCTGGAATGTAGCTTATAGAAATAAAAAGGGCTGCTCTTTGAACGGGCTGTAAGTAAAACTATACTTTCATGTTCCGGTTTTTCAGCCGCCCTGACAGTTGCTACAATGCGTGCAGTTTGCTTCTGTATATTTTTGAGATCATCTGCACTGATATAAGCCATTGCACGGTTAATGTCGTAGTTGGGGCCGGTGTCAAACAAACCTAATTGCACACCATCAGTCTCAGACTTGTCTTCAGGCATATCAAGAAAGGTCAATTCCTTTCCGTCCCTGGCTGTGATCTCATTTAATTTTAATTGCTGGTAATGCTCATGGGAAAATCTTTTTTTGAATCCTTCGGTGATAAGTGAACCAAGTTTTTCTCCAATATCATTTATGTTTCCATGCTGCCGGACTGTTTGATTGGCATGACCATATTGATTTTTACCAGCTTTGATTTCATCACCACAAATAATTTCAGGGTGATGACAGATGTATCCATTCAGATGATAATGGCCAAATTCGTTGCTCTGTTCAATGGTTGAAACCAATAACTGTTCATCATCCGATAGATCAATTTTGCTTTCATGTTTTTGAACGATGAGCAAATGACTTGGTGCTTCTGTGTTACCTGTATCCTTCATCAGGTTATCGGGCATCACTGAAAGGCTGATAAAATCAGCTTTATTAAACAGGTATTCTCTTGATTCTTTATTGGAGGGACTATTTAGAAAAGAATCTGTCGTGATAAAAGCGAGGATACCGCCATCACCGATCTTATCAATACCTTTTGCAAAAAAGTAATTATGAATTTTATTGGCGATTACATCGGAGGGGTAGGCTTTATCATATACCTTGAAATTTCCAAAAGGAATATTGCTGACAATAAGATCATATTTTCCGTTATCATGGGTAGGCGTATCTTCCAGACCCATATTCCTGACATCAGTTTGGACAGGGAACGCCTTACTGATAGACGCCAGTACAGTCGCCGTTAGCTTATCTTTTTCGACAGCGGTTACATTCTTTAAATCTCCAAAAGCAGCAATTGCTTCAGTAATGAATATTCCCGCTCCTGCACTTGGCTCATAGAGATGCTGAACGGAAATACCTTGTTCTTTTAAGGTTTTGTATAAAGTCTGTGGTACAATGGGCGGTGTATAGAATGCTGTAAGCACACTATTGTGAAGTGAATGGATGATTGTTTTATAATCAGCTTCAACAAACCTGACTTTTAGTAATTCATGAAGCGATTGAAGTTCTTCATAGAGCTGCATATTATCTTTTGTCGCTCCAAGTTTCCTCCATTCTTCTTTGGTTCCATGAGGGTAAAGTATGGCCTTTATTCCTCCAAAACCATTGTAACGTTGCAACAACCTGATTTCTTCCGGCGACGGAACTCTATTTTCCATCGCAATCCGGATGGCTGCAATATTGTCTTTCAGTTTATGTAAAGGATTATATGCCATTGTTATTCACTATTCACCATTCCCCATTCACTATTCAGATACTCATGCACAGCGCCTGTCACGGCATAGCGCAGGTATCTGTCATCTTCATTTTCTTCAGTGAATTGCATTTCATTAAACACGGGGTCACAAGCCGCAATCATGTTGATCAATTCAGTAGTCAGAATTTCTTTTTGCTGTAAGCGGTCAAAATCATTTGGAAACTCTTCTTCAACCAACGCATGGAGATAATTGTACCGGGAGGGGCGCAGAGGTTTGGTCAACTCATCTATGCACAATTCCTCTATAGCAGAAGGAGATTTGTTTTCCTTCACCAGTTCCGTGATCAATTCATTTACCGATGCTACGTTTTCCTGCAGATAATCATCGAGCCGGCATTCTTCCAGCAGCAGCAACAAAAGATCAGGATTGTTTTCACGGATGTAATCCTGCAACCTTTTTATTAATAGCTCTTGCATTAGTTCCTGATTATGATTTTTTCAGAAAAAATTTTGTCTGTTGATCGTACTATTAGATAGTAATAACCTGGTGACAGATTGAACAGGTTAATACTTTGTACTATTGAACCTCCGTTAAGTTGTATTTCTTTTTTCAGGTCTTCCTGTCCAAGTGAATTAATCAGTACGATTGAATATTGTCCCGCCGGTATATTTATCAATTGAAAGTTTAGTTGATGATTGATTACCGGGTTTGGATAGACTTTCAAATAAGGCGTTTTGCTATTAGTGAAAGAGACGCTAAGCACCTGGCTGAACAAACTGTGCCCGGATGTTTCAATCGCCTTTATCCTGTAGAATAGTTTTTCGCCAGGCAAAAGATTATTATCTGGAAAGACATAATCAGCCCGGCCTCCATTGTTCAATAGCGGAAAGACTAATCCTGCTGTATGGAAGGAACGGCCATCAAGGGATTTTTCAATCTCATAATAATTGATGTTTGATTCTGTCAGGTTAGACCAACTTATTTTTATAATTCCTCTCTGGTCAACTACTGCTTTTACATTATCAAACCGGACTGGCAACATTGTGAGTGCCGTGTCATGGGCTAATACACCACGAATGATTAGTTGCTGGGTGCTGTTATAACAGGCGAGCGAATACCAGTTATAAGGAGGTGTAGGCGGAACAGGCCAGCTAAAATTGTAATTCATGCTGGCATAAGGATGGGGCCATAAATAATAAGGCAAGCAAATGTTCGGAGCGGTGAAGGCTTCAAAGGCTTGATTTGTTCCATAATCCATTTCCCAATGGGACACTCCGATAAACCCGCAATCGAGTTCATGCCCGTTTACTATATAATGAGTGGTGATGCTTCCGTCACAATCAATCCAGTTAAGATTATACGAATTGTAATAGGCAACGGCTTTCGGAGCAGGCCAGCTATAACCGGGATAATTGTTCCCTGTTGAATCCAATACGCCGCCGCAACAACTCCCATACTGAAAGCCTTCTTTATAAACCCAGATATCATAATTTGTCAATGAAACAGGAGTATAAACGCCGTAAGGATTTACCTCGTAAAAAGAAAGTATCAAACGGTTCTGTCTTTTCGGAGGGTTTGGCGAATCATCTACTAACCTTGTTTCAGTATATCTCGCCTTGACACCGATATATTGTGAATAGCAACAGGTATAAACAAGCTGCACAAATGCAATAAGAATAAATTTCATTTTCATTTACGTTAGTTTTATTGGTGATGAATTACTTTGTCATTACTATTGCCCCCTCTCCGCAAAATGGAGAGGGATGGGGGGTGAGGCTACACTCCAAAGAATGACCTGATCACAGTAGCAACAACTACTAGGAACACACAACTTCCAAACCATGCTGCCGCGACTTTTCCTGTATCAGGATCGCCACTGTTCCATTTTTGATAAACCTTGACTGCACCTATCAACCCGACAATGGCTCCAACTGCGTACATAAGGTTTGTGCCCGCAGCGAAATAGCTTCTTACTTTTGTATTCGCTTCATTGATGCCGGCATTGCCATCTTGTGAAAAAGCAATAGCACCGGTTAAAAGGAATAAAATCAGATAAGCAACTTTTATTTTTTGTTGCCGGGTGAGTTTTCTTTTCATCATCTTCAGTTTCATACACACAGTTTCTTTTTATTAAGAACATTTTTATATTGACCCTTACCCCCCTCTCCTAAAAGGAGAGGGGGCCGGGGCGTGAGGTTGGCGCTCCATCCTATCCCAACCAAAGCACACGCAGATCGTCGTCACTGAGATGGATGGAGCATTTGCTTTTGCTTTCAGCAGAGATAAACTCATGAATCATGTCCCTGAAATCGGGTTCATCCCACTGATTGTATTTTTTCAGGCTTTGCTGTAAGGCAAAGAGCAGCTCATTTTTATTTTGATGCTTGCTGAAAGCAGGTCTTATTTCTTCAATCACATATTGTGCTGTGCTCGTTACTTCATCGGGCTGATCTTCTCCATGCAGTGAAAGAGTTTTCAGGTGAGTAATACCGGAAAAGGATGGAATTCTTGCTTTGAAGTAAACTACCCACACGAATAAATAATAGAGTATGGTACTTATGCCGAGAAATAAAACATATTGTTGCCAGGAGATAGAGCTAAGCATAGGAATCATTTTTTTTAAAGAGTTGCTGTCAGTTGCCAAGGCAAAAATCTTTCAGGAAGTCTCGAATCAATAGGCCTTAAAAAATAAAAAATAGACCTATATCTATTTTGCGTATTGAGTAGGGAAAACGCCAAGCTATTACTTGGTGATAACTGCAAAACAAGTTAGGTTTGCAAAAAAAATTATTACCGGCGATAGTTACAGTGGGGTTTTAGGAAGGAAATCGTGAATGGAGCATTTGAGGATCTTTGCGAGCTGATTCAGGCGATCAAGAGAATACCTTTCCTTTCGCTTATCATTTTCCACATTTCCGACAAAGGTGGCAGAAACATCCAATTCATAGGATAAATCAGCCTGGGAATATCCAAGCTCTATTCGTCTTTCTTTGACCTTCTTTATAGCGAATTGATCTATTTTAGAAACGGGTTTCATTGACAGATTTACCAAGTAATAACTTGCTAAATTCTGGTAATCAAATGCCCTGTACAACAAGCTATAGCTTGGTGATTTTGAAAAAATATAAATCGGAGGGTGAAATTTAATTCCAATAAAGAGAGAAGAGCCTTTTGGGAATCGCTCAACACTTCTTATAGTAATGAGGAAATGGTCAAAGCATTGACGACGTTAAAATCAGATACTTCCAAAGTTCTTCAGTTACATTACCTGCAAAAGCATTCACTGAAAGAAATTGCAAAATTGATGAATCGCTCCATAACAGTAATACGAAATCATCATAACAGGGGAATCTATAAACTATACAGGCACTTTAACCCCCGTTCTTCTGATATTGTTTAGGAGTTTGACGAAATCTTTTTCTAAAGGCTTTAATAAATGTTGTTGAGGATTCATACTCCAACTCATTTGCTACTGATACTACTCTATTGCCTTGCCTGAGCAGATCTTTTGCAAGAATAAAACGCCGTTCAAGATAATAGTCATACGGGTTGACACCAAACAATCGCTTGAATCCGTAATTAAGCTTAAATGCATTTAAAACTCCACGGGCTTTTGTAATCAATACATCATTTCCGGGATATAAGGGACAATAGAATTCAATCAGTTCCCGAACATGATATAGCGCATCAATATCAGCAACCGATAAGGGAAGGGTTCCTATTTCCTCCTTTCCTACAACTTCAAGCGCAGCGGTAAGAATATTAATAACATTGTTTCGAAGAAGTCTTGCTTTACCGGCAAGAGTATATGTGTTGTGAAGGATAGCATTTACGGAGTCCATCATAAACGCTGAGCATGGATGTGGACGCTTCGAAAGTTCTGCAGGTTTGTCTTTATACACAAGATTCAGAAAATGGGTCAGCGTCTTATAGTCAATACCTATTTCTTCCAGAAGAGGTAACTCAAAATGAATATCAAAAGTTTCATATTCAAGCGGCGCTTCGAAAATAGCACGGGTTACAATATAAGGAACAAACCCCATTTGAAAGTGGTTGACAGGTAACTCAGGGTTACTGATTCTCTCCCACATACCACGTATCTGATTCTTTAATGCTATTCGCAATTCAAGAACTGGTATGCCGCCTCTTGCACAGAGAATTGCGGGTGATTCCATCCAGTACCTGCTATACCATGCACTGAAGCCAATTCCTTTAAATTCCTGGAACAATCCTTTGAAGTGATCACCTTTGATGGCTACTGGTCTCGCAGGGCTTATCAAATAGTTTTCGAAATCTTTGGGTATGGATTGAAGTATCTCAATCTCTCCTTTACCCTCCTCGTTAATTTCTATCAGCATACTTATAAGTTTGGGTTGATTTTTACTCGTTTTAAGTCCATCTTTTGCTGTCATTCCCGGATAGCTTGCGTCCGGAAATAATCAAAGCACTAACCATTTTTATGTCAGCAGATCATCAACTTACTGAGCTTGCTTCATTATTCTGTAAGCCTGTTTCGGTTAATTATCCGGGTCAATTATTATACTCAGTTCATGATCCGGAATTGAACACAACTATTTCATTTCGCTCACTGCAATTAGAAACGGATATTGATTTTCTATACGATTGGGTGAATCGTACTTATGCTAAGCGTTTCTGGCAACTGAACGGTAGCAAATCAATTCTGAATGATACGTATCAGACATTATTAGCCAACCCCAATGCACACTCTTTTATCGGGCTGTGCGATGGTAAGCCGGTATGCCAGGTTGATCTGTATAATGTATCGGCTGATGAATTAAAAGATCATACAGATCATAGTCCTGATGATTGTGGTCTTCACTTATTGATGTTGCCGCCGCATGAAATGCGAAAGGGGCTTTCGGTACACATGCTAAGTCATTTTGTTCATTTCTATTTTTCTTTTCCAGCTTCATCACGGCTATTTGCAGAGCCTGATAAAGAAAATTCTCTTGCCAACAGATTGGCAACTAAGGCCGGTTTCCGGTTTTTAAAAACGATTGAGCTTTCCTATAAAACCGCTAATCTTTATTGCATCACCAAAGACCAATATTATGCAGCGGATACAATCGCTTGATCTTGCAAGAGGGTTCACAGTTCTTATTATGCCTTCCGTTCATGTTGTAATGCTATACAGCAGGCCGGAGGTGCAACAGTCGCTACTCGGAGATACACTTGCTTTCATCGCCGAAGGCCCGGGCGCACAATTATTCATGCTGGTGATGGGAATTGGAATTACCTTTTCATCGCATATCAACAAACAGGCAGTATTTAAAAGAGCTTTTTATTTTTTGTTTGCAGCATACACACTGAATTTTTTAAAATTCATTATTCCATTACTTTTTGGGTGGATGCCACAAAATTTGTTGCAGGAATTGCAATTACAGAATAATCAAACGGCAATTCCATTCTTTATTTTGCTTGGCGACATTTTGCATTTTACTGCGATTTCCTATCCGATTTTATTTCTTGTTTATCGCCTGAAACATTATCCTTTCTGGTCACTTGTCATTGCTATTACAATAATGATATTATCTCCATTGCTATGGGACATGAAAATGGGGTTTGGTTTGGGGAATTATTTTTTACAGTTAGTAGGTGGTCATCCGCCTTATGTATTCTTTCCGGTTTTTCCGTGGCTTGTATATCCGTTGATTGGTTTGAGTTTAGGATATTTCATGAAAGAATACGATATAACTTTTGTATTGAAAAAGGCGGGATGGGTGGGAGCGATAGTAATGTTTGTTTCCTGTTTATTTCCTGCCACAAACACACAAACGGAATGGTTGCCTTTTTATCGCACCAAATTTGCCGATACATTATTTCATTCAGGCTTTGTGCTAACATGGGTCACATTGGTTCATTGGGTGTCGCGGAAAATACGAAACAATTATTTTTTCCTTTTATTGACATTCTGCAGTAGGAACATTACTTCTATTTATATTGTTCAATGGGTGGTGATTTGCTGGGGAATGGCTTATGCAGGTTATCTTTTACAAGATTTTAGATCAACTTTTCTTTTCATGGGCGTCATTACTGTGCTGACCTTATTTCTCACTCATGTATTAAATTATGCAAAGACACAAAAAAGTGTTTGATGTTATTGGAATTGGCATTGGTCCTTTTAATCTTGGCCTCGCTGCTTTATGCCGTTCTATTCCGGAATTTAATTGTCTCTTTATTGAGCAAAATGAGAACTTTAACTGGCACCCCGGATTACTACTGCCAAATGCACGGCTGCAGGTTCCGTTTTATGCTGACCTTGTTACACTTGCCGATCCCTGTAGCCCCTTTACTTATATGGCTTTTCTGAAAGCGAAGAAACGAATGTTTCGTTTTGCCATTCATGAAAACTATTTTGTTACACGCAGAGAGTATAATGAATATGGACAATGGGTAGCCGGGCAGCTAAAAACTTTACGTTTCAGTGAGACTTGCATAGCTATTCATGCCTGCAAAGAAGGATACAAAGTAATCACAAATAAAGAAACCTATTATGCAAGACACATTGTTATCGGAACAGGAACGGTACCTTCTATGCCCGATTGTGCAAAGGAATTGAAACATCCGACTGTCTTTCATTCAGGCGAATACCTGCATCATAAAGCAAAAATGTTGACACAGCCATCTGTTACCGTTATTGGTTCAGGTCAAAGCGCAGCGGAAATTTTTTACGATTTGTTATTGCATCGTAAACAATTTGTTGAAGGCCTCGCATGGTTTACCAGGGCAGAGCGTTTTTATCCAATGGAATATTCCAAACTTTCTCTTGAAATGTCATCGCCAGGTTACATTGATCATTTTTACTCGCTGAATGAGCAGGTTCGTATTTCATCGCTGAAAAGACAAGACATGCTTTATAAGGGCATCAACTTTACTCTTTTGAATGAGATATATGATCTTTTGTATCTGCAACATCTTGAGGAAACGAATCCACCAATATATATACATACCAATTGTGAGTTGCAAAATGTTTTGGCAGAAAGAGAAAAAATATCACTATCAATATTTCATAGTGAACTTAAAAGAGCATTTGCTCATAAAACTGATGTACTTATTCTTGCCACCGGATATGAAGTTAATATTCCTCGTTTTCTGGATCCCATAAAGGAAATTATTCAATGGGATAATACGGGATTGTATAATTCAAAACGTAACTATTCGGTAGGTCATGACGATACAGTCTTTATTCAGAACGCCGAATCAAATACTCATGGATTTAACGCATCTGATCTTAGTTTGGGGCCTTACCGGAATGCTAAAATTTTAAACTGTATTCTTGGGTATGAACATTTCGAAATTGAAACTAACACTACTTTCCAGTCTTTTGGCCTTCCTGCGGATTTATAAGCTATTCGGGTATATTTGTTGATCGAGATTTTATATTAGAATCTGACCTTTCCATTCTATTACCATTAAGTCAAAGAACTATTTTCACTTATAAAAGTTGCCATGCTGAACGGAAGTTTTTTTAACTTTAATTTGAGATCAAAAAAATACTTTCAATTGATTATCCTTTTCTTCCAAAAAATAGTTTTTCAGCATTTTTATAATATATTTTGTCAACAACCTCTTTAGGAAGTCGAAGACCTTTAAATTTTTTTTCAACAAAGGGAGATTGAAGACTATCACCAGAGGTTAGATAGATCCAGTCATTCAGCCAAAGATTATGTGCTTTGTTTCTTGTACTGTCTGCGTTATCTGATCTTACTTCCAATAAATCTGTTCCATACATTATTCTGTCCTGGTACTTGATAAAAAAATCGTGAACTTTTTGCCAGTTCGTTATTGATTGAAATTGTAATTGCCCCATTCTTTCGGCTGGTTCTATTGACACATTAGGAAACTGATCAAGCCTTTTTGCTATTTCATCTACATCCCATTCCAGGCTGGCAAGGTGTGCGCCTATAAATTTGAGATTGGGATGCTTTTCCAGTAAATGATCTCTCGCACGGATTATTGTTTCATAGGAGGGATATTCTGGATGAAGATACATGTGGTATTCAGGATGTTTGCTGAAATAATTTCTGTCATTTTTTGTTGTCATTTGATCTAATGGCAACCAACAGTTTTTGGGCTCGCCTAAATGTCCAATAACGGGAATGTTATTTTTTTCAAGGAAATCAAATATTGTATCAAAGAGAGGGCTATCAATCATGATGAAGTTGCTGTCTTTATCTTTTATCACCAATCCTATGTTTTTCCAGACTTTAACACCAACAGCAGCACTGTCTAAAGACTCTTTTATCCTCGTAATTTGGCTGTTGCTCCATCCTGGTTGATTAATAGTTTTTGTTTCGAAAGTTGTGACATAAAAAAGCTGTTCTGGAAATTTTTTGTGAGATAGTATGGCGAAGTATTCTTGGCTGTCTATTGAAGGCCAGTTTGGCACTTCGACATTTACGCTTATAAGAACCACGTTATCTTTTATGGCTTGCTCTGCTATTGCAGAATTAGTTGAGTTTATATGGCTATGAACATCAATTTTTTTTATTGAAGAATAATCTGCCAGAGAATAATATCGAATAGAGTGACATGAATTCAATAGTAACAAGGCACAGGAAAGGATTCCTGATAGAATTACGAGGGGAAATATTTTTTCAAATAACTGGACCGGTTTCATGGGGTGTTTTTAATACATCCTTATCTATTTAATTACTAATGGCAAGTAATTTATCCCTTACAAGATTTGTTACTGCATTGGTCGCATGAGGAAATACCTTCCGCAAATCAATTTCATCTTCTTTTACGAGTTTGCTTTTAAGTGTCTTCATGAAAATGTTTTTTATTTCGGTAGCTAAATTTATTTTGCAGATGCCCCTATCAATAGCTTTCCTTAACGTGTCGTGAGGTATGCCGGATGCTCCATGAAGTACTAATGCGGCATCTGTAAGTGTGTTGATGTCAGATAACCGGTCAAGATCAAGCTTTGGTTCTTCTTTGTAAAAACCATGCGCTGATCCAATTGCAACGGCAAGAGCATTAATGCCGGTTTCTTCAACAAAAAGTCGTGCTTCAGAAGGCCCGGTAAAACCGACCTTATCAGTACTCTGGCCTAATTTTGCAACATACCCAAGTTCGGCTTCTACATTTGCCCCGTACTTTTCAGCAAGCTTTACTACATTTCTTGTAATCTTAATATTTTCTTCAAAAGATTTCTCACTTGCATCAATCATCACCGAATGAAAACCTGCATCAAGACACTTAGCGACAAGATCATAAGAATCTCCATGATCAAGATGTATCCACCCCTCTACTTCGTAGTATTTAAGCATTGATTCAGCTATATCTACTGCAACAGGAAGTCCTAAATACTCTATTGAACTCCTGGTTAATTGAAGAATTATTGGGGTTTGAACAGATTTTACCGCTTGTAGAATACCTTTTAATGTTTCAAAATTATAAAAGTTGGTAGCTAGCAAAGCCTGCTTCTCTTTTTGAAGTATTTTAAATTTTTTCTGAAGCGTCATATTATCCGGTATAGCCAAATTTTTCTTTTGCAATTTTCAGTATCCCTTTATAGTTTGTGAAAGCTTCAGTGCCACCAGCCTGGGTAGTTGATATAGCCCCCATCAGGTTTGCGAATACCTGACAGTTTTCAGGTGTATCATCCTGAAGAAATTTGAAAATAAAACCTGCGTTAAAACTATCACCTGCGCCTATGCAGTCAATTACATTTTTATTTAAAAAGGGGTTGCCTGCAAGCCGAACATTCTTGTATTTGAGTAGCGATCCATTGCTCCCTCTTTTTACCACAATGACATTTGCATAGTCAGAAATTGATTCGATGGCTTCTTCTATATTATTTTTTTGGGTTGCGTGGAGAAGCTCTTTTTCGTTTGGAAGAAAGATATCAACGTTTGGAAGAATTGTCTTCAGGTCAATATCCCACAATTCCAGCGGGTCCCATTGAATGTCAAAAGAAGTGCTCAAGCCAGAGTCTTTTGCCATTTTGAATAAAAGCGGCAGATCCTTTTTGAGTCCCGGTAGAAAAAAGTATGACGAAAAATGTAAATGCCTTGAGGCAGCGATCATCTCTTTAGTTATATCAGCCAGTGCCAGATCCTTCATTGCTCCCTGATATGTTACATTTGCCCTGTCTTCTCCATAGTTGAGAATTACAGTAGCGCCAGTATTTAGGTCATCATTCACATTGAGCATTGAAGTATCCACTCCTTTCACTTCCAGTTGCTCTTTACAAAACCTGCCAAAGAGGTCATTACCAATTTTTCCAATAAAGGAAACCTTTTTACCAAGTGCACTAAGATTACTGGCAAAAATGGCAGCGGAACTACCTAATGTAAAAGCCATTTTTTCGGCAAACTTTTCCTTTCCTATCTCTGGGAATGATTCGAGGTGATTTAGTATTAAATCAACATTGAGCTCACCAACCACAATAACATCAAATTTTTTTTCCATTTCCTTTATTAAGGTTATTGTTTCTATTCCTGGTAATTGAATAAATGATCTACAGAGTTAACAATGGCTTTTTCAATGAGTAAAGCCACGTCTTTTTTATGAAACATTCCCAACTCTTCCCGCAAGCAATTAGCTGCTCCGCAGGCAACAGCTAATTTCGCTGCATCAGAATAGCTTAAATTTCTTTCATTTGCTACTATCAAACCTGCCATCAATGAATCGCCACAACCTACAGTACTTAATACATCATCAATTTTGCAGTTTGCATGAAGTGGAATTTGGGTATTGTTCGCCAGATAAAGTCCCTCAGCACCGTAAGTAATCGCTGCCAGGTCGCAACTCTCTAAGAGAAGACAGGCAGTTTTTAAAGGCGAATATTCATTAAAAACTTCGAAGGCCTCGTGATTATTAATATGGACACAATATGGTTTTGCCTTTAGCATTTCTTTTAAATGCTTGCCAGAACAATCAACAAATGATTTAATGTTTTTTTTCTTTGCGGCTATAACAAAATCTGCATAGTTTACTTTCTCGGAAACCGGAGGCCATGATCCACTCATACATACGGATGACGCATTGTTCAAAAGGTTTAAAAATTCTTGCCAAAACTCATCTATCTTTTGATCATCAATAGAAGGGCCAGCTTCTAATAATTCAGTACCATCTATGTTTTCATTTGATCGTATTGTAATGCAGGTTCGGCTTGGTTCATCTACTTCGGGGCCATAGCAGGCTATACCTTTGTTTTCGCAATATTCCTTTATATATTTCCCTGTATCTCCTCCCCAAAAACCTAATAGTGCACATTGTTCGCCCAATTCAGTAATACCAAGTGCAACATGAACACCTTTGCCACCAGGGAATGATTGCACTTTTTCCACTCTGTTTACTTTACCCGGCTTAATCTGCTGAAGCCAGATAAATTTATCTACAGATGGATTTGGGCAAAGGCAAAGAATCATTATTATTGTTTCATTAGTATGGATAAATGGTTACTCCCTGAACTATTCTGTGAATTCCTCCATTTTGAGACGGAGAATCGGGGATTAATCCCAACGCAATGGATTTATAAAACCCAATAATCTGTGCAGGAATAATGCTGCAAACAGAAAAGTAATCGTCTGGTATATTCTTGTTGTTCCTGCAAAGGTCAATTGTTAAATGCGACTGGCCATTCAATTCGCTCAGGCATTGGCCAATACCAATACTGAAAAGAAATTTTTCATTTTGGTTAATTGATTTAACAAGATCAATCTCATAATTATGAACGTAAGGGTCGCATGAAAATAAGTAGATAAGCAAAGTGGATTCATCAATAACAGCTTTTGGCCCATGCCGGAAACCAAGGAACGAATCATATTGACAGATAATTTGACCATCAGTAAGCTCGATGACCTTTAGGTGAGATTCTTTAGCAGTACCTTTTAATGTGCCGGAACCTAAAAACACGACTCTTTTAAAATCGAGCTCAGCAATCTCATTTAGTTTTGTGGCATACTCATCAATAATAAGCTGTCCGAATTCACAAAGACGATTGACATATTTTTTATTTAGCTCAATGTTTTTGATGTCAGATATTAAAAGGCCGGCTAAAGTCATAGAAGTAAAAGAACTCGTCATAGCCAGTGCCTGATCGTTTGTTTCCTCAGGTAGTAAAAAGGTGAATGAGTTTTTTTTGTTTAACGCAACCCTGGCCAATTTACCCTCAGGGTTACAGGTTATTATCAGGTGAAAAATATTATCATGTAACTTTTCTGCGAGTTCATAAGTGGCAAGGCTTTCAGGGCTGTCTCCTGATCTTGCGAAAGAAATTAATAACGTAGGGATTGATTTTTGAAAAAAATCACCTGGATGAGTAACAAGGTCTGTAGTCGGAATTGCTCTTGTTGTAACTCCTGTATTTCGCAAAAATGGTTGTTGTAGTATTTCGCCAATGAATGCAGAAGTTCCGGCGCCTGTTAGTATTATTTGAATATTATCGTTCCCGAATACCGTATCTAAAAATGCAGCTATTTTATTTTTGTTTGCTAAGAGAAATTCATAAGTATCATTCCACAATTTCGGCTGGCTCGTTATTTCCTTAGCCATATAGCTTGAATCGGTCAAAGTTGAAATATTGAAACTTTTCATATTTTATCAATTTTCATTTCGTTTCATTTCAAAATTAAAATATTTATTTTATCTTTCTAAAAATATTTTTTTTCTTTCCTTTTGTACCAACCCACCTTTGCTCAGCGGTATGGTCTTTTGTTAGATATAGCAGTATAAGTCAACTGTTTTAATCAGCAAGAAAGAAAATTGCTATAATAGCCAGGAGCATTCCAAATGCGGTAATAACATTCGGAAATACTCCATATATGAGCAGAGATAAAATTATAGTTATGATAGGGGCGCCGGCATTGACTAACGGGCTCACTATTATTGCCCGGCCGTTCCTGAATGCATAAACAAGGAAAAGAGCACCAAGAGAATTTAATATCTGAATTCCCGCTGCCAGGTAAGGGCCTTTTAGACCCAAGTTTATGGGATGTCCAAAATCAGTCATAAGTATCGCAATTGGTATTAAAGCAATACCTGTGACTGTCATATAAAAAAAGATGCTTTCAGCTTTCATGTGATTGTTGGCTGCTTTCATGAAATAGGCTTGAACCCCCCATAACAAAAAAACAAGAAGGGCAAGCAGCAGCCACATAAACCCAAATTTTTGTCCATTTTCAGAAGGCTGGTACGAGAGTAAGGGTATTGCAATTAATGCGATCACAATACCGATCCATGATTTGAATGATGCTCTTTCTTTTAGTATCCATAACGATAACAGGATAGTTACAAGGGGGGATAATGAAATTAATGGAAACACAAGATATGCAGGACCGGTTCTCAACGCTTCAAATAATAATAACTGCCCCAATGCGCCTGATAGTCCTATTGCTATTCCGTAAAGTATTTTTTTACTTCCTGTTTCGAGTTTCCAATTAATAATTCTTAATGCAATAACTGAAGGAATAATCATGGTTAAGGCCCATACAACATAACCCAGCGTTGCCGGGAATCCAGCCTTCTCCGGTATCTCAATCAAAGCACCCCACACTCCCCAAAACAGGGTTGTGGTCAAACCATAAAGTAACCAGGGCTTAAGTTTCATGTGCTTATGTGCTTAGTTATTCCAATTTTAAATCAAAAAGAAAGAAAAAATAAAAATAAAGATAAGGTTTTGAAACTTATTTTTTATTTTTTTCTACATTTATCAAAAACTACTGGTCTGACCCTTAAGAAACGAACAACTTTTACAACCAAAAATTTTTAATATGCAAAGACGAAAATTTGTAAAGAGCGCCATGATGGCTACAGCGGCCGTCAGCATTATTCCATCTATTCGGCTTATGGCTAACGAGGATAAGAGGGTGAAATTAGCATTAATAGGAGTAGGACTAAGGGGGCAGACTCATTTGGACAATCTTTTAAGGCGAAATGATGTTGACATAATTGCGATTTGTGATATAGATGAAAGGATGCTGAGTATGTCGGCTGAAATAATTAAGAAATCTGGCAAAGCAATGCCACAAGTATTTAAAGGAGATCCGCTGGCTTACAAAAAGCTATTAGAACTGAAGAATATTGATGCGGTTATCATTTCAACTCCATGGGAGTGGCACACACCAATGATAGTGGATAGCTTACAGGCAGGAATTAAATATGTAGGGACGGAAGTAATAGTGGGGATTACAATGGATGATCATTGGAAAGTAGTTCATGAGACTGAAAAGCAAAAGGCTCATGTGTCAATGCTGGAAAATGCCTGTTATTTCAGGGATGTTTTAGCTGTATTGAATATGGTAAGACAAGGTGTTTTTGGCGAAATCGTTCACCTGCAGGCCGGTTACCAGCATGATTTGCGCGGAGTTAAATTTAACAATGGCGTTGACCCCTATGATAGTGGCGCTGAGTTTGGCGAAAAAGGATTTTCAGAAGCAAGATGGAGAACTAATCATTCTGTTTATCGTAATGGAGATTTATATCCTACACATGGTATCGGACCGGTCGCTAATATGATTGACATCAACAGAGGGAACCGTTTTTTATCTCTTAATTCTTTTGCAACAAAATCAAGAGGACTTCATGAATACATTGTAAAAAAAGGAGGAGCAGATCATCCTAATGCCAAAGTAAAGTTCAAGTTGGGAGATATTGTGACCACTCAAATCAATTGCGCCAATGGGGAAACTATTTTGCTGCAGCATGATACAAATTTACCAAGACCGTATTCACTTGGATATCGGGTTCAGGGAACAAAGGGGTTATGGATGCAGGTAAACAATTCAATCTATGTTGAAGATATTTCTCCTAAACACCAATGGGAAAGTGAAAAGACCTGGCTTGAAAAATATGACCACCCCTTATGGAAAAGGTGGGGTACTAAAGATACAGAGAATGCAGCCGGTCATGGTGGAATAGATTTCTTCGTACTTCATGGGTTCGTAGAAGCAATTAAGCGGCGTGTTTCTCCACCAATGGATGTATATGACGCTGCTGCATGGAGCGCTATTACCCCATTGAGTGAAATGAGTATAGAGCTCGGCAACGAGACAATGGATTTCCCTGATTTTACAAATGGCCAATGGATGTTCAGAAAAAATACCTTCGGGCTAAATGGGGAATTTTGATCCTCTTATTTGAATTGGCGAGCCAGTTTTTTGAGAGACAAGATGCGGTAAAAGTGTCGTTATTTTATGAAATGTAATACTGACAACTAAAAAATAATATTCTGAAACTGTAAATCACGAAAATTCTAATTTTTCCTTTACTTTGAATGTAGATTGAACATAATTTTTTATTTATTTAGCAGTTTCCAATATAAAATCGGTGCAGAAAATTTTCAATAATAACAACAAGCACTAAAAAGGTGATTATGGTAAAAGGCGAAGGCAAATCAACAGTCAGCCGAAGAATAAAAATCATAGAATCGCTTAAATCACATGGGCAGGTAAACGTAAGTGAACTAAGTGAAACCCTGGGAGTAACCGGGGTTACAATAAGAAATGATCTTAAGCAGTTAGAAAAAAAGGGAGTTCTTATCAGAGCAAGAGGTGGCGCTATTCGGATAGAGCAAATTCATGCCGAAGAAGATTTTCCATTATCTGATAAGCAGAAAAAGCATCTTTTGGAAAAGATTGAAATTGGGAAAAAAGCTTCTGAATTAATTGAAGATGGTAATACTATAATAATTGACTCTGGTTCTACCACTTTCGAGTTGGCAAAAAATCTGAAGAAATTTAAGAATATCACTGTTATTACGAATGCATTAAATGTAGCCGCTTTGCTGGCGGATTATAGTAATGTCAATGTAATTGTACCCGGAGGAATGTTGAAGAAGAACTCCCTATCTCTTGTTGGCATCCTGGCAGAAAAGGGGTTCAAAGATTATTTTTGTGATAAGTTGTTTCTTGGTGTGGATGGTTTTGATTTGGATTTTGGCATTTCCACTCCAAATCCCGAAGAAGCTCACCTTAACCAGGCTATGATAGCTATTTCAAAGGAAGTTATTGTTGTTGCTGATTCCAGCAAATTTCAAAAGAGAGGATTTGCTTTCATTGCTCCCCTTAGTAAAATAAATACTGTCGTTACTGATAAAGGCATTTCCTCTGAAAACAAAGCAAAACTGGAGAGTTCTGGTATAAAGGTTATTGTGGCATAGTTTTTAAAAATTTCATTCTCTTTAATTACCAGAATGAATTATTAGCAGGTTGAAAATTCAACCTGTTTTTTATTTTACCCAATTGGAGAAATTGAGCACGATTATCACCTCCGGCAACCATCAGTCATAAACGCTGTAAGTTTTCTTCCATAACTCCAAACTATATCTCGAATAGTCCCTGGTTTCTGATCCGTTGAAATTATGTAGCTCTCATGGAGGTCTAACTAACTGACATATATACAAATTATATAAATGATTTGAAAAAATTTTTTGCCTGAATAGAAAGGTTTTGATAGTAAATGGTATTGTTAAATCAGCGTTATAGTTATTAGTTTTTCTTTAAAAAGATAAAAAAAGTTTTTTTTATTTCAAAACCTTTCTTTTATCTTTATTTTACGTTTATATTAATTAATTAATAAAAAATAAGCGATGAAAAGAAAATTTCAACCAAAGCTGCTATTGCTTATCTGTCTAACGCTTGGTTACATGGCCAGCCTTCAGGCGCAGAAACGAACTGTTTCTGGAACTGTAACATCTGCCGATGAAAAACTTCCTCTGGTGGGAGTGAGTGTTGCTTTAAAGGGTTCATCATCCGGTACTGTGACCGATGAAAGAGGAAGGTATAGTATTGATGTGCCTTCTGCAAACACAAGTATTATTTTCTCTTACACAGGGTTTCTTTCGCAAACAGTCAATCCCAATACTCAAACCGTCGTTGACATTGTATTGGCAAGAAATGATGGACAGCTTTCAGAGGTTGTAATTACTGCGGTTGGAATTGAAAGACAAAAAAAATCGCTTGGATATTCTGCACAAACTGTAAAAGGGGATGAACTTGTAAAGGCGAGAGAAATAAACGTTGCAAATTCATTAAAGGGTAAAGTGGCAGGTGTTTTTGTGAGCCCTGCTACAACAGGACCTGGCGGGTCAACATATATCAATATTCGTGGAGCAAGTTCTTTAAAAGGAAATAACCAGCCTTTATATGTTGTTGATGGTATTCCAATAGATAATCAAACTATTGGTGCGCCGGGATTATTTAATGATAAAGGTCTAAGCAGAGACTATGGCGATGGAATAGGAAACATATTACCTGAAGACATCGAATCAGTAACTGTTTTGAAGGGTCCCAATGCGGCAGCACTATATGGAGCTCGTGGTGCAACAGGTGTTATCTTAATTACTACTAAGAAAGGAAAATTTGGAAAAAAAATAGGAGTAGATTATAGTCTTAATGCAACATTTGAAAAACCTAATGTAATTCCAAAACGTCAAGACGCTTACGGACCAGGATATGACAATACCCTGGATTACTGGAACAATGTTACGGTAAATGGTCAGCAAATGAAAGAACTGCCTGATTGGATTCCCGATATGTGGGGAGCAAAATTTGACGGTCAACCAGTGGTATTGCAAACATGGAGGGATGCAGGAGTATTAAAATATAGCGGCGTGGGAGATGATGATGTAAGCGGATTTTATCGTACAGGAAGTACAATCAATAACACTGTAGCAGTTTCAGGTGGAAGTGAGAAGGCAAATTTCAGATTATCACTTTCGGATCTTAGAAATAAAGGGATTTTTCCTACTTCAAAATTTGATAGACAAACGGTCAGTTTAAAAGCTGGAATCAATGCCACTGATAAGCTCTATGTGGAGGGCAAAATAAATTATGTTCGCCAGCATGGAGAAAACAGGCCGGGAAATGGACTTGATATTAATACCATTTCAATGTCATTAAACAGAATACCGGCGTTTGTTTCTTTAGATCTGCTTAAGAATTATAAAACAGCTGATGGACAAGCAAATAATTGGACAGATGGGAGACCTTTTAATCCATATTGGGTACTTTATGAAATGCCGCAGCAGGATAGCAGAGACCGTATTATTGGTTATGTAATGGCAAGGTATAAGTTCAATAGTTGGCTAAGTTTAAGGGCAAGATCCGGTACAGATTTCTACACTGATATTCGAAATGCTCAGATACATGTAAATACCCCAACCGGCTTTAGCAATCTTCGTAGGGGACAAGTTAACAATGATGAAATACATATAAAGGAAGAGAATAGTGATGTGTTGCTTACAGCAGAAGGAACACTTACAAAGAAGTTCAAAGGTTCTTTTTCTGTTGGGGCTAATCATTTAAACAGAAGAGAAGAATCTGTTTCTCTCCAGGGGAATAATCTCAATATTGACGGTATTTACAATATAGCAAATGCCGGATTAATCGCAGCTTCCAATCAATTAACAAGAAAACAGATCAACTCAGTATATGCTACCGGTCAGTTAGGTTACAACGATTATCTGTTTTTAGATGTTTCTGGCCGTAATGACTGGTCATCTACGTTAGGAGTAAATAATTATTCATTCTTCTATCCTTCTGTAGGTACAAGTTTTGTTTTTACGGATGCGCTGAATCTTAATCAAAAGATTTTTTCTTATGGCAAGATAAGAGTGTCGTATGCACAGGCGGGTAATGATGCAAGTCCTTATCTTACTCAAATCGGGTACCGTCTTCTATCGGGTAACTATAATGGGCAGCAATATGCCGCTATACAGGGCGATATTCCTCTGCTTGATCTCAAAAATGAATTGACAAGTTCTGTTGAATTGGGAACTGAATTAAGATTTTTGAATAACAGGATAGGGCTTGACTTTACTTATTATAATTCTTCAACAAAGAACCAGATAGTTGGTATTGATATGCCGGTGCCAACAGGGTTTAACACAAAGTTGATTAATGCTGGGGAAATCAGAAACAAGGGTGTGGAGCTTCTTTTGACAGGTACACCTGTTAAATCAAAAGATTTGGCATGGGAAGTCACTTTAAACCTGTCAAGAAACAGATCAAAAGTTATTTCACTTGCTGATGGAATTGACGCACTTTCTTTGATTAGCACCGGTGAGATGAGTATCGAAGCAAGACCGGGTCTTCCTTATGGGAATATCGTTGGGTTTTCTTATAAAAGAAATTCAGATGGCCAAATATGGTTAGATGATAATGGAAATTATCAACAGGAGGATTCTGTATCTGTGTTAGGTAATATTCAACCTGATTTTCTGGGAGGTCTTAATAATACTTTTAGTTATAAAGGGTTTTCATTGAGTGTTTTGATTGATTTCAGAAAGGGAGGAGAAATATTTTCATATTCTAAATTTCAGCAGTGGGCAAATGGAACTGGTAAGGGAACTGAAAATGGAGATAATTTAATCGCTGATGGAGTGATCTATAACTCTACTTCAAGTAAGTTCGAAAAGAGCACCACCGTACTTGGAAGAATGAACTACTATACCAGCAGAAGCTGGGGAAATATTGCGGAAGAGTTTGTTTTACCAGCGGATTATATAGCGTTGCGGGAGATTTCTCTTGGTTATGATATTGGTAACCTGTTTAAGAAAAGCGTTTTCCGGACGGCAAAATTATCGGTTGTTGGAAGAAACCTGTTTTACATATACAGAGATTCTGAGTTCAAACTGATGGGAGCAAACCCTGAAGGTGCTTATGGGCCCAGCGCTATTGCCCAGGGCTTTGAAACAACAGGGTTGCCATCAACAAGGAGCGTAGGGATTAATTTATCTTTTTCTTTCTAAGCATTCACCCTTAAATAGAAATTATATGACTAATAATAAAAAATTTATAAAAATATGGCTCGGGGTTTTATGTATGATCTCGTTAGTTAGTTGTACAAAAGACTTTGAAGAGCTTAATACAAACCCAACATTAGTTACTGCCGATAAAATTAAGACCGAATTACTGTTAACTAATGTGCTCAAAAACTCTGTTTTTGATATACCCAACCAGGGAACGGCTTCAAATTTTTCAGGATATTATACTGCTCCTGACCAGGGTGATGTTTTTTTGGACAGGGATTTTGGAGGGGCTTATGGGGTTTATACAAGCAGCCTGATAAATACCGCTGAAATAATAAGGCTTACAGCAAATGACCCATTGTCGAAAAATAAAAATGCTATTGGCCGTATATGGAAAGTGTTTTTGTTTCACCAGCTTACAGACCAGTTTGGCGATGTTCCCTACTTTGAAGCTGTTAATGCAGCAAGTGAAATAAACACCCATCCAAAGTATGATAAGCAGGAAGATATTTATAAAGACATGCTAAAAGAGTTAAAGGAAGCTGCTGCGCAGTTGAGTGATGATCCTTCTCAAAAATCTTTTGGCAATGCTGATCTCTTGCTAAAGGGCAGTGCAGATAAATGGAGGAGGTTTGCCAATTCTTTAAGATTAAGATTAGCCATGAGGATCAGGTATGCTGATGCTACACTTGCCGGTCAGCATATCAGTGAGGTAATAAATAGCCCAGTGATCGAAAATAATACGCAGAATGTGGCCCTCGCTACCCGTGATGACGGAAATACAGCAAACAGAAATGCATTTTATGATAAGAATTTGCGCCAGCCCGGCAATATGACTGTGTCATTCACCACAACGGATAATTTGATCAGGTTAAATGATCCAAGATTACCTGTATTTGCAAGACCATCAAGTGTTGATCCCAGTCTTTACCGAGGGGTTCCATTGCAGCTTACAGGACCCAATAGGGCAAGATATAGTCCTGATTCAATATCACTAATGGGTACTTATTTCCTGCAGCCTGTCTATAATATAATAGTGATGAATGCAGCAGAAGTTTATTTCCTGAAAGCTGAGGCGGCTTTAGCTGGTTTAGCTACCGGTGATGCACAACAATTATTTGCAGCTGGGATTCAGGCGGCGATGGATCAATATGGTATAGCCGCTTCATCAACTACAGCATATTTGGCATCTTCTGCGGGTATGTTAGCAGGAACCACAGAGCAGAAGTTGGAACAAATTATAGTTCAGAAGTGGCTTGCCATATTTTACAATGTGTATGAGGGTTGGGCAGAATTCAGACGAACTGGCTATCCAAGAATCTGGACAGGTAATGTGTTAGGCGACACGCAGGGTAATATTCCCCGTAGGTATACATATCCAAATAGTGAGTTTTTAAGAAACCAGGCAAATGTTCAGGAAGCTATTAGCAGGTTGCAGGGAGGGGATAATTTGATGAGCAGGATTTGGTGGGATAAAAAAGCTGGAGTTCCTTTTGCACACCCTAAACAAGGTGTATTTCCTCCTGAGCAATAGATATTTTATTGTGATCATGATCGCAACAAAGTTCGTTGACAAACTTGGCAGTTTTTTTTGTTACATATAGCAGTTTTGCTAGGTTAAGGTGTGAGAAGGTTTTCTCATATAGCACAAAGCAATGGTTTCCGACCGCAAGCACGGAGACAAAAGCAATCCGGGGGATAGGTCTCTATTCCCCTTTTTATTTTGGTGATAATTGCCGTTTGTTTTCAAGATTCTGATGTATAAATGATTTAGGGGAAAATAAATGTATAAAGCATGTCTCCTTCGCAAAGATTATTTTCATCGAACCTGATTAGCTTTTTTCTCCTGACCCATTTTATTGCGATAATATCATTCGGTCAAGACTGGAAAACATATAGAGAACAAGACGGGATAAAGGTTTGGGAAAATGATAAACAAGTTTTTCTCTACCAGCAGTTTCCAAAATCAATTGCGGGAAAATTTGAGCGGGCTGGATACATACATCCCCTTTATAATTTAAATGGTAAAATTTTAACCGAAGATTTTCCTGAAGATCATCCTTACCATCGGGGTGTCTTTTGGGCATGGCATCAGATCATTTTAAAGAATAAAAAAATTGCCGATGAATGGACTTGCGAAAACATTTCCTGGCATTCACGCAAGTTAAAAGTTTTCAGGAGTGATGAGAAAATAACCTTACAATCTGAAATGATATGGAAATCAATAATCCATAACAATAGGCCGACAGGAATAATAAAGGAGAATACAAGAATTACAGTGTATAGGGTTGAAGAAAACTACCGGCTAATTGATTTTGATATTGGCTTATTAGCATTGGTTGACAGTTTAAAAATCGGTGGATCTGATGATGTAAAAGGTTATGGAGGTTTTTGCCTGCGTTTGAAGTTACCTGCTGATGTTTCTTTTGTTTCTGATAACGGAGGAGTGATTCCAATGGAAACACCTGTTACGGCTGGTCCTTGGATGGATATTACAGGTTCGTTAGGTGGTGACAGTTTGAACAAATCCGGGGTAGCAGTTTTTATCAATCCAGGCAATCCGGGGTATTCACCCCAATGGATTTTGCGTAAAGAAAAGAGTATGCAAAATGTCCCCTATCCTGGAAGAGAACCGGTAGAACTATCAAATAAAAAAGTTTTAAGACTCAGATATCGTATTGTAATCCATAATGACAAAATGGAAAGAGAATTACTGGAAAAATTATTTCAGCAGTACGTTATAAAGTCATAGATCGGTACATAGAAAGAATATCCGGGAAAACATTAATCTCTACTCTTGAAACAATCATTATAATTTTTATTCGCATTATGCATACGTTAAAACTATTTGATCTTACCGGAAAAACCGCATTGATAACAGGCTGCGATACTGGCTTAGGAATGGGTATGGCAATAGCATTGGCTGAAGCAGGAGCCGATATTGTTGGCGCTTCTATTGTTGAAGACTATTCATTGGTTAAAAATGCAGTTGAAACCACTGGAAGAAAATTCAGGTATCATCGGGTGGACATATCTGACAGAAAGGATATGTATGCGTTTATCAGAAAGGTGCAATCTGAAAATGAAAGGATAGATATTCTCGTGAACAATGCGGGTATTATAATGCGAAAGCCTGCAGCGGAACATCCGGATGAATATTGGGATAAAGTAATCGATGTTAATCTGAATGCACAGTTTATCATAGGTAGAGAATTCGGGAAAAAAATGTTGGAATGTGGAAGTGGTAAAATCATTTTTACTTGTTCGCTGCCAAGTTTCCAGGGAGGTATAAATGTTCCCGGCTATACAGCAAGTAAATCCGCAGTTGCCGGACTTGTGCGGGCATTCAGTAATGAGTGGGGCAGTAAAGGAGTTAATGTAAATGGTATTGCTCCCGGCTATATAGCTACAAATAATACGCAAGCATTGCGTGAAGACCCGGAGAGAAGCAAGGCCATATTAGATCGTATTCCGGCAGGCCGGTGGGGTACACCAGAAGATTTTAAAGGCCCCGTTGTTTTCCTGGCATCTTCTGCATCTGATTATGTAAACGGTACTGTGTTGTTTGTTGATGGGGGATGGATGGCCCGGTAATTATTCCACCAATATTTAAGAAAAAGGAATTCAAAGAATTCATAGAAAAAAAATTAAATAGCATGACAAAGGCGCTTGCCAAAATTAATACCGGGTATGTTAATAGATTGGCTATTATCGCTTCCTTAGGTGGATTTTTATTTGGCTATGATACTGCGGTGATTTCTGGTACTATAAATTTTGTCAGTTCTCAATTTCAACTTGATGCGGCAGGTACCGGATGGTATGTAACATCTGCATTAATCGGGAGTATTGCAGGTGTTTCCATTGCTGGTTTTTTGAGCGATAAATATGGAAGAAAAAAAATACTCTTATTATCAGCTTTGTTTTTTGGAGTATCTGCTTTTGGTTGTGCCTTTGCGCAAGGATTTACTGATCTTGTTATTTACCGTTTAATCGGAGGTCTTGGTATTGGGGTAGCTTCAATGATATCGCCTCTGTATATTTCAGAATTATCCCCGGCTCATAAAAGAGGAAGACTTGTCGCTTTGTATCAGTTTGCGATTACTCTGGGAATACTCTGTTCTTATTTCTGTAATGCTTACCTGCTTAAGCTTTCTCATTCTGATTTTCTAATGCATTCAACGGGAATAATCAATAAGATTATGGTGAGTGAAGTGTGGCGTATTATGCTTGGTTCTGCTGTTTTACCAGCTATTTTGTTTTTATGTCTTTTATTGTTGGTTCCTGAAAGCCCACGGTGGCTCACGCTAAAAGGAAAGGAATTTCTTGCGTTGAAGATCTTAGAAAAGATAGTTAATACAAATGAAGCTAAAAGTGAAATAAGGGATATAAAGGAAAATCTCCAGCAAGAGGGAGGCGGATTTGATTTATTATTCAAAGGTGGTTTCAGGATGGCTATTATTATCGGTATTAGTTTAGCCTTCCTTACACAGGTAAGCGGTATCAACGCAATTATTTACTACGGACCCAAAATTTTAGAAGAAGCAGGTCTTCCTGTGTCAGATGCATTGGGAGGCCAGGTAATTATCGGAGTTGTCAACGTACTATTTACTCTTATCGCCATTTGGAAAATTGATCATCTGGGCAGAAGACCTTTATTGATTGCCGGTGTTATTGGTATTATAACTTCTCTATTGATACTGGCTTTTCTTTTTTACATTAATACAACTGCAACCTATTTGCTGATGATATTTATTCTTCTCTTCATTGCTTGTTTTGCGTTTTCTTATGGTCCGGTAGTGTGGGTGCTGCTCTCTGAAATTTTTCCGATTAAAATAAGGGGCAAGGCAATGTCTTTAGCAACTTTTTCTTTATGGACAGGGACTGCGATAGTGGGGCAGCTTACACCAATATTTCTCAGCGAAATAAAGCCTGCCGGCACTTTCTTCTTGTTTGCATTAGCAACTGCTCCTGCACTTTTTCTTGCTATAAAAATTATTCCTGAGACGAAGGGGAAAAGTCTCGAAGAAATAGAAAGACACTGGTTAAATAAGAAATTAAAAGAGCCAAGTTATGAGACTGAAAAATAAAGTTGCTGTAATTACTGGTGCTGCAGATGGCATAGGGCTGGCAATTGCAGAGTCGTTTTTGAAAGAAGGCGCCATTGTATATGCTGCTGATATTAACGAACAAAAATGTAAAAGTGAAGCAAAAAGGTTAAGCTCTGACAAAACAATAATCTGGGCCGTGAAATGTGATGTCGGAAATACGGTTGAAGTCAACAATTTGATCAGAAAAGTAATAAAGGAATCAAGCCGTATAGATGTTCTTGTAAACAATGCTGCCGTATCTATCAGGGGCAGAATTACTGAAATGCCGGAAGAAGATTGGGATTTATTGATGAATATTAATCTTAAAAGCGTTTACCGCACTATTAAAGCAGCTCTGCCTTGTATGATAAAACAAAGGTCTGGCTGTGTTATTAATCTGTCATCAACACAGGCGTTTCGCAGTTGGAATGATTGGACGGCTTATGCAGGAGCAAAAGGAGCAATTCTTTCTATGACTAATCAGCTTGCAGGTCAGTTTGGTGAATACAATGTAAGATTCAATAGTATTTCACCAGGAGCCATCCTCACACCAATGAATGAGAACAGGGCTAAGACTGAAGCTCCTGATTATTTTGAAAGGAGCGCAGCAATGCATGCAGTGAAAAGAATGGGAAATTCAAAAGAAGTTGCTATGACAGCAGTTTTTCTTGCTTCTGATGAAGCAGCCTTTATAACCGGTGAAGATATTAAAGTAGATGGTGGTTTATGTACACTGCCAAGATATTTTGAATAAGTTAAACTGAGAATAAATGAAACAGGCATTAGAAGGTGTAAGAGTTTTGGACTTTTCTCAATTATTGCAAGGACCGTTTGCTACACAAATGTTAGGCGATTTGGGTGCTGATGTAATAAAGGTGGAACGATACGGCCAGGGAGATATATATAGAGGAATGACATTTTTTAATAAGTGGGTTGCAGGTGATGAATCACCCTGTTTTATGGCGTGGAACCGTAATAAACGTTCTATTGCTATTGATATAAAAAAGAAAGAGGGAAAAGAGATTATTATTCAGCTATTAAAGCAGACAGACATTGTTCTTGAAAACTTCAGGCCAGGTGTAATGGAAAGATTGGGTTATGGGTATAATGAGTATAAGAAAATTAACCCCAGAATTATTTATTGTTCCGCTTCAGGATGGGGAAGTGATGGACCATATATAAAAAGACCAGGTCAGGATTTGCTGGTGCAAAGTGTGAGTGGCGCTATTATGACAAGCGGAAAAAGTACTGATGGCCCGGTTGCCCTTGGTACTGCTCTTTGCGACCAAATAAATGCTTTCAACTGCGTATATGCAATACTTGCTGCATTGTATTACAGGGAAAAAACGGGTATAGGACAGGAAATTAAAACCAATCTGCTTTCATCAGCGATTGCTTTCCAGATGCAGGATTACTTTGCCATTCAAAATCTCAATGCAAAGTTTGAAAGACCAGAATCAGGAATTGCACACCCAGGAAATCCAGCTCCGTTTGGTGCATATAAAACAAAGGATGGCTATATCGCTATTGCAATGAATTCATTTGAAAAACTGGTTGAGGCATTAGAAGATAAATCGTTGCTTGAGTATAATGATCCCCAGGTACTTTTTGACAAAAGGGATGAAGTTTTTTATCGCATTGAAAAGATAACAATAACGAAGACAACCAAAGAGTGGCTTGATATAATGCTTGCACTTGATTTATGGGTAGCACAGGTGAATGAACAGTCAGATGTGCCAAATGATCCGCAAGTAAAGCACAACGAAACTTTTGTTGAGATCAATCACCCTAAAGCGGGTAAACTAACTGTAACCAATATTCCATTTACTATGAGTGAAACACCGGGACAGATAAAAAGACCTTCGCCATTAATTGGTGAGCACGGGCCGGAGATATTAAAAGAACTCGGCTATGATGATGATAACATAAAAAGATTGATTGATGAAAGTATAATCTCCGTTGAAAACCATTTAAAACAGAGCAATTGATTATTCATGCAATATCAGAACATTCTATTTGAGATAAAAGATAAAATTGCCTGGCTCACCTTTAACCGGCCTGAGCAATTGAATGCAATGAATGCTGAGATGATGAATGAAATTATCCATGCACTGGGAGAAATAAATACAGCAAATGCAAAAGATGTTCGTGTAGCTGTGATTACGGGTGCAGGAAAAGCATTTATGGCAGGCGCCGATATAAAAGAATATGCGAAACAAACACAGGAACAGTTTGAGGCTTTTCAGAAAAAAGGGCATTCTCTTTATTATGCTATTGAAGGAAATACAAAACCGATAATTGCTGCAATTAATGGATACGCATTCGGTGGTGGATTTGAAATTGCTCTTGCCTGTGACATGATTGTCACCGCGGAGGGAGCAAAAATGGGTCTGCCGGAAATAACGCTCAGTTTAATACCCGGCGGCGGTGGTGCAATGCGCTTATCAAAGAAGATTGGGGTAAACCTGGCTAATGAAATCATCATGACCGGAAGGACAGCGGTGGCTGAAGAGATGTATTTGCACGGGTTGGTAAATCATATCTATCCAAAAGATGTCTTTCTTGAGAGGGTCAAAGAATTTGCAATTTTATTTACTGATAAAGAACCAGACCGTTTACAGGTAATAAAACAATTGACACAAATAAGCGCAGGCGGAGTTTCTGCTGCCTCACAAAACATAGAATATTCAGCTTTAAATAAGTTTTACAGATCAACAGAAGGCCAAAAGAAGATACAGGAGTTTTATCAAAGGAGTCTTGAAAAGAAGAAATGAATAAAAAAATCATTACTGGAATTACATGGGATCACCCACGGGGTTACAATCCTCTCATAGCATCTTCTGCGCTTTATGAAAAATTGTATGGAGTAAAAGTAAAGTGGAAGAAGAGATCGCTAACCATGTTTGGTGACCAATCGCTTGAAGAGTTAGCTCAGAAATTTGATTTCATAATTATAGACCATCCTCATGTAGGTGTAGCCGAGGCCACGAAATGTTTGCTCCCCTTTAATGAGTTGTTGAAAAAAGATGAGCTGACGAAACTGGAAAAAGAATCAGCCGGTCCAAGCTTTTTGAGTTATAGGTATAAGGGAAATCAATGGGCATTGCCTATAGATGCAGCTATGCAAAGTTCTTCCTTTCGACCCGATCTTATGGAGGAGTTGCGTGTTCCAAAAAACTGGAATGATGTTTTTGAATTGACAGATATTCTTAGAAAGAAAAAACTGCAGGTTGGAATGGCCCTTTGCCCCACTGATGCATTGTGTACGTTTTTGACCATTACTGCGCAATCAGGATCACCTGTTATTGAGGAAAATGAAATGCTGGTCAACCACGAGAAAGGGATAGAGTCATTGGAAATGATGAGAAAGATGTGTAATAGTTTTCATAAAAAAAGCCTGGACTGGAACCCTATACAGTTGTATGATTATATGTCAACAAACAACGATATTGCTTATACTCCTTTAGCATTTTGTTATACTAATTACGCAAGGCATAGGTTTAGAAAAAACAAGCTTTCTTTTAGCAACGCTCCGGGAATAAGAAACGCATTACTGGGCGGTGCCGGTATTGCAATATCTGCGAAAAGTAAATATATAAAGGAAGCTGCCAAATATGCCACATGGGTCTGTAGTTCTGAAGCTCAAAGCTCCGTTTATGTTATGGAGCACGGACAGCCCGCAAATGTTGTTGCATGGCGAAGTGATTTTGCTAATTGTCTCACCTACAATTTTTTTTCCAACACAATAGCTACTTTAACTAATGCCTTTGTTCGCCCCCGCTACGCAGGTTGGCCAGAATTTCAAACGACGATGGGAGAAATTATACATGATTATTTGAAAAACGGCGGGGAAGCTTCAAAGGTAATTGATCATTTGCAGGACTTATACCGCCGATCTCATATAAAAACAATGTTACAATGATTTTGTATGTGGGATCATATACACAAATGATTTCAAAAGATTTTGGAGGATATGGAGAAGGTATTTATTGTTTTGATTTTAATGAGAGAAATGGCTCAATACAATTGATACATATTACTCCTGCTATCAATCCAAGTTATTTATGCATTCCGTCCAAAAAAAATCTCTATTCTCATACTGAAGTTTTGGCAAATGAAAGACCGCTTGTGCAGGCATATAAAATTAATCAGGATAATTATTCGCTTGAACTGATTAATGAACAGGAAATTCCGGGAGGATGTCCCTGTTATCTTACTTTTTTCAGAAGATTTAACTCTCTTTTTGTTGCTTGTTATGAAACGGGTAATATAGTTATTTATCCGATTGATAAGAATGCAGAAATCATAAAGAGCATAAAAGTACTTCAGCATGAAGGAGGGAGTATTAATAACCTTCGGCAAGCATGCGCCCATTCACATGCTGTATTGATTGATGAAGAGCTTAATAATGTATTTATTGCTGATTTGGGAATGGATAAAGTGTTGCTCTATCATATTAGCATCATTAATGGAAATTTAAATGCTGAACTAAAGCAAGAAGTATCGTTATTACCCGGAAGTGGCCCACGGCATACTGTTTATCATAAACATTCAGGCCATGTATTTGCATTAAATGAGCTAACAGGTACAATTACTGTAATGCGTTATCTGAATGGTTGTCTTGAAATGCTTAACACTTATTCGTCGTTGCCCGAAAAATTTGAAAAGACTCCAGGCTCTGCGGCAATCAGGGTTTCAACTGACGGAAAATTTGTTTATACATCTGAGCGAAGTGATGATTCTATTTCCATCTTGAAATTTGAGAGTTGTACTGGCAAACTTGAATTGATAGGTCGGCAAAAAACTTTAGGTAAAACACCTCGTGATTTTGTATTGGATCCTACAGGTAATTGGCTATTGGCGGCTAATCAGGATTCTGATTCAATTGCAGTTTTTAAAATAGATAAGAATACTGGGTTGATAGAACCAGTTCACTTGTTTAATAATATTAAATCACCGGCTTGCCTGGAGTGGCTACCTGCGTAACAATAATTCAAAGAACATAAATGAAATCAAAACAAGCATGCACAATATCAGACGAATGGACATATAAGGGAATGAAAGTTGTCTTTCTCGAAAATGAGTATCTTAAAATTGGCATACTTGCAGATAGAGGAAGTGATATTTTTGAGTTTAAGTATAAGCCTCTTGGTCTTGATTTTTTGTTGCGATTGCCAAATAAGCTAAGAAACCCTACAGTTGATTTTAGCCAGATGCGCAATACTTCTAATCAGTTTGAAGATTACTATTATGGTGGATGGCAGGAAGTCTTACCAAACAGTCAGGCATTCAATTATCGGGGTGCCATGCTGGGTTTACATGGCGAAGTATCACTGATTCCCTGGAAATTCGCAATCATTACGAATACAGATGAAGAAGTGGCTGTAAAATTGTGGACACGACCATTAAGAATACCACTACTCATTGAAAAGACGCTTAGCCTGACCAGGAATGAACCTAACCTGATAATCACAGAAAAACTGACTAATGAGAGCAGTACCCATCTTGATATTATGTGGGGACATCATATTGCATTTGGGGTGGGATTTTTGGAAGATGGGATTTCAATTGAAACTAGTGCGAAGGAAATGCAGCCTGAAAAGTCAATTGAATCGCCGAGACGATTTAAAGCAGGTAAGAAATATAATTGGCCTGCAGCCGAAAATATTTCCGGAGATTTTGATGATGCCAGCTTGATCCCAGCCTTTGATGCAGAACCTTACAGAGAACTTTGCTACCTAAGCAATTTTGGTGATGAAGCATATTATACTATTCGAAATACAGAAAAGAAGATAGGGTTTAAGCTTTGTTGGGACGGGAACTTGTTCAAATATCTTTGGCTATGGCAGGAAAGATTTGCTACAAAGGATTTTCCGTGGTGGGGCAACTGTCACACTGTTGCTTTGGAACCATGGACATCCTGTTATACTAATAGTCCTGAAGATGAAATTGGAAGGGGAGAGTGGCTTCATTTAGAAACCGGTCAGGTAATTTCGACTGAACTGAAAGCGATGGTTATTGAATTAACTAATTCATGAAGTTGAGATTATTTGGTAATCAATTTCCCAACCATTTTATCGTAATATAAGCCATCAAACCTATACTCAGTTGTAATGATTCTTCATCAATATTGAATGTAGGGGAATGCAATGCTGATGTAGTACTTTTTTCTTTGTTCCCTGTTCCTAAAAGATAGAAACAGGAGTCAATCTCCTGTGAGTAATAAGCAAAATCTTCCGCCGCCATCCATACATCTATGTCTAATACATTTTCATGCCCGATATATTCCTCACTAAATTTTTTTACTAGATCAGTTAACTTGTCATTATTTACAAGGAAAGGATATCCCTTAACTATTTTAAAATTACAATTGCCACCCATACCTTCAGCAATTGTCTCGGCTATCTTTTTCATTTTATCATGAGCCTGAGTTCTCCATACTTCATCAAGTGTTCGGAAGGTCCCTTCGATATAAACTTCATCGGGAATAATATTTACTGCACCATTAGCAACTAACTTACCGAAGGATAGTACAGTTGGTATTTGTGGTGGCGCTATCCGACTTACAATTTGTTGTAGTGCAATAATGACATGAGATGTTATTAAAACAGGGTCTATATTTTGATTGGGCTGTGCTGCATGACCACCCTTTCCGGTTACGGTAATATATAGCTCATCCATGGATGCCATAAATTGATTTTTTCTAATGCCGATTTTACCGCAAGTAATAGAAGGCATTACATGCTGTCCAATTATTGCATCTGGTTTGGGGTTTTTTAATACACCTTCTTTTATCATAATGCTGGCACCACCGGGAATTTTTTCCTCACCAGGCTGAAAGATAAGTTTTACAGTACCCGCGAACTTGTTTGCGAGAGTTTGCAAAATTTTAGCTGTACCAAGCAATGAAGCAGCATGTGCATCGTGTCCGCAAGCATGCATTAAGCCATTATTCATAGACGAATAGATAATATTGTTTTTTTCTGCGATTGGGAGGGCATCAATATCGGCTCGTAAAGCAATGGTTGAATCGGAGGGCATTGCTCCTTCTATTGTCGCAATTACTCCCGTATTTGCCATTTCTTTCCAGGGAATTCCCATTTCATACAATCTGTTTTTAATAAATGCTGAAGTTTCGTATTCACAAAACGATAACTCAGGATGAGCATGCAAATGTCTTCTATCTGCAATGACATTGCTTTTTATCTCATTTGCTAAATGTTTGATTTCCTCTATCAGCATATTTTAAGAGAGTTAATATTAATTCAGTCCATAATTTGCAGTTTGAAATATTTATAAAAACCGGTTGTTGCAGTGTCTGAAACCGACCCGTCTGCATTTCGATAAATAAAATAGGCTTCCAGATTCTTGTGCTTTTTCAGAAATTGCAACGCCTTCCTCAAACCCATTGCCATTAGTGCATTATCATACCCATCTGCAGTGATGGCATCTTTTGCCCAGACAGTTACACTTATCAATTCATTTTCGGAGGGGTAGCCAGTTTGGGGATTCAGGATATGTGAAACTTTTTTGTTCCCATTTTGACGATATTTTCTATAGTTCCCGGACGTAGTAATCGCTCCTTCATCAGGTGTTATAACTTTGTGTACGATGGGTTGATCAGTTGAATCTTTTGCAGGACTTTCAATTCCAATCTGCATGGACTCTCCACCAGGCTGTTTTCTTCCTTTAATGCGTAACTCTCCTCCGATCTCAACAAGATAATTTTGAATTCCTTTTTTTTCAAAAAAGTCAGCAATAACATCAACACTATAACCTTGCGCAATTCCATTTACATCAATTTTTACACAGGGTACTTTTTTAAATAACAGTTTATTTTCAACATAAATCTTATCTGAACCGACACAGGGCAGAACTTTGTTTATATCGGATGAATCAGGTAATTCAGAAATCGAAGCGGGGCCGAACCCCCATATAGCTACGAGGGGATATACAGTAATGTCAGATATACCTGATGTTTCTTTATAAATTTCCAGTGATTTGCGAACGACAGTATTTAAATGCTCATTCATTTCTACACTGTTGGATGCATTATTAAATTGAGTGATGAGTGACCAGGGTTTGTAAATGGAAAGTGAGCTGTCTAGTATAACCAGAATGCTATCTGTCTGTTTTTTGATAATGATGCTGTCCTTAGCGTAATAAGTAAAATTGTAGGTGGTTCCTTGCGCAAATCCAGCAATATGAAACTCTTTGATACCCGGTTGAGCATTGCTTTTTAATGAAACAAGTAGACAAAATATTAATGCAGCAATAAGCTTTTTATATTGTCTTTTTTTATTTGCCATGGAAGATTTGAATATGCCCGGCTAATTTGGTTGAGAAATCGTTCGACAGAATATTTTCATTAAGAAATCCTATGTAAAATTTCATGGGTTTATCCAAAAGCGGTCTTACATTCTTGCCACGGCCAAAGCCAAATACAATCATACCATCATTTGAAGAGAGTCCTTTTTTAGAGTTGCCCATGAAGCCAAACCGATCTTCGAATTTGTCATTTTCTCCGGCTCCAATTACAAAAGTGTTTTTCCCTTTATTATCGCCAAGAAATATATATTGCCAATTGCCGGCTAATCCTTCATTTTCCAGGAAATCAGGCTTGTCTTTCCTGAGACCATCTCTGTCATTACCCCAGCTTTGTTGTTTTGGTTTAAATTTCCCATTTATTACCCCCTCGTATAAAAACCAATATCTCCTGCTTTCATCAAATTTCAACATTTCAAATTCCGCATACTGCTCAAAGAAATGCCAGCGCCACTTCCATTTTCCATCTTTACTTTCTGTTTCGATGATGTTAGCATTTATCTGTATTGAGTTGCATTTTGCAAATCCGGGATGACCTGTACCTTCACCGGGTTCGCCATCTACCAGATTTGGCATCCCACGATAATTCGAAGCAGCGGACGCAAGAGTGGGCGGATGACCGGAATTTCGAAAGCCAATCCAATCAAAACCGTATTTATCAATAATACTTGAAAAGCCACCGGCTTCTTTTTGATAGTAATAAGTAGCTGTTGGTGTTTGTATTTCAAAGCAGGCTTGGCCTTCATCTGCAGATTCCTTGATTTTTACCCGGGCATCAATTGCATCATTTCTCCAAACGTGCAGAAATTCATAGTTATCCCAGCCAGCACCTATAATATCAAGATCACCGTCGTTATCCAGGTCAAAGAGCCTCGTACCGAGATGATTTTCCTTTCCGGTGTCCACAACAACTTTGTTGAAATTTCCTTTACCGTCATTCACCCATATCTGTGTTTCATGTTTGTCTCCTTTATGTTCATTGGTGATAAAATCCATATCGCCATCATGATCAACGTCGGCAACATCAAGGTTGTTCATGGAATATTGTGTAACTATTGTATGCCTTATCCATAATACAGAACCAAATTCCTTTCGTTGTTCAAACCAAAACATGCTGGCATCCGGTTCCAGTCCCGGATAACGTTCTTCAGTAACTGCAATATCCATCAAACCATCGTTGTTAAAGTCGGCACACTTAATTCTGTCAGGCCAGAAATCAGTGGTGCAAACAAGATGCTCCTCCCATCCCTCAGTTGTTTCTTTTTCTTTGCCCGGGTTCTCCAACCATACTATTGATTTAGGGCCATTACCATTTGAACGGGCCGAAATAATATCCATATCTCCATCATTATCTATATCGCCGGCATCAATCCCTTCGTCAATTATTTCCCTTTTGCTTATCAATGTTTTTGGCCAATTTCCTTTTAAAGGATCTGAAGGAATCTGAAACATATAGAGTCCATCACCTCCATTCAATAATATTTCAGGTTTGTCTCCGGGAATAATTTGTGCTTTCAGGTAGCCCTGCCCATTAATGTGATCTGTTGCGGTGATAGTACCAATCTTTGTTTTATTCCATTGTGACAGGGTTTTATCTGTTGCTTCAAGCCAATAAACATCCGGCAGTGCTTCGCCAATTATATCCGGCAAATCATCATCATCAACGTTTAACAACAACATACCGTCAACATTATTGCCTAAGTCAATGCGTTTCCATTTATTGCTGAGATTGTCCTTGGGACTGATGTAAACATATCTTCCCGAAACAATATCAGCATAGCCATCATCATTAATGTCTTTTGCATCTATGCCAAAATATCTTAACCAGGGAGGTTGATCAAAGTCGCCCCACTTAGCACGGGTACTATCAATCTGGATATATTTCCATAATGATAGAGAAAGTTTGTTATCACTTGTTTTGTTTTCCCAAAGCTGCAGGGGTGATCTGTTGTAATTGCGGGGGCCAATAATATCCAGATCACCATCGTTGTCAAAATCACCAATTATTCCGCTATATATTCCTTTGTTATCAAGCAATTGTTTCTTCCACGACGATGCGTTTCCTTCATTTAAATAAATAGTTAGATTGTGCGGTGTAGTTTCCGGCGTGGGGTCGTTCCATATAATCAGTTCGCCGGCAATAACGTCCAGGTCGCCGTCATTATCTATATCACCGGTTCTTAATGTATGGCAGTAATCTGATGATCCGATTGTATTTGTAATCCATTTGCCGGTAAAAGGGTCGGCAGGAGCTTTATACCAATTGATGGGATAGCCATGAGTCTCGCCTGATGAGATTATAATATCCGTTAAGCCGTCGTTATCCAAATCGCCTGTTGTTACACGGCAATTATTGTGATACCATTTTGTTTTGCCATTGTCGCTCATTGTGTACCACGAAGAGTCATAGTCAAATTTGAGCCATTCGGCATTCCTGTTCTTTCCGGGATTTTGCATCCAGCATCCATTTATAGCAACATCAATATTTCCATCCCGGTCAACATCAAGTAAAGCGGTACCGTCGTACGGGGGAGCCTGAATAATTTTTTTAATGAATTGATCCTTCCCGTCCTGGAAAAACATATCAATACGATGTGCTGCGCTTCGGGACAGCACATCTTTTTTTCCATCCCCGTCGAAATCTGAAACGAGTATATCTTTGGGGTATGGAGTAAATCCAATGCGATAATACTTCCATTCACCTGAATGCTTATTGCCAGGATTTTTCAGCCAGAATAATCCACCATTTTCATTGTCATCGTTCCCATCAATATCATCAGCGCCGATCACATCTTCCCATCCGTCGTTATCTATATCTGCTATTGCAAAACCGTCAGAACGATAAACAAGCTGCTGAATCAAATGATACTTATAGTCAGGAGCTTCCAGCCAGCATATATTTTTGATATTGGTAGCATCATCCCCTTTTTTGTCCACGTAATTGGAAACAATAACTAAATCATTCAGTCCATCTTTATTTATATCTGCAATATGCGGATGAAGCGCAACAGAGTCAAGCAATATTCTTTTTTCAAAAGGAATTTGCGAAAAAGAGGTAAGGCTTGCTATGCTGAAACAGAAAGTAAAATATAATTTTCTCATTACTGGTAACAATTGATAAATATTTAAAATCAGACATTTTATTCTACTTGTTTCTAATCATTCATTTCCGGAGATATTTTTTTATAGAATGATTAGGTTTTCAAAAACGTTTTTACAAATGTATCATCAGTAAAATGCGGATAATCATTATATACCCGGTTGATTTCTTCACTCTGACCAGGAGAAAGGTCTTCATCAGGATTTAAGCACCAACGACCTTCGATCAATCCCTGCCGTCGTAATACTTCATGAATTCCTGGTATACAACCTCTGAAGGAATTACCCGGGTCAAAAATTGCAGCATTCATATCAGTCACTTCAATGCCTTTGGATAATAAATTTTCCACACCGGAATAATTATTAGCAATACATTTTTTTATTTCTTCCAATAGTTCCACGGCCTTTCTTGTCCAAACAGCCCAGTGTCCAAGCAAACCACCAACAAACTGTTTTTCTATAACTGTGTTATTTACTGTAAACCGATAAGGAGTTAGTAAATCAGCAATGATGTTATCATCATTGCCAGTGTACAACGCAATTTCATTTCTTCTTGAAGAATTACATACGGCCCTTACTACATCCAGTGTTTGATACCTGTTGAATGCTGCAATCTTAATAGCATACACGTTAGGTATTTCTGCAAACTCACGCCAGAATTCATAACTTAACGTACGGCCACCAACAGATGGCTGAAGATAGAAACCGAAAACCGGAATAATTTCTGAAACAGCATAAGTCCTTTTTATAAGTTCTGCTTCGGAATACTGCGATAACTCACCATTGCTCAACAATCCCAGGTGATACCCGTATTGTGCAGCTAACTCAGCTTCTTTTATGGCTCGATTAGTTGGGCCGCAAATACCTGCCACTTTAATAAATGGTTTGGCTAACGATGCTTGTTCAACTTCATCTGCTGCAAGTTTTATTACCGTCTCTAATAAATTAATTTCGGGTTTTCTTATTTCAAATTGAGTGGTATGAACACCTACAGCAATACCTCCGGCGCCGGTTGCGATATAATATTTAGTCAATAATCTTTGCCGGGCTTCATCTAATTGTAAATACTCTGTCAATGCTAATGGATGAGCCGGAATGACTGTTCCTTTCTGCAAAATGTTGTTTACAACAGTATCTAATTTTTTGTGCTGCATCATATTTTAATATTTTCCTTTTCTTTCTGAATAGTGGGTGGGCTTATTAATTGTTTTGCCACCCTGGTTAAGCCATTCGAGTATAAATTCCATCATATGCTTTAAAGTAATTTTCGGGTATCCAAAAAGATAAAAGCATTCGGATGCGTTAGCTAATAGTGCGGTAGGCTGTTCTTCATTAATAAATACAGGAGCAACACCCAACAGTTTACCAAAATGTTCCGATACCCACCGCAGCGACACCGTTTCTGGGCCTGTTACATTCAAAATTTTTGCAGGAACGGTACAGTGGTTAAGGCATCTTAACGCTATCTCATTCGCATCTCCCTGCCAAATTAAATTAACAGCCCCCATTTTTAAATCTATTGGTCTGTTCTCTTTTATTGATTTGGCTACTTCAAGTAATACTCCATAGGTTACATCATTAGCATAGTTGAGGCGATAAATTAAAGCCGGGGTATTATTTTTTGCAGTAAAGTATTGAAACATTCTTTCTCTGCCAAGGCAGGATTGGGCATATTCTCCTACTGGTTCAGGCGCTACCTCTTCCGTAGCCCCCTGGCTTGAAATAGGCATCAATGGATAAACATTACCCGTTGAAAAAACAACTATTCTTGAATTTTTGAATTTTTCGGCAATTCGGCCCGGTAGATAACTATTCATTGCCCAGGTAAAGCTTTCGTTTCCTGTGGTGCCGAATTTTACACCTGCCATATAAATTATATTTTTAGCATCCGGCAGGGACTGTAAGTGTTCATCGTTAAGCAGGTCTGCTTTAATTGTTTCAATACCTTCTTTTTCTAACTCTTCCTCTAGCCCGGCCTCACTAAAACGGGCAACACCAATTACTCTTTTTGTAAGGCCTGCTTTATCAACAGCCTGTTTCGCCAATTTTGCCAAAGTCGGCCCCATCTTTCCTCCTACTCCAAGGATGATAATATCTCCGTCAATTGCTGCAATATCAGCAATGAGTTGTTCTGATGGTTGCAATAGTTGATTATAATGAAACTCAATTTTGCTCATATTCTTTTTTACTTTTTTGGCTATTATCTCAATATTTTATTTCGTGTTGTTCAAATGGTCTTGCCTATCTGTTAACCATTCTATATTAAACCGGGCAAAAGAAAGCTTCGCATAGTATTCAACAATGCCTGTTCCGCAATTACCCGTTTCATAAATTATTCCAATACTGCCATCAGGAAAAATAGTTAAACAGGAATAAGCGCCGGGGCCTTTTTTTATAAGTTTAGAAACAGGCCAGGTTTTCCCTTCATCATAGCTCATTCTTACAGTTACATCAAACCGGTATAAGCTGTCATTTGGATAAGAATATAACAAGCGGTCTTTTGCATATCCTTCATCTTTTCTTGAATACCGGATAAGACTTGCCTGGCATCCGCCCCACAATTTTGAATCTGTTAATGAAGAATCTTTATAAGGCGCCTCCCAATTATTTCCATTGTCTTTGCTCAGCGTAATTGTTCTAAAAGGATAGCCACGGGTATTCACCATCACTGTTCCGTCTGTAAGTTCTACTGCCTGGCATTCATCTACCGGCCCTTGTTTTTTATTTCCGGCTTTCCATGTGCGCCCATTATCATCACTGAAAATCACTCCATCATAAACCGGTGCAATCAATCTTCCCTGTTTCATTTGTATGCCAATACCAGGCCCCAGTGCAATATTTCCAACGCTTGAAGTAAGATTGATGGGTTTTGACCAGGTTGCTCCTTCGTTTTTACTTTTTAACACCCATATTTCAACAGCGCCTTTACCACCTCCTTCTTTTTCGCTGTAATGAGGGTAATGGTTTACCAAAAGAATGATTGAATTATCAGATTTATTGATAATTGGGATTGGGTTCATAAATGACTCACCATCTTTTGCAAAAAGAAGTGTTTGCATGGGAAGCCAGGTTAAATTTTTCTCACGGAAACGGCTTTCAGTAACTTTATCAAGGCGCCGGGGAGTAACCATTGAATTGGTATTTGATAAACTCCTTTTTAAAACAAGATGTGTGGTAGAACCGTCAAGATTATTGTCACGCCTTCCCTCTGCAAAGGCAAGTAATGTTCCTTTCTTTGTACAAACCAGGGAAGGTATGCGGTAAGTATTGATGTCATCGTGCCCGCCAATAAATACGTCTGTTTCTTCAAAAAGAGGGACGTTTATATTTTGTGCAAATATGCCAGCGCTATAACAGGAAAAGAGTAATAATAAACAAACTGCTTTCTTTTTTTGAAGAAATGATTGTATTGTCATAGTGAGATTTTTTTTAAAAAATTATTATTATACGGGTTATCCCAAAAACCCTCTAGTGCTCTGTAAGCCGAGCAATATGAGTATCAGCAACCCGGTAACGCCAATTATCTTTTCAAGTGGCTTGTTTTTCATGGATTTCATTATTTTTTCATCGTTCGCAATGGTAAACATGGCAATACCAATTACAGGTACAATAAATATGGTGATACTTTGGGCAAAAACGATTAGCTCCAGCGGCAGCTTTCCAAACACGATGGCTATTGTTGCTCCCACAATCATTACTATCCCCGTTAAGAACCTAACGGGCTTTGAGTTGAAACGATTATCATAACCAAGTGCATCTGCAAACAAGGTTCCGCCAACTGATGCATTTCCAATAAGTGAAGAAAATGATGCTCCGAATAATCCCAGCAGAAAAATGTAGGAAGCAAATTTTCCAAACAATGGTTCCAACGCTCTGCCCATATCACTTGCATTGTTTATTTTAATTCCACCCGGATGTAAAACAGTTGCGGCGCAAATCATTACAATGCTGCTCATTAAACCCAGCGTAATGATGCCGGTAAAGCTGTCTTTAGTGCCCAGCTTTACATCAGGCGTTATGCATTTTCTTTCCTGTACTAAATATGATTGGTAAAATGCTGCGCTAATGGAAAAACACGAAGCCATAAATGCCGTAACAAGTCCAAAAGAACCCTGGGGAATAGAAGGGTTTAACCCCGTTGCTATTTCGGATATTGGCGGCTTTGTGAGTACAAGCGTTACAATAAAAGAAAAAAGCATCAGCACAATTAGTGCGATCATGATTTTTTCCAAAACCTTGTAAAAAGATTTGAAGAAAAGTAAACTTATTGCTGCCAGTGTAAATACAATAATCCAGGGCTGCGGAGAAGTTTTACTGATTTCCGCTAAAGAGATACCGACTCCGATAGAATTTCCTGCCTGAAAAGATGTGCTTACCATATATGCTCCGAAACCAATTGCAAGAGCTGCTTTCTTCCCCCACTTTTGTTTGATGGTAGTTAACAGCGATTGATTTGTGGCAATGCCTATACGTGAGGATATTTCCATAAAAACAGCCAGAAAGAAAATGGCAACTACAATTATCCAAAGCAAAGAGTAACCATGTTCAGCGCCTAACTTTGATGTGATAGTCATTTTACTGGGACCAAAAACCAATGCTGCGGTAATAATTCCAGGCCCAAGGCGTACAACCCATTTTTTGATCATGCAGATAGATGTTAGTTGTAAATAATTGACTGTATTGACTTAGCAATTCAGGCAACCAGAAAACATTTCATTACTTTAAGATGAATATTCATCTTTCCAGCTTTTAAAGGTTGATGTATCCGCAGATTCATTTCCCAAACAAATTGCTATGGATGCATCTTTTGCAGTTACTGCGTTTGAAGCCGGCTTTCTTTTTTCCCGGATACAATCAAAAAAATCCATTAAACAAATGATGGTGGGTTCCTTTTCATCCAATTCGGTTGTTTTGAATTTCAATTCAATTCCTTTGCCTTGTGTAAGTGTTGCTATAGTGGCGCCGGTTACTCCGTCAACAGTACCAACTGCATTTTCAAAAGTTTCAGGGTAAATGAATGCTTTATCTCGTTGTATCTCCAGCGTTGCTCTGTCACCCAATATTTTTACTGAATATCCATTATATGCATTAGACAGGATGGAAGTAAAAGAAGCTTTGATCCCATCTTTGTATTCGAATATGCTTCGGATATTATCGTAAGTGTCTCTTCCATCTTTCCAATAGTTAATTCCACCCATTGCCGTTACTTTTAAAGGGTGGCTGTCGAGAAAAAAATTAACCGCATCAATCTGATGGGCGCATAGTTCTGAAAGCGGTCCGCCGCAATACTCGCGGTACATTCTCCAGTTTAACGTCCGTTCGAGTTTTGGATCAGATACCGGCACCCGCCAGTTAGAGTTTCTGTTATACTGGCATTCAAAATGTGTAACCTTGCCTAACCAGTTTTGAGTAATGGCTTCCTTGGCCTGGCGATACAGGCTATAGTATCTGTACTGGTATCCCACCTGGAATACAAGATTTAAGTTTTGAACTTTTTTTGCAAGATTAAGTGATTGCTGAATATTATAAGTCATGGACTTTTCTAAGTAAACATGCTTGCCGGCATCAATGGCATCAATAGCCATGGGATAATGCAGAAACAATGGAGTGGCTATAATTACAGCGTCAATACTTTTATCTTCTAATAACTTTCTGTAATCTGAATAAGTTTTTACATCATTCCCAATATACTCCAGTGCATTTTTTATATGGGCTGGTATAACATCACAACAGGCTGTTATTTTTACCCCCTTAATATCTTTTATGGAAGCTGCCAACCCGCTGCCCCGGTTACCACACCCGATAAGCCCAACTTTTAACTCGTTATTATCCCGGGAAGAGAACAAATTTTTATAAGGAATTGCACTGTGTGCTGCTAAACCTCCGAGAAATAATGAAGATGTTTGCAAAAAAATTCTTCTGCTTGATTGGTTTATGTTGGATTCTTTGACTGATTTCATAATGGCAAATTTTTGTTGATGAAATACTAAGAAATATTTAGTCAGATTTTTTCAATTTGTGTTTATAGAGTTTTATTTTGGTAGAGTAGCTCCCTTTTAATTCCTCTTTCAACTAAAGACCCCATCACTTTGTATCCGGAGAGAACAGGATGAACTCCATCCCCAGTGAATTTTTTATCTAACCCCTTTCTTTTATCTACCAAGCTTGAATAATAGTCAACATAAGTGATTTTGTTTTTCCTGCAATATTGCTTTATCATTGAATTGAGCTTAATGATTTTTTGAGCAGGCTGTAGTCCGGGCCTCCAATTGAAATCATAAGCAGGTAGAATGGAGCAAAGCACTACATTAATATTATTTGTTCTTGCTAATTCTGTCATTGAAACTATATTTCCGAGTGTCTCTTCCGGTTCCATTGGCCCCGTGTTTTGCGCTATGTCGTTAATACCGGTAAGTATTACCACAAGAGAAGGTTTTAAGGCTATAACATCAGGGCGGAATCGTACCAGTACTTGAGGTGTTGTTTGTCCCCTGATTCCTCTGTTTATGTAGGGCTTATCCTGGAAGAAAGTTTTGTCAATGCTCTCCCAGAATTCCGTGATTGAATCACCCATAAAAACAATCCGGGTCTCACCTTTTTTTGAAGGAGGAAGCTTTTTATTAGCGGCAGAATACTTTCTTAAATTGGCCCAGTCTTTTTTCATTTGATCGAGTGTTTATTGAACCTTCACAGCTTGACGTGCTATTAAGATCCATTTGCCTTTCGCTCTATACCAAATTGTAAGTATTGAAAGCTTAACATGACCAGGTTTACCGCTATCATTTGTATCTGCTTCTAAAATATGACGGACGGAGGCTGTTTTTTCAAATAAGCTAATATGCTGATCGGTTAAATTGATGGTAACGAAATCAGATTTTCCGCTTAATAATGATTGGATAAACCCTGGCTTGTTATCAATAAATCCTCCAGAATGTCCGTAACTAAGCTTATCAGCTAAAATCGAAACTAATTTTGCTGAATCAGGAGTAATCATCAGGGTACGTAACTCTTCAACTGCTTTTGTAACCTGGCTTTCTCTCTTTTGTGCTACAGATGGTTTTAAACTTAACATTCCGGTAATTATTAGTAAGACAATTTTAGGATTCATGTTTTTATTTTTTGGAGATTTGTTTTTTTAACCACGATACCAGGTCTTTGGCAGCATCGTAATTCTGATATTCTTTCGGTAATTTTTTACCGTCAGTATATTCGTTATATACCCACGGATCACCGGCAGCAAAAACCGTCCCTTTGCCAAAATGCGAAGCAGCCATTATAACATCATTATTATCTGTGAGGATAGCCTTAGCCGGTGAAGTGATGCTTAATGTACTAATATCCTTCATGTAAATTATTGATACATGCTTTAAGATCGGATTCCCTTTGGGTATAGTAATTCCGTCTGTTACATAATTATCACCATCCACATAATTACGGCTGTCTTTATTGAATTCAATACCGAATTCTTTGGCAAGTGTATTGAAATGATCAAATTCAGCATTGCCGAAATCATTACCCAATAGTACAAGTACACCTCCTTCCCTTACCCAGTCAGAGATAACTTTCACATCTTCTGGTTCTATATATTTTGCATCGGGATTTTCTTTTGGAACATCTGGATCAACAATGATATAGATGTCTGCATCTTTCAGGATTGATTTTGCAGGTCTTTCATAACATGTTTTGGTTGAAATTCCATATCCTTTAAAAACAGAGCCTAACAATGAATATCCGTTGTTATCTTCTTCTTCCCATTTATAATGCCATGACTGTTTTTTGCCACTTGAGTCAATTAGTGTTTCATTGTTAAAATAACTATCAAGTAAAACGATGTTTTGTTTTTTCCTGCCAGCATAAATAAATATCAGTGCGGCAAAAACTATTACTATTTTTTTCATATTCAATTCACCATTTAATATTTTGATCAATAAATTTTATAAGTTCATCGGCCATTTTCTTTTGATCGCCGATTTTTGGATGTGTTTGTTTGTTCAGGTATGTAAAGAAGTGAGTAAATATTTTTTTGTCATCCAATTTGGCTACAGCTTTTTCAATGTAGGCCGGCCAGGGTGAGCCTGGTTTTACTGCATCCATACTACCTAACGTACAAATGATATTAGCATCAGGGTAATGTGCTCGTATTGATAGAACAAAATATTTGTAAGAATTAATGATAAAATCCTCTGATGGTGGTATAGTCCCAAACCTCCTTTTAAATTGTATGAAGTCTGGTGAATGAACAATCCAACTATCATTTTGAAAAAGATTTATAACAACTATACCGGGTTGCCTTTTAGGAAAATTCCATTTACTCGTGCTATCGTCAGGATTTAGGCGATCATATATTTCAGGCATAATTAAATTACCCGAACTTGCCATCACACCGATACCACTTGATGCAATACAGGAATAATCTGCATCAAAATGTCTTGCTGTTAACGAGGCATAGCTATAGTAATTGTTTGTAAAAATTCCATCCCCTCTGTCAGCAACTGAATCTTCCACCGCAGCACCTACAGTGATGGAGTTGCCATAAAATTCTATCATCCTCTTCTTTAAATCCGCCTTATAGATTTTTGCCTCCTGCGGAAACTCAAACCCATATAGCCATGTTTTGCCCCGGAACCAATCTGCACGTTTTAATAATTTTATTGTATGAACAGTATCAGAAAGAGCAGAGGCAAGGGTATAAGTTGACTTTGTCGTATCTATTCTGATAAACCTGGTAAGACTATCGTCTATAATTACATTGAAATAATTATAGCCTCTCTCATCCTTTAATATTGCTTTAATTTCTGATCCTCTAAATTTCACGGTGAATCCTGAGCCCGGCCAATAAATTTCCACGATATTGTTTTTCTCAAGCGATACACGGCCTTCTGTCTTTATTTTCTTGAAATCAGGGGTTGTATCAACAATTTTTTTTGATGTACTGCAGCTTACAGCTAAAGTGCTAATAATTGAGATATGAATAAAAAGAGTTTTAAATCGCTTCATTGTATAATGTCTCGTTTGCCAGTAAGATTGGACGGATTAAAATGGTTTTGTAGATACCGCTACATCATCAATCAGTACTCCTTCAGTGCTGTGCTGATTATGAAAATATATCGCCAGTGAAAGGATATTTAATTTCATATCGCTTGTAGTTCTGAACCATAGTTTGTTCCATGGCCCATATTCTACTCCATCAATCCAGAAGCTTAAAACACCATTGGCTTCATTCGCATTTGATACAGGTCTACCCATATCTATCATCATACCGATGCGATACCATTTCCCTGCTGTTAACGGTGGTGGTAGTTTTGACGGTGATGGAACATGATCAGGGTTGCTGCAATAATTTGGAGCAAGGAAACATGGGAAATGATCACCCCAGCATTGGCCATTTGGGTCAGCACAATCCATGTACATTCCGCGATAATAAGTATAGAGATAGGGCCTCCCTTCGTGTGAAGGATCAGGTTCAAACCATGCTGAAACAAAATCATTTCCCTGTGGACGTATTCCAGATTGCCCAAGATAGTTTCTATTGCCGGCAAATAAACCGCCACCATGATTCGGAGAACTGAAATCGTAACCAGGCTCCCAGTATTCATACCACTGTGCATATACTTTATCATAAGATTGGGGGAATACTTTTACAATATCTGCGCCTCCATTTCCTGGAGGTACTCTTAACCGCATTACATGATTGCCTGTAATATTAAATGGACCGGGGTTTTCTATAAGCTGATTATAAGGCTCCGGATTTCCATCATAATCATCCCATACCGATTTCCAATTTGGCTCTTCAAAGCCACTGCAAAAAACTAAGTTTGATGAATTACAAGTTGTATCTGAAATATTTTGAGCTGCAGGTTGTGATGTGCCTTTACTTCTTGCGCATGAAGAAAAGATGATCATTAAAAGTGTAACACTAATTCCGATTTTCATTTGCTTTTGTTTTATTACTTGCTATCAGGTTTACCAACAGTAATTGTAAAAGTGCCCCAGGTAACATTTCTTTTAATTGTCTTCCATTCTTTCACTTCATAACAAGCTAAGAAGCGAATCTTATGGCCAATGGGACAATCTTTTGAAATATGAATCAGTGATGATAAGGAATATCCATCACCCCATTTATCGGGTTGCAATTCATCATATAGCCGTTCAGCATCAACGTAGGGGTCATCATAATACAGTCGTGTACGATGACTATCCTGATAAATCATTATTGTTTCGCCAGGATCAGCAATATTATCTCCATTGCCGCTACCAAAGATTTCACTGTCACCATCATCTATCCCAATATTTGTAAAGGCAGGAACACTATAGAGTACAGGGGCATCAAATTCATCATTCCATGAATTGCCGTTATTGTCAGAAATAGAGAGATTAAATCTTACCCTGAATGGTGATCCGTCTGTTGTCGGTTTATTATTAGCAGTAATTTTGAAATCAACGGGTGACCAAATAGTTTGGCCAGCTTCAATATTGTTTATCTCAATTGAGGGATTGGCGATGGTAACGACTTTTTCTGATGTGCTGAGTGTAATTTTTATTTTTTTACAATCGCTTCCACCTCTGTTTAACAACATCAGCTTTAGATTCGAGAGCTTCTTATGATTTAAAAATATACCTTTCCCATCAACCTTATGACGAACAAATGCTATTTCTGCAGGACCATTCATTTCATATATACCAATCTGGTGGCTTTGATAATTAACAGAAAAACTTAGACTGCCTTTTTCATCACTTGCAATGATGGTGTCTTCTTTTGTACCGTCAGTTTCATTAAAATCAAAAATGGTGTATTCAGTATTTGGCTTGTAAATAGGCGCTGTTTTAATATTTACTATTACTCCCGGGATTAATGGCCCGTCTGGCTGCCATTTCTTTGTACGAATTCTTAATCCTCCTTTTGTCACTCCTTTCAAGTCAATGTACCCTGGTTCTTTTAAGTTGCTTTTTATCTCGTAGCCCCAAACATTAAAATTGGGATATAAATCTGCATGATGCCAACGAATGGGATCAGGCAAAGGATTTTTAAAAGATGAAATAATAAAATCAAAGGCATCTTTAAACGCTCTTGCATTCATGCCATGGCCGCCCTGATAAGCCTGATAAGCATAATCCAATTCTTTTTCTTTTCTGGCTCCATTATGAACTTCAGTATTTAAATTAACCAACTCTTCCCCTATTGTGCCATTATGAAATCTGATTCTAACACCTACCAGGTTTTTGAACATATACCTTGTACAATACAATGTATGGTTATCAGGGTGGCCGATAAAAAATTCAGGTGACCCCATAGAACTTACTGCAGCACCAATTAATTGAGGATATTTTCCTGCTAAGAAAAATGACATAAATCCGCCCATGCTGTGGCCGATCAAAGCCCGGTGCTGGCGGTCTTTTATTGTTCGATATGAATTATCAATGTGATGGACGAACTCTAAGAAATAATCCTTGAACTGTACCTCATATTTAACATTGGAGTGATAACCTACGTTATAAGGCCGCATGTCTGAAGTGGCTGACCTGCCATTCCAGGCTACCAGTATGACTTCATTTTCATTAACCAATTGCTGAACACCATTCGCGGAAAATTCATGACTTCCCTGGTTGCCATGAAAAAAATAAATAACAGGATACCTTTTTGGTGAGTTAAAATAGCCAGATGGCAGAAAAACCCTGTACGGTTTTTTCGTCTGAAATATCGAACTGAAGTGGGCAGTATCAGCCTGAGCCGAAATTTTAGTAAACCCAAATAAGAAAGGTATAAAAACGATAACTAAGGGGAAAATCAGTGATTTCTGCCTCATAATATGACTAGTATAGTTTTCGTAAGTTGAAATATCCTTGCTTTATGCTTTTTTATTGCTTTTAGTGAAAGTAAATAAAGTTTTGTAAGGAAAAAAATAATTATTATTTTCGTTTCATATCCATTTTGATTTTAAATAGAAAGGTAATGAAAATTTTCTATTTAAACCATCCTCTTTTGGGTGTATTTAATGGTGGCCTGCCCGATTTTAAGGAAACAGCAAACTCAATTGGAAATGCGGTTGCGACTAACTAAAAGTGTTTATATTCTTTTGACAATAATGGTTGCTGTAGTAGCAATTACATCTCTATTTTTTCAATCATCGGGACATATTGATTTTAGCACGCAGGTAAAGCCGGTAGGCAATATACAATGCATTTCATGGGCTATGAATCATAAGAATTTTCTACAGGTAAATATTGATAGTGACGGTTATGCATCAGCAAAACTGACTTTGGATACAATTTTTTTAAAAGCAAAAAAAGCATATTAAATATTTAACTATGGTAAAATTTTGTGTTCGTTTTTTCCTGGTGATCTCGATTGCTGTTTTAGGATTAAAAAAGCAAGAAGCGTATGCCGGTGGATTCAAAGATTCAACAAAAGCAAATCTATTGGGCAATTCAAAAATTCAAAACGAGAAACCAGATGCTAAGACTTTTATTATTAATACCTGCATAACTGATCTTAACGAATTTAAAAGGCTTGTAAAATCGGCAAGCCGTTTGAAGGAATTTGGAACAGTTCAAATTAATATAGGCACCCTGGCGGATAAATCTTTTCATGAGATACCCAATGGTGGTAACCCATGGAATGAGTATGCTTGTTATAATGCCACTGTGTTTAAGTTTTTTCCCCATACTAAAATAGCGCCGTTTATACCCGCTGAGTTTGTGAAAAAAAACAGGGAATTGCTTTTGGCTAAAGCCAAAATTTTAAAGGATAATGGAATGGAAGCAGCTTTTTTCGCTAATGAACCAGGGTTTCTTCCAGATGCTTTTTTTGAAAAATATCCACAACTAAGAGGCCCTCGTGTTGATCATCCGAGAAGAAGTATTGCAAAGGCCTTTTCTCCCTGTATGAGCGTAAAGGAAATGCAGGACATATATGCAAATATGATGGAGATGATGCTGAAAGCAGCTCCTGAGATAAAATCATTTTATTACAAAACAAATGATGCAGGTTCGGGAAATTGCTGGAGCGACTGGTTATATAGCGGACCAAATGGACCTGGTCATTGTAAGGAAAATACAACGGGGAAAAGAATTCAGGATTTCATGAATGCATTAAAAGCCGGCGCTTCGAAGGCCAATGTCAAGTTAGAAATTTATCTTTCACATCCACAGGGATCTTCAAATTTTTCAGAGGCGGAAAGAAACGATATAGAAAATCATTTGCCCGAAGGCTGTCATTTTAAGAATACACCGGAACATGAAACGAAAACAATAACCAGTGATTTCAGTTCTTTATATCCTGTGCAAGGCGTATTTGATGCTCTTTCATTGTTGGATGATTTTAAAAAAGTTAATAGACAAAGTCAACAAATTGTTTTTATCAATTTTAATGCCTTTTATGGCCGGGGAAATGAGAACGCTGATATTGAGGATTTGACCCTTAACATGATCACCGATTATTTACAAAGCGGAGGCAAAGAAATAGCTTCTTTACAAAAGCTGCATGAGTATTGTGAAAAATGGGGAGGCAGTGATAATGCTGAAAAATTATATAATGCATTTGTAGAGTTAAACGACGCTTTCAATTATAAATCGGCTAATCTTAGTAATTTATTCAGCATAAACTGGAATGTTGCAGCAAGAATGATAAACCGCCCTCTTGTTGCGGTACCTCAACGACTTTCTAAAGACGAAGAGTCCTATTTTCTTCCTCATGTATTTAATGTTTCCATTGATGAAGCAAGGATGGATTATATAGACATCCAGGGTGGCCGCTGGCAAACAAAACCTGATTCTGTAAAAGTGTATGTAAAGAAGATTGAATCACTTTGTACAAAATTGGAAACGATAAATAAAACTGCTCCGGGTTATGAATTTATTCAGCAAATGAAATTATCGTTACAAGTACATGCAAGTCTGATTAGGAGCTGTGGAAATTTTATGGCAGTTCAAACTATACGGGATAATAATTCTGACAAACTCAATGGCCCCATACACAGGCCAGATAAAGTAGGGGCATGGGTTGGTGACAGTTCCCTGCAAAAATTCAATTTGATAATGAGGGATGAATTGGACAATACTGAAGAACTTATTAAAGTATTGGAGAATGGAGGACTGCGGAATTTATGCAAAGCGAAAGATGCCCGGCATGAAGATACCTTTCTTTTAGGGCCAGACATTTTAGGTCAACTAAAGAGAAAGCGAAAAATTATGCTCGATCACTGGCTTGATATTGAAAATTATATGACCACTCCCTTTAAATAATAAAAACTCATCAAATGAAGACAATAAAAACGATTCTGCTGTTTGCCGGCATTTTGCTTCTCGGCATTAATATTTACGGGTTATTCAAAACCATGAGAAACCCTGCTATATACGATGAAGAGAAAATAATACGTAACAGGTTGGGCGATGTAACTATTAAATACCCCGAAATAAAAAAACTGTTAGTAAAAAAGAGTGGTGAATCGAATGTTGATTTTGCAGTGAGGATAAACAAAGTGGTAAACGACGGGTTTGCACATTACTGGAAAGCGGAAGGAATAGAAAAATACCACATGAGAATCCCGGCGTGGGAAAATTATCTTTTATATATCGCTTCATATATCAACCCTAAGAGATATGGGAGATATGAGTTCAGCAATTATAAAAAGAACCTTGAGAGGGGTGTCGGACTATGTTCTACTCATTCAACAGTCGTAAAAGGTGTGTTGCTTGATAACGGAATAAAAGCTGAGTTACTGGATATTGACGGACACCATGTTGTAGTGCGGGCTGAACTTGGAGATACTACTTATTTGCTTGACCCGGATTTTGGAGTGGTGGTACCACACGATACCACAGCTATCAAAGCAAATCCGGAATTAGTCAGACAACCTTATGCGAATATGGCTTCACTTTATTATCCCGATGCTAAATCCCCATACACTACTGATTATATGGTTCAAATTTTTGGAGGCAAAAGACATGTATATACTGTAGATAACTGGTTTGAATATTTTTCTTATTGGGCTATTTGGATAATCCCTGTTTTGTTGATGACTCCTTTTTTATTGCAATTACTTAAACGTAAAAAAAGTCAATGATACGCTCAGCCCTATTTATTCTTTTAATTATTGTTGTCCACTCTTTTTTTTCTACAGCTGCGGGGCAATATAAGATAACACCGCATAGAAAATTGGCTGCCGGTGAAATAGCAGTTAATAAACCTGGCAGTTATTCTAAAGAAGGAGCCGTTTATGTTCTTACCAATGATATAATAAGTGAGAAGAGCCCGGTATTTCTTGGTAGAAATGTAACACTTGATTTAAATGGCTACACGATAAAATTTGCTGCCGGTAATTACACCCATATACCAAACCGTGGGTTTGAAGAAGGACTTAAAAGTTGGGATGTTTCCAAAGCGCCGGGGGCCAAAATTGAAAACACAGCAGATGTTCACATATTTCTGGGTAAGAAATTATTGAGACTGAAAGCCGGAGATGAAATTACTTCTCAGTATACCTATCTGCCCGTAGCTAACCGGTCTTATTTTGCAATGTGCGGTGTAACGGGGGAATTTTTTCATGATATGAAAAAATATCCGCAGGATGAAATGAAGGTAAGTGTATTTGTAGAAGATGAAAGTGGAAATGAAGTTATCTGTAATACACAATATCCTGATACAATTCTGCAAAGTTGCCCTGTAATAAAAAAGCAACCACGATTAGGAGGGGGATTTATATATGCCCACTTAAATCATTTGCCAGCGGGAAAATATCGTGTAAGGGTAAAAGCTGAGACTGATTGTCTTGTTGATGAAATTGATATACGTCCTGCAATGGATGTTGGTATTTCTATGATTGAGAAAACAGCTCCATTTGCTCACTATGATCAGGTGACTTTCGAGGGATACCCGGCCACTTTTCCAGCCTTCTTTGACTATACCGGTGATATAAATAAACGTGATCCGGTACCATCTGTTCCACAAATAGAGGGGGATGGTGTGATAATAATAAAAAACGGTCAGGTAGAAAGTACTGGAGATCCTGTTCTCGCATGGGGAATCCAATCAAGTGCGAGCCGTGTAAAAGTGATTTTAGAAAATGTAAAGGTTAAGGTCAGCGGAATTAATTCTAATGCAGCCGATATACCACAGGCACTTATTTATAAATGTAAGTTTGATATTTCTACCCCGCAAGTGATACAGCGGCATACTCCTTTTTTTGCCGTAACATTAAGAGGAGAACTCCCTTCCGAAGTTTCGCATTCAGAATTTTTTGGTGGACAGGGGTGTCTTTTATTTCAGGGAAAAAATTCCAGCATTCATGATAATCGTTTTATTAACAGGCAAACTATAACCAATCATTATAGCATTGGAGGTTCTGGTGACGGGTCAAAGATTTTTAATAACAGGGTAGAATCTGAAGTAGGTTCAGGTATTTGGGCTTCGGGCCACATTGACGTTTTTGCTAACGTTATAAAAATAAAAACCTCACCACCTACTTGTGAATATGGACACGAAGAATACAGCACAGCGGCTATCCGCATGGCGGACTATCACAAAAAAAATGATATTGGCTTCTATGGAAATAAGGTATTTAATAACAGAATTTATGTAACAGCAATTGATTATCCTGCTTCTAAAGAATACCTGCCTATGGCATGGGGGGTGTTTTACAGCGTAAGTGGCGCTGATAATTATGTTTTTAATAATGACTTTGTAATTAATAAACTTAATCCATCTTCCAAATGCTTAACTGCTGCTTTTTATATCTGTGGGGGAGAAGGACACGGCGGTGAATTTTATGATAACCGAATAACAACAAATGTTCCGGCAGCATGGATCGCTTCCATGTATGGAGGAGCTTCTAACTCCAAAATTTATAATAACACTATTATTCCGCTTAATCATTCAAAGTTTAAAACATTCAGGATGGGGTGGAGCAGGAGTGCCGAAAGTGTGGCAAAAAATATTCAATTCAGATCTAACGAAATTGTAGGAGGCACTTTCGAAGTGGATGCAACCGATCAGGATCATAGCTATACTGTTGCATGGACATGTTCAATACGACTTGTTGATAGAAAAGGTACCGCTGCTAAAGACGTGGATGTATTAATACTTGATAAAGACAAGTCAGTTGTTGCAAGAGAAACGACAAAAGAAGATGGGACAGTAACAATTGAACTTCCTGAATATTCTGTCGAAGGAAAAGAAAGAAATTTTAAATCACCTTATACAATAAAGGTTGGAAATATCTCGAAAGGAGTTAATCTAAATAAAAATGTAAGCGTAACAATTGTTGCAGATGGCAAATAGAAGGAAATATTTGATGTTTAGTTTACCGGGTATACGTTTTATATACTGCTTGATTATGTCTTTAGCAGTTACAACTTCCTTTGCTCAATATAAGCCGGTAGGTCATAGAATGCCTGAGAATTTTGAGATTCCTGTATTTGGCATGGGAAGCTATGCTGAAGCGGGCAGAACATATATCCTGATGAATGATATATCATCTGATAAAACAACACTATTTCTTGGGAAAGATGTTACACTTGACCTGAACGGCTATACCATTAAATATGCAAGTGGTCATTATAATCATATTTTAAACGGAGGTTTCGAAGAGGGTCTGAAAGGTTGGGACATTTCCAAAGCACCTCATGCCAAAGTAATGAATACAAAAGATATTCATGTTTTTGTTGGCGAAAAGCTAATGAGCTTGCAACCCGGAGATGAAATTACATCTTCCTATGTGTACTTGCCTGTTGCTACCAGATCATATATAGCAATGTGTGGAATTACAGGAAGGCATTTTCATGATTCATTGATGAAAGAAGATGTAAATAATGAAATGAAAGTAAGCGTATTCGTAGAAGATGAAAACGGAAAGGAGGTAAGATGTATTACTCGATACAGAGATACTACTTTAATTAGCTGTCCGGTTGAAAAAAAGTCTCCACGACTTGGTGGCGGATTTGTTTTTGCTCACTTGAATAACCTTCCTGCAGGAAAATATAGAATAAGAGTGAGAGCGGATACTGACTGTTTGGTCGATGAAATTGATATCAGACCTGCATTTGATGTTGGTGTTGGAATTGTTGAAGAAACTTATGCTATGGGTCACTATGATCATTTATATGATTCGAAGCTTTCAGCTTTTTTCGATTACACAAGTAATGCAGAAAAAGGATTACCACTTGCCACAGTTCCTGTTGCAAAAGGAAGTGGTTCTGTTATGATTAAAAATGGAAAAATTGAGAATGGAGCAGTAGGAGCAATTTCATGGGGTATTCAATCAACGGCTGATGATGTAAGGATAATCCTCGATAATGTATTGATCAAAACTGAGGGCATAAATTCTATTGCAGTTGATGTACCGCAGGCTACTATTGCCAATTGCAGATTTGAAGTAAAAAATCCATTTATCATAAACAGGCATTTCAGCAATTTTTATGCTGTTGATATAAGAGGAGATATGGCATCTGAAGTTTCTTACTCTGAATTTTACGGAGGTCAGGGGTGCCTGGTGTTTAAAGGTAAACACTCCAATATTCATCACAATTATTTCAGGAACAACCAGTCTGTCACAAACCATTACAGCATTATGGCAATGGGTGATAGTTCAAGAATTTTTGATAATACTATCGAACCGGAAAGAGGCTCGGGTATCGAAATATACATTCACAAGTATATTGACATCTTTAATAATACTATTAAAATAAAATCTTCCCCTCCGACTTGCGAATATGGAAGGGAAGAATACAGTGCTAATGCTATTCGCATTGCTGATTACAGGGCGAAACCAGGTTCATCAAACGGAGCTTTTGGCAACAGGGTTTACAATAACAAGATATTTGTAACGGCAATAAATTTCCCGCAACCGAAAGAGTATATTCCATTAGCCTGGGCGGTTTTCTATAGTGCAAGCGGGGGAGATAATGATATTTTCGGAAATGAAATTACCATTAATCATACAGCTCCTCATTCTAAAGCTTTAAGCACTGCTTTCAACATTTCTGGCGGCACTTTTGGATATGGGGGAAGGTTTTTTAATAATCATATCACAACGAATGTGCCTGCTGCATGGATTGGCGCACAATATGGAGGAGCATCCAATTCAAAATTATACAACAATGTTATTGTTAAATCTTCAAATGCACCGGAAGATTTTAAACCATTCAGAATGGGTTTTGAAGGTTGTAAAGATTGTTTGGCTAAAAACATTGAGTTGAGATCAAACATTGTAAAAGGGAGTAAGTTTGATATAGCTGCAACAAGCCAGGAACATAGCTATACAATTTACTGGACTTTGAAAATAAAGGTTACCGATAGTAAAGGGGTTGCGGTTAAAGAGGCAAATGTGAAAATTGTTGATAGAAACAATTCGATTGTCCTGCAAAATAAAACTGATGGAAAGGGTGAATTGCAAGTAGAATTGCCGGAATATACTGTTGATGGGCAAGTAAAGAAAATGTCCTCGCCATATACAATTTTAATTAATGACTCTAAAAGAGAAATCAATTTGACAGAAAACACTGAAGTTAATTGTACCATTAGAAATGTAGCTAAATGATAAAAAGTAATATGAAAAAAGGAATGCCATACAAGATATTTTTTTTGAGCTTATTCACTTTTTTATTGGATAGTGTTAAAGCACAAAAAGATACAGTGAGCCAAAATACAGCATTATTGACCGCTAACCAGGAAGAACAATTTAGTGCAACAAAATATTTTGCAAACTTGTATGAATCGGTAAATCCTGGATTTTCTTTTACAGGTAAAACAAAAAGTGATTTTAATAAATGGCATAGAACTTTGCTACCTCGTTTAAAGCAAGCTCTCGGATTGGATAAATTGAGATTACAATATGCCAGTTATAAACTTAAGTTCGAAAAAAGGGCTACTACTGATAGCGGGAGTTTTATTTTTGAAAAGTGGATAGTTTGGACTGAGCCAACTGTTCCTTTATCAGTAGCGGTTTTAATCCCCAAAAATAAGGCCGGTAACCTTCCTTTGATCATTGCCACACATGGTCATGGAAAAAATGCTGATCTGTATGATGGCATTTATCCAAATGTATTTGGGAGAAATCCTTTAACAAACGATATCAGCATTGCAAGGCAGGCAGTAAACGAAGGATATATTGCCATTGCTCCTACCATGCGTGCCTTTGGAGATACCCGTACTGAAGATGATAAAAAAGCAGGTAATTCTTTTTCTTGTCATACACAACTGATGCGTGACTTACTAACGGGAAGAACTCCTATTGGTGATAGGGTTTGGGATATGTCAAAGATACTTGACTGGGCCATTCAGAATTTTCCTGTTGATACAAACAAAATTGCAATTACAGGAAACTCCGGCGGCGGTACGGTTTCATTATTTGCAGCGGCTTATGATAGCCGTATTAAAATAGCAGTTCCTTCTTCATACTTCTGCACATTTACCGGCAGTATTGGTTCCATTCCGCATTGCGACTGCAACTATATTCCGAGTATATTGGAATTGGGTGAAATGGCTGATATAGCCGGCTTGATAGCGCCACGTCCATTATGCATTATTCATGGAAAGGAAGACCCGATATTTCCCATCAATGAAACACGCAAAGCTTTTGATCACTTGAAAACGATTTATACTGTCGCAGGGGTATCAAACGTGGTTGAGCTTTATGAAGGAAATGGCGGCCATCAGTATTATAAAGAAGGTGCATGGACTTTTATTAATAAGTATTTCAAGAATAAAAATTAGAATGCAGGTAAAATATGCGGGAATATTTTTTGAGGAAAAATATCCGGGAAAAACAAACAACATGTTTTTAGGGACAATAGTTTTAATACTGTTATGTATTACTGCTAAAGGTCAATATGTTTTTCCTCTCAAAAACAGCAGCAATAACCGCTACCTGGTTGATCAGACAAATAAACCGTTTCCAATTTTAGGCCGTACTGCATGGTTTATAATATCACAGACCGAAGAGGGGTATAAAAAATTTATAGAAAACACAATTGAGCACGGATACAATTCAATTGAAATGCATGTGCTTAATCATGATCCCCGCGGTAATCATCCTCCATTCAATGGAAATGGAGATGCTCCATTTTTAAAATGTTTGAATAGTTCATCGTGGAATGGTAATTTGTTTTATACCAACGCAAATGCAGAGGCTCCGGATTTTGTTTTTCCAAATGAAAAATACTGGCAGTTTGTAGATGAGTTTCTATCATATTGCGAAGCAAAAGGGATTCTTGTCTTTATGTTTCCTGCTTATGTTGGGTATAATGGTGCAGAGCAGGGATGGATGAGAGAAATGGTTGCTAATGGGCCGGCGAAGGTTGAAGCCTATGGCTCATGGATTGCAAATCGGTATAAGAACAGAAAAAATATTGTATGGATGTTGTTGGGCGATATGGGAACATTCAATAATGAACAGAAAAAAGCAGAAGCTGCTTTAATAAAGGGGCTCAAGAGTGTGCAAGGTCAACAATCAATTTACTATAGTGCAGAAGCATCAGGCGGACAAAACAGTACTGACCAAATTGATTTTGGCAACGAGATAACTCTTAATGGCACATATACCTGGGGAACTATCAGTGTGCCGGCACTTGGCAGAAAAGCTTATTCTCATGATCCCGTTATGCCTGCTTATTTACTTGAAGAGCCCTATGATGAAGAGGGCCCCGATGGCAACAAAGTTAATCCTCATGCTATCCAGCCCGTAAGACGCTTTCAATGGTGGGGATGGCTTAGTACAATAGGTGGATATATTTCAGGTAATGGATATGTTTGGCCATTTAATGATCCTGCGTGGAAACAACACCTTAATACACAAGGTGCACTTGACATGCAAAGGCTCAATAGTTTTATCAAGTCCATTGAATGGTGGAAACTTGTCCCCTCTGGTTTAAACGGCATGAAAACATTGATTGTTGATGAAAACAATGCTGATAATTCTGAAAAATATATTGCTGCCGCCGCTGCTGGTGACGGTTCATTACTCATAGCATATATGCCCCCTGCTTATAATGGAAATGTAACAGTTGATATGAGTGTATTAAAGGGCAAAGTGTATTCCTATTGGTTTGATCCCACAAGCGGAAAATATATCAGTATAACTAACTCTCCTTTGAAGAATAAAGGAACTTATTCATTTAAACCAGCAAGAAAGAACAGTGCTGGGGAGTGGGATTGGGTACTGGTGTTTACAACAAAAAAAATCTGAAGTGATAAAATAAATTTTAAAAGTTTGCAAACAAGGTTATTCCATAAAGCGTATTTTGTTTTATTGCTGCAAACAGCTTTCGTTTCTTGTTTTACCCAAAAAAGAGGCGAAAGAATATATCAGGCTTCAGCCTTGCCTGTAATAGAAACTATTAGTTCTGTTGATAGCTTAAACAGCGGAAGATGGGTACGTACTTTCAAGGCTTCGGATGGAGCATTATACCTCAATGGTGGTTATAAGAGTACAGATGGAGGAAAATCATTTGCGTTGCAAAATGAAATTAATGTGGACGAAATAACAAGGAGACCGGAAAGAGCATCAATTTCTGCCGGTAAATTGTTTTATGCGTTAAATGGATTTACTGAATTGATAACACCCGGAGTGTACAAGGTGAAGGGCTGGCGTTCAACCGATGGGTTAAAAACATTATCCGAAGAGAGCGATACCATTTATGTGCCTGATGGAGCAATAAAAAAAAATTACCCCGATGACTGGCATGGCCTCTTTGTGTTCAGAACAATTATAGAAATACCTGATGGAACATGGTTAATGACCATGTATGGCAATTTTACCAATGACACAATTATCCCCTCTAACCTCGATGCGCAAAAGGAATTGAAGTATATGATGCGAACTTTTATAGTTACTTCAAAAGATAAGGGTCGCACATGGCATTATTTATCGACCGTGGCCACACCTCATACCGGCGAACCTATTGGTGAAGGCTTTGTAGAACCTGCGATTACACTTTTAAAAGACGGTAGATTATTATGCATAATGCGGACAGGCCATCATTATCCTTTATATGCATCATGGAGTAATGATTTCGGAAAAAACTGGACTGCTCCCTTGTACACTGGATTTGACAGGGGGTGCGATCCCTGCTTAATCACGTTGAAAGATGGCAGAGTCGCATTGAGTTGGGGGAGGCGTTTTCCTGAAGGATGGTCAAAAATTACACCTGAAGGCGACAAAGGAGCATTTCAGTTTCCGGGTAAGGGTTATACAAATCTTGCCATCAGTAATGACGGGGGATTAAACTGGGTAAATCATGTTGTACTCAAAAATTCAGGTACCTGTTACTCTACCATTATTGAGGTTGAGCCTGATATTATTTTTTGCCAGATAGACCAATGGAATATGCGTATTAAACTAAAACCAGTTAAAGCAATTACAAAAAATTAAATGATATATAAAGTGAAAAAACTAACAATTGTCTTGTATTTTCTTACTCCTACGGGTTGCTTATATGCTCAAACTGCTGAAGAAATAACCAGGGCGGTTGCCGATAACCTGATAAAAGCAACATCTTACAGATTTGTGAATAAAGAAACCGGCGAGACTTATGAATCAACAAAGAATATAAAATACTCCCCGGCAGTAAGTGTCAAAAGCCCGGAAAACGAATGGTATTACATGAATGGTGTTGTTAATATTGCCATGATGCAATTGGCGGATTATACCGATGATAAAAAATATTCAGATTATTCACTGCATAACATAGAATTTATTTTTGATAATCTTGAATATTTCAAAAAGCAATACAATGAAAAGGTGCCCGGCTCATCTTTCTTTCAATATTTCAGGCTTGGAAAGCTTGATGATTGCGGAGCTATGAGTGCAGGGCTTTATGATGTAAATAAGGAGGCTCAAAAAAAGGAATACAGTGAATCCCTTGAAAAAGCCGCAAACTATATTTCATTTAAACAACAACGACTAAAGGATGGAACATTCATTCGTCCTGAGCCCCGAAAGATGACACTTTGGGCTGATGACCTGTACATGAGTGTTCCTTTTTTGGCAAGGATGGGAAAACTTACCGGCAATCAGAAATACTTTGATGATGCCATCAACCAGATAAAAAATTTTACAAGGTATCTCTATGATAAAAACAGTGGGTTATTCTATCACTGCTGGTATAGCGATGTACAACTTAACGGAGTTGCGCATTGGGGCCGGTGCAATGGGTGGGTAATGATGGCCCAAACAGAATTATTAAATCATCTCCCTTCCAATCATCCTCAAAGAAAAGAGTTAATCAAATTATTGCTGCAGCAAATCTCAGGTGTATCAAGATATCAGGATACAACAGGGCTATGGCATCAACTGCTGGATAAGCCAGACTCCTATCTTGAAACATCTTGCACTGCCATGTTTGTTTATTCCATTGCAAGAGCGGTAAATCAGGGATGGATTGATCAAAGCTATTTGTCTATTGCTAAAAATGGATGGAAAGGACTTGTTTCAAAGATTCAAACTGGCGGGCAAGTAGAACAGATATGCATTGGTACCGGTATTGAAGATAATTTGAAATTTTATTATGATAGGCCGACAGAATTAAACGACCTGCATGGTATTGGAGCAATAATACTTGCCGGAACAGAAATGATGAAAGTGGAGCAGAAGATGAAGTAGTACAATTTTTTAAAAATTAAAATATTTCCATTGATTTATAAAGTTTATACCAGAAGCAGATTCATAAACTGTGCAATAGTGCTATTGATTTTAAGCTGTTTGAGTTTTAGAAGCAGTGCACAATCACAAGGGCCTCTTCGTAATTTGTTAACGAAAATTTCGAAAGAAGATATTGTAAGCAACTTAATTCCATTAACCAAATGGCACCCTTTTCCTCAGACAGCAGGAGACTGGGAAAAAATATTACCTGATACAATTAGTAAAGCGGTTGTCAATCAAGCTGAACAGGTATTGAAGAAACCATTTATGCCATTGCCTGCTTCTGTTATGCTGGAATATATACGGATAGGTAATCGTGGAAATTACGAGGCAATTTCATTTGGGAAAAGAGAGCAGCTCTTTGCTCTTGCATTGGCTGAATCTATTGAGAATAAAGGTCGCTTCAATGATGATATAATAAATGGAGTATGGTCGATATGTGAAGAGAGCTTTTGGGGTGTACCTGCGCATCTTTACTTACAGAAGAACGGATTAGGTCTTTCAGATGCAGAAGACCCGGTAGTGGATCTGTTTGCAGGAGAAACTGCTACAACATTGGCATTAGTTGACTACTTGGTGGGACATAAGTTGGATAGTATATCACCATTGCTACGTAAACGGATTTATTATGAAGTCAACAGGAGAGTTTTTACTCCGTTGGAAAAGCAAACTGACCGGTTTGCCTATTTGGGTACTGCTGATAAAAAGAGGGCGATAAATAATTGGAATCCCTGGGTGTGCAGTAATTGGATGATGAGTCTTCTGTTGCTTGAGAAAGATGAATCAAGGAGGGCAACCGGATTGCATCATGCTATGACTGTAATGGATAATTACCTGAACAGATTGCCGGATGATGGTGTAATAGACGAAGGGCCTTCATATTGGTTTGAAGCTATTGGAAAGTTGTTTAACGGGCTTAGCATTATTGAAAGTGCTACAGCAGGCAAAGTGAATATACTGAAGGATCCGTTTATCGGTCAACTGGCATCCTATATATATAAGGTGCACATTGAGGGAAACTATTTCATTTCTGTGGCAGATGCAAGTCCTGTTCTTCACCCGGATGGATTAATGTTATATAGGTTTGGAAAAGCTGTGGGTGATATAAACCTGCAAAAGTTTGGAGCATGGTTTTTCCAGCATAGCGATAGTGATATTTATTCTCACAGGTTTGGACAGGCTGATCAGCTTTGGAATTTTGCTGTATTAAAAGAATGTAGTGAAGAAAAAGCACAGCTTACTAATCTTGCTAATGTTTGGCTTAAGGGCATACAGTTGATGGCATCACGGTCTTCAAATGGTTTGTTTGTTGCAACACATGGAGGTCACAATGCGGAAAGCCATAACCACGACGATGTGGGAGATCTAATACTATATGCCGATGGTAAACCAATCATTATTGATGTTGGTTCCGGCACTTATACTTCAAAAACGTTTTCAAATGAAAGATATACACTTTGGTATAACAGTTCTGCATATCATAATGTTCCATTGATAAATGGTTTTCAGCAAAAGGATGGAAGACAATTCGAAGCCAAAGATGTAAAGTATAATGAAACTTCTGGCATCACAAGCCTGCAAATGAATATTGCAGCAGCTTATCCGGTGGAAGCAGGAATAAAGAAATGGACACGCAATGTATCAATAGATAGGAAGATTAACCAGGTTGTAATAAAAGATGTTTACGAGGCCAATGCTCCTCTGAACCAGCTATCACAAAGTTTTATGACTATTTGTACGGTTGATATACAGCAACCTGGTAAAATATTTTTTGAATTAGGCGGAAAAAAAGTAATGATGGAGTATGATGCTTCGGTGTGGGAAGTAAAAAAAGAAGAAGCATTAAAGCATACTCCTGATGAAAAAAAGCTGGAGAGTAACTGGCAACATCAAACAATATGGCGGCTGTTGCTGATAAGTAAAAAGCTTTCATCGAAAGGCAGCTTTACTTATAAATTTTATAAAGTAAATAATAAATAAAACCATTTAAATAAACAATAATGAAAAAGTGTTTCGCAATGATGTCGCTGCTGCTATTGTCGGTCATGGTATATAGTCAGCAAAAAGTAAATGTAAAAGAGCAAATGAAATTGGCGCTTGAGCAATATGAGCAAATGCTTAAATCGCATCCGGATACTACAAAAACTCCTCAATCTTTTGCAAATGGGCAATATGTTGATATGCCTGTTGAATGGTGGTGCAGCGGTTTTTTTGGAGGTTCATTATGGTTTTTGTATGAATATACACATGATAAAAAGTGGAGAGATGCTGCTAACCTTTGGACGATGGCAGTTCAAAGGGAACAATATGATACAACAACTCATGATTTGGGGTTCATGTTGTATTGTCCCTTTGGTAATGGATATAAACTCACTTCTGACCCCCGATATAAAAAAATACTAATCAGGGGAGCGAAGTCGCTTTCGTCACGATTCGATCCTAAAGTAGGATTGATAAAATCGTGGGATTCTTTTAATGGATATAAATACCCGGTCATAATTGATAATATGATGAATCTTGAATATTTATTTTGGGCAGCCAAAACTACCGGCAATAAAAAGTATTATAGTATTTGTACAAAGCATGCAGATGCAACTATAAAGAATCATTTTCGTAAGGACTTCAGCACATATCATGTGGTATGTTACGATAGTATTGGAAAAGTATTAGCTCAAAAAACAAAGCAAGGCTTTAATGATACTTCAGCTTGGGCAAGAGGCCAGGCGTGGGCTTTATATGGTTATACGGTTATGTATCGGGAAACAAAAGATAGAAAATACCTTTTACAAGCTTCCCATATAGCTGACTTCTTTATTCATCATCCAAATTTACCGGCAGATAAAATTCCTTATTGGGATTTTAATGCGCCCGATATTCCAAACGCAGAAAGGGATGCTTCGGCAGGAGCTATTGCATGCAGTGGTTTGCTTGAACTTAGTAAATATGTAAGCAAAGAGAAAGCCAAAGAATATTTTCAGACAGCAGAAACGATGCTGGCAACTTTATCTAGTAAACAATTCAGAAGTGAGTTGAGTGAGAATGGAAATTTTCTGCTCAAACATTCAGTAGGTCATAAACCTGGTAACAGGGAGGTAGATGTTCCCCTTGTATATGCAGATTATTATTTTCTTGAAGCATTGCTGAGGTATGATAAGGTTAAGAAAGCAGCAGCGAAATAATAAAAATGAATTTTAGAATAAATGAACAATCACTTGAAGTGCAATACATAATGAGATTTCAAATAAAAAAATTATATCAGTTTAAGAGAATTAAGATGAAACATTTCTTTTTTGCAGCAGTACTCAGCATCTCACTGAAGTGTTATTCCCAAAAATTTGAAGGTTTAGCTCTTACTCCGCCAATGGGATGGAATACATGGAATACTTTTCAAACAAAAATTAATGAGGAGTTGGTAAAGCAAACCGCCGATTACTTTGTTTCATCGGGAATGAAGAGTGCTGGCTACACATATATTGTACTGGATGATGGTTGGATGATGATGGAAAGAGATAGTATTACAGGCGATTTAGCGGCTGACCCGATCAAATTTCCCAAAGGGATGAAGGCTTTGGCGGACTATGTTCATTCAAAAGGATTGAAGTTTGGATTGTATAATTGCGCAGGAACAAAAACCTGTGCAGGGTATCCGGGTACACGAGGTTACGAATATCAGGATGCAAGGCTTTATGCTTCATGGGGCATTGACTACCTGAAATATGATTATTGTTTTACCGAAGGCATAAATGCTCAGGAAGCTTATACAACTATGAGCAATGCATTACGTAAAGCAGGGCATCCTATTATATTTAGTTTATGCGAATGGGGTAGTAATAAGCCCTGGCTATGGGCTAAGAACGTTGGTCATTTATGGCGAACCACTGATGATATTGGAAATGTCTTTGATGGAATAAAACAGTACACCAATTGGCATTCTAATGGTGTAATGGCAAATGTTGATTTAGAAGATACATTGCAAAAGTATGCAGGACCGGATCATTGGAATGATCCCGATATGCTCCAGGTGGGTAACGGAATGAAGGTTAATGAAGACAGAACTCATTTTTCTATCTGGTGTATGCTTGCAGCGCCCCTCATGGTAGGAAATGATATTAGAAAGATGAGTAGCGAAACCTTGTCAATCCTTACAGATAAGGATGCTATTGCCATTGATCAGGACCGGTTAGGAATCCAGGGATTTAAATATTCAGACAGGGATAGTGTGCAAACATGGTTCAAACCTTTGGCAAATGGAGATTGGGCTGTATGTTTTTTAAATCGCAGTGGTGCAACACAAAAAATTTCTTTTAACTGGAAACAGGAAAATGTTAAAGATAATGTTTCTGGTAGTGTGTTGTCAGCCGCTTCCGGAAATTTTAGATTGTTTGATGTGTGGGATAATAAAATTATTGGAACAACTGAAAAAGATTTAGTCAGACTGATAGCAGCACATGATGTGCTTATGTTGAGGTTGATTGAATAAGAAACAGGTTAGATATTTTTAATACATGCCTCTTTTTGTTTTTACTCTAATCATAAAAAGTCAGGATTGTAAAAAAATTATTCCTGCGAAGACATAGCGGATTTCAGATACGTAGTAATTTTTTAAATAAACAAATAAATAAATTCAATGAAAAATGTAGCGGTCATTGGGCTTGGAAAAGTAGGCTCTCTTGTTGGTATTTTACTGAATGAAAGTTTTAGTGTCACAGGTATTGATCAAAGTAAACCTGCAACTGAGGTTACTTTTAAAGTAGTAAATGGAGATGTAAAAGATGCCCGATTCCTGGAATCTGTTCTTTCTGATCAGGATGCAGTAGTCTCATGTTTGCCTTATTTTTTAAATCTTCCGGTTGCTAAACTTGCCCATAAGTTGGGTATTCATTATTTCGATTTAACAGAGGATGTACCTACTACATCTGCCATAAGGGAAATGGCTAAAACTTCAAAAGGCGTGATGGCTCCTCAATGTGGATTGGCGCCTGGGTTTATTGGAATCGTGGGAGCTGATTTATGTAAACGATTTACTAAGCTGCGTGATGTAGAACTGCGTGTAGGCGCATTACCAAGATATCCAAATGGATTGCTTGGTTATTCTTTCACATGGTCTCCTGCCGGAGTAATCAACGAATATCTTAATGATGCGGAGGCAATTCATAATGGAGCAAGGAAAATGCTCCCATCCCTTGATGGGGTTGAACTTATCAATATCGAAGGTCAGGAATTTGAAGCTTTTACTACCAGCGGAGGGTTGGGTACAATGTGTGAAACACTTGATGGAAAAGTGGATACTCTCAACTATAAAACCATTCGATATCCTGGTCATGCCAAACTAATGCGTTTTTTACTGTATGAATTGATTCTGAAAAACAGAAGGGAATTAGCAGAACAAATTCTTACCGAAGCCAAGCCTCCTGTGAGAGAAGATGTAGTGTATGTGTATGCAGTAGTGGAAGGTTGGAAAGGCGAATCTTTATCAAGAGAAGAATTTTACAATGCGTATCATCCCATAATTATTAATGGAAAGGAATGGAGGGCAATTTCATGGACAACAGCAGCCTCCGTTGCTGCCATAGTGGAAATGGTAGCGGATAAAAGATTACAACAAACAGGATTCATTAAGCAGGAGGAAATACCATTTGATGAATTCTGCAAAACAAAAAATGGAAGCTTGTATGTCAAGAATTAATGAATGTTGTAATTATAAGCTGCCAATAAGTTTAAATTGAAAATCATGTACAATAAAACAAAAGGGCTTGAATACATTTTGGATGGACTGATGCGTCGCTATAAGCACCGAGTACCTGATGTTTCTGCCATTATTAAAGCAATGATTAAAGAAGGGATTATTAATTCTCCCGGTGAAATAGAGAATGATCATATTGCTTTTCGCACAATGGGCGTTCCAAATCTTGGAATAAAATCTCTGGAAAAAGTATTTCTTCATTACGGATATGTGAAGAAAGGCTATTATTATTTTCCTGAAAAGAAACTGAATGCATATTGGTATTCTCCTCCTCATGCAAATTATCCGCGAATTTTTATCAGCGAGTTAAGAGTTAAGGACCTGAGTGAGGACGCACAAAGGGTTATCACAAGCTATACCTCTGAAATTGCTTCGGACCCTGTTGACGAATTGAACCTTGATGATGCCAATACAGTTGATCATTTTTTGCATAGCAGTTTGTGGAGAACTCCTACCGTTGAAGATTACAAATTACTTTCATTAGAGAGTGAATATGCAGCATGGGTCATATTCAATCGTTATTATTTGAATCATTTCACGGTCAGTGTGCATAATTTAAAACTTGGGTATAATGCAATTGAGTCTTATAATAATTTTCTTGAGAGGAGTGGCTTTTTGCTGAATGATTCAGGAGGAAAGATTAAAATCAGTTCAGATGGTTTGTTACTACAAAGCTCCACTGTTGCTGAAATGGTAGAAGCTGAATTTGCTAATGGAAGAAAAGTGACTATTCCCGGTTCTTATGTAGAGTTTGCTGAAAGGAAAGTTTTGCCCGAATATCTCTTATTGGATGCAAAGGATGTTAACAGGGATCATCGGCGTGAAGGATTTGAAACTGCTAATGCAGATAAAATATTCGAAAGCACTTATACCTCGCAGACAGTAAAACGATAGTGGGTACAATAGTGCAGATTTTTTAATACTAAAATATTTGTATGGATTTTTTAAAAGAGTTAAAAATTATCGGAGAAAACAAGGGTGTTTCAACTGGTACACAGTGGTCAGAAGGTCAGGGGAAAAAATTGGATTCTTATTCTCCTGTTGACGGCAGGTTTATTGGTTCAGTAACCTGCGGTGATAAGAAGGATTATGAGCAAGTGATGAACAAAGCTACTGAGGCATTTCTCCAATGGAGGGCATGGCCTGCACCAAAGCGTGGTGAAATTGTCAGGCAAATTGGAGAAGCACTGCGTAAGAATAAAAAACCACTTGGAAAATTGGTGAGTTATGAAATGGGAAAAAGTCTTCAGGAGGGGTTGGGCGAAGTACAAGAGATGATTGATATCTGCGATTTTGCCGTTGGTCTTTCAAGACAACTTTATGGATTAACCATGAATAGCGAACGGTCTATGCACCGGATGTATGAGCAATGGCATCCCTTAGGCATTGTGGGCATTATTTCGGCTTTTAATTTTCCTGTTGCAGTCTGGAGCTGGAATGCAGCCATTGCATGGGTATGCGGAGATGTTTGTGTTTGGAAACCTTCTTCCAAGACTCCGCTTTGTGCAGTAGCTTGTCAACATATTATTGCAGATGTTTTCAGGAAAAATAATGTGCCGGAGGGAGTAAGTAATTTGATTGTCGGTAATGCTGCCGGAGATTTTATTAATAACGATACAAGAATACCTCTTGTTTCCTTTACCGGTTCAACAAGAATTGGAAGACATGTTTCAAAGACTGTAGCAGAACGTTTTGGTAAAACTATACTTGAATTGGGTGGTAATAATGCAATAATTGTTTCTGAGAATGCAGATCTCAGTATGCTTCTGGCAGGCGCTGTATTTGGTGCGGTCGGAACAGCAGGTCAACGATGTACCACAACCCGGCGATTGATAATACAGGAAACGATATATGATAAGGTTATAACAATTCTTAAAAAAGCATATTCGCAATTAAAAATCGGGGATCCTCTCGATGCTGCTAATCATATTGGACCATTAATTGATAAAAAAGCTGTGGAGGATTATTCCAAAGCTATTGAAAGAGCAAAGCAGGAGGGAGGGCATATAATTGTTGAAGGCGGAATTTTGCAGGGAGATAATTATGAAAGCGGGTGTTATGTAAAGCCATGCATCATTGAAGCAGATAATAAAATGGCCATCGTGCAGGAAGAGACTTTTGCTCCCATACTTTATGTTATGAAATATAGAAGTATTGAGGAGGCAATAAGTTTGCAAAATAATGTACCGCAAGGATTATCATCTTCCATTTTTACGCTTAACATGAGAGAAATGGAACTTTTTCTTTCTTCCTCTGGCAGTGATTGTGGTATTGCTAATGTAAATATCGGAACAAGCGGGGCTGAGATTGGGGGAGCATTTGGCGGAGAAAAAGAAACAGGGGGTGGCCGTGAAAGTGGCTCAGACGTATGGAAAGCATATATGCGAAGACAAACTATTGTAATAAACTATGGCCTTGATTTGCCTTTGGCACAGGGAATTGAATTTACGGTATAAACAAAAAAAGAATTTAAGCCTGCAATATATCACGGCTAACATGAAACAAAAACTGTAATCATATTTCTTTAATGCTGTTAACAGCCTTGTTTAGGTCTATTACGATATGAAACAAATCATGAGCGGAAGGGTGTTAAGTTTTTTGATTTATGCGGTAAAGTGTGGCAGCGGAACGCTTCTAATTTTTTTTATTTCTCCTTTTATTCCTCGTGCTGATATTAATTGGGGGTTGATTTCTGTCGTTTTAGTTCTTTCTGCGGATGGTAAAGATTCGCTCACATTGGCTATTACCCGTATTAAGGCAAATATTGTTGGAGTAACTATTGGTGTTGTTTCGTTGCTTATTACTCCTACCAACATGTGGATTTTGAGTTTGGCTTTAGTAATCACACTATGCCTGTGTTATATATTTAAATTAGATGCAGGAATACGATCATCTCTGTGCGCTACAATCATTATAATGTTGCATCCTGCAGGGAGTAAAATTTGGGAAACTGCAACAGAAAGGGTTGTCTCAGTGTTAACCGGCTGCATTGTTGGTCTTGCAGTAACTTTCATTTTTCACTTCAAAGAAAGAACATTTAATAAGCCAATTGAAGCAAACCAGCAGGAGGCGTAGATATTAGACGCAGAACTCCCTTCCAAATTTTAGAATGTAGGTTCCGTGTAAAACTAGTACTATCATTTACTTTTTGTTTCCTATAAAACTGGAGCCGGTTGTTATTTCTTCTGCCAGGTTCTGAATGGTTTTTGTTTCAAATAATTTTATCAGTTGGTGTTTGATAGATTTATACTGTGCATGCATCGGGCAGGGTTTGGCTTCAGAGCATTGTTTCAACCCAAGAACACATTTTTCCAATATTTCATCCTCTTTCATTGCCTCAAGTATTGTACGCACTGGTAGTTTTTTTGCTTTTTCGGTAAGAAAAAAGCCTCCATTCGGCCCACGGACTGAGCTCACCACCTTATTGTCTTTGGTAAGTAGCTGTAATATTTTGGCAGTAAAAGATTGAGGTGAATCTATTGCTTTTGCAATTTCAGCAAGACCCGGCTTGTTTTTATCATCGCTTCTCTGTGCAATATAAATGGTGGCACGCAATGCATATTCAGTAGCCTTTGAAAACATGAATGAGTTTTTGAAAGTAATCTACCTGTTTTTCCTAAATTTTCCTATTGATCCATTCTGCATAAGAATCTTTAGTTTCATAAAGTTTTAATGAAGCCAGTATCACGCCTCCGGGTAATTTATTTTTCATGATATCCCGGATATAAATAAGCAGGTTCTCTGCCGATGGCTCTGCTTCCCATACAGCAAGGTTTTCCTGCAATTCAATACCAGAATTCTTTTCAATAAAACTGCGAGATACAATCAGCTTATGATCTAATGTTTCAATGACAGCGGAAGAAACAATTCTCTTTAGTTCCTTAAAATTAAAAATAAAACCGGGAGACGGCAGGTATCCATCAGTTGGTTTTTCTGTAGTTATAGTAACATGCAGCTCATAGGAGTGCCCATGTATATTTTTACAGGCACCGCTATAATCATTTATAGCGTGGGCCATTTCAAAATGAAAAATTTTTGTGATGTGCATCATATAGTTAGGTCAGCAGGGTATATATTTTCGTTTTTTTGATCAGACAATAAACAGGTTTCAGGCATTATGACAACTATTAGGCATGATACCTGAAACTTGCGGCAATAAAGAAGAAATCATATTCAATAATTAAGGACAAATTTATCCTTAATTAGTATATTTACCCAATAAATCTGCTTTATGGCAAAAAAAAGTTTTATCAGCTACCTGCTGACTCCCAGAAACTGGTGGCTGCCTTTACTGATCATTTTTATCGTCAGCATTACAGGTGTGACGATGATTGGCGTGCATACTTACACGGAGGCCCCGCCGATTGCTTCTTATGTTTCTTCAAAAGATGAAATTGTTTTCTCCAAAGAAGATGTATTGAAAGGCCAGGGTATATTTCAGAAATATGCCCTGATGGAATATGGCAGCATGTTTGGCGATGGCGCCAACCGCGGACCCGACTATACAGCAGAAGCATTGCATCTTGTCTCAAAATACATGAATGATTATTACCAGTCGAAGCTGGCAAGTGGCGACAACAATGACTTACTAAAAAAAGGAGTGGCTGAGCAGGTAAAAACAGAGATAAAAAGCAACCGCTACAATAAGGGAAATAATAAGGTAACGCTGAGCAATGCCCAATCCTTTGCAGCAACTGAGATGATCAAATATTATGATCAAAAATTTACTGATCCCTCTTTTTCCGGGGCTTTTAAACCAGCAGGATATATCACTAATCATGATGAAATAAAATCTTTGACTGCTTTCTTCTTCTGGGGTGCATGGGTTTGCGGTGTGGAAAGACCGGGAGAAAAATATAGCTATACTCATAACTGGCCTTTTGATCCCGCTGCCGGCAACACACCAAGTTCAGCGATCATACTTTGGAGCATCCTTGGTTCATTGGGATTGGTGTTTGGTCTCGGGTTGGTATTGTATTATCATGGTAAACTGGAGAAGCTGGATGATAATGTTTATACAAACAATGCACAACCCTTCATGTCAAGAGGCGAAATACAAAAGTTCAGCCCTGATGCTGTGCAAAGATCTACGTATAAATTCTTTTATGTTGCTATCCTGCTTTTTGCCGTGCAGGTTCTTGCCGGTATATTAACTGTTCATGATTTTGTCGGTCTTATCAACTTCTTTGGGTTTAATATTTCTGAGCCATTACCCATTACTGTAACGAGAAGCTGGCATGTGCAGTTATCCATCCTATGGATATCCGCCTGCTGGATCGGCGCTTCATTTTTTATGATGTCGCTGGTTTCGCCAAAACAGTCTCCGAAACAGGTGAAGCTTATCAATACTATTTTTTGGCTTACTGTAGTGTTAGTAGCCGGGTCATTTGCCGGCATATTGCTGGGGCCAAAAGGTATTATCGGAAGAAACTGGTATTGGCTGGGCCACCAGGGATGGGAATATGTTGAGATCGGAAAGCTGTGGCAGATATTACTTGGTGCGGTATTTATTATCTGGGCAATAACATTATACCGGGGAATCAAACCCGTGATGAAATTAAAACAGCCGTGGGTATTGCCTAATTGGTTAGTGTATGCAACATTCAGTATTATTTTATTACTGATCTCCGGTTTTATTGCCACGCCCAAAACCAATTTTGTCATTGCCGATTTCTGGCGCTGGATGGTGGTGCACATGTGGGCCGAAGCTTTCTTTGAAGTATTTACTACGGTATTGATCGGGTATTTTATGGTTGTGATGGGTTTGGTAAGCAGGCAGGCGGCAACAAGAGTTATTTATTTAGCCACATTGTTATTCCTTGGATCGGGATTGCTTGGCATCTCTCATAATTTTTATTGGAATGCAAAACCGGTTTTTACGATGGCGCTTGGCTCTGTATTTTCTACGTTGCAGGTCGTGCCGCTGGTATTGCTTACTCTTGAGGCATGGCGCTTCAGCAAACTTCCAAAAGTGCTTGAAGCTAATAACAAAGTAAATGGTGATTTGAATAAACGGTTTGGCTTTTCAGAAGTGTTTTTATTTTTAGTGGCAGTTAACTTCTGGAACTTTTTTGGGGCGGGTGTATTAGGTTTTATCATTAATCTTCCTATTGCCAATTATTATGAGCATGGCACTTATTTAACCGTCAATCACGGTCATGCCGCCTTGATGGGAGTATATGGTAATCTTGCGTTGGCCGCCGTCCTTTTTTGCTGCCAGTTATTATTTAAGGCTTCTTCATGGAAACCGCGGCTCATCAAAACGGCCTTCTGGTCAATCAATGTTGGTTTATTACTGATGGTATTTCTTGATCTGTTCCCGGCAGGTATTCTGCAATTTAAAACCGTAACTGAAGACGGTCTGTGGTTTGCCCGTAGCAGCTCTTTTATTGATGGAACGGCATTTCAAACGTTTACCTGGTTGCGGATAATCGGTGGCGCCTTGTTTACATTAGGTGGAGTGATACCGCTCGCATGGTTCATTACATCGCGGAGAAAAAAACTAAAGGAAAAAAATATTTACATCACAGAACAGCAAAAAACAAAGGGCGAAGAGGTGTCCCCATCATTTGCCTGATACAATAAATGCTATGCTTAAAACAGAAGCTTACGAAAAGCCATTGGTATATTCCTGCTCAGGCTGCTCCAGTGCTGCACAGATGGCTAATTATGTAGCGATAAAAATGGATAGAGAAGGAATTGCAGAAATGTCATGCATTGCCGGTGTAGGCGGTAATGTAAAGAAATTGGTACGAACAGCATTGTCTGGAAGAAAAATCATTGCCATTGATGGTTGTCCACTAGCCTGTTCCAAAGCATGTTTAGCTAATCATAACATCATTCCGGATGTGCATTTTGAGTTAACTGCTTTTGGTGTAAATAAAAAACAACATGAAGATTTTAATCGGATGCAGGCAAAAGATATTTTCAACTTAATCACGGAAAGATTATCAGTACAGCCAGTTACTGATTCAGTTGAAACAACGGAAAAGTAAAATGAAGGAATATAAAAAACCATCAGAATCTGAAACCATTAAGACAGAAGTGGTTTGCCCCAACGACACCAACCCAATGGGCATTTTAAAGGGTGGACGCCTGGTGGAATGGATGGCTATTGCGGCAGCAGTGTGTGCACAAACACATGCAGAAAAAATTTGTGTAACCGCTTCTATCAATTGTGTTGATTTTTACGAAGCAGCCCGAACAGGGGATGTTATTACAATCTCTGCGAGAATAACAAGGAGTTTTAATACGTCAATGGAAGTATTCGTTTTTGCATTTGCAAAGAATGTGTTAACCGGGAAAAGCTATTTGATCAGCCAGGCCTATTTCACTTTTGTGGCACTTGACAACAATGGGAAAACCACAAAAACGATCCCTGTAAAACCCATAACTCTGTCGGAAAAAAGACAATACGAAGAAGCGCTGAACAGGAAATACAAGACTGCAGAAATAAAAAAAGCGAACGAGGAGTGTATTAATGAAAAAGCAAGTTAAGCTGTTGCCTCCTGCCGGCTCATTTGAAAGTTTGCAGGCAGCCATCAACGCCGGCGCAGATGCTGTTTACTTTGGAGTTGAGCAGTTAAATATGCGTACACGTTCTTCCAATTCTTTTTCACTTGATGATATTAAAGAGATCAGCTCTGTTTGCAAAGCAAATAATATCGGCTCTTATATCACCCTCAATACAGTGATGTATGAACATGATATGACGTTATTAAAAACAATCCTGGAGGAAGGAAAAAAACAAAAAATTGATGCCGTTATTGCGTCAGATATAGCGGTAATGCAATACTGCCGGAAACTGAACATCCCGCTTCATATCTCGACGCAAGCCAATGTAAGTAATATCGAAACAGTAAAATTTTTTTCATCTTTTGCGGATGTAATTGTTTTGGCAAGAGAGCTTACACTTAGCCAGGTAAAAAATATCTGTACTGAAGTAAAACGAAAAAATATCACAGGCCCTTCAGGCGAACTGATAAAAATTGAACTATTTGTACATGGGGCTTTGTGCGTGGCTGTTTCCGGCAAATGTTATTTAAGCCTGCATACCCAAAATGCGTCGGCTAATCGTGGCGCCTGTGTACAAAATTGTCGTCGCCCTTATCTTGTAAAAGATGCTGAATCAGGAGAAGAGTTGATAATAGATAATCAATACATCATGTCGCCAAAAGATCTATGTACGATTGATATACTTGACCAGGTAATTGATAGCGGTGTGGATATTTTGAAGATAGAAGGCAGAACAAAGGGTGCTGATTATGTACAGGCTGTAACCCACTGTTATCGTGAAGCCATTGATGCAGTCAGCAACAGAACTTATACACAGCAAAAAGCAGCAGTATGGAAAAACGAACTTGAAAAAGTTTATAACCGGGGTTTCTGGGAAGGTTATTTTCTCGGCCGCAAACTGGGCGAATGGACAACGGATCCGGGTTCGGTGGCGACTGAGAAAAAAGTTTATATCGGAAAGGGAACGAAGTATTATCCCAAAATTGGAATCGGAGAGTTTATAATCGAATCAGGAAATATAAAAGTGGGTGATACGCTGATGGCGACCGGACGGCATTTCGGAATGGTAAAAGAAAAAGTAGAAACGCTTTGGGTAAATGGTGAAAAAAAGAATGAAGCCGTAAAGGGCAATAAGATAACCATTCCTGTGGCGGCAAAGGCAGCTGCCGGTGATAAACTTTATAAAATTATAAACGCAGAATGCATAAAATAATCCAGTATCGAAACAAGTGCATCGGTTGTGGTGTTTGCTATGAACAACAGCCTGAACTATGGCGCATGTCAAAAAAAGATGGTAAGGCTATACTTTTGAAAGGAACCAAAAAGAAAAACATTTTTGTACTGAATGTAACGGCTACAGAAGCCGCCAAAGCAAAATTGGTGGCCGGCAGTTGCCCGATACGCATAATAAAAATTATATGAACGAAGGAATAAAGGAATTTATAAAAAAACAAACCTGTGCCAACATTTGCTGTGTGGATGAAAGAGGAAACCCTCATTGCTTCAGTTGCTATTATGCTTTTAACGCAGAAAAAGGTTTGCTCTATTTTAAATCATCCGCAGATTCAAAACATTCGAAAATCTTATTTGCAAACCCGGCAGTGGCCGGTACGATTCTGCCGGATAGATTAAACAAACTGCATGTAAAAGGATTACAATTTGAAGGTAGTGTATTAAATGGCGGTCATACCCTTACACAGAATGCCGCTTCGGTGTATTATAAAAGGCACCCCATTGCCATGACTATACCCGGTGATATCTGGACGATTAAACTTGTGAATATAAAGTTTACTGATAACAGCTTTGGCTTCGGAAAAAAAATTGATTGGAAAAGACTGGAGCCGGTCGCTGAAAAAAATAATTGATCATAATTTATTAAACCGTGCCTGGAAAAATCGAAGATATTTGGGTTCATATATCATTTTTAATCCTTTGATCCTGTTTCTCCTCTCAAATACGTTGGCTGTTGATTCAGCCACTACATCCATGTGTGCCTGTGTATGAACACGGCGCAGATAATAAAACGAACAAGCTCCAACTTTGGATAATAATCTTATTGCTTCCTATTTCGAGGAAAATATTTCCATATGTAATAGAAATGTTTTGACTTGTATGAAATAAGTCGTCATTGCATTTCATTAACCCCCTACAAAGACCCGGCGCAATCCTTCCGCCGTTTAAATGAACTGTTATTCGTTCCTCATAACGGAACGCCGGAACCATTGCGCCGAAAAGGCAATTGAGAATTTCAATTCATCCCGGCGTTAGTATGAAGAAATTGGAGGAAGCTGCCGGGATGAAATCAAATTCCAGACATATTAATTATCCTCATTACAAAACGCATTGGGTTAAGTCAATTTCCAAATGTCGGTTTAAGTTCCTGACTATTATGGATGGTCAATTGTAGAAGTTCATTAATCACTTCCACAAAGTTCGGCCTTCGCCTGCAATATGCTGGCAAGGAGTTCGGATGAACACATGCCATCCGCACAAAGCCTTCATTAATTCCGCGTCCTCCTTGCGCAAATTCGGCGAGAGACCGGGTAATGTTCCATAATTAATTTTTAAACATTTAAAAGATTGAATTATGGAAAGCGTAATGAATCAAACAGCTTGGCAAAATGTGGCCGAAGTAGAATTGATCTACAAATCAAAAGTAAAAGCGTCTGAGCGTCCTAAAATCAGTACATCCAAAGATGCTGCTGAATTGCTGATAGGTCTTTGGAACGAAAACAAAATTGACTTCGTTGAACAATTCAAAGTTTTATTATTAAACCGTGCCAACCGTGTATTAGGCATAGTTGATATTTCAAGTGGCGGCATAACGGGTACCGTGGCAGATCCAAGGTTGGTTTTAATGGCTGCTTTGAAGGCAAATGCTGTCGGAATTATTATTTCCCACAACCATCCGAGTTCGAGCCTGAAACCCAGCAGGGCTGATGAAGAATTAACACAAAAGATAAAGAATGCTGGCAAATTCCTTGATATATCTTTATTGGATCATGTAATCGTTACCAGCGATGGCTATTATAGCTTTGCTGACGAAGGACTGCTTTAAGTAGTCCCTTTTTTTATTAATAGTTTCAAAGCTCAGAATGACTTCAGCTTTTCATTCATCTCAGTCAGGCCGGCCTTATTCAGCATCTGGATACTTATTTCTCCAAGTTCCTGCAACGTCTCTTTAGACAGCGAATCCAAAATGCTGATGGATTTATCCTCTGTCTCTTTACCATTCAGCCCTCTTTCAATCACCTTACTCAGAAGCAATAAATTTTTCCGGGATGTTTTCATAGGCACTTTTATTTCATCGTTCATGCCGGGAATGCTAAGGATTGTTTCATAGATTTTGGCGACTTCATTTTTTGCAAGCATAGTAATTGTTTTCTTGTCCACAAATCATTTTCACAGAAGCAAAACTATGCACTGAATTTGTTTTTATCCCCTATCAAATTTGCAGGGGATGTTGCAGCACGTCAGACAATAATTAATTTGCGCCTGTTTCTGATTTGTGAGTTTTGAAAATCGTGAAGAATGAATATTGGAGCAAACAGGCTTACCTGCGAGCAGGCAAAGCTGATGGACATGGTGAATTACCTGGCATCATTGGGTTATAATCCATCAAAAATTAAAAGGGATGACTATTGGTATCTTTCTCCGTTAAGGGAAGAAAAATCAGCATCCTTTAAAATTAATCGTAAACAAAATGTATGGTACGATCACGGAACAGGGCAAGGCGGTAACCTGGTAGATTTTGGCGTGCTGTTTTACAACTGTTCAGTCAAAGAGTTCCTCGGTAAATTGGACGGTAATCTTTCCTTTCACCAGCAGCCTTTGCAAGAAAAAAAGTCTGAAGAATCGCCTCTCAAAATCCTGTCAGAAGGCAGACTTGTATCACTCTCACTATTGAGGTACTTAAAGCAACGCCGGATAGATGAAGAGGTAGCAAGAAAATATTGTTGCGAAATCAATTTTTCATTGCACAATAAAGTGCATTCAGCCATCGGGTTTAGAAACAATGAGGGAGGTTATGAGTTGCGCAATGCCTGGTACAAGGGAAGCTGTTCGCCGAAGGCTATTACAAATTTTGAAAATGGGGGTAAAGAACTGGCTGTTTTCGAAGGTTTTTTCAACTTTCTTTCGCACAAATCTATTTATCAAAATCAGACTCTTACTTCTTTAAATATTCTTGTGTTGAATTCCACTTCCTTTTTTGAAAAGAGCAGAGAACTAATGGAGCAACATGATAGTATTCGATTGTACCTGGATCGTGATAAAACCGGACAAAATTGCACCCTTCAGGCTTTATCCTGGAGTAAAAAATTTAAGGACGAAAGTCATTTGTATAAGGGGTACAATGATCTGAATGAATGGATACAGAATATTGGTAAATCGGCGAAGAAGGGAATTAGGCAGTCTTTGTAAAAAAATAATTTGAGAAATTGACTTAACGATATTGAAAATGACCGACAAAGTTTTAAAGCATCTTTTTCAATGCTGTTTAATGCCCATCTGACGGCATGGTAAAATGTACGTTTGTCGGACAAACGGTTTTCCCTTTTGCTCCGGAGTCGCTTCGGGTGGGATTTGAAAATGATAATGTGAGGTTATGGGTAGTGAGAAATCAAGGTTATCCCGGAAGGTTACAATCCGCTTCAGGCCGGAGGAATACAATAAAGTTGATACTGCTTTTAAAACAACGACCAAGAAAAAACTGAGTGAATATATCCGCTTTGTGTTATTGGAAAAGCCGGTTACCGTTTACACCCGTGACAAGTCATTAGATGAATTTATGGCAGAACTTGTTCGCCTGCGAAATGAATTATCGGCTATAGGTAGCAACTTCAATCAACTGGTTAAAAGGATGCACACAGCGAGTCATTTTCAGGAGATAAAATCGCTGGCTTTGGGAACTGAAAAAGAACGTGAAAAGTTTTTGGAAAAGGTCACAGAAATCAATCAAAAAATTGGTCAATTATCGGCTCAATGGTTGCAAGAATAAATACAGGAAAAAGTATCAGAAAGGCGCTCAATTATAACGAGCATAAGGTGAAGGAAAGCCATGCTGAAATTTTAGCGGCACACAACTTTTTAAAGAATGCTGGCGAAATGAATTTTTATGAGAAACTGGCGACTTTTCAAAAGCTCACTTCGCTGAATGAAAGAGCTACTACTAATACACTGCATGTGTCGCTGAATTTTGATCCTGCGGAAAACCTGGAAAATGAAAAAGTGATTGCCATTGCCGATAGCTATATGAAGCGGATTGGTTTCGGCGATCAGCCTTATCTCGTTTACCGGCATTTTGATACGGGACACCCGCATATTCATATCGTCAGCACAAATATTCAAAGTGATGGCAGCAGGATTTCAATGCACAATTTGGGGCGCAATCAATCTGAAGTTGCCCGGAAACAAATTGAAAGAGAGTTTGGGCTGGTAGAAGCTGAGAGTAAAAAACTGAGTGACGCCTTAAAGCTAAAACCGATCAACGCACAAAAGATCAATCCGGGTAAACGGGCAACTAAAGCTGCAATTTCAAATATTCTTGGAGTGGTGATCCCTCAATATAAATACGGCTCTCTTGCAGAGTTGAATGCTGTATTGAAACTATACAATGTCATTGCAGACAGGTGCGGTGAGGAGTCGCATACCTACAAACATAATGGTTTGTTATTTCGGGTACTCGATGAAAAAGGAAATAAAGTCGGCACTCCCATTAAAGCCAGTCTGTTTTATATGAAGCCGACACTGAATAACCTGGAGAAAAGGTTTGAAGAAAATGAAGGATTGAAACAGCCCCATGCAAAAAGGTTACGGACTGTGATTGATTATGCTTTGCTGAAAAAGACCGGATCAGGATTACAAGGGTTTATCGATGATTTGAATAAAGAAAGAATAAGTGTAGTACTACGGCAGAATAAGGAAGGAATTATTTATGGGGTTACTTATGTAGATCACCAGACCAAATGCATATTCAATGGAAGTGATTTGGGAAAAGCGTACAGTGCGAAAATGATTCTGGAGCGAACAGGCACTGCCGGTTTGGGGATTGCTGTTGATTTGGCTGGTGAAAAGAAAAATTTCCGGCAGGCCGAAGCGGTTGCACAGGGGGTAGCAATTCCTCATTCGCCGCAGAGCGAATTGAAGATTCCTGATATAGCTCATTCTTCGGCAGGAATGCAGGATTTTGTTCCGTATCAGTTAAAGAAAAAAAGGAAGGGAAGAAAAAGAAAGCAAATAAGATTATGAATACAGGTGAGAATGAACAGGGGCTGAGAAAAATCTTAGATATGACCCGGCTGATGAGCATCGTGCTGCTGGGGCTTCATTTTTATTATTGTTGTTATAGAGCTTTTGAGCAATGGAAACTAACTTCAGAAATATCCGATAGACTATTAAGCAATATTGCTAATACCGGTTTGTTTGAAAAATTCATTACTGCGAAACTAATTGCTTTGAGTTTACTGGTCATTTCTCTTTTAGGCGCTAAGGGAAAGAAAGATGAAAAGATCAATCACAAAATTGCCGTTGCCTATATCGTGATTGGCTTGATTGTTTATTTCCTCAGTTATCTCTGTCTGTATGTCCCGGCTACCATTGAAACCTGTTCAGTTACTTATATGATAGTTACGGTGTTGGGTTTTGTGCTCATTTTAACCGGAGGTACTTTGATGTCCAGAATTATCCGGCAGCGATTAAATAGTAAAGACATTTTTAATAAGGAGAATGAAACATTCCCGCAGGATGAAAGGCTGCTGGAAAATGAGTATTCCATCAATCTGCCGGCGCAGTATAACCTAAGAGGAAAAATTCGCAGGAGCTGGATTAATATCATTAATCCCTTCCGCTCATTATTGGTGCTTGGATCTCCCGGCGCCGGGAAATCTTATTTTGTTATCCGGCATGTGATCACGCAACACATCAAGAAAGGGTTTTCAATGTTCGTGTATGATTTTAAGTTTGATGATTTATCTGTGATTGCATACAATCATTATTTGAAACATCGCCATTTGTATAAAGTTCCCCCTAATTTTTATGTGATCAATTTTGAAGACCTGTCAAGAACACATCGCTGCAACCCGCTCGATAAAGAAAATATGCTGGATATAACAGATGCATCGGAATCTGCCCGAACAATATTAATGGGATTGAACAGAGAATGGATAAAACGACAGGGAGATTTTTTTGTGGAATCACCGATAAATTTTCTGACTGCTATTATCTGGTTTTTGAGACGGTACAACGATGGAGAATTCTGCACACTTCCCCATGTCATTGAGCTAATGCAGGTGGACTATGATAAACTGTTTACTATTCTCAAAACGGAAAAGGAAATTGAAGCCCTCATCAATCCCTTTGTTTCGGCCTATATGAATGATGTGATGGAGCAGTTGGAGGGGCAAATCGCCTCGGCAAAAATTTCGATGGCACGCCTGGCATCACCACAGCTCTATTATGTGTTGTCAGGAAATGATTTTACCCTTGATATCAATAATCCCGATTCTCCCAAGATAGTTTGCATGGGGAATAATCCGCAGAAGATACAAGTGTATGGAGCTGTTCTATCATTGTATATATCAAGATTGATTAAAACAGTCAATAAAAAAGGAAAGCAAAAGAGTTCTTTGGTGTTTGATGAATTTCCGACTATTTATCTCAATAATATGGACAGTCTCATTGCCACCGCCCGAAGCAATAAGGTTGCAACCACATTAGGCGTGCAGGATTTTAGCCAACTAAAAAAAGATTATGGAAAAGACCAGGCGGATGTGATCATGAATATTACCGGAAATATCATCTCCGGGCAGGTGACCGGGGAGACTGCTAAACAGCTTTCAGAAAGATTCGGGAAGATCATGCAAGACCGGACGAGCCTTTCCATCAACCGGACTGATACTTCGATCAGCCGTTCCAAGCAGCTTGATACGGCTATGCCTGCCTCAAAAATAGCCGCCCTCAGTTCCGGGGAATTTGTGGGGATGGTTGCCGACGATCCGGGTCAGAAAATTGAGCTAAAAGCTTTCCACTGTGCCATCTTAAATGATCATGATGCCTTACACCGGGAGCAAGCAGGCTACAAACCCGTCCCGGTAGTCCGACAGGTGACTCAGGCCATGATACAGCGCAATTATGACCAGATCCGGCAGGAAATTGAGGATTTGGTGACGGCTGAAATGGAGCGAATTATGGGTGATCCGGCGAGGGCAGGGACGGTGCTGAAGAAGGCGTAAATCCGGGAGAAGTATTTTAACCTAACTTATGGCTGGCATTAATTTATTTATCCGCAGCCAGATCTTTAAAATTTTATCTACTTTTGGCTGAAAATAATTTTATTATCCGCAGCCATAAGTATAACGAAAATCAAAATTATGGCCGGAAATAATGAAAGAATGGAAAAACTGATAGGCAGGCATACGGAAAAAAAATTATTACAGGATGCAATGGATTCAGGTGCTCCTGAACTGATTGCATTATTCGGCAGGCGACGAGTAGGAAAAACATTTTTGATCAAGCAATATTTACAAAAGAGTTTGGTGTTTGAATTTGTGGGGACCCGGGAAGCAAAACTGGCTGATCAGCTTGGAAACTTTAATAAGGCACTTGGGAAAGCAACAGGCAACGAAAAACTATACAGGGTTCCAGATAACTGGTCGGATGCTTTTGATCAGCTATCTCATTTTCTGACTCCGAAATTAGCGACCCAGAGAACAGTTGTGTTTTTGGATGAATTTCCGTGGTTGAACACACATAAGTCAGGCTTCTTGCCAGCGTTCGATCATTGGTGGAACAGTTGGGGTAATAATCAAAACAATCTCATAGTCGTGATATGTGGTTCAGCGGCCTCCTGGATGATACAGAACATTGTAAATAATAAGGGGGGACTACACAATCGCATAACACGAAAAATAAGACTGCTTCCATTTAACTTAAAGGAGACGGAGGATTTTTTACACACCCGGAACATAAACATGGATCGCTATCAGATTCTTCAGATATACATGATCATGGGAGGTATCCCACATTATTTAAAAGAGATTCACAAAGGTGAAAGTGCAACCCAGGCTGTTAACAGAATTTGTTTTACTAAGGATGGATTGCTGGCAAATGAATTTAAGAACCTTTACCATTCTCTATTCGATGATGCTACACGCCATTTGGCTGTCGTTAAAGCATTGTCAGGTAACAATTCGGGACTTACAAGGAGTGATATAATAGATAAAGCTGGTTTGAGTTCTGGCGGAACTATAACCAGTCTTTTGGAAGAGTTGATTGAATCTGGGTTCGTGATGGCGTGGCAGCCTTATGATAAAAAGTCAAGAGATACGATCTATAAACTTGCGGATGAGTTTACCCACTTTTATCTAAAGTTCATGCAACACAACCGATCCTCAGGCGATGAGGTTTGGCAAAGTTTCTCGTCAGGCCAGTCATGGAAAAGTTGGAGCGGGATTGCTTTTGAAAGAGTATGTCTGAAGCATGTTCCTCAGATCAAAAGGGAATTGGGCATATCAGGCATATATACCGAGGAATCGACGTGGCGATTCCTGCCAAAGAAAGGTAAGGGGGCACAAATAGATCTTTTACTTGACCGAAAAGATTTTGTCATTAACCTCTGTGAGATGAAATACTCGGAATCGGAATTTGTAATTGATAAAGGATATGCCGATGACTTGGAAAACAAGAAAGATGTGTTTAAGAACCAAACGAAAACAAAAAAATCCATCTTCCTGACTTTTGTTACTACGTTTGGAATCAAGGATAATGAATATGCAAAAAGATTGATTCAAAATTCTTTAACTATAGATGCGATGTATTTATAGGAAAGGAGCGTCCACAACAATAAAATGAAGAAGGAAGAAAATAAAATATACTTGCCGGAAGGATGGTCCTTATCGTCCATCGGTGACTTAATTGGCGCTGAAGGACTATTTGTAGATGGTGATTGGATAGAAAGTAAAGATCAAGACCCCAATGGAAACGTCCGATTAATTCAACTCGCCGATATTGGCGAAGCAGACTTTAAAGATAGGTCTAACAGATACATGACGTTTGATAGAGCTCAAGAACTTGGATGCACATTTTTAAAACAAGATGATATTTTAGTGGCTCGCATGCCAGAACCTTTAGGGCGGGCAACTTTGTTTCCACTAGCTAAGGCTGATGGTTATGTAACCGTTGTTGATGTGGCCATTATTAGGCCGGGCAATGGGATTAATAATAAGTATTTATCATACATCATAAATTCTCCTGGCGTAAGAAAGAGAATATACGAACTACAAACAGGAACAACAAGGAAAAGAATTTCAAGACGCAATCTGGCAACAGTAAAAATACCAATAGCCCCATTGCCAGAGCAATTAAGAATAGTTGATAAAATTGAGGAATTGTTTAGTGAAATAAAAAAATGTAAGGATCAATTAACCGTTAACATTAAACAACTTGCCTTCTATAAACAAAGCCTCTTTACTTGGATATTTGAAGGAAAAGGTACCAAAGATCAAAAAAAGGCAGTAAAAAAATGGACTAGTTTAGGGGAGATAGCTGAAATTGCAGGAGGAGTAACTATAGGCCGGAATCTTGCCGGGAAGAAAACAATCCGAGTTCCATATTTAAGAGTTGCAAACGTTCAAGATGGATATTTGGATTTAAAGGATGTTAAAACAATCGAAATTCAACGCCCCGAGAAAGAAAAATATAAATTAATCTTTGGAGATATTTTATATACGGAGGGAGGGGACAGGGATAAACTGGGAAGAGGTACAATTTGGAGAGATGAAATCAAAAATTGTATTCACCAGAATCATATTTTTAGAGCGCGATTAGTCTCGAAATCGATAGACCCGAAGTATATAGCCTACTATTCACAGACAAAAACTGCGAAGGACTATTTCTTTAAATATGGGAAGCAAACGACTAATTTGGCTTCAATAAATATCAAGACGCTTTCTGGTTTACCCATACCTCTTTACCCTATAGACATTCAGCAGGAAATTGTTCAGGAAATAGAAGCTAAATTAAGCGTATGCAACAAAGCTGAAGAAACGATATTAGAAACAGAACAGCAAATTGAACAGCTTCGGATAAGCATATTGCGAAATGCAGCGATGGGGAAACTCTCTGATCAAAATGTCGGTGAAGAGCCTGCATTTGAGTTATTAAATCGAATTGTCGAAGAGCGAAAGGCGTATTTACAGCAACAAAATCAAGTAACCAATCAAGCTCCCAAAATGAAAAGAAAGATCGAAAAAGAATTGACAATACTTCAAGTTTTGGCAGGTTCAAAGACTCCTATGAGCGCGAAAGCAGTGTGGCAACAAAGTAAATATAGGAGTGATATAGAAATGTTCTATGCCGAGTTAAAAAAGGTGAGCCCCAAAATAAGTGAAGTAAAAAAGGGAATGTTAACCTTAAAGAAATGAGAATAGACAAAGTTCATATCATCACGTCATTCAAAAATCTTCAAGATTTTAGAATTGACATTGCCGAGTCAGCCATGGAAACTGTGCTACTTGGATTAAATGCGACAGGGAAGTCGAACTTTTTGGAAGCGTTAGTCATTATATTTCGAGATCTCGATTTGATCTTCAACTATAACAGAAAGATGATCCCCCCATTCGATTTCTTTATTCAGTATGAATGCCGTGGCACCCAAGTAGAAGCAAGCTATGTAAAAGGTAAGTATATTTTCAAAGTAGATGGAAAAGTAAAAACAGCAGAAGTTACTAAAAATATAGATCAATACTTGCCTAAGCATGTATTTATTTACTATTCAGGAATAAGTGATCGACTCAGAGATCTTTACATTCTTCATCAAAAACTATATTATGACCAAATTATTAAAGAAGATGCAAGAGTCGGAAAGTTTGATACAATAAGAAGAATTTTTTTGGCGCAAAATATCCATGCAAATTTTGCCTTGATTGCTTTTTATATGTTCCCTGATCAATCAAAGGAAACAATAAAGTTTTTGCGAGACGAATTGAATATTACTGAGTTTGGGTCGGCGTTATTTGTTCTAAAGCAGCCAGTTTGGGCTAAATCACTTAAGGCTAAAGATCAATTTTGGGGAGCAAAAGGACTTGTCAGAAAACTTTTGGACGATCTCTATAAATTTTCATTTGCGCCAATCGAAGATAAAGCAAGGATTAGTGTTAGCTACAAGCAGTCAGAGACACAGAATCGAATGTACCTTTACATTAAAGACTTTGCAGACTTCAAAAAACTTGTAGACACAAACTATAATAGTAAAATTGAGTTGTTTAATGCGTTGGAGAGTATTCACATCTCAGATATGTTGCAGGATGTTAAGATTAAGGTTGGTAAACACTATGTGAAAGGTGAACTTGCAATGAATGAGTTGAGCGAAGGTGAAAAACAACTTTTGACCGTTCTGGGGCTTTTAAAGTTCACCAAAGATGATGAATCTTTGATTTTGTTAGATGAGCCCGACACCCATCTTAATCCAGTCTGGAAGTGGAAATATTTGGATTATTTGGATAAAGTTGTAAAACGACAATCGACTACTCAAATTATTTTCTGCTCTCACGATCCTCTTGTAATTGGAAACTTAAAGAAGAATCAGGTTCAAATATTTAGAAAGAACTCTGAAGGTAAGACTGAAACCGTAAATCCTTTTTTAAGTCCGAGAGAAATGAGTGTGTCTAAAATATTAACAAGTGAGCTATTTGGTATTCCTTCAGTGATGAGTAAGAAATTAGAAGACTTATTAAATGAAAAACGTTTTTTGCAGGCAAAGCTGAATAAATCCGAATTGACCCAAATTGAAAGAAATACTTTAGAACATTTGAAGAATTATTTTTCAAAGATTGGCTTTAATGATAACACTGTTGATAGTAGGTACAATCAATTTCTACAACTAACAAGTGAGAGGGAAGAATTCGCGAATAGGAAATATTCTAAGGAAGAGGAACAGGAACTTGAGAGGATTGCCAAGGAGGTTGTTGAGGAGATGCTAAAAGAGGAAGGCAAGAAAAAATGAAGTTCATTGATATAAATAAGCTGAGCCAAACCGCAATAGACATTGGTTGGGATAAGATAGAGCAAGATCATCTAGTTGCTATGAAAAGACTGGGTGCCAAAGAAAGAAAGGCTTATATTACCGCTAACCCGGATTGGAACAAATTTCAGGCGGCGATGATGGCATTATCAAGTAACAAGTGTTGGTATTCTGAAGCGCCCGCAGGCAATAATGATTTAAGCATTGAACATTTTAGACCAAAAAATAAAGCTTACTATTCCGAAGATTATAAAGATCCCAATGGACGAATAGTTATTACCAAGCCTAACGGGTATTGGTGGAAAGCCTATTCCTGGGATAATTACCGTCTTGCTGGTACCTATGCTAACATAAGACGCTCGGATCGGTTAAACGAGGACGGTGTTAAAGGGAAAGGTAATTTCTTTCCTCTTGATCTGAGCGGTGTTGGTCGAATCGCTGACGACGAAGAGTCTGTGGTTTGTGAAATCCCAATTCTTTTGGATCCAACGGTAGAAGAGGATATAGGCTTATTAACCTTTGACGAGAATGGGGAGGCGATTAGTGCTGGAGTAAATGACTATGAGCATAATCGAGTGATTCAATCAATTTTCTATTATCATCTGGACCTGGATCAACTTCAAAGGGAGCGAGTAATGGCATGGAAGGATTGCGAAAGGCAAATCAAAGCTGTAAAACAAATGATAGATGATGCCCCAGACGAACGAGCACGCAGAATAGTGGTGAGCAAGGGCTTAAAAGATATAAAAGACTATATTAAGAATCCAGATAGACCATATTCGGCAGTCATCAAGGCCTGTGTTATGTTGTATGCTGAATTAGATGGTTATAACGTCTGGTTAAAACGATTTGTAAGATCAAATTTGATATGAAACCAAACAACTTAGTACAAAAGATATGGTCGTTTTGCGACACTTTAAGAGATGATGGTCTCGGGTATAACGATTATCTGGAGCAACTAACTTATTTACTATTTCTAAAAATGGCTGATGAAAATAAAAGAAAGTACAACTTGCCTGAAAAATGTAGCTGGAGTACCCTTCTTCAGAATAAAGGTGGATCATTATTAGATCAATATGAGAAGATATTAAAAGTGTTGGCCGAGGCGGGTGGAATGCTGCAGAATATTTTTGCAGCAGCTCAGAATAAGATTCATGATTCGGTAAAACTGAAGAAACTCATTAGTCTAATAGATGAACAGAATTGGACATCAACCGGTGTTGACATTAAGGGGGAAATCTATGAATCACTTCTTCAAAAAAATGCTGAAAGCAGTGGTGCGGGCCAATATTTTACACCTCGTCCAGTTATAAAGGCTATGGTTGAATGTCTAAGACCCACACCTATGGAGACAATTGCTGATCCATCTTGTGGAACTGGTGGCTTCTTTCTTGGTGTTCTTGATTATTTCAATTCCGGAAAAAAACTCTCGATAGCTGAAAAGAAATTTATTCAGTTTGAGGCATTTCACGGATGGGAAATAGAAAGGTCTACAGCTCGATTGTGCTTAATGAACCTATACCTTCACGGAATTGGGGATTTAAAGAATACGCCAGACATTCATGTTACAGACAGCCTTAAATCACTACCAATTGAAAAATATGACATCGTATTAGCTAATCCTCCATTTGGAAAAAGCAGTAGTGACATTCCAACTATAGATGAAAAACAGGCTCAGAAAGATGGATACTTTCTTAGAAGTGATTTTTGGACTACAACAAGCAATAAGCAGTTAGCTTTTCTGCAACATATTATATCGATATTGTCGGACAATGGCCGTGCTGCTGTTGTGCTTCCCGATAACGTGTTGTTTGAAGGTGGCGCAGGCGAAACAATTCGAAGGAAGATGTTAGAAGAACTAAACCTGCATACTATTCTTCGCCTGCCTACAGGAATTTTTTATGCACCAGGTGTTAATGCCAATATATTATTCTTTGAAAAGATTGGCAAGGTAAACAGAAATAAAAAGAGAGAAATATGGTTTTATGATTACAGAACTAATATTCACCACACACCCAAAATGAATCCGCTTAAACTGGATAGTCTAAAAGAATTTATAGATTGCTATTGTTCAACCAACCGATCCAAAAGAAAAGAAACATGGAGCAAAAGAAGGCCAGAGGGAAGGTGGCGGAAATATTCCTATTCTGAAATTTTATCTAGGGAAAAAGTCAATATGGATTTGTTTTGGATAAACGATAAGAGTTCTATTGACATCGATAATCTTTCCGACCCAGATGTTTTAATAGGCGACATCATTATGAATATTGAAAGTACACTCCAGAACTTGAAAGGAATTAGAGAAACAATGGGTTGACTTAGTAATGTTAGTTTCCTGTTTTTTTCTGAAAAACATTTTGTTCTTTTTTTCTCTTGTTTAATTTTTTTATGTTGCCAATTTGTTGCCCAATACCTTGAAACCTTTGTCCGTCAAGAATTTGAATATTTTGTATCGGGAAGTAATTTGATTATTCAAAATACTTATATTCTTAATTTTGAATCATGCCTGTTGTACGATATAATGAAAACCCTCTGCTTGTGGCCGTTGATTGTGTAATCTTTGGTTTTGATGGTGATGAGATAAAATTATTGTTGATTCACAGAGGATTTGAACCTGAAAAAGAGAAGTGGAGTCTTGTAGGAGGTTTTGTTCAGCCCAAGGAAAGTTTGGATGATGCCGCCATAAGGATATTAAAAAAGCTTACCGGACTTCATGGAGTTTATATGGAGCAATTGCACACTTTTGGCGAGCCCTTCCGGGATCCTGTTGAGCGAACAGTATCTGTTGTTTATTTTGCCCTCATTGATATTCATAAATATGAAAAACAAATCAGTGAAAGCTACATGCCGGAATGGTTTTCATTGAAAAAAGTGCCCAAACTTATTTTCGATCACAAACAAATGGTTGACCTGGCCTTGAAACGATTGCAGTACAAAGCTGCCCTGCATCCAATTCTGTTTGAATTGCTGCCAGAAAAATTTACAATGCCACAATTACTGAGCCTTTACAACGCTGTATATCACAAGCCGTTGGATAAAAGGAATTTTATGCGAAAATTATTGTCGGCGGGTTTAATTATCAGGCAGTCTGATAAAGAAAAGGAAACCTCAAAAAGAGGGGCCTACTACTATAAACTTGATAAAAAAAACTATTCCTCAAATTTACAAGCATTTATGAGCTTTCTCCCTTCAAGGGAGATATTCCGATAGGGGTTCATTAGTTAATCCATCCCTGATCCGGCTATTTTGGCGCAGAATTTTTTTTTCAGTGATTGAAATAAGTGTTAATTTGACACTAATTATGAAGGATTGTTTTGTCATTGGAGTTGATTACGGAACAGATTCCGTCCGCTCCGTTCTGGTAAATGCACTTACAGGAAAAGAAATTGCTTCTTCAGTTTTTTGTTATCCCCGGTGGAAAGAGGGAAAATATTGTAATACAGCAGGCAATCAATTTCGCCAGCATCCTCTAGATTACCTGGAAGGACTTGAGTACACTATAAGGGATTGTGTAAGACAAAGTGGAAATGACGCTGCCGCTTTAGTAAAAGGTATTGCCGTTGATACAACCGGCTCTACACCTGTGGCGGTGAATGAAGAAGGTACGCCATTATCTCTTCTTCCTGAGTTTGCAGAAAATCCAAATGCTATGTTCGTACTTTGGAAAGATCATACGTCAGTAAAAGAAGCAGCTGAAATAAATAATCATTCAAAAAAATTTGACGTTAATTATCTGCGATTTGTCGGAGGAATTTATTCAAGTGAATGGTTCTGGGCAAAACTGCTACATATACTGCGGAAAGATAAGGCCGTAAGAGAAAAGATTTATTCATGGGTAGAGCATTGCGACTGGATACCATTTGTACTAACTGGCGGGAATAATATAGCTGATTTAAAGAGAGGGGTATGTGCTGCTGGGCATAAGGGTTTGTGGGCGAAGGAATTTAATGGGTTTCCACCGAATGACTTTTTTAAATCTCTTGATCCTTTACTGGATGGGTTTACACAAAAATTACATAATAACATTTATACATCGGATAAGCCGGCTGGTAAATTATGCAAAAGATGGGCGGATAAGCTTGGGCTAAGTACTGATGTAATAATTGCCGTTGGCGCCTTTGATGCTCATATGGGAGCAGTAGGTGGCCAGATTGAGCCTTACTATCTCAGTAAAGTGATGGGAACATCTACCTGTGATATGCTGGTAGCTCCCAAAAGTGACATGAAAGATAAACTGGTCGGCGGAATTTGCGGTCAGGTAAATGGTTCTGTGATACCCGGTATGTGTGGGTTAGAAGCCGGTCAGTCTGCTTTTGGAGATGCTTATGCATGGTTTAAAAACTTAATAGTATGGCCACTGCAATTTGTAAATAACGGCGAAGAAAAAAATACAATCCTGAATCAGGTAATCCCTGAATTAAGTAAGGCAGCAGAAGTATTGCCACTCGATGAAAATGCTGAGATCAGTCTCGATTGGATGAATGGACGCCGTACTCCTGATGCAAATCAAAATTTAAAAGGAGTTCTTGCAGGTATTAATCTCGGCAGTGATGCACCAAGACTCTTTCGGGCGGTGGTAGAAGCCACCTGCTTTGGGGCAAAAGCAATTGTGGAGAGATTTTTAAATGAAGGAGTTCCTGTAAAAGGGTTAATAGGGTTAGGCGGTGTGGCAAAGAAATCACCTTTTACCATGCAAATGATGGCAGATGTAATGAATATGCCAATTAAAATTCATAAGAGTGAACAGACCTGTGCAATAGGTGCAGCAATGTTTGCAGCAACGGCTGCCGGAGTTTATTCAAAAGTAGAAGATGCTATGCAGGCAATGGGTAGTGGTTTCGATGCAGAATATAATCCTGATCCGCATCGGGCAGCTATTTATGCTAAGCGTTATGAGAAGTATAAGACACTAGGTGCCTTTATAGAATGTCAAAGTTTTACTGTTTAGCTTCAATTATTTTTTATATAAACTATTTAATAATATAGTATGAGTGAAGAATATAAGAATATTAAGGAGGCTTGTTACCAGGCCAACATGCAATTGCCAAAACTGGGATTGGTGCTTTTTACTTTTGGAAATGTAAGTGTGGCAGACAGAGATAAAAGGATTTTTGCTATAAAACCCAGTGGTGTGCCCTATGAAGAATTAGCACCGGATAAAATGGTAATTGTTGATTTTGAATCTAACGTTGTGGAAGGGAGCCTCCGTCCAAGCAGTGATACAAAAACACATGCTGTACTTTATAAGCACTGGGATAAAATTGGTTCTATTGTACACACTCACTCAACTTATGCCACGGCATGGGCGCAATCTTTACGGGATATTCCAATTTATGGTACAACACATGCTGATCATACTACTGTTGATATCCCATGTGCCCCGCCCATGGATGATAAAATGATTGGGGGAAACTACGAGTATGAAACAGGTTTCCAGATTATAAATTGCTATAAAAACAAGGGATTGAATTACGAGGAAGTGGAAATGATGATTGTAGGTAATCATGCACCATTTGTGTGGGGGAAAAATGCTGATAAAGCTGTTTATAATGCTGCTGTTCTGGAAAGTGTTGCCCAAATGGCATGGCTTACGGAACAAATTAATCCGCAAGCTCCCCGACTAAAGGAGGCGTTAATTAAAAAGCATTACGAAAGAAAACACGGGCCAGATAGTTATTATGGGCAATAAAAACATGATTTTACGAAGAAATGAAATTATTAGGTATCATTTAAACACTAAACGATTTACATATGAGGAAATTTATTATTCCTGTTCTTGGAGTGTTGTTATTTACAGCATGTAATGACAATTCAGATAGTAATACGCCGGCAACGGAGAGAAGTGACTCAATTAAAAAGCGAATTACTGAGAAGCCTTTCGGTAATTATGAGAATAAACCTGTCACTGAATATACCCTCACCAACGAGAAGGGTATGCAGATAAGTGTTATTAATTATGGTGGGGCTGTTACCCGGATTATCACACCGGATAAAGAAGGAAAAATGGGTGATGTAGTAACTGGATTTGAATCGCTGGACGGTTTTATGCAAAACGGAGTACCTTATTTCGGAGCATTAATTGGCCGTTACGGCAACCGGATTGGCAACGCCAAATTTACATTTGGGGGAAAAGAGTATACACTTGCAGGCAATAATAATGGCAATAGCCTGCACGGAGGTAATAAGGGATATGATAAAGTGTATTGGAATATTGAGAAGCAACCCGGTGATAGTAGTCTGAAACTTACCTATCTAAGCAAAGACGGAGAAGAAGGATACCCGGGTAACCTCAGTATACAGGTTCTGTATATATTAGGAGCTGATAACTCTTTCAAAATTGATTATACAGCCACAACAGATAAAACAACTCCGGTTAACCTCACAAGCCATGCATATTTCAATTTATCTGCGGGAAGAGATTCAACTATTCTGGCACACAACCTGATGATTAAGGCTTCAAAGTTTACACCTGTAAATGACCAACTCATCCCTACAGGCAAACAGGAAGATGTGAAAGACGGGCCAATGGATTTTAATATTTCGAAGCAAATCGGAAAAGAAATAGCATTGGTGAAAGGAGGCTATGATCATAACTGGGTGCTTGATAAAAAGGGAACTACGCTTGAGTTAATAGCAGAGCTTAGTGATGCAGTTAGTGGCAGATCAATGGAAGTTTGGACAACTGAACCGGGTCTGCAGTTTTACTCCGGTAACTTCCTTGATGGAACACTGACCAATACTAAAGCTGGTATAAAGTATGTCAAGTATGGAGCCCTTTGCCTGGAAACACAGCACTTTCCTGATAGTCCTAACCAGCCGGATTTTCCTTCCACTATCCTGAATCCCGGAGAGACATACAGACATACAACTGTCTATAAATTTTCAATAAAATAATTTTTTGAATCATAAATAAAATAAAATGAGTTTACCGGATTTAAAACAATTTGAAGTTTGGTTTGTCACCGGCAGCCAGCATTTATATGGTGAAGAAACACTCAGACAGGTTGCAGAGCATTCACAGCAAATTGCAGATACGTTAAATAAAGCAAAGATTATCCCGGTTCAGGTTAAATTTAAACCGGTAGTAAAAGATCCGGATGAAATAGCTGCACTATGCAGTGAGGCGAATACAAACAGGAATTGTATTGGTCTTATTGCCTGGATGCATACATTTTCTCCTGCTAAAATGTGGATTAACGGGTTGAAGATTTTACGAAAACCACTATTACATCTTCATACACAGTTCAACCGGGATATTCCCTGGAAAAGTATTGATATGGATTTTATGAACCTGAATCAATCTGCACATGGTGACAGGGAATTTGGTTTCATTATGAGCCGTATGCGGCTAAACCGTAAGGTAGTGGTTGGTCATTGGCAAGACACTACAGTTCATCAGAAAATTAATATTTGGACAAGGGCGGCTGCCGGATGGAATGATTGGCAAGGGGCAAAATTTGTTCGGTTTGGTGATAATATGCGACAGGTGGCCGTTACTGAGGGAGATAAAGTGGAGGCGCAAATTAAATTCGGCTACAGTGTTAATACACACGGTGTTGGCGACCTGGTTGCTTATATAAAGAAAGTGAAAGCAAAAGAGATTAATGAGCTCATTGATGTCTATAATAAAGAGTACAAGCTTGTTGCTTCCCTGAAAAAAGGAGGTAAACAACATGAATCACTTCGTGATGCTGCTAAGATTGAAATAGGAATTCGGAGATTTTTAGAGGATGGAGATTTTAAAGGATACACAGATACATTTGAAGACTTACATGGTATTGTACAGTTACCGGGAATTGCATCACAGCGATTAATGTTTGCAGGTTATGGTTTTGGTGGCGAAGGAGACTGGAAAACATCTGCGTTGGTAAGAGCTATGAAAGTGATGGGCAGTGGTTTGCCAGGCGGAAATTCATTCATGGAGGATTATACTTATCATCTTGATCCCAAAAATAAACTGGTACTCGGCTCACACATGCTGGAGATATGCCCGAGTATTGCTAATGGAAAAGCAAATTGTGAAATACATCCCTTAGGTATTGGTGGAAAGGCGGACCCGGTTCGCCTGGTATTTGATGTGGACGGCGGGGAAGCTCTCAACGCCTCATTGATTGATATGGGTAACAGGTTCAGATTGCTGGTAAATGAAGTGCAGGCTGTTAAACCGGCCAATACGCTGCCAAAACTTCCGGTTGCCAGGGTATTATGGAAACCGCAGCCTGATTTTGAAACAGCCTGTGCCGCATGGATTCTTGCAGGTGGTGCCCATCATACTGCATACAGTCAGAATCTTACCAGCGAAGGATTGCAGGACTTTGCCGAAATAGCAAACATTGAGTTTGTTCTGATTAACAAGAACACTGATTTATATAGCTTGAAAAATGAGCTAAGATGGAGTGAAGTGTATTACAAATAGGAGTTTAGTATCTAAAGTCCATTACCTTTTACCGGAATGAGATTGCTGAGCATAGGATCAGTGAAATCGTTAATAAATTTAATGATATTCGGGTATTGATTGAATTCGTTCTGTTGATGAAGGAGAGTCAATACTACTGTGTTCATTTTTGCATTAGCGGCAGCTTCAGCTCCTTTTGGGGTATCTTCAAATACCAGGCAATCTGCAGGTGTGATACCAAGTTGTGAAGCGCATTTGAAAAAGGTTTCCGGGTCAGGTTTGCTTTTTCCAACATT